>PHBJ01000006.1:46081-164039 GCA_002840555.1 Deltaproteobacteria bacterium HGW-Deltaproteobacteria-13
CCGGCAATTCCGTTCATGTAGTTCCATGAACCGCCGATGTAGTATTGAATCTGATTGTGCAAAAATTCAATCGTAGGAACTGAATACATGACGCCTACTTGAAAGTCACGAACAACAGCTTCGATGATATTGATAGCCAGAATCAGCGGCGGAAAACACAACGCCCATTTCTTGTCGCTGAGTTTCCAGACTTTTCCGTCTTTGCCGGTTCCGCGAAGATGTCGAATGCACCAGAACCCGATACAGCCGGCAGTTGAGGAGTAGACCTTTGCCAGATGGAACCAGTCCATGTAAGCTGTTTCTTTCAACGTTGTGAGCCATAAAATTGTGAGAACAATGGGCAAGACAACAAACATGGCAAAACCCGCCCACTTGAATCTGCGGCCCACCTCGTTAGAGACGAACAGGGCGACAAATGCCGCAATCCAGACAAGCCACACCAAAACAGAGCTAATGTCGGTACTGAAAGTAAACATATCGTTTCCTCCTGCCGGTATTCAATTGTTTATGGTTGAAAGGTTTATATAAGGAAGATAATTTATTGCGCGCCTCTATCTATGTACTTATTATATGCGCATATAGCTAAAACTCAAGGAAATATTAAGGGAAACGTGAAGTGTGAAAAGTGAATGGTGAAAACGTTAATATTGGAATGTTATATAAATAAGTGTTGTGTTCCGAAAATGCTTAGGATTCTTTTTGTTTCCCCCTTCCCATTGGTTTGTCTGTATATTTAATTTTACGTTTCATATAAATTTCTTTCTTTACGCATGCGCAAGTTCGTGAATGTTGGCAAGCTTGCGCCGTATATCCTTTTCAGCGGTTTTCAAATCATAGGATGTCTGCAAGTTAATCCAGTACTGCGGCGATTGGCCAAACGCCTTGCCGAATAACAGCGCCATTTCAGCGGTTACGGGCCGCTTTCCCTTGACGATGTGGGAAATTCTCATAGGCGAAAGGCCGATGGTGTGGGCAAAGCCAGCTTGAGAAATGTTCAACTCATCAAGAATCTCTTTCAAAAATTCGCCCGGATGAACCGGGGGAAGATTATTTTTTATATTCATTTTATTACCCCCTCAGTGATAATCGATAATTTCGACGTCGTAAGCCTCGCCGTTTTTAAACCGGAAACAAAGACGCCATTGGTCGTTAATGCGAATGCTCCATTTCCCCGAACGATCTCCGGCCAGCGCTTCCAAATGGTTCGATGGCGGCATGCGCAAATCGTCAAGTGCCGTTGCCGCATCAAGCTGAGTTAACCTTTTTATAGCCCGTTTCAGTATATCAGGCGGGAAACGTCTTGTTTTCCCGGTGGTATAAAAAAGTTGTGTTTCCGCATCCGCAAACGACTTAATCATGGAAAGAAGTATAAACAATTTGTTTACACTCGTCAAGGTGAATTTTGGATATGGCTTTAAAGGGTTGATAACTTAGGATTAATAAAAAAATAATATACTGTCCCTATAATTTGATCCTTATAAAATAATACGCTGTACTAATTTTCTAGAACCAGATTTACAGAACATCACTTGCGGCCGATTTTCGCATAGGCTGTCTCAATATTGTTAAGATGTTCTTTCAGAATCTTCAAAAAAGGCCGATCTTTTCTTATTGTTAGTAAACCATCTATGGTTTCGATACATTCAGTTTTCTCTAAATATTTGAATTGCGATAATTCCCAGACAATACCGAATAGGTCGGCGAGGTGAAGAATGATTTGAGCGTATTCATAGAACTCAAATTGTGTGTGCAGGATAACATTTTTGCTATTATCCACACGTAGAAAATCCGGGTGGCTTTGGTAGTCCAGATGGGTTTTCTTGCTCAAGAAACCATATAATTTCCCACCCAAGGGTATTACTTTTTTTAGCTTGGAGACAACCTTTGTAGTTATGATAGCTTTAATATCATCTATGCAGTCAAGAGTGTATGCGGCATGCGCCCAAGCAATCTGTTCTAATATAAGTCTTGATACAGCATGTCCTTCATAACGATGACCTAGTTCATATAGAAGATGGGCAGAAAAAAAACTGTAGGGTAATCTTTCGAGAACTAATGAAGCTCCAAAGACACCTTTGGATGGCCGGGGTTTATCATTTGCGGACAGCCTTGTTATTAATTCGTCTATGTATTTTTTGGCTGATTTATATGCAAGAATATACTGAGCCTCTACGGCATCCTCACCAACGTCTTCGACTAGAGAAATTGTTTTACAATACTGTTTTTTTGCGTAATCAATGCTCGAAAGCCTCATGGTAGAGGCAACAATGGCAGCTTGGATGTTATCTCGCAAACTATACTCGAAGCGATATCTAGGAATAATGGCTATTTCTAGTCCAGTACCAACAACTTCAAAGTCTTCTAATAGTTGTCGGATTCTTTTGCCTGCGTGTACTGTGAACAATTGATCGGAATCGGTCATTATTTATTTTCTATTAATCTAGCAGATATTGCGGTGGCATTAGTCCCACGTCACTTCGCTCGTTATACCACGGCGCTACGCGCCTGGTATAATTCGTCCTACAAGTTTCAGCGCGCTTTGCTTCTGAAACTTGGGTCTCACTAAAAGTCATAGAGCTGTGCTCCCGGAATAACCGTGAACTTATTCTTCAGCAGAACGTCGATGGCTTTTTCAGGGTTGTCGAAGCGGAAGATGATAACGGCGTTCTGGCCGCTTTTTTCCACGAAGGCGTAAAGATATTCCACGTTGATGCCTTCCTTGGAAACGACTTCCATAATACTGTGCAGTCCGCCCGGTGTATCGGGAACTTCCACGGCAACAACGGGGGTTTTGCTGACACGAAAGCCGTTATCCTTAAGAACTTTGTTGGCTTTTTCGACATCGTTGACAATCAAACGCAGGATGCCGAAATCCGCTGTTTCCGCCAGCGACAACGTTCGAATATTGATGTTGTTCTCTTTCAGGGCGCGCGTCGCGTGCTCGAGCGATCCCGGTTTATTTTCCAAAAAAACAGATATTTGTTCTACTTTCATTGTAACCCCCTTATGTATTTATCAATAGCGGCGTTTATCAATAATTTTTGCTCCTGCTTTTTGCAGTGTGTTGGGCTCGACGAGTTTTACACGCGCGGTAATGCCCAGATAATCCGTCATGTCCTTGACAATTCTCTTTTCCATCTTCTGCAGTTCCTTGACACTGCCGGAATCGCTGAATATATTATCGCTGACTTCGACCTGTAAATCGAGAGAATCCAGCGCGCCCACTTTATCAATGATAATTTGATAATTGGGTTTCAATCCTTCAATGCCAACTAAAATAGCTTCTATCTGCGATGGGAAAATATTGATGCCGCGGATAATCAGCATATCGTCGCTTCGTTTCAATACCCTTTCCATTTTGACGTGACTGCGTCCGCAGCGGCACGGTTCGGTAATCAGGCGTGATATATCGCCGGAACGATAACGGATGAGCGGGCCCGCTTCCTTGGTGAGCGTTGTAAAAACCAGTTCGCCCTCTTCGCCCTCAGGCAGCACTTCGCCTGTTGCGGGATTGATTGTTTCGACGATAAAATGGTCTTCAAAAACATGCATTCCATTGCGGCCTTCCAGACATTCCATCGCCATGCCGGGGCCGATCACTTCCGATAAGCCGAAGAGGTCCAGCGCGGTGATGCCGAAAGTATTTTCAATTTCATCGCGTGTCGCACTGTTCCATGGTTCCGCTCCGAAAATACCTACACGCAGTTTCAAGGCTTTCATGTCCACACCCAGCGTCTTTCCAATTTCTGCCAGATGCAAAGCGTAGGAAGGAGTGGAACAAATGACCGTCGGCCCGAAATCCTGTAAAATCATGATTTGCCTTTTGGCGTTTCCTCCGGACATGGGAATAACACTGGCGCCTATTTTTTCCGCGCCGTAATGCAGTCCCAAACCGCCGGTGAACAATCCGTAGCCGAACGCGTTATGAATTATATCGTTTTTTGTGATACCCGCGGCGACGAGGCAGCGCGCGATAAGATCCGACCAGGTTTCAATATCGCGCCTGGTGTAACCGAAGACGGCAGACTTTCCGCTGGTGCCGGAAGAAGTGTGCAAACGCACGATACTGCTCATGGGTACGGAAAATAAACCGAAGGGATAATTATCGCGTAAATCCTTTCTGGTAATGAAGGGAAGCTTTTTCATGTCGGCGAGGGATTTGATATCGTCGGGTTTGACTTTAGCGGCATCAAAAGATTTTTTATAAAATCCCACCGTGTGGTAGACACGTTCCAAGACCTGCTGCAATCTTTTGACTTGCAGGGCTTTGATCACTTCGCGGGGCATGGTTTCAAATTCTTCGTTGTAGATCATGCAGTTGCCTCCTCATTAAATAACGGATACCGGACTGGTGAGAAGTCTAACAAAACTTTTGATCTCTGGCAAGAAGCTTTCAATGAAAAAGGATATTATGCGGGCTTTTGCTGTAAAAAATTATCAGCCAGCATGATTCCCAAAACGGTTTTCGCGTCGATGACTTGGCCATTTTTAATTAATTCCTGCGCGCTCGCAAAACTGACAGGTATTGTTTCTATGAATTCATCTTCGTCGGGAGTCAGCGGCGCATGAGTCAAATTCCGGGCAAGGAAAAAATACATATATTCATTGCAATATCCCGGCAGCAGATAGCCTTCGAAGAGTTTAATAATATCTCCTGCTTGAAAGCCGGTTTCTTCGGCCAGTTCGCGCTGGGCGCAAAGTGCCGGCGATTCTTCCGTGCCATCCAACGAGCCGGCAGGGATTTCCAGAAGATCTTTTTTAACGGCATTGCGGTACTGTTTGATTAACAGCAATTCCTTTTTGCTGTTGATGGCGACAATCGCTACAGTGGGGTTGTGATTAATCCAGCTTTGCCTGGCTGTTTTGCCGTTGGGCAGATCGAATTCTTCTTCCCAGACATCAAAAATTTTACATTGGTACATCAGGGAGGATTTATTTTTCTTCATGAGCGCCTTGCTTAAATCAGTTTGTCTTGATGATAGACAGCAGATGTTGTTCAATTTGTTCTTTGGGCAGAGCTCCGGTTACTTTCTGCACCATTTTGCCATCCTTAAAGAAAAGCATGGTTGGAATGCTGCGAATTCCGTACTGTGAAGCGATAAGCGGATTTTCGTCAACATTAAGCTTAACGACTTTTACCGCGCTGGCATAATCGGAGGCCAACTCATCAATAATAGGCGATAGTGTCCGGCACGGACCGCACCATGGCGCCCAGCAATCTACTAAAACGGATGACTCGGAGGTCAGCACTTCGCGGGAAAAAGTCTGGTCCGTTACATCGCAAGGCATTACTTTTTGCTGCGGAATAATCAATGGTTCGTGACATTTGCCGCATAAAGGTTTTTGATTCAAACGATCTTCGGACATTCTGTTTTTTGTGCCGCATTTAAGACAACGAATAATTAATTCGTCAAGCGAAGCGCCGCACTTCCCGCAGATAGACCGGCCCTGTAATTTTTTGTGAGGTATTCTGTTTTTTGTTCCGCAATTGAGACAGCGGATTATTACGTTATCTGGCATATCAATTAACCTTTATGGGACTGTTGACCGGGAGCGCATGCCCTGTGGGCGGCGCAATAAAATAATAATTACATTCCTTACCGGTAAAATCTGAAAGATTTTACAAAACGATCATTTTTGAACAGTCCCTTTATTTGTTATTATCTCTTTTTTGCCTCAAAAAGGCAAATCATATGGCAACGCTAACCGCAACCGGTTTAAGTATTCGCACAATTTCAGAGGCAGGTATCTGCGCCAGCAACCCCCGACTGCCCGCATTTATAAAAATTTCCGGCAAATCAGCAATGGTCTTTTCCATGTAAACAGGCATTGCTTTTCTTGTGCCGAAAGGCGAAGTGCCGCCGACTCGATAGCCCGTGTGTTTTTCCGCCACTGCCGGTTTGCAGGGAAAAACGGATTTTGCGCCTATGGCGCGGGCCAGTGATTTTGTGGAAACCTCCTTATCGCCATGCATCAGAATTATCAACGGCTTGCCGGTTTCATCCTCCATGATCAGGGTTTTGATGATACGGTGTTCATCAACGCCCAGTTTAATCGACGATGTTTTCGTGCCGCCCCTTTCTTCGTATGGGTAAGTATGCAGAGTAAAATCCGCATTTTGCTCTTTTAATACCAAAATAGCAGGCGTTGTCGGAAAGTTTTCTTTTTTCATTGCTCATTATAATAACCATTAAAAATAAAAAAGCAATATCTCCAACATTGCCCGCCCTTTGTATTAATTTGTATGTTTCTTTATTGATAAATTTATATAAACATTCCGTGTTCAATAGACAAAAAATGGCTGAATTATCGCAGAACATGTGGTAGAAGCAAATTCATCTATAGCTTTGTTTTTCCAGCATTTTAATTAATTAAGGAGTGTTAATCAATGAAAAGAATAATAATCATATTTTTGAATTTGTTTGCATTACTCATCCTCGCCTGTGCTCCTGTCTATACCATTGACCATTCCAAACCCGTTAAGCCGGTCAGTTTGCCTGCCGATGATGCCGCTCATTACTGGGCGCAGCAGGAATGGTGGTATTATACAGGTCACCTGAAAGCTGAGGATGGAAGAGACTTCGGCTATGAAGTGACCTTTTTCAAAAGGATCACCAACGAAGATAATGTTCCTGAAATTTTTATTCCCATTCCCGCTTACTGGATCAAAGATGTCGGAATGCTGGGGCACTTTGCCGTAACTGATCTGCAAAACAAGCGATTCCGCGCCGCCGAGAAAAACAATTTTATTTTTACAAAATCAAAAGCGGACGAAAAACAATATGATGTCATGATCGGGTCCTGGTCTGCCCGGGAAAAGGACGGCAAGCACGTTCTTTGCGCTGAAATGGAAGGCTATAAAATAGAGTTGGAATTGGAAAAGCTGAAACCGGCGGCTTGTCACGGACAAAGCGGCATCGTCGATAAAGGGGGAAATCATTCCAATTACTACTATTCATATACAAATTTAAAAACATCAGGGACGCTGACGGTCGATGGCCAACCGGTGAAGGTTGAAGGAACATCATGGATGGATCATGAATACGGGACGATGAAACTTAATCCGCCGCAATCGGGGTGGGACTGGTTCAGTGTGCAGTTGAATAATAATTGCGAATTGATGATCTATTTAATTAGAAATGATAAGGATTCCATGATTGATGCCGGAGGCGCCACCTTTGTGCTGCCGGACGGCAAAACAATCTGGATAACCAAAGAGGATATTGATATTAAGGCGTTGGATTACTGGTACAGCAAACAAACAGATTCCAATTATCCCGCTTTGTGGGACATAACCGTTAAATCATTGAATTTAAAGCTTAACGTTACCCCGGTTTTTGCAGAACAGGAGCTGCATTTAAAGCCCCTGCCTTATTGGGAAGGAGGTGTGACTGTTAACGGCACCTGCAATGATGTACCCGTGACAGGGAAAGGTTATGTGGAACTGGTTGGATATAGTAAGAAATTCAATTTAGTTTACATGCAAAAATAAAAGACTTTTCCAAAACGGCTCGTGAAGATGTGTTTTAACGATCTTTTTTGCAGGAATTTCGCCTTGGGATGCGGTATGAAAAATGACGATTCTATTGCAGATGCAATCCGCGCCCCCGGCGAAAATTCTCGATTTCCACAGGATAACCATTCCATAATAAAAATGTTTACCCCGGCTTACCTGCTGCGTGGCTTATTGTTTTTTGCGGCATCTTACATCATTTTTTTAGGCATCTCGCATTTTTCATGGTGGCTCTTAATTGAGAAGGCCGGCATTGAAATAACAAATCTCGATGCCAGCTGTTGGCCGGGATTTATCATTGTCTTTGTTTTATTTTTTTTGCCTCTGCTTTATTTTCTTTCCAGTTTCGTGGCAAAAAAATTCCTGTCCATTCATGTTCCGAAACTGGTGCTCTATATGGGATGCACTTTTTTCGGCGCCATGTGGTTTGAGGTTATCCTCGACACTCTTTTTGTGAAATTCATCGGATATCCCGGCTGGCTTTATAAAGTATGGCCCGTCCATCAGGGATACACTTCCGGTGTGGGAATGTTTATGTGGCCTCTCTATGGTTTTTTTGTTTACTGTATAAACCAGGCCATTGCAACCAATCCGAGGCTCGCTGATATCAACAACGTCGCCGCCAAAGCTTTTTTTTACGCGCTCGACGCCATGGCGCTCGAAATTCTGACCAATATATTTACCATTTTACTGTTCCATACCTATCTGTTCTATTATCTGCCCGGCGACCTGAAGCATTTCACGACGATTCAGATTTTTCTTCCCTATCTGTTTGTCTCTGGTCTGGGGGTGACGCTTTCGTTGTTTATGGAACGTATCAAAACGAATCATTTCTTCATCGGACTTGCTTTTTACTTTGCCGGCGTTGGCAGCCTGCTTTTCCTGGTTTAATGATATTCCCGAAAAGCTGACGAAAAGATTCGAAAATTCAATATTTTCATTTAATTTGACACGGTTGTTTCATTTTCTTGATTTTACTTCTATTTTAAGTTATTTGTGCAAAACGTTTCTTGGATGGGGAAAAATACATTGCAAATAAATCCAAACACTAAACATAAGCTTATCCGCGATTCCGTGCGGCATTTTGCGGAAACGGAACTTGCGCCTATTGCGGCCGAAATCGACCGCAAAGCCACTTTTCCCCTTGCTGTCATTGATAAAATGAAGGCGCTTAATTATTTCGGCTTGCAGGTGCCCCGGGAATTCGGCGGCGCCGCCATGGATTCCATCAGCACCGCCATCGTTGTGGAGGAAATCTCCCGCGTTTGCGCGGCGGTGGGCTTATGCGTTACCGTGCACAATGGCGTTGCCGTCTATCCGTTTATGAAGTTTGCCACGCCGGAGCAGAAAAAACATTATTTACCTCAATTAGCCAGCGGTGCAATGATCGGCGCTTTCAGTTTGACGGAGGCCAATGCCGGTTCTGATTCCGCCAGTGTGGAAACAACGGCAGTCAAAAAAAAGAAGGAATACATTTTAAACGGCACGAAAATATTTGTCACCAACGGCGGCATTTGTGATTTGGCCTTGATTTTTGCTCTTACCGGTTTTGATCCGAAACATCCGCAGAGCAGTGTTTTTGTTGTCGAAAGTAAGTATGCCGGATTTTTGCGCGGTGAACTGGAAGATCTTTGCGGCATGCGCGCCAACCCTGTTTCCTCATTATTTCTGGAAGACTGCTGCGTGCCGGAAAACAATCTGCTGGGGAAAATCGGTGAAGGAATGAAAATAGGGCTGGCCACTCTGGATAACGGCAGGATCGGCGTTGCCGCGCAGGCTTTGGGACTCGCTCAGGGCGCATTGGAGGCGGCGATGAAATACGCCAAAGAAAGACAGCAGTTTAAAAAGCCCATCGCCTCTCTGCAGACCATTCAAAATTACATTGCCGATATGGCCACGGAAATTACCGCGGCGCGCCTGCTTTTGTATCACGCCTGTTCTCTTAAGGATGAGGGAGCGCCCTTTGGCTGTGAAGCGGCGATGGCGAAGCTTTATTGCAGTCAGGTCGCGGCCAAGAGTACGTCAATGGCCGTGCAAATTCACGGCGGCTATGGATACAGCAAGGAATATGATGTGGAAAGGTATTTCCGCGACGCTAAAGTTACGGAAATTTATGAAGGCACCAGCGAAATTCAGCGCATGGTTATTGCGCGTTCAATGTTGTCTCAATTGATATTATAGATTCCTATATGTTCACGAGCGAAGTCATAGAATTCTTCGCGTCGTTGAAGGAATCTTCTATGTAGCTCGCACGGCGAGCGAGAGGGGGAGGCTCACAAGGCTTTGCCTTGTGAGGGGGCGACGTGAGCCCCTTTGATAGACATTATGTTGAATCTTGTCGTTTGTTTAAAACAGGTTCCGATGGTTACAGAACTGCCGTGGGACGAAAAAACCGGTACGCTCAGGCGCGATCTTGCCTCCGGTATGATGAATCCAGCTTGTAAACACGCTCTGGAAGCAGCGCTGCAAATCAAAGAAAAATTTTCCGCGCATATTACCGCCATAACCATGGGGCCGCCTGCGGCCGGAGAAGTGCTGCTCGAAGCGATGGCAATGGGCGCAGACCGCGGGATTCTGGTTTGCGATAAGCTTCTGGCCGGGTCGGATACGTATGCGACCTCGCTCATTTTGACCGCGGTAATCAAAAAAAAATGTCCGAAATTTGATCTTATTCTTTGCGGCGCCTATACCGCGGATAGCGAGACCGCGCAGGTCGGTCCTCAACTGGCAGAGGAACTGGATTTACCGGCGGCGGCCTATGTTGAAAAACTGGAAATTTCCGGACGAACGTTGCGTGTCCGGCGGCTGGTGGATAATTTCCGCGAAACGCTTGAGATGGGATTTCCGGCGCTGGTGACTGTGTCCATGGAAAATTATAAACCGCGTTACGTCAAACTGGCCGGGCTGGAAAATGCTTTTTGCGGCGATGCCGTTATGGTTGTTGATGCGGCGGAGCTCGGCATCAACGCTTTATCATTTAAAAATAAAGGCTCGCGTACCAAAGTGCGCAAAGTATTTTTGAGAAAAGCACAGAAAGAAAATGTGCTCATGCAGGGAGCCGCTTCTGTCGTGGTCACTGAATTTCTCGACAAGTATCAAAGAAAGATCGGCACGGCGATAGGCAAATCGATTGAGGATAAGAAGCTCGATGGCGAAGAGTAAGAAAAAAAGTATCTGGGTATTCGGCGATTACCGCAATTATTATCAGAATCGTGTAACCCTGCAGCTGCTTTCCAAAGCGGTTGATCTTTCCAAAACGATCAATGCGGAGGTCTGCGCGTTGATTTTCGGTCATGAAGTTGACGAATGGATTATGGAATATACGGCTCACGGTGCGGATAGAATTCTGGCGATTGATGATCCCGCTTTGCAAAGTTACAGTACGGAAAGATACCTGGCCATCATAGAAGCGCTGACCAGACAAAGAGAGCCGGAAATCATCCTGATCGGCGCTACCGATTTTGGCCGTGAATTCGCGCCGCGTCTGGCCAAGCGTTTGCACACAGGATTATCCGCTGATTGCGTGGGACTGGATATTACAGAAGACGGATTGTTGCTGCAAATAGCTCCATCATTCGGCGGCAACATGCTGGCGGAAATCGTTACGGAACACCATCGTCCCCAGATGGCAACCGTGCGTCCGGGAACATTTAAGGAAAGACCGCACGACTATCAGAGAAAGGCTGTAGTTGAACGCCTGCCTCTGATGAAAAATCTGCCCAAACCCCGTGTTCGTCTTATTGAATATGAGCGTTCCGTGGAAAAAGAACATACGATTGAGAATGCTTCCGTTATCGTTTGCGGCGGACGCGGCATGGGCAATCGGGAAAAATTCAAAAAGCTGCAAGAGCTGGCCCGGCTTTTGGGAGGCGATGTAGGCGCAACGCGACCCGTAGTTTACTCCGGATGGGCTGAGCACGGAGCGCTGGTGGGACAGGCCGGCAAGCACATTAAGCCCAAAATTCTTTTTTCTTTCGGCATCAGCGGCGCCATTCAGCACACGGCGGGCTTGGGCGAAGCGGATTTTATTATTGCTATCAATAAAAATCCTCAGGCGACCATGATAAAAATGTCCGATGTCGCTATCGTTGGCGATGCCAGCGACGTCCTCAATAATTTGATTAAAGAACTCAAAAAGAGAATCAGGGAATAACAGTACTTTAGAGAAACAATGCAGGGAATCATAGGGACTTCCCCCTCTGCTGAAGTATCTTCTTGAATGTTGCAGGAATATCGTTTATAAAATTACCAGCGCAATAAGAAATATTTAGACGTGTTTACGGAGGAATAGTTATGATTTCCACTAATGAAGCTATAGCAGAGGTCTATTGGACAGCCTTTCAGGCCCTGCCCAAAAAAGAACGTGAAGCAGTCATCAATCGTTTTCTGGAAAGTGCCGAATTTATGGAAGATGTGATGGATATGTCCATTATTAAAGAAAGACAAAAAGAGCCTTCCCGCCCTCTCAAAGCATATCTTGCCGAACGTAAGAGGAAAAATCGATAATGTCTTATTCAGTTTATCTTAAAAAGAGCGCTGAAAAAGAACTTCAATCATTATCCTCTGCAACTCATGATAAAATTGTCAAACATCTTGTTGAATTGGAACAGAACCCGCTTCCCAAAGGAGTAAAAAAATTACGTGGAATGGAAGCTTACCGTTTAAGAGTTGGCGATTATAGAGTTCTTTATCAAATCAACAGTAAGAAAAAAATAATAGAGATAATTGCCATTGCACACAGAAAAGATGCTTATAAATAGACATTTTAAATTTACAGAAGGAGATGTTTTTAAATGATCAAATCCAGACTTTGCGACATGACCGGCATAAAATATCCTATCATCCAGGCGGGCATGGGCCCTTTCAGCAACAACAATCTTGGCGTAGCCGCGGCCAACGCCGGAGCGCTGGGCTTGTTCTCCACGAGCGGGCTTTGCAACAAGGATTTTCTTCCGTTTATCTACAATGATTGGATCAAGAGCGCCGAGGCTAATCCGGATGACGACATTCCGACCGCGATGGAGAAAATGCTCAAACGAGCTTATCGGTTGACGAAAGATAAAGGCGGTATATTCGGCATCAACGTGATGGTGTCCGCCGAGTTAATGTTTCAGGCAGAGCTTATTATCAATGCAGCGATTCAGGTGCGCGCAGCCAATCCCGGCATGGAAAAGCACTTCAAAGTTATCTTCACCTCCGCGGGCGATCCAGTACCCTGGAGGGAAAGAATCAAGGGCGCGGGTTTTACCTGGATGCACGTCGTGCCGTCGGTCAAGGGCGCTCTTCGCTGCAAAAAAGCAGGCGTCGATGTCATCGTTGCCTCCGGCCATGAAGGCGGATTCCATACATCCTGGGAGCCGGTTCACTCGATGATCCTTTTACCCGCCGTTGTGGAAGCGGTTTCCGACGAAAAGACTTTGGTATGCGGAGCCGGAGGATTCTGCGACGGCAAGACCCTTGCTGCTGCGCTGGTGATGGGTGCGGACGGCGTGCAGATGGGTACGCGATTCCTCGCCACACAGGAAAGCGATTTTCCCCCGATTTGGAGACAAGGGGTTGTTGATGCAGGTGACAGAGGAACCCTGGTTGCCCGAGGTTTTGTCGGACCGGCGCGCTGGATCAAGACCCCGCGCAGTGAAGAGCACGCCAAAAACACATTGCAGAAATCACCCGGATGTTATCTGGGAACGCCGGATGATATGGCGACGCTAGATTTGAATTTGATTATGTTTGAGCTTGACTCGATGAAGGCCGCCTATGAAGGCGATAAAGAGAAGGCGCTCTTAGCAGCCGGTGAAGCGGCACAGCGCATCAATGACATGCCCACAGTCAACGATCTGGTGCAGGGCATGATGAAGGAGACGGAGGGTATACTCAAGAGCGTGCAAACAAAGATGCTAGCATGACCATTCCTAAATCAAAGCGCTATCTTTGTTGGCTCAAGGTCGGCTTCCTCAACGTATGTTCATATACGCCTCGTCGCCTCCTTTACGCCGCCTCGATATCATCTTTGATTTAGAAACAGTCTAAGATAGAATAAATAAAAAAGCCGGATATCAGATCCGGCTTTTTTATTATTTTATTATCAGTTTTCTATGTGTTTTTCCACAGACTTTGATTACTCCTTCTTTTGAGGCGTCCATTTCTTCCTAAACTCGGAAATTGGAAAATCAGGAAGTGGCCTGCTCAGCGACTTGAAGTCTTCGTTCTGAAAAAGAAAGCAATCGTCTTTATATTCGGGGTTGTCTCCGGTATGGCCACAAATTTTAAATACTATTCCAATTCCTTTTTTGTCCTCGAATGACGCTATGCTCAAAGATTCATAACAATCGTTGTTAAAAAACCCATGTATTACGATCTTGCCATCAAGCCATAAGTTTGCAAGCGAACCTGGATATGCGCCACACTGTCCCTTCTCTTGCGGTTTTAATGTAGCTAGCTTAGCTCTTGCGATATGGTTTCCAAAGTGACATGCGACATTATGATTTTTATAGCCATAGTATATTGTTTCGCTATTACCAATCTTTACAACAGACGCATTGCTAACAGTTGCTGAATTATGTGCACCAATCTCAAATCGGCTTGAAGTACAAGTTACTTTGATGCCCTGAACATGAGAGTCCCCGAAGCTATTATTACCAATTAAAGATATAAATAGCAGTACAAATCCTGTCGTTACGACGGCGTAAGGCAATTTTCTCATTTCTTGATTTTCATCTCCTTATCATCTGATAACAGTGTTTATGTAGATCTATATTAATATAGTAACCGCCGCAAATTTGTGGCATTAAGCATCAAGTAAAAGACTGTTTATTGAAAAAATGGGACTTACGCTTTCTAGCACAAAATTAACGATTTGGTAAATAAGAAACAACGGGGCTGTTCAAAAGCTTGTCCCGTACTTGATACGGGATGCTCAGATGCAAGACGCGCAGTGATCGGCTGTACTGATTTTGCTCGCTTTAGCGATAGACATCTTTTCGATGTCCCACTTTTACTACCCAAACGGTAAGCTCTTTATCTTGAATAGAATAAATGATCCTGTACTGTCCCTGGCGGACACGATATCTCTCTTGCCCTGTAAGTTTTTCATGACCCGGCGGTCTCGGGTCTTTGGCAAGCGCCTTAATACGCAAGAGAATTTTCTGTAAATCTTTCTTTGGTATCAGGCGAAAGTCTTTTTCAACAGATTCTCTAAAATAGATTTTATATTCGACCATTTTTTTTCAGTCTCTTAAGCATAGCGTCATAGCTGATTAATGGTTCTTTAACTCTTTTTTCAAAGGCTTCAATGTCTTCAGCATCCTCTGCGAGAGCTTCCTTGATGGCATCATTCACAAGTTTTGATAAGGACTGTGAAGTTTCAATCGCCTTTAGTCGAAGTGCCTTGTGTAATTCCGGGTCCAAATAGACCGTTGCGCGCATTGCCGCTGTTCCCATATAAATCACCTCCTGTGGTACTATGTCACTATAACATTAAAACGTTATAGTGACAATATGTTTTATAGCGAACATTTCCTAATGCTTAGCGTTTGGGAAATAAGGATTGAACAAAGATTATTTTTTATTCAGGGGACGCAGTTCTGAAATAGCGAACACCGACGAAAATTAACATTGAAGCGAATACCAGACGGAGAGAGTCGTTTGGAATGATGTTGGCGATGTTTCCGCCGAGATAGGTGCCCAAAATGATTCCGGGGATCAAACCCCAGAGGGCTCCTTTTTCCACATTGCCCATCTTCCAGTGGGTAAATGAGCCGATGGCGCCTGTGGGAACCATGACTAAAAGCGACGTTCCCTGCGCGACATGCTGGGTGAAACCGGCCAGGATAACCATCACGGGAATCATGATCGTACCGCCGCCGACTCCCATCATGCCGGAAAGAAATCCGGTGAATGCTCCGGTTGTCAAAAGAATAATTATTTTTTCGTAATTGGGAACAGTGCCGATGGCGTCAGTTAGATAAGGTTTTAAAAATAAAAGCGCTGAGCAGAAAATCAGAAAAGCTCCGAAATATATTTTTAGTTTCTTTCCCGTAAGAGCATAGCAGTAACGCGCGCCCAGCGGCGCGGTGAGTACCGCGGTTACGGCCAGAAGAGCGGCGCCGGTAAAATCAACGGAACCGTTTGAGGCATAGGTTATTGCTCCGCCGATTCCCGTAAAGACCAGTGCCACCAGAGAGGTTCCGTGAGCCTTGTGCTGAGTGAGCTTCAAAACTCCAACCATCAGCGGAATCATAATCAATCCGCCGCCGATGCCCAGGATGCCACCGAAGACGCCGGCGGTCAATCCTATGAGCAAACTAGTGATTATTGTTATTATCATGCATTTTCCCCCGAGCCAGTGAAGCGAAGATACCTCCGCAGCAGATGATACTCAAAATGGAAAAAATAAGCTGATTGCTCTGTAGAAAAAGATTGTGGTTTGCTTGTGAAATCGGATGATTTCCCAAAATGACGGCAAAAACCACCATGGTAATTCCCATGCTGAACATTTGTCCCAGAAGCCTCATGGTGGCGAGCGTCGCGGAAGCAATGCCGAAGAATTTCTTTTCCACGGAACTCATCGTGGCATTCACATTGGGCGACGAAAATAACCCGAAGCCCACGCCCAGCAAAACAAGGCATGTCAAAACATAGTGAGTCGACGTGCCGTTATTCAGAAAAATTAACGGTACAAGCCCGACGACGGTGATGGTCATGCCGATAGAGGCGATGATCTGCGGTTCAAAACGGTCGGAGAGCTTTCCGGCGAAAGGGGAAATCAAAGCCTGCATGGCAGGCGCGGCGATAAGGATTATGCCGGCGTGAGCGGGTGTCAGCAATTTGATGTTTTGCAGATAAAGGCTAAGCAGAAAAGTAACGACAAAGGTGGCGCAGTAGTTAATCAGTGCGGCTAAATTGGAGAAAGTAAAAACCTTGTTCCCCATGAACATGCGTATATCCACCAAAGGATAAGGACTCTTGAGCTGGTGAAAAATAAATGCGGCCAGGCAAATGACGCCGATGCCGATTAAAAATACTGCTTTTGATGAAGGCAGCTGGGCAAATCCATACATAATGGAAAAAAGAGCGGCGGCATAAAGCAGCGATCCTGCCCAATCAAAACCTTCTCCGTTCGCGGAGGCATCTTCTTCAATCCTGCTCATTGTAAAGTACACGATAATGACGCCCAACAAAGTCGTAAATAAAAAAATGTACCTCCATCCCAGGTACTGAGTAAGCAAACCTCCGATAAAAGGGCCAACGGTCAAGCCGATATAAACCGCCGTAACGTTTATTCCCAATATCTTTCCCCGTTCGCCAACCGGATAAGCGGAAATCAGCATAGCAGTGCCCGTGCTGAAAATCATGGCGCCTCCAATGCCCTGTAAAGTACGAGCGGCAATCAATAGACATTCCGAGTCGGCGACGATGCAAAACGATGAAGCCACAGTAAAAATTAAAGCTCCGTAAGTGAAAATTCTTTTGCGTCCGTAAATATCGGCCAGCCTTCCCAAAGGAATAAGCGTGATGGCGGCTGCCAGAATAAATGAGGTGGCCACCCAGCCAATCGATAAGGCGTTCATGGATAATTCTTTCGCGATGGCGGGGAGGCCTACGTTGACGGCCGATCCCATAAACGGCGTCAGAAAAGAGCTGAGTGTTGTAACAAGAAGAATGTAGAATTGTTTTTTGTTATCGGCGATCTTCAATATTATTGCCTGATTATTTGCGGGGGAAAGTATTTTTGAATAATTTAGCGAACTGATCCTTGCCGCAGGCCATCATGAGCGTGAGGGGCATAACTTTTTTTGCCTGTTGGAGCATGGTTTCCGTTATATCGCGGATATCCCACTGGGCGTGCGCATCTGAGCGCAAACGCGCCAGATGATATAATTCACGGGCGTTGAATTTCATCAAAACTCGCTTGCGATGTGCGTTGGTCAAAACATAAGCCGCGGCACCCGGCGTTTTTTTCTTAATTCGATCGTAAGCGTTTTTTGTATGGCGCATGACTTCCATAAAATCCTTTTGCTGGCCGATGGCTTTAATGGAAGGCGGCACGGTCACCCCCAATTGCGGATTATAATCCTGAGCGATAATAGTGGACATGCGGTGTCTTTTTAACTGAGCAAAGCAACTGGAGCTTAAAATGAGTTCAAATTGCAGGTCAACATTTTCCAACTCCCGCAATACGGCGTCGTGCGCTTGTAAATTGCCGAAAGCCGTTTTGAACAAAATTGTTTTTTCACGAGAAGTCATTTTGCCGGCCATATTCAGGCAATGAGGATAATCCAGACCGGATGAAGAAAAAAGAAAAGCGGCGGCAATCCGGTTATCGGCGTCCGCAGAGAAAAAAGTCAGTTGGGCGGCGGATAATTTTTTAGAGCCGGAGATATATTTTTGTAATAGAGCGGAAGTTCGGCTGCGCAAATTAAGTTTGGTGAATTTGTCATAGTCCGTGGCCTGGGTGTAACGGATCAGTGAGGGCGCGATGTCTTTTGTCGCCGCATACAAATTTTGGCTGTATTCCTGAGCTTCAGCGAGCGGCAACGCGGCCAGCCTTCGCAGCATGAGTTCCAGATTGCGGGCGTTAATGGTCATGCCCAGTTGCGTTTGGGTTGCCATGGAGATCGCATAGCGCGCATCTTCTTTAGCCCATCCCTCCAGAAGAGATTTGTTGGCCGTGTCCTTCGCCAGGGTTTTATGTTTGGTAAAAATGTACGGCCTTAATTTCTCATAGAGTGCATGATAATAGTCGTTTTGCGTCTGGACGGTATCGGTGAACAAATCAGCCAGATTGGCCTGCCTGATCTCTTCCGGAACGACAAAATCCTTGTTAAAAAGAACATAACGCTGTGATTTTTCCGTGTAAGAACATAAGCGGAATTTTTCAATTTCTTCGACGAGGAGCCGGGATACGCCGATCACATCAATATTGAATACGGCATGTTCGGCAACGGAACTGTGCCCCATTTCAAAAACGATGTTGCGGTTGGATTGACGCGCCTTGTCCACTTCCTCGCGGGAGAGTTCGCGCAATTCATTAACAGGCTTCGGGCTGCGGCTGATGCGGGCATAGGCCGCCGATATGGTTTCAGGCGTTAAATCCTGTTTCAATCCGCTTTTATCTTTCAACGCGCGGATAAGATCGTAATCCAAATTGTAGCCGGCAAGAAGAATTTTCATAAAGTTATTAAGTGTCCATGTAATTTTTAAGAATCTTTTACATTTTATGCAATTTTGTCGAAAAAAGATACCGCTTAAAATGGGCTGTAACGCATTTTTTTTAAAATTAAGGGGTAACCCTACCCCCAAAAACTAAACAGCAAATAACAAATTTATTACAGGCTAACCAATTCGACACGGCCAAGCGTGCGTCCAAGGAAACGTTCTCCGATTGTTTGAAAGCGGTAAGGCAAATCGCTTACATAAAACACATAATCCGGCGGTGAGCAATCGGGGTTGCCCATGTTTTCTTTAGCAATCAAATCAGCGGCGATGTCAGCCATGGCTTCCGCCGAATCAATGAGATGGACTCCTTTGCCCATGGTCTCCTGCAACAGTGGTTTTAAAAGAGGATAATGGGTACATCCCAAAACCAGCGTATCGATTTGTTCGGCAATAACCGGCTTTAAATATTCCTGAGCGATAAGCCTGGTTGCCGGATGATCGAACCATCCTTCTTCCACCAGAGAAACAAAAAGAGGGCAGGCCTGCGAAAAAACCTTTGCTTCATTATCTAAAAGATGGATAGCCCGGGCGTAAGCGTTGCTGTTAATGGTTGCCGGTGTTCCGATGACGCCAATTGATTTGGTGCGGGTGCTTTTCGTGGCAATGCGGGCGCTGGCGTCAATGACTTCCAGCACTGGCACCGGAGACAAATCAACAATGGTTTGATGGGCGACCGCCGCCATCGTGTTACAGGCGACAATCAACATTTTTACGTCCTTCTTGATAAGAAATTCAGTAATTTGCGCCGCGTAGCGATTGATAGTTTCTACCGATTTAATGCCGTAGGGGACGCGCGCGGTATCGCCGAAATAAATGATGTTTTCAAAAGGCAGACGTTCCATCAGCGACCGGACAACCGTCAGGCCGCCAATACCGGAATCGAAAACGCCTATGGCACGATTTGTTTTTGTATTCACGTGTTATCTTTTCCCATTAAGTGAAATGGTATCACGCAGTGTTGGTCTTTAGAACCCGCTGAAGATAAGCGCACTTGAAGGGTCCTACTGCAATTTAATAACTTCAAAAGTGTCTATTGATACAAGCTTACCCTTAGGAAATTCTTATCATAACTCATCAAAATATAGCAAGATGTCTCGTAGATTATTTTATAAAGGAAGTGAAAAGTATTACTTATCAATATGGTTCTGTCTATAACTTAATTGAGAATTTCCATTTTTAATGATGACGACTAATCAACATCTCATATTTAAAGATATATTTTGCTTTTCTGGCCTTTCATGTTCTTTCCGATGATTTTTTCCATTTCGCCTTTGAAAGACCAGCCGTCAGAAACATCTTTTATTTTCAAAACATTTTCAGGACAATTGTTTACACAGGCTAAACAAGCGATGCATTTTTCTTTATCAGCTTCACCGTATTGGGCGTTCATCGCTTCGGTGGGACATGATTCCTCACAAACCAAACACATGCTGCAGTCCTCTCCATCTCTGGTCGGGATTTGTGTGAGGACATTAAATTTAAACGATTCAAGAGTATCGAGCTGTTCTTCCGTATAATGGGTCTTTTCCAGGATAGACTTGTCCTCGCCGGTAAAGCGCTTGAATGTTTTTCTTGCATATTCTATAGCCACTTCGAAATAGGATTCATCAAGCCGGTCTTCCCTGGCCTGCCTGCCGGGACGGTTAAAAGAATAAAAGCCCAGAAATTCCGCGGAGGAAACAACGATGAAATTTTGATTTCCTAATAGCTGTCCTGTGGAATAATGAGTGGGATGAACGCCAAACCCGCCGTATGTGAAGAATGTTGAACATTTTTTACCCTGGCCATTGAGTGTCCTGATCCATTCTTTCACTGCTTTTGGAGCTCGCCAGGAATGAATAGGGGCTCCGAACACCACTGCGTGATAAGGTTTTAAATCAATGATTCTTTGCCGATCCGCATAAGAGGTAATATCAGCCATCGTGACGTCACCTCCCATTTGAGTGAATGTATCTCCAATTACTTTCGCGATTCTTCCGGTGATTCCCGTGGCTGAAAAATACAATATCAACAACTTCATAGAATTAAATTCCCGATCTCCTGATGCCCGAATACTTATGTTCAGCCTTTATTGCTAAAAATTCATATGGGAACTTCATTTTTTTATTGGTGATCAAACTTTAAAGCCGGTCAAACCGTTAAAATCTAAAGTAGCCAGATAGTCTTTTACCGTTTCGGCGCGGCGGATTTGTACCACTTCACCATTTTCCCGTAAAAGCAATTCCGCCGAACGGAGCTTGCCATTATAATTGAAGCCCATGGCGAAACCATGCGCGCCGGCGTCATGAATCACTATAATATCGCCTTGTTCGAGTTTGGGCAGCGCGCGATCAATGGCGAATTTATCGTTGTTTTCGCACAGAGAGCCGGTAACATCGTAAATAAATTTACGGGGTTTATTTTCCTTGCCCATGACTGTGATGTGATGATAAGCGCCGTACAGAGCGGGACGCATCAGATTGGCCATGCAGGAATCCAATCCGGCAAATTTCTTGTAAGTGTCCTTAATATGCAAAACGCGGGAAACCAGATAGCCGTATGGGCCGGTGATGTAACGGCCGCATTCCGTAAAAAGTTTGATGGGGGCAAGGCCGTTGGCGGCAATAATTTGTTCGTATTTTTTCTTAATCCCACGACTCATGGCTTGTAAGTCTATGCGTTTTTGTTCCGGCCGGTAAGGAATACCCACACCGCCGCCGATATTGACAAAGTCAAATTTGATTTTCAGCTTTTGTGAAATCTCCACGATTAATTGAAATAATATTTCCGCGGTTTCCACAAAATAATTGGCGTCAAGCTCGTTGGAAGCGACCATGGTATGAATACCGAATCTTTTAACGCCTTTTTCTTTACAGATTTTATAACCTTCAAAAAGCTGTTCCCTGGTGAAGCCGTATTTTGCTTCTTCCGGATGGCCGATGATCGCATTGCCTTTTTTCAAATGGCCGGGATTGTAACGAAAGCAAATCAGGGAAGGAAGGCCTGCGTATTTTTCCAGATAATTAATATGGCTGATGTCATCCAGATTTATGATGGCTTTTAATTTTTTGGCCAGCTGAAAATCTTCCACAGGCGTGTCATTGGAAGAAAACATAATTTCTTCGCCGGTAATCCCTGTTTTTTGCGCCATGATCAATTCGGCCAGCGAACTGCAATCAGCGCCATAATCTTCCTCGTGCAGGATTTTCATCAGGTAAGGATTCGGCGCGGCCTTGACAGCATAAAATTCTTTAAAGCCTTCATTCCAGGAAAAGGCATTCTTAAAATTGCGGGCGTTTTCCCGGATGGCTTTTTCATCATAAAGGTGAAAAGGCGTCGGATATTTTTTTATGATTTTCTCGATTTGATTTTTCGTAAAAGGCACCAGCTTTTTAGGCATGATACGCTCCTTCATTAAAGTGTATTTTATACACAAAATATTATGCGGAAACAGATTTAACTTAACAATAGATTTACGGCAAAAAATAAAATTTATCAATATTATTTTCTATCAGGAAAACGAATCGATGAAGATGGAAGCTCAAAAGAAAAGATGTTTACATGAAAAATAAGTGATGGAGGAGATAATGGCTGAGATGGGAATGGTTAAAATCCATGCCCAGATAATATTTCCGGCAACCCCCCAACGCACGGCGGAGAGTCTTTTCGTGGCGCCGACGCCGACGATAGCGCCGGTGATGGTATGGGTCGTGCTGACGGGTATTCCAAAGACAGATGCACCGATGATGGCGCAGGCCGCACCGGCTTCGGCGCTGAAACCGCCGATAGGCTGGAGTTTGGTAATTTTTGTTCCCATCGTTTTGACGATGCGCCAGCCGCCGAACATGGTTCCCAAGGCGATGGTAGAGTAGCACATGATGATAATCCAATAGGGGATATTGAAGTTAGAATTAATGAGCCCCTTGCTGTAAAGAACTATCGCAATGATTCCGATTGTTTTCTGTGCGTCATTCATGCCGTGGCCCAGGGAATAGATGGCCGAAGAGATAAACTGTAATTTTCGATAAAGCTTATCGGAACGGGCCATGTTGGAATTGCGGTTGAGATTGAGAGAAAGCACCATAAAAAAATAACCTAAAAACATGCCGATGGCCGGTGACAGAACAATGAAGGCCGTCGTCTTAATGATACCCGACCAGACGAGCGTGCTGGTGCCTGCTTTGGCAATTCCCGCGCCGATAAGTCCGCCAATTAAGGCATGCGATGAACTGCTGGGCAATCCGAAATACCATGTTGTAAGATTCCAGATGATTGCGCCGCTCAGTGCGGAAAGAATCACCAGATTATCGACAACATCCAGATGAATAATGCCTCTGCCGATAGTATGCGCTACCGCTGTGCCGATAAAAAAGGCGGCGACAAAATTAAAAAATGCCGCCCAGAGTACCGCATATTTGGGAGAAAGAACACGAGTGGAAACAATAGTGGAAATGGAATTCGAAGAGTCATGAAAACCATTGATGAAATCAAAAACAAGCGCGACAATAACAAGAAAAATGACAAACGCCATTGAATCAAGCATGTTTCAGGACAATCCCTTCCACGATGTTGGATACATCTTCACAAACATCAATTGCTTCTTCTAGGAGCTGAAAGATATCTTTCCATTTTATAAGTTCAATAGCGTCTTTTTCGTTTTCAAAAAGATTGGCCATGATCGTTCTGAGCACAATATCACCGGCATTTTCCAGCGTGTTAATTTCCACGCAACCTTCCAGAATCATCTCGGAATTTTTCATATTGCGCATGGCATGGATGATGCTTTTCACTTTCGTGATAGCTTGGATTAAAATTTCAGCTTGTTTAATGATTTCATCCGCCGGCTTTTTAACTTTATAAAGATGAACGCGGACGGCCGTTGCCTCGATGACGTCCATAATACTGTCCATTTTGTTAACAAGCGCGTAGATATCTTCACGGTCTATCGGCGTCAGAAATGTCTTATGCATTTTTTCATAAGTTTTATGGGTGATGCCGTCCGCTTCATGTTCAATTTCTTTGAGTTTGGCGACTCTGACGTCGGAAAAATCACGGGTTTGAGCCATTTCCAGAAAAAATTTTCCACCCTCTTCAATTTTGTCGGCTAGCTCGTCAAAAAGTTCAAAAAAATCTTCTGTTTTAGGAAAAAGGCGCATGAGAAAATCCTCCTTGCTCTCCTTTAATAGTTTATAAAATTTCTGGCAGTGCTCTAGCGAATTATCACCGAAAATGCAAGTATTAAAACGATGTAAAAAAATTAAAAAAGCATTAATACCTGTTATTTAAGGTTCTTAGAGTAAATAATTTTACTGTCGCCTTCGGAATAAAAATTCTTCAAATATGCTTCCTGAATAAAACCGCAGTTTTCATAAAATTTGTGGGTTGGTTTATATTGGTCGCGGGATGATGTCTCCGCGTAGATTCGTTTGCCGCCGCTGATCTGAATGAGTTGTTCGGTTTCAGTCATCAGCAATTTCCCCAGTCCGTGACCGCGCATATCTTTAAATACGGCGATCCAATAGATGTCATAACTTGCGTGGGTTGCGGGAATAAGGCCGTAGCAGGTATATCCGGCAACACGATTTTCTTTTTCGGCGAATAAAAACTGGTAAGAGCTGTCATGGGGCTGTGTCAGCTTTTCTTCCGCTAGTTCCAGCGCAATGTCTATTTCCTCGGCGGAAAAAAAGCCACTGGATTTTACAATATCGGCAATAGCTCCGATATCCGAGTGCTGTATTTGCCGTCGATAGATAAAATCATTCATAAAGTGACCAATCAACTTTGCGGCAATCCTTCACGGAACATGAAGTAAACCGCGCCGACAAGGCAAAATCCGGCCCAGAGGAAATCCAATTTTAATGGTTGCTTCATGTACAGAATGGCAAAGCCGGCGAAAACAATCATCGTAATAACTTCCTGGATAATTTTGAGTTGCCCCAAACTATAATATTGAAAACCGATTCGATTGGCGGGCACCTGCAAAACGTATTCAAAAAAAGCGACGCCCCAACTGAATAATATTACAAAAAACAAAGGTTTGCTATTGAAATTTTTCAAATGGCCATACCAGGCGAACGTCATGAATAAATTGGAAAAGAAAAGAAATACAATGGTTTTTAACACAGAAATTAAATCTCCTGAAATTATTTTATCGCGTTATCGATTATCCAACCGATAGCTTCGTGATATTCTATTTGGGCATGTTGAAGCGCCGCCGCAAACCCCGCATCAGGGGACAAACAGGGATTGGAATTGATTTCCAGCACCCACGGTTTGCCCTGATGATCAACCCGAAAATCTACGCGGGCATAACCGCGCAGAGAGAAAATGTCCCAGCAGCGCAAGGCTATTTCACGCAAAGACGATATTAAAGAGGCATCGTTTTCCGTAAAATCATATTTTCGTACCGTATTATTGTATTCAAAAGAATCCGTGATCCACTTGGCTTTGTAATCAACAATTTTCGGCTTATCCGGAGCATAATCCTGAAATATCATTTCCGCGATGGGCAGGACCTGAGCGCCTTCTTTGCCGGATATGATGGCTACGTTGAATTCACGGCCGTCAATATAAGCTTCGGCATAACAGGAGCCGCCCAGGATTTCTTTGCGGCGGTTCATTTCTTCTAAAAGATTTTCTTTGTTTGTATAACGGACGAAAGAGTTTTCATCGAGACCGATCGAGGCGTGTTCCCAAGAGGACTTGATTAAATACAGCCCTGCGGTATCTGTCGAACCGGAGCCTTCCTGATCCAGCCAGGCCGGTGTGTCAATGCCTTCATAATGCATGATGGTCTTGGAAAGAGGTTTGTTCGATGTTTGAAACACAGCTTGTGTGCCGCAGCCGGTATAGGGAATCTTAAGCGCATCGAGAATAGCGGGAGCAAAATAAATCAAACTGCCCCTGGAGTCCAGAGTTTCCACAATATTGAAAACGGCATGCGGATTTAAGGATTTCAACCTTGCCATGGTCTGATTCAGATCAAGACCGAAAGGCAAAAGCAGGGGTTCGTAATGCAGTGTGCGCAGGGCCTGGGCGATCGCGTCGGCCTGCTGAAGACAATCAAGTTCATCCTCTTTAGCTTCCGGCGAAACATCACTGTGTAGAATCACTATTTTTTTCATGAAGATTTTCACCGGCCTTGATGGATGATTATTTCCTGGTGCGCTTTAAAGCGGATTCAATGATGGCGCTAATTAATTCGTGATAACTCATTCCTATTTTAGAGCACAAGATGGGCAAGTCCGACCGAACCGGATTTAATCCGGCAAGGGAATTTACTTCCATGAAATTAGGAACTCCACGGGCATCTGAGCGCAAATCGATACGTCCGGCGTCTTTTAAATCCAATCCGCGCCAGGCCATAAGTGAAATATCCATCGCTTGCCGGGCCTCATCATCATCAACCAGAACATACTCAACCAGCTTTTCATAGTGTTCTTTGTTTTCGTATGAGTAAGCGTTTTTTTCCGCGTCCGGCCGCAGAATTATTTCCATGGCTCCGAGTGCGCGGGCATCCGGCCCTGTTCCTAAAATGCCCACGGTAAATTCGCGGCCGGGCAGATAGGCTTCAATCAGCACCGGCTGCTTGAATGTCTTTAAAAGATGCTTGCAGACCTTATGCAATTCTTTACGATTAGTTATTTTTGATGTCGCCGTTATGCCCTTTCCCGTTCCTTCGGCTATCGGTTTGGCAAATACGGGAAAAGGAAGATTAACGTTGTCAATGTCCCCTTCACCATGAACGACGGCAAAATCAGGTGTGGGTACTCTCAAATCACGCAGAACATGTTTGGTCATTCCTTTCTGGAGGGAGACGGCATGACCCAGCGGATCGGAAAAAGTGTAGGGGATGTTGTAGGCTTCCAGGAGAGCGGGAACCTGAGATTCGCGTCCGAAACCATACATGCCTTCGGCAATATTAAAAACGAGATCCCAACGGCTTCCCGCGACAAGACGGCTGGCCAAAGCTTTGATATTGCCGATTCGGTCAGCTTCAAAGCCGTTGTCTAGAATTACCTTTTCGATGGCCTGGATTGTGTCGGGAAGATCGAATTCGGCTGTTTCCTCTAAATTAAAGCCTTCTTTTAAATAGTCATCGCGCAAATCATAGGTTATGCCGATTTTCAGTGTTTTGGCTGCGCGACTCAATGTGAAATTACCTGCCCCATACGATAAAATCCAGCCGGTTTAATGTATATCTTTCAGTTTGGCGTGGTTGTCCGGGTAGCGGAAAATATTGCCTTCGTAATTGCGCAGCAGTAAAGCGCCGTTTTCCCATCCGATAGCGTATTCTGGAAGCAGAGGGATTTTACCGCCGCCGCCGGGGGCGTCGACAACATAAGTAGGCACAGCGTAACCGGTCGTGTGCCCGCGCATCCCCTGAATAATTTCCAGTCCCTTGCTGATCGGTGTCCGGAAATGAGAAGATCCGGGAATCGGATCGCACTGATATAGATAATAAGGACGAACTCTGATTTGCAGCTGGCCGTGCACCAGTCTTGTCATGGTGACAACATCATCATTGATGTCGGCAAGCAGCACCGTCTGACTTCCTAACGGAATGCCGGCATCGGCCAGGCGAATACAGGCGGCGCTCATTTCCGGGGTCAGCTCTTTTGGATGGGTTATATGGATGCTCATCCATAAAGGATGATATTTTTTCAGCATAGCTGTCAGGGCCGGCGTGATTCTCTGGGGCAACACAACAGGCACTTTCGTGCCGATGCGCAAAAGCTCGATGTGAGGAATTTTGTGCAGCCGCATTAATAGCCATTCCAGTTTTTCATCGGACAGGGTTAAAGGATCGCCGCCGGAGAGCAGGACGTCCCGGATATTTTTATTGCCGGCGATGTATTGAATAGCCCTTTCCCATTTGTTGAAGTCCACCAGATGATGATGGCTCCGTTCGATAATGCGGGAACGCGTGCAGTAGCGGCAATAGGTAGAACAGGTGTCGGTGACCAGGAACAGCGCCCGGTCGGGATAGCGATGAATAATGCCCGGCACCGGAGAATCGACATCTTCGCAGAGCGGATCTTCTTCTTCGCCTTCGGTGTGCAGACATTCGTCCACAACGGGAATGACGCAGCGGCGCAAAGGATCTGAAGGATCATTCGGATTAAGCAGACTGGCATAATACGGCGTAATGGAGACGGGCAACGCTCCCGAGTGATGCATCATGGCCTGACGTTCATTATCGGAAAGGTTAATGATCTGGGATAAGGTTTCAACCTCTCGGATGGCATTTCGCATCTGCCAATGCCAGTCAAACCATTCGAGGCGCGTAATGTCGGGGTAATGTCGTGTCCGGAAAAGACGGGAGCGGGCTGAATCTTTAAAAGGAAATAGAACTCTATCTGACTTTTGTTTAGTCGGGTATGATTGAGAGAGTTCCGCGTTGAATAAAAAAAAGTCACTTACTTTATTTTCAACATTAACAAGACCGGTCAATGGACCAGGAGGTTCCTCCTCCTCTTTGAACAGGGTCTCGCTTTCCATTCGTTCCTCCTTTTGAAGGTCTCCCTCCCGTGAAATTATTTTGTAATTTAAAATTACAAAGTCTTAATTATGGAATGTACTCATACAGAAATATTTGTCAACACTTTTTTGCATTTTTGTCATAAAAAAATAAAAAAAATTTCTGGAGCGACCGTCTCCAAAAAATATTTTTCTGATTCTCCGGAATATTTATATGGACTTCATGTTCAATATCTGTCCTTGATCACGCAAAATCAAAAAACTTTCAGATCGCGCTAAGGCCCGTGGAATCTACGTCAGCGCGGAATGGAAGCCGTATCGGGAAAAAGCGAAAGGACCGCGGGGCGAGATAAATCTTTTTTGCAAACGGGAAGGAACTGTCTGTCATGACCGCTGACGATCATATTTTAGTTCATCGAGCAGCCGGAGTGTATGGTGTTCAGGATCGGGAAAAATATTTATCAGCCGGAAAAAGAAATAGGAAAAGAGAAAATATTTTAGTAATAGGGAAAAGAGAATTTGAATGTGGAGAGCAGCCATGCCCGAATTGCCCGAAGTAGAAACGCTGTGTCGTCAACTGCAAAAAATGATTTGTGGACGAAAAATATCAGCTTCAAAAGTTTACGACGATAAATTAGCCCATATCAAAAATATCAGGGGAAAAACAGTCATAGGGGTTGAACGCCAAGGTAAAATGATAGACATTCTTCTTGATGATGGAATGTCCATATTAATCCATTTACGTATGACCGGAAGATTACTATGGCATGAGAGTGCGGATAAGCCGAAACACAGCCGTTGGAAAATAACTTTTGCAGGCAACAATCTCTTTCTTGTCGATCCGCGCCGTTTTGCAACGGTCAAAATATTAAAGACAGTACCATGCGATCCAGGCAGGGACATTTTTAAAAAATTCGATTTAACAAATTTCATAAAGAGTAATGGATGCCGGAAAACAAAAGTTAAAATTTTGATGATGGATCAGAAAGCTTTAGCGGGAATCGGCAACATTTATGCCTGCGAGATTTTATACAGGGCGGGGATTCATCCGGAACGAATAGCGGCAACTTTATCCGAAGATGAATGGGAAAAAATATTCGGTCACGCCAAAGAAATATTAAAGGTAGCCATTAAAAAAAGAGGAACGTCCATTTCCGATTGGCGGGACCTTTTTGGATTAAAAGGTCAAAATCAGCACGAATTAAAAGTTTATGGGCAGGAAGGCAGCCTTTGTTTAATTTGCGGCGGAAAAATTTGCCGTATAAAACAGGGCGGCCGGAGCACTTTCTATTGCCCGGGTTGCCAGAAGTAATGTGCGTAAGGAAGATGCGAATGTTAAAAATTAATTATTTGTTTGATCAAAAGCCTCAATGATCCATTCACGGATTCTACTTTTCGGAGGCACTTCGCCGACAGAGACCACCTTTTTATTTATCACAAGAGCGGGAGAACCTAAAAGTTTGTATCGCGCTATTTCCTTAATATCGGTAACGTGTCTCAACCCGGCGGCAATTTTCATTTCGGATAACAAATCGCGCACATCATTTTCCAGTTGATCACAACGGGCGCAGCCCAAGCCGACAACTTCGATATTCAGTCCGTGGACAGGTTCTGCGTCAACCGGCATTTCTTGTGCTATCTTAAATTCTCTGAGAAGCGCGTTGGCGTAAGCGTCATGTGCGGAAGACGGAATGTAATTATGAATGGAAATCTCTTGCAGTAATTTATTCTTGATTTCTTCGTCACTGCCGCCTTTTGGTAGTATTTTTTTTATTGCATCGTCTAAGCCCACAATACCAACCAGATGCTCGTTAATCATAATTTGTTTAATGTTGTCTTCGGTCATATATTTTCTCAACTGATAAATGTTTTGTGCAAATTTATTAGTGTGGGACAGTTTCGTCAAGTACAAAATTTTATTTTGTCAAATTATCGTATGAAACATTGATGTTACTCGCTAATATTATTATCTTTTTTATTAAATGAAACAATGTTTCAATAAGTGCTTGACAAATGAAACAATGTTTCATATTATTTTCTCAAATCCAATCATTTATAAGAGATATTATGACGCCAGAAAAACCGGTGATGCCTCAGAAATTAAAAGCGCGCCTTTATCCAGTAGTTTTGCGGCAATTTTCCAGGAAAGATTTCCACGCAGTGAACATACGCGATATATCAAAAGAAAGCGGAATCAGTACGGGAACCATATACAAATATTTTTCATCAAAAGAAGATCTGCTTTTTTCCATTGTCGACGAAAAACTGCTTGATCTGGCGTCATTGTTGAGGATGCATCTCGCGGGAACAGAGGATATACGCGAAATGTTCAGAAAAATGTTCTGGGTGACGATGAATTTCTTCGATGAAAATCCCGATCTTGCCATTACAGCTTTTATAACAGTTCCATGGAAGAGTTTTATGGCCAGCAAATCTTATAAAAGAGAAACTGAAATGGATATATTAAATGGTGTAGTGGAAATAGCAAAGAAGAGAGGTGCTGTAATAACTGATATTGAAAACCATTATTTTGCCGATCTTTATATGATGATTACGCAAAGGCATATACAAAACTGGTATGTCCATGGAATGAAATGGAAACTGGCCGATTCGATAAACCAATTTTTTGATTTTTTCTGGAAAATAGTAAAACCTTTAAGTAAATGATATTATAAAGAATATTTATAAAATATTAATAAATATGCATTAATATGGAGAGAAGATGAAAAAAATAGATATCCTGGAAAAAGCTAAATCTCAAGATCGAACGGCATTAACAGAGGCGGAATCAAAGGAAGTGTTAAGACAATATGGCATTCCGGTGGTAGAAGAAAAAGTAGTTAATACTATAGAAGAAGCAAAAACTGCAGCAAAAGTAACAGGTTATCCTGTTGTTTTAAAAGGATTGGGATCTCGTCTTACGCATAAAACAGAAAAAGGATTGGTTAAACTGAACTTAAAAAATGAAGAGGAACTTCATTCTGCGGCAATATATATAAAGGAAGCGGCAGGAAATGATTTAGAAGGTTTTCTAATTCAACCGATGCTGGAAGGCAAAAGGGAGTTTGTCGCCGGTCTTTTTCGTGACGAGCAATTTGGCGCTACGGTAATGTTTGGATTAGGAGGAATATTTACAGAAGCCATAGGAGATGTTGTTTTTCGTCTGGCCCCATTTGATGGTAATGAGGCGCAAAAAATGATTGACGAGTTGCATGCACAGAAGTTGCTCGGCGCATTTCGTGGAGAGAATGCCCCGGACAAAGATGCGCTGATTAAAACACTTGTCGGTTTATCCAGGATAGGCACGGAAATACCGGACATCAAGGAAATAGATATCAATCCATTACTCGTTTCTGCCGATGGCAAAATTACAGCTGTTGACGCTCTCATTGTCTTGGGAAACGGAAAGGATAAAAAAGAATACCCATTACAGGTCGATTTAAAACATGTTTGGAAATTATTCTATCCTAAATCAATTGCTTTTGTCGGAGCTTCAGCAAATATCAGCAAATGGGGACATTTAATGTTTTCCGGTGTTGTCGCAGGAAAATACCAGGGAGAAATCTATCTGGTAAATTCTCAGGGCGGAGAAATTGCCGGCAGAAAAGTTTTTAAATCGGTAACGGCAATACCTGATCCGGTGGATCTTGCTGTTGTTACAGTTCCCGCAGATAAGGTTTTATCTTTAATTCCGGAACTGGAGAAAAAGGAAATAAAAAACGTTCTACTTATTTCTTCCGGATTTGGGGAAGTTGGCGCGGAAGGAAAGCTTTTAGAAGCGGAGTTGGTAAAAAAGGCACGCGAGGCGGGAATATTGATCATTGGCCCCAATACGATGGGCATATGTAATCCCTGTATATCCTTTTATTGTGTCGGCTCACATGTCCGACCTCCTGCCGGCGGAACCGTTCTGCTTGCGCAGTCCGGCAATTTGGGTACGCAGCTTTTAGCTTTTGCCGCAAAGGAAGATGTAGGAATACGTGCGTTTTGCGGTTCCGGCAATGAAGCGATGATTACGATTGAAGATTACATGGAAGGCTTTGAGGTTGATGAAAAGACTAAAACAGTTGTTTTATACCTCGAAAGCATAAAAAATGGCCGGAGATTCTTTGAGTCGGCAAAGCGAGTAGGGAAAATAAAACCTATTATTGTCTTAAAGGGAGGCCGTACAACAGCAGGTTCCCATGCCGCGGCAAGCCATACCGGAGCAATGGCTTCCGATATAAAAGTATTCATGGCTGCCTGCCGGCAGGCTGGTATCATTCAGGCGGAAAGCCCGACAGATTTGCTTGATCTTTCGGCAGCGTTTTCTTCTTTGCCGCTGCCAAAAGGAAATAAAGTTGGCCTTTTAACATTAGGTGGGGGATGGGGTGTTGTAGCATCGGATTTATGCGAAGAAAATGGTTTAACAGTTCCAAAGTTATCTGAAGCAGTAATTTCCCAAATTAATAAATTATTACCGCCTTTTTGGAGTCATGCTAATCCAATAGATGTTGTAGGCGAGATGAATGCTGACACCTATATGAAGATTCTCGAAGAACTGATCCAGTGGTCTGATTGTGATGCCATAATTCACATGGGTATTATCGGGAGAAAGATAATGATAAAAGCAATTATGGAATCGACTGTGGCGGTAGACAATAAATATGATTCTAAGTTCGTAGAAAATTCTTTATTGTACATTGACAGTTTTGAAAAGCAGACCATTGAACAGACGGTCAAATTAATGGAAAAATATAATAAACCAATCATAGGGGTTTATTTGCTTAATGATGAGCAGACGCAAACCGTTACGGACGTTAATGGATGCAAACATAAGGGTGTAAACTTTATTACTCCGGAAAGGGCGGTTAAATCTTTGGCCAAAATGTATCAGTACTCAAAATGGTTGAACGGATAAAATAAACGCGATGGATGAATGTTTCACGTGAAACATTTTACCTCCCGGCAAAAGCAACAAAAAAGGCAGGCTTAAAAAAGCCTGCCTTTTTCAATTAATATCAATTAACCTTTTATTCGACGTGCAATCCGACAAAGAAATTGGAGTTGCCGCGCTTGATTAAAAGAATCACACTTTTCTTTCCGGCGGCCTTGCTCATTTCCGCAGAAAATTGTTTCAAAGATGAGATTTTTACTTTATTGACTTGCACAATTATATCATGCGGTTGAATACCGACATCATCGGCCGGGCTTCCCTCTTCCACATCAGCGACCATCACGCCGGTCTCGTGGGTAAGTCCCAGCTGCTTGGCAAGCTCTTTAGATATTTCTTGAGCATTTATTCCGAAATATCCACCTGATTTTTTGGTCAAGGCGATTTCCGGCTTGTCTTTACGTTCCGTTACAACAACCTGAAAAGATATTTCTCTACCGTCGCGCAATGCTTTAATAGTTGCCTTATCACCGACATGTAAAGAAGCTGTTGTTAAGAGCAAATCATGTGTGTCTTTAATAGTCTTTCCGTTGATTTCAGTAATGATATCACCAACTTTAATTCCTGCCTTGTCTGCCGGATCACCTTTGAATACATCCGATACCAGTACGCCGTTTTTGCTCTTATAGTTCATGCTTTTTGCAATATCTTCGGAAATATCCTGAATGGAAATGCCTAACCATCCGCGAGTCACCTTACCTTTTGTTTTCAGGTCTTCTAAAATGCTTTTTGCCATGTTAATCGGTATGGCAAAACCTATGCCCTGCCCCTGGGCGACAATTGCGGTGTTAATGCCGATAACCTTCCCCTGCATGTTAAATAACGGTCCACCGCTGTTCCCCGGATTAATCGATGCATCTGTTTGAATAAAATTATCATAAGCGCCTGCTCCAATGACACGGCCCTTGGCGCTGACGATGCCGGCGGTGACAGTTTGTTCTAAACCAAACGGATTACCTATTGCAATAACCCATTCCCCTACTCTCACCGCATCAGAGTCGCCAATTGACACGGTCGGCAGGCCATTATCCGGTTTGATTTTAATTAAAGCGATATCTGTTTTGGCATCCGCACCTATGATTTTTGCTTCATATTCCTTACCATCAGAGATTTTTACCAGAATTTTATCTGTATTTTCAACCACATGGTTATTAGTTAAAATATATCCGTCATTGCTGATAATAAAACCGGACCCGAGACTTCTTTGTTTAAAATCGCGCTGAGGCATATCGCCAAAAAAACGGTTAAAGAAATCATCTCCAAAATAGTCATTAAAAGGCGACCGGCCTAAACGACCCTGGCTTTTTCCCTTAAATGTTTTTGTAGTGCTGATATTGACAACTGCCGGTTTAACACGTTCCGCCAGATCAGAAAAAGAACCAGGAACAGTTCCTTCTATGGCCGATGCTGTCGGAATTTCCGGAGCTCCGGAAGGCAAGATAGAAGATCTCAGAACCTCCACCAGCGAAACGATGAAAAAAGCGACTAAAAACGCCATTAAGAACATAAAAAATGTTTTACGATTTTTATTTTCCATATTATCCTCCACCACCTTGATAAAAAATTATACTTTTTGCCATATTATTAAAATGATTAACTTAACAATCTTAAATACTATAATAATGAAATTATTTTTGTCAATAAATATTGTTTAATCTTGGCAGTTTGAAATCTTAACGATCAAAAGTGTTCAGTATCTAAATCGGATTGAGATTGAATTGACTATCGAATTTACAGTTTGTAAATTTCCGCATGGCAGTATTCCTGGAAACCGGCGCGGGGGTAAACTTTAGCGCCCATGGGTGTTGCCTGTAAAATGATATCTTTAAAACCGGACTCTTTCGCTGATTGCATGGCGGCCTGCGTAATTCTCAGGCCGCATCCTTTATTTCTATAGGCGGGAAGAGTGGATACGTAATAGATTCCTGCCGAGCTTTTATTCGTAAAAAGCAATGACGTCGCCGCGGGTATTCCGTCGAGATATGCAAGAAAAAGCTTCTGCGGAGATTCCGCGCCAAGCTTAAATGAAGAAACAAAAGCGGCATATTGTTCTTGGGCCCGAGGGGGCATTTCAAATCCATGGAAAGAGATCCTTTCCCATGTGCGCAAACCTTCTTTGTCTTTAACCTCAGAGATAGTTATATTGTCCGCCGGTTGGCCCTCTGATAATGACTTGTTCAAATCCGCGGCCATACAGGGAACTTTGACAATCAAACGCAATCCAGCATCCTGTAACATTCTTTGGGTTTCAGGAGATTGTCCGCGGGGATATACCCACCACCAGAAACGCAGATTTAATCTTTTGTAAATATCCTTAATTTCGGCGATGGACTTTGCGTTATCATTGTTTAAGGGCTTTTCATTCCAGACCCAGTTGATATCGGAAATAGTGACACCGGTGTTCATGGCGTAGATTGATTCGGCCTGGCGAAGGGAAGAATTTAAACTGCCCCAATAGCGGCTGACTGCAAAAAAATTTTCTTCAATCTGTTTGATTAAATCCATTTAAGCAATGCCGGCATATTTTGTCCAACTTGAAATTTTCCAAAGCGGATCAATATAATTCCGACTGTCGTCCGCGAGTTTCAAACCGCATTTGAGTGCGAAATAACGATGCAGGGCAAGGCATCCGGTTAATTCCGGATGAAATACTGTAACCAATATGGATTCATTTTCCGCCGCCGCGATGTAATCGTCAATCTTTAAAAGGACATTAACATCAGCGCCGGCATCAATGATTTTAGGCGCGCGAATAAAAGTCAACGGTATTGATTCCGGTGATACGGCAGGAATCAACGCTTCACTGACAAAACTATCGAGTTGACTGCCGAAGCCGTTGCGCTCAATAGTTATATTGATCAATCCTAGACACGGAGCTTCATCGACAACGTTCATTGCCAGTAGAATCGCGCCCGCGCAGGTGCCCCAGATTTTCATCCCCCGGCGATGAGCTTCAAGCAACACATTCTTGATTTCAAAAATATTAAGCAGTCTGGAAAGACAGGAACTTTCACCGCCGGGAATAATCAATCCGGCCAGATCCGTAAAATCATCGGCCTGCTTCACTCTTTTATAAGCCACACCTAACCGTTCCAGATGTTCCAGATGCTCATGCACTCCGCCCTGCAAATCCAGGACGCCGATAACGGAATGCTTGTTGCCGACTAAACGCAGACTCATAAAACCTACCAGCCGCGCCCTGCCAATATTTGTTCAGGCGGTATTTGTGAAATTTCCAGACCGGGCATTGCCTCTCCCAGATTCATCGAAGCTTCCAGCACCTTTTGGGGGTCATTGAAATAAGCTGTCGCCTTGACAATAGCTCTTGCGCGCAGTGCCGGATCGGCTGATTTGAAAATACCTGAACCGACAAAAACACCGTCGCAGCCCAACTGCATCATCAACGCGGCATCCGCCGGAGTGGCAATGCCGCCTGCCGCGAAATTAACCACAGGCAAACGTCCCAGCTCTTTTACTTTCAATGCCAGTTCGTAAGGCAGACCGTTATTTTTGGCAAAACCGGTAACTTCCTCCACCGGCATTTGCGCCAGCTGACGGATTTCACGATTCATTGTTCTCATGTGGCGGACAGCCTCGACAACATTTCCCGTTCCCGCTTCGCCTTTCGTGCGAATCATTGCCGCGCCTTCGGCAATCCGGCGCAGAGCCTCACCTAAATTACGCGCTCCGCAAACGAAAGGAATCGAAAATTTTGTCTTATCAATATGGCATTCTTCATCGGCCGGCGTCAAAACCTCGCTTTCATCTATATAATCAATCCGCAGAGCTTCCAGAATTTGCGCCTCCACGAAATGACCGATGCGCGCTTTGGCCATAACCGGAATGGTTACGGATTTTTTAATCGCAGCTATCATTGAAGGATCGGACATTCTGGCCACGCCGCCATCCTTGCGAATATCAGCAGGCACGCGCTCCAGAGCCATCACCGCCACCGCTCCGGCTTCTTCAGCGATTTTTGCCTGATCAACATTTGTTACATCCATAATGACGCCGCCCTTGAGCATTTGCGCCAACTGGACATTTAATTCATACCTTTTTGTATCCACTTTAAATAGCCTCCTGACTTAATAAACTTATTATAATACTTCACAAACGCATTGCATAGCAGAAAAACAATCAAACTACCAAAGCATTCTCGTTTTGATTTGTTTATTATCTAAATATTGCTTGATTTCGGCGATTGTATACGTGCGGTAATGTACCATGGAAGCGATCAGGGCCGCGTCTGCATTGCCTGTTGTCAATACTTGGGCCAGATGTTCAGGCTTGCCCGCGCCTCCGGACGCGATGACCGGGATACGCACATTTTTTGAAATAAGCGCTGTTAAATTCAATTCATAGCCTTCTTGCGTGCCGTCAGCATCAATAGAATTCAAACAAATTTCACCGGCGCCCAGGTTCTGGGCCTCTTTCGCCCACCACAGAGCATCAATGCCGGTAAATTTTCTGCCTCCGTGAATGACTATTTCATAACCCGAAGGAATTTTACCGGATACTTCCACTTTTTTTACATCCATTCCCAGCACAACACACTGGCTGCCGAAGGCCTTCGCTCCCTGGGCGATGATTTGGGGTTCGTCCACCGCCGCCGAATTAACGCTGATTTTTTCCGCACCGGCCAGGATCACCCGGCGCATATCTTCCACATTGCGGATCCCGCCGCCTACGGAAAAGGGAATGAAAATCGTTTCCGCGACTCGCCGCACCACATCAATCATAATATCGCGCTTGTCCGACGAAGCCGTAATATCGTAAAAAACAATTTCATCCGCGCCCTGTTCGTAGTATTCCCGCGCGGCTTCCACCGGATCTCCGATATCCACGTTACCCTTGAATTTGATGCCCTTGGTGAGCAAGCCTGCGCGCACGTCCAGGCAGGGAATTATTCTCTTACTTAACATTGCCCCTCCACGCGCAGAAATTTCTCAAAATCTGCAGGCCGGGACGCCCGCTTTTTTCCGGGTGAAACTGCATGGCGACCAGATTATCTTTGGCCAACACAGAACAAAATGTCATGCCATAGTCAGTTGTTCCTAAAACAGCCGAATCATCAGAAGGAGCCGGATAATAGGAATGCACAAAATAAAATTCGGCATCCGGCGCAACATCCTTAAACACCGGATGACTGCGGCGGAATTGCACGCTGTTCCAGCCCATGTGCGGAATCTTTAATAACTCACCTTCCGAAGTCAGTTTCTCAGGAAAGCGTTTCGTTGAACCGGCGATAAGGCCGACGCATTCGGTTTTATTTTCTTCGGAGTAATCAAGGATGATCTGCGTGCCCAGACAGATGCCTAAAAGCGGCTTTCCGGTTTTGATATATTTTTTCAGCCAGGCATCAAGGTTTTTTTCTCGCAGATAAACCATCGCCTCGCCCGCCGCGCCGACGCCAGGAAAAATCACATGCGATGCCGCTTCGAGCATATTTGTGTCATCCGTGATGACAAAATCCTGTCCGATATTCTGCAGAGCACGCGCCACGCTGGTGATGTTTCCTGCATTGTAATTAATGATTGCTATCATAAAATCTCTGTAAAAATTTTAGCTTTCTAATTTTTTAATCCCAAAGCGCTGACAGATAGCATCCGCCTGTTGAACCTGATCGGGCGTAAAGAAAATCCCGTATTGCACCAGGTCATAGTTTTTGGGCAATACCCCTTTATGATTAAAAAGAAACAGGGATGTTCCTTCGTTTTGGTCCGATGTCAAGGCCGTCTCCGCTGATGCGTTCCATCTATACTCATCAATATCTTTCCAAAACTCAGCCAGCCCCGGTTCTATAAAAAAGCCTTTTTCCGTCATAATAAGACTTTTGCCGCTGTCCCGATTCATTCTATATAATGTAAAGAAAAAAGCCGCTAAAAAAATCAAAGCCATCGAAACAAGCACAAGCTGTTCATCCATCGACTTTTCTTGTATTATATTTATAATATCCTTATAAAAAAGCAATGAAAGCGCAACCATCAGAATCAGAAGAATTTTTGTCAGCCCTCCACCGCCTGCGTAGCGGGAGTTAATTCTCAGCAATTCGGGCGACAAGCGGATTTCTTCTATCTTTAATTGATTGTCCTCTTTTCCTGTCAACATTCCTGCAAAAAGGCCCTTTGCGTTTCATTCTTTTACTTAGCAATTTTTATGCAAATATCATAGATTTTTTTGCCACATCATTAAAACCGCTTTTGATAACTTTGTAAAAAGCCCAGAGGCAAGGCGCGCGAATGTTTAGGAATGAGGCCTACTTTTTCGTAGGTTGCAGTGACTAAAATATGAAGCGCAACGCAGCATATGGGTTTTTTACGGAGTTATCCCATAGTGTTTCGCCTGATACGAACCCCGCCGCTCCAATTCCCTATTAATGGAGTTCAACACATCCAGTTTATTCCTTGCCCAGTCAGGCGCAAGGAATATATCGCGATAGCCGTCGGCGGTGAGACGTTGAATCACCATTTCGGGAGGCAATACCTCCAGGACATCGGCGGTCAAAGAAACATATTTCTCTTTGGTGATCATGGTTATGGCGCCTTTTTTGTACATCTCGCCCAAAGCGGTTCCTTCCAGAGCCAACAGAGAATGAATCTTGATGCCGTTGACCGGCATGGCCGCAAGAGTCTCAGCAGTCGTTAATACATCTTTGTCGCTTTCACCGGGCAAACCGATGATAATGTGAACACAAATGTTCAGGCCATGTCCGGTAAGTCTGTTCACTGTATCAGAGAATTGCTGAAAATTATGTCCGCGATTGATGAACTGCAAAGTCTTGTCGTGAACGGATTGCAGGCCCAATTCCACCCAGATGTGATATTTTTTTGCGTATCCACTTAATAACTCAACAACATCGGGTTCCAGGCAATCCGGCCTTGTGCCGATGGAAAGGCCGATGACATCTTCCTGCGCCAGAGCTTCGTCATATATTTCCCGCAATTTGTCTATCGGTGCGTAAGTGTTTGTAAATGTTTGGAAATATGCGATATATTTTGCGGCCTGCGGCTTGTAATATTTTTTGCCGGAAACGATTTGCTCGGCAACCGAAGGCAAAATTCCCTGTTGGCGCAACTTCGATCCTCTGCCGTCGCAGTAAATACAGCCGCCCGTGGCGACGTGTCCATCGCGATTGGGACATGTAAATCCCGCGTCAATCTGCAGTTTATGGACACTGCAGCCGAACAGATTACGCCAGTAGCTTTTCAGGTCGTAATAATTCTTGCTGTTTTTCCAAAAATCCGGTTTAGCCAAAGCCGCCTCTTTTTTATGTTGTGTTTTTACAGTCTATGCCGTAAAAAATGCTTGTCATTCCGGCTGAGACCGGAATCCAGTCTTTTTCTTGGATACCGTTCTTCAACGGTATGACGGATTCGTTTTTACTATTGATTTAATACAAGAGCAAGTGTTTGATTAAAAAATGACTAACTTAACAGACAATTATGATGTTGCGGTGATCGGCGGCGGACATGCCGGCTGTGAAGCGGCCCTGGTTTCCGCGCGTATGGGTTGCCGGACAATTCTGTTCAATATCAATCTGGATTCGATAGCGCTGATGTCCTGCAATCCGGCAATCGGGGGATTGGCGAAAGGGCAACTCGTCAAGGAAATTGACGCGCTCGGCGGCGAGATGGGCAAGATCACCGATAAAACCGCCGTGCATTTTCGCATGCTCAACGCCTCCAAGGGCCCGGCCGTTCATTCCTCCCGGATGCAGTGTGATAAGCAGCTCTACCGCCTGACGATGAAATCAGTGGTCGAGAATCAGCAAAATCTTTTCATCCGTCAGGCAATGATTGAGAGCCTGGTTATTGAAGCTGGCCAGGTAATCGGCGTGCTTGATCAAAGCGAGTATTTTTACGGAGCGAAAAAAGTCATCATTACCACCGGGACTTTTTTAAACGGCCTGGTGCATGTCGGCGCTTCGCAGACTCCTTCAGGTCGCGCCGGAGAACTGGCTTCCATCGGGCTTGCCAACAATCTCAAAGGACTTGGTTTCGATATCGGTAGAATGAAAACGGGAACACCGCCGCGTCTGCGGGCCTCTTCCATCGATTTTTCCCGATTAGAGCGGCAGGACAGCGACCCCGATCCCCATCCCTTTTCTTTTACCACGACCGCGCTGCGGTCGGAGCGTCTGCCTTCTTATTTTTCAGCCACATCCGCCGAAACACATCGTGTGATCCGTGAAAATATTCAGTGCTCGCCTCTTTACTCCGGCATCATCAAGGGAGTGAGCGCCCGCTATTGTCCCTCGCTCGAAGATAAGGTCATGCGCTTTTCAGAGCGCGAAAGCCATCCGGTGGTGCTGGAGCATGAAGGACTCGACACGCAGGAAGTTTATGCCAAGGGCCTGGGCAATTGCCTGCCTCTCGAATTGCAATATCAGATTGTGCGCAGTGTGAAAGGATTGGAAAGCGCCGAAATCATGCGCCCGGCTTACGCGATCGAATATGATTTTGTTCAGCCGACACAGCTCAAACCCACGCTGGAGACAAAATTAGTTGAAGGTTTATATTTGGCCGGTCAGATCAACGGCACCTCCGGCTATGAAGAAGCGGCAGCACAGGGTCTCTGGGCGGGAATCAATGCCGCCCGTGCTGTGCAGGGAGCGCCAGCATTTATCTTAGATCGCTCCGAGGCCTACATGGCGGTGATGATCGACGATCTCGTCACGCGCGGTGTGGACGAACCTTACCGCATGTTTACCTCGCGCGCCGAATACCGCCTGATTCTGCGGGAGGATAACGCCGTCATCCGCCTGATGGGCAAGGGCTGCGAATTGGGATTGATTGACCAAGCGCATTATCTGGAACTTCAAGGCAAAATAAAAGAGATAGAGCAGGGCATTGAGCATCTCAAGTTATCGTCAATTAAGCCGACGGTGGAGACAAACGAGAAACTGGCGGAACTCAACTCTCCGCCTCTGAACAATCACTCAACTTTGCATGGCCTTTTAAAAAGACACGAATTGTCCTATGACAATCTGGCTGTGTTTCCCGGCTGGGAACCGCAGCCGGACGCCTTTGTCAAACAACAGATTGAAATTGAAACGAAATACGAAGGCTACATCAAGCGTCAGTTCGATGCCGTGAAAAAATTAAAAGACCAGGAAAAAAAGAAAATCCCGCCGGACTTTGATTATTCTTCAGTACCTGGTCTTTCCAATGAATTAAAAACAAAACTCACCAAAATAGCCCCGCAAACTTTAGGCCAGATGGAGCGCATTATCGGCATGACCGAGGGGGCCATCTCCGCCGTGTTGATTATGATGAAAAAGCAGGAACTCCAGGGCCGCTAAAAAACGCCCATCTGCGGCGTTGCGCTGCAAAACGCACCACTCAACGTATTAATATATATACGTCTCGCGGTTCGATTTTTAAATCTGGGGACACCATACCAATTAAAACTCTTCAGAAATAAAAAGAACATGCACAGTTATTCTCAACATGTATACAACTTGTTGACAACTTTTAAAATTAGTTTACAATAAAGTTGTCAACAATAATTATGGAGAAGATATATGGAATTGAGAACTCTCATACTCAATACAATTAATAAACAAGGGCAAATTACTACCGCTGACATTGTAGGCCAAACAGGGCTTTCGCGGGCGTATGCGCAGAGGTTTCTGAAAAACCTTGCGGATGAAGGTGCCATTGTTTTGATGGGTAAAGCAAACCAGGCCCACTATATTATTTCTTCGAAAAAAGGCACAAGCATTAAGAAACCTTTAAGGGTTCACAAGATCATGCTCAACAAGGATTTGGCCGAGGATAAAGTGTTGCGTCAAATCAAAGAAGAAAGCGCAATCTTCAAAGGTGTTGCCACTAATATTTCTTCCATTGTCGATTATGCTTTTACCGAAATGCTCAACAACGCGATTGAACATTCTGCTTCGGAAAAGATAGACTTAATCATTATGAAAACCGCGACAGATATCCGGTTTACGGTGGCCGATCAGGGTGTCGGCATATTTAACAATATTATGAAAATAAAGCGTCTGCACACAACGATTGAAGCCATTCAGGATCTGCTCAAAGGAAAAGAAACCACTGCGCCTGATGCACACAGCGGTGAGGGTATATTTTTTACGTCAAAGGTTGCTGATCGTTTGATCATCAAGAGTTTTGAGAAGAAGCTCATTTTCGACAATATTGGGCAGGACATTTATATAAAAGATATCCAATCCGTGAAAGGAACAAAGATTGATTTTGTCCTGGGTCTAAAATCGAAAAAGAAACTGGCTGATCTTTTTAATAAGTACACGGATGATTCCTTCCAATTCAGCAAGACCGCAGTGAAAGTCAAGCTGTATCATCAGAATGTGGATTATGTGTCAAGATCGCAGGCACGGAGAATTCTGGCTGGTCTGGAAAAATTCAAGACGATTGAGCTCGATTTTAACGACATTAAGACTATCGGGCAAGCCTTTGCCGACGAAGTATTCCGAATTTGGCAGTCTGCGCACAAAGATGTTAAGTTTGTCGTCAAAAATGCCAATGAAAACGTGATGATTATGATTAAGCGTGCGCAATCATTGTATACAACTTGTTGACAACTTCTAAAATCAATATTGAGAAAAGTTGTCAACAAAAGAGAGTGCTCATTTTAGAGCCTAATTGAGTTTTTTCGTTTGGGCGACTTATTCTTTTTCTGGAAGATATGCGAAAGGATGAACAGGAGCATGCTCTGGATTCGTAGATGTTTGGCCGTATGTCACCTTGCCTTGGGCCTGGTTTTACTGCTGGGCGTCTTGTCATATATCGTATTGGGGATTCACGGCCTGCCTCAACTGTTGAGGGATGCCCCCAAAACTCACATAACCGGTGCTTTACTGCTTGTTGTGATGGTGATCCTTCTACCCGAAATTGCGCTCGGAACGTGGATGCTTGTCCTGGCCCGCTGGTTGTGGTCGGGGCATCGACTGCTGCGCAATCTGCTGCTGGTGACGCATGGCTTTCTGCTGCTGCTCGCTGCTTTTATCATCAAGTGGGGTTTCGACGCCATAGACGCCGCCGAGCGCAGCATAGCGCAAGGCGGAGGACTGCTCAGCCCATTTGCTTACTTTCCGTTCGTGATAGGAATACCTCTGCTGGTCTTCGCCCTGTGTTCCATTGTGGTTGCCCTGTGGGCAGTTCCACGGCAGCAAACATAATTATAATGACGGACAGTTTTGTCGCATAATTAAAAAAAGGATGAAGGTTAATGGATGAAGATTTCTCGCCGTGGGCACATGGCTGCCTCCTGCTTAAGAACGGTTAATTTTTCCAATTAGAATTTTGCTGAGTGGAATTATTGTTGATGATTTGCTCTTTAATGATTGGGCGAAATCAAAGGGGGCAATGATTAAAACTTCTCCTCATCGTTAAAATAATTATTGGCCATGAAAAAATGAAGATCATTTTTCATTGACATACAAAACGAACCTGCTTATAAATTTTCGGGCAGTCAAAAAGAATCATCAAAAATATTGTGACTAGCCTAGTGTATTATCATTATGATCAAAAAGATGTACTCTTCATGCAAGTCATTTCTTAACCCTCCTGCGAATAAGACTCCGGATGACTGGCGGTGCTTCAGCATCGTTGACGGCGAAATTGTCCCGCCGTACAGTTGCGAAATCAATGCAGTCGATCACTGCAATCTTGGATGTACGGATTGCGATCACGGAGCACCGGCAATGGTTCCAAAATTTGCCGATCCGGATATTGTTTTTCGCGGCCTTTCGCTTTTGTCTACATCATATAAAGCCGAGGCGTTAAAAATTATAGGCGGTGAACCGCTGCTGCATCCGGACTTGCTTTCTCTCATTCGCGCTGTGCGCAAAAGCGGAATATGTAATCATATTCTTCTCGTCACCAACGGAACGCTTCTACATCAAATGAATGATAAAATTTGGGAAGCAGTTGATGAGGTTGAACTTTCCGTCTATCCGGAAACCCGAAAGCTGTTGGATAGGCATATGCCAATCATTCGGAAAAATGCCGAGAAGCACAAGATAAAACTATCCGGATACTTTTATGAATATTTTCGGATTCCATTTTCACTGGTTGGAACGAGTGATATATCGCTCATAAGGTCTATTTACAGGACATGTTTAAGAGCACGTATTTGGGGGTGCCAATCCATCTATGATGGATATTTTTTCAAGTGTCCCCAGTGTATATATATTCCTAGAATCATTGATCCATCCGTTGCCTACGATTACAAAAAAGACGGTATAAAGATTACCGGTGATTCCAATTTTCAGAACGCACTTAAGAAATACCTCATGTCCAAAAAACCGTTAAACGCCTGTCGCTACTGTCTTGGCGGCGTCGGCAAATTACGCGCCAACACAATACGGAAAACTTCCGCTTGGACATCTACCCATTATGTTCCGACAGAGCAATTAGTTGATTATGATAAACTGCGTTATTTGGGAAAGAGCAAAACGGTATATGACTTAAGTGAAATACGCACACAATATAAATAAGCGGGAAGATGCCCCAGTTGAACCGCCGCATGGATTTATAAAAAACAATACGCCCTCTTTTTTCCAGAGAAATAATATGCAGGGTTATCAAAATATGAACACTGAGAAAACAATATTTTCATTCTGGGAACCCAAGGGGAACATGACCCCATATCTGGAGCTTTGCAGAAAAACATGGGAAAGAAACCTTCCTGATTATGAAATTATTTTTCTGGATTATTCGAATCTCGGCCTCTATCTGCCTGAAGGGGCCTATGATATGAATATCCTCAGGAAACTCACTCTCATGATGCAGAAAGATGCCGTCATGGTTGCCGTATTAAAGGAACATGGCGGAATCTTCATGGATGCCGATACGCTGGTGACGGGAGACCTGGCGCCGCTTTTGCGCATGTTGAGCCATACTGAAGTGGTTATGTTCAGTGCTCATATGGCCTTTGTGGCAGCGCAACCCGGCTCTTATCTCCTTACTCTATGGTATAAAAAGATTCAGCAAAAGTTAAATTTCCTGAAGGAGGAAAAGGACGGCGCGCCGCAATTCCAGCAATGGGATTTTATAGGAAACAGCTCACTGGCCGATGTAATGGATGAGATGATAGGGACCCTGGGCTTCTTTCACAGAATTCCCAAAAATATTTCAGATAAATTTGTTTCTGCTTATATGAAAATCACTCATAATGAAAACTTGCTGACACCCCGGTTAAAAGAGTTGATTAATCGCCTGGGAAGTTCTCTGGCGCGAAGGAAGAGAGAATTTTATTTTCGTCACGTTTTTAAACATCATCTTACCATGCTGGATAGGTTGGAATACGGGTTTATTCCCGAAGCTCTTTACTTTAAATCGAAAAGGATGATGCCTGAAGAAAAGTATCGGAAGTTCTGGTTTGACAAGAACATTGAAATCAAGGACTCCCTCAGGTCGAATCAGTCGTTGATTGGGCTACACCATTCCTGGACTCCAGAGTGGTACAAGGAATTGTCAGAGAAAGAAGTGCTGGAAAATGATTTTCTTCTTTCCAGAACATTGAAACATATTTTAGGACTTCGCTTGTAGCTGAGCTTTTGCCTGGGCGAGTTTTTCTTTGTCGAGATAATATTTCCCATTGCTCGTTTTGATGACCAGACCATCGGAGATTAGAAGATTTAATGCTTTGGGGCGGATATTTTTGGTACCGACGCGGAAGAAATTTTTCCGTTCATCCTGAATTGCAACAGCCCTTGCTTCTTTAAAGGCTCTGGACTCTTCCATTTCCGCGATAATTTTTAAGCACGTCTTCTGTACGGCCAATCCACCCACGTAAAGCATAATGACAATAATGGCAATAAAGACGACAACCAGCAGAATGATTTGTAAAGATAACGTCATAAAAATCTCTTAAAAAGTATTTACGGCATCAGTTAATACAATTGATAGGTATATTTGTCAATATTGGTCCTGCATCTTCATTTTTTAATTAATTTCGCCAGCTCCATGGCCCGCCGCAGAATGAACCTTGCGGACAGCAAGCCCTGCTCGTCATTTTCCATTCCCAGGCAAGCCGCAGGCTCAAAGTTGCCCGAGCCGCTGATGCTTGTCAAAACGGACGCGCCCAGCGGGCTGATTCCCTGATGGGTGCTGGCGGGAATCATTTCCAGAGTCAAAAACGCCAGGATATGAGTCAGATGCGTTGTTTCGACGCCGCCATTGCGGAGCCAGGCGGCCGCCATGCTCACGCCTATTTTGTTTTTCATGCGTCCCGCCGTCAGGTTGCCGAAAACAAACACGCGGAAACGGTCCATCAATGCTGCCGTCAGCGCGGATGAGCGCATGAAATACACGGGGCTGGCTAAAACAATAATATCTGCGGTTTCCGCTTTTTCAAATATGGACTGAGCATCATCCTTGAGGGAACAGTATTTGCCCGAGATCTGCTTTGTCAAACAGAAATTGCAGTGAATGCAGTCCCGAACTTTCATTCCGGAAAGATTGACAATTTCATACTCGATTTTTTTCGCGGGCAGGCTTTCAATCGCACGGTTAAGCAGACTCTCCACATTGCCTTTTTTTACCGGACTGCCGGATATACCCAGAATTTTGTATTTCATAAATTTCCTTAAAGTGTTCAAATCCATCGTCACGAAGATTGATTTTCAGTATTAAATCCCAACGCGGTCGCCTCTCTGATTGTAGCGTAATTTTTGAAAAAGAAAATAACAAATTTAATGAAATGATAATTGCCTTGACTAATGAATCGTGTTGCCATAATTTTTGATTGAAAACCGAAACAATTTTTGGTTTTTCTGAAGCAATGGAGATCAGGTTATGAACAAAAAAGCTCCAAGGTATAAACAGAGCACACATGAATATGTTCTGTGGGCTATACGGTGCCTGCTGATCGGTTCGATTATCATCAATCTGGTTTACATCATCCTAGCTTTGCTTGATAAAAGCCTTGGCACCAAGAGCGATATGATGAATGCCATGGAAAAAAATATTACAATAATATTCTGGGCGCTGGTAACATACGCGCTTACCTTTTTACATGATTATTTTGAAAAAATTAAAAAAATACATATTCCGGATATTCTGGAATCCATTATCATTATTTTTATATATGCCGGCATATTTTTAAGCGCGCGTTTTAATCTGTATGACGACGTGTTTTGGTGGGATGTGGTACTGCATACCGCTTCCGGTGTCATTCTTGGATTCATAGGATTCCTGGCCATCTATAAGATTAACAGCAGACATAGTATGAATATAAGTCCGTTACTGGTCGCGGTCTTCGCCTTTACTTTTGCCGTAACGATGGATGTGATGTTTGAAATTTATGAATTTGCCATGGATGTAATTTTCGGAACGGATATGCAATCGTGGAATTTGCCTGCAACCACGATAGAACTGGGCCGATCCTTTCAGGGCATAGGTTTGCGGGATACCATGTCGGACCTCATCTTTGATACCATAGGAGCTTTATCCATTGCAGTAATATGTTTCTTTTTATATAAAAACGAGAAGAAAAAGACTTTGAAGCTGATGCATGAAGTATTTCCGGATAAATAAATATGAAAAAAGCATATGTCCACGGTTACGATCAACGGGAAAATATACGGTTACAGGACCAGGCCTCTACTCTGGTCGAGTTGCTGCACTCCGACACTTTTTATCCGCCGGGAAGCAAAGTTCTGGAGGCCGGCTGTGGGGTCGGCGCGCAAACAATGACTCTGGCGAAAAACAGTCCCGGCGCATCGATTACCTCAATAGATATATCCGAAGCGTCCGTTAACGAAGCCAGAAGAAAAACGGAAGCGGCAGGCATGACGAATGTTCAATTCGCACAGGCCGACATATTTAATTTATCTTATGAACCGGAATCCTTTGATCACATTTTTGTCTGCTTTGTTCTGGAACATCTCCCGCGGCCGGTAGAAGCGCTGCAAGCGCTGAAACAATATTTGAAGCAGGGCGGCACAATTACGGTCATTGAGGGAGATCACGGCTCGGCCTATTTTTATCCGGACAGCGAAGAGGCGCACAAAGCGATTCAGTGTCAGGTTGAATTGCAGCGACAGGCCGGCGGCAACGCCATGATAGGGAGAGAATTATATCCGCTTTTGCATCAGGCCGGTTTTAACGCGATTCGCGTGTCTCCCCGCATGGTCTATGTCGATTCCAGCAAACCCGGACTCGTTGATGGATTTACGAAAAAGACATTCACAGCGATGATTGAAGGGGTGCGCGAGTCCGCCATTAATTCGGGAATAATCGAACAAAATGTTTTTGAAAAAGGAATCAGAGATTTATACCGGACTGCAGAGGCCGATGGCGTTTTCTGCTACACATTCTTTAAGGCAATGGGTAACAAATGATTGCCGGATAACCGAAGGCTACGGTTGGAGGAAAAAATGCGTAAAAAAGAGAGAGAAATAAAGGACAGAAAGGATATTGACGGCATCATCAGGCGTTGCCGTGTTTGTCATCTGGCAATGTGCGACGAGGGTCAGCCTTATGTTGTTCCACTTAATTTCGGCTATGACGACCGCTTTCTTTATTTCCACGCGGCGCTCGAAGGAAGAAAGGTTGACATTATCAAAAGAAACAATCGCGTGGGCTTTGAGTTTGATATCCTCCATGATATTGTCACCGCTGAGCGTGCTTGCGACTGGGGAGCAAAATATGAGAGCGTCATGGGATCAGGTACTGCGGAAATAGTAGATGATGCGGACGCTAAAAAAGAAGCTCTGCAATGTATTATGCGTCAATACGGAAGCGACGCAAATGATTTCTCCGATGAAATTCTCAAAAAAACCCTGATCCTTCGTGTGCGGATAATCGAAATCAGCGGCAAAGCAAAAAAATAAATATTTAGGGCTGTTGAAAAACGCTCATCTGCTGTGTTGCGCTTCAAACCGCACCGCTCAACGTATGTAAATATACGCCTCGCGGTTCGCTTTTTGCGCGCCTTGCATCTGAGCATCCCGTATCAAGTACGGGACGAGCTTTTGAACAACCCTGAAATTTGCGGTTTTTCAACGATCCCTTTACTTAAAAATAACAAAGCCTCTCCGCGGCAAGCTGCGGAGAGGCTTTGTTTCATAAAGAACAATATCAATCAGTTCCGCATTTTGCTTAATGTGCCCACTGGCTGCGGTTGGAAGAATCGAAAGAACGCTGTTTGGATCTGATGTTGGGTCGTGCTTTGGTAGCGAACAGCTTTCTTCCATTATTTGGTTTCATGCCCCGTCCACTGCTATTGCGGCGCGCGGGAGATCCGTCGTCAACAGGCATGCTGGTGGTTAATCCGGCCACGCTGTGGTATTCTAGCTTTTCCCCAAGCACTCTTTTCAGCGAATGAGCAAGGCCGGCATCTTCTCCCGTCACAAAAGTAAAGGCGTCGCCTGTTTTGGCGGCGCGTCCCGTCCGTCCGATGCGATGGGTATAGGCATCAGTGGTGGAAGGCATATCATAATTGATAACATGGGAGATTCTGGTCACGTCAATACCGCGGGCGGCGATATCTGTCGCCACCATGATTTCATAACGTCCATCACGGAAGCCGTCGAGCGCATGCTGCCGTTTCTGCTGTGTCAAGTTGCCATGCAGTGAAGTAACTTTATATCCCGATTTATCCAGTTGCAGAGCCACGCTCTTGGCGCGTGATTTTGTCCGCGTAAAAACGAGCACGGATTCCATCTCGGTTTTATCAAGAATATCTTTCAGCAGAGCTGTCTTGGTGGCCATTTGCACCGGATAAAAATGATGGGTAACGGTTTCAATCGGCGCTTCGTGGCCGATTTTAATGTTCACCGGATTGGTTAACAGATCATTGGCGAGCGAGCGGATGTCTTCGGGCATGGTCGCTGAAAACAGCAATGTCTGACGTTGCGCGGGAAGGTGTTTCACAATTCTCCGGACATCCGGCAGAAAGCCCATATCAAACATGTGATCCGCTTCATCCAGTACCAGTACTTCTACATGAGATAAATCAATGGTGTTGCGCTGGATATGGTCAAGTAGACGGCCGGGACAGGCGGAGACAATATCAACTCTATCACGGAGCTTTGTTATCTGACCGTTAATGTTCACGCCGCCATAGATGGAGGCGCTGCGGATTTGAGCCCTGCGTCCCAATTGTCCGATTGCTTTATGGGTTTGTTCGCTTAACTCACGTGTCGGCGCAATAATAAGCGCGCGGATATGGCCGCGAGGCCCCTGCATCAGCCGCTGTAAAATCGGCAATACAAAAGCGGCTGTTTTTCCCGTTCCGGTCTGGGCAAGCCCCATAACATCGCGGCTTTCCATAATCGGCGGGATTGATTCCAGTTGAATTGGTGTTGGTACTTTATAGCCAAGCGCCTGAACGCCGGCAAATATTTTCGCATCTAACTTAAACTTCTCAAAACTCATTTCTTTCTTTTTTCCTTTTTCTTTCAGTATTTGTGACATGTGAACCCAGGTCTAGTCGTTGCGGTTGTTGAGAACACACCGCTGTGTGTCATGAATTGGAGCCTGAATAACAGGCCGAAAACATGACTCTAAAGTTGGATTCGGTTACGATTAGCCGGATTTTCCTGCCGAAATTTCTGACGTAGAAAGGATGGGAGGTCAATAACTATCGCGATCACTGTAGCGGCTTGTACAGGTATTATTAGTAAATAGCAAGGATTATCTTTGAAGGACATTTTTCTTAAGGTAGTCCAAATACTGTTTGTCAGACCGGGCGAAAGCGTCATGCTGCCGGAGTATGGCTGAGATATGGATGATATTAAAGCGAATAAAAATTCAATTCTACTTGCTTAGATAGCGTTCCAGCCTGTCTAAACCCTCTTTAATGTTTTCCATGGAGGTGGCATAAGAAAAACGAAGAAATCCTTCGCCGCCGCTGCCGAAATCAATACCGGGCGAGACGCCTACCTTTACCTCTTCAGTAATACGGAAAGCCTCCTTGTAGGAATCTGTGCAAAAGCGCCGCGCGTCGGCAAACACGTAAAACGCGCCGGTCGGTTCGACATGGATGACAAAACCCATGTCCGTCAAACGGGCCAGCATGTATTTGCGGCGTTCATCGTAAATTTTTACCATTTTAGCGACATCTTTTTGCGCTTTCGTAAGAGCGGCAATACCGGCCCATTGGATAAAACCATTGGCGGAAATCATAAAATTCTGATGAATACGCTGCATGACTTTCGAAAATTCCGCAGGAAAGATGCAGTAGCCCAGACGCCAGCCCGTCATCGCGTATAGTTTGGAAAAACCATTAATAACAAACGCTTTATCCGTGAATTCCAAAATAGAATGAGCGCGGTCTTTATAAACCAGGCCATGATAAATCTCATCCGAGATAATATACTGCTTGTCGAATTGCGCAACACTTTGCAATTGCTCCTCAGTCATGACGATGCCGGTGGGATTGGAAGGCGAATTGATCAGAATCGCCTTGGTCCGGGGGGAAAGTTTCTTTTTGATATCCTTCGGGCGATACTGAAAGCCCTCCTCGGGATACGTCTTAACTTCTTTCATTTTGCCGCCGGCCGCGAGGATAAAGTTCTGGTAGCAGGGATAGCGCGGGTTGGAAATGATTACTTCATCGCCGTGATCCAAAATGGCGAGCATTGCAAAAAGGAGCGCCGGAGAGGTGCCGGTGGAGATCATCACCTGATCGGGCGTAATACCAACGCCGTATTCTTTAAGATAGAAGTCGCATATGGCTTGCCTCAATTCTAGCAGGCCCAGAGCGTGGGTATATCGGGTTTTGTTGTTGGATAAAGCTTTGTTCGCCGCCCGTGTGATGACTTTCGGTGTTGGGAAATCAGGTTCGCCGACTTCCATATGGATGACGTCTTCTCCCTGACGTTCCAATTCCTCGGCTTTGGCCATGACATCCATGACAATGAAAGATGTGAATTTGGACGCTCTTTTTGAAATCATAAGTAATCCTGATATATTTTTTGTAAACTATCTCTATTGCGATTATCTAAATTTTTCAACAATTTTATTGGTTTTAATTATTAAAAAGTTCAAATTTGGTTCAGTAATTGCAGTAAAATGGGGAAATATGAAAAAACATATTGCTATTGGTACAATTTTGTAACAAAATACATTTCAGTTAGTTGAGCCATCTATGAGCAAGGCTACAAAAAAACATTTTATTGAGAAAGAACGCATATTGAGCATTCATACTTATGAAGAATTAGCCGCCCTACATGCGATTGCCAAGATTCTGGCGCAGCCGGGAGATTTACGCGATCAACTGGAGCTGGCCCTGCAGGAAATGAGTTCGCGTCTCGGCATGCAGCGCGGGATGATATCTCTGCTGGATCGCGAAAAAAAGGAAGTCTGGCTTGATGTTGCCCTTGACATTAATATTGACGGGCTGGACGTGACCTATAAACCGGGAGAAGGCATCACAGGCAAGGTGGCGGAAACCGGCCGGCCGATGGCAGTCGCCAATCTGGGCAAGGAGACGCATTTTCTGGATCGCACGGGCGCGCGGCGTCATCTGAACCGCGCTGAACTTTCCTTTTTGTGCGTTCCGATTATGTATGACGCAAGTGTCGTAGGCGTTTTGTCGGCTGACAAGGTTGCTCAACAGGTAGAAAATCTGGACAAGGAACTGGCCATGCTGTCTGCGGTTGCCGAATTGATGGCCAAGGCCGTCCATATCCGCGCGCTGGAGGAAGAAAACGAACGCCTGAGAAAAATTGTGGGAAGTGAGCGTGCTCCTTCCATAGATATTATCGGCCATTCCAAACCAATGCAGGAAGTGTTCGGAATGGTTGCGCAAGTGGCTGATTCCAATACAACAATTTTAATCACCGGTGAAACGGGAACCGGTAAAGAATTGGTCGCGCGCGCGATCCACATGAACTCGCCGAGGCACGGCGGTCCGCTGGTGCAGGTCAACTGCGCGGCGATTCCCGACACGTTAATCGAAAGCGAACTATTTGGTCATGAAAGAGGGGCTTTTACCGGGGCCCTGCATCAACGCCGCGGAAGGTTTGAAGAGGCCAACGGCGGCACCATTTTCCTTGATGAAGTGGGTGAGCTTTCCGCTGCCGCGCAGGTAAAGCTTTTGCGCGTTTTACAGGAAAAGAGATTTCAGCCTCTGGGTTCTTCAAGGGTCATCAACGTCAATGTGCGGATTATTGCCGCCACCAACAGAAATCTGGAACAGGATATTTTAGCGGAACGTTTCCGCGCCGATTTATTTTACCGCCTCAACGTATTTCCTATTTATCTGCCGGCATTGCGTGAAAGAGGAAGTGATATTATACTCTTAGCTGACCATTTTATCTTGAAATACAGCAAGGAAATGGGCAAACACGTGAAAAAGATTTCCACGGCGGCCATTGAAGTATTTTTATCTCATAAATGGCCGGGTAATGTACGTGAACTGGAAAACTGCATTGAGCGCGCCGTGCTTTTGTGCAACACAGACACGGTCGATGTTCAGCACCTGCCCCCATCACTGCAAGTTAGAGAAAAAAAGGTGGAAAAAGTTGAACACAGCAAACTATCTTCTGTGGTTAAGGCTCAGGAACGATCTTTAATTATTGATACTCTGGAAGCGACCGGCGGAAATCAAACCAGGGCGGCCAATATTCTGGGAACAACAAAACGTATTATTCAATATAAAATTACAAAACTGGGAATTGATCCCAGGATGTTCCGCAAAAGCAATAAAACCGCTCAGGAGCATGACTAGACTCTGTCTGGACCGGCCCTTCGCCGGTATGACGATCTATAAATTTTTTACGAGACGAGCAATATTGTCTAATTTAATTTTAAGGATTAATCAAAGTAACAGATCATTTTCTGCGCAACAACATCGGAAAGAAATCTCAATTTGTCTTTTTTGACATCGTGGATGCGGACGACCCTGGCATACTGTTTATCCTCAGGTACAATCTTTTCCAGTAAATTGGGCATCGCTTGCATCCATGACGTGTTGAAGATTACTTTTTCTTTGTCCGGATAAATCGCCATATAAAATATATTCATTTCCACGAGGTCCTGAAAAAAGTGCGTGCCGAAGGATAAATCCGGTATCAAACTTCCTTCCCGGTAGGCGATTTCCGCAATAGCGGCGATATTATTTATTTCGGAAAAAGTGATAGGAACACCCATTTCCGGAGTTGTTGTCCCCCAGCGGCCTGGTCCGAAAAGCATCGCAGGATCTGCATCGCGCGAAATGGTCTTGTTGATCTTTCCTACCAACCGGGCAATATTGTATTTAGCCGAAAGCGGCAGTTTGGTGTAACCTTGCGGATCAATATAAATGACCCGCGCGATATCCTGATAAACGCTCCCACCCATGAAGTTACCTTCCTGCCGTAAAAATATTTTATTTTCTTCAATCTTGTCCGGGATTTCCACTCGGCTGCGGTGACCTCTTGTTTGAAATGGCCGGCATTGCAGGAGATTAATTTGAAGTTTCCCTTCCGCGTTAAAATTAGCCGTGAATTCGATATCAACCGGATAATCATAGACTTTTTCCAGTTGTTTCAGCATTTTGGACATAAGGTTTGAAAAATCCGTTGTGGATAACAACTCATCAAAAGTAAGAATCCATGCCTCCTTACTCTTGCCGGAAGCTTCCATCCTCTCTCCGGCCTCAATATCTTTGGAACCGATAAGCTCCCAATGTTCTTCCAGCTTTTCTTTAATCACCTGCTCCATCGGCAACGTCTCAAAACTGTTTTCATCCAGATTGAGCACATCAACCCGATGCTGAGAAAAGCGCCCGGCATCTTCCTGTCTGGCATACGGCTTAACCAATGGCGCATCCAGAGCAACAATGCGCGGATAATCATTTTCCTTCCGGTTAACGGCTCTTGTTCCCAGTCCGAAAACAAGCCGCAGCATTCCCGCTTTGGGATCTATTCCTTTTCGCCAGACAAAGGTGTTATAAGACAACCCGACACCGGCCAATTCCGGGAAATAATAATTCTTGCGATACGAGCCGGAAACCCTTTGAACCAGCAGAGCCATCTGCTCATCCATTTGATCCAGGCCGAGCTGCATCCGGTAGGTTAACGCGTCGATATTCATGGTGCTGGCAAATATTTTTCTCACCGCTTCCTCAAATTTTTCATAGCGCTCTTCCGGCGTTCCCTGATTGGCGCAAAAATAACTTTCATATTTGCCGGCAAACGCATTCCCGAAAGCATCTTCAAGCAGAGAACTGGAGCGCACAATAATCGGTGATTGCCCGAAATATTCCAGCATCAACTGAAAACGTTCACGGATTTCGTCGGAAAATTTGCCTTTCAGCATTTTGTGTTTTAATTCCGCCGCGCTGGCAAAGTAGTTTTCTTTGGTTTTATGGGACATGAAAGCCGGCCACCAGCCATTTTGTACAATGTAAGAATAAAAGATATCCGACCCGATATAAAACGAATCGTGCAGCTCCAGATGCTCGGACCATTTTACAGAGGCATCCTGGCGTAAAATATTTCTAGCCAAAAGCATGCCCACGGCTTTACCGCCGATAAAGCCCGTTCCGATCAGCCGCTCTTTAATTTCGATAAGATCTTCCAGTGTGAAATATTTTTTAACCAGACCGAGGATTCTCTTTTCTCTGCCTATTAACATCCGGGAAAGCTGATCAATAATTTTCTTTCTTTTATCTTTATCTTCGGTATTTTCCTGTGTCGTTTTTGCCTTGATGAACAGGCGATCCCAATAGTCCAGATTTCTCTCGGCGCTGTTCGTGCCGGTTTTTGTCAGATAGGAAAATAAGTTCGAGGCGTCGGCGCTGTTCATAATGGGAACAAACTTATCTTTATCCATCCTGTGAGGAAGAAACATGGTTGGTGAATAACGCTGCCATGCTTTAACAGGATGGACATAAAGCTTATTCTGAAAGCTGTAAATGTCCAACAGCACCTGGGTCGTTTCTCTAATGCGGGCAATCGTTTTAATTGAATGCCGGTTTCGCAGAATGGCAAAGTAGGCAATGGTATTGAGATCAAAAAGATAGGGACAGGTAATCACAAAGAAGTTGCCAATCATCAGATCCGTCGCCCAGATTAAAAGCAGATCAGACAGGCAATCGAACACATAAAATACATCGCGCCCTTCTTTCTCTATGATATGATGAACCTGAGTGGAGAAGGATTCGAAACCGGTATTGGCGTTCAGTTCGTAAATTACAATATTCTGAGTCGAATCTAAAAGGGGGGGATGTTTGGCAAAACGCATATAAACAACGCGCTTCCCTTTTTCCTGTGCATTTTTTACAAACGGATGAATAAAGGTTTTGTATTCCTCGATGTTTTCAACGGTAAAAACAACATTATCACCCATTTGCAGGTAATTAATGGTTTTATCCAGGCCTTTAATGCCGGTGCTTACGCTGGAAATTGAAATCATGAAGACACCTTCATATGACAAAAGTCACTTTCCTGAGAGTATTTAATCAGATTAATGAATTAATGCCAAGGATAAAACATCAGAAATTTACATGCGCCATGCAAAAAATATATGCAACACAACATTACGCTTCATTGCGCGCAATGAGAAATTGTGCACGACTTTCTTTGATGCCTTGTTTACTCTTCTAATCCGTCATCGTCTTTTTTAACAGCGGCAGCTTTGAGAGGCCTGATTTTTCTGTATACCTCTTGCGGGGCTTTCTTGTTACCGTCAACGGTGAGAAGTCTTTCAATGGTGATGGCGAAAAGTTTTTCATTTTCCTTAAGATAGGGCTCGATGAGATTCCAGTCCGCATCAGTGATTTCAATAAACTCTCCACCGTTGAGCTGCTCATCAACGAGTTTCCTGTGCGGATCGCGAACGTAAATCGCGCCGCCGGAAGCCAGAGAAAAAATATTCGAACCGGGATAAGGTGAATCATACTCGCAAATCGATCCGTCGGCATCGTCAAAGCCGATACCGTTCAGGATAACAAACCCGCCGCCGTTGAGCGGATCACCGGCCATGAAAGATTCGGCCAGATAATCCAGCGCTGTTCCATTAATAACGACTCTGGGCTTGCCGACAGCATTGATCAATGGTCTTCCCGCCGCATTGCCCATGATGAAAGCGGTGCCGCCTTTGGCGCCGTACATGAAGGTCTGGCCGACGTCGCCATATACAACCAGTTTGCCTTCTTTCATGATCTGGCAAAGTTGATCCTGCGCATTGCCATGAATATAAATTTCCATGCCGTCAATGCCCGACGCGATGTAGTCCCCGGAGGCGCCGTAGATATCAATTCTCACTTCTTTCGTGGACGGACCGAAACCGCAGCCCGTAAATCTCTGCCCACGGTATTTGTAGACGATGAAGCGTTTCCAGCCCAGCTGAAATGCCTTAACGATCATCACCGCGTCGCAAAGGTCTCCTTCCGGCTCAAAATGTTCAGCGTCAATAATCAAAACTCTTTCATTGTTTTTGGGCGCGCGCAGTTTCTCGCGGCTCGCAAAATTGATCCGGCTGAACCGTGAGTTGGTGATTTCGGTAATGGCCGGCGATGCGTCGAAAATATCATCCAGCGCTAATTTCAAAACATGCTGCAGCGAACTTCTTTTTATGGAGCCTGTGTTGAATCTGTGATCATTCAAAAGTGTTAATGCACTGATGACGGTCTGCTTGCAATCGTCATTTTTACCCGCATGGCCTTTAATCGTTTCTATGCAGAATCTCAGTGTATCCGGATTAAAGCCGGCAATATTATCTTTGACATAGTCGTATATTTTACCGGCTGTCGCTGAATAATCACTTACAGCAAACAAAGCGGTAATCTTGTCTTCTATGGGTTTGAATTCAGGAGTGACGGTTATCCTTTTGGCAACATCACAAGCGACCTTGCCTTTGGGAGTTTTAATGACATTCCCGAATTTGTCCGTACAAATCAGTTCTTTGCCGTTTGCGGTATCTTTCAGGCTGAAGATAAACGAGCCGCCGTCGGTATAGCTGCCGCCGCGTGCGTTCCAGTATTTATCGGCAATGGGACCAAAGCGGGGATCTTCGCGCTCCAGGGAAATTAAAGTCGCGTCGATGGCCTGCTTTTCCGAACAGATCAGGCCAATCTGGACTTCACCCTCCTGCAAGGCAAAAACCTGCGGACGGAGCATGGCGGTATCGGTAATGCCGATCAGTTGGAACTGGTCGTTTTTGACATCATTTCTGGCAATGATAAAGAACCAAGGGCCATCAGGAGAAGCGTTCACATGATGGGTTTGAATGGCTTTGTACAATTCCTGCTTATCCTTGGGCAGCATGTCAAAATCCATTTCCGATGTAGGCGCCATAGCCTCAATCAGGTATTCCAGCGGATATTTATAGACCCTGCTCCACAAGTCAAGCAGCAGCGCCGCTTCTTCCGTATCCGTCAGAAACAGCGGAAAATAATTGCGCTGCTTCAGATATTCATTAACCGCCTGATAATTGGCAAAGTCGCCGTTATGGACGAGTGCTTCATTGAGCGCGCTGAACGGATGGCAGCCACCCGGATGCCAGACACGTCCACGGGTCGGATAGCGTTGGTGCGCCAGCCAGGCATGCGCCTTGAAATCATCAAGCTTATAGTATTTGACAACGTTCTCCGCATAGCCCACGATTTTCAGGATCATCATGTTCCTGCCGTGAGACATGACAAAAGCCTTCTTGTCACCCAAAGATGCATAATAGTGCGTGTTAATCTTGAAACTGTTCTGATAAACAAACTCGTCTTCGGCGTCCCGCCTGTCCATGGATTCAAATTTATTAGCCGCGATGAATTTATCCAGGACATCATCCTTGACACGAACAAAATAACGCATGACATCCGGAGGACGGACATCCAAACCGATACTGCGATGATCATTAAGTGTGGCCAGTTTTTCCGATTTATCAATTTTAAAGAACGGTTTGATAAAGGTATCTTCAATTTCAGTGCAGACGCTTCCATCCAGAAGTGCAATGTGCAGCATATAATCATCCTGCAGCACCTGCCGGGATACGCCCATCGCTTCGGGGACAAATCCGACAGCGCCGATACCGCCGCCTTTTCCATTGCCGCGGTTATGCATTTGCGCGGAAGGCTCAAAGATATTCTTTCCGGTGACAGGAATCGAACAGATAAAACCGGTTACGCCGCAGCCGCCTTCTTCTTCCGTGTTCATATTTAAAGGCGGCACCTGGCTGCAAATTTCCGCACGCGACTGTGTTATTTTTTCAACATTATCCATTATCATTAGCAAACTCCGCTTTATTTACTGTAATCTATATGTTCGAGCAAATCCGTCCGGCCGACCAGTTCTCTGACACTCCTCATGCCGAACTTCTGTAATATTTCAACCAGCTGGACATTCCAGGCATGGTACATATTGGTCAAACGCTGTGTCGCCCATTCTTCATTGAACAAATCCGCAAGCTCCGAATCGGTGGAAGCAATGCCCCGGGCGCAACCTCGGCCCGATTCACAGTTTCCGCATCTTACGCATTCCAGGGAAACCATTTCCGCCGTGCCGATAACCGCGCCGTCCGCTCCCAGGCAAATGGCTTTCACCAGATCATGGGCCGTCCGGATACCGCCTGAAGCAATGAGGGTTACGGCATCGCGGGCTCCTTCGTCCTTTAAAAAATTATGGACTTTCGCTATGGCATATTCTATCGGCATCGCGATGTTCTTTTTGGCAATATCCGGCGCGGCGCCGGTGCCGCCGTAGCCGCCGTCTATATGAATGATATGAGCGCCCGCATAGTAAGAACCAACCGCAACCATATCCACATCATTAGGCGTTGATACCTTCACGGAGACCAGGGCATTGGGATTGATCTCTTTAATCCAGTCGATGTGTTTCTTGTGATCTTCAATGGAGTATACCGAATGAAAAGGAAACGGCGAAAACAAAGAAGTGCCCTTGACCGCTTCTCGCATCTTGGCAACGCTTTCCGTATTTTTTTCTCCGAGGAGATGTCCGCCCAGGCCGGGTTTCGCGCCCTGCGCGTATTTAAATTCTACTATTTTTACCCGTTGAATGGTTTCTTCGCGCACCCCGAACAAACCGGTTGCTACCTGCGTAATAACATGATCGCTATAAGGCAGAAGAAGGTCCGGGTATCCGCCTTCTCCCGTGCAGGTAAAGGTGTTCCAGAGGGTCGCATTATGCGCTTTGGAAACCATGGTAGGCAGACTGACCGAGCCAAAAGACATTCCACCGCCATAGACCGGTGTGGAAATAACAATATTGGCGCGGCCGTCATTTCTACGGTTCAGGGGAATTTCAGTAGAAATTTCAAATTTATCAATTTTGGAATGCCCCTTGGGGAACTTCAAACGCAGCTTATCGAAACCGCCTCCGGAATTACCCGTGTTATATTCAAGATCCGTCCGCTCGGGCGGATAGCCGGTTTCCGCCATGATCCAGGTGCCGGTAATCATATCGGCCGTCCATCGATAGTCACCCAATGTTTCATACATGGGATTCAGCGAGATGCTCAACGCGCCGCGCGGGCATTTTTTGACGCAGTAAAAATCATTGTTTTCGCATTCAAACCCGATACATTTATAGTCTATCGGGACGCTCATTTTATTGTGCCCTTCAAGTCTTTCATGAACTCCGTAGATACATGATTTGGCGCAAGTTCCGCAATTGATGCAAGCGGCGGACCGCGTTACCTTATACTTAGGAACCTGGTGCTTGAAACGCGACGGCATTCTTTTAATTTTCACAGTTGATGGTTTCATACGTTTGCTGATTCTCTTTTTTTAAATATTTTTCCAAAAGTTTCGTTATCAATTTCCTCAAAAAATATAGCTCTGCCGGTTTCGCCGCGCAGACGCCGCGCTTCGCGGATACCCATGGCTCCCATGACTTCCAGAAGCTGTGAGTGCCAGGCGCTCATCAGATTAATCATCCTCTGCCTGACGGTACGAACCGGAATGTTCTCCAGTCCTTCGGGGAAAACGATGATCTTTTCGGGGCTTTCATAAAGCCTGACGCCGAGCGCGATAAGCAGCGGCAAATCGATTGCAGTTAAATCCGCGCCGCACAACATGGACTTGGGAACATGTTCAGCCATGGCGATGCCTCCGGAGAAAATAATCGTCACTTCATCACGGATCCTTTCCTCTACCAGTTTCAGATGAACAGCACGGATAATATCCTTGCCCAGACGATTGTTTTCATTACCTGATCCATTGACCTCCATACCGCGATAATCAGCGACGACATGAATAATTTCCGCTCCATTATGAGCCAGTTGGGAAACGATGGTTTCGACAGACTTCGTTGCCGGAACACGAATGATCGTGAGGGCATTACTTATTTTTTTGATTTTTTCTTTCAACGCGGGAAATGCACTCAGCATTTCTTCGGCGTACTCAAAAGCCACAATTCTTGCACTTTTAATCAATCCCTGGTGCTGATCAATTTCCTTGGCAGAAATTAAAGGGATGATGTTTTTGATGTATTTTTTGATATCCGCCGCAATTTCAGTCGCAGGCAGTACAATGAACGTATTGAGTTCCGCCGCCGCCCTCACTTGGGCTAACTTAACATTCGGGCTCAAATTTTCCGGGGGAATATCAAAGATGATAGGAATCGGAATATCAACGGTATCATGAATTTTGGACAGTAATTTTCCGCATTCATCAAAGGTCAGATGATTGAGTTTCCTTCCCAGTTCAACGGAGGTGCTGATATATTCGCGGCCATGGATTCCATCGCGTGTCGGACGGACAATTTCCGACATGTCTGTCCACATGCTGTCAAACCCCGGTCCGGTAAACGGCCCGCGATAACCCGCGCCGGTCACCGGCACTTTGCCGTCTTCCGCCTGCTTCCATAAAGTGATGAATATATCGGATTTCCAGTACGACCCGCCGATATTTAAAAAGTCCTTATCCAGAGATTTTTCCAGAGCGCCCCGGGGACATTCCTGAATGCAGCGAAAGCAGTTTCTGCAAACAACCGTGTTCGGATCGGCCATTTTACGGGGATCGCCTTTTCCTCTTTTGTGCGCCTCATAAATGCACACCTTCGTGCACCGGCCGCAATTGATGCAATTTTCTCCCCGCTCAATCCTGAATTTATAGACATAATCCAGATTAAGCGGCATTACCTTCGGGTGAATATGATATTTCTTTGGCATAGTTTTTAATTCGTCTCTTCTCTATAATAATATTAAGTGGTTCTAGTTATTCCGATCCACCATTTCCCAGTATTCCTTGCTGTCGTCAACCCGCTTTAAAAATTCACTAATTTTATCTTCAGGACGGCCAAACTTAGCTTCCACCCTCTTTTCGAGAGCGTCCCAGAGCATCATCAGTTCCAGATTGGTTTGACATATTTCCTCGCAGCCCTTGCAATGCATGCACATAAACACATTTTCAGCTTCTTTTTGTGTAACAGGCCTGCCTTCAATGAGTTTTTTCGCCAGAGCGATTTTACCTTTTGCCGTAACCTCTTCATTTTTTGTGACAAGGTACGCAGGACACACGGCGATGCAGTTTCCGCATTTGGCGCAGGCATGTGTTGTCAACTCAAAATCAAGACTGTCAACTTTCTGGTCTTTCCCCAAAAGCAATGTCGCAATTTTTCCAATAACCGGCGACAGCAGAATCAATAAATTGATGGAAAAGCTGAAAATCGCCGGATTGAATATGAGAGCCGGAATATTACCGAATTTTGACCGGATCGCGAAAAACTTACCCGGATTCATGATATTATTCGGATCAATCTTTTCTTTGTAAGCCAGCAGATCACGTTTCTTTTCATCGCTGTATAAATGATTGATAAAGGCAGCGTTCCAGATACCCAGTCCATAGGGCTCTGCACCCATGGAAACGGCAGCTTGCGTAAGCATTTGCTGTAACGGCAAGGCGATGTAATATCTTGTCTTCCTGGAGTCGCAGAGAAAATTGGTCATAATAAGGGCCATTTTTTCATCAATGATATATGAATCGATGAATATCTCCACGCCGAAATTCGCTCCCAGTTTTTTCGCTTTTTTTATAAAACCGGCAGCAGAAGCCAGGGGAATAATGCTTTCACTCGCCAGAATGGTCGGTCCGAGGCGCTTTGTTTTCATGCCAAACAGCCGTTCATTCCATAAATAACTGGCAACATAGCGAGGCGCTTCATCAAGATTGCCGGTTTGGGCAATGGCCTTTAAAAATTTTTCATCATCATCAAGGCTGCTTAACTCTACCAGAACCCCGGCGCTCTTTTTAAATACGTTGGAATGCATGAGTTCATTAACATCACTTAAATGATTTTCATCCAGAAAGCGGATGACATCGGGTTTCGCACCCTGCGCTTCTTTATTTTTAACTAATTTTTCAATAAACTCGAACGCCGCGCCGTCACTGGGGAAATAAAACAGATGAGGGTATGAGGCTTGGGGAATGTCGCGTAATTTAAGATTTATTTCGACAATGATTCCAAACACCCCTTCCGTGGAGATAAAGTACATAAAATCAGGATCGGTCGGGGTAATTTTCCTGGATTCACCGGACGGTGTAATAACCGTCATGGAAACGATTTGATTGGCTAAGTGGCCATAACGAAAACTGTTGATTCCGTAACCGCCTGTCGCAATCCAGCCGGCAACTGTAGAAAATTTGCTCGAAGGATAGGTCATCAGGCATAATCCCTCTTTTTTGGCCAGGATATCAATGTCGCTCCATCTGGCTCCCGCTTCCACAGTAACGGTCTTTTGCGCCTTATTTAAATACAGGATATTGCGAAAAGGAGATAAATCAATAACAATGCCGCCATTTGTCGGAATAACACCGCCAAATCCCCATGATGCTGCGCCTCTTGGGATTACCGGCACCTTTTTATCATTGGCAAATGCCAGAACTTGCTTAATCTCATCTACGTTTTTCGGCTGAACAACAAAATCCGGTTGTATTTCAAAAAACGTTTTCGTCATGATGGTAGGAACGTCGCCTATATCATGGCTGTACATTTCTTTTTCTTCGTCTTTGGCGATAATTTTTATATCGCCTGCTGCTTTTCTAAATTCTTCTGCCAGTTTCATGTTTTGTCTATCTCTTCCGTAACCATAGTAATTATGGATCATAGAAAGCCTATGTATCCACCCACGTTTTCATAGCAATATAAGTGCCAACGACCAATTTAAAATGAAGTAGAGCCCCAATAATTAACAACAAACTGAATTGTTTTATATAAAATCAAGCTCCTTTGGAAAAATCACCAAACCATTATTACAATAATGTTGCAATATTGTTGTTTTTGCGGCGATTATAATACAAAATTGTTCAATTTAGAGTGTTAGCCAGCCCATCACAGAAACGATTATCAACATCACGTACTATTTTTGTTTCTATCTTATCTATCGGTTAGATCAATAATTTAATCATTATGAGTGATGATGTCATCAATTTAAAGTGGACTAATCAATATGAATTGCTATAATGCCGCAATAATCTGTATATGTGGCATATTTTTCGCACTATCTTGATCAGTTAAGCTTATCATAAATTATATGCTTAGCCTGTACGTTAAGAAAAGTAAAATATCTTATTGGAATAAAAAGAACGCTTTTCAATAAAACAATGGAGGATTTATGAAGAAGACAAAGCCAATGATCGCATCGGAAAGAAGCTATATCATCGAGAAAGAGAAATTTGTTCCTGTATCTGAATATTATGGCGAAGACACTTTTAGCAACAAGATAATGAAAGAGAAACTGCCTAAAGATACTTATAAGAAGCTTATGGATTCAATAAATGAGGACAAGGCTCTTGATATCGAAACAGCGAATATCATAGCCCATGCGATGAAAGAATGGGCTATTGAAAAAGGCGCCACTCATTTCGCCCATTGGTTCCAACCCATGACCGGGATAACAGCTGAAAAACATGATGCTTTTGCCGAGCCATCCGGGATCGGCGAGGTTGTCGAGAAATTTTCCGGAAAACAGCTTGTTCAGGGTGAACCGGACGCATCGAGCTTTCCTTCCGGCGGCATCCGGGCAACCTTTGAAGCCAGAGGCTATACAGCCTGGGACATGTCCTCGCCCGCTTTCATTAAACGAAACGGTATTTCTACAACCCTTTGCATTCCTACGGCTTTCATTTCCTATACCGGTGAAGCACTGGACAAAAAGACTCCGCTGCTCAGATCAAACCGTGCGGTAAGCAAAAGTGCTGTCAATATGTTGAAACTTCTGGGCGGTAAAAACATTAAAAAGGTCAATGCCACTCTGGGACCGGAGCAGGAATATTTCCTGATCGATATGGATTATTTCTTTAAACGTCCGGATCTTGTTTTGGGAGGCAGAGCGGTCGTGGGTGCTCCTCCGGCCAAAGGCCAGGAATTGGAAGACCAGTATTTTGGAAGTATCAAGGAAAGAATATCTTCTTATATGCACGACATGGAAGAAGAACTCTTCAAACTGGGCGTTCCGGCGAAGACCCGCCACAACGAAGTGGCGCCGTCACAATTTGAGCTTGCTCCCATGTTTGAAGAAGCTAATCTTGCCGTCGACCACAACCAGTTGGTGATGGATACCATGAAATCGGTGGCTAAAAAACATAACCTTGCCTGTTTGCTCCATGAAAAACCATTTGCCAAAATTAATGGTTCCGGCAAGCACGTCAACTGGTCTTTGTCTGACAACCATGGAAACAATTTGTTAAATCCCGGCAACACACCTCAAGACAATATCCAGTTTCTGGTATTTTTAATCGCGACCGTTCGCGCCGTGTATAAGCACGCCGATATTCTCCGCGCGTCGGTCGCATCATACGGCAATGACCACCGGCTGGGCGCCAATGAAGCGCCTCCGGCAATTATTTCCGTATTTCTTGGCGAACAGCTTACTCAAATTTTAACGAATATTGAAAAAGGCACAGTCACCAAAGCAACGAATGCGGAAATTATTGATCTGGGCATTTCCTCTCTGCCGGCAGTCAGCAAAGACAATACCGACCGCAACAGAACATCACCGTTTGCTTTCACCGGCAACAAATTTGAATTCAGGGCTGTCGGCTCGTCCCAGTCTATTTCCTTCCCGGCGGCGGTGCTCAATACAATCGTTGCGGAAAGTCTTGATTATCTGGCCGAAAAGATAAAAGCCAGCACCGTGAAGAACATTAATCAGGCTGTCCTGGAAGTTCTTAAAAAAGAAATTAAAGAAATCAAGCCGATTCTTTTCAATGGCGATAATTATACAAAAGAATGGGAACTGGAAGCTCAGAAAAGAAAGCTTCCCAATGATAAGACGACGCCTGTTGCCTTAAAAGCATTGATTACCGACAAGGCATTGAACCTCTTTGAGAAATATGAAGTGCTTTCCAAGGTGGAACTCAAGTCAAGATATGTAATTTATCTGGAAAAATACATCAAGGATCTGGAAATTGAAGTTAAATGCCTCAAAAATATTTGCATGAGCCAGGTGATTCCCGCGGCCGTGACTTATCAGAAGAAACTTGCTGAAGCGATTATCGGCACAAAAGAAGTTCTCGGGAATGCCGCGGTCGTTTCCAGTCAGGCAGAAATATTAAAGAGAGTTTTAGATGCGGTTAATAACATCTATTCTGTGAATAAAGAAATACTGGCTAAAGTCGAAGCGGCTGCCGCGATTCACGACGAAGCGAAAAAAGCAGATCTGCTGTGCAGCAAGGTCAAAACAAAAATGGACGAACTTCGTGAGTATGTTGATACACTGGAATGTTTGGTTGACGACGAAATCTGGCCGTTGCCGAAATTCTGGGAGATGCTATTTATAAGCTGATCCCCTCCTGATGCAGGGAACGGTTTAAGGTCGTTCCCTGCATCTTTAATGATTGACGAGACCGGGAAAAAAAGATAGACACTCCCCACCTGTGAGGCGCTTGTTTCACCTTAAAAAGTTTCAGGATATTAGTTTTTTGCCGGGAGATAAAATATAAATGCCGTTGTTAAATCAGAAACAAAAAGCCTTGCTGGTTCTGGAAGACGGCAGTGTTTTTGAAGGATCCGCCTTCGCAGGGAGTGGCGAAACGATGGGCGAAGTCGTTTTCAACACGGGCATGACCGGCTATCAGGAAATCATTACCGATCCTTCCTATAAGGGCCAGATTGTCACCATGACTTATCCTCTGGTCGGTAACTACGGAATAAACGATGAGGACATGGAATCCGCCGGAATTCATCTGGAAGGTTTCATCGTCAAGGAATATCAATCCAATCCCAGTAACTGGCGGATGCGCCGGAGCCTCAAATCCTTTCTGGAAGATTACGGCAAAATCGGACTGGAGGGCATAGATACCCGTGCCTTGACACGGCGGCTGCGGCTTTCCGGTTCCATGAAAGGCATTATTTCCACTCAAACACAAAACATTTCTGAATTGCTCGCAAAAGTTCAGGCTTATCCGGGATTGGTCGGGCGCGACCTGGTGAGGGAAGTCTCCTGCTCTAAACCATACCTGTGGAAAAATGGCGCGCCATCTCCTGGTAAAATTCCCGCCAAAAAACCGGTTAAAAAACTGCGTGTCGTTGTCCTTGACTGCGGTGTAAAGTACAATATTCTGCGTCTTCTGGAAAAAAACGGTTGTGAAGTGCCTGTTCTTCCCGCATCTTCCACCGGTGCTGAGATTCTGGCATTGAAGCCGGACGGGGTTTTGCTATCCAATGGCCCCGGTGATCCGGCGGCTCTTCCTTATATAGTAGATACCGCGAAAGTTATCATTGGCAAGGTACCCGTCTTTGGCATTTGTCTGGGTCATCAAATTATCGGCCAGGCGATTGGTGGTTACACGGAAAAGTTGAAATTCGGCCATCACGGCATTAATCAGCCGGTGAAAAATGAAGAAACGGGCCGAATTGAAATCACTTCGCAGAATCATGGTTTTGTCGTTGTTCCGGAATCCGTAGCTGACAAGGCTGAAAAAACCTATCTTAATCTCAATGATAATACATCCGAAGGCATGCGGATGCCGCGGGCGTTTAGCGTTCAATATCATCCGGAAGCAGCTCCGGGACCGCGCGATACGGAATATTTATTTTCGCAGTTTGTGGAAATAATTAAAAAAGAAAAGGGGAAGAAAAAATGATTTTGATCATTGATTTCGGTTCTCAATACAACCAGTTGATTGCCCGGCGGGTAAGAGAAAACCAGGTTTACTGCCAGATTGAACCGCCTTCCATTTCCATAGCAGCCATCAAAACCCTTAATCCCGAAGGCATCATTTTATCGGGGGGGCCGGCCAGCATCTATTCCAAAGGATCGCCGCGTGTGGACAAGGGAATCTTCAGTCTGGGTATTCCGATTCTGGGTATTTGTTACGGGTTGCAATATATGGTGGATTCCCTGGGCGGAAAGGTTATCGGTTCCACCAAGCGCGAATACGGATTTGCCGAACTCAACATCAAAAAACAAAAAGGCATATTTTCCGGCGTGACTAAAAAAACACAGTGCTGGATGAGTCACGGTGATTCTATCGGAACATTGCCGGCGGGATTTGTTATCACAGCCGTCACGGCCAATACGCCGGTGGCGGCGGCCGAAGATGTCTCGCGCAATTTTTACGGTCTGCAATTTCATCCGGAAGTTGTTCATACCAAAGAAGGCAAGAAAATACTGGCCAACTTCCTGTTTAACGTTTGTCACTGCAAAAAATCATGGTCGATGAAATCTTTTGTCGCGCATGCCGTGGAAGAAATTCGTCAGCAGGTAGGATCACAGAAAGTTATCCTGGGACTTTCCGGCGGAGTCGATTCTTCTGTCGCCGCGGTTTTACTGCACAGGGCTATCGGTAAACAACTGACATGTGTTTTTGTGGATAACGGTGTCCTGAGAGCCGGTGAGGCCGAACGCGTTATTGAAATGTTCAAAAAAAACTTGCAAATCAATCTTCATTTTGCGCGGGCAGGCAAGATGTTTTTAAAAAAATTGAAAGGCGTAACCGATCCCGAAAAGAAACGAAAGATTATCGGCCGTACATTTATTGAAGTTTTTGATCAGGAAGCCCGCAAAATTAAAAATGTAAAGTTCCTGGCGCAGGGAACTTTGTATCCAGACCTGATCGAGTCGCGTTCGGCATTCGGCGGCCCCAGCGCGGTGATCAAATCGCATCACAATGTCGGTGGTCTGCCCAAAAAGATGAACCTCAAGCTGGTCGAACCGCTCAAGCACTTGTTTAAAGATGAAGTACGGCTTCTGGGAAAAGAGCTGGGACTGGCCGATGATGTGGTCTGGCGGCAGCCGTTTCCCGGGCCGGGGCTCGCGATCCGGATTATTGGTGATGTCACTGCGCAGCGTTTATCGGTCCTGCGTAAAGCGGATACCATTTTGCTGGAAGAAATTCGCGCCAACAACCTTTACTATAAACTGTGGCAATCGTTTGCCGTTCTTTTACCTCTGAAGAGCGTTGGCATTATGGGTGATCAGCGTACCTATGAAAACATTCTGGCCATTCGGGCTGTCACCAGTGATGATGCCATGACCGCCGACTGGGCGCCATTGCCTCATGAGATTCTGGCGCGGATATCCACCCGTATTATTAATGAAGTGCGCGGCATCAACCGCGTGGTCTATGACATCAGTTCCAAGCCGCCCAGCACGATTGAGTGGGAATAATTTTTTTCCCTCTCCCTTGAGGGGAGAGGGCTAGGGTGAGGGTGAACATGGATGATGTACTCACATTTTTAAAAAAACACCCCTCCCCTTAATCCCCTCCCACGGGGGGAGGGGAAGCATCTTAAATGAATTGGTAAATTAAGTGCCGAAACGAAACGACATAAAAAAAATACTGCTCATCGGATCCGGGCCGATCATTATCAGTCAGGCCTGTGAATTCGATTACTCCGGAACGCAAGCCTGCAAGGCTCTGCGCGAAGAAGGTTATGAAGTTGTTTTAGTCAACAGCAATCCGGCAACCATCATGACCGATCCTGAAACAGCTGATCGCACTTATGTGGAGCCGATCACGCCCGAGGCTGTGGAAAAAATTATTGCCCGCGAGCGGCCGGACGCTCTGCTTCCCACATTAGGCGGGCAAACCGGTCTCAATACCGCTGTGGCTCTTGCCGAAAGCGGTGTGCTGAAAAAATACAACGTGGAAATGATCGGCGCGTCGCTGGATGTTATCCACAAAGCGGAAGACCGGGAAAAATTTCGCCACGCTATTGAAAAAATCGGTTTGCGCATGCCCAAAAGCGGCTTTGCCCGATCGATACCGGAAGTTATGAAAATTGCCGACGACATCGGCTTTCCGATTATTGTGCGCGCGTCATTTACGCTGGGCGGCACGGGCAGCGGGGTTGCCTATAATCGCGAAGAGTTGATGGAAATCGCAAAGTCCGGATTGGACGCCAGCATGATTTCGGAGGTCATGATTGAAGAATCGGTGCTGGGCTGGAAAGAATATGAACTGGAAGTAATGCGCGACAAGGCCGACAATGTTGTCATCATTTGTTCCATTGAAAATTTCGACGCGATGGGCGTGCATACCGGCGAATCAATCACCGTCGCCCCGGCGCAGACCCTTACGGATAAAGAATATCAGATCATGCGGGATGCCTCCATTGCCATCATGCGGGAAATCGGCGTGGAAACAGGCGGCTCCAATGTTCAGTTTGCGATTCATCCGCAAACCGGCGAAATGATCGTTGTTGAGATGAACCCCCGTGTTTCGCGTTCATCGGCACTGGCCTCCAAGGCCACAGGTTTTCCGATTGCCAAAATTGCCGCGAAACTTGCTGTCGGCTACACCCTTGATGAAATTCCCAACGACATTACCCGTGAGACGATGGCTTCTTTTGAGCCGACGATCGATTACTGTGTCGTGAAAATTCCGCGTTGGACCTTTGAAAAATTTCCGGAAACGGAAGATTTTTTAACAACGTCGATGAAGTCTGTCGGAGAGACGATGGCCATCGGACGGACTTTTAAAGAGGCTCTGCAAAAAGCCATCCGTTCACTGGAAATCAAGCGTTTCGGCCTTGAACAGAGTCTGCCGGAAGATCTGAAAGATAAAACCGAATTTCTCAAAAGCAAACTCATCAAGCCCAATTCTTTACGTCTTTTCTATATTGCTGCGGCGATGCGAAACGGAATGTCTATTGACGAACTTTATCAATTGACGAAAGTTGATCCCTGGTTTTTGCATCAGATCAAGGAAATCGTGGAAGCCGAAGAGGAATTGAAGAATTCACCTCCTTCCGCCGAGTTGCTTAAAGCTGCAAAGAAAATGGGTTTTGCCGATCGCGCGCTGGCCTCCTTCTGGAACATGACCGAGTCCGAGATTCGACATTGGCGCGAAAAAGAAAAAATTATCCCCGTCTATAAACTGGTGGATACCTGTGCGGCGGAGTTTGAAGCGTACACACCATATTATTATTCCACCTATGAGACCGAAACGGAAACCCGGCCATCGACAAAAAAGAAGATAGCGATCATCGGCGGCGGGCCCAACCGTATCGGGCAGGGCATTGAGTTTGATTATTGCTGCGTTCACGCGTCGTTTGCCCTGCGTGAAGAAGGTTGTGAAAGCATCATGATCAACTCCAATCCCGAAACGGTCAGCACCGATTATGACACATCCGACAAACTATTCTTTGAGCCCGTTACACTGGAAGATGTTTTAAATATCATCCAGGCGGAAAAGCCCGAAGGAGTGATTGTCCAGTTTGGCGGCCAGACGCCGCTGAATCTCGCGCGCGGCCTGGAAGCGGCAGGTGTGCCCATTATCGGCACCACGCCTGATGCCATTGACCGCGCGGAAAATCGCGACCGCTTTCAGGAAATTGTTCACAAGCTCAATCTTAACCAGCCTGATAATGACACGGCGATGGATGTGGAAAAGGCGCTTGTTGCCGCCGGGCGCATCGGTTATCCGGTGCTTGTGCGTCCATCTTACGTATTGGGCGGCCGTTCCATGGAAATTGTCTATGATCCGGAAACGCTGCGTTCTTTCATGGCCAAGGCTCTGCTCGTTTCTCCGGGCCACCCCATTTTGATCGATAAATTTCTCGAAGATGCTGTGGAAGTGGATGTGGACGCCATAAGCGACGGGACAACGACTGTTGCGGCCGGCATCATGGAGCACATCGAGGAAGCGGGAATACATTCAGGCGACAGCGCCTGTATTTTACCGCCTCTGTCTCTTTCCCCCGATATCCTGAATCTCATCGAAAAACAAACTAAACTGCTGGCTGCCGAACTAAATGTTATCGGTCTGATGAATATCCAATACGCGATAAAAGACGGCAAATTGTATGTGCTGGAAGTCAATCCCCGCGCGTCGCGCACGGTTCCTTTTGTCAGCAAGGCCATCGGCGTGCCCCTGGCCAAACTGGCGACAAAAGTCATGCTCGGCAAATCTTTAAAAGAACTGGGATTTGTCCAGAGGATAATACCTCAACATGTTTCCGTAAAGGAAGCTGTTTTTCCGTTTAACCGTTTTCCCGATGTGGACATTCTGCTGGGGCCGGAAATGAAATCAACAGGCGAGGTGATGGGAATTGACCGATCCTTTGGCCTGGCCTTTGCCAAATCACAAATGGCGGCAGGATTCAAAATGCCGGTAAAGGGCAGCGTATTTATCAGCGTGAATGATTATTATAAGAACAAGATAGTGACGGTGGCGAAATCTTTTCAGGATATGGGATTCAAAATCGTGGCAACGAGCGGCACGGCCAGGCATCTGAAAGCGCATGGCATTGACGCTCAGGTTATTTTTAAGGTTAGCGAAGGACGCCCCCACATTGTTGATTTGATTAAGAATGGCGATATTCAAATGGTAATTAATACAAGTCTCGGTCGTAAATCTTCAAAAGATGCTTATCATATCAGAAGAGGAGCGCTTATTTATAATGTTCTTTATACCACAACCATCGCCGGCGCGCGAGCGTTGTGCGAAGCGGTAGCGGCAATCATAGCCGAGGATTGGCAGGTGTGTCCGTTGCAGGAGTACCACAAATGACGACCTTGGAAAAAGTCCATATGCAGCGTTGCGCTGCATCATTCGTCGTTGCGACGTACACAAAAAGTACGTCTCACTCCTCATGATTTGCGCGCCTTGCCTCTGGTGCTTTTTGCAAGGTCGTTTAATTCTTGAAGAGATGGAAATTGTTAGAGAGAATTAATATTCGTTAATCCGTTTCAGGCGGATCAAAGAGAGGTTGTATGTCATCTTTATTTGAAGAAACATTGGATGAGCCTAGCTATCCCCGCGAAGAATGCGGCGTTTTTGCCATTTACGGCCATGAAGAAGCCGCACGCCTTTCATTTTTCGGTCTTTTTGCTCTTCAGCATAGAGGTCAGGAATCAGCCGGCATTGTCAGTTCCGATGGTTGCAATGTCTATGAGCACAAAGGCATGGGATTGGTCTCCGAAGTTTTCAAAGAATCTAATTTGCAGAAACTTCCCGGAAGCCTGGCCATCGGGCATGTCCGCTATTCCACGACAGGTTCATCCACCCTTTCCAACGCCCAGCCCTTTTTAGTTCATTTTGGCGAGGAGTATTACGCGCTGGCGCATAACGGCAATATTGTCAACGCGCAGAAATTGCGTGACGAGCTGGAAAGCAGCGGTTCTATTTTTCAATCCACCATGGACAGCGAAGTCATCATTCATTTGATGGCACACCATTTAAAAAACGGCCTGGAGGAGGCTTTGACTGCCGCGCTCGCTCGCGTGGAAGGCGCTTACAGCTTCATCATGCTGACGCGCGATAAGATCATTGCCGCCCGTGATCCCCGGGGCTTCCGGCCTCTGGCGCTGGGGAAGCTAAACGGAAGTTGGGTGGTTGCCTCGGAGACCTGCGCTTTTGATCTGGTTGGCGCCGAGTATATTCGCGATGTCGAACCCGGTGAAATCATCATCATCGATGCGAAAGGATATAAGAGTCTAAAACCTTTCCCGCCCATCAAACATTGCCACTGCATTTTTGAACTGATTTATTTTGCCCGCCCCGACAGCCAGATTTTCGGCCAGAATGTCTATATGTATCGTAAAAGACTGGGGCATGAACTGGCGCGGGAATACTGTCCGGATGTGGACATTGTCATGCCCTTTCCTGACTCGGGCGTTTACGCCGCTCTGGGTTACGCGGAAGAAAGCGATATCACCTTTGAGATGGGCATGATTCGAAATCATTACATCGGCAGAACATTTATCCAACCGACCCAGCTGATGCGCGATTTCGGCGTCCGGGTAAAATTAAATCCTGTGAGGGAATTATTAGCCGGCAAAAAAGTCATGATTGTCGAAGATTCGATCATTCGCGGCACCACAAGCCGTAATCGTGTGCAAAATCTGCGCGGCATCGGCATGAAAGAAATTCACATGGTCATCAGTTGTCCACCGACGGTTCATCCCTGTCCCTACGGCATAGACTTTTCATCCAAAGGCGAACTGATTGCGGCGAAGAAGGAAAACGAAAAAGCCATCGCCGAGTTCATCGGTCTTGATTCGCTGCACTATTTGACCGTGGAAGGCATGATCAAAGCCACGGGCCTGACAAAAGATTGTTTCTGTCTGGCCTGCTTTAACGGCAGTTATCCGATTGCGCCGCCGGAGAAGATTGACAAGTTCTGTATGGAACTGAAATAGGGGCTGTTGAAAAGCACTGATCTGCGTTGTTGCGCTGCAAACCCCGCCGCTCAACGTATGAAACTATACGCCTCGCGGCAGGGTTCTTGCGTGCCTAGCATCTCAGCACTTTTGAACAGCCCCTGAAATATAGCATGTGTCCTTCCGGTGTATCCAGCATGCACCGGAGTAAACGGCCCAAAGTCCGGCGTATGCCGGAGGAATCCAGAAAAATCTCCTTTACAAAAAAATCAGATTTGTTAAGCTTTCCCAAAGTAATCTAAAAAAGCGAAGCTTTTATATTAATTATTTTACTAAAAATAACGAGGAAATACACAAAAGAATGAAACCATTTTTATCAACCCAACATGGTGTGCTCTTTGATCGTGATTGTTTGAAAGTTATGTCGATCATGCGATCAGAGACAATTGACTGCGTTTTTGCTGATCCACCATTCAATCTTGGTAAAGATTACAAAAATGGTTTTAATGATAAAGTGGCAGCGGTTGAATATTTTGAATGGTGCAGACAGTGGATTAATGAGTGTTCGCGTCTGTTAAAACCAGGTGGGGCATTTTTCTTATACGGTACACCAGAACTGGCAATACAATTTGCCAGCGTGATGAATCAAAGGCTCACATTCAGGCACTGGATTGCAATCACAATGAAAGGCACGTATAGCCGCGGCAAGAAATTGTATCCAGCGCATTACGCACTACTCTATTACACAAGAGGGGAACCCCGCATATTTAACAAAGTAAGAATTCCGATTCCCGTTTGTCGCCACTGCGGAAAAGAAATTAAAGATTATGGCGGACACAGAAATAAGCTTAATCCAGCAGGGCTGAATCTTACAGATTTTTGGGATGACACGTCTCCAAATCGGCATAAACGATACAAGGTGCGCCCAGGAGTCAACGAACTCAAATTAATGATTCCTGAAAGAGCCATTTTGATCTCTACAGAACCTGGAGATTTAGTATTTGATCCTTTTGGTGGTGGTGGTACAACATTTCAGGCAGCGGAGGCAAATCACAGAAATTGGATAGGAACGGAACTTTTTGATTGTAATTACATTGAATGCAGGCTGAACGAGAAGTTCCCATTATCCTGTCGAAGAAAACCTATGTTCAATTACGAAAGGATTTTTGAAAAATATGAAGATCACAAAAATGAAATTTTACAATGGGTCCAAAGATAAGGTCTGTCGCCTTGGACTTTCCACTCTCTTTCTTGAAGTGCAGCAAATAATTCTTGAAACAGAGATACGGCTGTTTGAAGAGAAGGATGCAAATGGCGCTGCTGTCATCCGAAAAGCCTTAGATGATAGATTTGAAGCTGTTGGAGAGTGGAAAATACAAAAAACTGGTGGTATCGATTGGATTAAAAGAATACGGTACAACAATTCAATAATATCAAGGATTGGTGTTGAAATTCAAGTTTCTGCAAGAAGTGACATGCTGATAAGAGATGTTGTCCATCTTCGAAATAGTCTTCAGGCAGGCGAAATAGATGTTGGAATAATCGTTGTTCCAGATGATCGACTTCAAGTTTTTCTGCCTGATCGCACGCCAAGTTTTAAAGATGCAGTGCGATACATTGAAGAAGAGTTTAAAGAGGCGATGACTTTTCCCATTATCGTAATTGCAATTGAGCACGATGGTCCTGGCAAATCACTGGGAAAGCAAAAACGAAAAAGTTGATCTTTTAACAATAAAATCAATCCTGATTGGCGATTCCGCAATCGAATAGATAAAAATAATTGTCATATTAAAGTTTTATTAAGAACTATCCAATAAGTGATCAACTTTTTACGCTTAACTAATTTCGTGTCATCCCGGATAAATGAAACAGAAATTAAAAATAATTTTATTGTTTCTAAGCGCTACGATGTTTTTAGGAGGGTGTGATATGCAAAATAAATTTCTTTATTTCCCCGAGCCGCAGTGGCCTACTGCGCAGGCGCTGGAATATGAAAAGATGAAACTCTGGCAGTCGACTGATAAGGATTACCAGGGGTTGATCTCGTCTCACGATGCGGTCGCACCTAATGGAACCATTGTTCTTTTCCATGGCAATGGCGGCACTGCGCTCGACCGGGGATTTTATTTCGCGCCATTTGAGGAACTGGGCTTTCGCGTAATCCTGGCTGAATATCCGAAGTACGGAGGCCGCCCCGGAAAGGTGGGAGAAAAACCTTTTGTCTTTGCCGGTTCTCAAACGTTACGATTGGCGTTTGAGCAATTTGGAGAGCCGCTTTATCTCGTGGGAGAATCGCTGGGTTGCGGCGTTGCCGCTACTGTTGCCAAGCAGACGTCCGTGCCTATCGCCGGTATTATATTAATTACGCCCTGGGACACGCTGGCTTCTGTCGCCAAATCCTTATTTCCTTTTCTTCCCGTAAAACTGGTTTTGACCGACAAATATGACAGCATTGAAAATCTGCAATCTTTTAAAAATAAGATTTCCGTTGTGGGAGCCGAGCGCGATGAAATCCTTCCGATTAAGCACGCTGTTAATTTGTATAATGCTCTTCCCGAAGGCAAAAAGCGCATGTGGATCATCAAAGGAGCAGGGCATAACGACTGGCCGATGCACGCTGATCCGTCTTTGTTTAAAGAAATAACCGATTTTGTAAAAATTGATAAAAATTAGAAAGACGGTTTCGAATGAATATTCCTCCTTGTGTTTCTAGCAAAGATAGACTATAATTATGACCAATTAAAACAAGGATAAAAACATGAATAAAACAATTCCCCTGGCGGAAGCCAAGAAAAATCTATCGGCTCTTGTTAGAGATGTCGAAGCAAAATATGACCGGTTTACCATCACTAAAAACGGTGTCAGTGAAGCCGTTTTGCTGAGTTGTGATGAATTTGACGGTCTGCTCGAAACTTTGGACATTCTTTCCAATAAAGAAGAAAAAGAGGCTATTGCCAGGGCAAAAAAACAGGTTAAGAACGGCAAAACAATTTCCCTTGACGCGATTAAAAAGAAATACAAGATTTGATGAAACACATAATCGAATTCTCACAGGAAGCCGCATCCGATGTTGATAAATTATTTTACGCGGACAAAAAGTTGTTTGCCCGCGTATTGAAAAAGATTGAATCGCTTACCGACAATCCGCATGAAGGCAAAGCGCTGACAGGTAATCACAAAGGAGAATTTTCTCTGCGCATTGGCGCTTACCGCATAGTTTACGAACTCGACACATCAGGCCGCGTCATTTTCATTCTGACGATCAAACATCGAAAACATGTCTATTGATTTGCAATTTCCCGCTAAATTTAATATTTACCTGATGAAATATGTTATAAGGCTTATCGAAATATAAAATACAGAGGAGGAAGACGCCCATTTACCGCCGTGTTACTTTATCGCGGGTGCTGCTAATCAGTGCCCTGATGATTTTAATTTTCCTGGCGATCTGCGTTGTTTCGCTTTTAGTGGGCAGCGTCCGTATTGCTCCGGGGGATGTTTTTAGTTCCCTGGTCAATGTTCTTACTGGAAGGTTGTCTTTATCTTCCGAAGAAGAATTAATTATATTTTCAGTACGCCTGCCGCGGATTATTTTTGCGGGAATTGTCGGCGCGGCGCTTTCCTTGGGCGGCGTTATTTTTCAGGCGATTCTGCGTAATCCGCTGGCTGATCCCTATATTCTCGGAATATCGGGTGGTTCAGCGCTGGGCGCGATTATAGGCATCCTTCTCGGGGCGAGTTCTTTTTATTTAGGAATTCCGCTGCTCGCTTTTGTGGGCGCGCTGGCCACAGTTTTTTTAGTGTTTATTGTTGCCGGCGGCACCAGAGGGCCTCTTCTTGATAATTCGCTTTTACTTTCCGGCGTTGTCGTGAACGCTTTTTTTTCCGCGGCCATTCTCTTCTTTCTTTCGGTGGTCAATAGTATGGAATTGCGCAGCATCACCTTCTGGCTGATGGGCGATCTGTCGCGGGCATCAGCCAGGGAAATTGGCGTTGCGGCTTTCTGCCTTATGATTAGTTTTGTGCTGCTTTACGCACAGGCGCGAAAACTGAACATCATTGTGCAGGGTGAAGAGACGGCCATGCATTTGGGTGTCAATGTGGAGAGAACAAAACAGGGGCTGCTGGTTATCACGTCGCTTATGATCTCCGTAGCTGTTTCTCTGGCCGGCATTATCGGCTTTGTCGGCATTATGGTGCCGCACTTGATGCGTCTTGTTTTCGGGTCCGATCATCGTTTGCTTTTACCGGTGTCTGCTTTGTTTGGTGCCTCTTTTTTAATTGTTGCTGATACCATTGCCAGGGTTGTCTTCGCGCCGGCTGAATTGCCTGTCGGAGTCATCACGGCGCTTTGCGGCGCTCCTTATTTTATTTTTCTTTTGAAAAGGAATGCGCGTTAGCCATGTCTATCATCGACGCAAAAAATATAAACTTCAGCTATCCGGCAAAACCGGTCATGGAAGGCGTTTCGTTTTCTATTGATGAAGCACAGATCGTCGCGATTATCGGCCCCAACGGCTCCGGTAAAACAACTCTTTTAAAAATTATGAACGGCACCCTTTTTCCCGATGCCGGGCAAATGCTTATTGACGGTAAAGAGACCGGCAGATGGTCGCGAAAGGAAATCGCGCAGAAAGTTGCCATCGTGCCGCAGGAGACATCCGTCATTTTTCCTTTTTACGCGGAGGAAATTGTGCTGATGGGACGCTTCCCGCATTTCAGTCGGTATCGTTTTGAGGATAAGAAAGATTACCGGATCGTCCACGAAGCGATGGAGAAAACGGACACGCTCGCTTTTGCCGCGCGGCGGTTTGACGAGCTTTCCGCCGGAGAGCGCCAGCGGGTCCTGATTGCCCGCGCCCTTGCTCAGGAACCGAAATTGCTGCTGCTGGATGAAAGCACCGTTTTTTTGGATCTGAAACATCAGGCTCAGTTTTTATATTTGCTGAGGCAGTTAAATACAGCTCAGAAACTCACGGTAATTTTTGTTACGCACGATATAAATCTGGCGGCCCAAAACGCCGGCAGGATAATTCTACTTGATTCCGGAAAAATTTATGCTATAGGAACACCCGCGGAAGTTATCACCGCGGCGAACATCAAAGAGGTTTACGATGTTGACGCCGGAGTTGATTCCAATCCTCATGACGGATCACCCCGCGTGACATTATTGACAACATAGCAGCAATTCGATTTCACGGGCGACTGGTCCAGAAAGTTGCCCGAAGAGATTTGAATTGGAAAAGACTGCCAAATAAAGGAAGCCGGTTAAAGTCCGGCGCTGCCCCGCAACTGTAAGCGGAACGAAATCCACGTTAATCCACTGATGCTTTGGCGTCGGGAAGGAGTGGAGACTAGGGAGCCGCAAGCCAGGAAACTTTATGGTGGTCCAACTTACTTTATTCCCGAGGGGGAAAGGAGAAGCTCCATGAAGAAAGTCCTATTTTTCGTTCTGTTATTTTCGTTATTCGTTTTTTCACCCGTACAAGCTGAGGATATAAAGGCCAGCGACGCAATTGTCACCATGGGAGAAGTTGTGGTTACCGCGACACGCGATACGCAGGAAATCCGCAAAGCTCCCGCAAATGTTAGTGTCATTACCGCCGAAGAAATCGAAAAGTCGGGAGTGACAACGGTCATTGAAGCATTGGATAAACTGGAAAGCATACAGTTTCGCACTTACAGCGGTAATTCTTCGCAATCACAAATAGACATGCGCGGTTTCGGAGGCGACAATCCTTTCGGCAAGACATTAATTCTGCTGGACGGCCGTCGTTTGAACAGAACAGATATGGCCTCTATTAACTGGCTACAGATGCCGATCAATACCATCGAAAAAATCGAAGTCGTCCGTGGACCGGGAAGTGTCCTTTACGGCGACGCGGCCATTGGAGGCGTAATCAACATTATCACCAAGAAAGGCAAGGGTGAACCGAAAGTCAATGCATCCGTTCTTGTGGGCAGCTATGGTCTGAACGATGAGCGGGCGGGTATTACAGGAGCTACGGGTAAGTGGACATACGCTTTAACGGGAGAGAATAATTTTAGCTTAGGTTATCGGGATCGTTCAAAGTATTCCGCTCTGGGCGGCGGCTTTGACGTAGGCTATTCGGCAAATGACTTGCTGAATGTTTCGCTCGGTGTCTCGTTTAATAAAGTGGATTATCAAATGCCTGGTGCCCTGACCAAAGATCAGATGGCGCAGGACAGGCGTCAATTCCAACCTGAAATAGCCGACCTATTTATGAACGCTCATCCTGATGATGACGGTTCTGATAAATATACCAACGTCAATCTGGGTGTTAAATCTTTCTGGGGTTCATGGGGACAGTTCGAAATCAATTTTCTTTACGGGAAAAAAGATCTGCAAATGAATATGCCTTCATGGTTTTCCTACAATTATTCCGATACCAATACCGATACATACGGCGTTACACCGAGATATATTCTGGGCAAAGAAATTTTCGGGTTTTATAACAAAGTCATCGTAGGCGTGGATTATTATAATGAACCTTACAAAAAAAATATTTTCAGCGATCGGGAGAGAACGGCAAAATTAAGTACAGCTGATTTTAATCGGGAAAGTACAGGCGGATACATCCGTGATGAATTCAGTCTTCTAAAAAATTTAATTTTGAGTGCCGGTTACCGGTATGAACAGACATCCATCAAAGGTTCTAATATTGATTTTTTTACGGCGTCTAATGATTTTACTAATCAGAAAAATACCTATAACGCCGAAGCTTATGAAGCGGGATTGACCTGGCTTGTAGGTAAAAAATCTAAAATCTTCGCAAAGTATAGCACCGTTTATCGCATTCCTTTTATCGACGAAGTGGCTTCTTTCAGCGGTTTCGGAGGTGCTTTTTTATCAGATCTTGAAAAAGAAAAAGGAGTCAGCATGGATGTCGGCACGGAAATTTATCCTCTGGATAATTTGAGGGGAAGCATGACCGTGTTTCGCGTTGATATGAAAGATGAAATCGAGTATGTTTATGATCCATTGACGTGGACAGGCAAGAATCGCAATACCGGTAGTACGCGTCATGAAGGAGTTGAAGTTTCTCTTTCCTATCTCTGGCCGAAGTATTTCAAGGTTTTCGGTAATTATACATACCATATGGCCACTTTTGAAGATGGAGTGAATAATAAAAAAGAAATGCCGATGGTGCCTAAACAAATGGCCAATGCAGGAATGGAAATTTATCTGCCCTTTAATGTAACCCTGAGGTCTGAAATTCAGCATGCAGGAGAAGCTTTTCTTTCCGGCGATAATGACAACAACACCGAAAAACTGGAAGCTCACACACTGCTGAATTTTTACGCTTATTACAAACCGAGATTAGGTAAACTTGACGTGACGGCTTTTCTGGGCGTAGATAACCTTGCTGACGTGAAATATTCTTCATTCGGCATTGATTATGAGCAATATAGCTATCCGGGTGTCACCTATCCGAATTTTTACTATCCGATGCCCGGAATCACATTTAAAGGTGGAATCTCGGCAACGTTTTAAATAAACTATCCGGAAAGAACGAACGATTATGGCTGCTGATAAAACATCTACAAAGGGTCTGGTTTACGCGTCTCTTTTCGGAGCGCTTACCGCGGCGGGTGCATTTATTGTTATTCCCATGCCGCCCGTGCCGATTACCGCGCAGACATTTTTTCTCAATGTTGCCGCGATTCTCCTGGGCGGCCCGCTCGGGGCGGTGAGTCAATTTATTTATGTTATGCTGGGCGTGGTGGGAATACCGGTTTTTGCCGGAGGCAAGGCGGGGCTGGGGGTTCTCTTCGGCCCCACCGGCGGATATCTGCTGGGCTTTATCATCGCGGCTTTTGTCATCGGTGTGGTAAATCGAATGAAAAAAAGCGCTGGTATTTTCTGGCATATCTTTTCGATGTTGATAGGAATGATGATCATTTATTCTCTGGGCAGCCTTCAGCTTTCTTTGGTGGCGAAAATGAGCTTTCACAAAGCGCTTGCCGTTGGTGTGCTGCCTTTTATTCCGGGCGATATCATCAAGATTCTGCTTGCCGCCATTATCAGTTCCCAACTCAAGGGACGGATAAAGGTTTAGTAGGTTCGTAATTGCTGAAAGACACTTGTCCCGTTTACCGGGATTAGGATTTATCGAGTGATTATCTTAGAAGACGTTTATTATAAATATGAGCCGGAAGGAATTGAAGCCCTGCGCGGCGTTTCTCTGCAAGTCAGCGAAGGGGAGCACCTTGCGATAATCGGTCCGAATGGCTGCGGGAAAACCACGCTTATTCGACATCTGAATTCTCTGCTTTTACCGGCAAGCGGCAAAATATCAGTGGGGGGCTTGGACACAAAAGAGTTCAAGCATCATGCCCAAATCCGATCGCTTGTGGGAATGGTTTTTCAAAATCCCGATAATCAGATCGTCGGCATGACGGTCGAAGAAGATGTTGCTTTTGGTCCGGAGAATCTGCGCCTACCCACGGCTGAAATAAAAAACAGGGTTGCCGAATCTTTGGCCCGAGTAGGCATCTCCGGGATTGCCTCCCGCAATATCGAAAATCTCTCCGGCGGCGAAAAACGGTTGGTGGCAATCGCCGGTGTGTTGGCCATGCGGCCGCGCTATATCGCGCTGGATGAACCGACGGCATTTCTTGATCCCGCGGCGGCCCAACGCGTTTTGGCTATCATTGACAAGCTTCACTCCGAGGGCGTGGGAATAATTCATATTACGCATAACATGGCGGAAGCGGCCCTCACGCAAAGGATCGTTGTGATGAATGAAGGCCGCGTTTATCTGGACGGCACGGCGCGGGAAATATTCGGGAAAGCGGAAATGCTGCGGCAAACAGGAATGCAGCTGCCGCAGATTACAGAGTTGATGATTAAGCTCAAAGAAACGGGCTTGCCCGTGCGGACTGATATAGTCAGTATGGAAGATGCTTTAGAGCAGATCATTCACCTGACCGGAAAAATTAAGGATTGATTATGTATCATACCGGCTCTTTCATTAAAGGCCAGTCTCTTGTCTATCATCTTGATCCACGTGTCAAACTTGCCGCCATCATCTTTCTTAGCATTTTTATTCTTTCGGTGAGACCGCCGCTGGCTTTTGTTACAGGCATAACATTATTTTGCGTAGCGGCGGCAAGCGGCATAAGTTTGCGGACAATCGGAGAGGCCATTAAACCGCTCCTGTTTTTTATCGTTTTGATTTTTTTAGTTCATGTTTTCTTTGATGACGCCGGGGGGTGGATTAAAAATCCGTTCTTCGGGATTTCTCTTCCCTGGGCAGGATTGCAACAGGGCTTTTTTGTTGTCTGGCGGTTTTTGTGCCTCGTCATAGCCGGCGTTTTATTGACCATGACTACGGCGCCCTCTCAAATGATCGCGGCTCTTAAATATTTTCTGCGGCCGCTGAAACTGTTGCGGGTGCCGGTTGACGATCTTGCCGTTATGATTATGCTGGCTTTAAGGCTTATGCCGGTATTGCTTGCCCAAAAGGAAAAAATAGAGATGGCTCAAAAAGCCAGAGGTTACAATGTATACCGTTTGGGTTTCGTCATAAGGAGTAAAGCTTTTTTGTCTTTAATCTTTACGGTTTTACTGGGTGTTTTCCGGAGGGCGGATGAACTGGCGCTGGCTATGGATGCCAGAAACTATCAACGGGGTGAACGGTCATCCTTCGTCGAATTGAAGTTGACACTTTTTGATTATCTTGCCCTGGCTTCTCTTGGTATTTGTATCATCATTTTTTTGTAGATTTAAATTCACATTTCGGTTAAGTTGCTTCACATGGAAGCAAAATGGCTTTTTGTTGATACGCAAAAGAACATGCAGCATGCTATCAATGATTTTGAGCTGGCGAAGGTTTTAAGTATCGATACGGAATATGATTCGTTCCGTTATTTTAGAGAAAAACTCTGCCTGATCCAAATTCATGCTAATAATACAACCTATATTTTTGATCCTCTGAATAGTCTGGATTTATCTTTTTTAGGCAAATATTTTAATAATAAGCGTATTGTCAAGATTCTTCATGCCGCTGATAACGATATCCGTCTTCTTAAAAGAGATTACAAATTTAATTTTAAAAATATTTTTGATACTCACCGGGCAGCGCTTCTTTTGGGATTTCAGCAGCTTTCTCTGGAAAAAATGATTTTACAATTCGTGGGCGTGGAGTTGAAAAAAAACAAAAAAATACAGCGCTCACGCTGGGACGTCAGGCCTTTGACCGAGGAGCAGTTGGAATATGCTGTTCAGGATGTGATATACCTTCCGGCGCTTTATAAAAAACAGTCAGAGGAGCTGGGCCTGAAAGGTTTAAAAGACTCCGCCGCGGAAGCTTTTGACAAAATTGCCGACACCCATTGGCGGGAAAAAAGATTAAACTGGAAGGGTCACGCAAAAATCAACGGTTACCATTCTCTGAATCAAGAGCAGAGAGAGTTGCTGAAGAGGCTTTACGTCTGGCGTTTTCATCGGGCGAAAGCGGAAAATCGCGCCGTATTTATGTTTTTGCCGGATAAAAACTTACTGGAACTCACACAGGACAGGGAAAATCCGGAAAAATATTTGTCGCAGAGAAAAATGAAATTATACGGTTATGAGATAGACCGGATCATCAAGAATGTCTGACAATCTGCAAAAATAAATCTTTATTTATCCGGCGACCTCTTTAACGTCCCGTCCAATCCTCCGGAAAGAAGAGCAACTGCTTTCCTGCTCAGATTCATATTAATAATCACCTTTAAATAATCTTGCCGTTTAGTTTTTGTCCGATCCGTTAAGTGAATCATACCTTGGCAATCATATCCCTGGTCTGGTGTGGTAAGATAGCCTTCTTTATTTTGATTTTTTTCTTCTTTATAGAAGTATTTCTTGGGGGAAGGCACTTATTCATAAGAGCATTGCGGGTAATGTCTTTGAATTTCTGCGCAGCTTTTTCTATATCATTTGGTGCATCCACGACCAGGGACCTCAATATTGCGTCCAGGAAATCTACATGTTTATTGTATTCTTTGGTTCCATCAAAGGCCAGCGAATGGAAAGAAAGTCCGATAAAATATATGAATATGGAACGGGACAGCTGCCGCGAGATGTTCAGTCTCTCGGACATAGCGTCTATATAACGTGCAGTGAAAAACGAATAGAGTTCCTTCCACTGTCCGATATCCACATTCCGGTAAACGTCAATCGCCAGAAGCATGATGTTCTCATAAAGCTCGCTTTTTTCTTTCCAGAAATCCACTATCATATCAAAACGATCGTGGATGCTTTCTACAGAACTGGTCCGGCGGATATATTCGGCTACGTTCTTATCACCGACCCAGGCAATCATCTCAACGAGCATTTTTTCCTTGGAGGGGAAATAATGGTACAGTGTTCCGGTAGATACGCCGATCTCAGCGGCAATTTGTTTCATGTTTATATTGGAATAACCCCTGCGGGTAAATAGATATAAACATTTTTCGAGCATCTTTTCCCGGTATTCGTCATGATTAACAATCTTTGGCAAAGTAAAATCCTCTTGTTTATTTATCTAAAACAGGAACGCCGAAACTGGTGAACTTGATTTTAAATCCGTGCTTGTCGGCCAGGGCTTTGATCCGGGCCACTTTATTCAGATCCGGTTTGAAACCGGTCGAGAAATCTTCCTGCGTCTGGCCTTCAAAGGCGAGGAGCATTGTTTCCGCCATGCAGGCAAAAATAAATCCGTCTTTTATCGGCAATTTTAATCCGATCCGGGATGTTGGGGGCGGTTCGATAACAGCCCCGTCAATAACGAGAATGTCTTTGCGGCTTAGGCAGATTTCTTCCGGAATATTGCGCGGAGAAGGAATGTCACAGATGATTGCGCCCTTTTTGAGATTGCCGGCTGTTGCCGCGGGTGGTACTTCTATGGCGGATGTTGTAAAGATTATAATATCGGCTTCTTTGATTACATCCTCCAGCGCCAGGCCTTTATCAATGATATTTGTTTTTGATTTTTGAGCAATAAGAAATTCTTTAAGATCGACCAATCTTTCAGTGTTCTTCGCGAGCAGAAAAACAGTATCCGCTCTGTTCAAAAAACCAAGAGCGCAGTTCTGGCCGATGGCGTTTGTCGCTCCGACAATTGCGACTTTTGACTTGGAAAGATCGACTTTACGCAAATCCGTGGCCTGATCCAGTGTTTCCAGAATTGCGGCAGTGGCGAGGCTGGCGCCTGTAGTAATGGCAACAGGCGTTTTTTCGGCAATCCATTGCCCTCCTTTTCCGGCAACTCCCATTAAGGCCCCCATCCCGATTACTTTGGCGCCGGTTTTTTCTCCCAATCGCACAGCTTTTAATATCTTATTTAAAACCGCTTCTTCTTTCGCCGCCAGCACTTGTTTGGAAAGCAACGGACAGACAATGAAGCATCCATCAATTGTTGCGCCTTGAGCGGAGCGCAAATTCTTTGCATAATGAATTTTTAACGGCGGAAGAATCCGTAAAATCATTTTTATCAGAGCTTGAGGCGCAAGTTTGGATATAAAACAATAATCATGAATGTTTTTAATATCGTAAGGATTAAGGACAAACGCGAATTTATTCATACAATACCGCTCCGATAGAATTTTTTGTGATTTAGGTAAAGAAATGAAATAAGAATCCTTCCGTTGTTATTTTGTAACCATTTCAATTTCATCATCAATCTTTATTTTACCGCAAAAAAATTGCGGCGATTCCCTCCCGGGGCATGACGCAATCGCCGACCGCATATAAAGATATTGCAGAAGTACAATTGTGATTTTATCAGAACAAGAGAACCATCTTTCATCCATGTTTTTCCAGACATCTTGAATAATCAGGATATCCGAATTTACCTAGAGCAGCTTCTGTTTTGCAGCCTGCTTCTTGTATTGCTTCGCGCCGAAAATCAGATCCTGCTTTTTGATAAACACTTCCGTATCCGGTGGGACGGAATGAGTCAGCCAGACGTTACCGCCAATGACGGAACGCGCACCGACGATAGTCTCTCCGCCCAGAATCGTGGCATTGGCATAAATAATCACATCGTCTTCAATCGACGGATGACGTTTTTGGGATCTTAATTTTTTGACTTCCGCCTTGGACAGGGAAATCGCGCCCAGCGTGACTCCCTGATAAATGCGTACGCGATTGCCGATCACGCACGTTTCGCCGATGACCACGCCGGTGCCGTGATCGATAAAGAAGCTCTCGCCGATATGCGCGCCGGGATGAATGTCAATACCGGTGCGGCTGTGAGCATACTCCGTCATAATCCTGGGCATCAGCGGAACCTTCAGATGATAGAGCTCATGGGCGATTCGATAAATCGTGATCGCCCGGATTCCCGGATAACTGAAGATAATTTCATCATACCCCTTTGCCGCCGGATCGCCTTCCAGGGCGGCGCGTATATCCTTTGCCAGTATGGTGCGTAATTCAGGCAGCTTCCGGAGAAACTCCACGGTCAATTGATGCCCCAGCGGCTCGCAATGAACACAGGATTGATTATGGCGGATGCAGTCATGCCTGATGGAGAGGATGATCTGTTCGGAAAGGGTTTCATACAAGGCGGTCACCTGCTGGCCGAGATAATATTCGAGATTCACGGAATCCAGGCGGGTGCGGATAAAATATCCCGGATATAAAACTAATGCCAGGCGATGCAGAACATCGATAATCGCTTCCCGATGCGGAATGGGTTCGGCGCTGACGTGATCAAAGCATCCGCCGCTCGCGCATGACGCAACAAGTTTATCAACAACATCCGGCACCTCATCACGGTAACTTTTCGCCGATTTGAGTTCATTTTTACATTTATCGCCGTTTTTTAAACGCTTCATCTGATTGTCTGATCCTCCCGGTTAATCTTCTATCAACCATCAACCATTCACTAGTCACTGTACCCCGCCGCTCTGCCCCGCTTGCTTCCAGAAGGGGGACATGCCCCGGAGCCGTTCGATAATGGCCGGCATCTTGTCAATGACAAAATCCACCTCCTCTTCCGTATTATAAACACTCAGGCTGAAACGGATCGATCCGTGCGCCATGGTAAAAGGAACACCCATCGCGCGTAAAACATGCGAAGGCTGCAATGACCCGGACGTACAGGCGGAACCGGACGAAGCGCAAATACCCAATTCATTCATCAAAAGCAGAATCGCTTCGCCTTCCACAAATTCAAAACTGATATTGGTTGTGTTGGGTAAACGATTCACGATATCGCCGTTGACGCGGCTCTGCGAAATTTTATTTAAAAGTTCGCGTTCCAGTTTGTCCCGCAGCCGCCTGACATACGTATTTTCCTTTTCCATATTGGAAGCCGCAAGCTCACAGGCCCTGCCCAACCCGACAATGCCCGGCGCGTTTTCCGTGCCGCCGCGCCGCCCTTTTTCCTGATGGCCGCCGATCAGGAAGGGCGAGTACTTGGTGCCGCGGCGAATATAGAGGATGCCGATTCCTTTCGGGGCATGCAGTTTATGACCGGAAATGGAGAGCATATCAATCACGTTATTCTTCATATTGATGGGAATTTTCCCCGCGGCCTGCACGGCATCGGTATGGAACAGAATGCCTTTTTCATGCGCCAGCCTTGCCGCTTCTTCCACCGGAAAAATCACACCGGTTTCATTGTTCCCCCACATGAGGCTGACAATAGCGGTATCGGGCGTCATGCTTTTTTCCAGATTTTCCAGATCCAGAATGCCGTTTTTATCCACAGGCAGTTCGGTAATTTTATATCCCTGTGAACCTAAATGCGAACAAAGCGCGTGAATTGCCGGATGCTCCACGCGGCTGATGACAACATGTTTTTTATCCGGCCTGGTCATCAATGCTGAACGAATGGCGGAGTTGTCGCTTTCCGTCCCGCAACTGGTGAAAACAATTTCTTCGGGTGATGCACCCAGCAACGCCGCCACCTGCTCGCGCGCATCGCGAATCCGCTGGCCGACCTGACCGCCGAACGTATGCATGCTGGAGGGGTTACCATATAATTCGGTAAAATAAGGAAGCATCGCTTCCATGACTTCATCGGCAACTTTTGTCGTAGCATTATTGTCCAGATAAATTGTTTTCATTTGGAGGCCTCCTCAACAGTAATGTCCGGTGAAACAAGTTCCTGAAGCCTGTGCTGTACGAAATCCTTCAGGGTGATTTCCGATGCCTTGCAGGTTGAACAAGCGCCGCGCAAGGCTACAATCACCCGGTTGCCGATAATATCCAGGATTTCGATATCGCCGCCATCGTGCTTCAATGATGGGCGAATTTCCCGTTCGATCGTTTCTTCGATCAGCTTTATTTTTTGAAGATTCGTGAGTTTCGGTTTGTCGCCGGTTTTCGGCTCCGTCTTGACCCGCTCCAGAATCTGGGCAATGGCGTCCTGGCAGTTGCCGCACCCGCCGCCGGCCTTGGTGTAATTGGTCACATCTTCCACGGTGGACAGATTGTTTTCGCGGATGGCCCGCTCGATTTCTTTATCGGTCACGCCGAAGCATTCGCAAATAATCTTTGCCCCCGGCTCCAGTGAAGGAGCTCCCCGGTAATTTTCCACCGCCTTTTCCAGCGCCTGTTTGCCCATCACGGAACAATGCATTTTTTCATCGGGCAGGCCGCCCAGATATTGCGCGATATCCTGATTGGTCACTTTGAGCGCCTCATCCACCGTCATGCCTTTGATGATTTCCGTTAATGCCGAAGATGAAGCGATGGCGCTGGCGCAACCGAATGTTTTGAACTTGGCTTCTTTGATGCGCTTGTTTTCATCGAGTTTGAATGACAGCTTTAAGGCATCGCCGCAGGCCAGCGATCCGACCTCGGCCACACCGTCCGGATTTTCAATCTCTCCTACATTGTGCGGATTGAGGAAATGCTCTTTAACCTTATCCGTGTATTCCCACATAAAAGCTCCTTAATTTGACCTGAAATTGACAGACAAAATATTTCCTTTTAGTTTGATCATGAAAAAGTACCTTCTCTTTTGTTCAAGGTTACCGTAATCTTATCCTTATATCAAACGATTTTCCCCCGAATAGACAAAACCGGATTTACCGCGCACATATCCCAGAAGCGTTACATTGTATTCCCGGGCCAGGTTAACCGCCGCCGCTGTTGGCGTTGATCTTGAAACGAGGATGGGAACGCCCATCCGGATGACCTTTGTGATGATTTCCGAAGAAACCCTTCCGCTGACGAACATCATTCCGTCCCTTACAAGATTCATTTTATCGTTTCTAATGAGCACACCGGCTATTTTGTCAAAACAGTTGTGCCGTCCGATATCTTCATTAAAAACGGAAAATTGCTCATGGTAAAACAAAACGCTGTGGACTCCGCCTATCTCCTTGTATATTTCAGAGCGCCGCTCGAATTCCTTCATGGCTTGAAGAATGTTACTCAGTGAGAATTTATCCTGATCCGGAACCGGCAGGAATTTATCATGCTTAAGGGGATTGATGTACGTAAAGCATTTCCCGCAGCCTGAAGTGACGCTGCGCAGACTTTCACACTTATCAACTGATTTCCCGGGCGCAAGATCAATCATGACGGCAAAAAGGCGTTCATTGTAATTAATCGCTGCGATGTCTTTAAATGTATCGATGACGCCTTCACTGTAGAGAAATCCGATGGCCAGCTCTTCCGTTAGCTGATTGAGGCAAAGCAGAGAAGCGTATTCCGTCCCGTTGATATAAATCTTCAAAGATATCTCGCCGATGACGTCTTTTTCGACATCCCGTAATTTGACCGCATCACCATCGGAAAATATTTCTTTGACTGTAAACGCACCGTACAATTTATCGTCCATGTCACCTGTCCTGTTTTGTGATGAGAAAAATCGCATTCCTGGCCAGCAGGTTCGGAAAGAGATGCACAATTTTCTTTTCCCCTAAATAATGGTCTTCGATGATGCGGATTTTTTTTCCGGCGCAGAAATCCTTGAAATCCGTGATGCTCAAAAAACGAACGTTGGGAGTATCATACCATAAATAGGGCAGCGATTCCGTAATGGGCGACCTGCCCCTGAAAAACAGCATGATCCGAGATTTGAAATAAGCAAAATTGGGGAATCCGACAATGACTTTCGTGCCGATACGCAGGGCATCCTGGATGACGCAATCGACTTTTTTCACTTCCTGCATACTCTGATTCAGAATGACATAATCAAAAGAATTATCCGGATATTCCCGCAAGCTGTTTTCAATATCATCCTGAAATACGCTCAACCCTTTTTTTACACACTCCTGAATGGCCTTGTCATTGAGCTCAATCCCCTGAGCCCGGATCTGTTTATCCCGGACAAGAGGATACAGGAGATCGCCTTCGCCGCACCCCAGGTCGAGAACATGGGAGCCCGGTTCGATGATCGAATAAATGATGCTGTAATCCAGACGAATATTTTCAGTCGCCATAACTTCCCACCACCATGTAGCCATTAAAGGTTTTGTCCAAAAAATGCTTAATAAGAGTTGTCTGCTCTTCTATCTCCACCAGAAAAGCGTCATGGCCGTATGTGGAGGAAAGTTCGCAGTAGGTTGCATCCACGTGTCTCCTCTTCAGCAGACGGACAATATCCTGCGACTGGTAGGCCGGGTAGAGCCAGTCCGATTTAAAGGAAATGATCAGGAAACGCGTATCGATCGATTTTCCCGCCGGAATCAGCTTGCTCCCCGACAGATCGAAGTAGTCTATCGCTTTTGTGATATAGAGATAGGAATTGGCGTCGAAGCGCTTCACAAAGTTTGCTCCCCGGTAATGCAGGTAACCTTCCACTTCAAAATCGGGATCAAACCCGAAACTGAATTGATCTTTTTTCAGACGCCGGGAAAACTTCTTCTCCATCGATTGATCGCTCATGAAGGTGATATGGCCGATCATGCGCGCGACTGACAATCCCTTCTCGGGCTGTCCGTATTCGTAGTAGCTTCCCTCCCGCCAGGCCGGATCGGCCATGATGGACTGCCGGATCACTTCATTAAAGGCAATCTGCTGGGGAGAGTGCTTCAGCGTTGTTGCTATGGGGATAGCGGATCTCACGCGATCCGGATAAGAGGCTACCCATTGGAGAACCTGCATGCCTCCCATGGACCCGCCGGCGACGCATAACAGTTTGTCAATGCCTAAATGGTCAATGAGATGCCGCTGGGCATGAACCATGTCGGCGACGGTGATAAAAGGAAAATCCAATGCATAGGGTTTTCCCGTTGCCGGATTTGTCGAAGAGGGTCCCGTGGAGCCTTTGCATCCGCCGATGACATTGGAACAGATGATGAAGTACTTGTTCGTATCAAAGGCTTTGCCCGGACCGATCATTTCATCCCACCAGCCTTTATCCTCGTCACCTTTATGTATCCCTGCCGCGTGGGCGTCACCGGAAAGGGCGTGCAGCGCCAGGATCGCATTCGATTTATCTTTGTTTAGCTTTCCGTATGTCTCATAGGCAAGGGTGATCGGTCCCAGCGTTTCACCGCTTTCCAGTTTATGTTGCTTACCCTGCCTGGCGTAGGTGTAGTACTGTGTTTCCACAACACCGACGGATGTATTATTTATTTTTTCAAGTTTTGTATTTTTCATAGTTCAAATTAGATGCTAATAAAGCGTTTCAATTAATCGTCTATTCCTATTTTTTTGTCATGCCGGACTTGATCCGGCATCCAGTATTTTATTAGGAACTGGATTCCCGCCTGCGCGGGAATGACATCTTTATAAGTTATTTCTGAAACAGCCATGTCGACAAATACCTCTCGCCGCTATCCGGCAAAATTGCCACGATCGTTTTGCCCATCGCTTCTTTTCTTTTGGCGATTTCCAGAGCCGCCCAGAGGGCCGCGCCGCTGGATATCCCGACAAGAATGCCTTCCTCTTTCGCTATGCGCCTGGCCATCTCGCCGGCATTTTCATGGGCCACCTGAATGATCTCGTCAATAATTTTTCTATCCAATACATCGGGAACAAAACCCGCGCCGATTCCCTGAATCTTGTGGGGGCCGGGCTTGCCGCCGGACAGAACCGGTGAATCCGCCGGTTCAACGGCAATCATCTTTACCGATGGATTTCTTTTTTTTAATACTTCACCGATGCCGGTGATCGTTCCGCCCGTGCCTATCCCCGCTACAACATAATCAACTTTTCCATCCGTGTCCCGCCAGATTTCCTCCGCTGTTGTCTTGCGGTGGATTTCAGGATTTGCGGGATTTTTAAACTGCTGGGGCATGAAACTGTTTTTATAGCTTGCCGCCAGTTCTTCCGCCTTTTCGATGGCTCCTTTCATCCCTTTTACTCCTTCTGTCAGAACCAGTTCTGCGCCCAAAATGGAGAGCAGCTGTCTTCTTTCCATGCTCATGGTTTCCGGCATCGTGAGGATAAGCTTATATCCTTTGGCGGCACAGACAAAGGCAAGGGCGATTCCCGTGTTGCCGCTTGTCGGCTCAATAATAACCGTATCTTTTGTCAGAAGACCCGCTTTTCCCGCCGCCTCAATCATGGCGACGCCGATTCTGTCTTTTACACTGGAAAGAGGATTGAAGGATTCAAGCTTTACTAAAATCTCCGCATCCAATCCCTTGACCATTCTGTTGAGACGGACCAGCGGAGTTTTCCCCACTGTTTTGGTAATATCTGAAAATATGTTTGCCATAATAATCTCCTTCTTAATTTCAGGCGCTCTGTAGGGCCTGATCGATATCGGCGATGATGTCGTCAATATGTTCCAGGCCGATAGATAAACGAATAAAATCCGGTGTCACACCGGTTGCCAGCTGTTCCTCGGCGGAGAGCTGCTGATGCGTCGTCGTTGCCGGATGAATGGCCAGCGTTTTAGCGTCACCCACATTGGCCAGGTGAGAAATCAGTTCCAGAGATTCGATGAATTTCTTTCCCGCGTTCGCGCCGCCCTTGATTCCGAATCCGATAATCGCTCCCGTACCTTTCGGCAGATATTTCTTGGCCCTTTCCTGCTCCGCGGATGACGCAAGCCCCGGATAGTTGACCCAGGCAACTTTCGGATGTTTCTCCAGATGTTTTGCTACGGCCAGCGCGTTGGCACAATGATACGGCATCCTCAAATGCAGCGTTTCCAATCCCTGCAGGAGGAGAAAAGCGTTAAATGGCGAGAGCGCCGGCCCCAGATCGCGCAGCAGAACGACACGGGCCTTAATAATGTAGGCGATGTTTCCCGACGGCTTTAAAGCCTCCACGAAATTGATTCCATGATAGCTTGGGTCGGGATCGGCAATCAGCGGAAACTTGCCGCTTTGCCAGTCAAATTTTCCCGAATCGACGATGATTCCGCCCAGCGATGTTCCGTGGCCGCCGATAAATTTGGTCGCCGAATACACAACAATATCCACCCCGAAATCGATGGGCCTCAGTAAATAGGGTGACACCGTGTTGTCCAAAACAAAGGGAATGCCGTTTTTGTGAGCGATTCGGGCAAGGCCTTCGATGTCCGCCACATCCAGTTTGGGATTGCCGATGGACTCCGCGTAGATGGCCTTTGTCTTCGGCGTGATCGCTTTCTGAAAACCGTCAAGATCGTTCGATTTGACGAACTTGACATGAATGCCCAAACGGGAAAAGGTGTAATGAAACAGGTTGTAGGTCCCCCCGTAGAGGTTATCCGCCGACACGATCTCATCGCCTGCCTGGGCGATATTGAGAAGCGCCAAAGTGATAGCCGCCGAGCCGCTGGCCACTGCCAGGGCTCCCGCGCCGCCGTCTAATAACGCAACCCGTTTTTCCAATACATCCGTCGTCGGGTTCATCAGCCGCGTATAAATATTGCCAAATTCACTTAATCCGAAAAGATTGGCGGCATGTTCAGTATTTTTAAATTGATAAGACGTTGTCTGGTAAATGGGAACCGCCCGGGACCCGGTCGTCGGGTCCGCTTCCTGGCCGCCGTGCAATGCCAGCGTCTCGACCTTTAATTTTTTATCTATTTTACTCATTTTATGTCTCCTTGTGTTCTGTGCTTTTTTTATTATTTGTAATCAATCATCCTTTGCAGGCTTTTTCTTGCCTTGCGCATGATATCGGGGGGCACAGTGACCTCAAACCCCATTTCCTCCAGAGACCATAAGACTTTTTCCAGCGTCGTCAGTTTCATATTCGGACAGCTGGCCCGTTCCGACACGGGATGAAATATTTTTCCCGGATTCTCCTTCTGCAACCGGTGGAGAATACCGATTTCCGTTCCGATGATAAATTCGTTTGCTTGCGAAGCCTGAACATAACGGCACATTCCTTCCGTTGAAAGAACCTTGTCGGCTATAGATGTAATGCTTGCCGGACACTCCGGATGAACAAGCACCTCCGCGCCGGGATAGAGCGTTCTTTTGGCGGCAATATCCTCGGGCAGTATCTTGACATGCGTGGGACAATATCCTTTCCAGGAGATAAAATCCCGCCCCGTTTGCGTCGATATATAATGAGCAAGATACTGATCGGGCGCAAAGATGATCTCATCCTCCGGCCGAAAAGCTTCCCGGACGACCCGATCCGCATTCCCCGAGGTGCAGCAGATATCGCATTCGGCTTTTACCTCCGCGGTTGTATTCACATAACACAGCACCTTCGCCTTCGGATGCTCCGCTTTGAGTTTTTGTAATTGATCGGCCGTAATCATATCCGCCATCGGACAGCCCGCATTTTTATCGGGAATCAGAACGGTTTTCTCCGGCGACAGGATCTTTGCCGTCTCCGCCATGAAATAGACGCCGCAAAAAACAATGACATCCGCCGTGGTCTTCGACGCCTGAATGCTCAGCCCCAGTGAATCTCCCACGTAGTCAGCAATATCCTGAACTTCGGGGATCTGATAATTATGCGCCAGAATGACGGCGTTTTTTTCTTTTTTCAGTCGATTGATATTTTCAATAAGTTCCATGTGTGACCTCTTTTATTCTTATTTCCGCGTCATCTTCAAATATTATGCATCATCATCTTTTCCGCTTTTTCCTGATTCATCTTTACCAGCATATCCAGATTAATAGAATTCAGGGTCTCGGAAATTTTTCCTCCGATAATTGCCCAGATGTCATGGCTGGCACATATAGGAACCCTTGGACAAGTGGACGGGTTCCGGACACAGTCCACAAGGGAACAATCTCCTTCCAGCACATCCATAATCTCTTTCATGGTGATCTGTGACGGGTCTTTCGCCAGTTTGTATCCTCCATGAGCTCCACGGATCGAGTTTACAAGACCTACCCTTCTAAGAGGTATTATAATCAGGCTTAAGTATTTTTCAGAAATATTTTCCCCTTTGGCAACATCTTTTAAAAACACCGGCCCTTTGCCATAATTAAAGGCCAGCGCTACCATCAGCCTGACGCCGTATCTTGCTCTTGTGGAAAGTTTCATAATATCCTCTCAATGTAAACACTACTAATACTATCACTTTGGTAGTAATTAAATTATAAATGACTGATTGTCAAGAAAAAAACACCGGTTAATTTAAGGTATCGGTTTTTTTACATTTAAATCAAAAAAATGAATGATATTTGAGAGATATTAAGGATGTGTATTTATTAATGATCAAAGTAAATTTATAAACGAAGCTCGACTTGCTGCAAATGGGACATTTCTTTTTAAAAAGATGCAATAAATGTAAAAAGGGAATTTAGTTGATCGCTAAATTCCATTTTATAATAAATAATTTTAATTATGGTGCCGAAGCCGGGACTTGAACCCGGACGGATTTTGTCCACCACCCCCTCAAGATGGCGTGTCTACCAATTCCACCACTTCGGCATCAAAAATAAATTTAATATTTCTATCCGCGCAACCTGTTCCAATAATGTTATCTAGACTTTTTGCTCCGGTCGCGGTCTTGTTAAAAGAGCGTTTATTACTTGGTTGCCGGTGCGGGAGGTAATGCCGGCAGTTTTGCTGCATCCGGGCTTGTCACAGGAAGCGTCTGCTGTGTAACAGGCGCTTTTTGCTGACCTATTAATGAAGTGCTTCTGTGGCTTGCCGTATAGGTAAGTGTCAGAGATGTGATCATAAAAAGTACAGCAATTCCTGCGGTCAGCTTTCCTAAAAACGTACCGGCTCCTGAAGATCCAAACACGGTTTGGCTTGAACCGCCGAATGCCGCACCCATATTGGCGCCCTTACCCGCCTGCAGGAGTACAATCACAATCAAAACGAGCGATGCTAAAACATGTAAAATAACCAAAAATGTATAAAACATAAAATATTCTCTTATATAAATTTATTTTTAAAGCGGCTGGACAATACCAAAACGATATAAGCTAGTCAACTTTTTTCTTTCTGTAATTATTTTATCGGTTTAAGTATTTCAACTCTGGTGTATCGACCTTGATTCAGCGCTATTTTTCTGTGTCGTTCCAAATAGTCAAGATGTTTGCCGGCAAGCGCACGTTCATTGAATTCAAAGAACTCTTTTGGTTCCCTGGGCCTGCCGTAGATCAGCCAGGCGGATAAAATTTGCTCCAGAGTCTTTGGTTTATCTAAAAAATTCAGGATTCTCTCTTCGCGTTGATAGATCACATTTTCATAGTCGTTCCAGAGGCTGCCCGGATTTTTCTCAAAAAGTCCCGCGTTGTGTGATGCGATCCAACGGCGAGCCGGTATATTTTTAAGCCTGTGGATGGATTCAATAGTTTGTTCGATGCTCGAATAAACATCGCCATACCAGGGACCGAACGAAGTTAAATCATAGTCTCCAAGAAACAGAATTTCTTCATCAGGAAAGAAAAAAGAAAGATGTCCCGGCGTGTGTCCCGGTGTGGGAATCACCTGAACCCTGAGGGAACCAAGATCAATGACTTCGTCGTCTTGAAGAAACCATGCTGTGTTTTGCGGCTGATAGTTGAAATTATTCAGCATGACATTTTTCCAGAGTTCACGAAGCTGCTCTTCTTTAATGCCGTACCAGTCCAGAAAAATCTCCAGATCCGTCAGCGGCAAAAAATCTCTTTCGGCAATTCTCAGCGTGCCCTTGTCAAAAAGATTTAAAAAACCCATATGATCTTCATGCCAGTGCGACAACCAGACCTGATCAACTTTTTTCTTTTCCTTCAGTTCGGTCAGTTGCTGCAAACCGCAGGACGGATCAATGACGACGCATGTATTGTCGCCTTCCAGATAAACGGAGTGACTAAAGGGATATTTCCCCCCGTTATCTCCTCTGATGAAACGAATTTTGCCCAACTGAATATCCATGATTAATTTATTATCCTATTTTTAGTATCCGTATCGCACCTCGGATAACTACGATAAAAACAATGGTTCCTATGATTAAATCGGGTTTATTAGAATTTAATAAGTTAACTAGGAAACCCGCTGCAATGACTCCCAAATTGATAATGACGTCATTTGAAGTGAAAATCAAACTTGCTTTCATGTGAGCTTCTTCTTTCCCTTTTGTCTTTTGAAGCAAATACAAACAAATACTGTTTGCAATGAGCGCTAAAACAGAAACAATAATCATTATTGAAAAGTTCGGTAGTTTTTCTACTCCGAAAAATCGTCTTAAGACTTCCGTAATGCCGATAACGGCAAGCGTTATTTGAAAGTAACCGGCAAGTTTTGCTATTTTGGTTTTTAAAACTATTGTTCCGCCGACTGCAAACAGGCTTATTCCATAAACAAATGAGTCCGCAAGCATATCTAAACTATCGGCGACCAACCCCATTGATTTTGAGATCAATCCTGTCGCTATTTCAATTAGAAAAAACGCGAAGTTTATGGCAAGAACAGTCCATAGCAACTTCTTTTGGATAGTATCTTTTCGAAGGTCTGGTTGGTCAGTACGTTCAGAGGATATCTTTTGCCCTCCTAATTTTAGTTCAAGCACACTCTTTTCAATTTGTTCAATATGTCCGTCGTGATAGACTGTCAGTGTCCGATTGGGAATGTCAAAATCAAGCTTTTCAATGCCGGGAATTCCATTTAATTTCAATCGAATTAAGTTTTCTTCTGAAGGACAATCCATTTGTGTAATTTTAAATATCGTTTTTTCCATCATTATCTTTCTTTATGTTTCTGATGTATTGATCATTTTACGCTATAATTATCGGCCGGTTCAATCTGCAAGATTGAACCAGCCAACAAAACATGGTGCCTTTAATGGGTGATCCCTTTACTGCAGTGATTTCTGCTTGTTGAGCAAAAACTAGTATTGTGTCCGCGGATTTCCATATTTCTTCCTATATCGCATGACGAAAAGCTAAACTGGAGGCGCATAGATCTATCAGCTTGATGCCATTAGGCATTATTGATTTCACGTCCTTCGTTACTTCGTTGGCTGAAAACCAAGTAGCAGGCACAAACACCGAGTGAGATATTATATAAGATACCGTGAATATTTGCCAAAGAAGCTCGCAAAACCATGACAAGGTTTATTAGCGCTAAAAGAACGAGCATTCCGCAGACGAGCTGTACGGTTTGATTTTTGTACGATGGAGCCACAAAACTGGCGGCCTTTGTCGTACCTTCGACCGCAATTGCTCCGATAAAGACTGTTACTATAGGATGGATAATCCAGTCCCAGAAGAAATGGCTTGTGATTTCATAGGTGCCAGGAGTATCTGCTATGACCATGTTCTGAATAAAAGGTATAGCGATGACAGTTGGGACTCCCCATGCAAAAAGATACGCCACTACGAGAGTGGGCAATAGAGCAAACCAACGTAAGCAAGTCAAGATATTCATTCTCTGAAGTCTCCTTTATCGAGTATGTTAATATATTGCATAACGCAGAGCTAAGCCTGAATCGCATAGAGGCTTGTTATGTGAATTAACTTCGGGCGAACCATTCTAATTTCTCCTGCACCTCAGGTTGCACCTCATCATAAATACACTTGTATTTTATTGTAAGCGTAGTATTTGCTAGTGATTCACGAATTGCTTTACGTATATCATCCTGGTCTGGAGTAAAGCTTGCCTTAATTAAAATGAATTCATTCTGTGGAGCCAAGACACGCCCTTCAATATCATCAGTAAATGTGTCCCAAGTTATCAGTGCGCCTAAGCCATCAAAAGAATCAACTAGTCTTTTAAATGAGCACTTTTCTTTACTCACATTAAACTCTTCAATTATTAGTGGGCCTAAACCGTAATTCTTAACCTTTACAAATATCTGATTCTCGTAATCCCCTTTGGAGAAATGAGCAATTGGCTTAACTGAAAGTTTGTTGTGCTCTCTTTGTGTGTTTAGAGCTTTAACCGCTACAAAAAGCGATATCAACGATATGACTACCGTAGACAATGCAATTATTGCCCCCGAGTTATTTGCTATCCATTCCATCATTTCGGACTCATCTTTTCACATAACAGCCAGTTGAACGAAATGCCAGCGGGCTGTCAAGCTTGCATGACAAGGCCGAAGGGATTTGCGCTCGAACAAATCGGGCGAGTGCGGCCGTACAATTAATATACCCACCGGGCTTTTTCCGATTATTTTGTTATCAACCTAGACTATCCATTTAAGAATAAAAAGTAAAATTATTCTTTAAAATCATCTTTAATTAAACTTTTACTTGCTTGACGCTCTGTTCGGGGAAAATTACCGGCTTAAGGTAACGCCGATTCGATCGCAGTATTTATTGATCGGGCATTGACTGCAAAGGGGAGAAACCGGCTTGCAGGTCTGCCTCCCGAAGGCGACCATGATGGTGTTGTAAATAATCCAATGGCGGCGCGGCAGTTTTTTACGCAGGGCAAATTCCGTTTCATCCGGCGTTTTTGTTTTGACGTAACCCAGCCGGTTCGAAATCCTGTGCACATGCGTATCCACACAGATGGCATCCTTGCCATAGGCAAGCGAAACAACCAGGTTGGCGGTTTTCCGTCCCACGCCTTTGATGCTCAGCAGGTCGTCAAGATTGTCCGGTACTTTGGAATCAAAACGTTCGATCAACTCCCGGCAGGTATGATGAATATTCTTCGCCTTGACGCGGTAAAAACCCACCGGGTAAATTGTTTTAGCAATTTTATCCAAAGGAATTTTCAACATTTCCTGTGGTGTTGAAGCAAGTTCAAAGAGCCTGTCGGTAGCCACTGCGGTAACTTCATCTTTTGTCCGCAGGCTAAGCAGTGTCGAAATTAAAATAACGAAAGGATCTCGTTGATTCTCCGCAAGATGAGAGACAATGGGCATGGTGCCCACGGCGAGTTCCTGTTTTAAGATTTTGATGACGTTGTTGATTTGACTATCTTTCATAAATTAAAAAGTCCTTTGCTTTTTCAAGTATTCTTTTAAACGGTGTCATACCGGCGAAGGCCGGTATCCAGTATCGTTTGTTATTTTCCGGATTCCGGGTCATCAGACGTTCGCCCGAGTTCCAGTCCGGAATGACAAATGGGAAAGCTTTTAAAAATTAAATGCCGGTTCATTGACAACGGATTTTATAAGAGCTTCCGCGGCTTTTTCCTGCGCCGGTTTCCCGCTGATGGCCAGCCAGACGCTTCCTTCCGCTCCACACACCCCGCCTGCCGCAACCAAAGAGGCCGATGCGCCGGTAAGCAACGAGATTGCATCAAGCTCAGTAAATATTTCTCCCGAAACGGGCAGAAGGCGCGGGCCTTTGACGCCCGGAGCATTCATTTTTGCCGCCAGCACATCCAGATTTTCATAAACACGTTTTTCCAATCCGACCGGCAGAATAAGTCGTACACGCCGACCAACTGCTGCCTGCTGAGAAACGCCGATGGTCCCCGCTTTTGGATCACCAATCAGAATGGCCGCCCGTTTTTGGATTAAATCAACAGCGTTGGCTCCCTTCAAAATGACATCCCCCTCGCGCAGGTCATCGACAACATCAAATATAGTTTTACCCTTCTGGAGTAATCCGTTTTTAATGACAACATCACCGGGAAATTTGATTTCGCCCGAGACTCTTCCCGTAGATGTTGTGGGACGGTTTGGGGGAAGAATGATTCCCCGATAAAAACGATCACGCTTGAATTCCCTGGCCTGACCAAGCGTTAAAAGTACTTCTTCCGCCACATAGCCGTTGGTTGTTCCGGCGACAATAACAACCGTTCCTTTTTTAATAGCTGCAATCATCGCGGGATGTTTGGCGATCGCTTTTCCGATCAGACGTTTTCCCGCCGCCGGAGTCAAAACAAATTGTTTCATAAAAAAGCTCCCCTTTTATCGTTATAATTTGACAATCAAATGCGGCTAACGGCGAATATTTCGCGCGTACCAGCGCCGCCCCAACCAACGTTGATGATGCCACGCAAAAGTGGGCAGAAAACCTCTGTCGCGCAGCCAGTAACGATTGGGAATTTCTTCAGTCGATTTTTGAGCGTCCAGCGAAATATCCGCACTGACGATGCCTTCGCCCTGCGCGGCACTGCGATGCGCGAGCACCTGACCGTTCGCATCCACAATGGCCGCGTTGCCCTCGAAGTAACCCCGGTATTTGATCGGCAATCCCGGCATCGGGCATTCTATTGCGCCACAATGCGCGGCATGGATAACCGGTGCGCCGATGAGACGGGCGCTATCCTGGATAGCGGCAAGAGAACTGTGATTGTTTGCCGGTTCCCAAAGCCGCTGAAGAAATTTTGGGAAATTGGTGGGTATGCTCCACCAGCAAGAACCGCCCATGATCACATCCACTCGATTGCGTAGCCGCCGCGCAGTCATGGTGCGCATGAATTCCCAACAGACGGCCGCGCCGATGCGCGTGTTGTCATAAGTGCCGAGCATGCCATTGTCATTAGGATCACCGCCTTCATAGAAATAATTTTCCCACATCGTGGGGAGGTCTTTGTCATGCTGACCAACAAGAGTGCCGCTCGCGTAACACAGGTAGCGATTGCGCACACTACCATTTGGCAGCCTGCACAAAAATGAGCCTCCCAAAACAACCTGATGTTTTGCCGAAAAATCTTGCAGGAAACTTGCCGCCGCGCCGTCCATATTCTGAATGGCCTCGACAATCCTTGGATTCCAACTGACTCCGGTAGTGAAAAATTCCGGCAGCGCGATCCAGCGCGCCCCTTCCTTAACTGCCTGAAGCGCCAGACGCTCACAGCTTGAGATATTTGCTGTTGAATCCCCTATTTTTGTAGCAAGTTGAATTGCGGCGACTTTAGTGAGTTTCTGCATAATTCTCCCTATTGGCTATGTAGCTTTTAATTTGTTTCTTTACGTCGTTTGTATAAGATGCGCAGGTCAGCTCAAATCGTGCTGCACATATTATTAGCTGCACGTGTTGAATTCCGGCGGTTCCATAATGGTAATTTTATTTCGCTTTAAATATTCCGGGAAGCCGTATAGACGCTTGCCCCCATACTCCATCACCACGGCATCGGCAGGGCAATTATTGAGGCAGCCGAAGCAGGCCAGACACTTATCCCGGTCAACAATTTGCTTGAACGGGTCGATGGCCTTGGTTGGACATTTTCTAACGCAGGTGCCGCAGCGGATACATTTTTGAGCATCGACCGTGTGTTTGTTGATAAGCTTTTTGTTCATCGAGACCAGAGGCAGCGCCCGCAAGCCTTCCCTCAAGGCTATTTCATATCCGATAGAAATCGTTTCACCTCGGGAGATTCTTTCCAGGGTATCAGCAGCAAATCGGCGAACCTGATCGAAGGTTGCCGCGTTCGGCAGATGCTGTGCGGAAATCTGATTGGCGCTGTTCCAGCCGGGCGTCGGATAAGAGGGAATATTTCTAAAGGCATCTCTGCCGACAGGGACGCCGCCTTTGCCCGCCAAAAGTTTGAGGATGTGACAAGACGCGTTATGCTGATTGCCTTCCGGGCCGCCGAAGGAAACAAACGCTGCAACCGGTGTGCCCTGAATGGAAGGAATTGTTGCCAGCCAGTCGCTCACATTGGAAGGGGTGTCGTAATAAAATACCGGCGTGCCGACGATAATGAGATCATAAGCCGGCAGCAGATTTTTATTCATTTCCTGGATTTCCCGTTGATCTACTGTAAGATTTTTCTCTTTCAGGATGCAGCTGATGAGCCGTGCATATCTGCGTGTCTGACCGGTCTGACTGTACCATAAAATCAGCGCCTTTTTCGGAGAACGCGTTTTTAAATCAGGATAAGCAGCCGCGCTTTCCCGTGTCCAGAAAATCGGGAGACACAATGCCGTACCCACGATAGCGCTTTTTTTAATAAAGTTCCGTCTTGAATCCATGCCATCTCCTTTGTGAAGCCCTTATAAAATTTATTCAGCATTGGAAAGATTTCATTTGCCCGCATGCGGCGGTTTGATTAAATAAACCGGTAGATCGCCGGATATCATTTGGTCGCTGTATTTACAAAGCGAAATCCGTTCTTGCCGGCGTTTTTAATGCTATACATGGCTTCGTCTGCCAGCTTGATAAGCTGATCCATATCTTCACCCTGGTCGGGAAAAAGGGCAATGCCGATACTTGCACCAACGGACGTTTGCTGTTCCTCGAAAACGATTGGTTCGGATACTAAATGAATCACTTTTTCGGCAATCTGCGCGGCGTTCCCGGGGGTGTTGATTTCCGTTGCGATGATCAAAAACTCATCACCTCCGACACGAGCGACCGTGTCGGTTTCGCGCACACAGGAAAGCATACGCTGTGCCACTTGCCTGAGTACATAATCCCCGGCGTCATGACCGAGGGTGTCATTGACGGCTTTGAATCCGTCCAGATCGATAAACATGACGGCCACCGCTTTTTTATACCGGCGGGCCATGTTCAGGGCGAAAGACAGCCGGTCTCGGGCCAATCTCAAACTCGGCAGGTCGGTCAACAAATCGTGGGTTGCCATATATTGTATTTGTTCTTCCGTTTTTTTCCGTTCGGTTATATCGCGGGAAACACCCAGAATGCCGATGGGCTTCATGGATGTGTCACGTATGAAGGTGAGAGAGCTTTCCAGCCAGACCAGGGTTCCGTTTTTATGGTAATGCTCGGACTGAAAAGTGCTGATACGATTGGGATCGATTTCCGGATTCCCATCCATTGTCAGTTCCTCCGCGAGCCATTCCTTTGCCAGCGCGAGTGATTCAGAAGTAAAAAACCGGTTAAACGTTTTCGCCATCAATTCCTCAGCGGTGTAGCCGAGTATCTTGATAACCGCGGGGCTTGAATACATAAAGTGCATGGACAAGTCCATCGTCCAAATGTGGTCTGCGGTGTGATCGGCGATGAAATGGTAGCGCTCTTCGCTTTCGCGAAGCGCTGCTTCCGCCCGTTTCCGTTCGGTTATATCCTGCATAATGCCGACGGCGTGCCATGCTTCTTCGATTTTCACTGCTGATAAAGACAGCGCTACGTCTATTTCACTGCCATCTTTTCGGCGCGCGGCTAATTCAAGGGTTTTGCCGATGGCATTCCCGCGTCCTGTTTTTTGAAATTCCGGGAAAGCAGCAAGATGGGCAGGAATAAACCGTTCCGGGGTTATCAATTCATGAAGATTCTTTCCGATTGCTTCTGCGCCGGTGTATCCGAGCGTATGCTCAGCGGCCGGATTCCAATAGGATATATTGCCATGATTGTCCATCATAATGATTGCATCCTTCGCGGAATTGGTGATGGCATGAATCCGTTCCTCGCTTTCACGAAGGGCCTCTTCCGCCTTTTTGCGCTCTGTAATGTCATAGATTGCTCCGATCAGCCCGCTGATGGCCCCCTTGCTGTCAGTTAAAACAGCTTTGTTGAATATGACATCTCTTGTTTCTCCAAAAGAATTTTTTACCTGCGATTCGTAACGCTGATCCCCTCCGCCCTCGAAAAGCTCTTTATCTTTTTCATAATAAATTTTGGCAAGTTTCGGCGGACTAATATCAAATACCGTTTTACCAATGAGTTTGTCTTTTGTTGCGCCGAAAAATGTCTCATAAGCTTTATTAAATCCCGTATATTTTCCGGCCTTATTCTTATAAAAAACAGGAAGGGGTATTGAATTGAGCAGCGTGTTCAAAAAAACCTCGTTCTCTTTCCGCGCAGCTTCCGCCAGCTTGCGTTCGGTAATGTCAAGAATGAATCCCCGCATGCCAATCGTCATGCCGTCAACTCTAATCGGCACCGACAAAGCCATGGCATAAAAAGCGCTGCCGTCTTTTTTCTGCGCCTGATATTCGAGATACCCCTTTTGCCGGCCTTCTAATCTGCTTTGCAAACGTTCTTGCGCCAGGTTACGATCATGGGGCGATACCAGGTCGAAAATATTTATGCCTTTGACAATATCTTCTTGAGTAAGACCGAATTTGTTAAGGCCATGCTCATTCGCATAGGTAACGTTGCCTTTTATGTCTGCCTCGAAAATCGTTTCAGGAAACACTTCGGCCAGTTGCTTGAATCGTTCCTCGCTTTTACGCAGCGCCTCTTCCGCCTGTTTCCGCCGTGTAATTTCCCATGCCACATCGGCCAGATATGAGACTGTTTCAGCATCCTTCCCGGTGTAATCCTCGGGTTTATTTCCCACGCCGAGGATGGCCACAATAAGACCGCCCCGCATAATCGGCACAACCAGTTCCCGGATCACAGGAGCATGCCCTTCCGGCATTCCTTTGCGATGCGACAGAGAAATATAATCGTTATGGATAACAGCCCGCTTTGCATATACACAATCTACCCAAACACCGGCTTGATCGATTCCGTAATGCAGCCCTTTGCCTTCCGCTTTGCAGAATTCATTGAGCGTGCGTGTCGACCATGCCTGAAGCGAAAGCGTCTTCTGATCCTTTTCCACAAAGTGATAGAAGCCGATGGGGCTGTTAACCAGATCACCAACCTCATCCAATGTTTTTTGAAGTATCTCTTCCAGAGAATGGGTTGCGGCGAATTCCAGTAAAGACAGTCTCAGCTTGATTAGTTTTTCTTCCTGTTTGCGTTGAAGAAGTTCACCTTCCAATTCGTCTGACAGTCTGCGGCTAACCATGAGAAACATCGAGAAGGACAACGCGATGAATAATATCTGGTATACGATAATTACAACGATACCGAAGAACCCTGTTTCCCATATATTGCTTGTCTTCGGCATTGTTAAATTAAACAGGATTTGGACCACGCTGACGAGACAAAAAACCACACAAACGATGCCAGCGATCCTTGTGGCCGGCCGCAGACCGGCATCCGTTCTGCGCAGCATCAGCCATGAACCCTGAGCACTTATATAAAGAAGGGCCGTCGATAGATTAACAGCGCGCAATTCCATATCAGGATAAATATATGTCAGATAAAAATGCACGAGCGTGAAGACGGCAAGCATCACATAATTATGCAGCTGACGGCTTTCCTTTCCTACATAGCGTACGGCGCCTGTGTAAAGAAGGATGCTTCCTCCTATAAGGAACGAATTGGCCAAAACGATTGAAAATAAATCCGGTATGATTCCGCGAAGCATAAAGAGGAAAAGAGCGACTAATTGCAGGACGTAGTAGGCGAGCCACAGGAAGATTTCCGGATGGCGTTTCCGGTTCTGCCGCCACAGAGAGGCCATGACGAGGGTACACAGCAGAATGGACAAGACATAACCGGTAAAAATTATTCTTACATCAACAGGCATAATCCGTCTCCGGCTGCGGGAAGACTTCGGCTCACAGACCCGGTTTTATTTAAAACAGCGTTTTTCAAACAACACGATTGATTCTGTTATTTATTATTTAAACTATTGCCTTGCTAAAAGCAAAGATTTATTGGAGAAAATCCCACGGTTTTTTTCGGTTTAAAATTTTTTCTTAATATTTTTTGGCCTATCTGCGGCGTGAACCTCCCAGGATGGATCCAAGAACGCCGCGTATTATTGAAGATCCCAGACTTCGAGCCGCACTTTTTGCGGCCGCCTCCACCATCCCTTCGGTATGACCTCCCCGGGGACCGGTGCGTCCGAAAATTATATTGCTCAGGCCTTCGCCTACACCGCCCAGCATTCCTCCCTCGCCTTTAGTGGACGTTTCCGGCGTATCGCCTTGAATGACCGGCTGATTATTGCCCGCTTCATCCGGCGTCCCGTTGTGTAATTTTTCATAGGCTGATTCGCGGTCAAGGGTTTGTTCGTAGTGTCCGTAGACCGTAGAGGATTTGATGACGGCCATGCGTTCCTCTTCCGTCAGCGGGCCGATTCTTGAACCGGGGGCGATAACAAAGGAGCGTTCCACTTCCGCGGGTCGGCCCTTTTCATCAAGGAACGAAATCAGAGCTTCGCCGACACCCAACTCGGTAATCGCTTTGACAGAATCAAATGCCGGATTTTGACGCATGGTTTCGGCCGCCGTTTTAACCGCCTGCTGATCACGCGGTGTGAAGGCGCGAAGGGCGTGTTGAACACGATTGCCCAGTTGGCCAAGAACTGTTTCCGGCACATCGAGCGGATTCTGGGTGACAAAGTAAACGCCGACACCCTTGGAACGAATCAGCCGCACAACCTGTTCAATTTTTTCCAGAAGAGCCTTGGGAGCGTCATTGAAGAGAAGGTGAGCCTCGTCGAAAAAGAATACCAGTTTGGGCTTGTCCGTATCGCCTGCTTCGGGCAATTGTTCAAAAAGTTCGGCCAGCATCCAGAGCAGAAAAGTGGAATAGAGTTTGGGATTGTTGTAGAGCTGATCGGCGGCGAGTACGTTCAGGATGCCGCGTCCCTCATTGTCCGTCTGTATCAAATCCGCTATGTCCAGCATCGGCTCACCGAAAAACTTATCGCCGCCCTGTTGTTCCATGGTCAGAAGTCCCCGTTGTATCGCGCCGATGGATGCCGCGGAAACATTTCCATACTCGGTTGTAAATTTTTTGGCGTTATCCCCCACAAATTGAATCATTGCCCGGAGGTCTTTCAGGTCGAGCAACAACAAACCGTTATCATCAGCGATTTTGAATACAAGTTGCAAAACACCGGACTGGGTTTCATTGAGGTTAAGGAGACGCGCCAGCAGCAGCGGTCCCATATCGGATATGGTTGCCCGCACCGGATGGCCTGATTTGCCGTACACATCCCAGAATACCGTTGTGTTCGCGCGGGGATTGAATTCTTTGATACCTATGGATTCCAGCCGCTTGATCATTTTATCAGAGGCGACGCCCGCCGCGCCAACGCCGGAGATATCTCCTTTAATATCAGCCATAAAAACGGGAACGCCGATCGCGGCGAAGGATTCCGCCATTTTCTGCAATGTGACGGTTTTTCCGGTGCCCGTGGCCCCGGTGATTAATCCATGGCGGTTGGCCATTTGCGGCAGCAGGACGATTTCCCTGCCCTGTGACATGGCGATGATAAGCGGTGTGGTCATTTTTGCTCCTTATTTGTAGCAAGGTTTATATGTTCTTAGCGGTAGAAAGTATAGGAAGAACGATAGTATATGTCAATAACGAAATAGCTTGCGCGTTGTTGCGGCTGGAGATTTATATTTCATTGACACACCCGGTTGTTCTTCTTATACTCCCCTGCGTAAAAAAAGTTCCTGTAAAAGCAGAGGTCCAATGGGTAAAAAAGTTTTAGTAGCCATGAGCGGCGGAATAGATTCTTCCGTTGCCGCCATGCTGCTTAAAAATGAAGGTTATGATGTTTCCGGTGTGACCATGTGTTTCGGCATTGCGACGGAAGCCGACAGCGCGAAATGCTGCGGAGCCGATGCGATTGATGACGCGAAAAGGGTCTGTGACCGGATTAAAATTCCGCACTATGTTTTCGATTACGCGTCGCAGCTTGAGGATAAGGTTATTGCGAATTTTATCAGCGAATACAAAAAAGGAAGAACTCCGAATCCCTGCGTTGTCTGCAACTGCGATCTGAAATTCGGAAACCTGCTGGAAAAAGCTCTCATGCTTGGATTTGATTTCCTGGCGACAGGTCATTATGCGGTCATTGAAAAAAATGAAAAAGGTTATTGTCTGAAAAAACCGAAGGACAAAAAGAAAGATCAGACATACTTTCTCTACTCTACACCCTATGAGAAACTGAAAAATATATTATTTCCGCTTGCCGGCCTGACCAAGGATGAAGTAAGAGAAATAGCGAAAAAAGCTTCCCTTCCTGTCGCGGAAAAACCGGAGAGTCAGGACATATGTTTTGTAACGCAGAAAAATTATCAGGAGTTTATTTCCGGACGGGTGCAAAATATCAAGCCGGGTCCGATTGTGGATATGCGGGGGAAGGTCCTGGGAAAACATCGCGGAATTATGTTTTACACGATCGGCCAGCGGGGCGGTCTCGGCATCAGTCACCCGACGCCGCTTTATGTTGTCTCTATTGATCCCGATAAAAACAGCATCGTCGCAGGTGAAAAGAAAGATTTAAGGGCCAAGGGGCTTGTCGCCGGAAATTTGAACCTGCTTGTCCCGTCGTGGCCCGATCAGGTCTATGCGAAAATCAGATACCGGAAAAAAGAAGCCGCTTGCGAAGTTGAGTTCGATCAGGGCCAAATCCGGGTTCTTTTTGCTGAAGAACAGGAAGCCGTCACTCCCGGCCAGTCGGTGGTTTTTTATGATCATGATTGTGTTTTGGGAGGCGGCATCATAGACAAAATTTTACATGTTGGAAAAACGGAGTGAGAAATATTTTCAGAAAAAATTTATAAAATAAAAAGTAAATATATTGGGGCAGGTAAATTAAAATGGAAAAAATACGCGGGAAGGTTTTAGCCGTGAATATTTCCCGGAAAAAAGGAGAAAAAAAGAATAATATCGATTGCGGTCTGTTTTTGGAGAATCTCGGATTGGAAAATGACGCGCATGCCGAAACCGATATCCTCCGGCAGGTCAGTCTCCTGGCCAGGGAAAGTATTGAAAAGATCAGAGCCAAGGGACTCGATGTGAATTACGGTGATTTCGCGGAAAACCTTACAACCGAAGGCATTGATCTGCCGGCGCTTCCCGTCGGTACGCGATTGAAAGTCGGGGGAAAAGTTCTGCTGGAAGTTTCTCAGATCGGCAAGGTCTGCCACAACCGGTGCAATATCTTTTATGCCGTCGGAGATTGTGTCATGCCCCGAGAGGGAATCTTCGCGAAAGTTTTGGTTGGCGGTGAAATCAAGGTGGATGACCTCATAGAAATTGCCGGGTAAATGCCTCATTCAAAAAACCGGTCAAGGCAATTTATAGGCCTTCTCTCGAAATAATCTCAGGCAGGCATCGACAACGGCGCTGTCGTAGAGGATTCCTTTGTTCTTTTCTATTTCCGCAAGGGCTGCATCAATGCCCAGGGCGGGACGATAAGGACGGTAGGACGCCATGGCTTCCACCACATCAGCCACAGCCATAATGCGGGCTTCAATAATAATTTCATCCCCTTTAAGGTGTCTTGGATAGCCGGAACCATCCATTCGTTCATGATGCTGATAAACAACTTGTGACAGCGGCCAGGGAGATTCCACATTCTTCAGCATTTCGTATCCCAGGAGGGGGTGTTCTTTAATCAGGGCAAATTCGATGTCAGACAACTTGGTCGTCTTGGACAATATCTCCGCCGGTACGGACAATTTCCCGATGTCATGGATGGAACAGGCCATTCGTATTCCATCGATTTTTTCCTGAGGCAGGCCCATCTCCCTGGCGATGGATCTGGCGAGGTCCGCTGACCGTGACTGATGGCCGGCCGTATAGGGATCCCTTATTTCCACCGCGGATATCATGACCTGAATCGTCGCGCCGACAGCTTTTCTAAGGCTCTCCAGCGTTCGCTGAAAGTCCTCTTCCATTTGTTTGCGCTCCGTAATGTCACGAACGATTCCTCTAAACCCTACGGGCTGATCCTCTGAATCTTTGATGAGCGAGGCGGATGATTCAACGTATCTTCTGATTCCATCTTTTCTGATAACCTGCCAACTTAATTCTTTAAGGGGTTCTCCTGTTTTGTAGATATTATTAAACGCCCGAAAAATAAAACTCGCATTTTCTTTATCGGTATAATGCCGGTAATTCAAGCCCATCACTTCTTCTTTGGAATAGCCATAGAGCCGGCACATGGAGTCATTAAAAAATATAAAGTTGCCGGCAAGATCAACTTCAAAATAGCCTTCTTGAGTGTTTTCCAGAATGTTTCTATATTTTTCCCCGCTCTGGCGCAGTGCCTCTTCCGCCTGCCGGTGCTCCGTTCGATCACGCACAATGCCGCGAAAAGCAATAATCCGGCCGGCTGTATCCCTGATGGGCGTTATAGACGTTTCTAAATATTTTTTAATTCCGGTTTTTGAAATAATTTCATATTCAACGCCCTTTGCTGATTCGCCTGTGGTGAAGACCTTGTTATATTCCGCAAATATCATGTTTGCATTTTCTTCATCCATAACATCGCGATAGCTCAGTTTCATTAACTCGTCTTGCGGATAACCATGAATGGTGCTGATGGCCTTGTTGAAAAAGATGAAGTTTCCTTTGAGATCGAGTTCCGTGTAGCCATCTTCGATATTTTCGATAATGGTCCTATATCTTTCTTCACTCTGGCGCAGTGTTTCCTGCGCCTCTTTACGCTCGGTGATATCACGCATGACGGCCAGAACGCCAATTGAACGTTGCGTTTCATCTTTTATCAATGAGAACTTTGTCTCTGTCCACACCGTGGTCCCATCCTTTCGCATTACTTCCAACTCGTGCGTCTCGGATGAAGAAATAATATGTCCTGATTTTTCCAGTTCCACAGTATCGCGCCAGGCCTTTATGACCTTATCCCGGGAGGAAGGTGCAAACGCATCGGTAGCTATTTGTTTCATTATCTCTTCCGGTTCGTATCCTCTCAAGGTTTTTACGGAAGGACTGACATAGGTATAATGCAGATTCATGTCCAAAACGAAAATGACGTCCCGTACATTGTCGGTCAGCCGGGCGATGGTGGAAAAGGCGCCGGAAATTCTGGCCCTGAGCCCGGTAATGTATCCGCCCACCAGGGAAAACCAGGGTAGAACCGTTGCGAGGATTAAGATGTTCAATATGTCAACTTTGTTGTTGAGCGATTCAGGATGAGTTTTGTAAAGTAGAAATATAAGCAGCGAGTAATTGACAACGGCAAACGCGGAGAGAAAAAGAAACTGCCGGACATTCAACTTGAAAAGACCGTACACAAATACAACCAGATAGACAAGAAGCACAACGCTTCTGATGGCATCGGCGTAATACACAATCTCCATGACCCAGAAAGTGGCTATCGTCATCTGGAGAAGGGTTAGACTCGGATCCTTGAACCTTATATTTAATCCGCTTCTGATGATCGCATAGATCAGAAGATTGCATATAATGATTCCCAGAAAACTGACAACAAGAAGATCTAACGTCAGCCGGTGCATTTGTCCCTGTGAATAAAGCACGACCGTAATAGCCATCCACATTAAATACGATCCGAAGGCCATGAGCCATCGTTTGATTCTCAAAGTCTGCTTGGGATCGTCTTTAGGAAAAATGCCAATCATCCGTCACTTCCCTTATTGCCGAAAACGTAAAGCTTACTTTTTTTTAGGAGGAATTCTTACGATTCTTTCTCCTTCAATCATAGATATCGCATTTTGCGGACAGAAATGAGCGCATACGCCGCATCCGATGCAAAGATCCTCTTTCCGGCCGGCTTTTTTGTTATCTTTCAAATACGCCGCATAGGTATGACAATGCTTCACGCATTTGCCGCAGCCGATACAGAGGTCTTCATTGACGGAAGCCAGAAAGTTCGTAACGTTGCTTATCGGGGCAATCATATGATCAACGCCGTTGGCGCAGCAGCACCGGCAGCAGTTGCAAATACTTGTTTCATCCTTACTCGTATCGAAATTCGGATGATAGGCCTTATGGACAAGCCCCGCTTCCTCCGCCCGTTTTAAAACGGACAGCGCTTCTTCCTTGGAAATCATTCTCGAGAAACCCTGCTCCGACGTAAATCTTGCCGACTTGCCGAAAGTAAAGCATGTCTCTCTTTCGTCGGTCTGTTTACAGGGCGTTCCCAGCATGTCCTGATAATGACGGCAGAAACAATGACCCAGCGCGATCTCATCAAATTTCTGAATGAGTTCCTCAACCTTTTGCGAAGGTACGATCCTGTCTTTTGCCGCTTCGAGTTTTTCATTGATAACGATTTTAACGGGTTCGTTTTTGGGTTTATTTTCAAAAACGGTCACGGTCCGGTCGACAGGCGGAGTGCCCATAAGCATGGGTACGATGACATCATAGTTGTCCTGAACCAGACTATTCAAATCAACGAACAATTGGCTGAACAAAGCGCTTATTTCTTTATCTTTGTCGGTTTTTTCCAGTTTACCCATGAATTTGTATTCAAATGTTCCGACGTTAAACAGCGGCAGCAATCTGAAAACCATAATCCCCTTGCTGTTGGGTTGATTGAAAATGACTCCCCTGCCCGCCAGCGCCTTTACTTTCTTGTTGATCTCTTCTTCCGATAAACCGCTGGATTGTTTTAACTGCTCCATCGTCTGTGATTTCTTATCGGCAAAGGCGGCGATAAAATCCACTTCGTCTTCCATAATGAAGTGTTTCAAAAGTTTAATGAGGGTATCGCTGACGGGAAGGGGTGTTCCTCCCGCCGTGCTGATGATTTCGCCGGCTTTCTTATATTTTTCATCAATGTTCATATTTATTCCTCCAGATTTCATTGCAATTACTTAGATAAACATCCGATCAGATCAATGAAAATGAATATTTTCAGAGAATCAGCTTGTTTTATAAAGCATTGCTTTCGCTTACGCAGAAGTATAGGGGGGGCGTTTTTTCTTGTCAATTGATATTTTGTATCTCGGTCGGGGGCTTTACGGGTTTTGATGTCCAAAAGCAGGAAGGGCTTTGTTTAAAGTTTTTCAATCTCCTCGATCAATTGATTCAACTTTTTGGGTGATACGGGGAAGGGTGTTTTGAGCTCCTGCGCGAAAAGGGATACTTTGTATTCTTCGATCATCCAGAATAATTCTTCGATCAAATTCTTTTTCTCGTCCGGGTAATCCAGTGTAATATCTTCTTTAAGGCGCGAGATTTCCCCAATCCCTGCTTGCCGGACAATGTCGCTATCCACCCTCCCCCTGCCCCTACCCCTCTCCTCAAGGGCGGGGAGAGAAGAGTTTTTTCCATTTAACATCTGCTTTAGTTGTTCGGAATAAATTTCTACTTCCTGCGTTTTCTTTTGCGCCGAGGTCAGATTAAAGCTTCCCCGCTCGGCTTTGAGAGCAAGGGCCTTGCAGTAGCGCGGCAATTCTTTCATCCGGTCAAAAGTATAAAGTTCGGGAAAATTAACCGGTACAAGGTTCTGCATTTCCGTCAGGATGTCTTTGAGGAATTTCAATACTGGTTTATTGCCGGTATTTTTCTTCATGAGTTTTTGCACACAGGCATGAGTCTCGTCAAAGGCTTTCAATACCGGCTCTATGGAGAGAAGCACCCGCTGGCCGTAGGGCAGAATTTTCGACTTAAGGGATTCGGCATGCACAATAAAATCTCCCTGCTTGCGCCATGGTTTAAAAAACAGATCCTTCTTCACTCTGTTGATGACCGATTGTTCCAGTTGTTTGGGATTGCCGATATTGGCCGCAATGGTTTTCATCCCGGCGCTTAGGGTAACGTTCTTTTTGAGTTGCTTCAGTATGTCGGCAAAGTGAATTTCATAAAGCGCCGCGACGCCCCGGATATGACTGGCGGCGCTTTCTTTCCGGTCGGAATAGAGCCGCAGATTTATGGAATCGTCAATGACCTGCAGGGCCGGATAGGCATAACCGATAAGACCCTGAATACCGGCAAGAGGAATCTGCTCCGGTAATTCACCGAAATCCCAGCGGGTGATTCCTTCCTTTTCCCAATCCCCTTTGATTTTATCCAGCGCCGACGTATTGATCGTTTCGGCAAGCTCCTTTTGCAGCAGATTGATGTCCCGGCTGTTTTTTATTTCCTTCCCTTTTTCATCAATCACACTGTAGCGGACGTTTAAATGAGCCGGCAGTTTTTCCAGCGCCCAGGCATCACGGGGAACGGTTACTTTGTATTGATCCTGCAATAGTTGGCTTAAGGCCTGCGGCAAAGATTTATTTAAATTTGATTTGTCCTCCAGCAATGACTGCGCGATTTGGAGAGGCGGCGGAAGTTTCAGACGCAGTGCTTTGGGAAGCGACTTCAATAGGTGAACAGCCTTCTCCTGCAGTAATGACGGCAGGTACCGGTCGATATTTTCTTCGGCAGTCCGGGAAACGAGTCCCAGCGGAACATTGACAGTCACGCCGTCATCGCTTTGGCCTGGCTCGAAATTGTAACGGCAGGCCAGAGCCGCGTCGCCGATTTTTATCTGATCGGGATATTGAGATATTTCATCAGGATCCGGTTCATGGGCAATCAAATCCTCTTCCTTGAAACGGAGAAATTCATCGCTGCCTTTTTCTCTGATGAGACTCAGTAAAGACCGGATATCGGAAATCACAGGCAGGCGCTGCTCGTAAAGACGGGCGATTGTTTCCTCATCAACAACAAGCCCGCGTTTGCGCAGTTTTTCTTCCATCGTTTTGACGTGATCGAATAAAGACAAATTATGTTCCAGAAAAGGAATCCGGCGGGGAA
>PHBJ01000007.1 GCA_002840555.1 Deltaproteobacteria bacterium HGW-Deltaproteobacteria-13
TACCATAGGGCATGCCTCCTGTGATAACTGCGCGCTTGGGAAAAACGGGCCTATTCCTCTGAATTGCGGATCCTGGCATTGTTTGTTCCGACATTTTTTCTTCTCCTGACATTTTTTCTTCTCCTGACATCTTTTGGGTCTTTGCGACACAACTCTAGCATAGCGGTGAGCGCGTTACCCACGTGAAGTTCTCCCGTGGGAGACGGAGCAAATCTTACTCTAGACTCTGGAACCATCGCTCTTCCTTTCTGTAACGGTCGCTATGGCAAATACTGCCACGCCTTCATTTTTTCCTGTAAAGCCCATGCCTTCATTGGTTTTGGCTTTGATATTCACAGAGGTTTCAGCAATATTCAGAACGCCGGCAACATTCGAAATCATTTGAGCGGCATAAGGCGCAAGTTTCGGCATCTCCATCACAACAGTGGCATCAAGATTATTGATAAAAAATCCTTTTGCTTCAATTATTTTTTTTACTTTTTCCAGAAGAATCATGCTGGAGATGTTTTTATATTCCGGATCAGTATCAGGAAAGTGCCTTCCGATATCGCCTGCGCCTGCCGCGCCAAGCATTGCGTCGCAAATAGCATGAATCAATGCATCGGCATCAGAGTGCCCGTACAGACCTTTCTCGAAAGGAATTTCCACCCCGCCCAGAATTAATTTTCTGTCTTCGGCAAATCTGTGGCTGTCATAACCAAATCCGTTACGCAGGCTGATTTTGATATCCTTTTTCATCAACGCATCCGCGATCAGCATATCTTCCTTGGTTGTAATTTTAATGTTTGCAGAGGAACCTTCAATCATCTCCACCCGGCCTCCCCTTCGTTCTACTAAAGAAGCGTCATCGGTGCCATAAAATTTTTCATCATAAGCCGCCTTGTATGCATCTTTTAAAAGCTCAAACTTAAAGGCCTGAGGTGTTTGTGTCTGCCACAAATTATGCCGGGGAACAGTAGACAAAACCATACGGTCTTCTCCGGTTTCTTTTATAGTATCTTTGGCCTTCACACCGGCTGATGCCGCTCCCGTGACTCTGGCTGCATCAACGACCCGCCTGATTAATTCTTCTGTCACAAACGGACGTACGGCGTCATGAATCACAACGAGGTCGCACTCCCCTTGAACAGCCGCAAGACAGTTTTTTACCGAATCCTGTCTTTCTCCACCGCCGGCAACAACCGTTTTTGTTTTTGTCAAACCGTATTTCTCTATCACGTCCTGCCGGACGGAAACCAGTTCATCCGGGGGCAAAGCTAAAATAATATCATCGATGTCTTTTGATTTTTGAAATACTTTGAGGGTATGGACAAGCACCGGCAAACCATCCAACAGTAGAAATTGTTTGGCGACGTGAGATTTCAATCTTTTTCCCGCCCCTCCGGCAGGTATTATGGCTACGGTCTTCATGAATGACTTCCTGTTTTAAGTAAACATACTGCCATTGATTATCTTTGCCGATTTGATATCATCTTTGATCTAAAATTGGAATAGATCATAAAAAAAATCCCGGGAATCAATTTCCCGGGATTTTTATTTTTACCAAATAAAAATGATTCATTTTATGAATTTGTTTTATCAACCATTTCTTTTAATTCTGAAAAAATCATTCGTCCCGCTGTCGTTTGCAAAACACTGGTGACGGTTACCTTAACATTCATGTTAACCAATTTCTGGGCATTATCCACAATAATCATTGTTCCGTCATCAAGATAGGCAACGCCCTGCCCCAATTCCTTCCCTTCACGAACTATTTTGACTGTCATCTGTTCACCGGGAAGAACAACCGGTTTCATGGCATTCGCCAATTCATTGATGTTCAGAACCCGAACGCCCTGCAATTCCGCCACTTTGTTTAAATTATAATCATTGGTCAGAAGTTTTGCGTTCAGTTTCTTGGCCAGGGCGACAAGCTTTCCATCAACCCCTTTGATTTTTGGGAAATCATGCTCAACGATTTCAATATTTACCGTCGAACTTTTCTGCAGATGGTTCAGGATATCGAGTCCCCGTCTTCCCCGTAATCGTTTCATCGAATCTGAAGAATCCGCCACAAGCTGCAATTCATTCAAAACAAAACGCGGAACGATCAACGTCCCTTCAATAAATCCGCTGTCGCAAATATCGGCTATTCTTCCTTCAATGATGACACTGGTATCTAAGATACGATTATCATGATCATTTTTATGGTCGGCGCCGCGGAAATTAAATTCTTCAATTTTCTTCGACCCTAAAACCAGACCGAGGTAACTAAATATGCCCGTAATGAATAAATAAATCCAGGGAATGACCTGTTGATTCTCTCTGATTTTACTGACAAAATTTAAACCGAAACCAAAGATTAAAGCAATCAGCAGACCAACGATCATTCCCGCCACGCCGCCAACAATAACCTTTATCGATAATTTACGGATTTCCTTTTCAATTCTTATAACTAATAATGCAATGAATAATCCAATAATAAAGCCGGCAATTGATTTCAGAATCAAATAGGAATCCGACGTAGCCGTATAATATGCGATGGCATAACCACTAATAGAACATGCCAAAATTAAGATAATCCTAACAATCAACCGTTTCACCTCCTTTCATTGATATGGTACTGATTTTTATTATATTATTCAGTTTTCACACTGATAAATCATATTTTAAGAATCCGGAGGCAATTTTACGGTTTCCTTAAAAAAGGAAAAGTAATCTGCCCATTTTCAATTTTCAAAGAACTGTTGATAATAATTATAAATAATCAAATATTAAGTATTATTGAACTGTGAAGATCTTCTGCAGATTGTGCTCAACCTCTGATTCCTGCGCATTGGTCGCCACGGAAATTTCTTTAACCAGCAAATTCTTGGCGGTATCCATCATTTTTCTTTCTCCGAAAGAAAGATTCTTATCGCTTTTTAAAATAAATAAATCACGCAGAACACTGGCGATTTCAAATACCGAGCCGGTTTTTATTCTTTCCAGGTACTCTCTGTAGCGCTTATTCCAGGTTTGCTTATCTATCGTAACGTCTTTATTACGCAGAATTTCATATACCTTGGGAATTTCCTTTTCCAGGATAATTTCACGCAATCCTACTGCTTTGACACTCATCATAGGAATCATTATTTTCATGCCATTGCCCATGATTTTCATAACATAAAAGGACTGCTTTTTACCCATAACTTCTTTATTTTCAATGGCTTCAATGACTCCGACGCCATGTGCCGGATATACTGCCAAATCGCCTACTTTAAACATTTTTTTCTTCGCCTTCCTTTCCATAACAATAGATTAGTTTACCATAATTTATACTATTAGTCAATGACCAATACATATTGAATAATCAACTAAAAATGAATAGAAAAAGTATCTTTAAGAAAGGATTATAACCATGTAACCACAGATTATAATACAAATAAAAGAGGAGTTACTTCCGTAAAAAGTAAACTCCCCTGGACAATTAACTGGAGGCGGCACCCGGACTTGAACCGGGGAATAACGGTTTTGCAGACCGCTGCCTTAGCCACTTGGCTATGCCGCCATAAAATAAAAATGGAGCGGGCGAACGGATTTGAACCGTCGACGTCTACCTTGGCAAGGTAGCACTCTACCGCTGAGTTACGCCCGCTCACTTAGGAACGCGCGTGAATATAACAAATAGGCGCCTCTTGTCAATAGAAAAATGAATAAACATTGCGATGATGATGGTTATTGCGAATCGGTGAGGTATTCAGGAGAAATAAATCGGAACATCCGGAGAATATCGGGTGATCATGAACCTCAACTCTTGCCCGCTCTCCGGTAAAATTTAATAAAGTAATCCAGGCCGGAATAAATCGTCAGGAAGAAAGCCACATAAAGGATGATGGTGCCCACGAGATGCGCGTCCAGGTATAGAAAGGGATAATGAATCATCAGAGCGGTTACGGCAAAGATTTGCGCCAGTGTTTTTTGCTTACCCAGAATACTGGCCTGAATATAAATTCCCTCCGAGGATGCGATGCTGCGTATGCCGTCTACAATCAGGTCGCGCATGATAATAATGACAACAATCCACGCGTCGATGCGCCCGATGGGTATCATCAGGATCATCGCCGAATTGATGATCAGTTTATCGGCCAGCGGATCCAGAAATTTACCCATCGTGGTGATCATATTGTATTTGCGCGCGACAAAACCGTCCAGAAAATCCGTGATAGACGCCAATACAAATAAAGCCGCCAGCACCAGACTCCAGAAAGGGCCGGGTGACATCAGAAGAAAAAACAAAAAGGGCACCACGCTGATACGCGCCAGCGTGATGCTGTTGGGCAGGTTAAATATATCGCGTTTTTCGTTCATTCGCATCAGCCTTTTGTCGCTGTTAGAAATTCGGAAACAAAGATACCCCTGTTATTTTTTAGGCACTTTTTTCCAATCATTACAAAACGTCTCTATTCCTTTTTCCGTCAACGGATGTTTAACCAGTTGAGCAATGACTTTAAAAGGAATGGTGGCTATATCGGCGCCCATCAAAGCGGCATCTAAAACGTGCCGCGGGTGGCGGATACTGGCAACGATAACTTCTGTTTCGTAACAGTAGTTTTCGTAGATGGTAATAATCTGGTCCACAAGTTCCATACCGTCATGGGCAATATCATCCAGGCGGCCGACGAAAGGACTGACATAACGTGCACCGGCTTTTGCGGCCATCAGCGCCTGCAGCGGAGAAAATATCAAAGTCTGATTGACATCGATGCCCGCATCGGCAAACATTCTTGTCGCCTTCAATCCTTCGGTGCAAAGGGGAACTTTAACGACCACATTTTTCCCCAAACGCGCCAGTTTCCTGCCTTCGGCAAACATGCCTTTGGCTTCATTACTGATAACTTCCAGGCTGACCGGCCCTTCGACAATTTTCAGTATATCTTTAACGACAGCGTCAAAATCTTTTTTTTCTTTGGCGATCAGAGACGGATTTGTCGTAACACCGTCAACCATCCCCAAAGCAAGACCTTCTTTAATTTCTTCAATATTAGCCGTGTCAATAAAAAACTTCATAAATTCTCCTATGGCGTTTGATTATTTTTTTCTAATTGATATTTCTCACCGCATTGCCTGCTGCAAAAATAATAGTTCTTACCTGATATTTCTTTCTTATAGGCCTGACTCAAAGGAACATACGTATGACAAACAGGATCTTCAACCAGGTCTTCTCCGCTGGAAGACGATGATTGAAATTGATCATATTTATTTCCTGACGGCTTTAATTGCCGTACGGTTTTAATAATCTTATACAGCAAATAAATCAATATGATAAATATGATAACTTTCATAATCCGCTACCGAAGCTTTAACTATTCCTTAATTTTCTCAACCTTTTTGTTATCGCTTAATCGATCTTTCAATCCGCGAATGGACAACCCGAACGACGGATGAATGAAATAAGAAGCGATTTCGCTCAGCGGCTCCAAAACAAATCGTCTTTTGTGAATTTCAGGATGGGGCACGATTAAATTTTGTTCATGAATCACATTCTGTCCGTAAAAAAGCAAATCAAGATCAATAATCCTCGGACCGCCTTTAGCTCCCCTTTGCCGCCCCATAGTATTTTCGATATTTTGCATGGCCTCAAAAAGCTTCTGTGCGGTAAGCGTTGTCTTAATCTCTATAACTGCATTGATAAAATAATTCTGGTTCTCCATCCCGACGGGCTCGGTTTTATAAAAGGAAGAAACCGTCGTCAGCTCAATTCCTACTATTCCGGAAAGACCTTCGATGGCACCCCGGCAGTTTTTCAGAGAGTCCCCTAAATTAGAACCAACCCCGATATAACAGAGCATGCCGTTCAAATATTTAAAAACCTTTAATCCTTATCCCGTAGTCCCAAAACATCCTGCATATCATACAGTCCGTTTCCCTGATTCACAATCCACTGCGCGGCGCGAATCGCCCCTTTGGCAAAATTGTCGCGGCTGTGGGCGCGATGAGTAAATTCAAGCCTTTCTCCAACCCCGCCGAAAATGACCGTATGATCTCCCACAATATCACCGGCGCGAATGGTTTGTATACCGATTTCTTTTTTTGTTCTCTCGCCGATCAAACCCCGCCGGGAGTAAACCAGAGACTCTTCCATATTGCGTCCCAGGGTATCGGAAATAACTCTTGCCATTTGCATGGCCGTTCCGCTGGGAGCGTCTTTTTTCAAATGATGGTGAGCTTCGATAATTTCAACATCATAATCATCTTTAAGAATCCCCGCGCAATATTCAAGAACTTTTAACATCACATTGACCCCGACACTCATGTTGGGAGTCAATACACAGCGTGTGTTTTTAGCCAGGGCTCGTATTTCTTCCATTTCACCGGTCGTAAATCCCGTGGAACCGATGACAATGGCGCGATTTCTCTGGTTGGCTATTTTCAAATAATTAAGAGAGGCTTCATGATTGGTGAAGTCGATCACCACATCAGCCTCATCAATACAATCGGCTAATTTATCGCAAGCCAGAATGCCCGTATTGCCTAATCCCAGTCCCTGACCGATATCACGGCCGATAATGGGATGTCCGGCCGCTTCTACTGCTCCGACAACCTTGATATCGTTTGTTGTGGAAATCAAGCTGATAATTTTACCGCCCATTTTCCCGGCAGCTCCGGTAACAATGGTTTTTATCATACATTCTCTCCTTAAATATTTATCCTGGACCGGATCATGAAATCAAACCGTAACGGATCATGATGTTTTTTAACTTTTCAAAATTAGCATCAGCCATTTTACAAAGCGGCAATCTATATTCACACTTTATTTTACCCATCAGGGCCAGAGCGGCTTTAACCGGAATGGGATTCACCTCGATAAAAAGCGCGTCAATCAAAGCGCTCATCTTATGATGAAGAGCCTTTGCTTTAGCCATATCACCGGCGGCAAACGCATCAATCAGTCCTGCCATATCCGCTGGCGCCACATTAGAGATAACGGAAATAACACCGGCGCCGCCCATGGCCATAAGTGGGAGAGTGAAGATATCATCACCGGACAAAACAGCAAAATCCTCGCCGCAGAGATCAATGACATCGCTCATTTGTTTGAGTGATCCGGAAGCCTCCTTGATGCCCACGATATTCTTTATCTTTGCCAGCCTGGCGACCATTTCCGGCAGAAGATTGACACCGGTCCGGCCGGGAATATTATACGGTATGATCGGTACAGGCACGCTTTCGGCGATCGTTTTAAAATGCTGATAAAGCCCTTCTTGAGTGGGACGATTATAATAGGGACAAACGATCAGAACGCCATCGGCTCCGGCTTCATAGGCATGCTTGGTTAAACGCAGGGCCTCGGCAGTATTGTTTGATCCCGTGCCGGCAATGACCGGCACTCTCTTTTTCACGGCGTCAATGGTAATTTCAATAACCCGATCGTGTTCTTCGTGGGTCAGAGTGGCCGATTCGCCGGTAGTGCCGCACGGAACAATTGCGTCCGTCCCATTGGCAATTTGAAATTCGATGAGATCGCGCAAAGCGTTCTCATCAACTTGATCATTCCTGAAAGGTGTCACCATAGCGACCATTGCGCCCCTAAACATAAAAACAAGGCCTCCTTAAAAAATATTTCATCATTTAAAATTTATTTCTGCCGTGGAACTTTCATAACACGTATTAAAATCGTCGCACAGCATTAAACGATAATTATATGTTTTTCCCCGTACAACCTTTTTATCCGAAAAGCTCAGGCTTTTGTATTCATTATTTTTTTGCGCTGTTTCTTTGACCGGTACAAGACCGGCGCGTTCGAATGTCCTCGGACAGTCTTTGCATTCATTTCCGGCGCTGCCCGCTTCGCTTTTCTCGACGGCGATATAATCAATTCTAAAATCTTTATCGTAGAAATCCCAGTTTAATATCACAGCATCGCCGGAAGAAACAGCTTTTATATTTCGCACGATCTGCGTAGGATCCGGCGCAGAAGCGATAACCGGATTTCCCTTAATACCGCAACCGGAAAAACTCATGACCATCACCACGCAGACAAAAATGCTAAATCTTACCGAAAATCTTTTCAAATTCGCTTATCCTTTTCAGTACGGCTGTCGTCGCCGTCCCGCCCGTATGTTTACGTGAATTAACCGATCTTTCCAGTTTGATGATGCTCTGAATATCATCCGTGAAACCTTCATAAAATTTCTGATATTCTTTTAACGTCAGATTTTCCAATTCTTTTTTATTCTGGAGGCAATAAGCGACTATTTTCCCGACGATTTCATGCGACCGGCGGAAAGGAATCCCTTTCCCGACCAGATACTCGGCAATATCGGTTGCCGTTGAAAAACCACCTTGTGCCGCCTGACGCATTTTTGCGGCGTTAAATTTTGTGTGATCAATCATTTCCGTAAATATGGACAGACAATCTTTCACCGTATCCACGGCATCAAACAATCGTTCTTTATCCTCCTGCAAATCCCGGTTATAAGTCATGGGTAAACCTTTCAAAAGGGTCAATATCGCGAAAAGATCACCGTAAACCCGCGCTGTTTTCCCCCTGATCAATTCCGCCACATCGGGATTCTTCTTCTGCGGCATGATGCTGCTTCCGGTGGTATAGGCATCGGATATTTCGACGAAACCGAATTCACCGGAGGACCACAAAATCAAATCTTCACAAAAGCGGCTCAGATGCATCATCACCAGCGACGCCGCCAAAATAAATTCCGCCACAAAGTCCCTGTCCGCGACCGTATCCATACTGTTGTTGCTGACCGCCGGGAAATTTAATATTTTTGCCGTTCGCTGGCGATCAATAGGCAAACTCGTGCCGGCGAGGGCCGCGGCGCCTAACGGTAAAACATTGAGTCGGTTGCCGCATTCATTTAATCTTTGAACATCACGCGCAAACATCTCTACAAAAGCGAGGAAATAATGAGAAAGCAATACCGGCTGCGCTTTTTGCATGTGCGTGTAGCCGGGCATCATCGTCTTGATTTCTCTTTTTGCCAGTTTAATTAACTGCCTCTGCAAAGCATTCACAAGGCCAATGATCATTTTAATTTCCGCCCGCAGGAAAAGCCGGACGTCTAAAACGATTTGATCGTTGCGGCTTCTTGCCGAATGAAGTTTCCCTCCGGTTTCGCCGATACGGCTGATCAGTTCCTTTTCAATGGCCATGTGGATATCCTCATCAGCAGGATTGAATTTAAATTTTCCCTTCTCTATATCTTTTAAAATATTTTTCAAAGCGGATACGATCTTCGCCGATTCATTTTTCGATATGATCTTCTGCCCGGCCAGCATCGTGGCATGAGCGATAGACCCTTCGATATCGTAAGGATAAAGCCTCCGGTCGTAATGAATGGAAGAAGTAAATTTTTCCACATTTCCTGCTGTAGGTTTTTGAAACCGGCCGCTCCAGGGTTTTTTGCCGATAGCCATGCGCATTCTCCGCCAAGTTAACGTTTATTTTTTAACATATTCTGGATGATCAAACGCAATCCGTTCAATTTAATAAATCCTATCGCATCTTTTTGATTATAAACCTGATCCTTTTCAAAAGTGGCAAAGGCCTCGCTGTAAAGAGAATAAGGCGATTTCCGTCCCACGACGATGCAATTCCCCTTATACAATTTCATCCGCGCGGTGCCGGTAACATTTTCCTGCGTGGCGTCGATGTAGGTCTGAAGTGTTTTCATCTCCGGCGAATACCAGAAACCGTTATAAGCAAGCTGAGAATACTTCGGTGTCAGCGAATCTCTCATAAACATGACTTCACGATCCATGGTTATGGATTCCACCGCGCGATGAGCGGCCCAGAGCACCGTGCCGCCGGGAGTTTCATAGACGCCTCTTGATTTCATTCCCACATATCGATTTTCCACCATATCCACGCGGCCGATGCCGTTGGCGCCGGCAATCGTATTGATATAATCCATAAGTTTTGCCGGTGACATTTTTTTGCCATTGACCGCTACGGGATTTCCCTTTTTAAAATCGATTTCCATGTAAGTTTGCTTATCGGGAGCCGCTTCAGGAGATTTAGTCAGCACAAAAATATCTTCCGGCGCTTCCGCCCAGGGATCCTCCAGAATTCCTCCTTCATGCGAAATGTGCAGAAGATTGCGATCCGAACTGTAGGGTTTGGCTTTCGTCAACGGAACCGGAATTTTGTATTTTTCCGCATAATCAAACATTTCTTCGCGGGACTTGAATTTCCAGTTATCATCCTTCCATACCGCGATAATTTTAATTTCCGGATTTAAAGCATAATAAGTCAGTTCGAACCGGACCTGATCATTGCCCTTGCCTGTCGCGCCATGCGACACGGTATCCGCGCCTTCCTTTTTTGCTATTTCGATCTGCCTCTTGGCGATCAGCGGCCGCGCCAGAGACGTTCCTAAAAGATAGGTGCCTTCATAAATCGCGTTGGCGCGCAATGCCGGAAAGACGAAATCGCGCGCAAATTCTTCCCGTAAATCATCAATATATATTTTACTGGCTCCGGTCTTCAGCGCTTTTTCTTTCAGGCCGGTCAACTCTTCTTTCTGTCCCACATCGGCGGCAAAGCAGATCACTTCGCATTTGTAAGTTTCGATAAGCCAGCGAACAATTACTGAAGTATCCAGTCCGCCCGAATATGCTAAAACAACTTTCTTAGCTCCTTTTGACACTGTTTGTTCCTCCTACAATAAAATTTCCAAAACAGCTTTTTGCACGTGCAGACGGTTTTCCGCCTGATCAATCACCACGGACTGAGAACCGTCAATGACGTCGGCAGAAATCTCTTCTCCGCGGTGCGCCGGCAAGCAATGCATCACGATCGCATCTTTTTTTGCTTCTTTTAAAAGCTTTTTGTTTATTTGATAATTTTTAAATATTTTTTTTCTTTCTTTATCTTCGGATTCCTGTCCCATGCTCACCCAAACATCGGTGTACAAAACATCGGCCTTTTTTACCGCCTCGAACGGATCCCGATAAAGAGTTATGCCTTCTTTTGCTTCTTTCTTTCCTTTAGCCATTATTTTCGCGTCCGGATCATAACCATCAGGACAAGCCAGCGACAACTGAATCGGCAATCTGGCGGCGGCTTCAATCCAGGAATTCGCTATGTTGTTGCCGTCGCCGATATAGGCTATCTTTAACTTATTGTAAGACCCCTTTTTCTCCTTGATCGTAAATAAGTCGCTTAAAATCTGACAGGGATGTAAAAGGTCCGTCAAACCGTTAATGACCGGAATGGAAGCCCAGCGGGCAAAATCTTCCACACTTTTCTGGGAAAAAGTCCTGATCATAATTCCGTTGAGATACCGTGACATCATTTGGGCTGAGTCGGATATAGATTCGCCGCGGCCGATCTGAGTATCACGCGAATTTAAAAACAGGGCAATCCCGCCCAACTGATACATGCCGACCTCAAACGAAATTCTCGTTCTTGTTGATGACTTATCAAAGATCATTCCCAGCGTTTTGCCTTTGAGAGACGTATGAGACCTTCCCTCTTTCAGAGACGTCTTGAGCTTTTGGGCCTTCTTCCAGATTATATCAAAATCAGCCGGTTCCAGATCGTAAATGTTTAATAAATCCTTTTTCATTTACCCTCCATCGCTTCGTCCAGTACTTTTATTGCGCAATCGACATCGTGAGTTGTAATAATCAACGGCGGTACAAAGCGCAGAGTTTTGCTGCCGGCGGAAATGACAAGTAATCCCCGCTTCATGCATTCATTGACAATGTCGCCCGTTTCCATATCCAGTTTTGCCGCAAGCATCAGTCCCTTTCCCTTGACTTCCTGGATGATCGGATGCTTTTGCTGCAGCTCCCTTAATTGGGATAAAAAATAATCTCCAATGCTTCTGCAATTTTCTAATATCCCCTCGTTCAATATCGTTTCTACAACAGCACTTGCTGCGGCCATCGTCAAAGGATTGCCGCCAAAAGTTGAAGCATGATTCCCGGGAACAAAAGCTTTGGCGATCCTATCCGTTGCCAGCATCGCGCCCACAGGAAGACCGTTAGCCAGGGCTTTGGCTAAAGTCATTATATCAGGTTTGATTCCGGAATGCTCATAGGCAAAAAGTTTTCCCGTTCGGCCCATGCCGGTTTGAACTTCATCGATAATCAACAAAATTCCGTGACGGTCACAGATTTCCCGGACCGAGACTAAATAATTTTCATCGGGAATATTGACGCCGCCTTCACCCTGAATCGGCTCCAGCATGATCCCGCAGGTTTTAGCGGAGATGGCCGCTTCCAGTGCCCGCAAATCATTAAAAGGCACATACGTGAACCCTTCCAGGAGCGGCGTAAACCCAAATTGAAATTTTTCCTGTCCGGTCGCCGTAATGGTGGCCATTGTCCGGCCATGAAAAGAATCCTTCATGGTGATTAATTCAAATTTATCCGGCCCCATGTTTTCATGAGCATATTTGCGCGCCAGTTTAATGGCCGCTTCGTTTGCCTCGGCGCCGCTGTTGCAGAAAAATACTTTGTCCGCGAATGAATGATCCACCAGCAGTTTTGCCAATTGAGTCTGCGGCTCCGTGTAATATAAATTGGAAACATGCGTTAATTTTACCAGCTGTTCCTTCACAGCTTCAATAACCTTTGGCTGGGAATGGCCAAGATTGCAGACGGCAATCCCGGCTGCAAAATCCAGATATTCTTTCCCATTAACATCCCATACCTTTGCGCCCAGACCTCTTGTGAGAACAATCGGAAAGCGTTTATACGTATTCATGATATTTTCATCGGTCAGAGCTACTATTTCTTTTTCATTCATTTCCTTCACCTTTAATTAATTGCTGAAAGGCTTTATAAAAAGCTCCAGAGTCAAGCCGCGCAAGGCCGCCTCCGGAACGCGGCGTATTGATTCATACGCCGCAGCGCAACGCATCCTATGGACTTTTTCTTAAAGCCGCTACAAAACGATTTCCGTGCCTATTCCTTTATCGGTAAATACTTCCAGCAAAATAGCATGCTTCAGGCGCCCGTCAATGATATGAGTCTTTCCGACGCCTCCTTTAAGCGCTTTCAGACAACACTTAATTTTAGGAAACATGCCTCCCTCGATAATGCCGTCATCAATCAATTTCAAGGCTTTTTTGTTGGTCATGGTATTAATCAGTTTTTTATCTTTGTCCAGCACGCCCGGCACATCGGTTAAAAGCAAAAGCTTTTCGGCATGCAAGGCTGCCGCTATTTCTCCGGCAACAACGTCCGCGTTGATATTATAGGTTTCTCCCTTATCGCCGATTCCTGTCGGAGCAATAACCGGAATAAAATTGTTTTGCGTAAGCGTTGCAATCAATTGCGAATTGATATTTTTTACTTTACCGACCAGGCCGATATCGATAATTTCCGGCGGCGTATGTTTTGCTTTTTCTTCATTTAAATAATATTTCTCCGCATGAATCAGATTGCCGTCTTTACCGCTCAGCCCTACGGCATTTCCTCCATGCCGGTTAATCAAACCGACAATTTCTTTATTGACCGTGCCGACCAGAACCATTTCCACGATATTCATGGTTTCTTCATCGGTCACTCGCATTCCCTGTATAAATTTCGATTCCTTGCCGAACTTTTTCAAAAGTTCGCCTATTTGCGGTCCGCCCCCGTGCACAACGACAGGATTAATGCCTATGTATTTCATCATCACCACGTCTTTGGCGAATTGATCTTTTAACTCGCTATCCACCATCGCATGACCGCCGTATTTGATAACGATTGTCTTATTATAAAATCGCCTGATGTAGGGCAGGGTTTCCAGAAGGATATCCGCCCTCTCTATTGAATTTGAAATATTTTCCATGGCCATCTCCGTTTATAAAATGTACCGGCTTAAATCCTGATCCTCTATGATATCATTGAGTTTGTCTTCTACATGCTGCGCATCTATCATGATTTCTTTGTTTTGCATATCCGGTGCATCAAAAGAAATATCATCCAGCAATTTTTCCATAATGGTGTAGAGTCTGCGGGCGCCGATATTTTCCGTTCTTTCGTTAACCAGCGTCGCCACTTCCGCAATGGCGGCTATGGCTTCCTCCGTAAATGACAACTTCAGTCCTTCCGTCGCCATCATTTCCGTATATTGTTTCACCAAAGCGTTATTCGGCTCCGTTAAAATACGAATGAATTCTTCTTTCCCCAGCGAATCCAGCTCAACACGAATGGGAAAACGTCCCTGCAATTCCGGAATCAGATCAGAAGGTTTGGAAACGTTGAACGCTCCCGCGGCAATAAACAGGATGTGGTCCGTTTTGACCATTCCATAGCGGGTATTCACGTTGGAACCTTCCACGATCGGCAGCAAATCTCTTTGCACGCCTTCACGCGATACATCCGGTCCATGCGGCGCGTCGTTGCTGACAATCTTATCAATTTCATCCAGGAAAATGATGCCTGACTGTTCAACTCTTTCCAGCGCGGTTTTTGTTACCTTGTCCATATCGATCAACTTTTGCGCTTCTTCATCCTCGAGAATCTTCAACGCCTCCGGCACTTTTACCGTTCTTGTTTTCTTTTTCTGCGGAAACGCATCGCCTAAAACATCTCTGATATTAAGCCCCATATTCTCCATTCCCGCCGCGGAGAAGATCTCCACCATCGGGCCGCTTCTGGTTTCGGTAACTTCCAGGTTCACCAACCGGTCATTGAGCTTATCATCCTTGAGCAGGCGTCTTAATTTCTCCCGTGTGCCATCAACCTTGTGCTGCTGATCTTCTGCGGTTTGATCATTTTCAGCTGTTTCATCGGCATTATTCAGCATATCGCTGACGTTTTTTTCTTTAAGCCTCGGGGGAAGCAACAAATCAAGTAATTTTTCTTCCGCGATTTCGGCCGCCCGGGCTCTGACATTTTCCTGTTCTTCGGATTTAACCATATTCAGGGACAAGTCCACCAGATCCCTGATCATGGATTCGACATCCCGCCCGACATAACCGACTTCAGTAAATTTGGATGCTTCTATTTTTAAAAAAGGAGAATTATCCAGTTTGGCCAGTCTGCGGGCAATTTCTGTTTTCCCCACACCGGTGGGACCGATCATAATGATATTCTTCGGTGAAATTTCATCAGCTAATTCCGCCGGCACATTCTGTCTGCGCCACCTGTTGCGCAACGCGATAGCCACGGCCCTTTTCGCATCCATCTGACCGATAATATGCCGATTAAGTTTTTCCACTATTTCCCGGGGTTTTAACCCATTGCTTGACATGATTTATTTTTTCCCCTTATCTTTACTGGTTTTTCTTTCATTTATTTCTATATCCAAATCTATCTCTTCAATCGTGATATGATCATTTGTATAAATACAGATTTCCGAAGCGATCTTCATTGCCTCCCCGGCGATTTCCGTCGCGGACAGATTGCTGTGACGCACCAGCGCCCTCGCCGCGGCCTGGGCATAAGCCCCTCCCGAACCGATAGCCATCACATCATCATCCGATTCAATGACATCGCCGTTTCCGGAAATAATCAGAGAATTGTCTTTGTTCACGGCGATCATCAGCGCCTCTAAATGTCTTAAAACGCGGTCCGTACGCCAGTCTTTCGTCAGTTCCACCGCCGCCCGCAGCAAATTGCCGTTGTACTGTTCCAGCTTTTGATCAAAACGTTCAAACAACGTAAAGGCGTCCGCCGTGGCGCCGGCAAAGCCAACGATAACTTCGTTATTGTAAAGGCGGCGAACCTTGCGGGCGCCGTGTTTTAATATCGTCGTATCCAACGTAACCTGGCCATCACCGGCCACGGTTATCTTGCCATGATGTCTGACTGATAATATGGTGGTACCCCTTATATTCATTTTATCTCCCTATTTTAATTTTATCCCGTTTCGCGCTTCGTTTGAACGGGATAAATTCGACTAAGGCCTTTTTCGGCATTGTCGAAAAGCCAAGTCCTTCTTTATCCCTGGATCCCGTTTCACGCTTCGCTTGAACGGGATAAATTCGACTAAGGCCTTTTTCGGCTTTGTCGAAAAAGACCAAGTCTCATTTACTTTTTTGTTCGCGGATGCGCTTTATCATAAACTTCCATCATGCGATTAATATTAACCGCCGTATATTTTTGAGTCGTGGATAAGCTCTCATGCCCCAGCAACTCCTGAATCGAACGCAAATCAGCTCCGGCATTTAAAAGATGCGTGGCGAAACTATGTCTCAGCGCATGCGGACTGATCTTCCGTCCGATACCGCTTTTAGCGGTTACTTCATTAACGATCCGGGCTATACTCCTTGCCGTTATTCTTTGACCCCTCGCATTTAAAAACAGAGGTTTTTTAAAAATATCCTCATCCGTGTCTTTTCTTATTTCTCCGATTTTTGCCAAATAGTCCTGAACAGCTTTTATTGCCGGTCCGCCAATGGGAACGATTCTTTCCTTTCTGCCTTTGCCTCTTACCTTAATCAACTTCTGATTAAAATCAAGGTCTATTAAATCCAAACCGGCTAATTCGCTGAGGCGTAATCCGCAAGAATAGAAAACTTCCAGCATGGCGCGATCACGCAGACTCAAAACCGAATGATCATTTTGCGTTTTCAGAAGCTCAAACATTTCATCAACCGAAAGAAAAGAAGGCATGTACTTTTCTGTCTTCAATGTTTGAATCATTTCCGCCGGATTATTGCTGATCCTGCCGGTGCGCAATACATATTTATAAAAAGCTCTCAGCGACGACACCTTGCGGTTGACCGTAACTTTTTTCACCTTTTGGCGGTACAGGCAGCTGAGATATTGCCTGATCATTTCCGGCTCGACGTTAATGATCTCATCTTGATTTTTTATAAAATTATTGTCAGTCAGAAATCTGATAAATTCCTGAACATCGGCAATATAAGCTGTTCTTGTATGTCCGGAAACATTTCTTTCCACTTCCAAATAAATTTGAAAATCCTGAACAATGTTTCCCATAATATTTACATCTTGTACTTGCCGAAATCTTCCGCCGAAAGATTTTCCAGAAATTCTTTAATTTTTTCTTCCTTTAATTTGTCCAAATCGTTCAATTTAATTCCAAAATCAACATTCCGTGATTTTTCAATAACATTTTCATCGACAAATATCGGCGCATGAGCGCGCAGAGCTATCGCAATGGCGTCACTGGGACGGGCATCAATTGTAAAATTCTGCTCATTCCAGCTTAAATAGATATTGGCAAAGAAAGTGTTGCTGCGAATATCCACAATTTCAATCCTTGTCACCGTCACGTTAAACGATTTTAAAAATTCATTGAACAAATCATGGGTCATCGGCCGGGGAAAAACAATTTTTTCCAATTCCGTGGCAATAGCGCTTGCTTCGAACAAACCGATCCAGATAGGAATGGCCTTATTGTTCTGCATATCTTTCAATATCACTATCGGCGTATTGGTAATAGGATCAATCGTTAATCCTGAAACCTTCATTTCAATTAACACGGCCTGCCTCCTCAGTTATTCGCTATTTTCCCTCTTAATGAATGTAGATAAGCTTTTGATATTTTCACATCCACCAGTTTGCCGATCATGTCCAATTCGCCTTTAAAATTAACAATTTTCCAGGAACTCGTTCGTCCCATTAAATCACTTTCGGAATTTCTGCTTTTCCCTTCAACCAGCAATTCCTGCCTACTTCCTTCCAGAGACGTATTTTTTTCCAGAGTATGCTGATCCTGTAAAATCTGTAATTGTTCGAGGCGTCTCAACTTTTCACCTTCTTCAACTTTCTCTTTTAACTTTTGCGCCGCCGTTCCTTCCCTTTCAGAATACTTAAATGAAAAAAGAGAATCAAACCTGATTTTTCCCATCATGTCAATGGTTTCTTGGTAATCTTTTTGGGTTTCTCCCGGGAATCCGACAATCACATCCGACGTAATACTAATCCCGGGAGTCAATTTACGCAAATGATCAATTTTTTTTATGTAATCCTCGACGGTATAGCCCCTGTTCATTAATTCCAATATCCTGTTGGAACCTGATTGCACCGGAAGATGAATATGCTTGCAAAGCTTCTCCTCCTCGGCAAAGCAGTTAATCAATTCGACAGAAAGATCTCTGGGATGCGATGTGGTAAACCTGATTCTTTCGATGCCGGAAATTTTCCCTATTCTTTTTATCAGTGATGTAAAATTCAATCCATTATCGAATATCTTGCCGTAGGAATTAACATTTTGTCCAAGAAGAGTGACCTCCCTGATGCCATTGCCGGCCAGTTTCTTCACCTCCTCTATTATATCATCAGAAGGTCTGCTGATTTCCCGTCCCCGCAGATATGGAACCACGCAATAGGCGCAGAAATTATTGCATCCCTGCATAATTGTCACAAAAGCGCTGATGGCATCTGCCGGCGGCGGAACATAAACACCTATGGAATTTAATGACTTGTGAAAGTCTATTTCAGTAATTTTCTTTCTTTTCTTCTCAATTGCCAAAACCATTTGCGGTAAAAGATGAATATTATGAGTGCCGAAAACAAAGTCCAAATGGCCAACTTTTTTATGAAATTTTGTTCCCAGCTGCTGCGCCAGACAACCGCCCACGCCAATAATCAATTCCCGATTTTGTTCTTTTAATTTTCCAATTCTTCCCAGCTGACTGTAAACTTTTTGTGCAGCCTTCTCTCTTATTGAACATGTGTTCAAAATGATTAAATCGGCCATCTTCATATTGTCTGTCAGTTTATAACCGTTGCCGGAAAGTAATGCCGCCATCTGCTCCGAATCATGAACATTCATCTGACAGCCAAACGTTTGAATATATAAGTATTTATTTTTCATTTTCTCACTCATCAAAATTGTGGATAGCCTTATTATTTCAAAATAAATTAGTCAATAAGTTTTTCCGGAGCAACCGGAGGAATACCGGGAAATAGAAATATTGCCGAGTCATAAAATAAATGTAAATATTTCTTTACATTATTATTACTTTGTATTATACGTTTTACAAATAACTGTTAATAAATTTAATGTTGTAATTGGGTGAAAGCTGGTTTTGTTTATCCGTGCAATGTACAATGTTGATTTCGCTGGCACAATAAAGTTGGGGGGAGCAAACATGAAAAAAATTTTCGTATTAGCAGTTTTCTTTTCATTTCTAATTTTGCCACCCGGATGTTTCGCTCAAAGAGTTGTTGTTGCCGACAACGATCTGGGCGCTATATATGCGCAGACCGGTGCCATTATCGTTACTTTCGAAAATATTACATTACAAAGTGTAAATCTGAAACCGTTAGTTACCAACTTTTCAGATTTTTGGATACCGGACGGCCCGGAGAAAGTACTAACCGGCGATGCGTTTTTTGGTTTGACAGATGCTGTCTTAATCGGTGGTCTGGTTGAGCGTTCAGGCACCCTTAAAATACAAGTTTTTACTGATCACGACCCTCCCAATCCCGACGATCACTTCGATTACACCGAGGTACCGTCCCGATGCAGGTTAGTAGCCGAAATTCATGACCTGCGCATTAACGCCAATATAGGGTTCGAGGCTACGGTAAAACTGGGCACAAAAAGTGATCTTACAACCTGGTCAAGCACCGGCATACAGCTGCCGGACCAAATATTGGGCCGAACGTATACGGCCGGCGTTTCAGCTACAATTAATGGCACAGCGCAAGTTTACGCCCGGTATCCATAATAACCGGAAGCCTTTGGAATTACTTTCGCAGAAGCGGGATTAAATTTTTTTGATTAGACTTCAAGTCTCGTATTAATTTTCTATTCCATCTTTTAAAATATTGCTCAGATATCCAAATTCCTCAACGGAAAGTGTTTCTCCCCTTCTCTGACCGTCAATTCCGGCCGATATCAGCGCTTCTTTTAATAAAGATTCGGAAACATATTCGAGCAATTTTGATTTCTTTAAATTGTTAATCAGCATTTTCCGGCGCTGGGCAAAAGAATCTCTGACCAATTTTATAAAGAATTCTTCATCCCTAAGGTCAACGAAGGGCCGTTCCCGGAAAAATCCTTTTATGACCGATGATTCAACTTTGGGACGGGGATAAAAACAAGACGCGGGAACATCCAGAACCTTTTCTACCGCAGCGAACATCTGTAAAATTACTGAAGGAACTCCATATTCCTTGCCACCGGGAAGCGCCACAAGGCGTTGAACAACTTCCTTTTGCATCATCAATACAAATGAATCTATAATTTCCCGGAAAGATAACAAGTAAAACAAGACCGGAGAAGAAATATTATAAGGAATATTGCCGATGACTTTGATTTTCCTTCCTTCACCGATTGCTCTGAAATCAAACTGCAGAATATTTCCGTGATAAATTTCAATATTATGATATTTTGATAACCTGTCTTTTAATATGTCGACTAATTTATCATCCAGTTCCACGGCAATAATTTTTGCGGCATTTTGCGCTAAATATTCCGTCAGGACACCTATTCCCGCGCCGATTTCCACTACAATATCATTTTCGGCTACACTGGCTGTCCCGGCAATCCTTTTGATGATGCCCTCTTCCATCAGAAAGGATTGCCCCAGATTTTTGCGTGGTTTAATTGCGTAATGAGTGATGACTTCCCTGGGTGACGTCATGGTTTTTTCCGTTTAAAGAAGAAAAAAGGATTAAGCTAAGCTAAAGGCCAGCGTGAAACCGCATTTAAATCCAGTGAATCCCTGCAACCGTTTTTCAGCATAATTTCGCCGATGGCCGCGATCATTGCCGCGTTATCCGTGCATAAGATAACCGGAGGAATAAACAATTCTATATTTTGAGCGGAAGTTTCCGCCGCAAATCTCTCGCGCAGCCTGCTGTTGGCCGCCACTCCGCCGCAGACAACGATTCGGTTAACACCATGATCCCGCGCCGCTTTAACTGTTTTTTCCACCAGGACATCGACTATCGCCTCCTGATAGCTTGCCACGATATCCGGCAATTCCTCCGCGCTGAAATCCCGGCCGCGTTTTTTCAACAGGGTCAACAGGGAAGTTTTCAAACCGCTGAAACTGAAATCCGGCGAATCCTTCATTGCGCGCGGAAAAGCGACCGCCTGCGGATTGGCGCCTTTGGATATTTTATCAATGACCACGCCTCCCGGATATCCGAGGTTAAGAAGCTTGGCGGCCTTATCAAAGGCTTCACCCGCCGCATCATCTCGCGTCTGGCCAAGCAACTCAAAATCATGATAATTCCTGGCCAGATAAATACTGGTATGACCGCCCGAAACAACCAGGGCAGTAAAAGGAATTGCCGGAACTTTTTCAGCAAGAAACGCGGCGGCGATGTGTCCTTCGAGATGATTCACACCGACCAGGGGAATATGAAGGGCAAAGGCCAGCGCCTTAGCAGCGGATAAACCGATTAAGAGAGATCCGATCAAACCGGGACCGCGTGTTACGGCAATGCCCTCTATTTCCCGCAGAGTCACATGGGCGTCACGTAAAGCCTGCTGAATCACCGGATTGATCGCTTCGATATGTTTTCGGGAGGCAATTTCAGGAACAACGCCGCCATAAGGTGAATGAACCGCTATTTGCGAGGCAATAGCATTGGATAACATTTTCCCATTGCTGACGACGGCCGCCGCTGTTTCATCACATGATGATTCAATTCCTAAAACGATCATTAAATCCTTCTTTCATTTTTCTCTTTGCTAATTAAGACAAATATCTATATAAAAGCCAGGACGATTTGTAAACAAACTTTTGTCAGCACTCCTTTGACAGGGAAACAGCGATGGAATTTAAAACAGATTTTTTAATTTTGGGCAGCGGCATAGCGGGTTTAAGTTTGGCAATCAAAGCGTCCACCCTTGGCAGCGTCGCCATTGTAACAAAAAAAGAAAAATCCGAATCAAACACCAACTACGCCCAGGGCGGTATTGCCGCCGTTACGGACAAAACCGATCGCTTTGAAGATCACATCAACGATACGTTGATTTGCGGCGCAGGTCTTTCCAATAAAGAAGTGGTCGAATTTATCGTTAAAGAAGCACCGCCTCGGATTCAGGAACTTATTGACTGGGGCGTAAATTTTACAAAATCGGAAACAAATCCCAATCTGTACGATCTCGGACGCGAAGGAGGCCACAACCGCCGGCGCGTTTTGCACGCCAAGGACTTTACCGGTCAGGAAATCGAACGGGCGCTGAACGAAAAAGTAGCCGCTCTGAAAAATGTTAAGATTTATGAAAACCATATCGGCATTGATCTCATCACGCAAAAAGATGCAAACGGCGATACGATCAATTGTCTGGGAGCTTATGTTCTTGATATCAAAAACAGTGAAATTCACACTTACCGGGCAAAATATACGATTCTTTCGACAGGCGGCGCGGGCAAAGTTTATCTGATTACAACAAATCCCGACATTGCGACGGGTGACGGCATTGCCATGGCATATCGCGCGGGCGCTAAAATCGCCAATATGGAATTTATCCAGTTTCATCCTACCTGCCTGTTTCATCCGGAAGCAAAAGCGTTTCTCATCAGCGAAGCTGTCCGCGGTGAAGGGGGTATTCTTAAATTAAAAAACGGATCAACATTCATGGAAAAATACCATCCCATGAAGAGCCTTGCACCGCGTGATATTGTGGCCAAAGCCATTGACTACGAAATCAAGCAATCGGGAGATGAATACGTTCTTCTGGATATCACGCATCACGACCGCGCTTTTCTCATGAACCGGTTCCCCAATATTTACAATAAATGCCTGGAATACGGCATTGACATGGCGGTGCAGCCCATTCCTATCGCCCCTGCCGCGCATTATATCTGCGGCGGTGTCGCGGTTGACCATTATGGCAAGACCTCCATTGATAATCTTTTTGCCTGCGGTGAAGTCTCGTGCACAGGGCTGCACGGCGCCAACCGTCTGGCCAGCAACTCTTTGCTGGAAGCGCTTGTATATTCCCACCGCGTCTATTTAAAAATTGGCAAATCATTCCGGCAGACGCCGCAAAGCGACGTGCCGATTTCTCCCTGGGATGCCAGCGGAACCACGAAAAGCGACGACAGTGTCGTTGTCACGCATAACTGGGATGAAATAAGACGATGCATGTGGAATTACGTGGGGATCGTCCGCTCCGACAAAAGATTGGAGCGAGCCGAGCGCAGAATTGATATGGTTCAACGGGAAATCCACGAATATTACTGGAATTACAAAGTAACAAAAGATCTTGCCGAATTACGCAACATCACAACCGTGGCCAAACTGATCGTTCAGAGCGCACGCGCCAGAAAAGAAAGCCGCGGATTGCATTATAATATCGATTATCCCGAGACACGCGACGAATTCAAAAAAGACACTATCCTTGTTAAAGAATAATTTATAAACAACAGATTTAATAATCAGCAATAATTCTATTTTTTATTTTTGAATACACGATCGAATATAAAATCCAAGTTCGTCAGAAAATTTTTCACGTTAAAAATTGCCGTCAGTTCTCTTTTCTTAAGATGTCTGGTGACGATGGGATCTTTTTCGAGCAAATCCCGGAACGCCAAACCTTCCTGCCATGATTTCATCGCATTTTTCTGCACAATAGCGTAAGCATCTTCACGTGTTGTCCCCTTTTCAATAAGCGACAGCAACACCATCTGAGAAAAAATAACGCCGTGCGTCATGTTCAGATTGGCAAGCATCCTTTCAGGATAGACAACCAGTTTATCCATCAGGCCGGTAAACCTGCCCAGCATAAAATCCAGAGTAATTGTGGCATCCGGCCCGATAACCCTTTCCACCGAAGAGTGGCTGATATCCCGCTCGTGCCACAAGGCAACATCTTCCAAAGCCGCCACGGCGTAGGAACGCACCAGCCTTGCCAAGCCGGAGATGTTTTCGGAAAGGACAGGATTGCGTTTGTGCGGCATGGCCGAAGATCCTTTCTGTCCCGGTGAAAAATATTCTTCAGCTTCCCGGACCTCTGTTCTTTGCAGAAGCCTTATTTCCTGCGCGAATTTATCCAGTGAAGAGGCAATGATCGCCAGGGTGGTAAAATATTCCGCGTGGCGGTCGCGCTGAACAATCTGGGAAGATACAGGCGCCGGTTTCAACCCTAATTTATCGCAGACGTACTCTTCAACAAACGGATCGATAAAAGAAAAAGTGCCGACGGCGCCGGCTACTTTACCGTAGCTGATCGATTTTCTGGCGTTCATCAGGCGCTGACGGTTTCTTTGCATTTCCTGGTACCACAGGGCCATCTTCAAGCCGAAGGTAATCGGTTCCGCGTGAATTCCGTGCGACCGGCCGATCATTAAAGTATTCTTATGTTCAAAGGCTTTGTTTTTTAAGATAATGAGCAGCGCATCCACATCTTCCAGTAAAATATCCGCCGCTTCTTTTAATTGAATGGCCAGCGCCGTGTCCAGAACATCGGAAGACGTCAGGCCCATATGAATAAAACGTCCGTCCTCACCGATTATCTCCGTCAGGGAACTTACAAAAGCGATGACATCATGCTTGGTGATTTTTTCAATTTCATCAATCCGGGCAACGTTGATGGCTGCCTTCTTTTTGATATTTTTAACCGCCCCGGCCGGGACCTTGCCCAGTTTGACCATGGCCTCGCAGGCCGCTATCTCCACATCCAGCCACTTTTGATATCTGTTTTCCGGACTCCAGATTTTTGTCATTTTCTCGCGGGAATATCTCGGTATCACTTTTTTCTCCTTAATGATTTCATGGATCCCCGGCCATTAACCGGCGGGAATCATACGGTTTAATTTAATTCCTGTACACAGATGTTAATATCTAGTAACCTGTCAGGACTTCACATCATCAACAAATTACGGATTGACAAGCTATACACAAAAACCTATAAAATTAAAAGAAATTTGAAGGACAAACCATCCTGAAATGGAAAAAATATCACCATACAGCTTAAAAGAAGAAATTTTTAACAGCATAATTCACGGCGTTGGAATTATCATCAGTATAGCCGCCCTGATTACGATGGTCTTTTTTTCCAGCCGGTACGGCAACACCGCGCATATTATCAGTTCTACAATTTTTGGTCTGGCGCTGGTGCTGCTTTACACCGCCTCAACCTTGTATCACAGTTTTCAAAAACCGAAGATAAAACATACCTTTAAAATTATTGATCACTCCTGCATTTATATATTAATTGCGGGCACCTATACTCCTTTTATGCTGGTTACGCTTCGCGGAACATTGGGCTGGACTATTTTCTCCATAGTTTGGTCTCTGACTCTTTTGGGAATTTTATTTAAGGTTTTCTTCATCAATCGTTTTCAAATTATTTCCACCATTGCCTATATTTTAATGGGTTGGCTGATTATCTTTGCCCTGAGTCCACTTTATCACGCGCTTCCGGAAACGGCCATTTTCTGGCTTGTTGCCGGCGGAATTATCTATACGCTGGGAACTATTTTTTATGCATGGGATAAACTGCCTTTTAACCACGCGATCTGGCACTCATTTGTTCTGGCCGGCAGCATCTGCCATTTTTTCGCCATTATGTTTTACGTCGTGCCGCTGAAAGCCTCTTGAAAAAAAACATATAAAATTCAATCATTGCCTGTGAAACATTCACAACGCGCAAGGGAAATATCCCCTCTCGAAATCATTCTTGAATTATAATTTTTAAAATGTTAGAACTCACCGTTCGAAAAGTAAATAATCTTTCTTTATGGAGATAAATATGCGAAAAACTTTACAATATATATTTTGCTTAACGATGATTTTGCTTGCGTCCGGTTCCCTGTGGGCAAAGGATAAATATACCGTGACCATTTTACCCTTCTCTTTAAACAGCTCGGAAAATATCGATTATGTTAAACAGGGAATAGAGGAAATGTTGACCTCGCGTCTTGCCTCTACTGATAAAATCAGCGTGACTGATAAAAACATTGTTCTGGAAGAACTGAAAAAAGCCAAAATTAAAAATATATCTCCAGAAGCTGTCAACAAGATAGGCAAAAAATTAAATTCTGATTATGTGGTTTGGGGAAGTATTACCAAAATCGGCAACAGCATCAGCATTAACGGAAAGATGGTGGATATTGCCAACAACAAATCAGACATCGGCGTTTTCACTCAGGCGCAGACCCTTGATGACGTCATTCCTAAAATGAACGATTTCTCCGAAAGTATTATCAGGCATATTGTCGGCACGCCGCCGCCATCCATCGCACCGCCGCCTGCGGCACCGGCTCCCGGCGTTACCACGCCACAGGTGCCGGCAACATTATCACGTGAATCTCAAATCATCGCGAGTATGAAAGCCGGCGGTAAAAAAGGAGGCACATTAACTTCCGTAATTAATTCCGAATTTATTAATGCAGCTGAACCTATTAATCGAAAAGAATTCTGGATGAGTCAAAAAATTCCCACGGAATTTAAAGGAATGGCTATCGGCGACGTCAATAATGACGGATTAAATGAAATTGTCGTCATTGATAAAAACTCTGTTTATATCTATCAGAAAACGGAAAAGGAACTGAAGCTGTTAGAAAAAATAAAAGGGAATTCTTATGACAACTATATTGCCGTTGATGTAGCCGATATCAACAGAAACGATCTTCCTGAAATACTCGTGACCTCGCTAAACGATACCTTGCTTGATTCTTTTGTTTTGGAATTCAAAAACGGCAAGTATGTAAAAATCGCTTCGGATATACGCTGGTTTTTACGCGTCATTGATACGTCATCCGGTATTCCTATGCTGTTATGTCAGGAATATGGCCTGGACAAGCCTTTTGACACGCCCATTTTTGAAATGGTCTGGAGAGACGGCAAGTACGTTTCGGACCAAAAGATGAAAATACCTTTGGGCTTGTCTATTTATGGACTGACGATTGATAATCTAGGTGTGGGAGGAAGCGATAAAATATTTGCCCTGGATGATTTAGACTATTTATACATCATCGATAAAACAAACAAATCGTTGAGCCGTCTCACCTCTTTCGGTTTTGCCGGCGAAGAGCTTATCTGGAAAAGTGATGACGTCTATGGCGGCAGCAATAACTATTTCGAAAATATTGATAAGAAGAACCCCGGCGACAGGGAAAAAAGCGCTTATGTTAATCTGCGCATCCTTACCCTGGACACCAATAAAGACGGCAAAAAAGAGATCATCATCGTGAAAAATTTATCTTCCGTCGGCCGTATTTTTAAATATTATAAACTTTTTACCTCGAGCGAAATATACAATCTGGAATGGGATGGCATGGGACTGGCGGAAAATTGGCGAACGAAGAAAATTAACGGATACGTGGCCGATTATTCTATTAAAGATATAGATAATGACGGCAAGCCGGAGATCGTGCTGGCCCTGGTTCAATCAGTGGGCACTGCCATACGTGATAAAAGTGTTATTGTAGTTTATAAACTGGATGCCGCTCAATAAGTTATTGACAAAGTTTGCGCGCTTCGGTATAGCGTGCCCCTATTAAAGTTCTTTGAGGCTTTTTTATTACCACGAAGGCGGTGTAGCTCAGATGGTTAGAGCATACGGCTCATATCCGTAGTGTCCGGGGTCCGATTCCCTGCACCGCCACCAGTCATAAAAAGGGCTTAGATATTTTATCTAAGCCCTTTTATTTTGTCTTCCCTATCTTTTCATGCCTTGCATCCGGCGGCTTAGCCATCGCAAGGGCAAACAAAAAAAGGCCCCATAACCATACAGCAGTAATGGGGCCTTCGTGATCTCCGGTATTCTTTAAAAACTCACAATAACTTATTTCGTTATCGCTTTGATGACAGCCTGAACTCTACGGTTCTTCTGACGGCCTTCTTCCGTGCTATTGCTGGCAATCGGTTTAGTCAGTCCATAACCGACAGCTGTCAGGCGGGATGCCTTTATCCCAAAATTGTTGATCAGGTATTGCCGGACACTGTTTGCGCGGGCCTGAGAAAGCTTTTTATTGTATTCTGCTGTGTCGACATTGTCTGTATGGCCTTCAATCACGGCAGTTGTATTGGGATATTTTTTCATGAAATCGGCTACTTTTTTTATTTCACCACGATATTTTTCTTTAACAACAGATTTGTCTGTATCGAATTCCACATTAAGAGCTATGGTAACTACACAGTTCGGGCAGTCGCTAATACTCGGGTCTACGGTCAATTCGGGCATACCACCGGCCCTTGCCGCCAGCGCTGTCGACGAGACAGCCATTAACATTACAACAATAGCTAAAATACCAATTTTCCTCATAAGATTCTCCTTTCAAAATGACTTTTAAAAAAATGTTTATAAACTCTGATATTTTCAATACATCAGCTGTCAATAAATGATTGTAAATAATACTAAAATTAATGATGCATGTCAAAGGTATTCTTAATCTTTCTAAGAATGATCAAGATTTTGCAGGATATTTTAAAATTGCTTTCCCGCTTTTTCTTCTAAATTTTTATTAATTTTGATTTAAAATCACGAGCGATATCGCGGCGTTCTTCGCGCTGTTTGATATCCTGGCGGCGGTCGTAGAGTTTCTTGCCTTTACCGATGCCGATTTCCACTTTGACCTTACCATTCTTAAAATAAAGCTTGAGGGGTACAAGAGCCAGGCCTTTTTCCCGTGATTGACCGTAGAGTTTTCTAATTTCTCTTTTATGCAGAAGCAGTTTGCGCGGCCTCAGTGGTTCATGATTAAAACGGTTGCCATGATCGTAATGGCTGATATGCATCTCGCGCAGATAGACCTCATCGTCTTTAACGACGGCGTAACTGTCTTTAAGATTCGCCTTCCCGGCGCGCAGGGCCTTAACTTCCGTCCCGGATAAAACCATACCGGCCTCGTAAATATCGCCGATGTCATAATTCATGCGCGCCGTCTTATTGGACGCAATCAGTTTTTGTGCGGTATTTTCTTTTGCCATGATTCAATTTTACATTAAAATGTGTTTAAAGCCATTCATTTTTTCTGTTCCGACAGCAAATAGTCCGGTTTTACATGGCTCATCGCCCTGTAAAGATTATCGCGAATTTCTTTATTATCCCGCTCCAGTTCATTCAGAAGATTCTTAATATAAACCCTCTTCGAGGTAAGGCTTGTGGGACAATCATTTTTGAACACGGGAATTTGACGTTCCTGGCTGTATTTCTTCACCAGCTCTTCCCGCAAATAAGCCAGGGGACGGATAATGTGCAGTTTACCGCCGAATATTTTCTGATTGGGCATCATGGTGCTGATTTCCCGTCCGTAAAACATATTAAGCAACAATGTTTCGATGATGTCATCGCGATGATGCGCGAAGGCGATTTTATTGCAGCCTTCGGTTTCGGCGATTTCAAAAATTCTTTTGCGTCTCAATCTGGAGCATAAAAAACAGGGATTCTTTTTATTAAAATCAGAATGCGCCAGGTTGCCGATATCCGTTTTTTCCATCACATAGCGATAATTATTTTCCTGCAAATATTTTTCCAATGAATCATAGGATTGATAGGTCGGATCAAAACCCATATCGATATTAACGGCGATAAAAGAAAACCGGGGAACAAAAATCATGGGTGAATCCAGCAAATCAAGCAGAGCGAGACTATCCGCTCCACCGGAGACGCCGATCAACACCTTGTCCCCTTCGGCAATCATTTTGTAATCCAATATTGCTTTTTCCAGCCATTTTTTTAAATGGCGAAACAGTTTGGTATCTTTATGAGATATATTCATCCGCCAACTAATTCCCCGTTGAAAAATTCCATTTTGAAAAACTATCCCTATATGACTTATCAAACAGAATCAAGATACTTCAAATATTGCCAATCCGGCAATAAATATATTGACTTTATATTTTTCGAGATTATAATTTAAAAGCAAGCAAATCAAAGTAGTTATCGCAACTTTTTTATCGAATCTCATTATCATGCGTCGGGGACTTAATGCTTCAGATATTCATTGATCAGCTCATTATTGGCAGCGCTCCTGCAAAAATCGTCGTTATCCTTAACCGAACATAAAGGAAAATTGCGCGATGAAAAATACCCCCCCTAGCAAATCCATAAACAAAAAGCAGGTTGCGGCTTCAAAACCCCTCCCCCGTCTTAAAAAAAAATCTTCATTGTCAAATAAAAATAAGCACGAAAAAGAGAAACCTCGATTAAGAAATACTGTTTTATCAGGCAAGCCAACAGGAATCAGAGTTATTCGCGACAGCACCGAACGCAAGCTTAGGGAAGATGCGCTCAAAGAAATGGAATTAAAATTCAAAACCATATTTGATTCCGCATCAGATGGAATTCTCATCGCGCGGATCAGTGACAAAAAGCTTGCCACCGCTAATAAAAAAATATGCGCCATGCTGGGCTATACAGAAGAGGAACTGCTGAGGCTGGGCATAGGTGATATTCATCCGGCGGAATCTATGCCGAACGTTGAAGATCAATTTGAAAAACTTTTGAGAAAAGAAATATCGATCGCCCGCGATATCCCTGTAATGAGAAAAGATAAAACCGTGTTTTTTGCAGATGTGAGCGCTTCGCCGATTACTTTAGAAGGGAAGAAATGTCTCCTGGGTATTTTCAGGGATGTCACTGATCGTAAACGGGCGGAGGAAGCGCTTCTTCGCTCCGAAGAGGATTATAAATCACTCTTTGAGCAGAGTGTTGATGGTATCATCATCACGGTTCAATCCCGTATCGTTATGGCCAATCATGCCTTCTGCGCTATGCGCCGTCTTCCTCTTGAAAAAGTAATAGGCACGAACGCGCTTGATCTCCTTTGCCCGGAAGATCGGAAAACAGCTGAGCAAAGATGGAGGAAGATAAAATCCGGCGAACAATTATTGTCCGAAAGCAACATTTATAAAGCCTTGCGCTGGGATGGTTCGGTTGCATGGGTAGACTTGCGAAGCAAGGTGATCGAATGGGAGGGGAAACCGGCGTTTCAGACCATTATCCGCAACATTACCGACCGCATACTTGCGGAAGGAGAATTGAATAAGGCCATCCTGTTCAACAAGGCCATCTTCGACAGCATTCCGGGCATTCTTTACCTCTATGATGATACGGGTCATTTAGTTCACTGGAACAAACAAAATGAAGACGTAACAGGTTATTCCGGTGAAGAACTCCGCAAAATGCACGTGCTGGACTGGTTCGGCGGCCGTGAACCGGATACATCCATTGTCAGCAACGGTATATCCGAGGTGATGACAAAAGGGCAAGCTGTAATCGAGGCCAGTATTATCGCCAAAGACGGACGTCTGATTCCTATGATTTTAACCGGAGTAAAACTTAACCTTGACGGCAAGAGCCATCTTCTCGGTATCGGCATTGATATCACCGAGCGCAAAAAGACAGAGGAATCACTGCGGGAAAATGAAGAACGTTTAAGGGGCATCACCCAAAATTTACCGGGGGTTATTTATCAGTTCTATGCAAAAGGCAATGGTGAATACCATGTCACCTATCTCAGTGAACCTTTTAATGAATTTGCAGAAATACTGTCAAAAGCGGAAGCGGAAAATGTGGATGCTGTCTTCTCTGACTTTTTTTCGCGTATCCATGATGAAGACAAGGAGAGATTTCTCACATCCATTAAAGAGTCGGTTGAATCTTCATCCCGCTGGAATTTTGAAGGCCGGGTATTGACCAAGTCGGGTCAATTGATCTGGTTTCAGGGATTGTCCGTGCCGACTCGCGTTGATGATAAATTAGTCTTTGACGGGATTATATTGAACATCACAGAACGCAAGCTGGCCGAGGAAGGCTTTTTGCGGGAAAGTAACTTCAGCCGGGCTGCTTTTGACAGTCTGAACGCACTGTTTTACATGTATGATGACCAGGGGCGTTTCATCCGGTGGAATAAATATTTTACCACAATCACCGGGTATTCGGATGAGGAACTCGCCCGCATGACGCCATTGGATGTTGTCTTGGAAAACGAGCGGGAATTTTTGCAGTGTGCTATGGAAAAGGTTTTAACGTCTAAATATGTTTCCGCCGAATTAAGCATTGTCTGCAAGGATGGCACGGTCATACCGCATTTCTTAACCGGAAATTTAATTGAATTCGACAATAAGCCCTGCGTAATCGGCATGGGCCTTGATATCACCGAACGCAAGAAGGCGGAGGAGGAATTACAGTCATGGATGCGTCGATACGAAATGGTCGTGGCGGCATCGGGCCAGGTTGCGTATGAATACATTGTGCCCACTGGTCACATCACATGGGGTTCCAGTATCGAAAAGGTTCTCGGATACACTATAGAAGAGATCAGTGGTGGCTTTATCCAATGGCGGACATTGCTTCATCCTGAGGACAGGGAAGCGACTATGGCAGCTTTGGACGCTGCCGAGAAGTCTTGTGCCTACTGGGATGCCCAATACCGTATGCAACACAAGCGGGGCGATTACGTCTGGATCAGGGATCGCGGGTTCTTTCTTCCTGATGCTGAGGGCAGGGCCTATTGCCAACTTGGCATGATGGAGGATATCACCGAACACAAGAAGATAGAGGAAACACTTCTTTTTATCAAAAAAGCGGTGGAAGGTTCAAGCGATGCCATTGGAATGGCAGATGCGCAGGGCAATCACTTCTATCAGAACAAAGCATTTAACGATCTTTTGGGATATACAGCGGAAGAACTTGGTACTTCCGGAGTGGCGTCAACCGTTTACGCAGATCAGGATGTCGCCCGCAATGTATTTGAAACAATCATGAATGGAGGCTCCTGGAGCGGAGAAGTAGAGGATATAACAAAGGATGGCCGTAGAATAACAGTTCTGCTTCGCGCAGATGCTATCAAGGATGAAAAAGGGAAAATTCTCGGACTTTTAGCATTAAACACGGATATCACCGAACGCAAGAAAGCGGAAGAAGAAATCCGCCGTCTTAACGAGTCTCTCGAGCAGCGCGTGCGTGAACGCACTACCGAATTGGAAGCTTTTTCGTATTCGGTCTCTCACGACCTGCGAGCGCCTTTAAGAACAATTGATGGATTCAGTCAGGCGCTTTTGGAAGATTATGAAAACATGCTGGACGTTCAGGGCAAGGATTATCTTAAGAGAATCAGAGCATCCACTAAGTTGATGGCGGAACTGATCGAAGATCTGCTGAAGCTTTCCAGAATCACGCGTTCGGAAATGGATATTGTGCCGGTGAACCTGACGCGAATGGCCCTATCCGTCATGGATAAATTGCAGAAATCTCAACCGCAACGGCTGGTTAATATAAAAATTGCCGACTCTCTGCAGGATTTGGGAGACCCGAGATTAATCCGCATTGTTCTGGAAAACCTGTTCGGCAATGCGTGGAAATTCACAGAGAAAAAGAAAATAGCCGAAATCGAGTTCGGATTAACCATAATAGACAAGAAAAAAGTTTATTTTATTCGTGATAATGGAGCCGGTTTTGACATGGAATACGCGGATAAATTGTTCGCTCCTTTTCAGCGTCTGCATCATGTTGAAGAATATCCGGGCACGGGCATTGGTCTGGCCACCGTGAAACGTATTATTCATCGCCACGGAGGCACTGTCTGGGCGAAAGGTAAACCCGGCCAGGGTGCAACTTTTTGCTTCACTCTCCAGGAATGATAATGCTCAGAGGGATCCTTTGTTAAACAGAACCATGACACTAAGATTTAAAGACCATTCTGAAGATGATATTGAGATGAAGCCCGGTGCATTCAGAAATCGCAAGATTAACGAAGCATCTTTCTCATTAATTTAAAGGAGATGATCTCATGGCCACTTTGCTTCGCGTTCTGATCGTGGATGACTCGGAAGATGATACCAGCCTGATAATACGTAAATTGAGCAGCGGAGGCTACGATCCGAAATGGGAAAGGATTGACACCCATGAAGCCATGAAAAGCGCTCTGGAGAGGCAGGAATGGGATATTATTCTCTGTGACTATAAAATGCCCAATTTCAGCGCGCCCGCAGCCCTGAAACTTGCCCAGGAAAAGAACATAGATATTCCTTTTATTATCGTTTCCGGCGCTATTGGAGAGGACACTGCCGTGGCAGCGATGAAATCCGGCGCACACGATTACCTGATGAAGGACAAACTCGCCAAGCTTGTTGTTGCGGTGGAAAGAGAAATCCGCGAAGCAAAAATCCGACGGGAGAAAAAGAAGACTGAAGAAATGCTGGAAATGAGCAGAGAAAACTTCCGTCATTCCCTTGATGATTCTCCACTGGGCGTGCGTATTGTCACGGCCGCCGGCGAATTAATCTACGCCAATCAGGAAATTTTAAATATATACGGTTACGACAGTTTTGAAGAGCTGAAAAATACTCCCCAGAAAGAGAGATACACCCCGGAGTCCTATGCCGAATATGAAATAAGAAAAGGAAAGAGAAAACGCGGCGAAAACGTTTCGTCAAATTATGAAATAAGCATCATCCGCAAGGATGGAAAAATCCGCAATCTGGAAGTTTTTCGCAAGCAGGTGCTGTGGAACGGAGAGATACAATTTCAGGCCCTCTACAATGATATTACCAAACGCAAACAGGCCGAAAAAAATTTACGGGACAGTGAAGAACGTTATCGCATCGTCGTGGAAAACGCCCATGAATCCATTATCATCACGGATGAAATGAAAGTCGTTTTTGCCAATACCGCCGCGGCGGAAAATACCGGCTATTCCATAGAAAAATTAACATCGGGAGAGTTTACAAAGGTTATCCATCCGGATGACATTCCGATGGTCAGTGATTATCACACCAGAAGATTGAAGGGTGAAGAAGTCCCGTCCGTTTATTCTTTCAGAATTATTTGCCAGGATGGAACTGTGAAATGGGCGGAGCTCAATGCGACATTGATTCAATGGGAGAAAAAACCGGCCACCCTGAATTTTTTAAAGGATATCACCGAACGCAAGCTACTGGATGAGGAACGCTCTGAAGGTTATAAGCGGACAAAGGAAACTCTGGACGCCACGGTAAATTCAATCGCCATGATTGTGGAAACGAGAGATCCTTACACGACCGGCCATCAATTGCGCGTATCTCATCTGGCGAGGGATATCGCCACGGAAATGAATTTGACCATTGATCAGAAGGAATTCATCGCCACAGCGGCAATCATACATGACATCGGCAAGTTGTCCATTCCATCGGAAATTCTCAGCAAACCGACTAAACTGACTGAGTTGGAATTTGAATTAATAAAAACACATTCTCAATCGGGATACAATATTCTGAAGGATATTAAATTCCCCTGGCCGGTGGCCACTGTCATTCTGCAGCACCATGAACGGATGAATGGATCCGGTTATCCACAAAAGCTGAAAGGAAAAGATATTCTTCTGGAGTCGAGAATCGTGGCCGTTGCCGACGTTGTGGAGGCCATCTCTTCTCACCGTCCCTATCGGCCGACCCTGGGAATTAATTTTGCTCTTGATGAAATTTCCAGGAACCGGGGCACTCTTTATGACGAAAAGGTTGTGGACGCCTGTCTGAGATTATTCCGGAATAAAAAGTATACATTGAGTTAAATAACGCTCAGGTTTATGATGAATAAAATGAGGTAAAATTATGACCGGTTTGCTTCGTGTTTTAATTGTCGATGATTCGGATAATGACGCCAGCCTGATTATACGCAAACTCCATGATGAAGGCTACGATCCGAAAGCGGAAAGAGTGGACACAGCGGAGGCCATGAAAAGAGCCCTCGAACACGGGGAGTGGGATATTATTCTCTGCGACTATAAAATGCCTCTTTTCAGCGTTCATGCGGCGCTGAAACTTGTCCAGGAGATGAAAATGGACATTCCCTTCATCCTTGTTTCCGGTGAGATCGGGGAAGACACCGCCATGGCCGCAGTGAAATCCGGCGCACACAACTATGTGATGAAGGGTGATCTATGCAAACTTGCCGTCACGATAAAAAAAGAGCTTAACGAAGCCCAAAAGCGCCGGAAGAAGAAAATTAAGGCTGAAACGCTGAAAGAAAATGATTAAACATTCCGGCATCTCCTGAAGATTCTCTGAGGGGGAGAGCTTCATGAAATTCCGCAAAGGACGACAAACCGCGTGCTTTAATACCTGATATATTTCATCTTATCCAACTTTTTCACAACCTTTTTTCCCATTGCCAAGAATAACTTAATATGTTAGAAGAATTTTTTTGATTTGTGGTTATAAATTATGGATAAAATTACAGCAATTCGTGGATTTAAAGATGTCCTGCCGGAAGATGCCCGCCTGTTTTGGGAGGTTGAATCCATCGCCCGCAAAGTTTTCAACGCTTTCGGTTTTCGGGAAATTCGTGTTCCCATTATGGAAAAAACTGAATTGTTCAAAAGGAGCATCGGGGAAACAACGGATATTGTCGAAAAGGAAATGTATACTTTCGCCGACCGCGACAATGAACATCTCACTTTGCGGCCGGAAGCTACAGCTTCCGTCATCCGCGCCTACATTGAACACAACATGTCCTCTGCCGAACCGATAACCAAACTTTTTACGATTGGGCCGATGTTTCGCCGTGAGCGGCCGCAAAAAGGCCGTTTCCGTCAGTTCAATCAGATTGATGTCGAACTTTTCGGCGAAGATAAACCGCAATTCGATGCTGAAATAATTTTTATGCTGATGCATTTTTTAACCGGCTCCGGATTAAAAGATCTGGAATTGGAAATCAATTCTCTGGGGTGCAGCGGATGCCGTCCGGTATTTTCCAGGGCCGTTATCGACTTTTTAAAAGGAAGCGAAAAAAGTCTGTGCCCCGACTGCCAGAGACGTATCAACACCAATCCTCTGCGCGTCTTCGACTGCAAAGTGGAGACATGCGCCTCCACGATCGCCAATGCGCCGGGGATCCTTGATTTCTTATGCTCTGACTGTGAAGATCATTTTTCAAAGGTCAAATCGTTTCTCAGCGATTTGAATATATCTTTTATCATCAATCCCCGGATGGTTCGCGGACTGGATTATTACACGAGAACGGCGTTTGAAGTAAAAACGAACGCGCTGGGAGCGCAAAACGCCGTTGCCGGAGGCGGAAGGTATAACGGTCTGGTCAGTGAGCTGGGAGGGCCCGAAGTTCCGGGAATCGGCTTTGCGGTAGGTTTTGAACGGCTGATAGCCTGTCTGCCGGAAGACGCAAATAATAAATTCAGGACCGATTTGTTTGTTGCCGCGCTAGGCGCGCCGGCTCAGAAGATCGCCTTCGGCCTGATCAACCGGCTCAGGATCGCGGGCATGGCCGCGGAAATGGATCATACGGACAAAAGCCTTAAGGCCCAGTTAAAACGGGCGGACAAGTTAAACAGTTCCTTTGCTCTTATTTTCGGCGACAAGGAAATCGATGAAAAACAGGTTGTATTAAGAAATATGCAGACCAAAGACCAGCAGACTATTCCGTTGGATGGATTGCAGGAGTCAATAATTAAAATTATTAAAGAGAGGTAAAAAGTTTTGGCTGATTTTTTAACGAAAGATAAAAGAACTCATTACTGCGGGAATCTGGATATTTCTCTTGTGGATCAGGAAGTGATTTTAATGGGCTGGGCGCATCGCCGGCGCGATCACGGCGGGGTTATTTTTGTGGACTTGCGCGACCGTGAAGGAATCGTCCAGGTGGTTTTCAACCCGGATGCCGGAGAAAATGTTCACACGGAAGCGCATAAAATTCGCAGCGAGTTTGTTCTGGCCGTGAAAGGAAAAGTGCGCAAAAGACCGGAGGGCATGGAAAATCCGGCGCTGAAGACCGGTGCAATAGAAGTTATCGTTTCCGAACTGGAAATCATGAATGAATCCAAGACCCCGCCTTTTTCTTTTGATGATGAAGAAATTTCGGAAAACGTGCGGCTCAAATACCGTTATCTTGATCTGCGCCGTCCGGCAATCCAGCAGAACCTGTTTTTACGGAGCCGGCTGGCTGCCGCGACTCGCCGCTATTTTGAGGAAAACGGCTTTATTGAAGTGGAAACGCCTTTTCTGGGAAAAAGCACTCCTGAGGGAGCGCGCGATTATCTTGTGCCCAGCCGTATCAATAAAGGCACTTTTTATGCTCTGCCTCAATCTCCCCAGATCTTCAAGCAGCTCCTGATGGTTTCCGGTTTCGACCGTTATTATCAAATCGTGAAATGTTTTCGCGATGAAGATTTACGCGCCGACCGTCAACCGGAATTTACGCAGATCGACGTCGAAATGTCTTTCATAACGGAAGAAGATATTATGAATATGATGGAAGGCCTGATGAAAGCCATCTTTAAGGCCTGTCTGGGCAAGGACCTTACCCTGCCCTTACCCCGGCTGACTTATGCCCAGGCAATCAGCCGTTACGGCAAAGACAACCCCGATGTGCGTTTCGGCATGGAACTGGTTGACTTAACCTCCATCGTTAAAGATGCCGGTTTTAAGCTCTTTAGCGAGGTGGCTTCCTCCGGAGGAATTATCAAAGCTGTCAAGGCCGAGCAGGCCTCCGCTCTTTCACGCAAGGATCTGGACGCATTAAAGGATTTTGTCGAAATTTACGGGGCCAAGGGACTGGCCTGGGCCAGGGTGAACGCCGCCGACTGGACATCGCCCATATTTAAATTTTTCAAACCCGAAGAAGTTAAAAGTATCAATGACGCCATGAATGCCCAAGAAGGAGATGTCATCTTCTTTGTCGCCGACACACCGCGCATCGTTAATGACTCCCTGGGCAATTTACGAATTCATCTGGCGAAGAAATTGAATTTAATCGATCCCGATGCGCTGGCATTTACCTGGATCACGGAATTCCCCCTGATGGAATATTCCGAATCGGAGAAACGTTTTGTTTCGACGCATCATCCTTTTACATCGCCGTTTCTGGAAGATTTGCCGAACCTCGCTGCCGATCCCGGCAAAGTCCGGGCACGCGCATACGACCTGGTTCTCAACGGTTCGGAAATCGGCGGTGGCAGTATTCGTATTCATCGCAAAGACGTCCAGGCGCAGGCATTTGCCGCTCTGGGCTTATCGGACGAAGATGCCCGCTCCAAATTCGGTTTCCTGCTCGAAGCGCTTGAATTCGGCGCTCCTCCCCATGGCGGATTGGCTTTCGGACTTGACCGTTTGACCATGATCATGACGCGCGCGGAATCCATCAGGGACGTTATCGCTTTTCCGAAAACACAGAAAGCATCCGATCTGATGTCGGACGCGCCTTCAAAAGTAAGTATCGAGCAGTTGATGGAATTATCGTTAAAAATCGTTCAATAATAAATATCGGAGCAAGTCATGGCAAAATCCATAACCAAAAATAAAGTGCCCGCCCCCAAGGGCAAAACGATTAAAAAGTTCAAATTAAAAGAACTGGACACGCCAAATTTATATAAGGAAATATTCCCTTACAGTGAAGTAAGCAAGATTGTTTTCGACAATAAGCCTGTTCCGATGCGCCCGGCCAAAGAAATTTTCATTACGGATACAACATTCCGCGACGGTCAACAGTCGCGGCCTCCCTACACGGCGGAACAAATTGTTACGGTATTCAAGTTGCTCAATAAACTCGGCGGCCCCAACGGCGTCATCCGTCAATCGGAATTTTTCCTCTATAGTAAAAAAGACCAGGAAGCCGTGGAAAAATGTCTGGAACTGGGCTTGCGGTATCCGGAAATCACCAGTTGGATCAGAGCGGCCAAGGAAGATGTTCCTCTGGTTAAGCAATTCGGATTAAAGGAAACAGGCATTCTTACGTCGGTTTCCGATTATCACATCTTTCTCAAGTTGAATAAAAAAAGAAGTGAAGCAATGGATGGTTATCTGAGCATTGTCAAATCCATTCTGAATCTGGGGATCATTCCCCGCTGTCATTTTGAAGATGTCACCCGCGCCGACATCTACGGCTTCTGCATTCCTTTCGCGCAGGAATTAATGAAGCTCCGGGAAGAAAGCGGCATTGATGTTAAAATAAGACTTTGCGACACCATGGGCTATGGTGTTACTTATCCCGGCGCCGCCCTGCCCCGCAGTGTGGACAAGCTTGTTCACGCCTTTATCACGGACGCCGGGGTTCCGAGCCATCTGCTGGAATGGCATGGCCATAATGATTTTCATAAGGCCATGATTAACGCGACAACCGCCTGGCTGTATGGATGCGGTGCGGCGAATTCCACCCTTCTGGGACTGGGTGAAAGAACCGGCAACCCCCCCATTGAAGGTCTGATTATCGAATATATCGCTTTAAAGGGAAACAACGGCATCGATACAACGGTCATTACCGAAATCGCCGAATATTTTGAAAAGGAAATCGGTGTGAAGATACCGCATAATTATCCTTTTGTCGGTTTGGGTTTTAATGTCACCAGCGCCGGCGTTCACGCCGACGGCCTCATTAAATGCGAAGAAATTTATAATATATTCGATACGAGGAAAATTTTAAATCGGCCGATCACCCTGACCATCACCGACAAATCCGGCAACGCCGGCATCGCTTTCTGGATTAATCAGCGCTTTAATCTTGAAGGCAACAAAATTGTGGATAAAAGGCATCCGGCAATTTCTAAAATTAATAAGTGGGTTGCCGAGCAATACGAGGCCGGCCGGATCACCTCCATTTCTCCTGAAGAGATGGAGAAAAGAGTCCGGCTTTATTTACCGGAATACTTTATGTCGGAATTGGAAAAAATTAAATTCATTGCTGAAAAAGCAGCGCTGGCGGAAATTAATCAAATTATCGAACATCCGATCATGAAGACCATGAACACGGAAGAACAGGAAGCCTTGATGCAGAATTTTGTGGATGAACATCCCTCTGTTCAGTTCGCTTATATCGTTGATATGAATGGCCGGAAAACGACCAAAAATATTACCAATATTGCCGATCGCGCCAAATACGAAAACTACGGAGTCGGCACGGACCAGTCCGATAGGCAATGGTTTATCAATCCTCTGCGCACAGGCAAGGTTTATGTTTCCGATTTCTTTATCTCCAAAATGACCGGAATTTTATGCTTCACCGTTTCCGCGCCCCTTGTGAATGACCAGGATGAAATGATCGGTATTTTCGGCGTTGATATTCAATTCGAAGATTGGGTAAAAAGAGCGGAAGACATGGACGACATGGATCATATCGCCCTGCGCGCCGAATATAAGGAAATGAAATCCAAAGCCAAGCACGGCCATCATTAGTTCGACGCTCGTGCTTAAAATGAATCAGTCATTGTCATAGATCGCCCACTGCTCAAAAGGACGATTCTCATCGAATTCCGAAAGCGGGGCTATTTCCCGGATAAACCTGGAAGGCGCCAGATTTAAAACACCCGAAGATCGATTGTAATCCAGAGCGGGATAACACAAATAGAGCTGGTCCCTCGCTCGGGTCACCGCAACATAAAAGAGTCTTCTTTCTTCTTCCTCTCCGTCTGCTTCTTTCAACGCCCGCTGCAGCGGAATCATGCCGTCGGCGCACCAGATTAAAAACACATAAGACCATTCCAGCCCTTTGGCCTGATGAATCGTGCTTAAGGCCACCTTGTCCTCACCGTCTTCTTCCCCGACGCTTTCCTCTCTGGACATATTGGTAAGCAAGGCCAGTTCATTTAAGAAATCTTCCATATTGATAAACTGGGCGGAAAAATTTCCCAACTGAATTAAATCCTCTTCCCTTGATGACGTATCGGAATAGTTATCCTGCAGATAGGTTCGATAACCGCTTTTGTTGAGCAGGATATCTATTATTTTCCCCGGCAGGCGATCCTGAGGCTGCAGATCCAAAAGCAACTGGATTGTTTTACGGAATTCCGCCAACCCCGCTATGGCCGGCTTCGGCGTGGATTTAATAAAATCCTCCGTAAATATCGCCTCCAGAGGATTTTCCTGCTTTGATAAATTTTTCCAGATTTTATTGAATGTGACCTTGCCCACTTTCGGATACATCAGAAGCAGTCGCCGCCAGGCCAGTTCATCGCCGGGATTGACCATGATGCGCATGTACGACGTCACATCTTTAATATGAGCCTGCTCGAAAAAGCGGATGCCGGAACGAATATCAAAGGGAATATCGCGCCGGACGAATTCCATTTGCATCTCCATGGAATGATAATGCGCCCGATAAAGAACAGCTATTTCGCTCATAGGGATGCCGGAACGAACTAATTCCGCGATTCTTTGCGCCACAAAATACGCCTGCTTCACAACGTTTTGCGCGGAAACCATCACCGGCCGCATACCGTTTTTGCGCACGGCTCTTAATTCTTTGGGAAATTGCTTCTCATTATTATTGATGCTCAAATTCGCCAGATGCAGTATTTCCGGCGTGCTGCGATAGTTGGTTTCCAGTTTGAATATTTTACAATCGGGATAACGCTCCGGGAAATTTATGATATTGCTGAAATTAGCGCCGCGAAATGAATAGATGCTCTGCGAATCATCACCGACAACCATGAGATTTCGATGACAGGAGGCCAGCAGATCCACAATATCCGCCTGAATAATATTCGTGTCCTGATATTCATCAACCAGAACATACCGAAATCTACCGGCAATGTTCTGTAACAGATCAGGATGATCAAGAAGTAGTGAACGGCAGTTAAACAACAGATCATCAAAGTCCATAATGGAGAGATCTTTTTTCTTTTGCATATACATCATGGCTATCCCGGTAATTTCCTCGAGCAGATGGAGGAAATAAGGATATTTTGTTTGAACAACATCTTCCAGCGTGCTTTGTGTATTGACCGCCAGGCCGATGATTTCGGCAAGGATATTGCTCTTGGGAAATTTACTTTGTTTGGTGTCAATCTTCAGTTCGGCTAGGCAGGTAGAAATCAGCTGACGGGAATCCTCACTATCAACAATCGAAAAATTACTTTTAAAACCGAGGCGATACGCATTGCTTCTTAAAAGACGGTGAGCGATATGATGAAATGTGCCGCCCATGATCCTGCCGGTATAAGAATGAATGAGGCTCTCCACACGGTTGAGCATGGAATTCGCGGCTTTATTGGTGAAAGTCGCCAGTAATATATTTTCGGGGGAAACGCCACTCTCGAGAAGCCGCGCGACACGGTAGGTTAAGGTGCGTGTCTTGCCGCTTCCCGCTCCGGCGAGCACCAGGAGCGGACCGCCCTCTTCCATTACAACACGATATTGTTCGGGATTAAGATCTTTTTCGTAATCAATCATTAATTCATTATACCGGCTAAGCGTTTTCTTATTTTTTCCTGTATCATCAAACGAACAGCGTTTATAAAGTAAAAGATTTATATATTCAAGTTAATATAATTAATGTTCCCGGCGCTCTGAAAATGAATAGGATAAAAATCTCCTTTTTCATTGTAATATTCAACTAATCCCCCGCCCGTTCTGTCAATGATTTTAAAATATCCTGATTAAATTTGTCTTGATTTTACTTACCGGATACGTTAGAAAAGCGCGCATTCAAATACAGTTGCTTTTTAGAGCAGCACGGAGGTATTGAAAGGAGTTTTCATGGCAAAATACGAATCTAAATCTCTCAGAAATTTAGCGGTAGTCGGACACGGTGGAACGGGTAAAACATCCCTTTGCGAATCTTTTTTATTTGTTTCAGGAAAAAGCGAACGACTGGGAAGAGTTGATGACGCGACATCCTGTATGGATTTTGAACCGGAAGAGCAAAAAAAACGCATATCAATCAGTTCGGCGGCTAATTTTGTCGAATGGGAAAAACATAAAATTAACTTTATTGACACACCGGGCGACTCCAATTTTACATATGATACAAAATGTTCAATGAGCGTTGTGGAAAACGCCGTAATTGTCGTTGACGCCGTCGGCGGTGTTGAATTTCAAACACAAAAAGTCTGGGAGTTAGCCGACGAATTCAAACTGCCCCGTATTATTTTTATCAATCGAATGGATAAGGAACGCGCGATTTTCACCTCAGCACTGGAAAGCATCAAAAACAAACTCAAGAAAAAAGCGACTCCCGTTTGCCTGCCCATCGGCTCTGAAGATAAATTCAACGGCATTGTTGATTTAATCGATATGAAAGCTTATTTGTTTGCCGATAACAAAGGCAACGGAAAAGCCGTGGATATACCCGCCGACATGATGGACGACGCAAAGAATTTACGCAACTCGATGGTCGAGGATATCGCTGAAGCCGACGACGAACTGATGAATAAGTATCTCGAAGCCGGAGAACTCTCCGCGGATGAACTAAAATCCGGCTTGAAAAAAGGTGTTTCCTCAGGAAGCCTGATTCCGATTATCTGCGGTTCGGCAATTAAAGGCATTGGAATATCGATGCTCATGGATTTAATCGTCAACTCTTTTGCCTCGCCAGTGGATCGCGGAGCGAAAAAAGGCAAAAAACCGGGAACAGACAATGTTGAAGAAAGACTGCCGTCCGAAGACGCTCCCTTCTCCGCCATTGTCTTTAAAACGATCGCCGATCCGTATGCGGGTAGATTGACGTTATTCCGTGTTTATTCCGGGAAACTCAATCCTGATACATCTGTTTACAACTCTTCCAAAAAGATCACGGAAAAATTCGGTCATATCTTCTTTCTGGAAGGCAAAGCCCAGAAACAGGCGGAAGGCCTTATCCCCGGTGATATCGCCGGCGTGGCTAAACTCAAGGATACCGTAACAGGTGATACGCTTTGTTTTGAAAAAGCACCGATCATTTTCAACATGGTGGAAATACCTCATCCCATCATGTCTTTTGCCATCGAACCGAAAACCCGCGGTGATGAAGATAAGATTGCCGGATCGATTCACCGCCTGACGGAAGAGGACCCGACAATTGTCTTCTCCCGCAATACACAGACGAAGGAAATGATTCTCTCCGGTATGGGCCAGGTGCATATTGAAGTGAATATCGAAAAGATGAAAAGAAAATTCGGTGTGGAAGTCAATCTGAACACGCCGAAAGTCCCCTACCTGGAAACCATTAAGGGCAAAACCAACGTGCAGGGCAAGTATAAGAAACAGTCCGGCGGACGCGGTCAGTTCGGTGATTGCTGGATCGATATCGAGCCTTTGCCGCGCGGCGGTGGTTTTGAGTTTCATGACAAAATAGTCGGTGGTGTTATTCCGGGACAATATCGCCCCGCTGTCGAAAAAGGCATTGTGGAAGCAGCGGTGAAAGGCGTGATCGCCGGTTATCCCGTGGTGGATTTTAAAATAAATCTGACTTTCGGATCTTATCACACAGTGGACTCATCGGAAATGGCTTTTAAAATTGCCGGGTCGATGGCTTTTCAAAAAGGCGTCATGGAATGTCAGCCGATTCTGCTGGAACCGATTGTCAATATTGATATCGAAGTTCCCGACGAATACATGGGCGATGTGATTGGCGATCTCAACAGCCGTCGCGGCCGGGTTCAGGGTATGGATACCAACGGCACCAATCAGGTTATTAAAGGACAGGTTCCGCTGGCGGAAATCCTCAAATACGCGCCGGATTTACGTTCAATGACGAGCGGCCGCGGCAACTTTACTTATACAGAATCGCATTATGAGGAAGTTCCCTCCTATATTGCGGAAAAAATTATTGCCGAGTCGAAAAAAGAAGAAGAATAAAAATGTTCACAGCCTGTATTATAACGGTGAGTGACAAAGGCTCACAAGGCAAACGACAGGATTTAAGCGGCCCCGCAATAGCAGAAATGCTTGCGGGAGCCGGTTTTAAAATAAAACATACTCTTATTGTTCCTGATGAAGTTGATCAAATTCAAAAAGCGATTATCAATTTCGCGGATATTGAAAAAGCCGATTTGATTTTAACCACCGGCGGCACCGGTGTCAGTCCGCGCGATTTAACGCCTGACGCGACGCTGGAAGTCATTGATAAACAAATTCCGGGCATGGCTGAAGCCATGCGGCAAAATAGTTTGCTGGTAACGCCTCACGCCATGATTTCCCGCGCGATAGCAGGAATTCGCGGACAGTGCCTGATCATCAATCTTCCCGGAAGCCCCAAGGGCGCCAAAGAAAATCTTGCCGTCGTTCTGCCGGCGCTGCATCACGCTGTTGAGAAAATTAAGGGAGATGACTCGGAATGTGCTTCTCCATAAACCTTAAAGCGTTGCGTTGATGCGTTCCCATCCAGAAGATTTTCAGGCAACGGGGACATTGATTATATTCAGCGCAATTTTCAAAAACATACGGCGGCACCAGATCACGGACCTCTTCCCTCTCCACCGGATGAAGCTTTTCGTTGCACTCAAGACAAATCCCGAACATCTTCTTCCCGTCTATCTTCAGGGAATACTTTTCGATAACCTCATTGAGTTGGCGGCCGGCATCACCGTGTGGAATTAAAAACAGACCGCCGGAAAACTGGCGTTCGATCATATCTTTTCTTCTGGTGAGGACGATCCTGCCTTCAGCTTCAGCCTGTCGCAGCAAGGTCCTGCCGGCTTCTTGCGGAAACACAACCGTATCGTAACCTAGAAGCCGCAACCATTTAGCCAACCGCCCCAGAGAGGCGTCGGTCATAAATCTGAAGTTCTCAAACACGGACGGGTCGATATTATTTGGGTGTTTTCTGTTCATCGATAATTGGCGGAGCTTCATTGGCATGAAGTTCTTTGCGCAAATCACGAACCAGCTTATTTAAACGTCTGATTGTGCGATTTAAACGGAAACGTTCCACGATGCCCCAAAAAGCTGAAATGATAACGCCAACGAGAATGGAGATGAAAATCAGCAAATAAGCCGGTACGGGTTTTAAATTACCTAAAATATTATGATCCAGTATATTATAATGCAACGGCACCATCGTTAAATTTTGCTGAGAAAAAGTAACGATAAATAAAGAAAATATTATAACAAGAATCAAATAAATTATTCTCATTACATTATTCCTCCTGATGATATTTTTTAAAAAATGGCGCAAGAACAGCCGCAGTTGTCGCCACAGCCTCCGGAATAACCCGGACATTCGTCACAACACTCATGAAATTCGTATCGCCTTCCCATCGCGGAATCACGTGAACATGAAAATGTTCTTCAATACCGGCGCCTGCCGCCTTGCCGATATTGGCGCCTACATTGAATCCATCAGGTTTCATCGCTTCTTTCATCGCCCTGATTGATATTTCCAAAAGATCAAATATTTCTTTTCTTTCTTCCGGGGTCAATTCTTCGATTTGTCCTACATGTCTCTGGGGGATGATCATTAAATGACCGTTGACATACGGGTATCTGTTCATCATCACGTAGGCGGTTTTACCTTCAAACAGGATAAAATCATCACATCTGACGGAACATTTGCAGAAAACGCATCCTTCAGGTTTTTCCCCTTTTATATAGTCCATGCGCCAGGGTGCGAAAATTGTTTCCATATTTAAAACCAGCCGGTTATTAATTATATTTTAATTATCCTACCTGTTACATCTTTGTCAATTTCTAATATGCCAATGGTTCTGGAAGAGTTAAAATATCGATCTGCCGCCGAACCGGGATTAAAATACAACACGTTATCTTTTTTGTGATTTACCGGTTTATGCGTATGTCCATAAACAATGCAATCCACATCTTTAAACACGTCCGATATTCTTTCTTCAATGCCAAAGGAAGATCCCCATCCATGAATCAGGAGGAATTTATATCCCTTTATTTCAAATAATGAATGCTCGGGGAACTTTTCTTTAACCGAAGAATTATCCATGTTGCCGCAGACAGCCTTAATTTCCTTTTCCCCGAAAATTTCCAAAACACGCACATCCACCATATCCCCGGCATGAAGAATTATATCGACATCGCTGAAATGTTCAGCGATACATTTTTTCATCTTATCATCATAATCATCCAGATGAGTGTCGGAAATGACGCCAATTTTTATTTTCTTGTCTTCCATAACCAACCGCCAATCTGTAGCTTATTAACGGTTAGAGACAAAAAAAACAAGTTTTATTTCTTTGATTTTATAAAGGTAAAAAAGCTTTTAATTTGACTTTATGGCCAAGTAAAGTTATGAATTGCCCATGAATAGTTTAGAAAACTCCCTTAACAATATTGCCGAAAAAATATTGCATATCGATGAAGCGTCCCTTACTTCTTTGTGGGACAAATATAAGAATAAAGTGGAAAAATTTTCGGGCTCTGCCGAGTGGGAAAAAGCGGTCATTATCTTTTCGATCATTAACGCCGTACGAACTAAAAATGCCATTTTAAACGAAAGTATTCTAAAAAATAATTCCGTCCGTAAAACGAAATCACCGGAAAAACCTAAAGAAATATCTAAAGCAAAACATTATTTAAAACTGGTTAAGTAATGGATAAACAAGCCGATTTAAAACGAATCGCTGATTTAAGAAAAATAATCGATTACCACAACAAGCGTTACTACCAGCAGGACGCTCCTGAAATCTCCGACGCCGAATACGATCGACTGATGAAGGAGCTTCAGGATTTGGAAGATCATTATCCGGAAAAACACTCGGCGGAGTCTCCGACCCAAAGAGTGGGCGCCGCCCCGCTGGTCAAGTTTGCTTCTTTTAACCATCCTTCACCAATGTTTAGTTTGGCCAATGCTTTTTCCAACGAAGAAATCATTGAATTTGACGGTCGCATCAAACGCCTGGCGGGCGTTAATAATATTTCATATATCGCAGAACCGAAGCTTGATGGTCTTGCTGTAAATCTTATTTATGAAAATGGAATTTTTACACGGGGAGCCACACGAGGCGACGGAACTACCGGCGAAGATGTCACGCAAAACCTCAAAACGATCTCTTCCCTTCCCCTGAAAATGAAAAAATCGGATGTTAAAACGATTCCTGAATTTATCGAAATAAGGGGTGAAGTTTACATCCAAAAAGAACCTTTTCATAAATTAAACCTGAGACGTATGAAAGAAGGCGAAGAACCTTTTGCCAATCCCCGCAACGCCGCCGCCGGCTCTCTGCGCCAGCTCGATTCTAAAATCACATCGCGCCGTCCGCTCAATATTTTCCTTTACGGCGTCGGCAATGTTCGCGGTATTGTTTTTTCGAATCATTGGGAAGTCCTGCAAACCCTGTCCGGTTGGGGTTTTCCAGTGAATTCTCTTATCAAACCGGCAGACAATATACTGAGCTGTATTGAATATTTCGAAAATATCAGCACGCAAAGAGAAAACTTGCCGTATGAAATTGATGGTGTTGTTCTAAAGGTCAATGATCTGGCCTTACAGGCCGCTCTGGGCAATGTTTCCCGCAGCCCGCGCTGGGCGCTGGCCTGCAAATTTCCGGCGGCACAGGCAACAACAACCATCAAGGATATCATCGTCGGCGTGGGACGCATGGGTACGTTGACTCCTGTAGCCATTATGGAACCGGTGAACGTGGGCGGCGTGATGGTCAGCCGGGCAACGCTGCATAATGAAGACGAAGTCCTTAAAAAAGATGTTCGCGTTGGTGACACCGTCGTGATTCAACGCGCCGGTGATGTTATTCCCGAAGTCGTCAAGGTTATTCTGGAAAAAAGAACCGGCAAGGAAAAAGAATTTAAGATGCCCGGGAAGTGCCCTGAATGCAATTCCGATGTTGTGCGCCTGGAAGGTGAAGTGGCGCACCGCTGCGTCAATATTTCCTGCCCGGCGCAGTTAAAAGAACACATTCGTCATTTTGCGTCGCGCGGCGCAATGGATATTGAAGGTTTGGGAGAAAAAGTTTCCGCACAGCTTTTTGACGCCAAATTAATTACCGACCCGGCCGATCTTTATTTTTTAAGCAAGGATCAGCTCGTCGCCCTGGATCGCCAGGCGGAAAAATCCGCGCAAAATTTAATCGAGGCCATCAGCAAATCCAAAAAACCGCCTTTGGATAAATTTATTTACGCTTTGGGCATCAGGCACGTGGGAGAACGCACGGCCAAACTTCTGGCCGCGCACTTCGGCAGTATGGAAAACCTTATGGCCGCACAGATCGAAGATTTAACCGCCATCAATGAAATCGGACCGGAGATCGCCGCCAGCATTCTGGAATTTTTCCATGAGCACAAAAATATCGATGTGATGAAAAAATTCAACAACGCAGGGGTAACGCCGCAGAAGAAAGAAATAACCGGAAATGCACCCTGGCGGGGGAAGTCATTTGTTTTTACAGGGACAATGGACAGCATGAGCAGAAACGATGCAAAGGCCATTGTAGAAAATCTTGGCGGCACAATCCATTCCAGCGTAACGAAAAGCACCACTTATGTTGTTGCCGGAAGCGATCCCGGTTCCAAACTGGAGAAGGCGAAGTCCTCGGGCATTAAAATTATCAGCGAGGAAGATTTTCTAAAACTCGCCGGCAGGTAAATTCCATGAAACGAGTGCACGTTAATATCAGCGGCAGAGTGCAGTTAGTAGGTTTCCGTTTCGCCACCCATCGTGCGGCAATAGGTTTTCACATGACCGGATGGGTCAGAAATACGGCCAACGGAAGCGTGGAAGCCGTGTTTGAAGGCGAAGATAAAAGTGTGGATAAGATGCTGGAATGGTGCCATATCGGCCCGCCCGCCGCGCGAGTTGAAAACGTAATCATCACTCAAGAGCCTTACACCGGTGAATTCAACAACTTTACGATTAAATATTAAAAGAGCGGCTTGAAATAACGCAATCTTTGCTATAATATTCAATAAAAAAGGAGTTTCTTTATGCCGGAAATTATTACCATACATGCCAGAGAAATTCTTGATTCCCGGGGCAAACCAACCGTTGAAGCCGAAGTAACAACGATATCGGGATTTAAAGGAAGAGCGGCTGTACCGTCCGGCGCATCCACCGGCGAACATGAAATGCTGGAATTACGCGACGGCAATAAAAAAAGATATAACGGGCTGGGCGTGGAAAACGCCGTGAAAAATGTTATTTATAAAATCGGTCCTGAAATCATCGGCATGGATTGCCGCCGCCAGCGTGATATTGATTTTGCCATGATAGAGCTCGACGGAACAGCTAACAAGGGCAAACTCGGCGCCAATGCCATTCTGGCGGTTTCACTGGCCTGCGCCAAAGCAGCAGCAGAGATATCAGGCTTGCCTCTTTACAGATATCTGGGCGGCGTCAATGCCAAAGACCTGCCGGTGCCGCAGTCCAATATTTTAAACGGCGGGCAGCACGCCGACAACAATGTTGATATCCAGGAATTTATGATTATGCCGGTGGGCGCGCCCAATTTTAAAGAGGGCATCCGCATGAACTCGGAAGTTTTTTACTCATTAAAAGCGGTGCTCAAGGGAAAGGGCTATAATACGTCCGTCGGCGATGAAGGCGGTTTTGCGCCTGATTTAAAATCAAACGAGGAAGCTCTTGCACTCATCATGACGGCCATTGAAAAAGCGAATTACCGCCCCGGACAGGACATCATGATCGCACTGGATTCAGCGGCCAGTTCTTTTTTCTCCAGAGGGAAATATATTTTGTCCGCGGAAAAAAAACCGCAAAAAACCGCGGAAGAAATGGTCAGGTTCTATGCGGCGCTCGTCCGGAAATATCCTATTATTTCCATTGAAGACGGATTGGCGGAAGATGACTGGACCGGCTGGAAACATTTTACCGCTGAGCTCGGCGGTAAAATACAGATTGTCGGCGACGACCTTTTCGTCACCAATGTAAAACGTCTGGCAAAAGGCATTTCTCTTGGCGTGGCCAATTCCGTACTGATCAAATTAAATCAGATCGGAACGCTGACGGAAACGCTGCAGACGATTGAACGCGCTAAAGAAGCGGGCTACACGTGCGTGGTCTCCCATCGTTCCGGAGAAACCGAAGATACGTTCATGGCCGATGTGGCTGTCGCCGTCAATTGCGGGCAGATTAAAAGCGGCTCTGTTTCCCGCTCGGAAAGACTGGCCAAATATAATCAACTGATTCGTATTGAAGAAGAGCTGGGTGACGCAGCCCACTACCGCGGCCGGGAAGCTTTTTACAGCATTAAGAGCGCTCAATCAACCGGGATAAAATAATAACGGCATTAGCGTATATCTCCGGGAGTTACTTTTTAAAATTATCTCTCTCCTATTTTACAACAATCTAAAAAGCCGGCGGCGCAGAACTTCCATCTCCGCCCTGTTTTCGGTCAGGGTATATGAAATTTCTTTCTTTTCTTTCTTCCCGTTTTTCTCAAATTTTATTATAGTGTTTATCAGTTTCGAATCTTCAAGAAAAATCATTACATTAGAATAATTCGATTGAGAAAGCGCTTCTATCCGTAAAATTTCGCCTTTACGGTACATCCGGTCACCGAGCGACCTGATTTTCTTTAACCAATCCTTTGATGTTTGCGGATTTTTCTTCAGATACAGGCAGCTTTTGATGACGATCCAGTAGGACTCCAGATAATTGTGAATCAGATCGGCGTAAGATTTTAGTTTTTTACTGCCTTTGCCTTTTATTTCTATGTAAATTTGACCTTCCTTCTCAGTGGATGTGATCATTTTTCTATCGTATAAATACGCCAGCACTTCGTTAACTTCCTCCGCATCATCCTTGTGTTCATCAAAAATAAATTCGTTCCAGAGAAGCTTCTTGAGGAATTTATAATCCCCCATGATCCGGTTAAGCGAGATTAAATCTTCATTACTTTTAATCATGGACGTGGCGACAAAGCATAGAGGAACAAAGAAGTGTAAAATGTTGTTTTTATAATATTCCAGATTGAGCCTTTTTTCTTCTTTCAACGAATAAACCACTTCCTGCATTTCTTCGTCCTCATCTTCTTCGGCTTCAATTTTGGAGATAAATCCCTGCTGCACAAAAATGTTAAGGGCATCCGTTATCGCTTTATCGCAGTGAGCAAATGTTTCCGCAAATTTAACTTTCCTCACGGAAAGATAGTCGTAAAACTCATTCAAAATATCCAGCAAATCATTGTGAGATATTCCTCTGCGGTCATGACTTAAGATCACGGCGGCAACCAGCGAAAAAGGCGTGACGACGGAAACTTTATTAATTTCCAGAACGATTTCATAGCCTATTTTCCGGTAAAGGCTTTGTCGTTCATCCACAGCCATTTGTTCGATCGGCTTTTCCTGCGCCGCAAGATAGTCTTTCATAATCATCGGTTCGCCGATGTTGACATAAACGCGGCCATATCTTCGACTCAATATTTTACTGGTTTTAATGATCTCTGTGGTATTTTCCGGCGTTTTAGATTCACCGGCCAATTCTTTGAGATAGGACTTCTCCTCAATCACGCGGTCATAGCCGATATAAACCGGAATCGCTGCAAAGTTTTCGCAATATTTTTCCTGATAAGCCTGAATAACCATGGAAAGAAGGCCGTATTTGGGCATGACCATCTTCCCGGTACGGCTGCGTCCGCCTTCAATAAAAAATTCCAGAGGCAGTCCTTCTTTCAAGAGTATCGCCAGATATTTGGCAAAGACTTCGGAATAAACTTTGTTGCCCCGGAAACTTCTGCGCAGAAAAAAAGCTCCTGATTTGCGGAAAATGTAACCCATCGGGAAGAAAGATAAATTGTTTCCGGCGGCAATAAACGGGAGCTGAATATTATTTTTATAAAAAACATAATGGATCAAAAGATAATCAATATGACTGCGATGACAGGGAACAATGACAAACGGCATTTTTTTGGATATATTGCGTATCCTGGCCATGCCTTCCAAATCGATCGATAAACCGTCGTAAATATCGTTCCAGAGCCAGTTGAGTACTTTTCGCCACATGGCTATGAAAGTTTCACTGTAATCGGCGGCAATTTCATAAAGATAACGGCGCGCGTCTTTTTTAACGGCCAGCTTGTCCTTTTTTTCTTCCGCCGCATAGTCGGTAATAAATTTCTTCACGGATTCATCGCTTAGCACCATGCCGATGAGTTCTTCCCGCGATTTTAAAGCCGGTCCGACGACCGTGTCCTTTTCTTTTTCAATGCGGTCAATTAATTCTCCCCGCAATTCGCGAACAGTTGCTTCCTGAGAAGGACCTTTTCTTTCCGTTAAATATTCGGATAATTTAACCGGTTCCGCCGGGATAACAAAAGCATTACTGGAGTAACGTACAAAGGTGATTAAACGGCGCAAAGCGCCTGTGTGCTCCGTTTGCCCGAAAAGAATATTAAACAGACTTTCATCTTCTTTTTCCCGTCTGCGCCCGTAAGAAACAAGAACCGGCACAATATAAATGGGAAAATCAATCGTCTTCTGCACATTAATCAAGCTGATGATCGCGCTTTCCGCAGATCTGTTTTCGATAAATTCCGATTCGCCCAAATGAATGACGATGCTCTTCCTTTCCTGAACAACTCTTTCAACATAATCCAGTTTGCCCTGCCAGGCCTTCTGCTCTTTTCCTAAACGGCGTAAAAAAGAATACCAGAAAAACTTAAGCATTTTCGGCAGAGGCTGCCAGAAGGACATATTCATTCCATGGCAATATACGGGAATCGGAACGCCTTTGCGTTTAAAAAGTTCATAAATAATGAGACTGTTGAGTTCACTGCGCTGGTTTAAAGCGTAAATGACGACGCCTTCCGTGGAGAGTTTCTTTATGGCGTCAACATACTCATCGGCAATGGAAACGCGCGAAAGGAAGGACTTGAGCAACCGGAATTGGAAAAATTTTTGTTCATCGTAAAGATGTCCGGAATAATATTCTTTATCAGGATGTAGTTTAGCAAAACTATTTTTTTCTTCCATCATGGGTATTCTCCGCCGGAAATAACGGTAAGATGTAAAAAGTTGAATTTATTTTTCTTGATTATACATCATTTAAAAGTTTTGTGCGATCATGATACAATCGCTGTAAACTTGAACAGGTTTTTTAACAAAAATCAATCATCTTCCATTTGAAATTCGTCAGGAAAACGTTTTGCCATATAATCATGCACGTAAGCCCGGACTTCGGAAGCCGTATTAAAAGTCAGAGCCTTTTTCAACAATATTTTTGATTCCTTCAACGTGGATTCCCTTATAATTTTCTTAATCCGCGGAATAGCCAGATGGTTCATGCTTAATTCATCCAGTTCCATTCCCAGAAGAATCAAGACGCAAAGAGGATCGCCGGCCATTTCACCGCACATCGCCGTATGAATATTCGCTTTATGCGCCGCATCCACCGTTTGCTTGATGAATCTCAAAACAGCCGGATGTAAAGGTTCATACAAGTAGGTCAGGCGTTCGTTGGCCCGGTCAATGGCCAGAGAATATTGGATCAGGTCATTTGTGCCGATGCTGAAAAAATCCACTTCCTGGGCCAGTTTATCGGCAATCACAACCGCGGCAGGCACTTCAATCATCGCGCCTATTTCCATTTTATCGGCAATTTTTACGCCTTGCGCTAAAAGCTCCTGACGGGCTTCTTCCAGCAATTTCTTTGCTTCGCGAATTTCGTCTACGCTGGAAATCATCGGGAAAAGAATTTTTATTTTTCCAAAGGCACTGGCACGCCAGATGGCTCTGAGCTGCGTCTTGAATATTTCAACTTCCTTAAGACAGAAACGAATGGCACGGAGGCCCATCTGCGGATTTAATTCTTTCCCCTGTTTCTGGTAATTGGGAAACTTATCTCCGCCTAAATCAAACGTGCGTATGGTCGACCACGATAAATTTTTCTCGGTAACGACCTGGCGATAATTATTGAAATGGTCGTCTTCCGTGGGTAAATCTTCACGATAGATATATAAAAATTCCGTACGGTAAAGCCCAATGTTTTCCGCGCCGTGAGTCATTGCCGAGGGAATTTCTTCGACAAATTCTATATTGCAGCCGATTTGGACATGATAATCATCAAGTGTTACGGCGGGCAGTTTTCCATATTTAAGATACTCGTCTTTTGCGGCATCATAATGGCGCTTCTTTTCTTCGTACCTTTTGAGCATGTCCGGATAGGGATTGATCACCACCAGGCCGGAGGTGCCGTCGACGATGACTTCATCCCCCGTGTGGCCAAATCGAGTCACATTATCCAGACCGACGACAGCCGGTAATTCCAGAGACCGGGCGACAATGGCCGTGTGCGATGTGCGGCCGCCGCTGTCTGTGGCAAAACCGAAAATCTTATCCAGTTTCATCTGGGCCGTGTCGGCAGGAGACAAATCATGTGAAACAATAATCAGGCCGTCATAGCCCTCTTCCCAGACAATTTCATTTTTTTCACCGGACAGGTTGCGCAATATTCTCTGGACGACATATTGAACATCGCTGACTCGACTGCTGATATAGGCGTCCTTGACGCCCTCAAAGATCTGTTTGTAATGATCCAGCGTCATACGCAACGCCCATTCCGCGTTGACGCCTAATCTGCGTATATATTTAATGGTGCGGTTGGAAAATATTTTATCTTTTAAAATAAGAATATGAACATCAATAACGTAAACCGGTTCGGTAACTTTTTCTTTTTTGAGGTTCTTTTGAATTTCCAGCAGCTGCTGTTCCGATTCTTTGAGGGCTTTTTTAAAGCGAAGCACTTCCTGCGGAATCAAAGAAGCATCGTTGAGTTTATAAAAAGAAATCTGGCTGTCCAACGGATCAAAACGGTAACACCTGCCGATGGCAATACCGGGAGAAACACCGACACCTTTAAGAACCAACGTTTTCATAGTCTGATCAGCGCTCATCTTATCGTTTAGTCTTCTCCAAATTTATTTTCAACAAGTTTTGCCAATTCTTCAATGGCGGCAGGAGCATCGATGCCTTCCGCTCTTATCGTTAACACGCCGCCCCGGGGACAAGCCAGTGTCAATATATCCAGAATGCTTTCACCATCAACAGTTTGCCCTTCGTGTTCCACCTGAATCTTTGATTTAAACTGCTGAGTCACTTTTACAAAAGACGCCGCCGCTCTCGCATGAAGTCCCAATTTATTTTTTAATTTTAAAGTTCTTATTTCTTCTGTCAATTCAAAAATCCTTTCCAGGAAATAAGAATAAACATGACGAAAGCTCCATAAATAATATAAATTTGCGATAAGCCTTTTTGAATCAATAAAAGGCAAAGCATCACTGTTGCCAGTGCTGTTAATTTCATCATAACGCCGGATATTGTTATAAAAGGCCAATATCCATAATCCCTCGACAGCCAGATGGTCAAACCTGTCAGCATCATCACCGAAAGCCAGCGAATTTTTACGGCAACAACAGGTAAATTCAGGGAGCGGATAAATTCGAATCCTTTCTTTCCCTTCCGGTAGCCTTCAATAAAACCTTTTAATCTTATCCAAAAATGAGCCGGTGTATAGATGCACAAGAAGACGACAGGAGCAAATATCAGCCCCATGTAAATTAAAATAACGGCAATAATCAGGGCAAAAGGTCTCAGGGCGCCCCAGAAAAATATATCACCTATCGCTGCATAAGATGCCATAAAGCTTTGTTTAATCGCATTGGCATCGAAGGCTTCACTTTTACCGGCCCGTTCTTCTTCCAACCGGACAATAGAACCGATGATCGGGGCGGAAAAATACGGATGGGTATTAAACATTTGCAAGTGCGTGGTCAACATTCTTTCCGATTCCCTTTTCTGTAACCGCAATTCCCCGATCATGGGGATAATAGCCATAGCAAAACCTAAGTTTTGCATTCTCCGAAAATTAAGCGTTGTCTGGATAAAAAGAGACCTCAAAAAAATTTTTATCAAAGTCGTCTTTTTCACGCTTTTAAGGCCTCAAAAATAAATAACTACATATTTTAAATGACTTTTGTTTCATCGCGATAACTAACATAAAAGGCCTATTAAGTCAAAATAATAAGGAACACTTATAAATCGGGATGATTGACGGGCTGTTTTTTATTGAATTAGTTTTGAAGAAATATCATCGATTGATTATTTATAGCCGATTTCCGGCGTCAGTTTTGTCTTGCCTTTAACAAAAACACCACTCCCTCTGGCAATCTCCCTGTTTTCCGTGTCATAGAGAACAGCCTCTGCTAAATATTGAGTTTTTGTGGAATTAACGACTTTGCCGATGGCTTTTATAACACCGTGATCAACGGGCTGCAGAAGATAGATATTAAAACTTACCGTCAGGACAAAAACATCTTCCACCAGCGAATTGACGGCAAAAAAAGCCGCGTTATCCAGCGCCAAGAAATATAAGGCGCCGTGGAGTGCGTCCGCCGCATGAAAAAGTTCCCGCTTCACGGGCAATGTAATTTCGGCCTGCCCCTGGCTGATTTCCGCACGTGCGCCGGCCAGTTGCACAAACGGCGCTGAATGCATCATGTTTTCCAACTTCCGGTAATGCTCATTTTTCAAAATTATATCCCCCCGATGTAAGGGTAAAATAATTTTGTATTTTGGTCAAGGATTTGTAAACGTTAATTTTGTGCCGGAAATTATTTTTCAATGTGTTGATTGCTTTTCTTCCCCCGGACAAGATGAAAATAATTTCAACGGCGCTTCAATTAATATCTTGTTATTCCTTGAATATTTCGGCAAGGAATTTTTTCAATTCCGCCCATGATTTTTTATCAGCGTCAGCGTTATACCCAACCGGCATATTAAATTTTTTCGCGTACATATCGGCTTCGGGATTCGTAAAAGCGTGCATTGCCTGTGGATAGGAAATAAACTGAAAATCAGCCCCGGCATTTTCCATTTCCTTCTTAAACGATTCGATTTGTTCGGGTGTTGTGAACTTATCCGCGTCACCATTCAGCACAAGAATCTTTGCCTTAATGACACCGGGCTCGGCGGGCGTTGCTGTCGCCAGGCTTCCATGAAAGCTTGCCACTCCCTTGAGATCACCCCCCTGTCTTGCCATATGCAGGACAACTCCGCCTCCGAAACAATAGCCGATGGCGGCTATCCTTTCAGGATCGACGCTGTCTTGTTTTTTTAGATATTCCAAAGCCGCCATAAATCGCCCCTCTCCCACAGCGGCATTTTTCATGACTTCAGCGGCGAACTTCCCGGCATCATCAGGGTGCTTGGCAATCTTGCCGCCCCCATACATATCAAGAGCGAGGGCCGTATAGCCTAATCCGGCTATCATCCGGGCGCGTTTATGGACATATTCATTCTGTCCCCACCATTCATGGACAATAAGCACGCCAGGACGTTTACCTTTAATATGCTTATCATAAGCCAGATAACCTTTCATCACCTCATTTCCGGCCTTGTAATTTACAGTCTTTCCTTTAATTTTGGTTGCGGCAAAAGCGGGAAGACAAATGACGGCTGCCATTGCGGCAAAGGCCAATACCATAGGTATTCTTTTCATAATAACACCCCTTGGTTTATTGACGAATTAGAGGTAAGGTTATTCCTTATGTTGAAGGAAAAGTTACTGATACTTTTATAACTGATCGGAAAACTCTTTTACGGTATCGTTAATGTTGAAGTTTTATGCCCCCAGAGATTGCAGGTTGCCGTAACTTCTAATACATCTCCTTTTGCCGCCTTAATATTATAAGTATAAGTAAAAATAGAATCTGTGGGCTGAGTAGAATACTCATTTGTGCTGATGACCACCCCATTTTTTTTGATTTCAACAGATTTAATGTGATGCATTCCGGCAGATAACGTGTAATGATTGATTGTAACAGACAATGTTTGCGTCTTCATATCATAAACCGGATCTACAGATTTTGGCGCGGTTGCATAAGATGGCTGCGCCATAAAACACGACAAGAAAAGAATAAAAATAGCGACCTGCCAATATTGGGATTGTACCCTTAAATTTTTCATAGCTTTCCTCCCGTTAAATTAATATTTTCGTTTTACGTCTATCATCCATGTTATCATACTACAAATTTTAACGTCCGGAAACAATGGTGGTTGAATCGATGCAAATTGACAGGTAAATACTACCATGGAAAAAATAATGCCTGTTCCTGATCTCCCGGGAAACCTTATTCTTTACGATCATACGCAAATTGCGTACCCAGCAACACATCCCACACAGGCGTGGTAACGCCGAAGTTATTTTCGGGATGACGGTGATGAATGAGATGATGGGCTGACCAGTGTTTGGCCCGGGACCATTTAAAACCGGCGTGGTGGATGGCAAAGTGGCTCAATCCGTAAGTGACATAGCCGAATGTCATCGTTCCGGCAAGCAGAAACGCGTTGTGCATCGGCATAAGCAGCATAAATAGACCTGCCAAAGTCACGAGGACCATCGCCGGCAGAAAAAAAGGCAGGGAATCGTAACCCATCGGATTCAAGTGATGAGCGTGATGGCCTTCAGCCATTATCCGCACTGACCCGTGAAAGAGCCAGCGATGAATGAAGTATTCGAAAAAGCTGACAAGAAACAAGCCGGAAGCGACCGTTAAAAAAACCGTTAGCCAGGTGAGATCATGAAGGCGCAAAGCGATAAAGATTAACCCTGTGCCTAACGGAATATCAATGGCGAATTCACCCCAATAATTGGCGCGAGTTTTGGACATATTCAAGATAAAGCTCAGCGCAATATCAAACAGGTGATGGATCATTTGTTTTGTCTGCCTCAACTCGTTGCCTCCTGACGATAAATTGACATCGGTGATGGAGAATAAGCATCCATTGTGATTTGTCATCAATATAAGGTTATAAAATTGAAAGTCAATAAAAATAAGCTCATTTATTTTTTAAGTTGCGGCAATTTTATTACTTTTGAAAATAACCGTCCTCTATGATAAACAACCGGTGATGAGTAAAAAGATTCTTTTGATCAACCCCTGGATTTACGATTTTGCAGCATACGATTTCTGGTTAAAACCTCTCGGCCTCTTATATTTAGGCGGGTTGCTGCGTCGGAACAATCATCAGGTTGATTTTATCGATTGCCTTGATCCCTATCATCCGGACATGCCTCAGGAAACTCGCCGGCGTCCACAGCGCCATTCTTACGGCGACGGCAAATTCTTCCGCCAGGTGATATCCGCTCCCGACTCCCTGAAGATGATTGACAGAAATTACTGCCGCTACGGAATATTGCCGGAAATCTTTACAGATGAGCTCAAAAAACACAAAGATGCGGATATTGTTTTAATAACCTCGATGATGACGTACTGGTATCCGGGAGTTTTTGAAGCCATTAAAATCATCAAAGAAGTGCTGCCTTCCGTTCCCGTTGTGCTTGGCGGCAAATACGCGATTTTGTGTTCAGAACATGCCCTGAAATATTCCGGCGCTGATCATATCGTTGCGGGCCCGGGAGAAAAACAAATTCTTCTGTTACTTCAGAAAATATTTGACGAAGAGCCTTTTTTTGTACCCGATGAAAATAATCTTGATTCCTATCCCTACCCTGCTTTCGACCTGATACGCAAAATAGAACAACTGCCGTTAATTACATCGCGAGGCTGCCCATATCGCTGCAGCTACTGCTCCTCGCATATTCTGAATGATAAGTTTCAGCGGCGCGATCCGGTAAAAGTGGTTGATGAGATTGAATACTGGCAAAATAAAACCGGTGTGGTTAATTTCAGTTTTTACGATGATGCCCTGCTTGTTAAACCCGAAGAAATGATCATTCCCCTGCTCAGAGAAGTAAAAAGAAGAGCGTTGTCCTGTCAATTTCATTGTCCCAACGGATTACATTTGAGGGAAATAACGAAAGAGCTGAGTGAATTGCTCTACAAGACGGGATTTAAAACAATTCGCTTTGGCTTTGAAACTTCCGATTTCAACAGGCAGATTCAAACCGGCGGTAAAGTTAAAAACGATGAACTCCGTCTTGCCGTGAACCACTTGAAAAACGCCGGTTATAAAACCCGGGAAATAGGCATATACCTTTTATGCGGCATGCCCGGTCAAAGCGCAAAAGAAGTGAGTGACAGCATTGAATTTGTTCGGGAATGCGGCGCTAAACCCGTGCTGACTGAATACTCTCCTATTCCCGGCACAAAAATGTGGGCGGACGCTGTGGCATCTTCCCCCTTTGACATTCAGGAAGAACCGCTATATCATAATAACTCTTTGCTACCTTGTCAAAACAACGATTTTAGTTTTGCCGCTTACGCAGAATTAAAGAAGAAGCTGAAAAATATTTAAAGACCAGGCAGGCCGCATTACATGAATGTTTTAATATGGATTAAAAATATTATTATCTTGTTATTCTCCGTGTTTTTTTTAATTATAGGCGTCAATACCTTATGGGGTTCATTCAGTGTAAAGAATCCGTTTGAATTTGTGATGTATTTTTTTTCCGCCTCCCTTCTGATTTTAGTTTGTGCTGTTGGAATCATATATTTTTTCTTCCGCCTATTCCCCCAAAAACAAAATGGAACAAATCATGATAAAACACCATAATTTATTGAGAATATTTTTCATATTCGCGGTGATATTGTCACTTTGCGGCCATTCCTACGGCTTTGATCTGGAAAAGAAGGTTGTTAAAATAAAACTAAAAAACGGACTGACCGTCCTGATGCTGGAGCGTCATTTAAGTCCGACGGTTTCGCTCTATATACGCCATCGCATCGGAGCGGTTGATGAGCAAAACGGGAAAAGCGGCGCCGCTCATCTTTTAGAGCATATGATGTTTAAAGGCACGACGACGATCGGCACTAAAAATTACATGGCTGAGAAGAAAATACTGGACGCCATTGAAAAAACCGGCACGGTTTTGGATAAAGAAAAACGAAAAGGCTCAAAAGCTGACCCGGAAATGATTAAAAAGATTTCCGCCCGATTAAAAAAATTAGAGGATCAACATAAAAAATATTTCATCCCGAATGAAATTGACCGGCTGTATACCCAGAACGGCGGCCTGGATATGAACGCTTCCACCGGTCAGGATGTAACGACATATCATGTCAGTCTTCCCGCCAACAAAATAGAACTCTGGGCCAGAATCGAATCGGACCGTCTGCTCAATCCCGTTTTCCGTGAATTTTACACGGAACGCGATGTGGTCATGGAGGAACGAAGACAACGCGTGGAATCCGATCCGGACGGCAAATTGTATGAACAGTTCATCAGCGCAGCCTATAAAATTCATCCCTATGGCAGGCCGATCATCGGATGGGAAGAAGATTTAATCAACCTGAGCCCCGATTCCGTAAAAGAAATTTTTAAAAAATATCAGGCACCGGACAGTATGGTGATTGCTGTTGTCGGAGATATTAACCCTCCAAAAACACTGAAACTGATCGAAAAATATTTTGGACGCATTCCCGCAAGCCGTGATAAGAAAATTGCAATCCCCGCGGAACCGGTACAAACGGAAGAAAGAAGAGTAAATGTCACTTTCGATGCCAACCCGATGATGATTATCGGATTTCACAAACCGAATGCTCCCTCCTACGATGATTATGTTTTTGATGTGCTGGAAGCAATTTTGACGAAAGGCAGAACCAGCCGATTATATAATAAACTGGTTACAGATCTGCAAATCGCGAAAAGCATCAGCGCCTCCAACGGCGTGCCGGCGACAAGATATCCGAACCTCTTCACGATATTTGCCCAGCCGCGTTATCCGCATACGAATAGCGAACTGGAAGAAATGATCCTGCAGGAAATAGAAAAAATTAAAACACAGCCGGTGACTGATGAAGAATTAACCAAGGCGAAAAATAATATCAAGATGGAATACATTAAGAGCCTTGATGCTAATTCCGAAATCGCCTCGACCTTATCTTATTATGAAATCCTGCTCGGCGATTACAGATATTTCGCCGATTATTTAAGCAACATCGATAAGGTCACGGCTGGAGATATTCAAAAAGCGGCCGGAATTTATTTAAAAAAAGACAACCGCACCATTGCTGTTTTAAACAAGAAAAATTAGATGGCACACGATATGAGCAAAAAAATATTAAACGCAATCATAACTTCTTTTACATTTTTGATCCTGGCCGTCTTTTTAATCACAGTGGAGGCATTCCCCGCCGCACCCTCTGATTCCGTTCTGCCGTCCCCTGATAAAATTCATTACGCCCCCTTGCGCTTTAATCTGCCGCAAGCCCAGAGGGTGGTTTTAGAAAACGGCATCGTACTCTATATTCTGGAAAATCATGAACTGCCTTTGATTAATATTAATGCGCTGGTTAAAACCGGAACAATGTATGATCCGGAAGGCAAGGCCGGTGTCGCCGAATTGACCGCCTATGTCATGAGAACCGGAGGCACGGCAAAATTAAACAGCGCGGAATTTGACAATCAGCTTGATTTCATGGCCGCTTCCGCGTCAATTACCATGTCCGTGGACTCCGCACAGGTCAATTTATCCGTTTTGAACAAAGACCTTGACCGGGGACTTGATCTTCTGGCGCAAATGCTCATTTCCCCTGTGTTTGAACAAAATAAATTCGAATTGGCCCGGCAATTAAAAAACGAGGAATTACGAAGACTGAAAGACGATCCGCAAAAACTTGCTTTTCGGGAATTCAATCGTCTGATTTACGCCCATGATCCGCGGGGCCGTCTTTCGACCTATCAATCGCTGGCCAACATCAAGCGCGATGACCTGACCGGATTTCACAACCGGTTTTTTGTGCCCGCAAATATTATGTTCGCCGTAAGCGGCGATATCACAAAAGAAGAAGCTGTCAATAAATTGAGCCGCTACTTCGGCGGGTGGAAAACAAAAGACATTCCGGACAATATTTCTTCTCAACCCCCAAAGCCCGATGCGGGGTTTTACATGATTAATAAAGAAACTCCCCAATCCATCATTATCGGCGGCCAATTTGCCGCAAGTAAAAATGATCCTGATTTCCATGCCTTTACCGTTCTTGACTTTATTACCGGCAGCGGTGGTTTTCCTTCAAGAATTTTCAGCGTTGTACGCAATAAGGAAGGCCTGGCTTACAGCGCCGGAAGTTTCTATCGCGCCAGGTCAACCTACGGAGTTTTCGGCACTTATGCATTCACAAAAACATCTTCAACCATGAAGGCCTTTTCTCTGATTAATTCTGTTTTAGACAATATCCGGTCAGGAACCATTACAGCCAGGGAATTGGATTGGGCTAAACAATCCATCGAAAACGGCTTTGTCTTTTCTTTCGATACACCCGACCAGATTGCCTGGCAGCAGATGAATCTCGAATTTGAAAAATTGCCCGCTGATTTTCTACTTCATTACCGGGATAGAATAGAAAACGTCACGGTGGAAGATTTGAATAAAGCAGCCCTTCATTATTTGAGCAAAGCAAACCAGGTCGTCTTAATTTTAGGTGACAGCAAAAATTTTGACAAACCTTTGACGCCCATGGGCCCGCCTGTTTTCATAACGCCGGAAGAATAAATTATCTTAAAGGAATATTTTATGATCGATGAAGACAATTTCAAAAGGATAACGCAACGAATAGATTCCTACCGTGAAGCCATGATCGAATTGCAAATCGCTCTTAGCGCCCATCCGGCGGTCGGGCCGGAAAACGGCGGTGACGGCGAACTGCTGAAGGCACGTTTCCTGAAGGATCGCCTTGTTCAACTGGGCTTTAAAAATTTCCGGCATTTCGACGCGCAGGATAAAAGGGTTTCCTCCGGCATTCGTCCCAATCTGGTGACAACGATAGAAGGTCAAAATAAAAACAGGTTTATCTGGATCATTACGCATCTGGATATTGTTCCGCCCGGCGAACGGCGTCTCTGGAGCCAGGATCCTTACCAGGCTTATGTGAAAGATGGTCATGTTTTCGGACGCGGCGTGGAAGACAATCAACAGGATATGGTTGCTTCCATCTTTGCCGCCAAAGCGATGATGGATGAGGGATTCATACCGGATCATTCCATTAATCTTGCCTTTGTGGCCGATGAAGAAACATCAAGCAATATGGGACTCTATTATATGATCGATTCCACGGATAATCTTTTTAACCACGATGACTTGATTATCGTCCCCGATTCGGGAAATCCGCAGGGATCATTAATTGAGGTCGCGGAGAAGAGCATTCTCTGGCTGTGTTTTAAAACAAAAGGGAAACAATGCCACGGCAGCAACCCGCAATTAGGCAAAAATGCTTTTGTTGCCGCATCACATCTGGTCACAAAACTGGTCAAGCTGAAAAAACTGTTTCCCAAAACCGATCCCCTTTTTGATCCGCCTCAAAGCACCTTTGAACCGACAAAAAAAGAAGCGAATGTGGGCAATATCAACACCATTCCCGGTGAAGATATTTTCTGCATGGATTGCCGCGTTCTGCCGAACTATGATTTACGGGATGTCCTGGCGGCCATACAAAAAATGGTTCAGGATATTGAAAAAAAATTCAAGGTTCAAATTGAAATATCAACCGCGCAATACGTTCAATCCGCAAAACCGACACATCCCGACGCTCCGGTTGTTAAAGCGCTGACGGAAGCCATTCAGACGGTTTACCATATTAAAGCGTTTGCCGGCGGTGTCGGGGCGGGAACAGTAGCTTCCTATATCCGCAAAAAAGATTACCCGGTGGCCGTTTGGTCTAAAACCGGCCAGACCGCCCATCAGCCGGATGAAAACTGCCCCATTGACAATATGCTGGGGAATGCGAAAGTCTTTGCCCATTTATTCCTGCAAAAGTAAAATACGGTGGCTGATTGATATTATTTCTTTTAATATTATATACTTATATATGAAATTAATGTATTGCATTGCATATATCAACGTGATAAAAACCGGCTCTAAATTGAAAGGTTCACCATTGGAATAGAGCATTAATAGTTTGATATAAATCATATAATTTTAGAGGCTGATAATTATTTTGAAGCAGGCAACTAAAAGTATTAACGTAGAGAAAATTTCCTTTGTTGATCACAATTTACTGAAGAATCTCTGCGGTGAGCATGATAAGCATTTAAAACTCATTGAGAAGCTGGAACCGGTTAAGATAAAGGCCTGGGGAAATAATATCACCATTTCCGGCCAAAATGAAAATGTTCGCAAAATCAGCGCCATGTTACAGCAGCTTTATTCAATCATGGAGAAAGGCTGGCATATTCATTCATCGGATATTGACTATGCCCATCGCATTCTCTCCGAAGATATAACCTTCGAATTAGCGAGAATATTCCTCGACACTGTTTTTATTTCTTCTCAAAAGCGCATCATTACCCCCAAAAGTATCGCTCAAAGGCTTTATATCGAATATATGAGAAATTTTGATATGGTGTTTTCCATCGGACCTGCGGGAACCGGAAAAACATATCTGGCGATGGCGATGGCCGTATCCTATTTACTGGAGAGAAAAGTCCAAAGAATCATTCTGGCGCGTCCGGCGGTAGAGGCCGGAGAAAGATTGGGCTTTCTCCCTGGAGACCTTGCGGATAAAGTAAACCCTTATCTTCGCCCCCTGTATGACGCTCTTTATGATATGATCGACATGGAAAGGGCCTCCGCCCTCATCAATAAAGGGTTGATTGAAGTCGCCCCCCTTGCTTTCATGCGGGGCAGAACACTCAACGATTCATTCATTATATTGGATGAAGCGCAAAATACAACATCCGAACAAATGAAAATGTTTTTAACCAGGCTGGGGTTTGGTTCCAAAGCAGTCATTACCGGCGATATCACCCAGGTTGATTTACCCATGGATAAAGTTTCCGGCTTAATTGAAGCGGGAAAAATCTTAAAAAAAATCGAGAGTGTCCGTTTTGTTTATTTTTCAGAAATTGACGTTATCCGGCACCCGCTGGTTCAAGATGTCATAAAAGCTTACGCGCGTTTAGATAAAGAAAAAACGGCTGATCCCCGTAAATAAATTTTATGAATTTTATTGAAGCATATAAAAAGAAAGTGAATATCGTTTTCAAGAAATTACTGAAAAGCTATAATGTATCTTTCAGTTTTCTTCAAAACAGTCTTTTCCAGAGATGGGCCATTGCTATTACGCTATGCCTGGTTTTAGCTTTAATTATGGCGCCGGAATTTCATTTTTCCGAACCGCAATTCAAAATGGGAATGATCGCCCCCAGGAATATTAAAGCCGACTACCCTTTTCTGGTTCGAGACCAACAGGCAACCGAACAAAAAAAACTTGAGGATGCCGAAAATATCAAACCAATTTATGACTATGACGATAAAATCGCCGACACCCTTAAAACGAAAATCGATAAAGCTTTTTCACACGCGGCCGGAAGATACAATAATTCCTTTAAGGGAAAAACGTCGGAAAGCGACAATATCGATATCAGCAAATTACAAAAAGAGAAAAAGATTCTGGAGGCTTATTTAGGCATTTATTTAAGCTCGGAAGAATTTTATGTTTTAAACGAATACAAATTCTCCAAAGATCTGGAACAAAAATTTTCCCGTCTGATCACTTCTTTTTATGGAAATAAATTCATAACCAGTGATGTATTCGGCAAAGCGGAAAGACAAAAAGGTATTATTGTTCGAAATTCAAAAACCCAGACAAAAGAAGAAATTAAAGACGCTTCCGTATTATTTAATATCCAGGAAATTGATACACCGCTTTTAAAAACGGTCAACACGGTTTTCAACGGCGAAGAGAATGCCCTCAAAGAAGTAACGTTTTCTCTGATGAAGAAACTGATCGAACCAAATTTGACATTTAATAAAGAAGCAACGGAAAAGAAAAGACTGGCTATTATCGGAGACGCAAACCCGACTTTTTTCCAGGTGCAAAAAAATGAAATGATCGTTCGGGAAGGAGAAAAAATCGGCTACCTTGAGTTAGCTAAGCTCAATGCTTTCTATAAATCTTTCCAGGAAGATAAATTCTCCAGATTTACGACGATCATGGGATTCTTCTTCACAGCCCTGTTTCTTTCTATTACCCTGTATCTCTGGCGAACAAGAAACTGGGATAAAACTTCTGTTCGCTCCAATGTTGATTTGCTTGTTTTCGGCATTATTGCTCTGTTACAAATATTATTTATTAAAGCGGGAATCTTCATTGCCATGGCCGTTAACAGATCCTTCCCTTCCATCCCCATCGATGCCTGCTATTTCGCCATACCTTTTGCACTGGGAGCCATGACGATCGCTATTTTAATTAATCGGAACGTCGCCCTGATTATCAGCGCGCTGACATCTTTCCTGATCGGATTCACCTTTGATGAAAAAATTATTTTCCCTCTTTTTTCCTTTTTAGGATCAATCGCCGCTTCTTATCAAATTGTACGCATCCGCCAGCGTTCTGTCTTCTTGAGAATCGGCCTCTTTCTTGGAATTATCAATATGGCCGCGATTATTTGCCTGAATCTTATCACGGGAAATTTATTCAATGATTTATTATTACGTCTGATGATGGGATTCATCGGAGGAATTATCACCGGCATCCTGGTTGCGGGAATCACTCCGGTTTTTGAAAGTTTATTTGATTTCATCACCGATATCAAGCTCCTCGAACTGGCCAATCTCAATCAGCCTCTTTTCCAGAGAATGATCATAGAGGCGCCGGGAACTTATCATCACAGCATCATCGTTTCTTCTCTGGTTGAGGCGGCTGCCGAAGCGATCGGGGCCAATTCCCTGCTGGTCAAAGTAAGCTCTTATTACCATGATATCGGAAAGCTGAAAAAACCTCAGTACTTTATCGAAAATCAGCAAACGGCGGATAACAAGCATGATAAATTATCTCCTAAAATGAGCGGGCTCATCATCATTTCTCACGTAAAAGATGGCTGTGAACTGGCTTCTGAGGCAAAACTCGGCCGGCAGATTATTAACATCATCCGGCAGCATCACGGAACCAGTATTGTCAGTTACTTTTATGATAAGGCCAAAAAAGACAAGGATGAATCAATCCGTTCCCTGTCGGAAAGTGATTTCCGGTATCCGGGACCCAAGCCCCAGACGAAAGAAGCGGGACTGATCATGCTGGGAGACGTTATCGAAGCGTCCTCCCGCACCCTTTCCAATCCGACTCCGGCCAGAATTCGTTCGCTCGTCAGGGAAAGAATCGAAGGCATCTATATGGATGGACAGCTTGATGAGTGTGAACTGACATTAAGTAATCTTAATACCATAGCGGAAACATTTACGAAAATTCTTACGGGAATTTTTCATCATCGTGTTGATTATCCGGAAACGGCGCAAAAAGAAACTAACGGTAAAAAAGATCATTATGAGACTGCAAATCGAAAACAAGCAAACCCAAATCAAGCTTGAGCGGCGTAAAATCCGCGGCACGGTTTTGCGAATTCTAAAAATTCTTAACTGTGCGGATAAAGAAATCAGCATCTCTTTTGTTGATGACGAGGGCATAAAACAATTAAACAAACAATATCTGGGGAAAGATAAGTCAACCAACGTTCTGTCTTTTTCTTTACAGGAAGGTGAATACGGCAATATCAATCCTCAAATTCTGGGCGACATTGTTATTTCAACCCAGACGGCTCTGAGGGACGCTGTTAAAGGGAAACTCACGGTTGAGCAGGAAATTGATTTTCTGATGATTCATGGAATTTTACACCTGCTGGGCTACAATCACGAGAATACGACGAAAGAAGAAACAAAGAAGATGAGACAAAAAGAAAAAGAATTATTTAATGAAATGAATTTCAGGAACAAAGTGTTAATTTAAAACATATAAATATCATTGCTTGCGGGAGGAAATAAAAATGGATTTATCTTTAGACAATAAAGTAGCTTTAGTGACCGGAGCCAGCAGGGGTATCGGCCAGGCCATCGCCATGGGATTGGCCCAATCCGGAGCGGATGTTGTGATTGCCAGCCGAAAAATAGCCGACCTGGAAAAGGTAGCAGAGGAAATAAAAAAAACAGGAAGAAAATGCCTGGCCATAGCGGCGCATATCGGCAGAACAGAAGATATCAATAATCTTATCGGGAAAGTCATGGAAGAGTTCGGTAGAATCGACATTCTGGTAAACAATGCCGCCACAAATCCTTCGATGGCATCAGCCATTGATATCGATGAACGCGCCTGGGATTCCATCATGAATCTGAATCTCAAGGGTTTATTTTTCCTCAGTCAGTCGGTAGCGCGCGTCATGAAGGAAAAAGGCGGAGGGAAAATTATCAATGTTTCATCCGTCGCGGGCATTACGCCTGACATATTACCGGTTTATTCCATCAGCAAAGCCGGTGTGATTATGGCGACAAAAGTAATGGCTCAACAATGGGCCATATACAACATTCGGGTCAACGCTATCGCTCCGGGTCTGACTAAAACTAAATTCAGCGAAGCCCTTTGGAAGAATCAGGACATTCTGAACATAGCCATGAGCAGAACTCCCCTGGCCAGACCGGCCGAACCGGAAGAAATGGTAGGCGCTGTTATTTATCTGGCCTCCGATGCATCGAGTTATGTAACGGGACAGGTTCTGGCCATTGACGGCGGAATAACGATTTAGGCTGAATCAATATTTATTTTCGGCGTTTTAAAATTTTCTTCATTTTGCATTTGTGCAGCCACATCAAGTGTTTAGTTATTATTTTCAAACAAAGTATTGATTTTTAAAGACTTATGAATTATTATATTACCATGAAAACAAATTTGGACATATTTCTTCATCAATTCAGCAGAATTTTGTATTTATCAGCGACGGCTGTCTTTATCTTTACAATGATGGCAGACGGCACGGCCCGTGCCGATATTTACAAACACGTGGATAATGAAGGCGTCTTGCATCTGACCAATGTGCCTTCCGATCCTAATGTGAAATATGTCATGATTATGAGGGAGAAACGAATTCTTTTCCAGCCCAATATTGACGTAACGAGATATGACAGTATCATCAGCCGGGCGGCTGATAAATTCAACCTTGATTCGGCCTTGATTAAAGCGGTTATCAAAGCGGAATCCAATTTCAATCACAGGGCGGTTTCTCCGGTGGGAGCGCAGGGCTTAATGCAGCTCATGCCCAAAACGGCATCATCCCTCAGCGTTGATGACAGTTTTCATCCGGAAAAAAATATTGAAGGAGGAGCGCGTTATCTGAGCTATCTTCTCAAGACCTACAAGGGGGATTTAAATCTCGCCCTTGCCGCTTACAACGCGGGAGAAAAGGCTGTCGCCAAGTATCATTATAATATTCCGCCATACCGGGAAACTCAAAATTATGTAAAGCGGGTGCTTAGTTTCTACAAGTCATTCAGTAATTAATAAATGATCCGACCGGCTCAACATATAAATATTTTTTGATTTCCACGAGTTTCTTTTCTTTAATTCCTTTTATGGCCATCAATTGTTTTATATCGTGAAAGCGATTTATTTTTTTGCGCAAATCCAGTATTCTTTGAGAGGTTGCCTGACCAATTCCTTTTATTTGCAGCAAATCGTCTTCAGTCGCTTTATTGATATCAATCGGCATTCCCAGGGACAGCCTGTCGGCGGCCGGTATTTCAGTGACAACAATATTTTGATTTTCTGAAACGGAATCAATCATTAACTTCATACCCGTCTTGAGCGGGAAGTTGTTTTTTACCGGTTTTCCGACGCCGGTTGATTTCAATAACTGGTTGACTGTCATCTCCGGAGAAACAAAATAAACTCCCGTTTTCCGATCGTTCTGAACAATTTCCAGCACCAGACAATCATCACATTGATTGGTAAAAACAGGATTTTTATATTCCGTGAACGAATGGAAAAAGAAAATAATAAAGGGAATAACCGCCAGCATTAAACTAACAACGATTAATCCCTTTACTTTACTTTCGGAGATCATTATTAAATTATTTTTTCTTATCAAGTTCGAAAGCGTCATGAAGCACCGACACCGCCAGTTCCATATACTTTCGTTGAATGATGCAGGATATCTTAATTTCCGATGTGCTGATCATCATGATGTTCACACCTTCTTTGGACAGCGTTTTAAACATCTTCGCGGCAACACCGGAATGACTGGCCATGCCCACGCCAATGACGGATATCTTGGCGACCTGATCATCGATCTCAACTTTTTTGGCTCCAATTTTTTTGGCCGTGCTCTCGACTATTTTTTGAGCGTCTTTCAAATCTTTCTTGGAAACAGTAAAAGTAAGATCGGTAAATCCTTCCAAACTGGCGTTTTGAATAATCATATCAACGAAAATATTCTTATCCGACAAAGGCAAAAATAAATCTGCGGCCACGCCCGGTTTATCCGGAACATGAACTACCGTAATCTTAACCTGATCCCGATCATACGTTACACCTGAAATTATTTCTCTTTCCATATCTTTATCTTCTCTGGTCACAAGAGTTCCTCCTTTATCAGAAAAAGTTGATTTAACATAAACGGGCACATTATATTTCTTGGCCATTTCCACTGAACGCGGATGCAGTACCTTGGCTCCCGTCATGGCCATTTCCAGCATTTCATCATAAGAAATTTTTTCCAGTCTCCGCGCTTTATTGCAGACATTCGGATCGGTCGTGTAAACGCCGTCCACATCAGTGAAAATATCGCATTGATCCGCCTTTAATGCCGCAGCCAGAGCCACCGCGCTTGTATCGGAACCGCCGCGTCCCAGAGTGGTAATATTGTTTTCTTCATCAACGCCCTGAAAGCCGGCCACAATAATAATGGTTCCATTTTTGAGTTCCTTCTTTATTGCGGCCGTGTCAATCAGCGAGATCCTGGCCTTCTTGTAAGCCTTATCCGTCAATACTTTAACCTGAAATCCCAAAAACGATTTTGCCTTATGACCCATGGAATTTAAGACGATCGCCAAAAGGGTTATGGTCACCTGTTCTCCCGTGGAGATCAACGAATCGTATTCTCTTTCATCAGGCGAATCTGCGGCCTTGTGAGCCATACCGATGAGCCTGTCGGTTTCCCCGGCCATGGCCGACAGAACGACAACGACCTTGTTGCCGGCCTTTTTTACATTAATTACTTTTTGGGCTACGTTTTTTATTTTATCAATATCCGCAACCGATGTTCCGCCGAACTTCTGAACAATTAAAGCCATTTTAAACAACCTCCATTTTTATATCTCTTATTACTTCTTTCAATCTGTTTTCCGGTCCTTTGATAATGATGCTTCTTTTATTTTCATCAAGATATTCAAAATTTATAAATAAAGCATCCCCGGGTAGAATTTGAGTAATCTTTTCCGCCCATTCGATGACGACAACTCCTTTGGCGCAAAAATATTCTTCGTACCCTAAATCTTCAAATTCGGAATAATCTTTTAACCGGTAGACATCAAAATGATAAAGTTTTATTCGGGCCGGATATTCGTTAATCAAAGTGAAAGTAGGACTGGTAATCCGGTATTTTTCATCGACGCCCAGGCCGCAGGCCAAACCGCCGGTAAAACAAGTTTTGCCGGAACCAAGTTCTCCCGACAATGCCAGCACATCGCCTTCCTGCAACTTTTCGCCGATCAAACGCGCTATTTCCCTGGTTTGGCCGGCGCTGGCAGATACTATTTCAATTTTTTTTTCTTTCTGCTTCATTGTAAACTGTTACGATTGGCGTATTTTATACTTTTTCCAGCAAAACAATAGCCGTGGCGTATTGTTTTGTATGCGTTAAACTCAAATGCACTTCCGTAATTTTTCTTTTTTCAATTTGAACCTTCGCTTCTCCGCTGAGCATCAGAGACGGTTTCCCTTTTTCATCGTTGACAACTTCTATATCGCTTAATCTGACGCCCTCGCCCAACCCAAGACCCAGCGCTTTCAAAAAAGACTCCTTGGCCGCAAATCGGGCTCCGTAATGAGTTGAGGCCTGGACATGCTTTTTGCAGTATTGAATTTCTCCATCGGAAAAGATTCTGTTCAAAAATTTCAAATCCCATTTCTTGATAATCTTTTCAATACGGTCATTTTCAACAAGATCTATTCCTATACCGTAAATCATTACACCACCTGCTATGCGCGAACAATAGCGTCTGTAACCGCGGCAACTTTTTTCATGGCAGCGACATCATGCACCCGGATTATATGGCATCCATTCATGATTGCCGCCGTGACGGTAGCCGCCGTTCCTTCCATTCTCTCACCGGGCTCTTCACCGGTGATTTTTCCAATAAAAGATTTCCGGGACGTTCCGACCAGAACGGGCATTCCCAAAGCTTTCAATTCGGAAAGATTCTTAATAATTTGATAGTTGTCTTCGGAGGTTTTTCCAAACCCGATTCCGGGATCGATAACAATGCCATTTTTATTTATACCCGCTTTCAGCGCTTTTTCGCAGCTGATTTTTAAGTAATCCGTAATTTCCCCCATTAGATGATCATAATGAAGATTTCCCTTTTGCATATTTTCGGGTTTCCCCCGCATATGCATGAGTATCACCGCGGCGCCGGTTTTCCTGACGGTTTCGGCCATCTCCCTGTCGCCATTTAAAGCGGTTATGTCGTTGATTATTTCCGCCCCGGCATCAACGGCGCATCGGGCAACCCGCGCCTTTTTCGTATCAATAGATACCGGTATTTTAATTTTCCCGATCAAACCTTCAATGACGGGAATCACTCTTTTTAACTCAACGTTAACCCCGACAGAGCGGGAACCCGGCCGCGTTGATTCTCCGCCAATGTCAATCATGTCGGCGCCTTCGTCCGCCATCTTTAATCCGTGCTCGATTGCTTTTTGCGGAGAAGAAAAAAATCCGCCATCGGAAAACGAATCGGGTGTAACATTTAAAATTCCCATCAGCAGGGTTTTCCCGCCTAAGACAATTTTACGCCGGGATGTTTTCCAGATATATTCGTTTTGACTAACGCTGCTCAGTATTTCCAATATCCCGCGGGCGATAAGATTCAGACCAAAGGGCTGTTTTTCAATTTTTTTTACGAGAGTTAATATCTGCTTTACCGTGCCCATGATTAAAATGTCGCTGGCAGAAATACTGCAGGCAACGCTGCCTCTGGCTACCGCCGCGTCACCGCCAATGGACAACATTTCCTGCTTGATGATATTTGCTGTTTTACAGGGTTGTTTTTCAAGCAGAATATTGACGTGAATCGTTTTTTGCGCCATGGCAGCAATGCCATAAGGGTCAACGCCTATCCTTCTGAATAAGGCTTCGGCCTCTTTGATGTTTTTTATTTCAATGATTCTCACACGAAAACACCGATATTCAAGTGAAGTTTAATATTATACCCAGAGAGGAAACAAAATCAAAGTTACTTGATCAAACTGTTGCTTTTGAATCACCCTATTGAACTTTAGGCAAAGCATCGCCGATAAGAGCGTCTATTTCCGTTCCGTTTAAAACTTCTTTTTCGAGAAGCTCTCCGGCTATCTTATGCAGTATTTCTATGTGATCAGTGATAAGCTTCTTCGCCTTTTCATAGTTCGTCTTAACGATGGCAACAACTTCCACGTCAATATTTTTCGCCGTCTCTTCGCTGTAATCCTTGTGCGTGGCAAACTCACGCCCCAGGAAAATCTGCTCTTCTTTTTTACCGTAACTCAGCGGCCCCATTTTATCGCTCATCCCCCATTCGCAGACCATTTTTCTGGCTAAATTGGTTGCCCGTTCGATATCATTGCCCGCGCCTGTGGTAAAATCATGCAAAACGATTTCTTCGGCGGCACGTCCGCCCAGCAAAATGGCGATGCTGCTCTCTAAATATTTACGGGGATAGGTATGTTTTTCATCAATCGGCAACTGTTGCGTCAGGCCCAAAGCCCGGCCTCTGGGAATGATCGTAACCTTATGAATGGGATCGGTTCCCGGTATCAATCGAGCCACCAGCGCGTGACCCGTTTCATGATAAGACGTATTGCGCTTTTCTTCATCGCTGATCACCATACTTTTTCTTTCCGTGCCCATTAAAATCTTATCTTTGGCAAACTCAAAATCGCTCATATTAACCTTTTCCTTGTTTGCCCGGGCGGCGTTGAGCACGGCTTCGTTAATGAGGTTCTCTATGTCGGCACCGGACGTTCCGGGCGTTCCCCGCGCCAATACGGCGAAATCAACATCATGGTCTATCGGCGCTTTGCGTGCATGAACTTCAAATATTTTTTCCCTGCCTTTGACATCGGGCAGCGGCACGACAACCTGCCGGTCAAACCGGCCAGGCCTCAAAAGCGCGGGATCAAGAACATCAGGACGGTTGGTCGCGGAAATGAGAATCACGCCTTCATTGGATTCAAATCCGTCCATTTCCACAAGTAACTGATTGAGGGTCTGCTCTCTTTCATCATGCCCTCCGCCAAGACCTGCGCCGCGATGGCGGCCTACCGCATCAATCTCGTCGATAAAAACGATGCAGGGAGCATTCTTTTTTGCCTGGCCGAATAAGTCCCGCACACGAGAGGCTCCTACACCGACAAACATTTCCACAAAATCGGAACCGCTGATGCTTAAAAAAGGCACATCCGCTTCACCAGCAATGGCGCGGGCTAACAGTGTTTTACCCGTGCCGGGAGGGCCGACAAGCAGCAGTCCTTTGGGAATTCTACCGCCCAGCTTTGTGTATTTTTTAGGATCCTTTAAAAAATCAATAACCTCCTCCAACTCGGCTTTGGCCTCATCAATGCCGGCCACATCGGCAAAAGTAACCTTCTTTGACTTATCAGTCATTAAACGCGCCCTGCTCTTGCCGAAGGCCATGGCTTTGCCGCCGCCGGATTGCATCTGGCGCATAAAAAATATCCAGACACCGATCAGAAGAATCATCGGAACCCAGGAAATCAAAACCGTCAACCACGGCGAATCTTCCGTAGGTTTGGCCGTAATTTTAACGCCTTTTTCTCTGAATTGCGCCACCAGCTTATCGTCTTTTGGAGTGAATGTTTTAAACAGATTGCCATTGGTCAGCTTACCGGTAATGCTATCGCCCTGAATCGTTACTTCACTGATTTCGCCCTTATCCAGAAAGGCTGTCATTTCGCTGTAAATTATTTCTTTCGTCCCGGCTTTAGGCTGATTATAGAACTGCCAGACAAGCAAAAAAACGAGCACTACAGTAAGGACAAGAGCTATATTTTTTTGAAATTGATTCAATTTTTTTCTCCTTAATAAAATTAGACTGTCTAATCTTTATAATAATATCGAATTTAACTCAATTAATTTCTAATAACGCCGAAAAAGACCGGCTTTGCGCTAAGCTTTTATATTGACGAGTTCGTAATTTCCAGTTTCAGAACATTTTTTGTTTCCGGAGTCATTTTGACCCGGTCATTTAAGTGCATATTTTCTATCCATATTACAGAAAGACGATCAACAAGCAACATAATTTCATTGCGTTGGCCATGGGGTATCTTATGGTCAATGAAGAGGTTTTTAATCTTTTGTTTACCCTGCATCCCCAGGGGCTGAAACCAGTCGCCGTCTCTTCTGTTGCGTATGGCCATGGGCTGCTGAATTTTATCTAAATCCAAATAAACATTATTTTTGCTATTAAAATCAATATTTTCTCTTGATGTAAGTTCTGTCCGAACAGTAGAATTTCTTTCTTGAACATAAACGGCGCCGGGAATCTTTACGGCATATTCATATTTTAGCCGTGCCAAACCGGCTTTTTTACTTTCCAGAATTAAATTATCATATTCCCGTCTGGCTTCAATCCCCATGGGAAGAGCAATCCTTTTCCCCGATTCGCCATTTTTCAACAAATTATCCAGTGATTTTAAGTGGATAAAGAAGAATCCGTTTTTTGCAGGACTGGACTCTTCCAAAATGGTTTTAAATAATCTCCACCGGATAGCCTCAGGCATTTTATTGATGTAGTCGATTTTTAATACAATCCTGTTGGGGTGTCTTTGAATAAAAGACGAATCCAAAGCTTCGGCGACATGCTGCCGGATGAATTCATCTTCCGTGCGTAATATTGCCGCCATTTGCGCCAGATTTTCTTCAATTTTCGGATTAAATTTTTCCTTGAGATAAGGAATCAACTCCGTCCTGACTTGATTGCGCAGATACCTTCTGTTTTCGTTGGAAGTATCCTGACGATATACAATACCGGCTTCATTCAAAAACGAAATAATTTCCCGCCGGGAAATTTCAATAAGCGGACGGATAAATTTACCATCGCGTTTCGGCAAGAAACCTCTCAGGCCTTCCAGGCCGCTGCCGCGCAAAATATTGAGCAAAACCGTCTGGGCCTGATCCTGCAAATTATGCCCTAAGGCGATTTTCTGCGCGTGCTGATCCGCGGCAACTTTATTTAAAAAATCATACCGTTCCCGCCTGTAAAAATCTTCCGGGGAAACGCCTTTCCCGCTATTTTTCCGATCCATTGTCCCGGCGCAGAAAATCAATCCCAGCCGCGAAGATAAATCGCGGGAGAATTTTTCATCTTCATCGGATTCCGTGCCTCGCAACCCATGGTTGAAATGGGCAACGATCAAGCTTAAATCCAGGTCCTTCGCCACGGAGGTAAGAACAATCAGAAGCGCCGTGGAATCAGGTCCGCCGGAAAGAGCCACGACCACCCGCTCACCCCGTTCCAGCAAATTATATTTTTCTATGGTTTGATTAACTTTCGTGATCATATCTAATTAAATAAAGCATTCATTTCCAGAAGATCTTCACAATAATAATCGGCATTAAGATTAAGCAAGTCGTTCCTTTTCCCCAATCCGTTTAAACAAGCGCAGCTCAATATTCCCGAATTCCTGGCGGCCATAATATCATTGATGCCGTCGCCTGTAATCAGCGTCTTGTCTTTAGCCGCCCGGTATTTATTTAATAAATATTCTATTATCCGGCGATCCGGTTTTATGTACGGCGTGGAATCAATGCCGATTATTTCCGCAAAATATTTTTCTATATTTAATCCCCGGGCGATCATCAGCGTAAAATTATAACTTTTGTTTGTCAGGATAATTTTTGTTTTACTTTCAAAATGTTTCAAGACGTCTTCCACGTGCGGATAAAGCAGGGTCTTATCCAGAAGATGTTTTCCATAATAATCCGTAAAGATTCTCATGGCCTCTTCATGGTATTGGAGACTGTCTTGTCCAAGGACTCTTTCTATCAGTTTGCTTATGCCGTCGCCGACAAAACCAAGAATTTCTTTTTCCGATTTATTCTCGCGTTTCAGCGCACGCAACGTATAATTGATACTTTGCGCCAAATCAGCGCCCGTAGAGACAAGGGTGCCATCGAAATCAAATATCATTAAATCCAGTTTTGTCATTAAATACCCCTCTTTCTTTATAAACAAGTGCGGCAACAAACACAAGGTTCTTTCTTTAAAAAATGTTTGACTAAGTTCCTGGTCAATGTTAGATTAGCATCAGAAAAACCGCTTGGATCCTTTTTCTCGACTGAGACGGTATTTATATTTAACTAAAATGTCGAACAAAGGTCTTCTTTTTTGCGGAAGGCCTTTTTTATTTTTAAAAATGAGGAAATATAATTTAAATAATTTCGCCATAATCGGCGCCGGGATGGTGGGAACAGCAATCGGTTTCCTGCTTGGAAAAGCCGGTTATAAAGTCATTGCTGTTTACGATAAATCTTCCCCGGCGTTGAAAAGAGCTCTTCCTTATATCAAGGGAAAAGCTTTTCTTAACCCGCAGGAGGCGGTGCAGAAAGCTGATGGTGTGATCATTACCACACCCGATGATGCCATTTTGCAGGCCTGTGAAGAAATTGCCCTTGCTCCGTCAATAAAAGGTAAGTTCGTTTTTCATATGAGCGGCGCGGGCGGTTTGGATCTTCTTGAACCCGCAAAAAAAGCGGGCGCGTTGGTTGCCAGTATTCACCCGTTACAAAGTTTTTCTTCCATTGATCAGGCCATCCTTAATATCCCCGGAAGCTATTTCGGAATTACAGCGGATAAGAACGCGCTGACACCCGCCAAAAGTATTGTTCGTCATTTGGAAGGAATTCCTCTGATCATTTTTCCCGGCCAAAAACCGCTCTACCACGCGGCCGCCTGCTTTGCTTCCAATTATCTGGTGTCTTTAATTAACGTGGTTGAATCCATTTATCAGGCTATCGGGCTCAACGAAAAAGACGCGAAAAAAGCGTTCCTGCCTTTGGTTTACGGCAGCCTCAAAAACATTGAAAAGTCCGGTTCCATTGCTTCGCTTACCGGTCCGATAGCCCGCGGCGACTTGGGCACAATTAAAAAACATATCATGGCCATTCATGAAAAAATGCCCCAATATGCTTCCTTATATTCTTCGCTGGGATTAATAACGGTTAAGGTCGCCCGGCAAAAAGGAACACTGAATGCCTCGCAGGCAAAAGAAATCAACACCCTTCTGAAAGGAGAAAATCATGAGCACGCAAACCAAACAAACCCGTAAAACAACCGCGGACGTAAAAAAGATGAAAGCTTCAGGAGAAAAAATTACAATGCTGACTGCTTACGATTACGGAATGGCCTCCATTCTGGACGAAAGCGGCATCGATATAATCCTGGTCGGTGATTCTTTGGGAAATGTTATGTTAGGATATGATTCGACCCTGCCTGTAACCATGGAAGATATGCTTCATCACACGAAAGCTGTTTCGCGAGCGGTTAAGAATGCCATGATTGTTGCTGATATGCCTTTTTTATCGTATCAGGTATCCGCTGAAACAGCGCTGACCAATGCCGGACGTTTTTTAAAAGAGGCCGACGCTCAGGCTGTTAAACTCGAAGGCGGCCGTGAATTTGCGGAAATTGTCCATAAAATGACTTATGCGGGAATTCCCGTCATGGCGCATTTGGGTTTGACGCCGCAATCTGTTCACCAGTTGGGCGGCTATAAAGTCCAGGGCAAAAAAGAAGATGCCGCTGAAATAATCATGCAGGATGCAAAAATTCTGGAAGAGGCAGGCGCTTTTGCAGTGGTATTGGAATGTGTGCCGGAAAAACTGGCCGCGGAGATTACCCATGCATTGTCTATTCCAACGATCGGCATCGGCGCCGGCGTTCATTGTGACGGGCAGGTACTGGTCATCAACGACATGCTGGGAATGAATGACAAATTTATACCCAAGTTCGTGAAAAAATATGCCGGCTTAAATTTAGAAATTAAAAAAGCCGTTAAAACCTATATCACGGAAGTAAAACAAGGCGACTTCCCCGCCGTGGAGCACAGTTTCAAATAAACGGGGAAAACAGCGTTTAACAAATTGTATTTAGTAAATTATTATTTTTGCTTTCTTCTGTAAATTTTTTAATATGGCACTGAATGCTTCTGCTTTCTTTTGCGGGTTTGCTTTTTCACCGATTTCCATATTCACGAACTTATTGACCTTAACGGCAAAGATAATATCTTCCTGAGAGATTCTATTTTCTTTGATGAAATCATCCATTTTTTTATCTTGGGGGATTTCGGCCTTGATCTTATCCAGCATTATTTTAATATCCTGATTATTTGCCTCAATTTTTCTTTTCGCAAATTCATTATTTAAAAGGGTTCTCATAATAAAGGCATCGACCAACTGCTTTCTAATGCTGTCACGATATTCTTTTTGTTTATCGGCGGGTATCTTATCCTTGAGCAATTTTATCTTTTCCTTAACATTGCTCTCCAATTCCGATTTCTTCAATACATATCCATCAACACTGACGGCAATATCACCTGTTTGCGCCTGCCCGCCTGCCATAGCCGGCGCACTATTGGAAGCCGGAGGTTCGGGAACTGCCGTCTGAACCTGGTTTGCGCCCACAGCTTTTTCCGCAGATTCTTTCTTAGCTTTATCCTTTTCGCTGCAACCGGAGACCCAAATAAAAGCAAATAAAACGAAAAAGGCTATGACGCTTTTGCTCATCATATTTTTCATGAATTTCCTCCCGTAAAGGCTGGACAGTCTGTTATTTATTTTGCGAGTTATATGGAAAAGACATATCTCCGTCAAGAGAATTATCCCGTTTTGTCAACCTGAATCATTATGGTCATGTTATCGTGCGTAAATATTGCAGAATCTTTAATTGCTCCGCTAAAGGAGGTATATCTGTTTCCGCATTTAATTTTACTCCGTTCATACCCGACAGTGAAAGAATCCGCTCAAGAGCCGTGAACATATTAATTTGCGGATAAACATCTTTCGTAAAATAATTAATCAATTTTAAAGTTTTAAATCCGTCAAACCAGTCATTAAACTGCCGGGCAAGCGTCTTTTCGTCTTTCACACCGCGGCATATTTTCGACCAGACGGATGGAAAGCCGCTATCCTTCAAAAAAGAATTTAACCGGGGATGGATTCGTTCTGCTTTCATTAATATTTCATCTTCACCGCAGATAAACGGATTTTTCATTAGGCACAGCCAGTCGGCTAAGATTTTGAATATTCGCGGATCGTATAAACAATATTCTTCATTACAATTACCGGCAAGAAATCTTTGTATTCTTTTCCCCGTTCCAAAAGGAACACGGGTGGAAGAACGCGCTGACGGATAGACACAGGTCTCTTTAATATAATCAATTTTCCCCGTCTTGGCGAGTTTATTGAGAAAATAAAAATCCTCGCCCGCCTGACGCTTATTCATCCCCCTGACGTCCAGATAAGCTTCCGTCGAGGTGACAATCGTTGATCCTATACAATGGAAAGCCCAGCGGGATTTTGCGTATCGCAATCCCAGAATCCAGTAGCGCAGGAATATTTCATAACAACATATCGCCGCCTGATGTTCAACATCCTCCGGCAGCTGATGCTCATAAGCCAGGATGGCCGTTCTGATTCCCGGCGTAAAATATTTTTTTACCGTCTCCAGATAATTTCCCTGTACCTGCGTATCGGAATCGAGACTTAAAATAAGATTGTCTGGAGCGGAACTGTTTTTCAGCAGGCGCAGAGCCATGTCCATGCCGATCTTGCGGGCCATTCCCACGCCTCCGGTATTTTGCGGCATTTCATATCCCGTCGACGAGGCATCGATATATCCGAGTTTCAGCCCGGCATCGGCTACTTTTTCCAGGAGAACACAGGATTCATTATCTGAGCCGAATTTTTTTAAAGATTTTTTTTTCACGAGGGCGTCAAGATATTCGATCGTCCGCTGATTATTGTCTATCGCCTCGGAAGGTGAGTTGCCGCTATTATTAACAACGCACAGGATAAAAGAATACTTCAGAGAAGAAGATGGATTTTGCGCAAGTGATGCCAAAGTGCGCGGAAGTGTTTCTTTTTCCGCGTAAGCCGGTATTACAACAACCTGAGAAATATTATCCGTGTCCTTCGCGATTAATTTCCATTTTTCCCCGACCGAATAATTTTGCAGATACGTATCAATTAAAGAATTTCGTTTCATCGCAGAAATTTCATCACACTTTCTTTCAGCAAAGGATAATCGTCACTTTGGAGCCAGTTGATTAAGACGCCCTTTTTCTCCATACGCCTGAACCACGTTTCCTGCCTTTTGGCAAATTGGCCAATGGCAATGGTTAATCCCTTTTTCATTTCTTCAAAGGTAATTTTATCCTGCAGATATTGAGAAATGAACCGATATTCCAGCCCGAAGCTCTCGAGCTTTTCCCAACTTAATCCCGCGGAATGCAGATCGGCTACTTCCCGGACCATCCCTTCAGCCAGCCTTTCCTCCAAACGTATTTTAATACGCTGCCTCAGTGCGGCCCTTTCCCATTTGATACCGAAAACCATCGCATCAATCTGAGGTTTTTTCTGTTGGTCCTTATTTTTAATACTTCGGGCCTGTTCAATTTCTATGGCCCGGATTAATCTCCCGGAATCTTCGAGATCGGTATTGTTATGCAAACACGGTTTTAGCGCACGGAGAATTTGCTGCAGTTCCTCTTTGGTTTTCCCGCTCAAATTACTCCTGCATTCTTCATTGATCGGGGATGGAGGCATATCATATTCTTTCAGAACGGATTCCAGATAAAGACCGGTTCCGCCAACCAGGACCGGCAGAATTTTCTTTTCCGTAAGATCGCCGAATATCATGTAAAATCTGCTTTGAAATTCAAATAAGTTAAATTCGTTTTGAGGCTCTAAGACATCTATCAGATGATAAGGAATTTGCCGGCCATGAACGATATATTGATTTAAATCCTTGCCGGTGCCGATATTCATATTTTTATAAACCTGACGGGAGTCCGCGGAAATTATTTCTCCGTGCAGATCATAGGCCAGCTGCGCCGCCAGACGCGTTTTCCCTGATGCCGTCGGCCCCAGGATCACGATTAATTTTTCTGCCATATTTTACCTTGAAATTATATATCTTTATATGTAAAAAGCATCCATATTATAAAAAATGATTAAAAGACTTGATTTAGGGAAAGAAGCAATCTTTCCACTGATTTTGAAAATGAGCTGGCCATCCATTATCGCGATGACAGCCATGTCCGTATATAACTTTATTGACACCTTCTGGCTGGCGCGCTTAAGTTCACAGGCCTTGGCCGCTCTTACCGTTTGTTTTCCCATTCAAATTATTTTTGCCGCCGTCGGTGTTGGAACCGGCATCGGCGCGGGTTCTTTTTCCGCCCGGATGTTCGGCGCCGGCCAAACGCTCCCGGCAAAAAAAACAGCAGGCCAGATATTTTTTCTTTCCTTTTTCTTCGGTTTGATTATGATCCTCTCTGTTTTATTTTTCGGAGATGTGATTCTTATTTCCTTCGGCGCCTTTAAAGAAATTATGCCTCTTTGTCATGATTATCTCTATATCATAGTTTTCAGTTCGCCTTTTCTCTTTTTTTCCATGATGTCCAATAATCTGCTTCGCGCGGAAGGAAGGCCTCTTTTGTCCATGTACGTTGTTTTAATCGCTTCCTTCGCCAGCGCTATTTTTGATCCCTTCCTGATTTTCGGCATCGGTCCTTTTCCCCGCCTGGGAATTAAAGGCGCCGCGCTGTCAGCCGTTATTGCCCAGATAATCGCCTGTACATTTTCCATCTGTTTTATGCAATTGAAATCATCAAAATACGAGTTGAAATGGGCATATATTATCCCTGATTTTTCTATCATTAAATCTATTTACTCAACAGGACTGCCTTCCATTGTTATCAATTTAATTGTCAGCCTGGTTTTAGTCATCTACAATCATGTCCTGGCAAACTTCGGGTTTATGGCCATAGCGGCGTTGGGCATATGTTTTCGCGTCACGGGTCTGGCCAGTATGGTGCTCTTCGGCATTGGCTTCGGTTTAATGCCGATTGTCGCCTTTAGTGAAGGCGCCAGACTTTACCAAAGACTGAAGGAATCCGTTTTTGTCGCCTTAAAAGTAGCATTAATTTTTGCCGCTGCCGCTTTGATCTTTTTAGAGATATTTGCGCCGCAGATTGTCGGACTTTTTTCCAATGACCCTTCTTTAACGGTCATTGCCACGCCCGCTTTACGTATTCATACTGCGGCGCTTGTTTTAATTGCTCCGATTATGATTTTTATAAATATGTTTATGGGATTAGGCAAAGGGACCCTGGCCATGTTCCTGCTGTTATTTCGCGACAGTATCGCCTTTATTCCTTTATTGATTATTTTGCCGTTTTGTTTCGGACTTTCGGGCGCATGGATGGCATTGCCTTTAGCCAACCTTATCGCGTTGTTCGCGGTTCTTCATTGGACAAAAAAAGAATTGCGTCGTCTGGAAAGGAGCTGATTTTCGTTTTTGAAATTTAAAGAATACAAACAAAAAATGCCCTCTATACGGGGCATTTTTTGTTGAGGTAAATTGAACTAATTGAGATTGTTATAGCGGCTGTACATTTGTTGCGCTGGGACCTTTGTTTCCCTGTTCAATATCGAAACGGATTTTCTGACCCTCATAAAGCGTCTTAAATCCCGTACCACTGATGGCACTATAATGAACAAAAACATCTCCACCCTCATCATTTTCAATGAAACCAAACCCCTTCTTCTCGTTGAACCACTTTACTTTTCCTTCTGCCAAAGCTAAAACCCTCCTTTAAATTATTTGTTCCTTGCCTGATAAAATTCAGCAGGAAACAAAAAAAACCGCACGAATCCTATTTTCAGATGAAGAATTCCTTGCGGTTAATTTCTTTTTTTGTCGCACTTAACACTAACTATTCCCTGACCAATACCGCTAAATCTTGTCAAAAAAGACGTAACTAAAATGCGGAGTTTTTTATCTTACTGTAATGCTATCACTATTTTTTTTAAAAAGCAAGCTTTTTTCTAAATTATTTTGCATTAAATGCAATGACATGTTTAGTTAAAATATTTCCAAGTTCCTTTTCTTTTCCCATATAAAAATGATCCGCGCCTTTAATGATGTCGACAGGTGAATCTATTTTTCGCGCAAGCGGAATTAAAACATCCAGAGCGCAGAATTGATCATGATCTCCACAGATCAATAAATCAACTTTATTCTTCAAATTATCCCATTTAAAATCAAAATAATCAATCGGCGGCGAAACACACACGCTGTAAGAAAACGGATGGCTGTTTTCTTCCAGAATTTTTGAACCGACCCACGCGCCAAACGAATAACCGGCAAAAAACAATTCTTTCATTCCCTGTCTTTTCATATGTTCGCAAACAGCTGCGATATCTTCTTTTTCACCCTTCCCTTCATCATAGGCGCCGGTGCTGCCCCCTACTCCCCGGAAGTTAAATCTTAACGTGGAAACATTTTCAGCGGCAAACGCTTCCTGGATAACCTCGACAACATTATTATACATCGAACCGCCCATCAGCGGATGCGGATGACAGATGACAACGCCTTTTTCCCGAGAATCTTTGTTCCATAAACCTTCAATGACCCAGGAGCCGTTTTTTATATATACTTTCTCTTCCGGCATGATAACTCCTAAATGGATCCCGCCCGATGGCAGGCGCAGAAGCTTTGTTCATCAAATTTTTCCAGCCGTGGTTCCACTCCGGCGCAAATATCGGTTCTATAAGGACAGCGGTTTTGAAAAGGACAGCCCTGATTATTTTCACTTCCCGCCTCTCCGTTGATTTTCATCATTCTTTCTTTCCGACGGGGATCGCAGGACGGCACAGCCGCAAGCAACATGCGGGTATAGGGATGAAGCGGACGGTCATAGATATCCTTGTTTGACGCAAGTTCGACAATTTTACCCAGGTACATGACGGCCACGCGATCGGAAATAAATCGAATAACGTTCAGATCATGAGAAATAAACAAATAGGTTAAATTGTAATCATTTTTTAAATCCTTGAGCAAATTGAGAATCTGCGCCTGAATGGAAACATCAAGGGACGAAACCGGCTCATCGGCAATGATTAATTCCGGATTCAACACAAGCGCCCTCGCGATGCCGATTCGCTGCCGCTGCCCGCCGCTGAATTCATGCGAATAACGATGAGCCTGCTGGCTGTTCAGACCGACTTTTGCCATTATTTCCAGCGCCGCTTCGCTACGCTCCTTCCTGTTGCCCAGGTGATGGATGGTCAGCGGTTCTTTGATTGTGCTCCCTGCGGACTTTCTGGGATTCAGTGACGAATAGGTATCCTGAAAAATTATCTGGACATTACGGCGATAGGACTTTAACGCTTCTTTCCCGTATGAAAAAATGTTTTCGCCTTTAAAATCAACATAACCGGATGAAGGCTTTTCCAGTCTGGTGATCAGGCGTGCCAGCGTTGATTTGCCGCAACCGGATTCGCCGACCAGCCCCAGAGTCTCACCTTGAAAAATGTGCAGATTAATATTGTTCACGGCGTAAATAATTCTCTTTTGTGAATTAAAGAAACCGCCGCTTAAGGTATATTTTTTATTCAATTCCCGTATTTCAACAAGGGTACTGGGCATGATCCACTCTCGAATCTAATTATTTTTCTTTGCTGTATTTCCAGCAGGACACAAAATGCCCCGGTTCAATTTCCGAAAGTTTATGTTCTTTTTGCGCACAGACTTCAACAGCATAAGAACACCTGTCATGAAAACGGCAACCCGGCGTTAAATCATATAAACTGGGAACAGAGCCCGGAATGGTTTTGAGGTGATCTTCTCTTTCCAAAGATTTTCCGCATCTGGCTGGAATAGATTCCAGCAGGCCTTGCGTATAGGGATGCAGGGGATGGGCAAACAATCCCTCCACGGACGAACTTTCCACTATTTTTCCCGCATACATTACGGCAACTTTCTGGGCGGCTTCGGCGACCACGCCTAAATCATGTGTGATTAAAACAACCGCCATATTATTCTTCCGCTTCAGATCGGAAATCAATTCCAGGATCTGCGCCTGAATGGTAACATCCAGAGCGGTCGTGGGTTCATCGGCCAAAAGCAGTTTGGGGTGGCAGGACATGGCCATGGCGATCATGACGCGCTGTCGCATACCACCGCTCAGATTGTGCGGATAATCCCCCGCGCGTTTTTGCGGATCGGCAATTCCTACATCGCGCAGCAGTTCAATGCTCAGATCCATTGCCTGTTTTGCCGGAAGATTTTGATGCAGCCGGACCGCCTCGGCAATTTGTTCACCAACGCGAAAAACAGGATTGAGCGAAGTCATCGGCTCCTGAAAAATCATGGAGATTTCGCTGCCGCGACGGTGCCGCATTTCTTCTTCCGGCAATTTCAATAAATCATTTCCGGAAAACAGTATTTCGCCGCTGATAATTTTACCGTTTGCGGGCACAAGACGCATGACCGAAAGGGCCAGCATTGTTTTGCCGCAGCCGGACTCGCCGACAATTCCCAGAGTTTCTCCGGAATTGATTTTCAGCGAAACGCCGTCAACAGCTTTAATCCTTCCCCGGACGGTATCAAATACCGTCATCAAATCTTTTATTTCCAGTAAAGGATGCATATCTATTTTTCGACACGATTGCGGAGAAATTCCACAAGCAGCCGGACCGTGATCCCCGATGCCCCTTTGGGAATATAAGCCTTGTCCTTCGCTGTCCAGGCAGGACCGGCAATATCCAGATGCACCCAGGGAACGTCTCCGACAAATTTGCTTAAAAACGCGGCGGCGGTAATCGTGCCGGCAGGCCGGCCGCCGGTATTTTTATAATCGGCAATATCGCTTTTGATCTGTTCGTGATATTTCTCCCAAAGCGGTAATTCCCAGACAAGTTCTCCCGTATTTTTGGCGGCGCTATCGATTTCTTTTTTGAGTTTATCGTCGGTGCCCAGCATGCCGATCACGTCATCGCCCAGAGCGATGACACAGGCGCCGGTAAGGGTAGCCACGTCAACAACAGCCTGAGGTTTATATTCGGATGCGTAAGCAAGGGCATCAGACAGAATTAAGCGGCCCTCGGCATCCGTATTAAGAACTTCAATCGTTTTTCCGGAATAGGATTTTAAAATATCGCCCGGTTTTAAAGCTGAGCCTCCGGGCAGATTTTCCGTGGCGGGAATGAGTGCGGTAATGTTCAACGGAAGCTGTAAATCGGCGGCGGCCATAATCGCTCCCATAACCGCAGCTCCGCCGGACATGTCTGTTTTCATTTCATCCATTTTTTCCGCCGGTTTTATGGATATTCCTCCGCTGTCGAAGGTCAATCCCTTGCCGACCAAAACAATCGGCGCCATGTTTTTTTTGCCGCCCGAATATTCCAGAATAATAAACTTCGGTTCTTCGTTGCTTCCTGAGGCGACACCCAGGAGTGCATTCATTCCCATTTCTTTCATCTTGTTTTTATCTAAAACTTTGCAGGATACATTTTTTCTCCCGGCAATTTCACGCGCTTTTTGCGCCATCATAGAGGGCGTCATTTCATTTGCCGGAGCGGAAATAAGATCGCGAGCAAAATAAACGGCATCGGCAATGATCCGCGCTTTTTTTACCGCCGATTCAACTAAAGAAAAATCTTTTGCATCGGTAACAATATTTAATTCATCCATATCTTTTAAATCTTCACGACCGACGGTTTTATACGGCGTATATTGATAAAGCCCCAATAGGGAGCCTTCCACTGCCGCCTGGACTACCTGATCTTTTTTTCCGGGAATAAGATTTAAATTAATGGAAGCTGCCGCTTCCCTGATATTCATATCGCGCAGATGCCGCAGAGCCGAGGCAAAAGCGGCGCGAAGGTTCTCCAGATTAAACTCACTTTGTTTTCCCAGGCCCGTCAGGACGATTCTTTTTGATGGCAACGATCCTCTGGTGTAAATTACGGCTACTTGAGAAGGCTTTGCCTCGAAATCGCGACTGGCGATCAATTCACTGATTAATCCGCCGCTTAATTTATCGATCTTGAGCGCATCTCCAGTCATTTTTTTGCTGTCTTCAAACAATGTCAGAATAATCGCCTCACTTTTTATATCGGCAGGCACACCTTTTTTGACAAATACGTTCACCTTCTCTTCCTCCTAAAATAATTCCATTGATCAACCCGGTTTGTCGAGACCTTTGAAAAACACTTGTTCGTTTTTGCCGTTGTGCAAAGCTCTCTTGTCGTAGATAACACATCGATAAAAAAAGTCAATTATTAAGCGGCAAGCAACAAAAAAGCCGGCGTCTTTTTGAGATGCCGGCTTTTCGTTTTCACCGTAAGCTACTGCTGAATGGGCGAGAGGAATCCGGTGCCGAATTTAATATCCATTTGGATACCGAAATCATCGTAGGAAGTGTAAGTGCCCGCGCTGCTCGATGTAATCAGCGCAACGTAATCGCCCGGCGTAGAGAAAGTGCTTGTGGGGCTTGTCCAGACCGGTGACGTCAGCGCCGCCGTCCGGATGACGGTATTATAGAAATCACTTGTATTCAATGCCGGCACAAAGGATGCTACGTTTCCCTGGCTGTCAGGCGTTGTGTTCACATACAGGCGAGGTATGATGGACACGTCAGTGATCCTGAATCGGCTGGGGGGTGTCGCCGTGAAGATAAGATTTCCCGTGGCTGTTGCCGTTATAACATCCGTGTATGTGCCATTCGCAGTGACTGTTCGCACAGGAACTCCTCCAAGTGTATAAGAAAACGAACGGCCGGCCCCTGTTCCGCCCCAATTGGAAACGGATACGGAAACATCATAGGTTACGCCGGCAGTAATGGCCAGAGCAGGACTAGGCTGCGCGGTTCCGCTGCTGTTTCCGTCTTTAATCAAAACACCTCCATAGATCGGCGTATGCCAACCGGCGCCCATGGTCCAATCCCCCTGAGTCAAAGACGGAGCTATGTTCGTACCGAAATTAGAGTCCCACTGCATCAGGGTGAAGAAGTCATTACCCGCCGGCGAATCGGTCGGAAGTCCCGCGGTTGTATCTGTCTGATCGTCCGGCGGCCATAAGTGACCTGCCAGGAAGATCGCGCCGTCCCTGACATTGCCTATGCGGGTGTTGTTTGCCTGTACTGTATCTCCCGCCACTGGAGATTTATTATCGCTGTAATAGACCATGATGTAATTTGCCTTTGTTGCCGCCTGCGTACCGGAGGCCTGAGCATAGATGACGCCGCTTATCCCATCGTCAATGTAGATGTTCTCACCGCTGCTGAATGGAGCGCTTATGGTGCCGTCGTCATTGACCACCGGATTCAAAATCAGCGTTCCGGCTGCCGAATTTGTGCCTGCCGCCCCCCACGCAGCGGTCATAATGGGCGTGCCAATAATACGCCACTTCTTGGTCCCGCCGTTAGTAACGATGTCGCCGTATTTGAGATGCCTGCCGTCGGTATCGACCATACCCGAAGTAAAGGGCAGTTCATAGCCTTCGATAAGCCTGACCATCAGTGAGGACCAATCCTTGAGGCGAAGATCAGCTCCTGTTCCGGTGGTCAAATTGTCCGCCGCAACGATTGTGTGATAGGCAAGTATCTTGAAACTGCCACTGGCGCCCGTGGCGGCACCGTTGCGCTGCCATAAAATGATCCCCGGATCGGAATAGCGCGCCTGCGTTCCTGCGAATGCGCTACCGCTGATAAATTCGCTTGATGGATAGGATGTAAACGGCCGCAAAGCAGGATTAATATCATCATTATTAGCAAAAGCACCACAAATCCACAGAAAGCAATCGGAAGTTTGTCTCTGCCGGATAAACGATAAACCATAGGTATACATATCGGTATTATTCGAATTGGGCCGGAATCGGAAGCCCAGACCGGCCATCCAGTAGGGTTGCGTATTTTTCACCTTGACCTGAACGTCGTAACTGAGGCAGCCGCCGGAATCCTGCCAGGATTGCTCAAGCTTCGTGTCGGTATTGCTCCAGTTAAAGAAATTAATCGCCCAAAGGCCGTCATGGCCCCAGCCGGCAAGCCCCAACAACCAGTTGAGAAACCAGCTTCCCGTTGTCGTCGGATCCACAACGGAGGTAACGTTCATCGCACCGCCGCTGACCGTATGCGTCCCCATTTGCGCATTACCGCCCTGCGCAGAGAACCAATTGGTGTCATTATTGAACTGGTCTTCGAAATGAGCCTTTCTGAATCCGCCGTTGTCCCCCAACCAGCCGATAGGAACATTGTAGATTACCTCGCGGGAGGCGCTGCCGATAGTCCCGGTAGAAGAGAGGCGGAGGAATCTGTCAAGAATAAGTTTGTCTGTCGCGGCAAAGGTGGTTGTCCAGGCGGCAGCATTTTTATTCCTGTCTGCTTTGGTAATATTGTAAAGAATGGTTCCCGAACGTTTCGTATAATTGTATTTTTCTCCTTTGAGTATAAAATTACCATTCAACAGGGGGAAAACGCCATAAACACCGGTTGTATTGCTTAAAGTCAGGGTGCCGCCCTTGGAAACGGATGTTCCTGTCGGATAGGCGCCCGTCTGAACATATAACCCGGCTGCCTTTCCGGCAGCCAGGGGAGAAGATAAATTGAAGGTGAGCGTATTCCCTGAAACGCTGAAACCACTGTAGGAATAGTAAGTGCTGTCATTCGGATAATCAATCAAGATATATCCACTGGATGATGTTCCGGCAAACTCCGAGGGAATTGTTCCGTATACGGTCGTTGAAAGAGACGTTGCCCCGGCGCCGGCCGCCTGCGTTTTAAACCATAATGGATATACAATGGTCTTGAATGCTCCCTGATTGTCTGAAAGATTGCAGGTCTTGTTGTTGATTTCCGTCAGTGCGGCATCCTTGTTAGTGGCATTGAGAAACAGACTGCCTGCGTAACGGTACCCTGACTCCGCAAGAAAATAAGCTTTACGTCCCTGATCCGCATAGACCTGATTCATGGAGGAGGCGGAAAATAGCGGAAGCATGGCTGCTGCAAGCGCCGCCATGATCACCATCGTAATAATCAAACCTATCAGGATGCTGCCCCGCTCGCGAAACACGCCGGTATGAAACGGAAGTCCTCCGCGGAAGGCGGAAAACACCGCGCCGGTTGCAATCAGCGAAACAATTAATATGAAAGGAATCGCCAGAGGCGCGTACATGAAACAGAATACCAATGCGACAAACGGCGCAAGGAGGCATCTTACCGCCCACATAGCAATAGGACGGTTGCGAATTAAATCCGCCGCCGCAGGCCCGTGCAGGTAGTACTGTTTAACAAACCATCTTCCTGCCTGAAAGGACAGAAGATACCGGTCGCGAAAATCCCTCAGAATCTGAACCATCGGATGTGCCGGATTTCCGTAAGCCGCTGTCGCCACGAAGCAGCCGGGGTAGCTCACGGTCGGAGGCGGACTCACGGTGGGTGATGTTCCGCCAAGATTTCCGTTATTCCTGGGAGAAATACGGGTGGTGAGGGTAAGAGGAACTGTCCCTCCGCGGTCAGGCAGGTTCAGTGTCATAGAAATATCTACTGCACTGAGAAGAGCAATGTCGTTTGCCGCCGGCCAAGTCGTAAAGGAAGTGCTGCCCGTATAATAGGTAAACGTGAGCGCGCTGACATGGTCAATCAGAATATCACCGGTTGCCGGATCGTATGAGTTGACGGCGATTTTCACGGCATTGGCCGCGCTGTCAAACCCGATCGTCCGGTCTCCCGCGGTATTTGTTATAGGAAGAACGGTCTGGGTCGCGTCGGAAGGAATTCTGACCATTTCGATAATTTCTCTGGTGATACGGGACATGGCCATTTGGGCTTTTTGAGTGGTCGCCGAATTTTCCTTGACCCTCGTATATCCGCTAACCGCCGAGACGATCGCCATTCCGCCAAGCGCGGCCAGAATACCCACAATAAGAAGAACCGCTATGATTTCGATAAGCGTAAAACCTTTTTGCGATCGGGTGTCCCTTTCATTGTTCACAGAGGAAAGCCTTCTGTTTTCGGAATAAAACAGCGGTTTAATTTTTAAATATTTTTTTATAAACATAATCCTACTCCATAAAAATTGCGTAAACCAAATGTTTCTGATCGTTAAGGTTTCTCTTGATCATCTTACTGCGTAAAAAGCGCAGTAACCGACAGCCCCTTATATATAATTGTCACCTTGAGAACTTTACCGTTGGCGTCCGTGGTAGCCGGCTCTGAGACAGGAGTTCCCGCGGGAAACGCTGTGAACCTTTTCGTGACAGCCGTATAACCGGTACCATAGTCTGTCGATAGCGCGTCGATCTTTGTTTTTAAATCGGTCAAGGGCGTAGATGAAGTGGACATCAGTTTCCTGTAATCCGCCCCGATGTTTTCCATAATCGAGTTCAGATAGGCGCCGCCTTGCGCCGCGAAAACGGGATTGGCGCTCTTCATCACGTTAGAACCGACGAAGGACACCAGCATGGCGCCAAGAACAGCCGCCACAACGAGCGAGACAATGACCTCGACCAGGGTAAAACCTCCGCTGCTCTTCATTTTGTAAAATTGTTTGCAATTCATACCAATTCCTCCAATAAAATATCTACGGAATGAAGCCTGAGTTTTTCGTTATGGTAATGGCGCCACAGTTGGGAGTAATATTGCCGCAGTTTGTGGCCAGCGTAATATTTGCCGTTACCGGAATACCGGAGGTATCAACCGGACTGCCATAGGCGTCAAAAATAATGATATTGGGTGTAATCGTCAGACGGGATTTTTTTGTCGTCAGATTGACCGTGGCATCATTTTCTCCGGGAATCAGAACCGGTGTTGTGGACCCAACCCCTTTAAAAAGATAATAGGATGTTGCGGAAAAGTTGATGCCCCAGTAGGTTGAGGGGTTGTTGATAGTTCCCGAATTCATCGCCCGGACTTGCGCCAGGCGAAGATGAGCTTTAACAACTTCCACCTGAGACGCAAGATCATAGTTGGCTGTACTGGTCATCCGAACAATTGCGACTACTGCTATAATCCCGATAATCACCAGGACTGAAATAACTTCGATCATCGTGAATCCGCCATGACCGTTAATCTGTTTTACGGCTCGCTTCATCCGCGCACCTCCGCGAAAATAGTTTCCGGGTGATAGCGGTCAATCGCCAATCCCAATAAAAAGGCTATGCTCAACCCGGTTATCGAAAAAATGATGGCAAAAAAGATCGCCACGGGAATATGGACGGACAAAGCGCCCAGACAACAATTAATGATTATCAGAACCGCATAAAGTAATGTTCCCGCGCGGACGAAACCGACGGCGGTATCGCCATTTTTGTAAAGGGCAATGCCTGTTAATGTAAGTTCAGCGGCAAGAAGAAGGCCGAAGAAAGGCTGAAACAAAAACCAGCCATTGATGGGCCCGACAGGCGGAAACCAAATACCCAACATAAGAATAAACCCCAAAACCAGATAGAAGAATCCTGTCAGAAAAAAGTAAAAAGCACATTCCGTCCTGGTTACTGAATCACGAAACCCGAAGTTCAGACTCGTAGCGAACAGATGCCGGAAAGAAAACGGCAGTGAAATTTCTCTTGCTTCGGATAGCCTCGCCATTACCCCGGACGTAAAATTCTGCGGAGGCTGCTTTTGGGGAACATTTTCCATGATTTGTATCAAATCCCGGAATTGCACCATGTTTTTATTCTCATTTTTAAACATTATCCGTCAAATCCCCCTCTATATGATACTATACAATATTACCTGCCCGAAGTCACATTTTTCCGTATTAATTCTCTTAATGTCTCCAGTCCCCGATAGACCCGCATCTTGACGGCGCTTAGCGATAAACCGGTTATTTCTGTAATCCCTTCGAAAGAAAGCCCCTGATAGAAACGCAAAACAATCAACTCACGAAGTTCGGGAGATAATTTAAGCAGACAACGCTCCAATTCTTCCTCCTGTTCTTTTCGCAATTCGTCAGAGTCAGCGGCTTCATGAAACGCAAAAGGTTCCGTACCGGAAACAACGCCGTCAAACGGAATATTTGCATGCCGGTCATCTTTCCGCCCGCGTCCTGTTTTTTTCAGATGGTTGCGGATCAGGTTAAGACTAATCGTGTAAAGCCAGGTAAAATATCTGCGCTTCATATCGTAACGCGACAGCTGTTGGAAGGCGCGTAAAAAGGTTTCCTGTGCCATATCCTCGGCATCATCAAAATTCCCGATGATCCGGTAAGCCAAATTATAAATAGGGGCCTTATACTCATCAACAAGCAGAGCATAGGCCTGTTTCTCTCCCTTGAGAACTCTGGCAACAATTTCCGCCTCGGTTTTTTGATCCATGACCGTTGTCTTTCTGAAAACAGCAATAGATTTATGAAGCATACGGCAATACTAGATGTTTTTCATATTATTACCCATACCCATGAATATCAAGCAATTTTAAATACAATGATGAAATAAATTTGGACAAATGATCGTAAAAATAGTAAGTTGCAAACACGCAAAAATTTATGGAGTTGCCTTCGATGTTATTTGACAAAACTGTCGCCGTTGTTGTACCCGCTTATAATGAAGAGAAACAAATCAGACAGGTTTTGGAAACCATGCCTGATTTTGTTGATCGTATTATCGTTGTCAACGATTGCTCCGGAGACAATACCGCCGCCGTTGTCCTCGATTACATCAGTAAACAGAAACCTGCTCAAACAATCATAAAAAATAAGGACGGAAACACAAGCGGCAACAAATATAACCGCGTTGAACACCTGCTCAAAGAAAAACAACAAACGGATATGGGCTATTTCATCCCTTCGGAAATAGCCAATGCCAACCCTGATTCCGACCGCATTATCCTGATCAATCATTTGGAAAACGGCGGCGTCGGGGCGGCCATAGCCCGCGGTTACAAATGGTGTCTGGACAATTTCATTGATTGTACAGCCGTCATGGCCGGCGATGGTCAAATGGACCCGGCGGAATTAGAATCGATCTGCGCACCCGTTCTCACCGAAGATATTGATTACGTAAAAGGGAATCGTCTCATTCACGGAGGGGCAAGGCTTATCATACCCAAAACCAGATTTTTCGGTAATTCAGTTTTGTCCATACTGACCAAAATTGCATCCGGTTACTGGCATGTTTCCGATACTCAAACAGGTTACACGGCCATTTCACTTTCCGCTTTAAGCGCAATTTCGATTCATGATATTTACAGGAATTACGGCGTGCCGAACGACATCATGGTAAAACTCAACATTGCGTTTTGCACGCTGAAGGAAGTTAAAATCAAGCCGGTTTACAATATTGGGGAACAATCCAAAATGAAAGTCCACAAAGTTATTCCGCGTATTTCCTGGCTGCTTTTGAAATCTTTCTTTAAAAGATTGTGGATTAAATATTTATTCAGGGATTTTCATCCTCTTTTTCTGCTTTATCATTTCGCTTTCTGTGTGGGAATCTTTACAATACCCTATGCCGTAAAAATAATATCCATCATGATCTCCGGCGGCACCGTTTCACCGGCCACCATGCTGGCTTTCTTCTTTCTGTTTACCAGCAGCTTTCAATCGCTTTTATTCGCGATGTGGATGGATATTCAGGACAATGAACGTCTTTATAAATCTTAAATGATCTTTTTTTTGTTGGATTCTGGAACTGATTTGTTCCCGGGAATGAGTGAAAGGAAGGGAGAAAAAAGCGGGGATAAAATAATTTACGTAAAAAGTTATCTTAAAACATTTTCCAGTTCGTCCCTGTCGGGGAAATTAACCAAAACGCCAAGGTCTTTTCCTTGATAAACAACCATGCTGCCTAATGCGACAGCCGAAGCATGGCCCTTTTTGACAACGTCTCCAATATGCACAACATTGCCTGCGCCGCCATTGGCGATAACTGGGATCTTTACCGCCTGCGCAACGTCTGCCGTCAATTCTATATCAAAGCCTTTCCACGTTCCTTCACGATCGATAGAGGTTAAGAGGATTTCACCGGCGCCGCGCATCGCAACCTCTTTTGCCCATTCCACCGGATGACGTTTGCGGTTTACGGTACCGGAAAGACTGTAAACATGATATCCGCCAAGCAGACTCTTCTTTACATCAATCGCTACAATAACGCTTTGGCTTCCAAACGCTTTGGCCAGATCAGTAATGATCTCCGGATTTTCAAAGGGGTAAGAATTGAGGATAATTTTTTCAAAACCAGTCTGAAATATTTTTTCAGCTGTTTTTATATCGCGGATGCCGCCGCCGTAGGAAAGAGGCATGAAACACTCATTGGCAATCTCTTCTAAAATCTTAAAATTAGGCGTTCGTTTTTCGCGGCTTGCCGTTATATCCAGGAATGTAAGTTCATCTACTTCCAGTTCATTAAAAATCCGGCAGGTATTCGCCGGATCACCGATATAGCCGAACTTATTAAACTGAACCGTTTTAACAAGAGATTCATTACGGAGAAGCAAACAGGGAATAATACGTATTTTAAGCATAATTAGCTTTCACCTTCCACCCATCACAACTTGGCAAAATTTTCTAAGAGGCGCATGCCAAAACGATGGCTTTTTTCCGGATGAAACTGAACGCCGAAAATGTTGTCATTCTGAATTGCGGAATCAAATAAATAGCCGTGTTCGGTTTTCAGGATGGAATATTTTTCGTCCTCGACCTGAACATGATAGGAATGGACAAAATAAAAGCGGTGTTCCGGTTCAAAATCTTTCGTTAATGAACTGGGCGTGGATTGATGAACCAGATTCCATCCCATGTGAGGGATTTTCAAATTCGATTCTTTGGAAAAACGAAATCGGATGGTCTTCGCCGGAATCCATCCCAATCCATTGCATTCTCCTTCCTCGCTACTCATTGTCAGAAGTTGCATGCCAAGACAGATCCCGAGGACGGGTACCTTTTCCGTTAAAGCTTTGTGATCAAGAATTTCTTTTAGCCCGGATTTGTCAATCCTCTCCATTGCCCGGTCAAAATGTCCGACCCCCGGGAGAATGATCTTCTGCGCTGTTGCGATTTCTTCAATGTCAGAGGTAATACGAGCCTTGACCCCGATCTTTTTGAGCATATTGACAATTGATCCCGTATTTCCCATGCCGTAATCGATAATCGTGATCATCAGATTCCACTTTTTGATGTATATTTGATATAGAAACTCATGGGCACTAAGTTTGCCTTGGCGAGAATAAGAAACATGGGTCTTAGAAGTTCAAACCTTCTTTTATATGTTTTATAGTCCTTATAAGTTTTCCTCTGCCCCTTCATAACTTTTTCATATATTTCATCGGTTAGTCCTAATCTCTTTTTGAAATAATCTACCAGTTCCGGTTCGATATACGGGGGAGTTTTATATTCTTGTAAAGCTTCCTCTCTTGAAATGAATCCCGCTCTTGCAGATGCCGCCAGGCTTAAATTTCTTAAATCGATACCGAATTTTTGCGGAAAATAAACGCTATGGTTGAAAGCGGTCATCCGATTTTCCAGATGATGTCCGCCATAGTAATGCCAGCAGTAATCTTTTTCCAGCATACTTCTTGCTTCGTGTTTCGAATAATTAATATACCAGAGTGGTCTGATTTTCTTTATTTTTTTTACCAGGATCCATTTCATAAAAGACCAGAAATCCATCAGCGGATAGGTCTTCATTTTCATGGCACCGAATTTTTTATGAACGTCCCGGATGTAACCGCCATCAAAGTACATATTGCCCAATGGTGCAACGCCCTCCGTAATAAACGAATGGCCTTCCAGAATATATTTCAAATTGTATTTGTCAGCCGCTCTGTATAAAGTCTCCGCCAATGCCAAATCTGTTGCCGCATCCAGTTCCGGAACATTGGCAAAGAAAAAAGCCCGAAAGATATCATCGGATTCTTTATTATCCACAACATGGGTATAAAGATCGACTTTAAGTTTGCCAAGAACCTTTCTGATATTTTCAGTCGCTATTGCGGTATTCCAGGTGTTGTCATAATGAACGGCAAGCGGTCTTAAGCCCCACTCAACCGCTTTAATAACCATGTACGATGAATCTGTACCGCCGCTGACACCAACAACACAATCGTACTTTTTTCCTTTACCTTCTCTCTTGATTTGTTCGACAATATCAAAAAAATGTCTCTCCCCTTCCGGAGTCCCTGTTTTATACTGCTCTTTTAAATCATCAACCATCTTGCAGTAATTACAGACACCTTTTTCATCAAACGTTATCGCGGGAACACTCTCATCATAAATGCATCGACTACAAATTTTCACGGCTATTTCCCCTGATCTGAAAAGGTGTTCCCCATCCTTTGGAATTTGACGGAATATTCCGGTTTACAAAGCTGTTTGCTCCGACAACCACATAATCGCCAATGGTTACTCCCTTGGCAATAACGACATGTGGACCGATGTAGCAGTGGCTGCCTATTTTAATAGGGGCGTGGCTGATGTTGCCACCAAAGATAACTCGCTCAATTGTGTCGTGTGTGTAGATGTGGGCTCCTGCTGAAATGTCGCAGTGGTCCCCTATCTCCAGACCACCGGATCCATCGAGAATGGTGTTGGGACCGATCCAGCAGTTGCGGCCGACGATCACATCCCCAAGAACAATACTGCTGTCATATATGGATGTTCCCTCGCCGAACCCGTAAAATTGCGCCTTTTCCCATCGATCGACCAGCAGATCGCCGAAAGGAAGTAGCCGCTTGAATTTTTCCAGCTTCTCCCGCCGCAGAAGAATGTGCAAACGCTTCAGCAAATTGAACAACTCTGCTGCAGATTTATCAGTTTCATGTGCCGTTAAATCCGATTCGTCTTTCATGTTTCCCTCTTTTTATTTTGCACTCTTAATTTTGAACGTTTTACGAATTGCTTTGCACACCTGCATTGTATTTACATTATGAAAACAGGGCAACGTAATGGTCTGCTCCTGCAGGGAGCGGGAATTTTGCCGGATATCAGAATATTTTTGTTTGTAATAGTTTAATCCGCTCAGGCAATAAGTGCCCAGTGTCGATTCTATATCCTGGTTTTTCAGGTCTGTAATCAGCCTATCTCTATCAAGTCCTTCCGGTACCCTGAAAACCAGAGACTGTACGTTATGCATGACATTTTTGGAAACCTGCTGAGAACGAAAGCCCATCGCTTCCAGTTCCAGCTTGTAGGCATCTCTGATCCGGCTGCGATCCTGAACAATGGCGTCAAGCTTCTTCAATTGCTTGATCCCCATCACCGCCTGCAGTTCTGACAAACGAAAGTTATATCCATAATCCACAAAATCAAACTTGCCGTTTTGGGTGACAGCCCCGTGAGCCAGCTTTATCGCCAACCTTTTTGCCCAGTCATCATTATTTGTGGTAATGGCGCCTCCTTCACCGGTTGTGAGCAGTTTTCGCGGATGAAAACTGAAACAGGTCAAGTCGGCAAGGTTACCGCAGCGGATACTATTTTCACTACTGCCGATGGCGCAGGCCGCATCTTCGATCAGGGGGATGCCCCTGTCCCGGCATATTTTCTTGATGGTATGGATACCGGAGGGATTGCCAAGGGCATCGACAAAAATAACCGCCTTGGTCTTCGATGTGATTTTCCGTTCAAGCTCTTCCGGCAGCATATTAAAGGTATCCATACTGACGTCGGCAAATACCGGCCTGGCGCCAACGTCTTCCACAATATTGGCGGTCGCGGGGAAGGAAAAATCCGAGACAATAACTTCATCGCCGTTTCCAATCCCGAGCAGCCGCATGCACATCCATAGGGCTGTCGTCGCTGATGTTGTCAGAAATGCATGATGAGCGCCTGTATATGCTTTTATCTGTTCAGCAAAGGCGGCTACGTGTTTGCCCCGTGTAAAGCAGCCGTTCTCGAATATCTCGCGGAATTCGGTTTCCACCTCATCAAAAGAAATGTAAGGCTTAATGAGTTTAATCATGCCGTGTCCCCGATATGTTTCCGATACCATGCCAGTGTTTCCTGCAGGCCCTTATCAAACGGCGTCAGGGGATATTCTATCATAGATTTTATTTTGGCATTGCTGGCATTGTGACACTGCACGTCTGACTTCCGTGCTTCCTTATATAAGATCTGACCTTTATAACCCATTATGCCAGCAACTCTTCTAATAACCTCTTTGATTGCTATCTGCCCGTCTGTGGAAATATTGACACTGTCGCCCGTCAACATCTTGCCATACAACTTAACAATAGCATCTACCGTATCCAACACATAGATAAAGTCTCTGGTTTGTTCGCCGGTACCATGAATCTCCGGCGCCATACCATTAAGAATTTTCCAGGCCGTGATGGGAATGACGCCGGCGAGGTATCCTTTATAATTTTGGCGCGGGCCATAGTTGTTGAATGGCCTGATGATGAAAGCATCGAGGTCGAACATGCGCACATAACTTTGTAAGGCGATATCCGCCGCAGCCTTGCCGGCCGCGTAGGTTGTGGTGGGATTTATAGGATGTTTCTCATCCATCGGTTCGTAGATCGCCGTTCCATAAACTTCGGAAGTAGAAAAATGGCAGAGCGTTTTAAATGCTTTTTGCCGCTGGAGTTCCAGAAGGTTCAGGATAACCTTGACATTTGTATCGAAGGCGTTGGATGGATTTACAAAAGAGTAATTAAGCGCCTTGGTGGCGGCATTGAAAACTATGTCTATCGGGTGACGCTCAAATACATATTTAAGCGATGCGGCGAATTCAGCGTCGTCTTTATAAAGTACCGCTCCTTTCTTCAGAGCATCCGATAAATTGGCTTCGCTGCCCAGAAACATGTTATCCATGACAATCACATGCATGGCCCCTTCGGCAAGCAGTTTGTCAACCAGGTGACTGCCGATAAAGCCTGCGCCACCGGTTACTAAAATAGAACTTCCCGAAATTTTTGGTCTCATTGTTTATTCCTTATGTGCGTTATTGCTGGTTGCTCATCATTATCTGTTGTTTGTAATCTGATAGACCAGTTTCAACGTGGCCAGTCCGTCATAACCGTTGATCAACGGTTTACTGCCTGTCTTTACCGCGTTGATAAAGGATTCCAACTCGCTCCTTAAAGGTTCACGCTTGTTTATCTGAAAACGGGTCATATGGCCTGCATCAACCGTAAAGTCCCAAACCGAGCCTTCCAGCGGTTGGCGTGAAGCCGGATTCTCATGAAAAAATAATTCCTGGCTTAAATAGTTAACAACAAACATGCCTTTTTCACCTGTAATCGTTAATTCCCGAACGGTTGTAGGCGTAACCCAGTTCACATCGAGGATGCCCAATATACCATTTTGAAATCTCAATAAACCAAATACAATATCTTCATGAGGCGAATGCATCACCTTTGATATTTCGGCGCTTACGTGAACAACTTCTTCACCGGTCAAATATCGCATCATGTCCAGTTCATGTGTAGCCAGGTCTTTGGCAACACCCACATCGCTAATTCGTCTGGGATAGGGGGATAAACGGCGTGCATGAATCATAAAAATCTGGCCCAGTTCACCGGCATCAATACGTTTCTTAAGTTCGATAACGGCGGGATTAAATCTTTCAATATGTCCAACGGCTACAGTCACATGATTCTGATCAGCCATTTTGATGATCTCTTCGGCTTCATCGGTGGTGGAAGCTATGGGTTTCTCAATGAGAACATGAATACCCCTCTTAACGGCATCCATGGCGATTTCTTTATGAAGGGTGGTCGGCACCGCGATGATCACCGCATCGGGCGAACATTCATCGAAAAGTTGGTTGTGGTCTTCATATACAGGCAGTCCGTATTTATCAGCCACCATCCGCGCATTGATGATGTTCTTGTCTGCAATACCCATCACCTGAATATCCGGGATGTCCATCAGCACACGGGCATGATTTCTACCCATGCTGCCGACGCCTATTACCGCCATTTTCAGCATATTCGATTTACCTCTTCTGATATTTTGTGAACCTCAACCATTTATGGCTTATATGATATTCATCAACCGGTTTATTTAATATCCACGACAGCGGTAAAGCTCAACTTTTCTCCGCAGACGGGACAACTCATTTGCATTTGTTCTTCCATTGCATTGGTTTGTATCATGGGATGGCCTTTTTTACATACAAACCCGACCAATCTTGAGGGATTGCCCGTCATCAAGGCAAACGGCGGCACATTATTTGTTACCACGGCGCCGGCTGCGACCATGGCAAAGGGTCCGATAACAACGCCACATACTATCGTGGCATTCGCACCGATAGAACATCCAAACCTCAATTTCGTGGGAACAATTTTCCAGTCACGGGCCGTTGCGCGCGGATACATGTCATTGGTAAATGTTGCATTCGGCCCCACGAATACCTCGTCCTCAATTTCAACACCGGCATACACGGACACGCCATTTTGAATTTTGACGCTATTGCCGATTTTTACACCTATATCAATATAAACACCTTTGCTTATGATACAATTTTTGCCAATTTTTGTGTTCTCTCTGATTTGAACATTGTTCCAAATATAAGTCCCATCTCCAATTTCAGCACTCTTATGGACTTCCGCAGATGGATGAATAAATACTGACATGTCTAACCCTCCACAATGACCATTTTCATAATTTTCTGTATCAGATAAAAGCTTCGCTATTTAAGATTGATCCGGACACTTTAATTTACTACAGGGCTTTTCTGACTTTGCTTGTTGAAATGACAAGTTAATTGATACAGCTCCGCTCCCTAAATGACACAAGAAATAATTATTACAAGCTATTTTAATGATTTTTTTATAGAATATAAAATATTTTGTCAATTAAAATTAAGAATTAATTTTAATGGGTTAGGCTTTTTTATTACATAATTTGTCAGGATCATTGGCGGAGAATTCCGGCGGATGAGACTGTCTCTCAATAAATCAGGTTATAACATTTCCGGAATACCGGGAAGATGATCGATTGATTTCACGTAAGCCAATTTTCCATTGACAGGCAGCGACGGCTTCCCCTATACTCACTTCCCGTAAAAGAAACTTCTTTCAATGATGCGTATCAATCCGGACTTGGCACTTAAGAGTTTATATATTAATTATATAAAGAGTTACGATAAATAATCTTTAATAAATAAAAGGTACTGATGAAACATCCCCCTAGAATCTTCATCGGGTTAAGAGAAATTGCCGGCTTTTTCCATCATCTCAAAAAGGGTTTTGATACTCTTGAAATTGAATCCGTATTTGTTAACCTTAATGGTAATCCTTTTCAATACGGCACAGATAATAATCCTGTTTGGATAAATACACTGAATCATTTATCACAAAAGATTGGCATGATGTTTTTCGGAAACTGGATCTTGCGAGTTATCTGGGTTGTTTTTTTACAAAATATCATAAGCTTTTTCATCTTCCCCTTTGTATTATTTAGATATGATGTTTTCATATTTTCCTCGAATTCTACTTTTTTCTTTTTTCTTGATCTGCCTATACTGAAATTGTTCAGAAAAAAAATCATTTACGTTTTTCTGGGCTCCGAAACAAGACCTGTTTATCTTAACGGCTATGTCATTAATAATGATAAACGCGGTTCGATTATCACAGGAATCATTATCGCCCGCCTTCAGAAAATCATGATTTCCATTATCGACAGATTTGCCGATCACATCGTAAACATACCTCCTCAGGCATATTTTCACTCTCGCCCCTTTATTTCATGTTGGATGATGGGTCTGCCCCACGATGTACAATTCAGCGGTGATTTTTTGTCATTAAGAAAAGATTCTTCTGAAACCACCCGTATCCTTCATGCTCCGTCAAAACCTGAAGCAAAGGGAACACCAGTCATTCGACAAGTCATACAATCGCTTAAGCAAAAGGGACACCGGATAGATTATGTGGAAATTACGGGTCGCCCCAATACGGAAGTTTTACAGGAATTGAGAATGTGCGATTTCATTGTCGATGAGATTTATTCAGATACTCCCATGGCTATTTTTGCCACGGAAGCCGCTTTTGCCGGCAAACCGGCTGTAGTGGGAAGTTACTACGTTAACCTGATCAAAGATGATATTCCTGACAGTGATATGCCGCCCAGCATGTTCTGTCATCCCGATCGTCTTGAAGAAACAATGGAAAGGCTTATCGTGGACAAAGATTTTCGTGAGGAATTAGGCGGAAAAGCACGGGATTTCGTGATGAAAAACTGGTCATCAGTAAAAGTAGCGCAGCATTATCTTATGCTGATTGATGGTAACATCCCTCCGGAATGGATTTATGATCCTCATAATATTCGGTATCTTCATGGTTGCGGACTTTCGGAGGACAAATCAAAAAAAATTATCGCTGCCTTCCTGAAAATCGGGGGGATAAAATCATTATGTTTGTCTGATAAACCTGAGTTGGAAGAAATGTTTGTCCGATTTGCTTCTACAAAGTAAATGATGACACCTTTTCATCATTATCGGGATTGTCTTTACCTGAATATATTTTTTTCAATAATATAAATCCTGTTCCGCCCAGTAATAAATCTGAAATCATTCCCATAATCCTTGTTCCAACCGGCAGAATCAGCGCCATGTTTTTGTCTCCCAATGCTGCCAGTAAAGCAAACATTATTCCCTCGCGGACGCCTAATCCTCCGGGAGCAATGAGAATAATGAATCCAATTAAATCCGCAATGATTAATGAGGCTGCAATAGCAAAGATGTCCTGGAACGACACCGAAAAACCTAAAGCCAGGGCCAACAAGTATCCGGTGATTCCAAAAATAGCATTCCCCAGCAAATACACTAATTGAAACAAAAGAATCCATCTGACATTAATATGCTTATAATGCAGTTTTTTCTTAAATAGTATCTGGACTATCTTTACTAATAATTTCAGGCATGGCTTATTTAAAAAAATGAATCCAAAATAAATGATTAAAAATATAAATAAAAGCGGCAGCCATAATTTCATATTGTCTGGACTAAAGCAGACAAAATATAACAACCCCAGCAAAGCAGAAGCAAATAAAGACGTAACGGCCAGAAACAAATTAGCATAAAGCACAATGGTCTTGGAAATTCCTTTTTGGGATAATAACAGCATTTGAAGTGCAAATGACCAGACTTTTCCCGGCAGATACTTTGTCAATTGGGACGTATTGACAATAGCAAAACTTTCTCTGAAGCTTATCCGCTTTGACGTAATGATCTTCAATAACAACTGCCAAAAATATGTTCCGGCTATGGTCACGAGAATCAGTAATAATTGTGAGGTAATAAGATAAAACCAATTTATATCAAATTTGAATTTTGCAATAGAATCGAGATTATAATAAAATTCCCTGATAAAAAAATAACCCGTTCCGGCAACAATCAAAAAACCGATCATGTATAAAATCAAATTACTATTTCGTATTTTTTTCATTTTATCTTTTAATTTTATCATGATTTGTTGTTAACTTTATCATTAAGAATTTAACCAAAACAAATGAATATCGCAGGTTAATTCGTTTTTAATTGTCTAACATAATAAAGGAGAAACGCAAAGAGTCCTTTTTCTTATTTTAAGAATAATATCTTTATATTTTTGTTTAAAATAATTAAGATATCTGGTATTTAAGTTTTATCGATAATTATTTCAAATGATATTTCTATAATATTTATCTCAATAAGATGAATTATGCTGACTAAAGAAAACGAATTTTCGTTGCCAATTAATTTTAAATGTTCCGAATCGCCGAAATATCTTTTTACCTTTATTTCTCTTTTTGTAATCCTGATTTCAATTTATTCGAACAGTTTTTACGGCGAGTGGCATTTTGATGATTATGCCAATATTGTTGTCAATCCACATATTCAAATCAATTCATTTTCCTGGTCTGAAATAAGACATTGCGTATATGGCATTTATCAGGACAGATTATTGCGGCCATTATCTTACTTGAGCTTTGCTTTAAATTACAAATTGGGCGGTATGGATGTTTACGGGTTTCATGTCGTTAATTTTATCATCCATTATCTTGCGGCTGTATTTCTTTTTCTATTTATTTATAACACGCTGAAACTCCCGCGATTGAAGGATCCATATCAAAATATCGCATATCCGGCGTCGCTGCTGGCGGCATTTTTCTGGGCATTAAATCCTGTTTGGGTAACATCTGTTACCTATATTGTGCAAAGAATGGCTTCCATGGCGGGATTATTTTATATCATGTCCATGTATTTTTATCTGAAAGCGAGAACATCGAAAAAACCTCCCTATACAGTTATTTTATACATATTCTCCGTAATATCTGGATTGGCCGCCATGCTTACCAAAGAAAACGCAGTAATGCTTCCGGTCAGTATTTTATTATTTGATTTATTTCTAATCCAGGGCGTTACGAAAGAAAATATAATTAAATGTGCCAAGATTGCCGTCGCACCTCTTTTATTGATTCTAATTATCGGATTTATCTACACCGGCGGTTTTTCCAACGCTTTAGGCGGCTATGAAGTACGTGACTTCTCCATGGCGCAACGGTTGCTGACCGAACCGCGCGTCATATTATTTTATCTTACACTTTTATTTTATCCGATAAGCTCGCGTTTAACGCTACTTTATGATGTTGAAGTTTCCCGTTCCCTTCTTCAACCCTGGACGACCATTCCCTCCATTTTATTAATATTGCTGATCATCGGTTTTGCCTTTTACCTGGCCCGAAAGAGTCCGCTGATTTCCTTCTGTATTATCTTTTATTTTTTAAACCATCTCATTGAGGGCTCTTTCTTTTCTCTTGAATTGATTTATGAACATCGCAACTATTTACCGTCGATGCTTTTGTTTATCCCCATTGCTGAATTCATAATTTCCGCTATTGATTATTTTTCCTATAATAAAATTCTCCAGATTCTGGTCGCTTTGTCCATAGCCATCATATTATTCGGCGAGGGCGACATTACGTACAGCCGCAATGAGATCGTTTCTGATGATTTTCTCCTGTGGTTTGATAACATTGATAAATCCCCCGCCTTGAGCAGACCGCATGGCAACATGGGCAGAATTTATTACATCAATAATGAAAAAGAAAAGGCTCTTCAGGAGTATCAAAAAGCCGAGGCTTTAAATAATTTTGGAAGCAAAGAAGCTTTGGCGATTCAAGAATGTAATCTGGGACTTTATTATTTTGAAGAAATGCAGGATGACTTGGCCATGGACTATTTTAGAAAATCTTCTGAAATTCTTCCCGAATATATCCAAACGAATATCCATATAGCGAATATTAACCTCAGACATAATAAAATAAAAGAGGCCAAACATCTTATCAACGAAAAATTAAAAAAATATCCTGACAATTATGAGCTATTGGCGCTATACAGTTTTATACTATTGAAAGATAACCAGATTGACGATGCTCAATATTTCGCTAGAAAGTGCCTGGCAAAAAACTTAAATTCATTACCTGCGCTCGAGATAATGGCCGAGACCTGCCGCATAAAAAATAACT
>PHBJ01000027.1 GCA_002840555.1 Deltaproteobacteria bacterium HGW-Deltaproteobacteria-13
ACACGGAAGTTAAGCTCCTTCGCGCCGATGGTACTGCATGGGCGACTGTGTGGGAGAGTAGGTGCTGCCGGATTTAAAATGCAAAGCCCCTTTGAGAAATCAGAGGGGCTTTTTTTATTGGCGGATTGATAAAAAGGTTATGAATGGATCAATCATTTATTTTCCTTTAATCTTAAATCTTTTCAAATCGCATTATATGCATTATTTCCGGGGTTCCATCCGTCCCCCTATCCGTGACTTTTTAACCGGATATAGTATTTGTTTGTTATGGACAGGATTATTTTTTTTCTTGACAAAGAAAAAGTAAAAATATATTTTATCTTAAATTTTAAATTCTGTGTTTTCACTTTTCATCTGTACGTTTCTGCAAATTTCAAATCATTTATGCGTTGAGTGGTGTTGTATGAATTACCGTTCATAACAACAAAAGTAGATACTTATTAAATCGTAAATGGCGATGAGTAAATTATTAACAAAAAAGAAATGGAAGGAGAAGGTGAAATGAAAAGAGAAATTAAAGGAATGGTGATGATTTTGTTGTTGATTGCAGCCGTAACCGTTGTTCCGTTGGCCGTAAGAGCAGAGATGCAGGTGATGTCCAATAGTGAATTAGAAATGACGACGGCTCAAATGACTCTAGGAGATGCTTTTGGCAATTTCATGAATGTTATGTTGCCCGTGGCAAATAAACTTGTTGGACAGAAAAATTTTAACGCATTCGTTAACGTCGTAGCGAGTTTATCGAGTCCGTTATCGCCATTAGTTGAGAAGCTTAATCCAACCATGGTTAAGATAATGGCTATTGAAATACCCTGTACAAAATGAGAAAAGCAATGCTGCAAAGTTTCATTCGTCTGGTTATTTTCTGAAGTACTGCATGGGCACAAGGAGTGATCATTGTCGGGAAGGCAATGATCACTCCTTGTTTGATGGGGATAAAATGATTGTATTTAAATCGTTTAATTCATCCCTTTGAACACCTTGAGCAGAAAAATCTTTCTTAATGATTCCCCGATATATAAGCAAAAGCCCTTTAATTATCATTCTTCTGTTTCTGGGGCTCTCTTTTCGTAAAATCGGTTTGGAGTCAGTATCTCATTCTCCTTGAAACCGTTTCTTATAATGCCATTCCCAAGGGAAAGCACGTATCTTTTTTTTCTATAATCTGCTAAATTATACTGTAAATCAATAACAGGCACGAGGTGATAAATCGTTGGGTTGGAATTCTGATATTATTGTTCTGGTTATTCTTTTTATGCTTTCAGGATTTTTTTCATCAGCCGAAGCAGCTTTGCTTTCACTGAGAGATTTGCATCTGCACCGGATGAAACAGGATAACTATCCATTTTTTGATTACGTTGTTAAGTTACTTTCCAACCAGAGGCGGCTGCTGATTACGATAGTGACCAGCAACGAGGTTGTCAACGTCAGCATTTCCATCCTGGCGGCGGCCTTTTTCATCGGGCTTTTGGGGGCCAATGGGCAATGGGTTTCCATTGTTTTTACAACCGTTGTTTTGTTGTTTGTCGGGGAAGCCATTCCCAAGACCTTCGGCGTTACCTATCCGATGCAGATTTCTTCTCTTGTTTCTCCTCTACTGATCGCCATTTCGCGCCTGGAGTATCCGGTGGTTGCCGGTCTGGAAAAAATTTCCAGCCTTTTCCTGCGGCGTTACGGTGCGGATAAATCCGAGGAATCGGAAGTCTTGATGGAGGACGATTTTAAAACGCTCATTGACGCCGGAAGCCTCGAAGGCGTGGTGGATGAATCGCAAAAAGAGTTAATTAATAAAATATTTGAACTGGGAGACCGACCGGTCACGGACATCATGATACCCCGTGTGGATATGTTTTGTCTTCCGCTGGATATGCCGGTTGATGAAATGCTTCAATCCATCGCAGTTGCGAGGCAGGAGCGCGTGCCTGTTTATCGTGAAGACAGAGACGACATTGTCGGTATTTTGTTCGCGCGTGATTTACTCAATAATGTATGGCGCGGCAGAACTCAGGAAGGGATTCAAAATCTGCTGGCGAAACCTTACTTTATTCCTGAACAAAAAACGGTCCACGGGCTTCTGCATGATTTTCAGAAGCACTTCCTGCAGATTGCCATCGTGGTGGACGAGTACGGCGGCGTTTCCGGAATGATTACGCTGGAGCATATTTTGGAGCATCTTTTTGAAGAAGCGGAAGGCGCCGATGAAGCGGTTTGCGATGGCTGTGAGAAAATTGACAAACAGACGATTATTGTTTCGGGCAATATGCCGGTCGAACAATGCAATAAGCTTCTCGACGCTGAATGGCCGGAGGAAGAGTTCGATACCATCGGAGGGTTTGTCCTTCATCTATTCGGGAAGATGCCGGAAAAAGGCGAGGAAGTGCGCTCGGATGGATATGTCTTTTGCGTAACCGATATCAGCAAGACAAGAATACTGAAGGTGAAAATAACGAAGGAACAACGTGAGGAGCAGGAAGAACAATGAGCGTTTATTTAATCATTGCGGCCATATTCTTTTGTCTTGTGCTGGAAATGCTTTATTCCGGCGGCGAAGTGGCGCTCTTTTCTTCTGACATCAATAAACTCAAGAATCGCGCGCATCAGGGATCAAGATCCGCCAGGCAGGCTGTTGAACTGAAAGAAAAGCCGGAGTGGTTTATCTCAACCGCGCTTGTCGGGACCAATCTGGCGATTATCATCGCGTCAACGCTGACGACGGGCCTTCTGATATCTTTTTACGGGCCGGACAGGGGTGAAAAGGTTGCATTTTTAATTATGATTCCAACTCTTTTCTTTATGATTATTGCCCGGAGTGTGTTCCTGTATTACGCGGAAGCCATGGCAATCAAAGTGGCCTGGTTTATCCGTTTTTCCTCCATGCTTTTTTATCCGCTTGCTTTTGTTATTGCGGCCGTATCCAGAGGAACGGTTCATCTTTCCTCTGATCGCAAATCGGGAGAAACCTCACACATTACCAAGGAAGGGCTCAAATATATCCTGGGCGAAAAAACAAAGGGCGGCGATATCCTGACCACGGAAAAGGAAATGGTCAGCCGTGTGTTTGATTTTTCCGAACTGACGGCGGATAAAATCATGGTACCCATTTCTGCCCTGACTTCACTGCCCTCCTCCATGAAAATATCCGAAGCGGCAGGTGTTGTGGCCGATAAGAAATACATGCGCATTCCTGTGTACGAAGATACCGTTTACAATATTGTCGGAATTCTTCACTACTTCGATCTTCTCGAAAGGCTTCTCAGAGACAGGCAGGGCGGAGAAGGAATCAGCGAGGCAACGGTTGCTTCATGCATGCGTACAGATGTTTTTTACGTGCCCGAAACAAAAAAAGTCAGTGAGTTGCTTGTGGTGATGCAGAAAAAAGACGAGCAGATGGCGGTTGTGGTAGATGAATACGGCGGCGCGACCGGCGTTGTCACCATCGAGGATATCGGCGAAGAAATCGTCGGGACCATTGATGAATATGTGGCGGGAGAAAAACTCTACAGAAAAATCGCGGCAGGACGTTATCAGGTGTCGGGACGTCTGGAGATGGACACATTGCAGCAACTGCTCCATACGCAGTTCCCTGAAGGAAACTATGAAACCATCGGCGGCTTCCTGATGCAGCAAATGGGGAGAATCCCTCAACGTAAAGAGAGGTTTCAGTATGGCGGAATTACGTTTATCATTGATAACGCCGACCAGAAATCGATTAAAGATGTAATAATAATATTCCCTGTGCAGTTGAAAAGTAATTAAATTGACATGATTTGAACAACGAAAAAGGATGAATGAATTGTATTTTAAGTTCAGAAAAGAGATGAAAAAATGTCACAAAATGATGAACAGACAACGTTAAACCTTCCTGTTTCGTGGAAACCTTTTTACCGGGAAGATTTGATAAGAATCGGATCGGAACATGACGGGGGCTATGTTGTTACTGAAAATGCCGTTAATCATTCGGATTTTCTTGTAAGTTTAGGCATCGCCAACGATTGGACGTTTGAAGAGGAATTTAACAGGATACGGAATTGCGATATTCATTGTTATGATCATTCCATTAGCTTTAACTATTTTTTAGAATATGCCGTCAGGAATTTTGCGGGTTGTTTTTTCCCGCGTCAGCTTAAAAATAAAATATGGGTGATCAGCCTAGCGTTGAGATACAAAACCTTTTTCAGAGACGGGAGGAAACATTTTAAAGAAAAAATCGGAAACAACCCGAAAGAAGAAACAAATTTTGAAAAAATATTTTCAAGAATACCGGATGATAAAGAGGTGTTTCTAAAAATGGATATCGAAGGGTCTGAATATCAAGTGCTCAATGACCTGGATAAATATTATCGGCGAATATCGGGAATCGCCATAGAATTTCACGATGTGGATACGCTGTATGATTCTGTTCATAAACATATCGAAAAATTGAAAGAATATTTTGATATTGTGCATGTGCACATTAATAATTGCGGAGCATCAGACGCTGATAAAATCCCCTGCGTTATTGAAGTGACTTTCGAAAATAAAAAAATATTTTCCGGCAAACCGAGATTGTCAGATTTACAATATCCCCTGCCTGATCTTGACAACTCTAACTCACCCTACATGAGAGATTATAGAATTAACTTTAGCGGATAGGGGACCCCTGTTTTCCCCTCGCGGGAGCGATACTCTTTTTGTGTTTTGTGCCGGAGCCATGGCCATTTATTTAATGATTTCTCCAAACAGGTCATAGTCATCGGCGGCGGTTATTCTGCATTTGAGAATCTCCCCAATCCGGGCTTTGGATTTCTTAATGTAAGTAACACCGTCTATTTCCGGCGCCTGCCGGCTGCATCTGCCTATATAAGCAAAGCCGCTCCGGTCGCTTTTCTCTTCGATGAGCACTTCCTGAATGGCGCCGATCAAGGTTTTATTGATGGCGCCGGAAATAGCCGCCTGCTCATTCATAATGATTTCACGGCGGCGTTCTTTTTCTTTTTCTGAGACCTGTGATTTTAAATTCGCGGCAATCGTTGATTCTTCCTTCGAATAGGTAAAGACGCCAAGATGGTCAAACTTTATTTCGTTCACAAAATCAGCAAGCTTTTTAAATCTTTTCCCGGTTTCACCCGGAAATCCGACAATCAGCGATGTTCTCAATGCAACGCCGCGAATGATCTCCCGGGCTTGAGCAATGACTTTTCTGATTTCAGCGCCGGTAACTTTGCGGTTCATCATTTTGAGAACATCATCATCAATGTGCTGAATCGGCAGATCAATGTAGGAGCAGATTTTTTCATGAGCGGCAATGACACTTAACAAATCCGTCGTGACACGCGCCGGATGAGCGTAAAGCAGGCGTATCCATTTTACGCTTTCGATTTTCGCCATATCGTTTAATAGAGAAGACAATTGCGGACGGCCTTTTAAATCGCGGCCATAAGCCGTAGTGTCCTGAGCGGTAATGATTATTTCTTTTATTCCTCTCCGGGCCAGTATTTCCGCTTCCTGAAGAATATCATCCGGCTTGCGGCTGCGTACCGGGCCGCGAATCGAAGGGATGACACAATAGGAGCAGGCATTGGAACAGCCGTCGGAAATTTTTAAATACGCGCTCGCGGCGGCTGAGGGTAAAAGCCGGGGATGCTGTGAGTTCATTAAAAAATCAGGTTTGGTGATGACGGCTGATCTTTTGAATTTTTCCTGATTTAATTGATCGATGTGGTTGACGATGTTGCCGACTTGCCCGGTTCCGATAAATAAATCTACTTCCGGTATCTGCGCAAAAAGTTCTTTGCCGTAGCGCTGGGCAAGACAGCCGGCGACGACAATCTGAAGCTGCGGGTTGTTTCTCTTTTTTTCTTCAGCCAGTGTTAAAATTTCTTCGAGGGCTTCTTCCTTGGCCGGATTGATAAAAGCACAGGTATTGACGATGACCGTGTCAGCGGAATCGCTGTGGTCAACCACTTGATGGCCGGATTTATTTAAAAGACCCCCCATGACTTCCGAATCTATTAAATTTTTCGGACAGCCCAGAGAGATGATATGCACTTTTCTTTGATTTATTTTTTTCAACGGGGGAGCTTTCTTATCAAGACTTTTCTGGGTTTTGCGCCGTCCGAAGGGCCGACAACGCCTTCAGCTTCCATTTTTTCAATAATGCGCGCCGCGCGGTTGTAACCGATTTTCATATAACGCTGGACAAGCGATATGGAGGCCTGTCCCAGTTCACTAATCAAGGCTACGGCTTCGTCGTATTTTTCATCAAACCCGTCATCCTCGTCATGCTGCGTCTGCGCGGCGGCCAACGCGAATTTTTCAATGGAGGAATCATAGGCCGGCTGCGCCTGCATTTTTACAAAATCAACGATACGCGAAATTTCTTTGTCCGAAACATAAGCTCCATGGATGCGGGACAGCTTGGACGTGCCCGGCGGAATAAAAAGCATGTCTCCGGCGCCGAGCAGTTTTTCCGCGCCCTGCTGGTCGATAATCGTGCGGGAGTCGATTTTAGAAGATACCTGGAATGAAATGCGCGTGGGAAAATTTGCTTTAATTAAACCGGTGATGACATCCACCGACGGCCGCTGCGTGGCAATAATCAGATGAATTCCGGCGGCCCGCGCCATCTGCGCCAGTCGCGTCAGGGATTCTTCCACGTCCCTGGGCGCGACCATCATTAAATCGGCCAGCTCGTCGATAATGACAATAATGTAAGGAAGCTTTGTGTGTTTTATGGCCTGCTCAGCTTTATTGTCGCCGTTCATGTCGGCTGTTTTTTCAGTTTCTATTTCCGGGTCAACTTGTTTGGGCAACGCTAAAACCGTTTTGCTCTTCAGGCCTTTTAAGAGCAGTTCATTGTACGCGTCAATGCTTTTCGCTTTCAAATCATTGAGGATCTTGTAACGCCTTTCCATTTCTTCCACTGTCCAGCGCAAAACCTGTGACGCTTTTTTCGGATCGACGACGACAGGATGCATTAAGTGGGGAATGCCTTCATAAGAAGACAACTCCAGCCTCTTGGGATCAATCATCAGGAATTTGACGTCTTCAGGCTGCGCTTTAAACAATATGCTGCAAATCATGGCGTTGAGCGCGACACTTTTCCCGGAGCCGGTGGTGCCGGCAATCAGTAAATGAGGCATTTTGGTCAGATCGGCAACTACCGGCGTGCCCACAAAATTAACGCCCAGGGCAATCGGCAGCCGGAAAGATGACTCCGTAAAAGAATCGTTGTCGAGCACTTCTTTGAGAAAAACAGACTCTCTCTTTAAATTGGGTATTTCAATGCCGATAACCGATTTGCCGGGAATCGGGGCCAGGATGCGGATGCTGGGCGCCATAAGCGCTAGCGCAAGATCATCGGAGAGGTTGACGATCTTATTTATTTTAACTCCCGGGGCCGGCTCCAACTCGTACATCGTAATGACGGGTCCGGGCATCACTTCCACCACGCGTCCCTCAACGCCGAAGTCGGACAACTTCTTTTCCAAAATACGGGAATTGGTGACCAGAGAATCACGTTTTACGCGGCCATCCTTTTGCGGAGATTCTTCCAGTAATGTAAATGGCGGCAGTTGGAATTTGTCATCGGTTTTAGCTTTGGTAAAATTAAAATGGGTTTGCTCTATTTTTTTCGGAGGCGCTTTTTTTGCCACCACGGGAGCCTCTTCGATGACAACCGGCTGCGGATTTTTTTCCGTTTTCATGGTGTTGAAAACAAAATTCACAAAAGACATCATACGGTTTTTGCAGGGAGTGATTAATGCCGCTGCAAATTGAGAAATCCGTTCCGTCACGGATACAATTGAAAAGTCAACCATAAAGGTCAGTGCCACGACAAAAATAAGAAACAAAAGAATATAAGTTCCCGCGGCATTAAAATAAATGCGCAGCAGACCGACAATGGAAGCACCGATTAAACCGCCTACGCCGTTCTTCAGTGCTTCTCCATAAACGGTAACACTTCCGCTGATAAGGAGCGCCATAATTCCGGCGAAAGAAAGAACAGAAAATATAAATCCAGAAGACCTGCTGACATTAATGGTAAATTCCGGCCGCAGGAAATATTTAAAACTGCAGACAAGAAAAATAAAAGGAATGAGGAAAGAAGCAATGCCTAAAAGACGAATTAATGAATCGGCTGTATAAGATCCGGCCTTGCCGGTAAAATTATGCGTTGCCTGACCACTGGCGACAAAGTGAGTAAATGAAGGGTCCTGCGGATGATAGGAAGCAAGGCACAAAAGTAAAAAGGTGGCCAGAGAAAGACAAACGACTCCCTTAATCTCCCGGGTTCTTTTATGATTCGTTTGTTTTTCCGCCATATGATATTATCGCCGTAAATTAAAATTAATTTTAATACTATTTCAGAAAAAAGAAAATTTGACAAGGAAAGTAAAACGCCCCCCACTATCCTGCAAATGAATGAAGCTGTGGACAGGGATACGCTCAGTCAATCGTTGAATAATTTCTGAAATTATTATGGTAGATAAGTTCAAGTCGTCTCGCTTTTAATATCTTTCATGTCCGGTTTTTCCTCTTCCTGCCAGTCATTATAGTTTTTTATGATTTCATTTCTGACTATTTCGACAAGCTCATTACGTTTTTCAATATCATAATTTTTAACTTCTATAGGCTTTCCGATAACCATTTTTATTTGACCGGGTTTTATCCTCAGGGATCTTTTATGCATGATTTGTCCGCTGCCGATAATAGAAACAGGCACAATGGGCACGCCTGACTTCAGCGCGAGATAAAAGGTTCCATGTTTGAAAGGTTTGATTTCTCCGTTACGGCTTCTTGTCCCTTCCGGAAAAGTCATAATGGATTTTCCTTTTTGGATGCGCAACGCTGCTTCATCCATACTATGCAGGGCATTCCCCCGGTTACTCCGGTCAATTTCAATGTAGCCGGCGCTTCTCATTGCCGCGCCGAATATGGGAATGGAAAACAATTCTTTTTTGGCAATCCACCGGAATTGAAGAGGGATATAGGCCAGAGAAATTAAAATATCGAAGTCACTCTGGTGGTTGGCCATAAGAATTTGCGGTTTTCCGCGCAGCAGATTTTCTTCGCCGATCACTTTTACCTTTGTATTACATATTAGAAGCAGGATTTTAGCCCAGAGATTGGCTACTTTATGGATTTTATTGTCGGCATCGGGGAAAATTGAAAAAACGACAGACCAGAAAGACATAAAAGCGGTTATCGCAACGCCCAATGTAACTAATAATACCGAATGGATCATAAAAGTCTTTCCTTTTAGACTAATTACCAAATAATTTTTTACTTTATAATATCAATGAAGTCAATAATGAATTATGCCAATCAATTTGTTGAAAGTTATACTTTTTATATGTTTGTGATCGGAGACCTAAAAACAGGTCATGTTTTTGATGGAAGGTTTGACAAAGGTTGATTTGGAGCATTGGAATTGCTGACAAGTCATAGCCATGAAACAAATATTTTATTCGATCGACATCAACGATTCCCATCGTTCCCATTCTGTTGCAAAAGGAAGATTATTCTTTTTGAGAATATTAATAATTGTGTCTTCATTGAATCGCAAATAAGGGTTGATTTTACGCTCTTCAGCCAAGGTCGAGTATATCATAATACCGGAATCATGAGCATTGCGGAAAACTTCGATATCCCGGTTGTCCGGTTCCAGATGGCGGGCGAAGGCAAGAGAATCTGTGATATAATCATGGCCTGCGTAAATGATGGTTTCATCATGCAAGGCCATCAGCCGTTTAATGGAGAGATAAAAGTTTTTTTGATTGCCGGAAAAACAATTGCCGATAGTTGCATTGAAAAGCGTGTCGCCCGTGATTAAAAAATTCCCCGCATGGAAGCAAACAGAGTCATCTGTATGCCCGGGAGTCCGGTAAACCAGAACCGTTTGTCCGTCAATAATAATTTTATGATTGTCGGGGATGGCTGCAGATTTAAGAAAAGCAGCGCCGGTCGCTTTGATCAAATGATCATTTCCCGGTGTGTGGTCATAATGCGAATGAGTATTCGTGACTAATGTTAGTGTGAGATCTCTGGCTTTCAGAAAAGAAAGGATTTCTTTCCATGCCCCGCCGTCTATGGCCAGCGCCTGTTTTTCTCCATAGATTATGTAGGCCAAATTGTCTGCTCCATAGTGAAATTGTTCAATATTTAACATGGTTAACCCTTTATTAATTATTTTGAAAGAATCTGTCCCGAAAACTGGAGTTATAAAGAACTTGTTGCTGATAAGTATATGGAAAATATTATGGGTGTGTCAAGATAATCATAAAACCAGAGAAGTTATTTGATTACAGATACTTTGTGTTTTTAGAAAACATTTGACAAATTCAGGTCTTAGTACTAGTATCAGGCCACTTTTTTGAATAGGGGCGCGATAAGCGCTTTTTTTAATTTTCAGTCTAAATTCTTTCAGGAGTTATTTCCAAAAAGTGCATAGAATTTTAACAAAGAAAAGAGCTTTGGAAATCATTGATAATTTCTCCCGGGTCGGTGTTCTTGTGGTCGGAGATGTCATGGTTGATCATTTCATCTGGGGGAATGTTTCACGTATTTCACCGGAAGCCCCTGTTCCCGTTGTTGATGTTCAGAAAGACAGCATTTTGCTTGGCGGGTGCGCGAATGTGCTTAACAATATTTATGCCATGGGCGGCAAGGTTTATGTTGCCGGAGTTATCGGCACTGACAATATCGGGAAAAAGCTGCTTGCAGAATTACGTGACCGCAAAATCGAAACAAATGGCATGGTGGTGGATAAGCACAGACCAACAACTCTGAAAACGAGAATTGTTGCGCATGGACAGCAGATGGTGCGGTTTGATAAGGAAAACAGAAAACCGATTTCTTCCTCCAGTATTAATAAAATCCTGGAATATGTAAAATCCCTGCGCAAAAAAATAGGGGCTATTGTTATTTCCGATTACAATAAAGGGGTTGTTTCTAAAGAACTTATCCAGGGAATAAAAAAAATAGCGGAGGGTTCGGGTATTTTCATTTGTCTTGATCCGAAGCAAAATGATTTTTCCATGTATAAGGGAGTCCATGTGATTACTCCCAATCACTATGAAGTGCAGCGCGCTGCCGGTATGGAAATATCAAGCGCCAATGATATTCAGCGATTGAGTGAATCTCTTTTAAAAAAGTTTTCCTTTCCGGCAATCCTTGTCACCCGGGGAGAGGAAGGCATGAGCCTGTTTGAAAACGGTAAAAAAATTGTTCATACCTATTTTTCATCTCAGGCCAAGGAAGTTTATGATGTGACTGGCGCCGGTGATACCGTTATCGGCATACTCGCTCTTGGTTTGGCCGCGCAGGCCAATATGAAAGAGGCGACATGTCTGGCTAATCTGGCGGCGGGTCTCGTGGTTGAGAAAATCGGTACGGCCACCGTTTCCCGGAAAGAACTGACAGAAGTGCTATGAGCAAACCGAATCAGGCCCAACCTGTAAAGTTGTTCTTCAGTGTATTTGCCAAAGATGCCGCGCGATTGAATGAGACGATAAAAACTTTGTCTTTTGCTTATGGACAACCGGATTTTATCAGCGAGATGATATCCTTTGATTATACGGATTACTATTGCGCTGAAATGGGTGAAAATCTTGTCCGGCGATTTTTAACTATCGAAAAGTTAATAGGACCGGAGGAATTGCCCGATATTAAACTGGCAACAAACGGGATTGAAGATCAATCGGCGCCCAGCGGACAAAGGCAGGTTAATATTGATCCCGGATACATATCAACGGCTAATTTTATTTTGGCCACCGGCAAGAGCTATACGCACCGGCCTTATTTACGGGATGGGATTTACGCCGATTTGACGCTGGTTTACCAGGGGAAAAAATTCCGCTCTTTGCCCTGGACTTATCCGGATTATGCGGATGAAAAGCAGCTTTTGATGCTCGGCAAAATCAGAGCAAGATATTTATTGCAGTTAAAAATGACGGGTCAGTAAAAATCAGGAATTTTTGTTTAACGGGTATGGGTGTATAAATGATAAAAAGTATGACCGGTTACGGCCGGGTGGAAACAATTTGCCAGGGCAAAAGTATCGTTGTGGAGGCTAAGTCCGTCAATCATCGTTTTCTGGAAATATTTCTGCGCACTCCTTCCGCACTTTCTCCGCTGGAGATGGAGTACAAAAAGAAAATTACTGAAAGGTTCAAACGAGGGCGCATTGAAGTATTTATCAGATTTGAAGGGGAAGGCGCAGATATTTCTAAAGTCAATCTGAATATGGAAATTGCCCGCGATTATTTTGATATTTTGAGCCGGCTTAAACAGGAATTTAATCTGGAAGCTCCTATCAGTTTGAAAACATTGACCGGTTTCCGTGATATTTTTACGCCGCCGACGGAAACCCAACTAAGCCCTGATTTCCTGAGCCAGGTGGAGAAAACTTTTCTGGAATCGCTGGCGATATTGGCCGGCATGCGGCAGGAAGAAGGTCTTGCCCTTTTTCAGGATATGCAGATGAGGCTCAAGGGGATTACGGAAATTCTGGGCAATATCAAGTTGCGCGCACCACAGGTTGTTTCTGAATATCAAAAGCGTTTGTCTGAACGGATTAAAGAATTGACGGAAGGCTTTGCGCTTGACGATGCCCGTTTGGCGCAGGAAGTTGCCATTATGGCGGAGAGGACGGATATCACGGAAGAAATAGTACGGATGCATAGTCATATCGGCCAGTTTGAAACATTGCTGCAAAGCGAGGGGACTGAAGGTAAAAAAATCGATTTCCTCTTGCAGGAAATGAATCGTGAAATTAACACGATTGGTTCAAAAGTAGGCGATGTCGAAATAACCCGTCAGGTGATTGAAGTTAAAAGTGAGTTGAGTAAATTGCGCGAGCAGGCGCAAAATATCGAGTAATATTATTATGAGCAGGGGATTATTTATAATTGTTTCCGCGCCCTCCGGCGCAGGGAAAAGCAGCCTTTGCCAGAGGCTCAGGCAGGTCTATCCGGAAATAAAATTTTCGGTTTCTTATACGTCAAGACCTCCGCGCCCCAATGAAGTAAACGGAAAAGATTATTATTTCATTTCCCGCAAAGAATTTCAGAAGCGGATTGATCAGGGTGAATTTATTGAATGGGTGGAGAATTACGGCCACTTGTACGGATCCTCTAAAAAAGTTATGGAAGAATTTGTCCGGGATGGGAAGGACTTATTGCTGGATATCGAACCGCGGGGCGCGAAAAAAGTAAAACAGGAATTTAAGGGAGGTGTTTATGTTTTTATCCTTCCCCCGTCTCGTTCTGAATTATTAAAAAGACTGGAAAAACGCGGCCATGAGACCGATGATGTTATTCAAAAGAGGTTTAAGCAGGCGGAGAGTGAATTAAAAGAAATTTCATGGTATGATTATGTGATATTCAATAAAGATCTGGAAACGGCTGTCAATCAATTGATTTCAATTTATGTGGCCGAGAAGTGTAAAAGAAGAAGATTGCAAAATGAAATTAAAAAATTTAAAGAATAATTATATTTTAAGGAGATTTTAAATCGATGGCTAGAATTACAATCGAAGATTCTTTGCTGGTTGCCAAAACAAGGTTTGGCCTGGTGTCTCTGGCGTCTAAACGAGCTCACCAGTTACTGAAAGGTTCGGCGCCGCTGGTGGCGAGTAAAAACAGAGAAATAGTCGAGGCTTTGCGGGAGATTGCCGCGGGCAAGATCGTTTACGCCAATCCCGAATATTTAAACGGCACGAAAGAAGATTTTAAACCCATTCCGGATAATACTGAGTTTATCGGCGATGAAGAATATATCGAGTAAGGACGCCGGCAATAAACTCATCTTTGCGCTTGATGCGAACAGTTATGATGAAGCTTTGTCATGGGTGGACCTTCTTTCCGGCCATGTCGGCATGTTCAAAGTCGGCAAGGAATTGTTTACTGCCGTGGGGCCTAAAATAGTTCAGGATATCAAAGAAAGAGGTCAGAAGGTGTTTTTAGACCTCAAATTTCATGACATTCCCAACACCGTTGCCCGCGCGGCTCAAGCTGCGGTTGGTTTGAACGTTGATATGTTTAATGTTCATGCTTCAGGCGGCAGCCGGATGATTCAAGAGGCGGTTTCCGCCACAGGGGCTTGTGCCGATAAGCTTGGCCGTGTCAGGCCCATTGTCCTTGCGGTTACAGTGCTTACCAGTTTAAATAATGATGATTTAACGGAAATTGGATTTCAAAAAAGCACAGGCGAATTGGTGCTTCATCTGGCTAAATTGGCTCAACTTGCGGGCGCGTCAGGCGTGGTTGCTTCGGCGCAGGATATTGCCATCCTGAGGAAAAATCTGGGCGATCAATTTGTCATTGTAACGCCGGGTATACGCAGCGCGACGGAAACAAAAAAAGACGATCAAAAAAGGACTCTCAGCGCTTATGAGGCTGTGAAAACCGGCGCCGATTACATTGTTGTGGGCAGGCCGATTCGCACAGCCCCTGACCCCCTGGATGCTTGCCGGAAAATTGTTCAGGAAATTGCCGACGGTCTGTCCGCAAGATGATTCTGTTCACGAAAATGGAAAAAAGAATATGGAGGTAATTTACGGTATAAATTCCATCAGGGATCTCCTCCGGCAGTATCAGAACGGATGGGAAAAAATTATCATTGCCTCCGGACGCGGCGGATCTTCGGTAAAAGAGATAATGGAAATCGCCCATGAAAAAAAAATTCCTGTTGAAATTTGTGACCGGAAATATCTGGATAAACTGGCGGGGACGCCTGACCATCAGGGTGTTATCGCTCTTGGCAAAGATTTTGTTTATGCGGATTTAGATGATCTGATAAAAAACCGCAACAAATCATTTAATTTTGATCTGATTTTAATTCTCGACAGCATCATGGATCCCCAGAATCTGGGATCAATCATTCGCACAGCTCATTGTTTAGGCGCAAACGGAATAGTCATTCCGGAAGACAGGGCCGCTTCGGTTACGGCGGCCGTTCACAAAGCGTCTGCCGGTAGCGTTGGGCAAATACCCGTTGCCAGAGTGGTCAATTTGTCGCAGACGCTTGATTACTTAAAGGATAAGGGATTCTGGGTTTTTGGCGCGGAAGCTCATGGCGGAAGAAGTCTGCCCCAGATGGATTTTAATTGTTCTGTTGCTCTGGTGCTGGGTGGAGAGGCAAAAGGCATCAGACCGTTAGTGAAGAAAAAATGCGATTTTCTGGTAACTATTCCCCTGGCGGGAAGTTTTGATTCGTTGAATGTTTCCGTGGCCGCGGGAATGATTCAGTATGAAATATTCCGCCAACGCAGCAAGGCTAATGAAATTAACAAATAGACAAATTAATGTTTCGTCTCAATATTAATTTAACTTGTTGAATTTATATGCGAGCTGGTTTACAATTACAAAATATAAAAGTTATCCTATGTTCAGAAAGGATTTGCAAATATGCCAGTTTTTATTTGGGAAGCTGTAACAAAAAAAGATGAGGTGAAAAAGGGTGAGATCGAAGCTGTCGACGAACTTACCGTTCGCGGCCTTTTACGCCGGCAGGGATTCAAATCCATTGAAGTAAAGGTAAAACCAAAAGACCTTATGGAATACCTGCCTTTTTTAAAAGGTAAAATTAAGGAAAAAAATGTGGTTGTCTTTTGCCGGATTTTTTCCACAATGATCAATGCCGGTCTTCCCCTTATTCAGTGTCTTGATCTTTTAGCTCAACAGGAACAAAATAAAGAATTTGCTAAAATTATTCGCACTGTAAAAGAAGATATTGAAGGCGGTACCAGTTTAACCAACGCTTTAAAGAAATACCCTAAGATATTTGATGAACTTTTTGTGAACTTGATTGCCGCCGGCGAAGCCGGTGGTATATTGGATGTTATTTTAGAACGTCTTTCGAATTATATGGAAAAAGCGATGAAATTAAAGGCACGCGTTAAAGGTGCGATGACTTATCCCGCGGCTGTTTTAGTTATTTCAGTTGCAGTAGTCGCTTTATTACTCCTCAAGGTTATTCCTGTATTTAAAAAAATGTTTGAAGGAATGGGCGGACAACTGCCCGGGCTTACTCAGGCTTTAATTAATGCAAGCGAGTTTATGCAAAGTTACTGGTATTTTATGGCCGCTGTAGTTGTTGTGATTTATATCGCCTTTGTCAGATTTTATAGAACGGAAAAAGGGCGCTGGGCGATAGATTCTCTGATCCTGAAATCTCCGGTTTTCGGGGAGCTGTTAAAGAAAGTTGCCGTGGCCAAATTTTCACGTACCTTATCAACCATGATGAGTTCCGGCGTGCCCATTTTGGAAGGGTTGACCATTGTCAGTAAAACTTCCGGCAATGTAGTTGTTGAAGCTGCCCTGTTAAAAACACGTCAGAGCATTTCTGAAGGCAAGACGATAGCAGAGCCATTGGCGGAAACAGGGATTTTCCCTCCCATGGTTGTACAAATGATTTCCGTCGGGGAGGCAACAGGCGCGCTGGATTCAATGCTCAATAAAATTGCTATTTTTTATGATGATGAAGTTGATGTCGCCGTGGATGCAATGACAGCATTATTGGAACCGATCATGATGGTTTTCCTGGGAGGAGTTGTCGGCGGTATGATTATCGCCATGTACCTGCCGATCTTTAAGCTTGCTTCGGTTGTTGGTTAATACAGCAATTATATTGCACTGAATATAAAATGGTCGGGATGGCGCGATTTGAACGCGCGACTCCTGCGTCCCGAACGCAGTGCCCTACCAAGCTGGGCCACATCGACGATATAAAATTTATTAACAATTGTCCACATTTTTATTTATAAAAATCAAGTTTTACAAGCGATGCGAAACAAAATTTGTTCATTGGGCGGTTCCGGCGCATCCGGAGAGCAAAATGCCCCTAATTCAGACTGGATTAATTTTCTGCCATTTAGCATAAAAACTATCATTTCTTATCGTAAATAGTTTTCCTTTCTTTAATTAATATAGGCAATTGTATTTTATTTCAGGGCGTGTTATAAAAAAATAAATTTTTGTGAAAGGATGTTCTGCGGTGATCATTTACGATTTAAAATGTGAAAAAGGGCACACATTTGAGGGCTGGTTCAAAGACCGGGAAAACTGTCTTTTGCAAAATTCGCAAAAATTGATCGCTTGTCCTGTTTGTAATAGTTCTGAAATCGAAATAATACCTTCTTCAATTACAATTATGGGAAAGGATTCGCGGGCGGAAAACAAATCCCGGAACAATGAAATTTCTCCGGCTGTTGCCTTGAAAATGCTGCATCAGTATATTGATAAAAATTTCGAGGATGTGGGCGACAAATTTGCCGAAATTGCCGTGAAGATACATTATGGCGATGAGGAGAAACGCAACATTAAAGGAACCAGCACGCCTCAAGAGGAAGAAAATTTAAAAGAAGAAGGCGTTGAATTTATTAAAATCCCTCTGCCGAAAATGGATAGTTAATAAAACTTTTGCCTGGTGTGTTTTCCCGGAATAATACCCATTCCAAGTCAAGTATGATGTTGATGCGGCAAAGATCCGGACAGACGGGCTTCGCCGTCAACAAAGATAGAGCTTTGATTTAGAATTTATATCAATTGATATTTACCAATTCAGGCCAGTTTTTTTATTTTACAGGACTTAATTTATGCGCAAATTTTACAAAAACGTTATCGAAGGCATTGGCAATACACCGCTGGTGGAAATAAGCAGGCTCAATCCCAATAAAAAAGTAAGGATTTTTGCCAAAGTGGAAAGCGCAAATCCCGGCGGTTCCATTAAAGACCGCACCGCATTATTTATGATTGAGAATGCGGAAAAGAGGGGCGATTTAAACCATGATAAGATTATTTTAGAAGCAACCAGCGGCAATACGGGAATAGGTTTGGCGATGATTGCCGCCGTCAAAGGTTATAAACTTTGCCTCATGATGCCGGAATCGGCCAGCGAAGAAAGGAAAAAGATTCTGCGGGCGATGGGCGCCGAATTGTATTTCACTCCGGCCAATCAAGGGACTGACGGCGCTATCGAAGTGGCCTACAGAATGCTGCGCGAAAATCCGGATAAATATTTCGGCACCGATCAATTTAATAATGAAGATAATATTGCCGCCCATTATTACGGCACGGCTCAGGAAATCTGGGAACAAACCGACGGCGCTGTGACGATGGTCATATCGACCCTTGGCACCAGCGGCACAGCTATGGGAATTTCCAAAAGGCTCAAAGAGCTTAACCCGCAAATTAAAATTATCGGAGTTGAACCCTATCTGAAGCATAAGATACAAGGATTAAAAAATATGCGGGAATCCTACCGTCCGGGGATATTTAATAAAAACATGCTTGATGAAAAGGTAAATATTCTGGATGAGGACGCTTTTGAAATGTCCCGCCGGCTTGCCCGTGAAGAAGGTATCTTTGTGGGAATGAGTTCGGGAGCGGCAATGTTCGTTGCCTTGCAGAAAGCGAAGATTTTGGAAGAGGGGCTGGTCGTTGTAATTTTACCTGACGGCGGAGAAAGATATTTAAGCACGGAATTATTCGCTTTCAAAAAAGAAATTTCTACTTTCAGCCTTTATAATGCCTTTGTGCGCCAGAAAACTCTTTTTAATCCGGTTAAGAATGATGAAGTAACGATGCGTACCTGCGGACCGACAATTCATGATACCCCTCATTTGGGAAATTACAGGCGTCTGGTCGTGTCCGATTTAATCAACCGCTATTTAATTTATAAGGGATACAAGGTAAAGCACGTTCTGGATATTGTTGATTTCGGAGACAAATCAATCAGAGGATCGGAAAAAGAGTCGATGGAGCTTGCCGATTATTCTCAAAAATATTTGCAGATTTTTATGGATGATGTGCAATTTTTAAATATTCGTCCGGATAATATCTATGTCAAAGCGTCGGAAAACGTTGACGCGATGTTAAAGATTGTTGAAAAGTTGGTAGACAAAGATTATGCGTATGAAAAACTGCATTCCGTTTATTACAATATTTCCAAACTGGCCGACTACGGTGTTCTTTCCAAGATAGATTTGGGAAAAACAAGGCAGGGGAAATCCATTGACCTTGATGATTATGAAAAAGACAGTCCGGCGGATTTTGCTCTGTTGAAGAGATCAAGTCTGGCAGAATTGAAAAGAGGTATTTATCATAAAACAATATGGGGGAATGTGAGACCCAGCTGGCATCTGGAATGCGCGGCTATTTCTCATAAATATCTGGGCGCGACTTATGATATTCATGTAAGCGGAGCAGATGAGACATTTCCTCATTGCGAAAACATTTTAGCCATCAATAAAGCTTTTTCCGGTCATGGAGGGCCCAATTATTGGATTAATGCCGAATTGGTGATGGTTGACGGCCGGAAAATGTCCCGTTCCCTCAATAATGCGCTGCCGCTATCCCAATTGCGTCAGAATGGTTACAGCAGCATGGATGTTCGGTTTTTGCTGTTGGGAGTCCATTACCGGAAACCGGTTAATTATTCGGAGGATGCGCTGCAGACGGCAAAAAATACGGTTAAGAAAATACATACTTTTATTTGCCGGCTCAACGCCGTTGCCCTTGATAATGAAAATGGTTTTGCGGAAGTCGATCAGTTTATTTATGATCTTAAAAATGACTTTGCGGCTGCGCTGGATGATGATTTGAATATTGCCGGCGCGCTGGCGGCATTATTTAATTTTATCGGTAAGGTAAATTCCCCTTTGACCAAAGGGATGATCAATAAAAGCAACGCCGGGAAAATTCTGGCGGCAATGCGAAATATCAACGACGTGTTGGGGATAATGGATTTTGGGATTCAGGTTGCTGAAAGCAGGATCAATGATTTAATTAGCAAAAGAGAAACAGCAAGGGGTGCTCATCATTGGAAAGAAGCTGATTCATATAGAGAGCAGTTGACCGAACTGGGTGTTGACGTTATGGATACGCCACAGGGTGTCATATGGCAATGGAGGTGAAAGCCATGAAAACGCTTAGAAAATCAGTCATAGCCGGTTCCTGGTATCCCGGAAATCCTTCAATTCTAAAAAGGGATATTGTGAATTATTTTAATTCGGTGCCCGAATTAAAATTGCAGGGAGAGGTTGTGGGATTAATTGCGCCCCATGCAGGTTATATTTATTCCGGGCAAGTTGCGGCACACGCTTATCAACTCATACGCGGTCAACATTACGATGCGGTTATTGTTGTTGGACCGAGTCATCGGGCTGCTTTCCATGGGGTGTCTGTTTTCAGTAAGGGCGGTTTTGAAACGCCTCTGGGAATTATTTCTATTGCCGAAGAGTTAGCTGAAAAAATTAAGAATTTAAGCGAAATAATAGCAGATATTCCGGGGGCTCATTTACAGGAGCATTCTGTGGAAATTCAGCTTCCCTTCTTACAGGTTGCGTTGGGTGATTTTTCATTTTTACCGCTGGTGATGGGAGACCAGGATGCCGATACCTGCCGGCAGCTTGCTGCTGCAATATATGAGGCAACACGCGGCAAAAAAATATTAATTGTGGGCAGTTCCGATTTATCTCATTTTTATAACTATAATACAGCGAAAAAAATGGATGCGGTTGCCCTGGAATATCTAAAAAATGGTGATGCTGACGGTCTTTTGCAAAGTCTGGAGAATGGAGAAGTTGAAGCTTGCGGCGGAGGGCCGATGGCTGTAACTATATTGGCTGCGCGCATGATGAAAGCTGATAAAGCGCATCTTTTGAAATACGCCAATTCCGGAGATGTCACAGGCGATAAGAACTCGGTCGTAGGATATGCGGCGGCAGTTTATTGCAGATAAGACAATTTTATTTTTACAGCAGGTTTGAATAATTCAGAATTGTCTGGTTCGTTATTTCTTTAATGATCAATTAAAACAAAGGAATATAAAAATGGAATTAACTGATAAGGAAAAGGCTGCTCTTCTGGATATAGCGAAAAAGGCAATTGCGGCTAAAATTAATCATCAGGAAATACCTGAATTAAAAATTGATTCGGAAAATCTCAAGCTAAAAAGGGGAGCGTTTGTAACCTTGAAGAAACGCGGTCAATTGCGCGGCTGTATAGGTTATATTAAGGCGGTTAAGCCGCTGGGGGAAACTGTGCAGGAAATGGCTGTTGCCGCGGCTTTTCACGACCCGCGATTTCCGTCTTTAAAACCGGATGAAGTTCAACATTTATCGTTTGAAATATCCGTATTAAGTCCGTTCAAACGAGTTAAGGATATTAATGAGATTGAAGTGGGGAAGCACGGTTTATATATTATTCACGGATATCATTCCGGTTTATTATTACCGCAGGTGGCTCTTGAATATGGATGGGACAGGGAAACTTTCTTAAAAGAGACTTGCCATAAGGCCGGATTGCCCCCGCAGGCCTGGACGGATCCGGAAACGGAAATTTATATCTTCTCCGCAGATTATTTTGGGGATACAGACTGAACGTTAGATATTCAATATAATAATATTCCAAGGATATTCTTTTGAGAAAACGTAATAAAGGCCTGTTACTTTCTGTCTTCATTCTGGTGTTGCTGGCAGGACTTGTTTTATATTCACCACGGTTTTTACTTTATTCGTCAGAGTATAAGAAAGCCGATGCGATCATACTTCTCCTGGGACCGGATTTTAAAGCGCGTCAAAAAGAAGCTTACGGATTAATCAATGAAGGAATGGCCGATTACTTGATTATTCCCGCTTATCATAAGACCTACGGAATATACGATAAAGGGAAGGGACAATATTTATTGCCTGATTTACGTTCGCCTCAGTCAGGCAATCATAATGGTTCGTCTACTCCGGACTTTTATGAAGACACTCATGTGGAAATCATTGAAGCCCGGACCATAATGTCCGGTTATGGGCTTAAATCGGCAATATTTGTCAGTTCACCGTATCATATGCGCCGGATCAAATTAATAGCGATGAAGGTATTTGGTCCCCATAAAGGTGACTTTTATTTTGTCCCGACACGTTACGAAAAAGGTCCGATTAACTACTGGGAATTATCGTCTGCGGATTGGAAAAAAGTAAGGAGAGAATACGGTAAGATACTGTGGTTTTATATTTATTTTACCTGGGCGGGGTTAGTTCCTGATTAATCAAATATCTTTGATGATGTAAAAAACCCCCTTAAGAAGTTATATCTTAAGGGGGCTGGTGCTATAATTTACAGATCATTTTTTTGATGTTGCTTACGAAAGTTAAACATCCTTTCTTTTTTCACAGGCTTCCTGATACATTCTCATAATGCAAAGGAAGAAACCCAGGATAAATAATCCCAGCATGAAGTTTGGCGCCGTTCCCAGCATACCGTCAAGCAGGTGTCCGATGTAAAGGAACAGGAAAGAAGCAACCACCATCGTAAAACCCCATGCGGAAAGCATCATGACCTGCTTAATATTGTTGTTCATGTGCTCATGGTGTGTTTTATGTGCTGCCAACATGGTTTATTCCTCCTTCCTTGAATATTTTTTGGTTCTAAAACCTCTTAGCTGACGATAACCTTTACCGTTTCAATCACCGGATTGGTGAAAAGCGCCATCAGGATTGTGTACAGAGCGAAGATTCCGACGACTTCTCCAACATACATCTTTTCATATTTGCGTTTTAAAGAAACCAGAATCAACC
>PHBJ01000028.1:0-5703 GCA_002840555.1 Deltaproteobacteria bacterium HGW-Deltaproteobacteria-13
GAATACAGAAGTCCCGTGGCATTTGAAAATGCCGGGGTTGACCCCTAACTAAAGTGTCCGTTTTTCTGGGGGAAGATCATGGTGTTAGAATGTATAAGAACACATAAAACAGGAAGCCGCCTGTGGTATTGATAGCTTAAAGCGGTCGGATCGACGTAGTCGTCCGAAATCAAATTACCAAAGGAGGCTTCCATGGAGAAATTATACTATATTGGGTTGGACATTCACAAGAAAACAATTTCGTATTGCGTAAAGCAGATTGACGGTAAGATTGTGCAACAAGGGAAAATAACAGCAGATCGCAAAACACTTCTTAAATGGATGGAAGGTCTGCCCGGAGTTTGGTTTGGGGCCATGGAAGCAACCCTATTTACAGGTTGGGTTTATGATTTTCTGAAACCCTATGCCGTTGAACTGAAAGTAGCTCATCCCGAGATGCTCAAAGCGATTACAGCAGCGAAGAAGAAAAACGACCGTGCCGATGCGGAAAAGATAGCAGACCTCCTGCGGGTCAATCTGTTGCCTGAATGCCACATGCTATCTGAAGAATTGCGAGAATTGCGTCGCATTCTGCGCTACAGGAATATGATTGTGCGGACAGCCGTCAAGATGAAGAATAAGATGTCTGGCCTGCTGATGGAGGTTGGAGCGACCTATAACAAAGAGAAACTACACAGCCGGAAATACTTTAACAACTTACTGGAACGGGTTGATGACGTTCCGGATTCTGTAAAGGACATGTTGAAACTGAGCCGCAGCAGTTTGGAGATGTTTGAAGCGGTGCAGAAGAAACTTGTTCGTACATTGCGGGAAGACAAACTGATCCATGAACGGGTTAAAAGAATAATGAGTATCAAAGGCGTTGGGGAGGTTATGGCGCTTACCTGGGTATTGGAGACAGGCGATTCATCGCGTTTTCACAGTTCGCGTCAAGCCATCAGTTACTGTGGTCTTTGTAGCGCCCAGAGGGAATCAGCAGGGAAGGACCAACGCGGGCCGATTTCCAAGAAGCGGAATAAACATTTACAGACCATGCTGATCGAGGCAGCCAAATTAGCGCCGCGCTGGAATCCTCAACTGGCAGCCCTACACGAGAAGGAACTTAGCCAGGGCAATCGTAACCGGGCAACAATATCTGTAGCCCGTAAACTGGTGGAATACATACTGGCGGTTGAACGACAACAGAAAGATTTTGTGCCGTCGGAACTGGCGGCTTGAAAGGAGATTACATAGCCTTTTTTACCGAATGATCTTCCCGCCGGTCCTTGCTTTTCCTGGGGACTGCGTGAGTCCAAAAGACTTCACGCCTTTTATGGTGTTTCGAGGCTGGCGGGTTGGCCCAAACTCAATCTTCGGCAAAGGTCAATTGGTGGTATCCGGCACCGGTTCATGAACATATTATTTGCCAGATTACCCCGAATGCCCATGGCATTTATGACCTGATACCGTAAATGGATGTCTGGTCGCCTGATCGTCAGGCTGACCCATTGGAAAGAATTAAAAAGATTGGAAGGGGAAAAGGTGTTACAAATAACCACCGGCGGCATCCGGGTAGGTCAAAGGAAATCTCCGTTTTCCTCTTGACATTTCTTATCATGGATGTCCCCGGATTTCCCGCAACTTACAATTTTAAGGGCGTCCCCTACGTCCGTCCGCGAATTCACCCCTCGACTTTTATTTATCTTAAATTTGAAATTAATTCTCGCCCGTATTTTTTTTCTAGTCTAAGAACGAAGTCTGGCTCAATGTTACGTACAAATGCGAGCATGCCACTAAGTGATTTTTTTTGTTCAGGTGTTAACTTTCCATTAATCGCATAATTTAATTGGGCTCTAATTCTACGTTTTCTTTCTCTTCCTAGGGATATCTTCTCATCATTTGAAATAATAAGCCCTGTAATCATACGTCGATGTGCCTTTGAGCCCCAAATCGTTTTTTTATTGTTTAATTCGAGCTGAGGAAATGGGATAGACTGTAACAATTCTATTACCTTTTGCTGGACATTCTCTCGTAGTGTTTTATCTAACATCGAAAAAGTCATATCATCTGCATACCTTGTATAGCTAATATTATGCTGAGTGCAATATAAATCAATTTCATTATCGAATCTATACATAATAGCATTTGAAAGATAAGGTGATGAAGGTGCCCCAATTGAAAGTTGCAAACCCGTATACTCTTTCGGACACCAAAATAATATTCTCGCTAATCTTTGTATATCAATATCATCAAAGGTGATATTCCCTATATTTTTCATATATTGAATAAAATCATCGCTTTTTATAGAGGGGAAAAAATCTTTAAAATCAAGTTTGAGAAAATATGGATTTTTTATATGTGGTTCACAATTATCTCTTATGTTTTTATCTTTTACATATGCCGTGGCTGCTCGATGTATGGGCATCAATGGAAAACAATTTTCTATCACCCAGTATTGTAGAATTTTTACCTCTTTTGCTGGCTGCGCTATTGTACGCATCCCGGCACCGGATTTTTTGGGTATCTGATAGACCTTGTATCGATGCGGCGCACTTAGAATCAAATGAATGATTTGCTCCTTTTTTAGTAGTAAATCATATGACATTTTTTCAAGTAAAACATCTTTCATGTTTGGTTACCATTTGGGTTATTTGCTGTCATAAAAGATCTCAAGGCTCTGCTTTTTTGTTTATTTTCTTCATTGTAATAATCAGCAAACATTGCGCTCCATCGGTACAAATCATTCGTTCTTGCATCCTTCTTAAATGCTAAAGAAAGCCATAAATCATCTATATTAGCTAGATAGAATGTATTATGGCGATAAGGCTTTCTTCTGACGTATTTGAGCGAACATAGCAAACTCAACTTCTGCTGAATTGTTTTATGTTTACATTCTATGCCTAAGCTATTTAGAATTGCATGCATTTCGTCAACAGTGGCCAATTTTAATATATTTAAAAGATCAACTATTAAGAGCATTACATGACCTGCATGATCTTTATTAAATAACGATGTCTTTGGGGTGTTGTCTAATACTTTTTGTATTAATTCTGAAAGATCATCAGCATCGGAAAAATCTGATTTTTTGAGTAAGTCATCGTCATTTTTTAACTTTGGCCATTTGTATATTGAGATAGGGTCATCTTTATCATTTTCTTTCGCTTTGTTTTTTAAATACAAAGCAGGACCTCGCCAAATAAAAGACTCTTGTTCTGCATCTTCTTCATTTATAATAACTAACAACCTTTCTTGAACTTGTTTTAGGACAGCGAATGTACCTAATTCGGCAATTGCTCCTGGACTTTCAGAAAATACTACAGTCAGAGCTGATAGCTCTGCAATATCTTCTTCAAATGTTATTAAATCTGTATATGAGGAATGACTGAAGTAATTAAAAATATCTTCAGCTAAGATAATGTTTTTTCGAAATTCGAATTTTTGTGTTTCACTTATATGACGAAAAAATATTTCTCGGCAAGATTTAAATTCATTGTCGTTATTTTTAAAAGGGCCACCACAAAGAAATATTAAAGAAGGAAACTTGGATATTCTACTTTTCTCCAAGTCAATTGATAAAGCTAATTCTTTATAAATTTGATCTTTCAATATATTTACTCTTTACTTTTGAGCGAGGTATGGGATGCCCGCTGCGGCTTGCCGAATATCGGTATATTCGGTGAGCCGCAGCGGGCATCCCATACCGATAAACGGAAGCAATTCGTGAAAGTCTGGCGAAGCGCCCGACAAAGCCTAATTAATAATGCTTAGTACACTAAAGAGCGGTTATCGTTTACAAAAAAATAATAAATTTGTCAATATAGATAAATACTAATATGGGGACACCATACCAGTTTTTTCTAAACACTATAATTTATTTCAGTGAAACATGCAGAAAAACGTGGGACGGAGTTTTATAAACGCCCTTTTCAGACAGAAATCAAGAAAAATATTAGAAAGTTCTACGTTCTATGTTCAAAGTTCTATGTTAGATTTAGCAAGGATATTAGACTGAAGACTGAAGGTTGAAAAGACTGTTCTATGTTCTACGTTCGTTGTTTTTTCCCCTGCCGAATAAATCGCGGAGTTCGTCTTTGGCTTGTTCCAATATTTCTTTTCGTTCGGGTGGTAATTTTGTACCGGCCCGGTTGATGTAATAATTAAGCATGGACATGGCGGATTGAAAAGGCCCTGCCTTTCTCTGCGTGCTGCGCTGGGCGGATTCCTTCAGGGATTGAGCAATCCGGCGCGGATCGTCGAAGGTAAATACACCCGGTTCCAGATCGAGAGCAAAACTGGTTTGCATCACCTTCTGCGTCCAGCTTTTTTGTTTTGCTGTTTTCATTTTGTCATTATACCAAATTACGGTGATTGGCGGCTAGTGAAGGGTGAAGAGAAAAAAAGTTCTACGTTCTGTGTTCAAGGTTCTATGTTAGAAATAACAGATTTAAGTAATTAAGTTTTAAGATTTAAGTAATTAAGAAAAAATATTCCAGGTTCTAAGTTCAATGTTCTAAGTTCTAGGTTAAAAAAGATGAATTTTAAATTTAAATCGAAAGTGGTAGAATATAAGAAAAAGTTCGATACGGATGTTGCTGATTCCCCCTCCTGTTGAAAAAATGTGATCCCGCTCTTTTGACTGGCTAGTTTCCGGAAGCGTTTAACCCCGCCAACAAGATTAAAAGGAGGTCACGTATGCCGGCAAAAAAATTAAAAGAGTTTCTGGACAGCAATGCGGTAAAATATGTGAAGCTGACGCATTCCACTGCCTATACCGCCCACGAGATTGCCCAGTCGTTGCACATCAGCGGAAGAAAGATCGCAAAAACCGTCATCGTTTTGATTGACGGCAAGATGGCCATGGCGGTCCTGCCGGCCAATCGCTCCGTCAATTTCGATCATTTCCGGAATGCCGTCGGCGCGAATAAGATCGAAATTGCCACCGAAGCGCAATTCAAGGGCATGTTTCCGGATTGCGAGCTGGGCGCGATGCCGCCTTTCGGCAACCTGTACGGAATGGAGGTCTACGCGGACGAGCATCTGACGGATGACGACGAAATCTTTTTCAATGCCTGCACGCACTCGGAACTGATCGAGATGTCGTATCTGGATTTTGAAAAGCTCGTGAAGCCCAAAGTGGTCAAGATGACGTGAGGAAGAGATAACGTTCTATGTTAAAAATAACAAACTTCCTCAATCTCTTACTTCAAAGATAGCAGGCTTTATACTTGGAAGCCAGAGGGATACTATTAACTTATTAATTTACCCTATCAGGGTTGGAGCTCCTCGCTGGGAACAGATCTGCTCCGGTGTCTGTTCCGTAAAATCATGAGCGCGGCAATCGGGATTAAGGCGAAGAGTATAACCGCCAGCGCGCCAAAACCGTTGATGAAGAGATAACAAATCCCGATGACGGGCAGAAGAGCCAGACGGACAAAAGGTTTCAAAAACTCATGTCTTTCCAGAAAACGGGCCGCCGCGGGAGAATGACTGTAGTAGAAGAGGACAAAGGCTCTGCCGGGAGCATTCGCCAGAAGAAACCGGTCGCGGAAGACACGGAGAATTTTGACATGGGGATCCAGAGAAGAACCGAAGGCCGCCGTAGCGATGAAGCATTTGCTTGAGCCGCCGTCGTCGGAGGAAGCCGCTGCCGCTTCTCCCGTATCTTCGACGGTATAAACCTGTGCTCCATAGAAGGGATTCGCCGTTCCCACATAAAGCGGGTGT
>PHBJ01000028.1:5709-23769 GCA_002840555.1 Deltaproteobacteria bacterium HGW-Deltaproteobacteria-13
CGGGTGTGCGGCGATTGTCGAGGGCAGGAGAATCCGTCCGCCGTAATTGAACGGGTCGCCAAATCCATCCCGGGTCAGAGGGCTCCAGGTAGTGCCGTCCGATGTGTAGTAGATGTCGAATCCCGCCGGGTTATCATTATAATAATCGACGCCATCGAGCATCGTCTGAATCTTCTGCCATGCGGCATCGTCTCCCGGGGCGATTAATCCAATTTGCTCCACGTTGGCGCGGGTCAGGTACTTGAGAAAAACCCGCAGATCGAAAGTGGACGCGTAAAGCTTTCCATTGTATTCCGCCATCCACCACAGGTACTGATTCATAGAGAAGTTTGTGTCTCGTATGGTTGCGTCGAAAGACAGCGTCTGGAAAACGTTGGGCTGAAAAAAACCAGCCCAGTAGTTACCGATGCGTGACGAAAAGATAGTGCTTTTGGTGGCGCCCACCGTATCGCCGATCACCATGGCGCCAACATCTGTTTTGCTGAAGCGATATATCTGGGGAGGAATCCGGTTCTGAAAAACCAATTGCACATTCCCCGTACCGATGAGGGAGGGAAAGGTCATGAGGGTTCCTACATAGAGATTGTCCTTGAAGGACGCCAGCGAGAGCGTTGAATTGAAGCGATTACCGAGCCCCTTGGGATAGGGCGCGGCGGGAAACAGGACTCGGTCGGCGATAATAGGCGTCCAAATCCACTGTGCTGAATCAGTATCAAATTTCCCTTTGAAAAGCCAGGCGCCGCCGTTGTCAGCCGTCTGGGGCTGTGCCGGATCAACATCTTCCGCCAGGGTTACATAAAGATAGCCGTTGAAACTGGCAAACTGCCAGAGCATGGCCTTTTTGCCCGCGGCGATAAGACCGCCGAAATTGCTGTCGGCGGCTATCTTTGTCCAATCGCTCATCCCTTCGGGGTTCGACGCTTCGTAGATGTCGTTGTTTGCGCCGATGTAAAGCTTGGCGTTATAGACAGCGATGGGCCGCAGGCTCGTCGTCCCCGTGGCCCGGAAGACTTCCTTCGGGACAATATTCTGAGGATCTGAATCGGCGGAGATCTTCAGGACCCGGGAAACCTTGGTCGTCCCGGCTTCGGTCACCACGTAAAGCGCCGTTTCTCCGGCGGAGTCCGTAAATACCTGCATTCCCCGATAGCCCAATTCGAGCGGGATTTGTCCCGTCGCGTTGGGCGCCGTGTAAATAAGTTCCCAAGCCGCGCCCGTGGTGTTGAGCTTGAGACGGAAAATTCTTGGATGCAGATCCACGTCGGCGGCCGTGGCATACGTGCCGATATCGCCGCCAAAAAAGTTATCAATATAGCCTTTGATGGTTGCAAAGTCGGTGGTGCCCTTAATGGTTTTAAAGAGTCCAGCCATGACGAGATAAGCTATATCCCTGTTGCTCCCGACGTAGAGGTAATCACCGTCGGAATGGTGAAGGATGCCCATGCACCAGGAGTAACTGTTGTGGCGGTCGCCGTCCGGTTGAGGGTATATACCCTTATCTCCGATCTTGGTGATGGTATAGGCAGAGACTGATCCTGCAAAAATAAAAGTAATAATCAAGAAGATGACGATGGCCCCGGCGGTTCTCTTTGTTGTGAGATGCAACATAATATTTACCTCCTCAGGTAAATGATGAATACAGATTGTAAATGCCCGGCTGTTTATAAGACATTTTTTTTGACAGCCGGATTATAGAATGAGAGGTTTTTTATGTCAATCTGAAACCGTTTTTGAAATAGCAGATATTTGGCTGAAGCGCCCTGTTAGAAAAAAGTGAAAAGTGAAGGGTGAAGAGAAAAAAAGTTCTACGTTCTATGCTCAAAGTTCTATGTTAAAAATACAGCTTTAAGTAATTAAGTAGAAAAAAGTGAAGAGTGAAAGAGTGAAAGGAAGATTGCCACGGCGGCTTAGAGCCGCCTCGCAATGACAAAAGAGAGAAAACTGGAATGACGGATAGGGAAGAAAGAAAAATTTTCACCCTCCCTCAATCCCTCCCCTCAAGGGAGGGAAGATTAATAAGGTTCCCACGACATTCCCGGCATACGCCTGGCTCCGTTGTCGGCCCCCGGCTTTTTCAGTTGTTGAAATAGTCTCCTGTCCATTTGCAGGACTTGATAAAAACATCTATCCCTGTTGTTCCGCTATTGATGACAAATTCACTCACGCCGAAATGTGGACGAACGGGATTTCCCCAATCGTAAGTATAGCCGAGCGCGGTCCACGGGTAAGGGCTGTTCACGGACGTCTGCGAATAGACGTAGGTTCTGCGGTTGGTGTACCATTCCCGGTATGAGGTCATCCCGCACTTTCCGGATGCGGTGCAATTATCACAATAGTTCGGGTCACAGGGCATCTCCGAATAGATGAGGAGCGTATCGTCAAATTTCCGGAAACCGTCGGCGGGAAACGCCAGCTCCGCTTCATGATCGGAAACTTCCGGGTCAGCCGATGGCCGGAAAAGGTCGGCAGGAGACACATAAATTTCAAGAATGCAGGTGTTCTCCAGTGTCTGTGTCGCGGCAGGAGGAGGTAAACCGAGAGCCTGGGCAACCCGAAGAAGAGTTGGATAACGGCCCAGAAGATTCTTCAGTTCCGGAGCAACAGAAACCCAGGAATTATATCCGTAGTTTTGACACTCCTGACCTGCTTTACAGCCTGGTGTAGCAGGGTCGATATAGCTCTGGCAGGCCGCCTGACTGCCGATCCACGTGGCAACAAGCACCCGCGTTCCGGGCGCATCGTTCTCCCAGATGAGATTCGCATTTTCCGGAACAATGGCGGTCAGATTTTTCGATATTTTTTCTGCCGTCATTGTCTTGGCGTCCCGGACCGCCGCGTCATATTCGGCCTGCGGATTTATATCGGCTGAACTGTTACTGCCGCAAGAGGTGAGGGTCAGGCATGAAAAAGCAAATAATAATATTACCAGGTACACCGGCAATGGAGATGTCTTGAGACGTAAAGTTTTCATATTTTCTCCTTTATGGATTAATGGACAAGGATCAAAAGGCAAAATTTTGCCCAGCTGCTTCGCTGCTGCCGCTGAAAGACCATCAGGTTAAGGTCTTGAGATACAATATTTCAGCGTCCAAATTATATTACAAATTTATATTTAGTGAAACATGCAGAAAAAAGGATGAAGGGGAAGAGAAAAAGTTCTACGTTCTATGTTCTATGTTAAACAAGAAGTGAAGTCGGCTTGTCTCATTAAATATTTTGACGCTATCCGTCATTTAATGTATAGATTGCACAGAATGAATGACGAATTTAAGTAGATATTAACTTCAGCGGTCATTATCACAATGGAGGTTTGAAATGAAAACAGATGAATATAAAAAAATAATAAATTTTGCTATTTCCAATGAGATTGAAGCTTACGAATTTTACAAGGGAGTTTCGGATAAAGTCAAAGACGCCGGTTTGAAGAAAATCTTTGCGGAACTGGCTGACGAAGAAGCCAAACATCGCAAGTTTCTGGAAGGTCTTGCTTCCGGTAAGACGAAGATATATTTTGACGAGTCAAAAGATTACAAGGTTTCCCAAACTATCGAAAAACCCAGGCTCAGTTTAAGCATGAAACCGGCGGATGCCATTGCCCTGGCGGTAAAAGAGGAAGAAGAGGCAATGGACATGTATACGGAAATTGCCGGTTGCAGCACCGATGCTGAGCAGAAAAAGATGTTCCAGTCACTGGCAACCATGGAACGGGGTCACAAGGTGAAACTGGAAGAAACCTTTACCAACATGGCGTTTCCGGAAGCCTGGTAAATTTTATTTTATAAGGTTTTTAAGGCGGGGGAAAGCATTCCAGTTTTCCTCCGCCTTTTTTTGTCATTAACCGGTGCTCGGGGGATGCGCCCTGCAAGGTTTTGATTAAGTTGCGGGTTTGATCCGGCACACAAAAAACATTGGCCGGATTCATTAATATTTTAATTAATATTTGTTGAGTTCAAACTCTTTCGCCAAAAGGATGGCGTTTTCTTTTTCCTGCTCAATATAATCTCCGAGGTACTTTTCAACCAGATCCAACTGCCCTTCCATGTAAGCAGTGGTGCCTTTTAGAAAGAAATTTAAGTTTCCTCTCAGGCTGTCTTTCCTTCTGTATAACGTCGCAAATTCCATGCGTCGCTTGCTCGGCCAAAGATTGAGTATTAACCGCTCCAGAATGGGATTGTCGACAATCTTCATGCAGGTCGATGTAAACTCAAACATGCCGTTATAATAACCTTCAAAATCTGATTTATCCGCACATTCTTCCATGGATTGCAGAATAGGGCTTACCTGGGTAAGATTTCCCTCTGTGGCATGTTTCAGACCCTTCTCGGCAAGAAGCACATAGAGTGCTTTGAGAACATCGTACAAGTCCTCAATAAATTTTATGGAAAAACCTGAAACAACAGCTCCGCGACGCGGCAATAATTCCACAAGAAACTGCTTATTTAAAATATGTAAAGCTTCCCGTACAGGACTGCGGCTTACACCAAGCTCATTGGCGATTTTGGATTCAAAAATACGTTCCCCGGGCTTTATTTCCAGGTGGATAATCTTTTCAGCAAGATATTGAGCTATTCTTTCCGGTAACTGAGCAGTATTAGTTAATATGTTTGATGATTTTTGTTTTTCGATCATACCTGATTTCCGTTAATTAATTTGCACAAAAGAAAAGATTAAAATTCAAGGTGCATTATTGATACTTATCATAAAATGGTAGATTGAGAAATTGTTAAATTAATAAATATCTTATGTTATTAATGACATACATCAGTTTCCTTTAGAAAATACAATCAATGAGATTTAAATCACTAATTTATTTACGGATAATTTTAAAATAAAGTGTTGACAACATCAAGAAGCTATAATATGTCGATTGTCGACAATGTACAATTAATGCAATTTAGTTATTTTCTGATGCCCGGAAAATTTGCCATAAAAGAGTTAATTTAGACAAAAAGATAAAAGGCACGTTTAATTTTAGATTATTAACTTCGTCATCTTAGGATTACGTCAGCCATTATTTGTCAATGGTTCGTGATCATTCTTCTCCACGCGTTAAAGCTTCAAAAATATTATAAAATTTAATATGAGGGGGGGATGTTATGAATTTACAATCTTCAAGTGTGGCCGGAAATTTAGAAAATGTCAGAGAAGATCCTGCTCCAAGAAAAGAATTGACCGTATGTACCAATCCCGCAACGTGCGCGGTTATCGCTGAATATCCGGTGCATACAGTTCAAGATGTTATCACTGCGGTGAAAAATGCCAGGCAGGCTCAGCCCGCATGGCAGGCGCTTCCTGTTAAAAAGAGGACTGAATATGTGATGAAGTTTGCTGAGTACATTCAGCAGAATTCGGACAAAATAGCCCGGATCATATCCGAAGACAATGGAAAAACTCTTTTCGATGCCCTGTTCGCTGAGGTTGGGCCGGCAACGCTCGCCACGGCGTACTACTGCAAAAACGCCGCGAAGTTTTTAGCAGATAGAAAACTAAAGGCGGGCAACATCATGCTGATGAACAAGCGCAGCCGCATTGTCAGAGTGCCTTACGGTGTGGTGGGTATTATTTCTCCCTGGAATTATCCATTTGCCATTCCCTTTTCCGAAGTGGTCATGGGATTGCTGGCCGGCAACACGGTTATTTTGAAGGCAGCCTCGGAAACGCAAGTGGTGGGGCACATACTCAAGGATTGTATCGAGTACGCCGGCCTCCCCGAAAATGTTTTTACTTATATCAATATGCCCGGGAGCAAGGCGGGAGACGCATTTATTGATGCAGGCGTGGACAAATTATTCTTTACCGGTTCGGTTCCCGTCGGAAAATATCTGATGAAGAAAGCATCCGAGCGGCTGACCCCTCTTGTGCTGGAATTGGGCGGAAACGACGCCATGATCGTTTGTGATGACGCGGATTTGTATCGTGCCGCGTGCGGCGCCGTTTGGGCGGGAATGCAAAACGCGGGGCAATCGTGCGGCGGTGTCGAACGCATTTACGTGCACAAAAAAGTCTACCATGAATTTCTGGCTATATTAAAGGATAGGGTCGAAGGATTGCGCGTTGGTGAAGGAAAACATCAGGCATCAGATATCGGCCCTATGACGACCAGAAAACAAATGATGACCGTTCAGGAACATATTGACGATGCTTTGGCGAAAGGCGCGAAAATCTTCGCGCAATCCAAAGTGCCCCAAAACAGCAAAGGAAATTTTATGCCCTGCACAGTGCTGACCGATGTGAACCATTCCATGCTGGCCATGAATGATGAAACATTCGGTCCGATTGTCGGAGTCATGCCCTTTGAAACAATTAACGGGGCCATAGAGCTTGCCAACGATTCCCATCTCGGTTTGACTTGTTCAGTATGGTCAAAAAACAGGAAGAAAGCAAAGCAGGTTGGCCGCAGGGTGATGGCGGGCGCCATTTCCATTAACGATCACCTGATGACACACGGCCTTGCCGAAACGCCCTGGGGAGGATTTAAACAGAGCGGTATCGGCAGGACGCACGGCGATATCGGTTTTGCCGAAATGACACAACCTCAGGTTATCGTGGACGATATCATGAGCACCATGCCTTTCATTCGAAGGAACTTCTGGTGGCAGCCTTTTGAAAAGATCCAGTACGAGGGGATGAAAGGCTTGATCGATATTTTTCACGGCAAAGGATTTTGGGAGCGCTTTGCCGGTCTCAATAAATTAACTCTCGCCTTTTTCAAATCATTCGCAAAAGAATAAAATATTTAAAATAAACTCCCCGATAATTGTTTAAATATCGGGGAGTTTTATTCTTATAATTAGTAGACAAGAGAATTATGTTTAACATAACATATCGAATTGATTTCGAAAGCCATTTATTTACGTAAATTCTATATTGACAGACTGCCGGTCAAGTTGTATGAGTCACTTCTGACATATGCCAAAAATGTCATATATTGGAAGCTACATCTACATTTATTATTGAAAAGGTGGATAAGAATAATGGCTGATACATTTTTATTAAACGGAAAAGAGACGCCCTTCAAAGCGGGACAGATGATTCTGGAGGCGGCTAAAGGCGGCGGCATCGAAATTCCGACGCTCTGCTACTTGAAAGGTTCCACACCAACAGGCGCCTGCCGTGTTTGCTGTGTGGAGGTTAAAGGGGCACGCTCGCTGGTGGCGGCCTGTTCCACGCCGGTATCACCGGGAATGGAAGTATCTACAGATAGCGAAATTGTTCATCGGGCCAGAAAACTCAATGTTGAACTGTTGCTTTCCAGCGGGAAACATAGTTGTATCGCCTGCGAGGCAAACGGTAATTGCCGCCTGCAGGATTTAGCTTACTTCTATAAAATTACCGATTTGAAATTTAAAGAGAAAGAAATAAGTGATATTCCCCCTACTGAAGATGAAAATCCTTTCATCATTCGTGATTTCAGCCGCTGCATTCTTTGCGGAAAATGCGTGCAGGCCTGTAATGAGGTTGTGGTGAATCGTGCCATTTCGCAAGGCTATCGCGGCAAGAACAGCAAGATTGTTACCGGTGGAGATAGTCCTTATAACGATAGCGAATGCGTTTTCTGCGGCCAGTGCGTACAAGTCTGCCCGGTCGGCGCGCTGACGGAGAAAAAAGCCAAAGGTCTGGGACGCCCCTGGGAAACTCAGAAAATCCGTACGACTTGTCCCTACTGCGGTGTCGGTTGTCAGCAGCTGCTGCATGTGAAAGACGGTAAAATCATCAAGGTTACGGCCGTCGAAGATGCCCAGCCGAATCAGGGACGACTTTGCGTGAAAGGCCGCTTCGCTTATGACTTTATTTATTCTGAAGAACGGCTGAAAACGCCCTTGATTCGTGAGAAAAACGGCGAATTCCGCGAGGCTTCCTGGGATGAAGCGCTCGATCTGGTCGCGAATAAATTCAAAGAGATTATCAAAAAAGACGGGCCGGATGCCATTGCCGGCGTCAGTTGCGCCCGCAGCATCAATGAAGATTCCTATCAAATGCAGAAACTTTTCCGCGCGGTTATCGGTACGAATAATATCGATCACTGCGCGCGTACCTGACACGCTCCCACGGTCGCCGGTCTGGCGACTTCTTTCGGTTCGGGCGCGATGACCAATTCTTTCGCTGATTACGCGAAGGCAAAATTGTTTATTTTAATCGGCACCAATATGACCGAGGCGCATCCGGTCGCTTCAACTTTTGTTAAAGATGCGGCACTCAACGGCGCCAAGTTGATTGTCATTGATCCGCGGCGAACGGATCTTGTTGATTTTGCCGATATGCATGTGCAGCTCAAAGTCGGTTCCGACGTGGCGCTGATCAATGCTTTGATGAATGTGCTGATTACGGAAAATCTTTACGATAAAAAATATGTGGAATCCTGCACGGAGGGATTTGAGGAATTAAAGAAAAAGGTGATGGAATATACGCCGGAAAAAGCAGCTCCGATCAGCGGCATTCCCGCCGATACCATTCGCGAGCTCGCCCGCAAAATGGCTTCCATCAAACCGGCGATGCTCATGTATACGCTGGGCATTACCGAACACATCTGCGGCGTCAACAACGTTATGTCCTGCGCCAATCTCCAGATGCTTTTAGGCAATGTCGGCGTTGAATGCGGCGGTGTCAATCCGCAGCGCGGTCAGAACAATGTTCAGGGCGCCTGCGACATGGGTGCGCTGCCCAATGTTTTCCCCGGCTATCAGCAGGTGGCCAATGCGGACGCCCGGGCGAAATTCGAAAAAGCCTGGAACGTCAAATCATTGCCCGATAAACCGGGAATGATGATGCCGACGATGATGAAAAATCTGACTACCGGAAAAGTAAAAGCCTTTTATGTCTTCGGTGAGAACCTGGCCAATACCGAGCCGGATATTAAACATGTTGAACATGAACTGCAATCGGCGGAGTTCCTGGTCTGCCAGGATATTTTCCCGACGGAAACAACGCGCTTTGCGCATGTGATTCTGCCGGCTGCCGCCTGGAGCGAAGATGACGGCACCTTCGCCAGTTCGGAGCGGCGCGTTAACCGCGTGCGTAAGGTCAGTGTGCCGCCGGGCGATGCCAAGCCCAACTGGTGGATATTCAAGGAGCTCGCTAAAAAGATGGGGCATGAATGGACATCCAACAGCGCCCAGGAAATATGGGACAATGAACTGTCCGTACTGGCGCCGTCCATGGCCGGAATCAAATACTCCCGTCTGGAAGGTGACGGTCTTCAGTGGCCGTGTCCCACAGCAGATCATCCGGGCACACCGACACTGCATAAAGACGGTAAGTTCACCCGCGGTTTGGGTATGCTCAAAGCAATAGATTACATACCGCCTGCGGAAGTTCCGGATAAAGAATATCCCTTCGTTCTTTCCACAGGCCGTCGTTTGTATCATTATCATACCAGAACGCAGACCGGACGCTGCGCTGGCATTAACGACCTGCTGGGTGAAGAAACCGCCGATATCTCTCCGGCTGATGCCACGGCAAAAGGCATTGTTGATGGAGAAAAGATTCTGGTGAAATCGCGTCGGGGCAAGGTTGAGGTCAAAGCTCGCGTAACCGATCAGGTTCCTGAAGGTTTGGTCTGGATGGCTTTCCATTTCCGCGAAACCTGCGCTAACTGGCTGACCAATCCCGTGTATGATCCGACTACTCAGACGGCGGAATACAAAGCCTGTGCTGTAGAAATAGAGAAGCTTAAGTAAAAATAATAAAAAGACTTCCCGTGTTTTGCCAGCGGGAAGTTTTTTTGTCGTCATATATGTTATTTGTAACATATGTTAAAAAATGTTAAGGAGAAATTAATAATGAAACTTTGCCGTATTGTTGCTGCATTTGTCCTGATTGTTCTAATGAGTTCCGTTTCCGCATTTGCGGAGCAAAAACTTTCCGTTGCCGTGGCGGCAAATTTTATTTCGGCCTTCAAGGAAATGGCGGCCGATTTTGAAGCGAAAACAAAAATTAAAGTGGACGGCACTTTTTCTTCAACGGGGAATCTTTACAGCCAGATCATCAACGGCGCGCCTTATGATTTGTTATTGTCCGCCGATGAAGAAAGACCGGCCAGACTGAATAAAGACGGATTGGCGGATAAGCCTTTTGTTTATGCCAAAGGACAGGCTGTTCTGTGGTCGGCCAGCAAGGATTTCTGCAAGGCGAAAACCTGGCAGGATGCCCTGAAAAATGAACAGATCAAAAAGATTTCCATTGCCAATACGCAAACCGCGCCTTACGGAGCGGCTGCTAAAAAAGCACTGGAAAAAGCCGGAATGTGGGATGGTCTTCAGAATAAACTGGTCAACGCGCAGGATATCGCGCAATCATTTCAGTATGCTTCAACATCCGCTGTTGATGCCGGATTTTGCGCGATGTCGGCAACGGCCGGTGCTGAAGGTAAAAAAGGCTGTTTCTTTGTGATCCATGAAGCGCCGGAAATTATTCAATCGGCCTGCATTTTAAAAAGAACCACAAACCGCGCCTCCGTGGAGAAATTTGTACAATTCCTGAGTTCTCCCGCGGCAAAGGAAATAAAAGTTAAGTACGGTTATCGTTAAATGGATTATCTGGCGCTTTACGTGACTTTAAAACTGGCTCTGGTGACAACCATTATTTTGATGGTTATTGCCGCGCCTGTCGCTTACGCGCTGGCTTATTACCGTTTCGCGGGAAAATCTTTTCTGGAAGCGCTTATCTATCTGCCGATGGCCCTGCCTCCCACGGTGATCGGTTTCTACCTGATTATCGTCATGGGGCCGAAAGGTTTTATCGGCAAGGCGTGGGGAATGTTTACCGGCGGCTCGCTGCTCTTTACCTTCATCGGCATTACCATTGCCTCAATAATTTACTCGATTCCTTTTGCCGTACAACCGATGAAAGCGGCCTTTTCGAAGATAGACCGCCGCCTGCTTGAGGCCGCCTATGTGTTGGGTTTATCCAAAAAGGCTACTTTTTTCCGGGTGATTATTCCCAATTCCATAAGCGGCATTGCCGCCGCCGCTATTCTGGTTTTTCTGCACTCGATCGGAGCTTTCGGCGTGTTGCTGATGGTCGGCGGCAGTATCCCGGGCCAGACCGAAGTTGCTTCCATCGCGATTTATGAAGCCGTGGAAATGATGGATTATCGGGCCGCGGGAATGATGGCTCTGAGCTTCATTCCAATCAGTTACGCCTTTTTATTGCTGATCAATAAACTTAATGAGGATTCCCGCGTATGACGATCCGCGCTTCATTCAGGAAGGAATTAAAATATTTTGACCTGGACATATCATTTTCCTTTGCGAAGAAGAATATGATGGTGATGATCGGTCCTTCCGGCGGTGGCAAAACAACCATCATCCGCATACTGGCCGGGTTGGAAAGGCCGGATGAAGGCCAGGTGATTTTTGGCGATGAAGTCTGGTTTGATTCCATGCGCCGCATTAATGTTGAGCCTCAGAAGCGGCGCCTGGGTTATGTGTTTCAGGATTATAATCTTTTCCCGCACCTCAATCTCTTTGACAACGCGGCTTTTGCCGCTGAGGACAAAAAGCAGGTCGATGAGCTTTTCGAGCTTTTCAAAATCGATCATTTGAAAAAACGCAAACCGCACATGGTTTCCGGAGGAGAACGTCAGCGTTGCGCCATTTGTCAGGCTCTGGCCAGACATCCCCGCATCCTGCTTCTGGATGAACCTTTTTCGGCGCTGGATGCCATTACTCGCCGCGGATTGCGCGAAGAATTGCGGCATTTGAAAGGCAACATGTCTTTCCCGATTATTTATGTGACCCATGATATAACGGAGGCGTTGTATCTGGCCGATGAACTTCTTCCGGTTGTTGAGGGCAAAATTGACGAGCTGTGGATGCAGCGGATGATTACACGCGAGCCCTCAAAAGAAGTTTCACTGCGCGCCGCGCGGGAGCCAAGGCTTACCTTAGTGTATTGAGCTTATTTCCCTCCTTTTCTAAAGGAGGATTAGGGAGGATTTAGAAATCCCCCTGAATCCCCCTTTTAAAAGGGGGACAATGCGATTTATAATTATGAAGGAGTTGACGTATTTATGAACATCTGTACCTATTCTTATGAAGAGTATCTCCAACTGGTGAAATCTTTCCACGGCAATCTTGCGCCCGGCCTGATTATCGGCGGGTTTATTGTCGATCTGGCCATGAAGAATCTGCCGGAAGGGGAATTTTTCGATGCCGTTTGTGAAACCCCGGTTTGCCTGCCCGATGCCGTACAGATTCTGACGCCCTGCACGATCGGCAACGGCTGGCTTTCCATTGTAAATTTCGGCAGGTTTGCCGTTACTCTGTATGAAAAATACAGCGGCAAGGGCGTGCGGGTTTATCTGGACACGGAGAAACTTGAAAACTGGCCGGAGGTGCGCGATTGGTATTTTAAAAAGAAGAAAAAAAACGAACAGGATAAGGACCTTCTGATGGCGCAGATCAAAGAGGCGGGGCACAAATTGTTAAGTGTGCAGAAGGTTCAGGTCGAGCCGGAAAAAGTCCGCCGCAAGAAAATGGGACCGGTGGGCATTTGTCCTGTCTGCGGTGAAGCCTATCCTTCCAAAGACGGAGAGAAATGCCGCAACTGCCAGGGCGAAACGCCTTACTCGGAAGTGTCCCAGGTTAAAACATCAGAGTAAATTGTATCGCAGTTTCTAATATTGCTGCTAAACAATAAGTTGGTCGTCGTTCCTTCAAAGCTGAATTGAGAAAAAGAAAGCTTTTTATTCCCTCCTTTTGTAAAGGAGGGTTAGGGAGGATTTTAAAAAGCCCCCTGAATCCCCCTTTATAAAAGGGGGACTTGATTGCTGGAATCATTAGGCTGGTTCAATCTTGTAGATTGAATCAGAAAGTTTAGGCGCAAATAGACGGTTCAATCAGAATGATTGAACCAGCATGGTATCCCCTCCCTCCAGGGGCGGGGAAATATTCTTTGGAGAACTAAATGCTGAAAGCAGGAACAATATTAGCCGGACTCTATGAGCGCCTTGAACCGGAAGCAAAAAGCCGGAAAATTACTGATCTGCGCATCGGGCTTGGTTACGTAGGCGTCAGGCTGGATCATGACGCTGCGGGAATCGCCGCTGTTTTGTTTGACGCTTTGCCGCATGGCTGTACCGTTATGCCGAATGCCGGCAATTTTGCAGGTTCCCCGGCGGCGAATTTGCTGAAATATCTCGTTAACGGAGAAAATCCTCTTGAAATTGCCATGGGACTGGCTTGCGCAAACGCCATGATTCAGCCGTCTCCATCTGCTGTGGATGATCGCGAAGCGACAACCTATCTGGATCTGCAACAGGGAGTGAAGGTAGCCATGGTGGGATTATTTTCTCCCCTGGTGGCCCGCATCAGGGCCTCCGGCGCTGAATTAACCATCATAGAAAAAAATCCGGCGCGAATGGAAATCTTAAGCGATAAGGATAAGAAGGAAGCTTTGAAATCCTGTCATGTTGCCATCATTACGGCAACCACATTGCTTAATTCTACTTTTGAGGAAACCATTAGCTTGTTGGGTAAGCCGCGTGCCGTGGCCATTCTGGGACCATCCACGCCGCTCATACCTGAGCTTTTCCTGAATACCCCCGTAACACATCTTGGCGGCGCTACGGTTGCCGATTCCGCACGGGTCTTGCAGATTATCTCGGAAGGCGGCGGAACGCCGGCCCTCCGGCCCTATTTGCGTTTTGTAAATCTACTGAAAAATAATTAAATATTTATTATTCCGTTTTTCCGGGCGTTGCCTCCCCATTTTTTAAATTAATCAGGAATAAGCCGGATGCGCGGATGGCAAATTTCGGCAAGATGATTGGAATCCCGGTGAAACAATTTTCGGAGTTCCTCTGTTTTTTATCTGACCCAAAGTCATTTTTATTAAATTCATCGGTGCCAGGCAGACTGACCAAAAGTCATTTCATCTAAAATCAATTTCCGCAATTTTCATAGAGGTTCAATCTTATTGCTTTTTTTGTTATGTCAAAAATGACATAACAGGTTGAAATTATTAATATTTTACCGTTGACAACAACTTTCTCCTACTGTATAAAGAATGCGAAGTTAAAGCGTTATTTTCTGGAAAAACTTTGCGCTTAAAAAATCATAGTTGTTCCTCAAAGCTTTTTCCCCAAAAGGCCTGAAATACGTGAATGACTGTATGCTGGAAGTATTGAAGCGCAAATAGAATATTTAGAAATTCCGAGGAAAGGAGAAAAATTCATGAACGTCAGCCGAAGAGGTTTCTTGAAGATTTCCGGCGCTGTTGCGGCGGTCAGCGGTTTAGGCATCAGCCTCAATGCCGTATCCGCTCACGCTCAGGAGCTGAAAATCAAATATGCTAAAGAAACCACAACCGTTTGCCCGTACTGTTCCGTGGGATGCAGCATTATCGTATCCGTACGCGATGGTAAGGTTATCAACACAGAAGGTGATCCCGACAGCCCCATCAACAAAGGAGCACTGTGCAGTAAAGGCGGCTCCATTTACCAGATGGCGGTCAATGAGAATCGTTTAGGCAAACCGCTTTATAGAGCGCCTTTTGCCAAAGAATGGAAAGAAGTAGAATGGGAATGGGCTCTTGAAGAGATTGCCAAAAAAGTCAAGAAGAGCCGCGATGCGAGCTTTAAGAAAGTCAATGCCAAGGGCGAAGTTGTTAATCGCACTGAGGGCATCGCTTCCGTAGGCAGCGCGGCAATGGATCTTGAAGAATGCTTCACGTACCAAAAATTCTTAAGGGGGTTGGGCCTTGTTTATATAGAACATCAGGCCCGTATCTGACACAGTCCAACTGTACCGGCTCTGGCAGAGTCGTTCGGACGCGGCGCAATGACCAACCCAATCCGGCTTCCAATCACCCTGTTTCCTTCAAGTGGATTCAGGATGCGGTAGATAAACGCGGAGCAAAGATCATCTGCGTTGATCCACGCTTCACGCAGTCGGCAGCTAGAGCTCATCTCTATGCTCCTCTTCGTTCAGGAACCGATATTGCTTTCCTGGGCGGTATGATTAAATATATTTTAGACAAACAACTCTATCATCTGGAGTATGTTGCTAATTACACCAACGCTTCCTTCCTGGTCAATCCGGCATTGAAACTTCCCGGCCAGAATGGCGGAGTTTTCTCCGGCCTGAAAGACGGCAAGTATGAAAAGGATACCTGGGGATATCAGACGGACGCCGAAGGCGTTATTAAAAAAGATCCGACCCTGCAGGATCCCAATTGTGTTTTCCAGCTTTTGAAGAAACATTATTCCCGTTACAATACGGATATTGTTTCCAAGATTACCGGAACACCCAAAGATAAACTTGTTGAAGTTTACAAACTTTACGGTTCCACCGGAAAGCCCAATAAGGCCGGTGTCGAACTCTACGCGATGGGTTGGACGCAGCATACGGTCGGCGTGCAGAACATCAGGACGATGTGCATTATTCAGCTGCTTTTGGGCAACATGGGTGTTGCCGGCGGCGGAATCGCTGCCATGCGCGGCGAGTCCAACGTTCAGGGTTCCACCGATCACGGTCTGCTTTTCCACATCTGGCCCGGCTACCTCGATACCCCGACTGGGTCGATCAAGACCATGAAAGAGTACAACGAAAAGAAGACTCCCAAAACCAAAGAGAAAAACTCTCTCAACTGGTGGAAAAACAAACCCAAATATGTGGCCAGTTTCCTGCGTTCCATGTACGGAACGAATATGACTTTGGAAGAGGCCTATGCGGCATTGCCGAAAATCGATGACGGCGTCAATTATTCGTGGCTCACGATTTTCGATCAGATGTATAAAGACAAGTTCACAGGGTTCTTTGCCTGGGGCATGAATCCGGCATGCAGCGGCGCCCATTCCAACAAGGTGCGTCAGGCGTTGGCCAAGGTTGACTGGATGGTCAATGTCAATTTATTCGATAACGAAACGGGTTCTTTCTGGCGTGGTCCGGGAATGGATCCTACCAAAATCAAGACGGAAGTTTTCATGCTGCCCTGCGCTTCTTCTATCGAAAAGGAAGGCAGTATCGCCAACAGCAGTCGTTTACAGCAGTGGCGTTATAAAGCCATTCCCTTTTACGGCAATTCCAAGCCGGATGGCGACATCATGAGTGAACTCTTCCTTAAGGTAAAAGCCCTTTATGTAAAACAGGGCGGCCCGAATAGTCAGGCAATCACCAAGATGCCCTGGCCCTACGGCAAGCAGGTCGGCCATGAGTTCGTCTATGAACCGCGCATGGTAGCCAAGGAAATTAACGGTTACTTCCTGGAAGATAAGAAACTGGAAAACCCGACCAAGAAAGGCGAGTTCAAGGAGTTCAAAAAAGGTGACCTGGTTCCGACTTTCCCCTGGCTGCAGGATGACGGTTCCACTTCATCCGGTTGCTGGGTCTATTGCGGTTCCGTGGACAAGGAAAAAGGCATTCTGCCCATGCGCCGCGGTCAGGCTGATCCAACCGGTTTGGGGCTGTATTCCGAATGGGCTTGGGCATGGCCGCTTAATCGCCGCATTATTTATAACGGCGCTTCAGTTGATCCGAGCGGCAAGCCCTGGGATCCCAGCCGTGCTGTTATTAAATGGGATGCCAAGGAAGAAAAATGGAAAGGCGATGTGCCCGATGGAGTCGGCAATCCCGGCAAAGGCCGGCCGCCTTTCATCATGAAACCGGACGGCGTGGCCAGTATCTACGGCCCGGGTTTGGCTGACGGTCCTTTCCCCGAGCACTATGAACCTCTGGAGTGCCCGGTGGAGAGAAATCTGATGTCGGCGCAGAAGAATAACCCTGCAATCAAACGATTTGATAAAAAGGGTGTCGGCTCCGATATTGATAAATATTCCGGTGTCGGCAGCTGCGATCCCCGGTTCCCGTTCATTTGCGCGACCTACCGCGTGAGCGAGCACTGGCAGACAGGTGTTCTTACCCGCTGGTGCCCGTGGCTGGCTGAAATGCAGCCGGGCATGTTTGTGGAAATGAGTGAAGAACTGGCTAAAATGAGAGGGATCAAAACCGGAGACAAATGCGCGGTAAGTTCTGCCCGTGGCGAAGTTGAGTGCACGGCAATCGTTACATCGCGTTTCAAACCGTTTGAAATTGACGGAAATACAGTTCATGAAGTCGGCATCCCCTGGCATTTCGGCTGGATTACTAACAAGGACCGGGTATACAGTCCCGGTGACAAGAAAGCTGAAGTATTCACGACCGGTGACGCGGCTAATCTTTTGACGCCGACCATCGGTGACGCCAATACCATGATACCGGAGAGTAAAGCCTTCATGGTTAATGTTGTGAAGAAGGGGGTGAAGTAAGATGACCGAGAAAATTAAATTATACGATGCTTCAAAATGTACAGCGTGCCGTGGTTGTCAGCTTGCCTGCAAGCAGTGGAACGGTCTTAAAGCCGGTCAGACTCAACAAACGGGCACTTATCAGAATCCGCCTTCTCTGCAGCCCAACACGTATATGATTATTCACTATCAGGATTATGCGGCTCCCGAAGGCGATACAAGATGGTTGTTCCGCAAGGAAGCCTGTATGCACTGCACCACCGCCGCCTGTGTGACGGTTTGCCCCAGCGGCGCTCTTTATTACAATAAAGATTTTAAAACTGTGGGTATGGACAGAGAAAAGTGCATCGGCTGCAAGGAGTGTGTTGCGGCCTGTCCGTTTGAAGTTCCTAAATATGATGCCAAAACGGAAAAGGTTTCCAAATGCGACATGTGTGAAAGCAGAATTACCAATAATATGAATCCGGCATGCGTCAAGGCTTGTCCGACCGGTGCTCTCAAGTGGATCGACAAGGATGAAGCCATTAAGATCGCGCAGGGCCGTGTGCAGCAGTTAGGCGGAGACGCCAACATTTACGGAGACAAGTTTGTCGGCGGAACGCACATGATGTATGTCCTGAAGGAAAAAGCGGATATCTACGCCGGTGTTAAGAAAGATCCCAAAGTACCGCAATCCATATTTGTCTGGAAAAATCTTTTGAAGCCTTTGAGCTTACTTGCGGCGGGCGGCGTAATCGGAGGTTCAATACTCCATTATGTTCTGCACGGTCCGCATAGACCTCACCCGGAACACTATGATCAAGACAACAAGAAGCAGGGAGGTGTTTAGTATGAAA
>PHBJ01000008.1 GCA_002840555.1 Deltaproteobacteria bacterium HGW-Deltaproteobacteria-13
ATGGTCCTGGCATTTGCGTGTCCCTGCATGGCTGCCTTACGATACCATTTCGCAGCTTCGGCATTGTCCTGTGGAACATCTTTGCCTTCTTTGTACATCATACCCAGCATGATCTGAGCATCTATATCGCCCTGCTGAGCCAGCTTAAGATACCTCTTTAAGGTTTCAGCCTCGTCATGAGAAACGTCTGCATCGCTGACGGGCATCTCCTCCATCTCAACTTTAGCGCTTGCGTCTTCCTGCTCCGTCTTGCTGCGAACCTTTTCGACCGTATCAATCCCGACATCGTTCTGCGCAACGAATTTGTCTTCCTTGCAGATTATATCCAGTATATTTCGGGCTTCGGCATGACCCTGCTCGGCCGCATTGCGATACCATTTTACGGCCTCAGCATCGCTCTGTGGAACACCCTTACCTTCCCGATACATACAACCCAGATTGTACTGGGCATCCGCATTTCCCTGCCGGGCAGCCTTTAAATACCATCTCACCGCTTCAGCATCAATCTGCGGAATACCTCTGCCTTCCTGATACATACAACCCAGATGGAACTGAGCCTCTGCCTTTCCCTGTTCCGCCGCCTTACGAAACCACTTCGCAGCATTTGCATCGTCCTGTGCAGCGCCTCTGCCTTCATTGTACATTATACCCAGATTGAACTGTGCATCAGCGTTTCCCCGTTCCGCCGCCTTACGAATATCTGTTAATGATGACACATTATCTTTCATAGGATTTATTTTCCTGAAATATAAGCCGGCCGCTCCACCACTTCACAGACAGCAATCTTTATGAGTAAACACCCTTAACATTATTATCAAAGTTCACCCAATCACTATCAGTTGCCGCTGTTACCAGACTTTATGACAGGTAGTCTGGGTTCTTAGGACAGGGAACAATGATTTATAAGTGGGAAGTTGCCCTGCGTTAAGATTCATGCCGCAAACTGTTTCTGCGATAATGTATAAAATTAAATCATAGCCAGAGGCTTTTTGTCAAAGTTATTATGCCATCTTTTCTCGTTGTAAAACTTGAAGCTGGCAGCGGCGCATGAATAACTGTTAATCGTTGATCTCTTAACATATTTCAAAGCGTTTGTTTGCAGGAGTAACATGCCGTAAGCAGAGGCCTGCGAAACTGCAATTCGAGTTTCTCTGCCGCCTCGGTATCCGGGCGAATGCGACGCGGCTTAAAACCAAACCACAAATAAAAAAATTTTTGTTCTCACGAATTCTCCTTCTGCCTGTTCAAAAAATACTATTTTGTCCGATTAGAATTAATCCTTTTCCATAAATGTTGAAAATTTCTTCTTCGGTTTTGAGTCCGAATTCGGAACAACCATTTAATATATCATATGCTTATATGAATTATATTTTTCTGGCATTGTCCTTGCCCTGTTGAATGATGAAAGAAATAAATTTTCAAGGAGGCCATCATCATGAATTCGGACGATACAGCGGGGATTTTAATGTCTTCAGCGCGCATGCCGACGATTAAAGCAATTATCAGAGGAGCTCCCGTTGGTCATGCTTCTGAGGGCAGGATATTTATCCGGGATCTTGCCGGATATGTTCGCGTCTGCCGTGCAGAGTGGGATGTAAAACCATAGGGTGGGGCAAGCTTATGGATGGGTATAAAGCCAATTGCAAAGAGAACTTATTGGAGCGTTGTTTGTGTGACTGTGAAAAAACAGTCATCATCCATGCCCTGACAAGAACAAATGGCAATCAATCGGCCGCAGCCGAACTGTTGGGAACAACAAAGCGTATCCTGGCTTATAAGGTTCATAAATACGGAATTGATTGTGAACAATTCAAGTGAAAATAAATCGAAAGGGAAAAACTATGCAAAAAAATATGAAAAAAATAATTACAACGATTTTACTGGCGGTGGTGATGGCATCATTACCGATGCTTTCCTGGGCTGTGGATGAACCCAAAACTGTGGAGCAAAAGCAAGAGGAAGATAAGGTGACCGGCGAAGTTGCGGCAAGTGTTTTCAGCGCCTATATTTGGCGCGGTCAGGAGTTAACGCGTCACAGTGCGGTGATTCAGCCGTCCATTACGGCAAGCTATAAGGGATTTACGGCAAATGTATGGGGAAATCTGGATACGCGGCCGTATGGCGCGGCAGATCAAAAATATTCATCCAACTTTACGGAGACGGACGTGACGCTTTCTTATTCGCGTAAATTCGGAATTGTGCAGGCGGGAGCAGGGTACATTTACTACAGTTTGGCGGCGCCGGCGCCGGGCGGAGCGGACTTGCCCGATTCTCAGGAAATATTCGTTTCTCTGGGTCTGGATACCATTCTGACGCCGACTCTGACCGTGTACAAGGAAATTGACCATTACCGCCAGTGGTATGCAACGTTCGGTATTTCGCACACTTTTGCCCTGCATGAAAAGGCCGGGTTAAAACTGGCGGCGACGGCAAGCTATCTTTTATCCACGGATGAAACCACCTATGCAAAATATGACAGTGATTCGCTGGCGACTGCCGACAAGTTTAATAATTTTCATGATGGAACAGCTACGATTTCTTTACCTTTGACAGTTTACAAATCTCTGACTGTTACACCGGCAGTGTCTTATGTCTTCCCGCTTTCGGACGATGCCAGGTATGAAATGAAAGCGCGCGGTCTGCAGGGAACGGCCAACCCCTCTGACAGAGACAGCGCCTATCTTTACGGTGGTGTCACTTTAAGTTTTACTTTCTAAAAGGTAATGCGCCAGCTTCTATGGAATGAACTTTATGGGTGACGGTTCCAGCAGGTTCCCGAGTGTGAACCGTCACCTGATTTCCCCCGTCAAGACAGATGCTCATCTTTTGGCAATGGGCATTCGTCTATCAGTAAAACGCCCGGGGTCAATACCCCCCTGAAACAAAAAATGTTATTTGTTTGCATTGAGCGGCAGGAAACAATATAATTAATTGTCGAAATAATTATCATCAGGAACTACGATGGACCATTTAAATTTACTGCTGAACATCGGCCAACTGGATTGGGTATTTAAAGGCAGCTCCAGTATTGAAAACCTGCTCGGCAATATCGTTGTCATGGTTGCCAGGCATATGCACGCGGATGTCTGCTCTATTTATATTTATGATCATGTCAAAGACGAGTTGGTCCTGCGGGCGAATACCGGTTTGAAACCGCAGGCCATCGGAAAAATAAAACTCAAGCCCGGTGAAGGGATAGCCGGCACGGTCTTTGAGAAAAACGAACCGGTCTGTATGTCCGATGGTTTTACGCATTCCAGTTTTCGCTATTTTAAGGGCACGGGGGAAGAACGATATAAATCATTTCTATCTGTGCCCATCGTCAGCGGCGACAGTCCTGTTGGCGTCATTATGCTGCAACGCCAGGAAAACAACCGTTTTGAGAACAGCGATATCAAGACGCTGCAGATTGTTGCCTCACAACTGGCGGCCGTGCTCGGAAATATTAAGATGATCATGTCTCTGCAGGACGCGACACCGGGAGAGATGACTCGCGGGAAAAAAGAGCAGCTGGCGGGCGTGTTCCTGAAAGGCAAGGCGGCGTCACGGGGCTATGCCTACGCGAAAGCAACGCTGGCGATTGGTGCTGAACGGTTCCATGAGATCGCCGGACAGGCCTTCGGGGAAAAATACGGTCTGGACGATCTGCAAAGAGCGCTGAAGAAAACGGAAAAAGAGCTTATTACATTGCAAAAGGCGGTGGAGGACAAACTCAGTGACGCCGCCTCCATGATCTTCAACGCGCATCTGCTCATATTGAAAGACAAGAGCTTTCTTGCGGCGGTGACCGCGCCGGTGCAAAAGGGAAAAAACGCTCCTGATGCGGTGATCGCCGCGGGCCGGAAATACATTGCCCTGTTTTCGGCAAGTCCCGATCCCTACATGAGAGAGAAGGTGCACGATATTGAAGACCTGGTAACACGGCTTATCAGGAATCTCGCCGGCAGGGAAGCAAAGTTGCCGCCGGTGCACCAGCGGATAGTGATCGCGGCTGACTTGTATCCGTCCGATCTGTTAAAACTTTCTTCGGAAGGAGTGAAAGGCATCGTGCTTTTGAGCGGAGGCGTCACCTCGCATGTTTCCATTCTTGCCCGCTCCCTGCAGATACCGATGGTTATCGTTAATGATAAGGCTGTCGGTAACATTTCCGACGGGGATCGCATTCTTATCGATGGCGAAATCGGTAACATCTACGTCAACCCGGCCAAAGATATCGTCAAGGAATTTAAAGATCGTATCGACGAACAAACAGTGCCGAGCGCTCCGCCCGTTATGAAGCCGTTCACCGAGACAAAAGACGGGGTGCGTATCAAGCTGATGGCGAACGTCAATCTGCTGAAAGACATGGAACTGCTCAGTCATCTGTCCTGTGACGGCGTCGGACTGTATCGCTCCGAGTTTCCGTTCATCATACGAAAGAATTTCCCCACCGAAGAAGAACAGTTATTTGTTTACCGGAAACTGGTCGAGGGCGCTCCGTCGAAAGATGTCACATTCCGCACGCTCGATATCGGCGGTGATAAAATGCCCGCATACTGGGAACCGGCAAACAAAGAAAACGTTTTTCTGGGCCTGCGCTCCATCAGATTTTCGCTGAAGCACCAAGACATCTTTATCCAGCAGGTCAGGGCTATTCTGCGCGCGGGTTATAACTGCGACCTGAAAATAATGTTTCCCATGATCTTTTCCCTGGAGGAGTTTCTGCAGGCAAGAGATATTGTGATGACGTGCATGGCAGCGCTGGAAAAATCGGGCGGCGTTTTCAACAACCACCCGAAAATCGGCATGATGGTTGAAGTTCCGGCGGTGATCGAAATTATCGAAGAATTCGCACGGATTGCTGATTTCTTTTCCATCGGAACGAACGACCTGGTCCAGTATATGCTGGCCGTAGACCGAACCAACGATGAAGTGGCCGAGTACTACATTCCCCATCATCCGGCGGTTTTGCGGGCCATCAAACGAGTTGCCGATGCCGCGAAAGCCGCGGGTAAGGACGTGTCGATCTGCGGTGATATGGCTAATAAGGCCGGTTATCTGCAATTTCTGATCGGATGCGGCATCCGGACTCTGAGCATGAATCCCGTATACATGGCGGAAAACCAGAAAGTAATCGGTGAAATCGATGTGGCGCAGGCCGAGGCGCTGACCTTGCGGCTGCTGGCGACAGGCGATATCAACATGATCGAAAATGAATTATTTTCTTGATGGTTGTAAAAGTGCATTCTTGTTCCACTATGATCTAAAGTCGGACATATTTGTTTATTAATCTGTTTTTATCTCCATCCTTTTTTTAAAACAAACGTCAACAATATTGATGATATGTCTTTTTATCCCCTTCTGTGGCACCTTAATTGCTTTGATCCATATCAACAAATATGTACAGGAGGTCTTGATATGAATTCGGGCGATACGGCTTGGGTTCTCGTTTGTTGTTCTCTGGTTCTGCTGATGACGCCGGCCCTGGCGCTTTTTTACGGCGGAATGGTTCGCAAAAAAAATCTTCTTTCCACTTTAACCCTGAGTTTCATCTTTATGGCCCTGATCAGCGTCCAGTGGGTGCTTTACGGATATTCACTCGCCTTCGGCGCCGACATCAAAGGGTTAATAGGCGGCCTTAATTATTTAGGCTTTATCGGCGTAGACGCGCAGCCCAATGGAGCCTACAGCCAGACCATCCCCCACGCGCTTTTTGCCGCCTTTCAAATGATGTTTGCCATCATTACCCCCGCGCTTATTACCGGCGCCTTTGTGGAGAGAATAAAATTCAAGGCTTTTCTCCTGTTCGGACTGCTTTGGGCAACCCTGGTCTATGATCCCCTGTGTCACTGGGTATGGGGCCAGGGTGGATGGCTCAGGGAACTGGGCGTTCTCGATTTTGCCGGCGGTACCGTGGTGCATATCGCGGCCGGATTTTCCGCCCTGGCCTTTGCCATGGTTATCGGACCGCGAAAAGGATACGGCAAATCACCGATGGAGCCGAACAATATTCCCCTGACGGTGCTGGGGGCGGGACTATTATGGGTCGGCTGGTTCGGATTTAACGCCGGCAGCGCACTGGGCGCCAATGGTGTCGCGGTCAACGCCCTTTTAACCACCAACACGTCCGCGGCAGCGGCAGGACTTGTCTGGATGCTTCTCTCCTCGCTGGATGGCCGTCCCAGCACGCTGGGTATCGCCACGGGAATGGTTGTCGGTTTGGCTGCCGTTACTCCCGCCGCAGGTTTTGTAACTCCCCTTACAGCCATGTTCATCGGAGCAGTGGCGGCGCCAATCTCTTACTATGCCATGCGCATGCGCGACAAACGAAATCTGGATGAGTCCCTGGATGTCTGGGCCTGTCATGGCATGGCCAGCACCTGGGGGATGATCGCCGCGGGCTTATTCGCGACCGTCTCCGTCAACAGCAGCGGCGCGAATGGTCTGTTTTTAGGCAACACCGGTCAACTCGGCATCCAGATTCTGGCCGTGGTGGTCACGATTGTTTTCAGCTTTTGTTCCACATATGTTATTGCCAAACTGCTGCACTGGAGCATCGGGCTGCGGGTAACCCCCATGGAAGAGGAAGTCGGTTTGGATATCAGTTCCCACGGAGAGAGGTCTTATTCATAAGGCAAAGTGAAATAATTTTTACTGAGGAGAAACAAACGATGCTGAAAAAAATCGAAGCCATCATTCGCGAAGATAAAGTCAACGATGTCAGAGAAGCTCTGAAAAAAATCGGTATTGTCGGGATGAATATGATTGAAATTCGGGGACACGGACGGCAAGGCGGTATCAAGCTGGTGGGCCGCGCGGGAACCTATCAGATAGACATGCTGACAAAAATCCAGCTCAATATCGTTTTAAGCGAACAAAACCTTGAGGATACGATAGAAGCCATTCTCGATTCCGCGGGAACCGGCGAACCGGGCGACGGAATCATCTTCGTCTATCCCGTTGATGAAGTTATTCGTGTCCGTACACGCGAGAGAGGTCAGGAGGCGGTGATGTATCCGGGCGATATCGATGAAAGGAAGAAAAAGGGGAGCGCCTGAGTTCGTCCCGGCTTTGAAATACATAAAGTTTTGCCAGTCTATAATTGTTGCGGGAACCGGACAAAAATGTTTAACAAAAAAATCTTGACAACTGTTATAATAAGGCGTAGCGAACACGGCCATGTCATAACGACGCCTAAATCTATTCAAAGATAGATGCGGGGGAACCGGTATTTTGGGGCGAGTTTCTTAAGAATAGGACACTTCCAAGTCCAAGCCCGTCAGCTAACCTCGTCGGCATGTGGGAGGTACACAGAAGATGTTTATTCTTCTTTTATCGGATGTATTGCTATGGCGATATGCATTTGCCGTTGATGCGCAATCCGGTTCATCGATTGCTGATTCTCCGGTTATCTGGCCCCATCATTTTCATAAAAAAAATAAAACTGAAGATAACTGCCGGTCGTTATCCCGCGCGGATTGCGGCTTGTCGTACATGATCGTTTAGCCGACAGTTGATGTGTTTCAAAGCCTAAGGAGGTTGATATGACATTAAACGATTGGTTGTGCATCCTATTGCTGCCGATCATTTTAATAATTCTGGCTTTTGGGCTGGGTGAGTTCATGGCTAAAGTATTCAGCGGAACACGAACCTTTCTCACCCCGGTCATTGCGCCGGTCGAGCAGCTGCTCTACCGTTTGTTCGGTGTGGATGAGAAGGAAGATATGTCCTGGAAAACTTATGCGTTATCCCTTGTCATCTTCAATATCGTAGGCATAGCGGCCCTATTCATTTTGCAGGCCATTCAGGGAATGCTTCCGTTTAATCCTCAGAAGTTCGGTGCCGTCCGCTGGGATACTGCCATCAATACGGCCATTTCCTTTGGCACCAACACGAACTGGCAGGCCTACAGCGGTGAACAGACGATGAGCTACCTTACACAGATGCTGGGGCTCTCCGTTCAAAACTTTTTGTCGGCAGCGATTGGCATGGCCGCTTTGGTTGCCGTGATCAGAGGTTTCATTCGCAAAACATCGGCGGCGATCGGCAACTTCTGGGTGGATCTGACCCGTTCCATTTTATATGTTCTGCTCCCCCTGGTAATCATCTTATCGCTTCTGCTGGTTTCACAGGGCGTGGTGCAGACACTAAGCGGTTCCGTCACCGCGCAGACACTCGATGGCGGCAGGCAGATCATTGCGGTGGGTCCCGTGGCCTCTCAGGAAGCCATCAAAGAAATCGGCACAAACGGCGGCGGCTTTTTCAACGCCAATTCCGCTCATCCTTTCGAAAATCCCACACCGTTTACAAATTTTCTGGAAATACTGGGATTGCTGCTGATTCCGGCCGCGCTTCCGTTTACCTTCGGAGCCATGCTGAAAAACCGACGCCAGGGGATAGCGATATTTGCCGCCATGCTAATACTTTATCTTGGAGGGCTGAGTATCTTTGCTGCAAATGAAATGCATGGCAATCCCTTGCTGGAAAAAGCCGGGGTGACCAGTGGATTAAACATGGAAGGAAAAGAAGTCCGGCTGGGAATTGTGAATTCTGTTTTGTTTGCCCATTCCACCACCGTGACCTCCTGCGGGGCGGTTAACAGTATGCATGACAGCATGATGCCGCTGGGCGGACTCATCCTCATGTTTAATATGGCGATTGGTGAAGTCATCTTCGGCGGTGTCGGCGTCGGTCTGATCGGCATGCTGTGTTATGCCATACTCACCATGTTTTTGGCCGGATTGATGATCGGCCGCACGCCGGAGCTCATGGGTAAAAAGCTGGAACTCTTTGAAATGGTGATGGCCCTGGTTATTATTCTAACCCCGGCAATTTTACTTTTGCTTTTATCCGGCATTGCCATTTCTACTAACACGGGTCTTTCCAGTCTCGGAAACAGCGGGCCGCACGGGCTGTCTGAAATTATTTATGCCTTTGCCTCCACGGCCGGGAATAACGGGTCGGCTTTCGCGGGTCTCAATGCCAACACGATTTTCTACAATCTGACAACATCCCTGGCCATGCTGGCCGGCAGGTTTTCAACAATCATACCGGCATTGGCGATTGCCGGATCGCTGGCCGGCAAAAAAATAGTTCCGGCGAGCACCGCGACATTTCCGACAAACGGTTTGCTTTTTGTCATCATGCTGGTGAGTGTGATTATTGTTGTGGGCGCATTGACTTTCTTTCCGGTCTTTACGCTGGGACCGTTCCTGGAACACCTGCTTCTGATGACCGGAAAAACATTCTGAGGCGACGCACATGAAATCAAAAAAAATAAATATCTGGCAATCCAAGTTCATCCTTCCCGCGGTCAGGGATTCCGTTAAAAAGCTTCATCCTTTAGCAATGGCTCGAAATCCGGTGATGTTTGTCGTTGAGCTGGTCACCGTTATGACAACCTTGATCGTTGTCAGTGACATCTTCACGGGGAGAAATTTTCTTTTTAATTTGCAGATCTCTTTATGGCTGTGGTTTACAATAATCTTTGCCAATTTCGCGGAAGCGCTGGCCGAAGGTCAGGGCAGGGCACAGGCGGAATCTCTCAAAAAGAACCGCAGTGAATCAACAGCAAAACGACTGGGACCCGGCGGACAAAGCGAAGTCATCTCCGCCCTGAAATTAAAAAAAGAAGACACCATCATTCTGGAAGACGGCGACACCATTCCCGGAGACGGCGATGTTATCGAGGGAACAGCGTTGATAGATGAGTCCGCCATAACCGGCGAATCGGCGCCTGTCATCAGGGAGTCCGGCGGTGACCGCAGCGGCGTCACCGGCGGGACGCGGGTTCTGTCGGGAAAGCTGAAAGTCCGCATCACGGCCAACCCCGGCGAAAGTTTTCTCGATCAGATGATCCAAATGGTCGAAAGCGCCAAACGCCAGAAGACGCCCAATGAGAAGGCGCTCAATGTTTTATTGATCGCCCTGACCATTGTGTTTGTCGTCGTTGTGGTGACTTTGAAATACTTTGCCGGTTACATGGGCGTCGGCGTCACGGTATCCGTGCTCATCGCCTTGCTCATCTGCCTGATGCCGACAACCATAGGCGGCCTGCTTCCGGCGATCGGAATTGCCGGAATGGACCGGTTGCTGCGCTATAATTTTATCGCCACAAGCGGCCGCGCGGTGGAGGCCTCCGGAGATGTTGATGTGGTGCTCATGGACAAAACGGGAACCATTACTCTGGGCAATCGCATGGCCACAGAATTTATTCCGCTTCATGAAGAAAACGAAAAGGAACTCATCGATGCCGCATTGTTATCTTCGCTGGCGGACGATACGCCGGAAGGAAGGAGCATCGTTGTGTTGGCGAAAGAAAAGCTGGGAATGCGCGGCGGCGATATTCGCGCGCCGGAAGGGGCCGTGTTTATTCCGTTCAGCGCGGAGGCGCGGATGAGCGGTATTGACTGGAATGGACGGAAAATAAGAAAGGGCTCACTGGAATCCATCAAAGAATTTGTTGCCGCGCATGGAACGCCGATAACGGACCGGGTCGAAAAAATTGTCGCAGGTATTGCCACCGAAGGCTCAACGCCTCTTCTGGTGGCGGAAAATGAAAAAATTCTGGGAGCCATTCGCCTGAAGGATGTTCTCAAGGAAGGAATCAGCGGCCGCATTGCCAAGCTGCGTCAGATGGGCATTAAATCGATTATGATAACCGGAGACAATCCGCTGACTGCCGCAACCATTGCCGCCGAAGCCGGCGTAGACGACTTTGTGGCCGAAGCAAAACCATCCACGAAACTGGAACTGATCCGCCGTTATCAGGGCATGGGGCATCTTGTGGCCATGATCGGCGACGGCACGAACGACGCGCCCGCGCTCGCGCAGGCCGATGTGGCCGTGGCGATGAACGCCGGCACGCAGGCGGCGCGGGAAGCGGCCAATATCGTGGATCTCGATTCCAATCCTACAAAACTTCTGGATATTGTGGAAATCGGCAAACAGATATTGATTACCCGGGGCGCACTGACCACTTTCAGTGTTGCCAACGATGTCGCCAAATATTTTGCTATTGTCCCGGCAATCTTTATTGCTCAGTATCCGCAATTGAAGGTGCTCGATATCATGAATCTCACAAGCCAGAAAAGTGCCGTGCTGGCAGCGGTCATATTTAACGCCGTTATCATTCCTCTTTTGATTCCGCTGGCGCTGCGCGGTGTCCGTTACAGGCCGTCGAGTGCCACGGCATTGCTGCGGCGAAATCTTCTGATCTATGGGCTCGGCGGACTGGTATTGCCGTTTATCGGCATCAAGCTTATTGACATGATTATTTCTCTGTTGAAGATGGTATAAAGGAGGCATGCATGTTACAATTAAAACGTTCATTGCTGGCATTTGCGGGTTTATCCGTTATCTGCGGATTGATTTATCCGCTGGCGGTGACGGTTATATCTCAGGCCGTATTTCTTGAGCAATCCAACGGAAGTATGATTATAAACGGGAAACAGATAATGGGCTCGCGATTAATCGGGCAGCAATTTACAAGTCCCAAATATTTTCATGGAAGACCGTCGGCTTCTGATCCGCCTTATGATGCTTCCAATTCCGGCGGAAGCAATCTCGGACCGACCAGCGCAAAACTTCTTTCGCAGGTGCAATCCCGTGTCAGCCGGATTCGTGAAGAAAACGGTTTGCCTGCCGATGCCGCAATTCCCGCAGATCTCGTGCTGACATCAGCCAGCGGGCTTGATCCACACATTAGTCCTCTATCGGCGGCGCTTCAGGTAAAACGGATCGCCGGGGAAAGAAAAATGCCGGAATCTGATGTCGAAAGACTTATTCACCAAAACACGGAATACCCCCTGCTGGGAATGTGGGGCAAAGAACATGTAAATGTTTTGCAATTAAATCTTGCGTTGGATAACGCCTTCAACGGCAGGCGCTGATTAACCCCGTTAGAGATAACGGGCTGTTTATGAATCCTGATTTTGGTATAAACTGCTATCTGAAACGTAACCTTGTTAGACGCTGAGGCTTCCAATAGCGGGGTAAAGGCCATGGACATGGAAAGACAAAATTTAAGACCAGATCCCGATGCGCTCTTAAAAGAAGTGGAACGGGAGACTGTTAAAAAAGGAAGATTGAAGATCTTTCTCGGCTACGCTCCGGGGGTAGGGAAGACCTTTTCCATGCTCAACGATGCCCATGTGTTGAAGAAAAGAGGGCTCGATGTTGTCGTCGGCTTTGTCGAAACGCACAAGCGCGCGGAAACGGAAACGTTACTGGCCGGTTTGGAAGTCATGCCCAGAAAGATGTTTGATTATAAAGGCATTACCCTGGGAGAAATGGATATCGACGGCATTCTTGCCCGCAGACCGGATGTTGCACTGGTTGATGAACTTGCCCACACCAATGCCGAGGGCAGCCGTCATCCCAAGCGTTATCAGGATATAGAGGAATTGCTGGCAACCGGTATGGATGTGCATACGACCGTCAACATCCAGCACTTTGAAAGCATGAACGACTCCGTCGCTAAAATTACGGGCGTGTGCATGCAGGAAACACTGCCGGACACTTTTTTTGATCGTGCGGATGAAGTGCAGGTCATTGATGTCCCGTGGGAGGAACTCAACCAGAGGTTAAAAGAAGGAAAGGTCTACCTTCCCCAGCAGGCCATGCATGCCATCGATAACTTCTTTGCGCGCGGTAATCTCTTTGCCCTGCGTGAGCTTATGCTGACACTGGTTGCACGAAAAATGGACAGCGAACTTATCAGTTACATGCGGGCAAAGGCAATTCCCGGTCCCTGGCCCGCCAATGAAAAACTGGTTGTCGGCGTCGGGGCAAGTCCTTATGCAAAACAATTGATTCGCAAAGCGTACTCCATTGCTAAAGATACCCATGCCGAATGGTATGCCGTCTATGTATTGCCGACTGGCCTTACCGACCCTTCGGGCAAGGACAAAGTTTATTTAACGGATGCCCTGAACCTCGCCGAAGAACTGGGGGCGAAAATCGTCACCCTTTCCGGCAACGACATTGCGAATGAAATCCTGCGTTTTGCTCGCGAGCAAAACATTACCCGCATTGTTATCGGCAAACCGCTCCGTTCCATGCTGGTGGAGTATTTTAAAGGCTCGCCCGTTTCCCGTCTTCTTTACGCCCGCAGTGACTTTGAAATCCACCTGATTACCCCGACAATGGAAACGAAAGAAAAAGAAGAGAGCCCGCCGGCAAAACAGACATCATTTAAATATTCCAATTATTTAATAACAATGGCCATGGTGGGTGTTGTGACACTGGCAGATGGTCTTCTTGCGCGGTTTATTGATCCTTCTTCACTGGTTTATCTTTATTTAATTGCTACAATTACCAGCGCTTTATTATTCGGCATCTGGCCGTCGATTTTTGCCTCGGTTTTAAGTCTGCTGGTTTTTGATTATTTCTTTATGTCGCCTCAATACAGTCTCTCCATGAATGATCCCAGGGAAATAATCAATATTTTTGTTTTCCTGTTTACGGCAATCATTGTCGGACAGTTGGTGAAGGTGGTCAGAAGACAGAACATCGCTCTTCAATTACGTTTGGAGCGCGTCTCGCTGATTGAAGAAATGAGTAAAGACTTTTTGCAGCTTCCCCCTTTGGAGCAATTAGTCGAAGGTCTCTCTAATTTTTCCGCTGAAACAATGAATACTTTGGCGTTTCTCCGCACGACGATTCTGAATGATATAAGCACTCTGACGATCAAGTATATTCAACGAATTATAGAGGTTCCCTGTTTTGTTTTCTTTAAGGAAAAAGGAGGAGAACTGCAGATTTGGGCAAAAAGCAGTCCTGCCGTGGAAATTAGCGCCAATGATATAGCTGTCGCTAAATGGACATTGGTTCACGGAAAAGTTTCCGGAGCCGGTACGGAAACACTGCCCAGCATATCTTATTGTTTCTTCCCGATAAAATCACAGGAAGAAACTATCGGAATAATCGGCATCCAATATGATTACAAGAATCTTTTACCGGAACAGCGCCGGATTTTAGGAACCATATCCAATTTGACATCAATGACCGCATCCCATTGGGTTAAAATATGATCGGGGAATTGATATGGTGTTAACATGCGGAAATTGTATTGATAAAAATAATTGTCAGAGAAACAGTGATCAACACATGCTTAAGGAGGCTTATGAAGATATCAATTAAAGAACTGGAAGAGCTGACCTGCCGGGCGATAGAGCATTACGGTTACCGGGATAAAGAAGTTCACATCATCATGGATGTACTGCTCTATGCCCAGATGCGGGATAACAATCAGGGCATCGTGAAGCTTATTGATAAGGGTATTCCCAAGGATCCGAAAGCCGGAGAGATGGTCATCGAAAAAGAGACTCCCATCTCCGCGCGGATCAACGGCAACAAGAATCACGCCATGATCGTTGTCAGCAGGGCTGTCGATATCGTGGCTCAAAAAGCGCGCGACCGCGGATTTGCCGTTGCCGGGACATTCAACACCAACACATCCTCCGGCGCCATCGGCTACTATGCGTCAAGGCTGGCCAAACAGGGGCTGATCGGTTTTACCTTCAGCCGTTCGCCCGAACGCGTTGCCGTTCATGGTTCTTACGAGCCGGTCTTTGGCACGAATCCTCTGGCTATTGCTATTCCTACGGCGTCTGATCCGGTTGTTCTGGATATGTCCACAGCGGCGACTTCCTACTTTGGCCTGGTAGAGGCCGTGACGGCAGGCAAAGATATTCCCGCTGATTTTGCCTATGATAACCAGGGCCTTCCGACGACAGATCCGAAAAAAGCGATTGCCGGCGCCATCCGTTCTTTTGACCGGAGCTACAAAGGATCAGGACTTGCCCTGATCGGCGAGATACTGGCCGGGCCGCTGGTGGGCGCCGCTTTCTGCGGTCTTGGCGACAGCAAGGGAAATTGGGGGCACCTCATATTCGCCATTGATCCGGAACTCTTAACGGATCGGCGCGAGCTCGCTGAAAATGTTTCCGCGATGGTTCGCAAGGTCAAGTCCACGAAGAAACTGCAAGGGGTGGAAGAAATATTCGTTCCGGGAGAAAAGGAAAACAGACTTGCCGGGGAGCGTCAGAAAACAGGTCTGATCGATGTGGAGGATAACCTTCTTGCTGCGCTGCGCAAGGTTGCCGGCGGTGTTTGAGTCGGGGGACGCTTGTTGTAAGCCTGAATATATTTAATAACCAAACGGATAAAAGGAAATATTTTATGTTGGAATTCAAAGATGTAACCATTATCAAAAAAGCGAATATTTATTTTGACGGCAAGGTCACCAGCCGCACGGTAATTTTTCCCGATGGATCAAAAAAGACATTAGGCATCATGTTTCCCGGGGATTATGAATTCGGAACGGCTGAGAAGGAAATCATGGAAATTATGAAAGGGGAACTCGATGTTCTTTTGCCTGATGCCGCAAGCTGGGTAACCATCAAGGAGGGAGAAGTTTTTGAAGTGCCGGCGGGGTCCAAATTCAGCCTGAAAGTCAAGAGCCTGGCTGACTATTGTTGCTCCTACGTCAAGTAAGACAAGGGGTGGAATGATTTTATCTTATCTTAGGGCAGATACGTTTGCATCGCTCAGGTCGATAGCGCCTGCTTGTATGCGGTAATAGATTCGCGGGTCGTTTTCTCCCAGTTGAACATTTTTGCTCTTTCCAACGATAACGCTGAAAGCTTTTTCCGGAGAGGTTCACTTTTATAAACATCAAGCATTGCCTGGCATAACGCATCTTCATCTCTGGGATTGATCGTTATTGCCGCATCACCGACGACTTCCGGAAGTGATGAATTATTGGAAGTGATCACGGGAGTGCCGCACTTCATGGCTTCCAGGGGCGGCAAACCAAACCCTTCGTAAAGGGATGGAAAAAGAAACGCAAGAGCTCCGCTATATAATGGGGCCAGGTCTTCATCGGCAACATAGCCCGTCAGGATAATTCTTTTGGCAATTTCTCCGGAATTTTCAGCTTCCTTAAATATTCTTTCCGAATTCCATCCGCTGGCGCCTACAAGAACAAGATGCAAATCTTTAAGAGGGTTCTCTTTAACCATGCGGATAAAACTATTGATGATTCTTTCAAAGTTTTTGTTTGGATTCAGAGTGCTTAACGCCATGAAATAAGGGCTTCCAACGGGAATACGATACTTTCTTCCGGTTTGCGCGATAAGTTCTTGATCTTGGCAGCAATAGAAATTGCCGCCCGCGGCCAGGTATACAACGGAAGCTCTTGCCGGGGCGAACGAAGGCATGTAAGCCAGAAAATCCTGTCTTGTCGACTCCGAAACACATGTAACAAAAGTATCCGGTTTAATGCTGCCCAGTATAATCTTCATAAATTCTACAGTAGAAGACGGGTAATATTCCGGGTGGATCAAAGCAGTAAGATCATGAATGGTAATAAATTTTTTTATTCTCTTGTTCTGAATGATTTGCCTGGGTATGGGTAAAAACGGTGAATGGAAAATATTTGCAGTTTGAATATCTTTTTCGTTAATCGGTTCTGCGAATTTTTTCCCCCAATGATAGATTCTTCTGAAAGGGGTTTTCCAATTATTTTGATTTGATTTTGATATCTGCAATCTGAGAGGTTCCATGTAATTGAAAAATGATGACAGCCCTTTATCCGGCTGGCTAAAGGCATATTCGCTGAAAACCGGATGAGAATCAAAGAAATCACGGCAGTTCTTATAATTGTAATGGCTTGCGCAGAAGGTTATATTACAATTGTCGGCCTCATATAAACCGATGGCGAGATTTTCCACTACACGAAAAATTCCGGTTTTTAAAAACTCAAGAGAATGAGCTATCCCCAGTGTGGAAATATCAAAAAGGACATTCATGAATTGAAATAACCTCCCGTTTCTCTTAAAAATAGTTCTTCCGCCGCAGAGTTTTATTCCGGGTGTGTAAATCGATAAGACTAAATTTTTTACGCGGAGAGCATAGACTGAAAAATCATTGTCTGTCAACGGAATTCAGTATCCTTATGGCCCGCAGAGTATTGGACAGAGAGCAATGGCGATGTGGACAAATCATTTCTTTGCCGGGAATGAAAGACAAGGAATACATCTCGATAATCCTTACATCAACACGACGGGCCGAAAATTTAAAAATAACGCTCTTTATTTTGCGGCAGGCGTCTTTTTATTTAATTGACATGGCAAGCCGCTTTTCTTATACTTTTATTAACAAAACAGATTTTCTTTCCCATTATTCTTGGACAGCTATGAAACACATTTTAAATGACGAAGAGCGAAGCCGTTTGGATAAACAGATTGTAGAAGCGGAGAAACGAACGGGTGCGCAGATTGTTCTTGCGGTTATCGGACGCAGTGATGCCTATGCCGAAATTCCCTGGAAAGCCTTTGCATTGGGGGCATCTCTCGCCGGTCTTTGGGCCTTGCTGATGAATATCTCCTGGCCGTTAACATCACCCGGCGCAGCGGTACTGCTCGCTGTTGTAACGGTTCTCACAGCGGGAGCGGGCTTAGCTCTTTTGTGTATTTTTAGTCCTGATTTTGCACGGCTCTTTCTTCATGCGCATCGCGCCGATGTGGAAACAAGACAATATGCCGAATCCCTTTTTCTGTCGCGGCAATTGTTTGCCACCCGCGAGCGCACATCTGTATTGCTGCTCATCAGTCTCTTTGAGCGGCGGGTGGTTGTGCTTCCCGACACGGGACTTACCAAAAACTTAAATCAGGAAACCATAGAAGACATTATCAAACACATGCGGCCATACCTGGCCACCGGTCGGACTGCCCATGCGCTGGAAGCCGGGTTGAAAAAACTGGAAGAGTTTATTTCCGCCAAGGTGCACTTGGAACCCCCTGTTAATGAGCTGCCGGACAGCATTATTGAGGAGAAGGGAGAATGAAGAAATTGCTTCGCCTCGCGCTTATCGTTGCCGTACTTTCAACCGCATTTTCTGTTTTCGCGGCTGATATTCCCTACCTTACCGGGCGAGTGACAGACAATGCTCAAATCCTTTCTGACGAAACACGCAAATCCATCACCGAACGCCTCAAAGCGCACGAAGACAAGACAACAAATCAGGTTGCCGTGCTGACGGTGCCGACGTTGGGCGGCCTGGGGATTGAGGAGTACGCGGTTTCCGTTTTCAAGGAATGGAAACTGGGACAAAAAGGCAATGACAACGGCATTCTGGTGGTCGTTTCCCCCGGGGAAAGACGAATGCGCATTGAAGTGGGATACGGCCTGGAAGGAACAATGCCGGATGCTGTGGCGGGAGATATTATCCGCAATGTCATGACGCCGTACTTTAAAAACGGCGACTACAACGGCGGCATTGACGCCGGAGTGCAGGCTATTATTTCCGTTTTGGAAGGCGGCAAGGCGCCGGCAGGAAAAGGAGTTGGAAACTTTACAAAAAAATCATCCGGCCTTAATTTACAAGCACCTGATATGTCAATCATTGAGAGAATACTCATTGGAGCGTTTATTTTTGGAATCATCGGGCTCTTCACGTTTATGGGAATTGTGACCCCTGGAGGGGGCGGCTGGTTTCTCTATTTTTTCCTTATTCCTTTCTGGGCCATGTTTCCTGTTGTTGTTTTAGGGTCCACCGGCGCTCTCTATTTGTTGGTTACATATCTTATATGTTTTCCGACAGCCAAATTGGTGCTTAAAAATAGTGACTGGTATGAAAAAGCGGCCGAAGATCTAAAGACAAAGGGCAGTGCCAGCATCGGCGGTTTTACGATAACCTCCGGCCGTTCAGGAGGATCATGGAGTTCGGGCAGTTCGGGCGGCGGCTTTTCGGGCGGCGGCGGTTGCTCCGGTGGCGGCGGCGCATCGGGCAGCTGGTGACCAATATTATCAGAATGGTGAAAGGATTAATTTTATTCAAAAGTATTCCGTGTACCCTTTTGCCTTGACGCACAGCAATTTATTCCTTATATTTCGACAACAAGAAACTGAACTGATGTCAAATCTGCAGGAGTGGATGTGAGAATTGTTTATTTGATCATGGTCGTGTTTGTCTTTCTTTTTGCCGGTGCGGCATTTTCTCAGGAATCCCTGCCATTACCGTCAACCACGCCCCAGGAGCAATCGCCGGCGCCGTCAACGCCGCCCCAGGCGCAATCGCCCCTCCCACCGGCTCCGGCCCCGGAGTGGGTCCGTATGATTACTCCGCTGGATAATGCGGACGTCATCGGCAAGAAACCGGAAATCAAGGTCGAATTTATCGGGCCGTCTGTTCGTAATAATCTTTTGGTAACACTGGACGGAACAGATATCACACAGATATTAATTTTGTCGGATAAGGGCTTCGAATACAGACCGGTGATGCCCGTGCCCGTTGGGTCCCATACTCTTGTTCTGACGGCTGTTGACGGAAGCGGCGCGCCGATGCAAAAAACAGTGACTTTCAAATCACGGCATTTAGAAACTTTTGAAGAGGCCTCTTCGAACAACGACGCATCGATCATTTATACTCAGGCTGTTGTCAAACCTAAATCAACCCCTCCGGCAGCCGTCACGCCTCCTCAGAATCAATCTGCTCAACCGACAACAACGGTCGCGGATTTCAACTCCAAGGTTGAGGGTAATCTCAAATCCGATAATAAGATTAAGAACGGCAACTGGGAAGTTACCCTAAACGGCAATATCCGGTATTTCGACCAGGATGCGCCGGCGCCGAGCCCGCTGACCAAGGGGATTGATGTTGCCAACTGGCTGATGACCGGAACATATCAAAAAGATTCTCTGAAATTACAGGCCAGTGTCGGGGATGTCCAGGTGACCGAAACGTCCAACACAATCAATCTGAATCGCAGGGGAGGACTGCTGCAGTTCGATTACGATATTTTTCAGTTCCGGATTTTTAACGTTAAGGGCCGGCAAACATACGGTATGGAGGGCGGACTGGGCATTGGAACCGGTGACAATATTCTCGGCGCGTCGACGGGTGTGAAATTATTCGAACGGAAGGTTGAGTTTAAAACAATATATCTGACCGGAGAGAGTTCGGACAGTAACGTATTTTTTGCTCCGGTGCCACCGGGAGGAACACCTTTAAACCCATTCGGAACATCGAATCAGCCGGGTAATAAGAAAGGCGAAGTCGTGGGCTTTTTATTGACATCCGATTTTTTTCAAAACAAAATGAAGACGGAATTTGAAGTCGACCTTTCGAGGTTCGACCCGGATACATCCGATGAATTCGGCCCCCAGAACGACAGCGCCTACCTGGCAAGAGCTTATGGTGTTCTCGGTGAACATTATAATTATGACGCGAAATATGAATATTTCGGAAAGAATTACGCCACCCTGGGAAATCTTGGCGCTTACAAGGACAGGGAAGGGGTTAGCTTATCCCAGGGATTAAATATTAATAAGCATACTTTCCTTCTTGCTCTTTCCGGCGCCAATGATAATGTCACAAGCGATCCACTCTTCGCGAAGATCTATCAGTACGCGGGCGGTCTCAATTACACGTACAATGGAATCCAGAACCTGTCCGTCGGTTTAGGGTATCAAAAGTCCCTGCAGGAAAGCCGTAATGAACCGGGGGGATTAGAAAGCCTGAACACCATGACCGATACTGTTTCCGGAAATATCAATTATACTGCGGGGAAGATCATGTTGGGTCTGACCGCTCTCTATTCAATCCTTGATGACAGAACATTAAATAACGCCGATATGACGACCTCCACCATCACATTTTCCCCGACGTATTTTCAACCTGAACTGTCGGTGACGCCGATGTTTTCATGGAACAGCTCGAAGAATGAATTGATGAATGTGCGCACCGATTCCTACACGGGCGGTTTGAATGTTATGTCGAAGCTGGGAGACTTTACCTTTGATCTGGGGGGCACATACACCATCGTGAAGGCTGATGATAATTCCGTTGATACCAGACAAATCAATGCGACAGCAAACCTTTCCTATAGCCTTAAGGGGGATTATGTGAAGTACATTAATCCCGTAGTCATCTTGAGAAATACTTATATAAAGACTACGGATGAAGTCAATCCGTCAGCTGACAGCGATAATTACGGATTGTCCCTTGTGATTACCGGAAATATGCCTTTTTTATTTTAGGAGGAATGAAATGCTAAGAAAAGCAACTTGTGTATTACTCTTTTCCTTTTTAGTCATTTTTATCTGTGGACGGGGATTCGCCGCCGTCAACGTCGCTCCATCTTCAATCAGTGTAGCCAGGGGACAGGCCAGCACGGTAACCCTGCAGTATCAGTTTGCAGATATTCATGAGTCAAGCGGTCCTCTGATGAATGGCGTGATCACTTCTACGCATGGGACTTTTATGGGCGGCGGCGGTACCAACCCTGTGCCGATGTCGGTCAGCATAACCAATGGCAGAGGCACGGCCTCCGAGATATTAATAATTCCGGTTGGCGTTATTGAACGGGCGCTGGCCAGTGTGACAAGCGGCCTCACCTACCAGAGGGTATTCGGACTGCCGGCGCAAATTGCCAGTGTCCCGATCAGTATCACGTCATCAGACGCCGCCGCGAGTTTTAATGTGAAACGGATCGAACTCTATTTTGATAACAAGAGGGCGGAGGTGACTGTGCAGAAACATTTCCCGAATCTCAAAGCCTATGCCGACATTCGATACGCGGGGTCAGGCCTGCTCGAAGGATACTGGGAGGTTGACGGACGGATCATTTCGAGGGTCCATCAGATGCTCACCTTCGGCGCCATGACTACTTTGAAAACTCCTGATCTGCCCGCTCTTCCGACATTTGATCCGGGCAGTCATATCGTAAGGTTTGTCATAACCAATCAGGGATCAGGACTGCCGACACCCGCGCTTATCTATTTTGTGACGACCGAGGAATTTCAGGCAAGAATGATGGAGCTAAGCATCAAGGCGCCGCAAGAAGGCGCCGCTATTGATAGAAATGCGGCATCGTTTAAATGGGGATCCTTTAAAGGAGCTTCTTTATTCCTGATTCAGTACTATGAAAATATCGAAGCCGGACCGGTATTTTCCGCGTACACTAAGAGATCATCTTATGTTCTGCCCAAGCAGGTCTTTACGAATATTTTTGTAAGCGGCAAGAAATATTACTGGAAGGTGACCGGTTACAACGAGAAAGATAATATGACCGGTGAGAGCGCGACAGGCAGTTTTGTTGTTAAATAGTAATGATGGGCGGAAACGCGCCCTTGTTTCAATGATGTCATAAAAAAGGTGACAGTCAAATTCCACGGCTGTCACCTTTTTTATAGTGCTTTCAGAAGAAAGTTCTTTCGGTTTACGATATTTTTACCATTTGATTTTTCGTTGCAGCCCGCAAAATATCCGGTTGGGGTTAAATGAAAAAATGATAATCATCAATATCTCGTGACGTGATGTTCGGCAAGGCCGAAGAAATTGGTAATCGGATACAGACGGTTGTTCTCATCCTTGAACCTGCCGTTGTACATCCCAAAGGGCTGATGAAAATCGGATTTGATGAATCCGATGCTGATTTTTTCGGCTCGTTCGCCCGACGGCGTAAATAAAAGATCCATGTACCCGTCATTTGTTTTCATTTCCCAGGGGCGCATCATGTTTTTCGCATCGAAGTTAAAGCGTGCGGCTTTAAGGCAATAAATTTTCCCGTCAACCCACATGCAGTTTTCATTGAAATCTTCATCGTCGGTGATCATATTCTGGCAGAGATTGAATGCCAGGAGCTCTCCATATTCGTTATAGCCCGCCGCTGTCGACCATTTCCAGAAACTGACGTAGGGATAATACGTTTTTTGTTCATCCAGTAAAGCGATATCCTGCTTCCGGTCAAGTATGATTTCTTTAGATCCGAGCCTGATTGTTCCTTCCGTGGGCGCGGCAACCTTGTGTGTGTAAAAAGGCCGCAGATGCGTCACCGGAGAAACCTGAACTAGCGGCTCAATAGTTTTTAAGTCCTCGAAAACCTTAACTTCGCCTTTAACGGCGGGCAGGTTCTTTTTGCCTTCGATATCGATGATGATTTTGTGGAAACCGTCTTTTAATCTGTTTTCAATGCGGAGCCGGTAGCCTTTTTGGGCGAATTCGCAATGATCATCATAAACCTGTGCGGCGACGCGCGACGCTCTACCCGGCAATTGTGCGCTGTGTTCGAAACGTTTATTGGCAATCCTGTCATAGGCATAAAAAAAGGAGACACCCATAAATTTAGCATCAAAGATAACCATTCCGAAATAATGGGTGGGGGTGATAATGCCAAAATGCTGCCATTCCTTGAGGCGGAATTTCTTCCAGAAGGCGGAAACTTTCCGTGAAGAGGAAGAAAACGGCGCATCGAGAATGTTCGCGTCAGCAAAAGGCGTACGGAACGTCCCGAAGTTTATCGTCCCGTTCTTCTCCACCATTTTTTCAGGAGTTGTTTCAACTTTTCTCATACTAACTTATCCTTAAATTGTTGATTGTCTCAGAAACGACATTTGCTTCGTAAAATCCCTCCTAACCTCCCTTTATCAAAGGGAGTGACTCCCCTCTTTCCTAAAGAGGGGGAGGGGGAGATTCCTTTGCCTTTCTATTTTATTTTCGAGACTGTTAATTAGCCGCCTCTGATTTTAATTAAGCTTTGGACAGTTTGGGGAAATTCGCATCCAATGCGGCATTCCATTTATCGACGGCCGGCTTGATGCTTTCCATCAATTCCGTCACATCACCTTCAATCGTTATAGACTTGATCTTATCGCCCTGAGCAATTTGATTGACAACTTTCTGGTCGGCTTCGCTGATCACTTCGCCGAATACCGTGTGTTTGCCGTCCAGCCATGGTGTCGCCACGTGCGTGATAAAAAACTGGCTGCCGTTGGTCTGCGGTCCGGCATTCGCCATGGAAAGAATGCCCGGCTTGCTGTGCCGCAGCTGCCGGACGAATTCATCCTGAAATTTGTAGCCGGGTCCGCCGCGGCCATCGCCTCCGGGGCAGCCGCCCTGAATCATAAAATCGGGGATAACCCGGTGAAAGTTTAAATTATTGTAATAACCGCGCCGCGCCAAGTTGACAAAATTCCCCACGGTAATCGGCGTCTGCTCGGCAAAAAGCTTTAAATTGATTGTTCCTTTATCAGTTTCAATAACTGCTTTTAAATCGTCTTTCATTTTAATCTCCTTTCTCTTTAAACGTAAAGAAAGACTAAATATTACTGATTAATAAGTCAAGATAAAAAGGCGCTGTCGGGATGGAAACATGCTAATATTATGATTAACATACGGCACCGCCTTCGATATTTTTATGATAATCGTCATTCATTTTTTTTGTAATCAAACGATCGATAAAACGTGGAGGAGAGAATATCCATCTTCTCAATAAATACTTCTCAATTATTTTTTTATCGAGGCGAATATATCCATTGCATGATTGAGGAAGAGAATTCGATCTTAAGCGAAGCACATCAAGAAGAACCCGGGGATGTTTCATGGCCTCCGCCAGAGCAAAACCAAAGCACTGATTACCGATGAACAGCCTGCTTCCTTTTATTATCCGGGCAAGGTCAACAATATTTTTCACTTTAAAGAAATTTATTTCCAATCCCGTATATTTTTTAAACTCATCATATTCGTTTTCAAACCCGAGGAAAATACATTTGTCCAGATAATCCTCAAGCGCTCTCCAATTGGATAAAACGGAATGGGTTGCATTGATGGCGCTGTATGTTACCACAATATCGTTGATGCGGTTCGGAGTCATATTAAAAAGCCACGGCTGGCAAAGATCGAATGGGACATGGAAAGTTCTCAGGTGCCAGTAGGCCAGATGAACTCTCCATAAAGCCGGATCATGAACAACATGTTCACGAAAACGATCAAGATCATAATCTATGGTTTCTCCTTGATACGGTCGGACATCCTGTAAATAAGGCTGGTTTTTCAGCAAAGCTACCATCTGATCAACAGCCTCCGAGGATACCGGATAAGGATGCGGCGCCTCGTCGCTAATCAGCGGCGGATAAGCGCCCGATGCAATATACAGGACTCCGCCGCCCAACGCCATAATGGTAGGCAATGCGTAAATTATGTCCCCAAGGTTGCCGCTATGTTTAAATGTCCTGATGCTTTGCATCTTTCTAATCCATTCCGAAACGAACCGCTTCAAGAGCCTTCTCTTTTGTGTCCATTAAAATATTTCGCGACACAACGCACGCTTCTTTTTGCATCGTCTCCAGTTTTTGTCTTGTCAGCGGGGGATAGCAGACGGGAATCCGTAATGCTTCTGCCAGCGGCGGAATTTTCGAGGACCGGGCGATTGCCGCAACTTTGCATCCCATCCATGCAGCGATTAAAAGTCCGTGGTATCTGCTGCTGATTATCGTGGAACAATCGTCAATCGGAGACAATAGAGCGCGGATATCTCCATTCATATAATCGGGAACGCTAAGAACCAGTTTTTTTCTGGCCCACCAACCAAGATCCGCAATCATCTGTCTATAGATAAAGCATTCATGTCGTTCGATCTCGCGCATATCGCCCGCAATAAACGACGTTGGCCGCCATCTTGTCACGAGAAAATCCTTCACACCGGCGATATCCCCATCGGAAAGCGTATCTGCCGCAATAATAACGCCAAGGTTGAACTTCTTCTTAATGCTTCTATGCTTATCAATGTAATCAGCAAGAATAATATTCGCCAGATCTGCCCCTGCATATATCTTTGAACCCGAAAGGCCAAGCATCTTCGTCAAAATATCGGCGCTGTGCTGATCTCTGGTTGAAATTTTATCAAAGACATTGGCAACGATTGAAAATCTTTCCTTTTCGGGTTCGATTTCCTGTTCCGCTCCGACATTTACCAGACATTTCCGGTCAAAAGTTTTAATAAACGGCAATTGTTCAAGCCAGTACTTAAGGACATAATCTCCGCAGGTGAGCTGAAAAGGAGTAGCTCCCGGCCCCACCCATGTTGTGTGAATTGCTGCCGCCTTGTCCTGCGCATTATCGGGCAACTCACGATGCCACAAAATATCCGGAAATCTTTTTTGCTGCGACTCAATAAAATATCCTGTTGCGACATGAGCTTTAAACTGAACACCCCGATAAGAAGAAAGTGCTTTTTGAAATCCCGCGATCATCAGGTCGTCGCCGATATTTCCATGCCCCCAGAAATCGAATCCTACATACACGGCGCGATGTGTATTTTTTATAACCGCAACACGACTGTAATCCCGAATATTCGGACCGTCTATTGGGGAAAGCGCCGCATCAATTTTGCTTTGGGGGATTTCGGTTATCAGCGAATATTCATCATTTACTCCGTAACTGACTATCCACTTTTCGTCTTCAAAAACCGCCCCGCAGGGATAAAGGACCTGCTTGACTGCGGGATTGAGCCTGTCCGGAGAATCATTAAAGCCGAATGGATTTGCCAAATCAAGCGGCTGAGGAGAGACATCTTTCGGTCTAAAAGGGTAGTCGGCTTCAAAACGATATACAGCAGGCGCGTACATAAAGCTTCCCACCACTCCGTAAACGGAATGACAGAAATTATAATAGTAATTCCCCACTCGCTGAGGGATGGCTCCCCCCCGTAAATCGCCGTACGAATCAGACCGGCCGTTGTTGTTCCAATTGATTGTAGCAAGCGGGTGAAACTTTATTTCGTCTTCTCCCCCCAACGAAAATTCCATTACACAATGCGGCTCAATAGAATAAACTGCGTAAAAAGGTCCATCGCCGAAAAACGTCCAATTCTTTTCAATCGGACGCCTTTCTCCTTCCATGATAAGCTCCCGCGCCCGACCGATCGGTTGTAAGGTTGACTCATCCAGTTCAGCAAAAAACTGATGATTAAACGGTTCATGCATACCGGAATTCCAGTAAACAAAAAGACGTCCCGCTAACCGGAACAGACGCGGGTCGGCGAACCAGATTCTTGCCCTTTCGGAAAAGTAATGATTATCCGGAAATTTGATGATATCGCTGAAGGGAACAATAGTTTCCTTTTTAATCTGATAACTTGAATCGAGACGACAGAGAGCAATCCGTCTTAAACCGTCCGGGCCGATCATTCGATAGGCAAATATCCAATCCCCATCGCCTTTGATAATACCCGGATTAAACATATAAACCCTGCCCGGCCCAAAGCGCTCTTTCCAGCTCCCGGGAACAAAATCCGGATTATTAAGAACAATGTGTTTGTTCATTCAAATGCCTCTGAAATTATCCTGCCCAAAATACTTTTGGAAATACGAATAACTATTTGCCATTCGTTGCAGATAAGAGTCTATAAAATTATCGGACAGCAATTTCAATATCAAAAATTAAACTTCCTTATTTTTCTCGGTTTTGTTGATGAAATGGAGTATACAAACCACTATAATGAGTGATGCAGATAAAATCAAACGTCTTCTGAACCGCCAACTATTGACCTGGTACAGGCGCAATCAACGCTCCCTTCCCTGGCGGGAAACGAGCGATCCTTACCGAATCTGGATTTCGGAGATCATGCTCCAGCAAACGCAGGTTGATACGGTCATCCCTTACTATCATCGTTTCCTGAAAGCTTTTCCCACGGTTTCGTCGCTGGCCCGCGCCCCCTTGCAGGATGTTCTCAAAGTTTGGGAAAATCTGGGTTACTATTCGCGGGCCAGAAATATTCACGCTGCCGCCAGGGTGATCGTTGAGAAGTTTAGTGGCCGGATCCCCGATAATTTGGAAGCGATTAAAACACTGCCCGGTATAGGCCAATACAGCGCCGGTGCAATCTTGAGCATTGCCTATGGACAGGCACATCCTGCCGTGGACGGCAACGTCCGCCGGATTTTATGCCGTCTTTTTGCCATCCGCAAACCAATTGACGACGCACAGGAGAAAAAGCAATTATTCGAACTTGCCGCGTCGCTGATACCTGCCAGACATCCCGGCGATTTCAACCAGGCCCTGATGGATCTGGGAGCAACGATCTGTAAACCAAAGAATCCGGATTGTTCCCGTTGTCCCGTAGCCAATCTCTGTCAGGCACAGCTCAACAATTTACAAAACGTTCTTCCGATAATCAGAAAGGCCCCCGCAATTCCTTATCGACAGGCGGTTGCGGCCGTCATCAGAAATTTAGATGGTCTGCTGCTGGTTGTTCAGCGGCCCGCGTCAGGATTGCTGGCCTCTTTATGGAAACTACCCGGCGGTTTTATCAAAGCAGGTGAAGACACGGAAAAAAGTTTGAGGCGTAGCGTGAAAGAAGAATTGGGGATTTCCATCCGGACGGGAAAACATCTGACCTCGGTCAACCATACCTACACGCACTTCCGCATAACCCTTCACGCATACGAATGCCGCTTGCTGAAAGGCACGCCCAAACCGCTTGAGTGCCAGAATTGGCGCTGGGCATCGCTTACTGATTTAAAGAAATTGCCTTTGTCGAAGATTGACAGAATGATTCTGGCGGAAATTTAATTTATGATACTTTTTCAAAGTACGCGTCCGTGATCCCGTCCAGCAGCTGAACCGCGCTGATTTTCACGACAATGATTTCCGTATCGGGATCATTAAAAATATTTTTCAATTCGGGATGCTTCTCAAACAATCGTGCCCGAACAGACAGCAGTGTAGTTTTATCAATGTTTCTTTGAAACGTCCCCGCGACAGTCAGGGCTTTCGTTTGCCGCTCCGGGCCTGTACCTCCTGCCGCTTGCCTGGAATCAATAAGCAGGCTGACTGAAGGATTGGTGATTAAATTCCGGTATTTCTTCGTTTCCTTATGCGTCGCCATGTAAATTTCCCGACAGTCGTCATCCGCGGCATAAGACATTAATGAACAATGCGGCTTACCTTCAGACACGGTGGCCAGAACGCATATCTTGTTTGCTTCAATCAGTTCCCGAATATCTTTGCGCATCGCGTTGCTCCTTCATCAGGGTGTAATTTTATGGGCGATTTTACCATAAACACGTTTAAATATTAAATAAGTATTTCGGCTTAAATATGCACGTTGGATTATTTAATAAACCGTGGTAGTTGATTTATATTAATTTATTGAGGACAGATTACATGTTTGGAAATAACCGCACCGATATTAAAGTGGGCGCACGCGTCAAGGTTGTGCAGAAGCAGGACCAACGAATAGGCACACTCACCGAAGGCGTTGTGCGAGACATTCTCACGAAGTCAGCCACCCATCCGCACGGCATCAAGGTGCGCCTGGAAGGCGGGATTGTGGGCAGAGTTAAAGAGATTCTCTGATTGCACATTTGAGGCGGGTACTAACAATTAGCAATAGTGATCGGCAGTCACTTTTTCAGATCATTTATCATGTAATCAATCAAGGCTTTGGTCTCTTCATCAGTTAGGGGAACCGGCCGCATCACGCCCTGTCCTTTCTTCAGAACAGACTTGATCTTTTTTTCACTAACTCCCTTCCATGCATCTGAGTTTGAGAAATCCTTTGGTCTGAATTGTTTGTAATAGGCGGATTCATAATCTCCATCACTCTTAATGATGTGGCAAACCTGGCAATTAGCCTTAAAGATCATCTTGCCTGCTGTGTAATCTACGCTTAGAGCCTTTCCGGGAAAAAGAGTGACTAATAAAGTCAATACCACCATCGAAAGCACATATTGATTTGCTGTCATATGATCACACCCTTTAATTATTATTGCTGGTTCAATCTTGTAGATTGAATCAGTGGTTAATCAAATCAACGGTTCAATCAGAATGATTGAACCAGCATCAAGTTTTAATATCAGCGGAAGAGTATTTGAAAACAAAAATTTTTCTGGATTCCGGTCTTCGCCGGAATGACAACCTTGCGACAATGCCGGATATGCAGGTGATTGGCACCTGCATATCCGGCATTAATCTTCATAATTATTTTGCTGCGCTGTCAAATTCCGCTGACGCCAGTTTGATGCACACAGCCAGAATCTCAATCGCTTTTTCCAGTTCGACAATTGGCGGCCGGGTCGGTGAAATCCGGATATTGGCATCCTTGGGGTCCTTGCCGAAAGGAAACGTCGCGCCCGCCGGTGTGATGGCCACGCCTGCCTCTTTGCAGAGCGCCACGGCTCGTTTGGCGACCGGCTTTGTCGTGTCCAGACTGATGAAATAACCGCCCTCCGGGTTGCTCCAGGCGGCCAAACCTGTTGCGCCAAGTTCTCTGGAGAGCACTTTTTGAGTAATATCAAATTTGGGTTTGAGCAGTTTGGCATGATCTTTCATGATACCGGCAACCCCGCCCGGATAAGCGTTCAGAAATTTCACATGGCGCAACTGCTCCGCCTTGTTGGGTCCGATGAACATGGTCCCGAAGAGTTTGGAAATATACGCCAAGTTGGCTGTGCTTGTCGCCATAAAACCCAGCCCCGCGCCGGAAAACGTGATTTTGGATGTGGAACCGAAAAGATAAACCCTGTTGGGGTTTCCCGCTTCCTCGCAGGCGCGCAGAAGATTTTTCGGCTTTGGGGGATTATCCACCAGATGGTGAACGACATAGGCATCATCGGCAAAGATAGTAAAATCAGGCGCGGCTGTTTTCATGGAAGCCAGTCTTTTTACGGTGTCGTCGGAGACCGTGTCTCCGGTGGGATTGGAATAGGTGGGAACAAAAAGAATTCCCTTGACGGCAGGATCAGCCGCCGCGGCTTTTTCGACCTCATTCATATCCGGCCCGTCTTTCGTCATTTTGACCTGAATCAGATCGAATCCCAATTCGGAAAGAAGCAGAAAGTGCCGGTCATAGCCGGGCACGGTGACGATCATCTTCGGCTTACCGGTTTTACACCAGGGCGCGGAGCTTCCGTTAAGCCCCCGCAGGAGCGCCCACATCAGAACCTTGGAGAGGATGAGCAGGCTGGCATTGTTGCCGACCATTGTTTCTTCCGCTTTCGCGCCTAAGATTCCGGAAAATAACTCACGGGCTTCCGGCAGGCCCAAAACGCCGCCTGGATAATTACGGATATCGAAGCCGCTTTGAGTCTTGGTGTCCTTCTCCGTGACAATGCCGAGCAGGGCATTCGACAGATCCAAATTATCATCCCCCGGCTGGCCGCGTTCAATATTCAATTTCAAGCCAAGCCCTTTGAGGGATTCATAACGCAACTGCAAGTCTTTCAAGCTTTCCATATTTAACTCCATCATTTTTTATCAGTTTTAATGGTGGAACAACCTCAGGCCGCAAAAGGCCATGGCAATACCGTATTTGTTGCAGGTGTCAATGACCTGCTGGTCACGGATGGAACCGCCGGCCTCGACAATGGCGGTCACGCCGCTGCGCTGCGCGCGTTCAATGTTGTCGCCGAAGGGGAAGAACGCGTCACTGCCCAGGCAAACGCCTGTTACTTTGCTCAGCCATTTTTGCTTCTGAGCCTTGGTTAAGGGTTTGGGCTGCTTTGTAAATGTTTGGGCCCAAACGTTGTCGCCTATAACGTCTTCAGGTGTATCGCCCAGATAAACGTCAGTGGCATTGTCGCGATTGGGTTTGGCAACATCGTCACGGAAAGGCAGATTCAGCACCTTGGGCATATGGCGCAGTTGCCAGTTGTCGGCCTTTTGGCCGGCCAGGCGGGTGCAGTGAATGCGGCTCTGTTGTCCCGCGCCTACGCCGATGACCTGTCCGTCCTGCACGTAGCAAACGCTGTTGGACTGCGTGTATTTCAGAGTAATCAGGCTCACGACCAAGTCGCGTTTCTGCGCGTCGGTTAGAGTTTTGTTTTCGGTCACCATGTTTTCCAGCATACGGCTGTCGATTTTTAAATCGTTTCGGCCCTGCTCGAAAGTAATGCCATACACCTGCTTGTGCTCCAGGGAGACGGGCACGTAGTTGGCATCGATTTTAACCACGTTGTAGTTGCCGCCCTTCTTGGATTTTAGAATCTCCAGTGCTTCCGGCTCATAGCCCGGAGCAATAATACCGTCAGTGACTTCAGACTTGATGATCTTCGCCGTGGGCACGTCGCACACGTCACTCAGCGCGATCCAGTCGCCGAAACTGCTCATGCGGTCGGCACCGCGGGCGCGCGCGTAGGCACAGGCCAGCTTGGAGAGCTTCATTTTGGGATCGATGTGATACATTTTGCGCAGAACTCTGTCCAGCGGATAGCCCAGCGCCGCTCCGGCGGGAGAGACATGTTTAAAGGAGGCCGCCGCAACCATGCCGGTATTTTCCTTCAGCTCTTTCACCAGCTGCCAGCTGTTGAACGCGTCCAAAAAGTTGATATATCCGGGCTTGCCGTTCAGGACCTCAACAGGCAGATTGCCGCCGTCCGCCATAAAGATTCTGGCGGGTTTCTGGTTGGGGTTGCAGCCGTATTTTAGTTGTATTTCGTTCATTGATTATCCCTCCACTACTTTATATTTGTTGATGATAACGTCTTTGCAGGTTTGTGTCGCGAGATCGATGGCGCGCACAAACAGGCTCACCTTGTTGTCCTCGTTTAATGCTTTCCAAAGTTTGGCGGCGTATTTATCGGGATCATCCTCGTCTACGATGACATGTAAAGGCTCTCCGACGAAACTGGGAATCGGCGTACCGTTGCACTTGTAGGTGCTGATGAAGTGCCCCTCACCGGCGACGGGCTCCGAATAATCAAAAGTAAAACGTTGCACGCTCTTTTCGTTTCCGTCGCAGCTCTTCAAAATACTAAGTTTATAATCGCCCGTGCACATATCCACCACGCCGGAAATGCGGGGCGTCCAGTTGGGGCCGTCGTCTTCAAAGGTGCGGGTGTCCAGCGCGGCTTCAAAGCCAAAGCCGGGAAAATCGTCGCCGGCCAGAAAATCATAGATGGTATTGGTCTGATCACCGTTGGTCACAATCGACGTTTTGTCGAAAGTCAGCACCGGGTTGTAAATAATCAGGTGCGGGTCCGTCATTTTGGAAGGGTCGGCGGCCATGGTGCGAATGCCGCCGTCAATGGGGTCAAAAACGCGGTTGCGGCTGTTTGTGCTGCGGCCCATGATAAAGTAGGCAATCATAGCTTTTCCGCCGGGCGTAATCCCTAAGCAGATGCCGCGTCCCGGATAATCGTTTGCGGCCAGAAATTCGTATAAGTTCGCTGTCATTTTTTACTTTTCTCCTTGATTATGAATGAGAAATTATTTTCGTGGCGGGAGTATATGAAGAGACGATTCGTATGTCAACTAGATTTGGATTAAATATTATAATGGTCTAAATAGAATTTGACCTAACAGTGAGTGTCAATATAATCAATAACTTCAGGTAAGTCTCAATTTCCAATTTTATAATTTTATTTTAGATTATAACCTGTGATAGACAACGAATATTTTTAAAGCCTTATTTGTCGCAAGTCGCGGAAGCAAGAAACGGCGGGCAAATTGAAATTTTGGGGGGACGGTTTACAAACCAGATCGTTTTGTATATAGATGAGTGCCTCGAAGGAGTAAGAAGGTTTATGGATTCCGATTTTTCAGACCCGCTGAATATTGGTTCCGAAGAAATGGTTGCTATAAATAAATTGGCGGAGACGGACTGAAAAAATACCAATGGATAGAAGAGCAGGTCAACAAAAACAAAACGGCGCAATTATCATGCGTATACAAGAAGGCCTGGGCAACCAGTTATTTCAGTATGCTCTGGGGAAACAGCTTTCTATCATCCATAAAAGACCTCTTAAGCTGGATTTGAGTCATTTCACACAGACCGATCCGGATCCGCGAAAAGGGATACGAATATATTGCCTGAAGCATTTTAACATCCATGCTCAAATTGCCGAACCGGAGGATACGGCATCTTTCCAAAAGTGTTTTAAAAATAATTTGTACGGCAAAGTCTGGCGTCGTACCGGTCGTTTGGTTAAATACTATAAACGTTCCTGCATTATAGAACCGCCGAAACAATCCTGGGTTTTTGACCCCAATCTTTTAAACGGGTCGCTTAAGGCGAATGTCTATTTCGTCGGTTACTGGCAAACCGAAAAATATTTTACTTCTATCGAGAATATAATCCGCAATGACTTCATTCTTAAAGATGTACCGGATGAGGTAAATAGAAAAATGCTGGCAGAAATAGATTTTGATTCTTCGAGTTCCGTTTGTATTCATGTCAGGCACGGTGATAACGCTACCCCAAAAGTATTAGAACATGGTATTTTACCATTAAGTTATTACTACAAAGCCATAGAAGATTTAATTAAAACCGTTAAAAGTCCGCATTTTTACGTTTTTTCCGATGATCCGGAATGGGCAAAAGAAAATCTGCGTTTGGATTACCCCTCAACTTTTGTCAGCCACAATGGCGATAAAAAAAATTATGAAGATTTGAGGTTGATGAGTTATTGCAAGCATCATATTATAGGCAACAGTACTTTTAGCTGGTGGGGGGCGTGGCTCGGAAAAAAGCCGGGGCAATTAGTTTATGCGCCAAAACGTTACTTTTTACACATAGATCCACCTTTAGATCTTTATCCGGCGTCTTGGAAACTAATCGAAATATAATTACGGATAGGTCAAATCTTTGCTTGGCTCATTGATGATCGGGGATTACAATCTCCTGAAGACTTTTTAGCATTCTCCGCAGACTTTCGGATCGATTGAATAAAAAAATCCCGTGATCACCCATCATGCTGATCAAGATATTCTTAAGATATTGGAAAATACACGGCCTGCTTTTTACTTTGCGAAAAGTAAAAAAAGGCTTAATCAAATTTATTCAATTCCTTTTTGATGCAGAGTGCGTGGGCTATGGCAGTTTCTCCGTGAGCGCGCCGATAATTGCGGGCTGTTCGGGGAACAGGCCCTAAATATAGAATTGGACCTTGCAAATACTGACCCAATACGCTAAAGATACACAAATTTAAGCAGTAATCCTATCTACATACAAAGGAGCTTGCATGAAAGCAAACAGCGCCAAAAAAAATGTCCTGGTCAGCGTGGTGATGGGCAGTGATTCGGATTTGCCCATTATGACCGAAGCAACAAAAGTACTGGAAGATTTCGGCATTGATCATGAGCTGATTTTAACTTCGGCGCATCGCACACCGCTGCGGACAACAAAGTTCGCCGCTTCAGCGGCCGGACGCGGCGTTAAGGTGATTATTGTCGGAGCAGGCGCAGCCGCTCATCTTGCGGGTGTAATTGCTTCGCAGACAACCCTGCCGGTCATCGGAATACCTATCAATGCCACAGCTCTGAACGGGCTTGACGCCCTGCTTTCCACCGTGCAAATGCCCGGTGGAATTCCGGTAGCCACAATGGCTATAGGCAAAGCCGGAGCTAAAAACGCCGCTTTATTTGCAGCGCGCATCCTTGCCCTCGAAGATAAAGAACTCAGCGCGAAGCTTTCCGCGTATGTAAAAAAAATGGCGAAGGATGTCGAAAAAAAGCATAAAAATCTAACTACCTCGTAAATCGTCCGGATGCTGCGTTGCGCTGCATCCCTCCCCGTGTCGGAGCACGGGGCAGGTTTGTTGCGATGTACACGAAAAGTACACCTCACTCCTCGTGCTTTGCGCGCCTTGCCTGCGGTCTATTTACAAGGTAGTCTAACATAAGGAAATTTGAATGCCCGAAATCCTGAAACCAGACAAGAATAATTCTGAAGAAATAATTCTGGCCAGAGCGGTGGAAATTCTGGCGGGCGGCGGCATTATTGCCTATCCCACGGAAACTTTCTACGGGCTGGGCGCGGACGCGACAAATCCGAAAGCAATCGAGAAAATTTTTATCGTCAAAGGAAGAGATTTCAAAAATCCCATCTCCCTGATTATCGGCCATCCTGATGATATTTACCCTCTTGTTAAAGATATTCCTGAATCGGCGAAAAAACTGATGGCCGCGTTCTGGCCGGGAGCGCTGACAATAATATTTGCGGCTTCGGATAAAATTTCTCCATTACTGACCGCTGGAACCGGTAAAATTGGTCTCAGAGTCTCCAGCCATCCGATTGCTTTAAGAATAGTTCAAAAACTGAAAAGTCCTCTCACCGCGACAAGCGCGAATTTATCCGGAGCACCGGAATGCGCTGAAGCCTCCGAAGTCATCGATCAAATTGGAGATAAAATTGACGCGATTGTTGATTTCGGACAAACACCCGGTGACAAGGCTTCCACCATCATTGATGTTACCTGCACTCCACCGGTTATTTTGCGCGAAGGAACAATCAGCAAAGAAGTAATCGTGAAAAATATTGGATCTTAAAGTGAGAGATCATCGGCGCGGCTCCGATGCGACCGACGGCATATCCTTGTTGTAAGGTTCATTATGACGGTGAAACTAATTTAAGCCCCACTATTCCGGATATGATGAGAAACAGGCAGATAACCCTCATGATGTCCCGTGATTCACCGAATAAAATCATACCCAAGATTGCTACGGCAACCGCCCCAACGCCCGTCCATACGGCGTATGCCGTGCCTATGGGGATAGTCTTCATGGCCGTTGATAACAACCAGAAGCTAAGGGCCATAGCCAAAACAGTAAAGAGTGACGGGATAAGTTTGGTAAACCCATCAGTATATTTCAACCCGATAGCCCACGCGCATTCAAACAAACCAGCTAATACCAAATAAAACCAAGCCATACGTCTACTCCCTTTGGAGGATTGTCCTCTTTCTTTGCATTTCACTCAAGCAGGCGCAGAACACGCGCTCCTTTTTGACCGATTTCAAAAGTAAAGTCGCTGCGGGACGGGTCGCCGCCTGTGGCATCCGTTATGGTGAAATATTCTATTGATATTTTTCTGCCTTTTATTCCATGCGCTTTAGTATATTCCATTTGATTGCCGCCGGCATCAAATACTTTTGAGTCAGATCGTACGAAAAAAATATTTTTGAATCCGTTATCGTCTGTAACCTCGAGCTTAATGTTTATATTGGAGAAGCCAAAGCCTTTCGCGAAATTGCCGCCTGTGACCGTTCCAATAAAGGTGTCGGCTTTTGCGGATTGAGCCACGCTCATCGGGGTATGGGAGAGCTTTGTCGGGATGACGCAACTGACCTCGCGGATCGTTTTTAAATCAAGGAGTAATTTGACAGTCATGCCCGGTTGTAACTTCGAAACCTCCTCTTGAAAATTACTCATATTTACCTTTGAACCGGCTTGACCAACAGGAGTCACAGCAAAGATCGTATCGCCCGGCTCCAACACTTCCGCGCATGGACTGCCCGGCACGACCGTTTTAACGATAACTCCTCTTACACCGCTGGTAGGTCCCACGCTGATTCCAAGGATGTCCTGATTCGCCGAAGGAATCGCTGAAGCTGTTGAGGTTGAGGAAGGAACAACAGGTGTCTTCGATATATTGGTCTGATTGCTACTGATGGTTCTCCCCTGAGATATTATTTTTACATAATATTTGCCCTCGTAATCCTGAAGATTTAAGAGCTTATTTCTTACTTCCCTGAGTATCGGCATTGAAGTCTCCTGCTGGACAAATATGATGTCCCCTGCTTTTGCCGACACATTGGTTTCCGCCCAGTTTTCTCCTTTTGATAGTATCATATGCGCGCCAGGCGTAATATTAAAGCATATATACTGTCCCCCCATCGTGGAACCGACTTCCGATTTCGGTTCCTTATTGTCAATATACACATGCAGGCTGACTGATTGGGCGTAAGTTGATGGACGTACAACATAAACAATAGCCTTTCCCTCTTCCGGAAGTTTAGGCAGCTGGTAGTTAGCTGTCTGCGCTTTCATTTCTTCGGGATGCGGCATACTGGCGCATCCCCAAAACATTGCTAAAACTAAAAAAATGATAACCGATTTTAATATAGAATTCTTTATCATTTAATTTTCTCCTCAAGTATTTTCTAAACAGTCGGCCGGAGACCGATGTTGGGCATTACAGGCCGCGCATATAATCCGGACGCAGCAGGCTCTCATCCCGGTTTTTCAAAACATCATCGACTGCTTTTATCATTTTCTGTTTATCGCGCTGCAGTGTGCCGGTAACGGACATGTAATTGGAGGCGTGAGTGCCGACAAATTTCATATTATCAGCGGTAATATTTTCAAATATCTGTTTCATTTCTTCGAGGGTTTCAAAAGGGTCCAGCAATTCAAACTCGCCCCGCTGTATCTGACGGTATAAAACAGTTCCGGGCACAGGCGTCACGGTGAGCGCCGCCAGATATTGCGGTTTCATTTCATTGCAGATTTTTGCCGTGGCCAGGGCGTGCCGCTTGGAGGCTTCGCCTTTTCCTGCAATCCCCAGTAAAACCATGGCGGAGAGATTAATCCCTGCCTCGACCAGATTTTGTCCGGCCTTGAGCATTTCTTCGTAACCCACACCTTTCTTAATTTTTTTCAGAAGTTCGTCATCACCGGTTTCCACGCCGATATAGGCTTTGGTGAAGCCGGCAGCCCGCAGTGTTTTGAGTTCTTCCATGGATTTGGACAAGGTGCTTTGCGGCCCGACATAACTTCCCACGTGACGCAGGGAAGGGAAGGTTTGATAAAGTTTTTTGATGATCGCCAGAAGCATGTCCGTTTCCAGAGCAATCGCGTCGCCGTCACAAAGGAAAACTTTTTCGAGATCGCCATATTGATCTTTGGCCATGGAAATGTCTTCCATAATTTCCTGGAGTGAGCGCTCTCTGTACTTTTTGTCTTTGTACATGCCACAGAAGGTGCATTGATTGTGGGAACAGCCGATGGTGCACTGCAGGAGATAGCTGTTGGCCTCGCTGAACGGTCTGAATATATTTCCTTCGTATCTCAATGTTTTTTCCTTAAAAAAATGATAACCCGATAGTCAACGGCAAGAAATTTAAATATCAATCTCATGCAAACAGAAGTCCGATACTGGATTCCCGCCTTCGCGGGAATGACAATCATGTAATAGGTTGCAACGTCATAAAGCTATTGAAAGATCAATGATGGCCTTTGTTTAGAGGAGGCGTTCCACTCCTATAGTTACAACGGTTGTTTTTATTACGCCTGCCGGTTCATTGGGAAAAACAATCATGAAAGGTATCTGTCCGTTGGGCATAATCTTGTCGTTGGAATTATTGAGTCCCTGCGGCTGGAGGAGTTTTGTTAAAATTTCTTCTTCAGATAAATTCGTCAGTTCGTCATCGGTAAGAATATTTCCCGCATAGGCGGTACGCTCATTTAAAACCACTGAATAGGCATCAATAATTTCACTTTTTATGAATATTCGCGAAACGGGATAATCCGCGCGGTTAACAGCCGTGCCTTCCACAATACCTATCTGTCCTAAAATATAATTATTTATTCTCCGGTAACGCACGTCCTGAAGTTTAACCATCTGGTTGATGGACATTCCGGAGGTCGCCGGTTTTGCGTTTCCCGTATATTCATTAAATGTATTAATAAGATCTTCACCAATTTGCGGGAAAACAAAATAATAAATGACACAAGGTATGATCACGATCACTAAAACAGACCAGAGGGCAATCTTCCATATTTTGCCGGAACCTTTTTTGACCGGTAATTCTATCTTCTCCGTTTTTCCCGGTTTTTCGGGTTTTTCTATTGTCTCGGGTTTTTCGGGTTTTGCATCTGTGCTTTTTACGCTTATGCTTTCTTCCTGCGTTTTCTCTATCCCTAAATCAATTTCTTCATCAATACGCTTTTTTGACGCCATAACTTTATTAGCGGAATAAGAACCATTTTCATCTCTATATAAAACAGAAGGCGTCGCCGCGGACAATTTCACGGTTTCTTCAACCGGCATAACTTCCTGTGTCGGCGCAGGCTCGGATACCGGCGCGGAATCCGCCGCAGGTTTTTTTGCTAACGAATTTTCCTGAAAATAAACATGCCCGCAACGGCTGCAACGCAGCCATACGCCGCTGCCCTGCATAAAAGAATCGTCAAAGCGGAATTTTGTACGGCATTGCTTGCATTGAATGATCATTTCCTCGCCTCTTTCATTACTGCTTAATCACATATATATCAGGAGAAAAGCGGTACTTTTCATTGAAATCCAGCCCGTAACCGACCACAAAGCCGTCATCAATGGTAAAGCCCACATAATCAGCTTCAAAAGACACTTTCCGTCTTTTACGCTTATCCAGAAAAACACAAATCTTGAGTGAATTAGGATTTCTCTCCTTCAGCCAGTTCACAACATATTGCAAGGTCAGGCCGGTGTCAAGTATGTCTTCCACAATCAGGATATCTTTGCCTTTTATAGAAGTTTCAATATCTTTGGTCATGACGACTTTGCCCGAACTGTCGGAGCCTGCGCCATAACTTGCCAGCCGGGTAAAATCCACCCTGCAGGGAACGCTGATCTCGCGAACCAAGTCAGCCATAAAAATAAACGCGCCCTTCAGAACGCCGATAATAACTAATTCACGACCGGCGTAATCTTTAGATATTTGATCCGCCAGTTCCCGCACCCGCTTTTGAATCGCAGCACGGGGGAAAAGGATTTCTTTTACTATTTCATCCATTTAAAGCCCCTAAACTTAAGTGCTATGTGTTTGCCTGTTTGCACACACTAGCCAAAATGGCCGTATTATGTCAATAAAAAATTAAAAGTAACGTTGATAAGTGGAAATGAAATTCCCGATATTTGACCAAATCAATCCCTCCGCCGCTTCCAGTTCCGCGGCATTTTTAAAGGAGGAAGACAGGCTCAATAAAATTGCGTTGAGCGGCGATATCTCCCGGCCAAACTTCTCATAGTCGATATGACTGATCATGTATTGCGATCCGTCAAAGTAATATTTGCCCAGCCTGTTAGTCTCCAGTGAACGAAACGGCCAGGTCGTTTTCCAGTTAAAATATTCCAGAGCGATATTCTTTAAATGTTCATTGCCGAATATTTCCGGTTTGAGTTCACAGCCGACTCTGTCGGCTATGAGCCGGAAATAAGTTGTGACCAGATCGATATCTGTCAGGACCAGACCGTAAAGATACCAATCGTCAATTATTTTTATCAGGATCTGAGACTGGGAATGCGGAATAAAATAATGGCTGGGACAAAGATGACCGGCGCAGAGTTCCTGCCCGTAAAATGAAACGTCCCGCATATCGACACCGTCATTTTGCATCGGATGAAGCAGGCAGCCGACCTTCTTTTCCTCTTTGTCCAGAAAGCCCAGATATTCGCAGCAGTAAATGACCTCATACCTCCTGGCGAAATCCTCGGAAGCGATCGTTTCTTTCGCATAAAGCTTAACATCGTCCGGATTTTTTACCATCTGATGGAAACGTTTTGTGCGCGAACGCAGGCGGAGCTCAAGAGAAGAGCGGGAGCTGTCCACATAATTATAAAGGCCGCAACAGGCGCCGCAGGATTTTCCTTCACCCGGCTGGCAAAGGACGATTAAATTTGAATTCGACATAAATCAGTTACCTGGTATTTTTAATGAAGGGAAATGGACATCAATCGAATACGATGGTTTTTGATCCATAAACAAGTATTTTGTTCTCCAGATGCAGGCGCAACGCGCGCGCCAGCACAACTCTTTCCAGATCTTTGCTCTTTGTCTGAATATCGGCAATCGCGTCACGGTGACTGATTTTGATCACATCCTGCGCGATGATCGGGCCTTCGTCCAGTTGCTCCGTCACGTAATGGCCGGTCGCTCCGATAATTTTCACGCCGCGGTCATAGGCCTGCTGATAAGGGTTTCCTCCGGCAAACGCCGGCAAAAATGAATGATGGATATTGATGATCTTATTGGGATAATATTCAAGAAAGTGGCCGCTGAGAATCTGCATGTAACGCGCCAGAACAACCAGATCAATATTCATATCCCTCAACAGCTTCAACGAATCAGCTTCCTGCTGTTTCTTGTTTTTTTCCGTGACCGGAAAATGAAAGAACTTCAGTCCGAATTGTTCCACCAGATCGCGGGCGTCATCATGGTTACTGATGACCGCTGCAACATCCGCCCCCAATTCTCCCATATGCCGGCGCAAAATTAGATCGTGCAGGCAATGCAGGTGGCGTGAAACAAAAATGGCGATGCGCGGCACATAATCGGTAAAATGCAAATCCCATTTCATGTTGAATTGTTTAGCCAGCGGCGCAAAGGCGATGGAGATTTCTTCGCGATTCAGAGCAAAACCGTTGAGTTCCCATTCGATCCGCATAAAAAAAAGCTTGTCCGTCTTGGAAGTATGCTGATCGGCATGCACGATGTTGCCGTCGTGACGGAAAATAAAATCGGAAATTTTAGCGACAAGTCCCTTGCTGTCGGCGCAGGATAAAAGCAAAATGGCGTTGACATCACTCATAAAAACGCTTTACCTTCGTTAATTTTTACAACCTGTTATGTATAAAAGGATTAGAGTTGCAGGTCAAGTATAAAAATGTTAAAGATTATCTGTTAAACAAAATAACTTTAGAAACTGGACACCAATGAACTTAATTGAAGAAATAAAATTGGATAATGGATTAACTTTAAAGATTTTTGATTTATCCCGTTCCATAGCCGCCGACACGGTCAAAGTGGAAGTTTCTTTTCAAACGAAAATTTCTTTGAAAGAATCTTATTTTGCGGACATTCAGGATTACAATCAGGTAAAAGATGCCATGGGCGATGAGCTTGCCTATGAGCGTAATCTGGAACGGTCCTTTGTGCATAAGCAAAATGAAGATTCCGTCCGCGATGACTTGATCAACACATTCAAAAGCAATTCTCTGGATTATCTTGCCTCTGCTAATTTTCCCCAAAAGATGGCACTGTCGTTGCTCAGAGATATCAAAAAAAATCCTTACAAATATAACCCTCATATCTACACCGACTCAGAAGAATAGCGTTGTGGCCTTGTTGCATGCAGGAAAATAAATCATGAACGATAGTAATTTCGATGAACTTTTGCTTGGCGCTGAAAAACCCAGCCGTTACATCGGCGCGGAAGTAAACGCTGTCCGCAAAGATAACGCGGAAGTCCGCTTTCTGCTGGCCTTTCCCGATACGTACGAAGTCGGTATGTCCCATCTCGGGTTGCAGATTTTATACTCTATTTTAAATGAAATCTCCTATGTGTCGGCGGAACGTTGTTTCGCTCCCTGGCCGGACAGAGAAAAGCAGCTGCGCGCCGGGAACATCCCTTTAACCTCTCTGGAATCGCAAATGCGGACGGCGGATTTTGATATTGTCGGTTTTTCCCTGCAGTACGAACTCTCCTACACCAACGTATTAAACATGCTGGATTTGGGAGGTATTCCGCTTGCCGGCAAAGAGCGCAAGGACGGACATCCCCTGATCATCGCGGGCGGTCCCTGTTGCTTTAATCCGGCGCCGCTGGTTGATTTTATTGATGCCTTTGTTATCGGCGAGGGAGAAGAAGTCGTGGGAGAAATTACCGCGGCGGTTCGCGCGGGCAAGAAGAATTCTCTTTCCCGAAATAATTTGATTGACGAACTGGCGAAAATTCCCGGTGTTTATGTTCCCGCTGTGCATGGAAAAAATCAGGTCATTAAAAAAAGAACGATTCCTGACCTGAACTCATGGACGCATCCGTTAAGCCCGGTTGTTCCGCTGATGCAAACCATTCACGACCGCATCACACTGGAAATAGCGCGCGGCTGTACACGCGGCTGCCGGTTCTGCCAGGCGGGAATGCTCTGGCGGCCTTACCGTGAAAGAAATACGTCTCTGCTCATGGAAATGGCCGAGAAGATGATTCAGGCAACCGGTCATGAAGAAATATCGCTTCTATCACTCAGTTCCGGCGATTACAGTTGTCTGGAGCCTTTAGTCATAGATCTTATGAACCGGTATCATTCCCAGCGTGTGGCGCTGGCGCTTCCTTCGCTGCGCGTGGAATCTCTCACCGGAAAATTAATGGAAGAAATCAAACGAACGCGTAAAACCAGTTTTACGCTCGCGCCGGAAGCGGGAACGGACAAAATGCGTCTGGTGATCAATAAGGGCAATACCTCCGAAGATTTACTTTCCGTGGCGGATAAAATATTCGCCGCCGGCTGGAAATCCATCAAACTTTATTTCATGCTGGGTCTGCCTGATGAAACGCAGGAAGATTGGGAAGGAATTGTTAATCTGGGCTATGAGGTTCTGCGGGCGGCAAAAAACCGCGGCCAGGTTACCATCAGTCTTTCCACCTTTGTTCCCAAGCCCCATACGCCTTTTCAATGGCAAAGACAAATTTCCATGGAAGAAACTTATGCCCGGCAGGAATTTATCCGTCAGCGAGTCAGAAACCGCAACATCAATGTGAAATGGCATGACGCGAAAATGAGCTTCCTCGAGGGAATCTTCTCGCGCGGGGATGAAAGCGTGGGAGCGCTATTGGAGGCGGCCTTCCGCAAGGGATGCCGTTTCGACGGCTGGAGTGATATTCTGCGTTTCGATCTCTGGCAGGAAGCGATTGCCGGGACGGGAATCAACCCGGAAGATTTCATGCGGGAACGCGATATCCACGAAAAATTACCGTGGGATAATATTGACTGCGGTGTGAGCCGTGATTTTCTGCTGCGGGAACGGCAAAAATCGAAAGACCTTACGGTAACAGAGGATTGCCGGTTTTCCAGTTGTCAGGATTGCGGCGTATGCGATTTTGCGACAACAAAAAATATCTTTTCCGAGACAGAAGAAAACAAAACGGTTTTGTCCCCGCCGCCCGTTCCCGATAACGCTTCCGCCAAAGAAACAAAATATCGTTTAACCTTCAGCAAGCTCGGGCGATCCCGATTTTTATCTCATCTGGAACTCTCCGGAGCGGTGGTCCGCGCCCTGCGGCGCAGCAGCATTGCGCTTGCTTATTCTATCGGTTATCACCCGCATCCCAAAATATCATTTGCTACCGCTACCGCCGTGGGCATGGCCAGCCGGCAGGAATATATCGATATTGCCGCGGGTGAATATTTATCAGACGTGGATTCCTTGAAAAAAGAAATCAATCTGAATCTGCCGGAGGGTGTTGAAATTCTGGAAATCAGAAAACTTTCTGATGGAGAAAAAGCGATCGCTCAAATGACGCAGGGATTTGAATATGAACTGCAACTGCCTGCCGCAATTGATTCTTCCCGCCTGGTGGCCATGGAAGAAAACATTAAGGATTTTATGGCGGCTCCGGTCTTTAACATCCAGAAATTATCCAAGGGGAAAACCGTCACCAGAGACATCCGCCCCTGCGTGCAGAATCTGGTTCTGGATAGCGCCGGCAAAAAAGTTAAATTCACTGCATCGCACATTCAGGCAGGATCAGCCAGGCCGGCTGATATTATCTCGTATATCCTGAAATCAAACGCCGGCGAATCCCAGCAAATCAAAGTAGTCAAAACAAAAACCATCCTTGGTTAATTTTCATTTATAAGGTGGATATGTGAGAATATGGGATGTCAATCCAGGGTACCTGAACCGGCAAAGCCTGCTGGGTGAACACCGCGAACTGCACGCGATTGTTTCCATTTTTATCAATAACAAAAAAGGTTATTCCCGGCATCCCGAAACGCTGCGCTGGCAGGGCTTCGGCTGGGCTCTGAACCAGCGTCACAGATTACTTGTCGCGGAAATGAAACTAAGAGGCTACATTGACCGATCTCCCGTATTCCTGAAGACTCAAAGCCAAAGATGGCCCGAAGTATTTGTTGATTCGCCTGCTGTTCAGTTCTCAATCCTGTCGGGAAAATATACAAAAACGGAGCAGGGGAGAATACCGCTTCCTCAAAACGCGCAGCAGTTATGGGCACAGCATAAATATTCAGTGATGGCACGGGATGTCGCCGAGTATAAGCGCATTGGACGATGGGTTGCTTCCGGAAAAACCGGCAACGCAATAAGTGATATTTATCCGGAATTGGTTTCATTGTTGCGCCGTCCTCCCGGTGAGGGAAATCTGCGCAATGCGATCCAGCATATGTGGGGGTATGTTTCTCCCTGCACAACATTTCCCGGAAAGGTAATTGAAAGAAAGTCCATGCAAGGCCTTTTAAAGGAAATACAACGTTTGACATTTTTGCATAATATCGTTTATCTGAAGGAATCGACGGCACTGGGCGAACTTTCGGCATGGGCGCGCACGACAAAATGCTGATAAATGGTTATATAATTCAAAGGAAACATTTTCATGATCGGAAAGTGGACAAGATTTTTACCGCGCAAGAGAAAAGCGGATGTGGACAGAGCCGTCCGGTATATCGTTTCCAGCGCTTATAAAAATGTGCCGTTTTACCGGCGGATTTATGACCTGGCAAGCGTTGATCCTGCAAGCATCCGCGGCGCGGAGGATCTTCCGCGTCTGCCCATTGTCAGCCGTTTGGATTTGATGGTTGGCGGGCCCGCCGCATATCTGCATCGCAACATTTCTCCCGGCAAGCTCACGATCAAACACACCACAGGGACCACAGGGACGCCGGTGATTGTTCATATGAACAAAAGGGAGGAAGCCTTTCGCAAGATAACAATCCTTGATGCGTTTCAGCGTAATGGCCGCCTGACCTGCCCGTTGACCATTATCGATGTGGGAGGGGAGGTAAAGGATTCTGCCACGCAAATTGAACAGCGGATCGGACCGGTCAGGATTATCCGGCTTTTCCGCACAATGCCCATGGAGCAGCAGATAGATGTTTTAACCCATTCAAGGCCTGCGTTGATCAATGGACGTCCTTCGGCTTTGTGGCAGCTGGCCAATGCTCTTCTTGAAAAACGAATCGATCCGCCCACGCCCAGCGTAATTAACACGGGCGCGGAAATGCTTTTTGACAATGTCCGCGAGTTGCTTCAAAATGTTTTCGGCTGCCGGGTTGCCGATAACTACAACTGCGAAGAGGTTGGAAACACGGCCTGGCAGTGTCCGTCCCATACCGGCAGGATGCACCCGAATATGGCAACTGTCTGGATCGAAACAGTTGATCAGCAGGGAAATCCCGTTCCTGCGGGCAGCGAAGGACGTCTTCTTGTCACCAATATATACAATTCCTCCATGCCGTTCATCCGCTATGAAACGGGAGATAGAGGAACGCTTATGCAATCGGGGCATTGCCAGTGCGGATTTAATGGTCCGGTTATGCGTCTGATGGAGGGGCGCAATGAAAACTTTATCGTATTGCCTGACGGAAGGGAGATTACACCAAGGCTCATGTATGAGGTCATAAATTCCGCGTTTCCTCATGATGATCCTCGCTGGAACATGATCGACGCCATACGCATGTTTCAGATCATTCAGGAAGCGAAGGACCTGATTGTGGTCAAGGTTGTCCCGGGGCCGGCCTATTCAGAATCTCTGTGGCGCGCTGTTGAAGAGAACCTTAAGCGTCTGCACCCCGCAATGTTCCTGAAAGTAGAAATAGTCAACGACCTCAGGCCTGAACCAGGTAAAAAGTTCCATCAGGTGCTCGGCAAACTCAACAGCCGCTGGAGGCGGGAGCGGGAAAATCAGTCAGATAAATAAATGAACTGTCTGCTATTCAGCGGCAGCCGTCATAACCTTCTCCACCGCCTTAGCCATATCGTTCATATCCTCATCAGATAAAGTCGGATGTATAAAAAACATCAGGGCGGTTTCTCCCAGTTCTTTGGCAACGGGCAGCCGGTTCTGCGGTTGAAGGCCTTGAGTGGTAAAAGCTTTTTCCAGGTATATTTCGCTGCAGCTTCCGGTAAAGCAGGGAATGCCTTCAGCGTTAATCGCGGCAATGACGCGTTCCCGATCCCAGCCGGATTTAAGTTTTTCAAGTTTTACGAAAACGTAATATTTGTAGTAGGAATGGAAAATGTAGTCAGGCGGCGTGGTCACGCGCAATGCCGGAATTTTCTGGAAAGCTTTTGTCAAAATATCGGCATTGCGTCTGCGTATTTCAATCCATCCGGGCATTTTACGCAGTTGAACCCTCCCGATAGCCGCCTGTATCTCAGTCATTCTTAAGTTCGTTCCGAATGATTCGTGCAGCCATTTAAATGACGGGCCGGGTTTGATGCCATTATTACAAACGGCGTCGTAACTTTTACCGTTATCTTTGTATGACCAGAGCTTCGACCAAATGTCCTTGTCTTTCGTCACCACCATTCCCCCTTCACCGCCGGTGGTCATGATTTTATCATGACAAAAAGAAAAGGCTGCGGCATCGCCAAAAGACCCTAAGGGACGGCCTTTATAAAAAGCGCCTGAAGCCTGCGCGCAGTCTTCGATTACCGCAAGCCCGTGTTTTTTTGCCAGAGCCATGATCTCATCCATTTCACAGGGCCATCCCGCCAGATGAACCGCGATGATGGCGCGCGTATGTTCAGTAATGACTTTTTTAATAGTGTCAGCCGTTATGGTCTGGCTGTTGCGATCCACATCGGCAAAAACAGGTCTTGCTCCGCGCATGACGACACAACTTGCCGAAGCGAAATAACTGCGGGGTGTTACGACGACCTCATCACCGCGTCCAATATTCACCGCGGCCAGCGCGGCCTCCAGAGCCACCGAGCAGTTCATGACGGCCACCGCAAAGTTCACACCGACGCTTGCCGCAAATTCCGTCTCCAGCAAACGGCCTTCCTCGCCCGTCCAGTAATTCACCTTGCCCGATTGAAGCACTCCGTTTGCAGCCGCCATTTCATCATCACCAAAAAACGGCCAACCGGGAAAAGGGTTAGTCCGTATCGGCAAACCGCCACTAATTGCCAGGTCTTTCATTTGTTTTTCCTTTTGCTCAATCTTTTCTAATATTTCTTCTCGTCCATTTCATAAAATTTCGCCGGCATTCCTTTGGCCATCATATTGGGCGGAACATCTTTTGTTATTAAAGCGCAAGCGCCGATCACCGCGCCGTCACCGATCCTGCAAGTCAGGACGGTCGCTCTTAACCCGATAAAAACATCGTTCCCAATCTCCGTCCCGCCTGAAATAACGACATGCGGATTCATATGAACATAATCGCCGATCACTGCATCATGACCGATGCCGACGAAACCATTACTGATGAAGAAATCGCCGATCACCGCATCAGGCATCACGATGCAAAACCTTTGCATAATGGCCCCTTCGCCCATTTTGGCCCATTTACTGAGCGTGACTGTCGGATGGATGACACTCATGAATTTCCCGCCCATCTTTTTCGCTTCTTCGACCATTTTACGCCGCCACACCGGACGGCCAATGGCGGCGACCAGGCGCACTTCATTAAAATCCACGTTTTGCAGATATGACAAATCTCCCAGCACCGGAATGCCATGGATCAAATTTCCAGCATCTTTGCTTCCACCATCATAGACAAAACCAATCGGTGCAATGCTGTCTTCCGTGTGCGTGTTAATGACATCAATTGTGTCGAGTACTTCCCGTGCAAATCCACCGCCGCCCAGCATAATTATTTTTTTCATAAGTTAATGACTCTTTAAGAAATATTGTAAAATAATTTCAAAGGATTGCTTCTTGTTTTTCGAGTATGGAACCGGGGATCAATTCCGTTGATTTATTATTTTGACGACAGCAATTAATATATAAAAATTTCCTCGGTAACAGGATGTCCGGGGCATGATTTACTTAATGATCTATTCCACCACACGTTCATCCCCTCCTAAAGACGGGATATACATTTTTGCGTTTTATGTTGCAAGAGCAAAAAAAAACGTAAAAAACGTCACTATTTCCTTCATGATTTGATTCACCAGGATTTCTTTTCTTTTTGTTTCTCCCGATATTCCGATAAGTAAATACTGACTGTTCCCGGCAAGACGGCAACATCTTTTGCTTTCAGGACCTGAAAGAAAGTTCGAAATATTATTTTTACATCCTGTTGGAAAGAAATATTTTCGACATATTTCACGTCCATTTCCAAACGCTCGTCCCACTGCAAATAGTTTCTGCCGTTAATTTGAGATAATCCGGTAATTCCCGGGCGGACCGTGTGACGCAAGTGTTCCCTCTTGGTATAGTATGGCAAATAACCCATGAACAGCGGACGGGGGCCTACAAGACCCATGTCACCCCTGAGGACATTGATCAGTTCGGGCAATTCATCAATGCTGGTCTTGCGCAGGAAAGCGCCAAGCCGCGTCAATCTTTGCGCATCGGGAAGCAGGTTGCCGTCATCGCCCTTCCGGTCGGTCATGGTGCGGAATTTGAAAAGGGTAAATGGCTTTTCTTTCCATCCCGGACGTGTTTGCCGGAATAAAACCGGTGCGCCTAACCGAATTCGTACAAGACACGCAACGATGGCCAATAAAGGCAATAACACGATGAGGGCCAAAACAGTCAAGACAAGATCAAAGAGGCGCTTGCCGCGGGCAGGATAAAAATTGTTCTTATTATCGTCAGTTGACATGAGATGAATCATTTTTTCTGATAAATTTAGCCGGGACGCCGGCCATCACGGATTCTTGATCAATATCCTTAATCACAACACTTCCGGCGCCGATAATTGTATCGCGCCCGATATTTTTAACACCTGTCATAATGGTAGATCCCATTCCAATAAATACTCTTTCGGCGATATGAATTCCGGCGCCGACTCTGCATCCATTGGCGATAAAGCAACCTTCACCTATTTTAGTATGATGAGCGACGATGACTTCGGGACTGATGATCGAAAAATCACCGACTTCCGCTTCCGTCCAAATGTAGGTAAGAGCGTGGATAATGCAGGCCTTACCAATCCGCGCATATTTACTGATTTCCGCCCGGGGATGAATCAAACAAGGTATGACGCCGCCTTTTTTTATGATTTCTTTGGACTTTGCCACGTGAATTTCGTTATTCCCTATGGCAACGACATAATTTGCGTTAGCCCGGATATCCTTTTCATAATCCAGTTTGCCTAAAACCGGCTTTCCCAGAACTGATTTTCCGGTCTTGCTTAAATCATCATCATAAAAACCGGTTACAGAATATCCGCAGACTTCAGCTAAATCCGCGATAACTGCGCCGTAAGTTCCCGCCCCGACAATAAATATATCTTCCGCCACGCTGTTTGAACTCCTTCAAATGGTTCTATTTTAAGTAAAGCAATTAATTTTCATTGTATAATGCCAGTACTTTTTCCTTCATTCCGCTGTTTTCACAACACTCCCAATGTGTTTTGTCCCAGTTATCATTCCCTTCAAGCAATGCCGGTCCATTATTGGTGATGACAACATCCCATCCAACCGTTCTGACGGAGGGAACCACCATGGCGGCTGATTTGATCATGTCTAATATATCCTGCCAATAGGGGATTTGTAAACCTGGAATTGGAGAGTTTGTAACCGGATGATTTTCAAGATCTCTGCTTTTAAATGGATTTTTAAAAACACCTTTCCCGATAACCACACCCGTATTAAGATCAATCAATGCGGAAATGCCGCCGGCGTCAAAATTGTCAACGGGTTTATCAAATCCTATTCTTAGAATCGCGTAGAGCAGTTCAACATCGCCATTGGCGTGTAAAAATGATGTTATTCTAACAGTATTTAACGAACCGGGATAAAGGTTCATCAAAATATGATGCTGCGGCACATAGGCTTCAGCCAAGGTGTAACCTTCTTTAATTTTCCGGGAAATCATTTTTTTTAACGGCACATTTGAAATCGACGGATCGATTCCGGAATAATCAACATCAAAAATAAGAACGGCACTGCCGACCTGACCCAGGGGATCTTTTAGCACGATTTTGTCCGGTTTTTTTTCAGAAATCCATTTCAGAAAATCATTGAACGAGTCGGTTTGTGAAATATTCCAATTTTCATGCAGGACAAATGATTTGAAATTAATATAAAAAAGATTTTTGTTTTTGAAAATTTTCCGGTCATTTTTATGATTAAATTTATTTTGAAATCTGTACATCAGCAACCGGCTTGTGTATCGGCTCCTTTCCTTCGCCGTCATTTCAATAAATTTATAATAAAAATAATCGAGCGGCATGGTTTCATGCCTGAAGATGCAAACAAAGATATCAACCAATATTTCAAGTTTCGTTTTTTTATAATAAACGGCTGATTGGGAAAGAAAGAAAAGAAATCTGTTTCTATCTGTTTTTAATATGCAATAAAAAAAATAAAGCAGTTTCATGTCCGGTCATCCCCGGGATCAGGTTGATAGTTACAAATGATTGTTCTGAATTTTCCGGATGAATGATGCTGTATTTTATCCACATGATCGATCTTTACAACGGCATCCCGGCCGACGAGTTGCCTGATTGTATCATGGAAATCATTATCATCATAAAGGCCGCGGACACCTTCCAGCTTTAAAGTAAAATCTTTGAGACTTTCCTGAATAAACTGAAATCGGGGCAAACGATCATAGGGACGGAATTTCAATGCGACGAAGTGAGGGCTGATCTTCTTGCCCCGCGTGTCGTAAATAATATCCGCCTTTCTACCGGATATTTCCGTCAGGACCTTTTTACCCGAATACTTCCCTTGCTCTTGGGGCATCCCCGCTATGACAATATCTTCCGTGTCATAACGAATCAGCGGCATGGCGTAATTATAAAAATCGGTCAAAACCAGCCTGGCCGGTTCTCCGTCATCGGCCGGCTCATCGGCATCCAGTCGAAGTGTTTCAAAATAATAATGGGCGGTGTTTAATATGAAATGATCGCCGTCGTTGGGCTGTTGTGCCAGAAAACCGTTTTCATTATTGGCATATCGGGACACGACGGTGCAACCGAATACTTTCTTAAGCAGGGTTTTGGCATTTGCGTCCAGGCGTTCAGCGCCGCTTATAACAACGTCAATGCTGAACATGTCCGGCGTATAATCTTGCTGGTCGAAATAATAAGCGATGGCCGCAAGCGATGTCGCGTAACCGGTCAGACATTTTATGGAATGTTCCTTCCTCAGAATTTGATAGAGTTGCTGCAAAGAGCCGTCGGATAACGAAGAACAGTCGAACATGATCGTGTTATGCGTCATTTGCTCCAGTTTTGTCTTTTGATTATCCTTGAACCAGACTCTGGCATACACATGCCTGTATCCCAGCTGAAAGCCGCATTGCTCAAGAAAGTATATGAGCTCGGCAATAACTCTCTTTCTTTTGGGGTTGTCCTGCAGCATGACAAAACGCTCGCCGGTAGACCCGCTGGTCAGCACTTTATGCAATCGTTTGTTTTTATACGCCGATGAAATAAACTGATCATATTTTTCCTTGACCAGACTTTTTTTGATGACCGGAAAGTCCGCGAGGCTTGAATAGTTCTTGAATTTTCCGTAAAATTCGGTTGTATGAACAGCATGCTTAAGAAGCTTTCGCAAATCATCCGGCGAGGTATCTATTTTCCCTTGAAGCTTTTTTTCTAAATCCAAAAGATTCTTTCTGACCTGTCCGCCGCGCAACGCATCGAACAGCCAAAACCCGTATCGTCTGATGGCTTCACTAAACATTTTCATTTATTTTTACACTTTCGCGCAATTCTTTTTATATTAAATATCAAGTCCCAGAAAAGCCAACTTGCGTTCATTTTCCAGAACGTTCCGGCGCGTCTCGCCCAGAATCATTCCCGTCAAAAGAGGGCGTTCCCGGAAATTCGGTCCCGCTTCCGGGTCGCAACTGCCCAGCGGCAGCAAAATGCCCTGAGCCATTGCCCGATATGCGGCATTCAGCATATCCCGGTAGTTGCCTTTGCCTGTCAGGCGGCGCAAACGAATCACCGGCTTTCGATAGTGTTGATAAACGCTTTTTGAGTAGAGCCGCGCCGGTGAGGAACCGTTACCGCGAAAGTTCAAATCAAAAACTTTGCAAGGTCCGTCTTCCGGCACAGCCACGTCCATACCCAGGATACCGTAGAATCCCCGTTCATAAGCGGCACGAACGATCGATGTGCCGGCCTCAACAGCATCGGTTGGACAAACAGCTTCAGCCTCAAGCCAATTGCCGTGGTAAATGCCCTGCTCATCGCTGACCTGTTCGGTGAATCCCAGAAAGTCGATGCCGCCATTCGCTGTCACACAGTAATGGAGACACAGATTTCTTAGAATATTCATATATTCCTCGACCACTACATACCTGCAATCTTTGAAATATTCAGCGGCTTTTTGGATGTCGCTGTTGTTGCGGCAGATACGAACGTCAATACCGCCGCCCGTGGTTTCATCCGTGACCGCCTTGATGACGACCGGTGTACTCCATGACCGGCTGCGGCCGGCAATCTGATCAACGGATACAATTTTGCGGATGGGAAGGTTGCTTTTCGGAACGAGGTTTTCCAGATTCGCCTTGTTATTGATATAGGAAAGCACCGAAGGCGCGATCCAGCATCTTTGAGGCGGCATCTCAGACGGTGGATGAACATGCTGCACCACCATCTTGGGTCCGTCCTGGCAAAGATTTTGAAGCAGTCTTATATAGTCGGCCACATCGAAATAACGATGTATTTCAGACGGCACTTGAAAGCCGGTGTCGCGCAATAGATTTAAAGCGTCAGGTGTGGATACTGACGCGGCGCATACAATCGGCATATCACCGAGAATAGTCAGCATGGTCGCTGTCATCATGTCCAGCACCATTTCGCCGGGTGGCTGCCAGCGCGTGGCATGGGGCGAGGTACGCGCCATAAAAACAAAAGAAGGTCCGTAAATGGAGCTAAATGTCCTTGCAGGGTGAAGCGCCGGATTCATGATAAAACTCCGATTAAAAATATTTCCGTGAGCAAAGTATTATGTTCGATAACCTGTTGTGACTGTTTGAGGGGATGAATTTCAGGTCCCCGTTCCTTGCCGTCTTATTTTCCATTGCCGTATGGCCACAAAAAGAGGAAACGGCACCCATCGCTTCAATAATCTTTTTATCTCTTCACGCCACGACCAGGCGGGTCTTGGAAAATATTCATCCACAACAACCCCGGACAACCAATCGAAAAACTGCCGCCATTCCGGCAACATCATATCCCTGTATTGCGGCACTCTTTCCTGCGTTTCCCGCCAGAATTTTATGCTCGATAGTTGCCACGCGAATGCTTGCTGCCACTCTTTTTTCTCTAAGGCCTCACGGATTCTTCCGGGTGTATCCGCAGCCACAACGAAGCCGTGCCGCGAGGGGTCAATTCCCATCAATGCCAATCCGGCTATGGTTCGGGAACATCTTTCGCACAGGTTACAGTTGCCCTCATCCTTTCCCAGTGTACAAACATTGAGTTTCAGTCCGGGAAAAGAACTTCGGATTTCAGCAATTATTCTTTCCAGTTTTACTTGCCGCTCTTCATCACCGCCGTCATAAACGGCGTGCGTGCCCTCCCATGCGGTTTTTTCAATCAGCATCGGGTAAGACCCGTCAGGCGGTTCACTTTCCGCGGTGTAGCTTGACGCAATATAAACGGTGCCGACACCTTCCCGCCAGGTCAGTGGCGCAGATAATCCGAGGAAAATGGCCCCATAGGCTACTTCCACATACCATGAGCGTTGCAGACGGCCCGGAAAATATGCGTCAAGCGCCCATTGCTGGAGGATATCCAAATAATTTGAAGCGATGACCGAACGCCGCAAACCCATATCTTTTGCCGCTTCAATTTGTGCCGCGCTTATGGTTTGCCACGCCTTTTCCTGATGCGGCCTTTGTTCGGAACCCCAGATCGAAATCAGCAAGGGGTTTTCCTGCCGATGCCGCAGCGCTGTCGCCATCGAATCGACACCCCCCGTAAAAAATGACGCTTTCCGGGAGGAATCACGCGGCAGGTCAGACACTTTCTTTCCAATGTTCACTTGTCCCGCCAAATGAATTTGCGGATACAGCGATTGGTAAACGGCTTTGACGCTGTTCATGCTTTCGGCATACGCTACATCCAGAACAGGAATATCCAGCGTACCGTCATAGAACCAAATAATGGGAGAAATAATTCCGAGGAAAGGGATCGCGGCAATGCCGGGCGGTATATCTTTTACCGGCCCTTCATATCTTACCCAGAGCGGTTCCTCCGCCAGGAAGCGACGCATAAACGATCCCGCTTCGTAATGATAAACGAAGGTATTATCATTTTTAATTTCCACCGAAGACAACCGGATTTGCTTTGCATCCAATCCCATATGATGACCTTTTAATAAGAACTTACTTTTTTACTCCCGGATCACTGCGCCCGCGGAATAATCTCCTTAACGCTCTTGTATACACTTTCTTACAATATCCGCCGCTTGTTCGATGACCGGCGCCAGGCGCTCTTCTTCTTTTTTTGAAAATTTCGTGAGCACGATCTGCTTCGGTTTACGCGCGTCTTTGCGTATTCCGAAATCAAACCATTTCGCTTCACGAGAGTTGTCAAGCCCCTCTACACCCAGGCGAATCCGGGTTATGTCTTCTGTGTCAAAGGCGGAGAGGATTGAACGCATTCCCTTATGGCCGGCATCCCCGCCGTTGGGTTTCAGCCTCACATCACCAAAGGAAAGTTTTATGTCTTCGTGGATAATGATACAATTTTTAAAGTTACCTCCCATACGCGCCAGGAAACGCTGAACCATGATGCCGCTATTGTTCATAGCCGCTCCCGGTTTAAACAATTGGACGGCTTTGCCATGCAAATTAAGGGCACAGACCCACCCCTCGGGATGTTTCTTCCACTTGCCGCCTTCGGATTCGGCCAGTTTGTCGAGCACGTGGTAACCCACATTATGGGGTGTGTGATAAAAACGGAACCCGGGATTTCCCAGCCCCACAACCATGGGGATTCCGGAACTATTCTGCGGACTATCGGGTACAGCCAAAGGTGAGTATCGGGGTGGTTTGTACAGTTTGGGACACTGGTCGCAAAACAATTGTGAAGAACACTGCTGAGCCCAGCACTTGACGGGTTTGCTCCTGTCAAGAACCAGCCTGACCAGGTGATCCTGCTCATTCGTGCCTTTGACCAAAACGAGATCGCCCGGTTTTAATTCATTTCGCAGAAAAGCGGCCGCGTTTTGAATATTGAGAAATCCTCTTATCGAGTCATTATTTTTATCCCGGCTTCCTCTTAGAGCCCGAAGCGCGTGAGGACCGATAAAAATGACAAGGTCGGCAAATTCATGACATGATTTGGCGAGACTTTTATATTTTGGGCCATAATCGCCTTGAGCATCGGAAATCATGCCGATGATAACTATTTTTCTTTCGGCTCGAGCGTCTTTAAGAAAGGCCAGCGGTTCGTTGATGGACCAGTAAGGAGCTTTCCAATCGTCCCTGATAAATACCACTCCGTCGTCACCGGCGATCAACTGCATGCGTCCCTCAACGGGTTGAAACTGTTCAACGGCCATCATGGCCTTTTCCAAAGGCATATCAGCTGCCAGAGCAATGCCCAGTGAGGCCAGCACCGGAATGGCCATGTGTGTGCCGTGCAATTGTGTCCGGACTTCGTAGGTCCTGCCTTGATACTCAAAAAGCAATATCAAAGGTTCGGGCCATCGGGAATGAGCTTTGATCAGTCTTAAGGTGGCCCCATCATCTTTTCCGAACCAGATGATACGCCGGCCGCAGCGTTCTCCTATCGACCTGACAAACGGGTCGTCAATGTTCAATATAGCCGTTCCGCGAGGTGAAAGTCCCGAAACAATTCTTTCCTTTTCCGCGGTGAGCGTTTCCATACTCTTATAGGCGGCGAAGTGATCTCTTCCAATCCGGGTAATAACGGCAATATCCGGCCTGAACAGCCGGACGGTTCTGTCCAGTGTGCCGGGGCCGTACGCGGCCAATTCCGCGACGCAGTATCGATGAGCTTTGCGTATGTGCCAAACTGTAGCCGGAATGGCTTCCAGGGTGTTACAAGATAAATTTGTTTTCTGGCAAAGACCCAAACCGGCAAGGATAAAGGCGGTCAAGTCCTTCGTTGTCGTCTTACCGGCGCTTCCGGTGATTCCGATAAAAGTGACATGATGAATTCTTTTGCGGTAAATATTGGCAACGAAACATCTAAGTTCCTGCGGAACTAATTTCTTAAGTTTCGTTGTAACCGGTTTAACAAGATTATTCATATTCATCATAGGTTATTACTCCTGCGGCTTCATTCAACGCTCCGCAGGATCGTATGGAGTCAAATCAGACAGGGCATCATTAAATATTCGCTGCCTTTTGACACCCCATTAAGAAATCACAGCCATTGCTTCAATTTCGCACAATAAATTGTCTCTGCATATATCGACGCCGGGTTGGAAGAGCGTCCTTTCCCGGGGGAATCCCGCCTGATCCAGTATTTGAAAACAAGAGCTCATGTCTTTACTTCTCTTGAGATAAACGATGGCCTGAACCACATTGGAAAAGCTGCAATTTTCCTGTTTCAAAATCGCGGATATCACTTCCAGCGTAAATTCCATCTGGCTTTTAAAGTTTCCAATATAAACCGATGCGCCTGCCTTATCTATTGCGGCTGTGCCGCTGACGAATAATAATTTGGATCGGGGAAACCCGGCAACCACGGCACGGCTGAACAATTTTCCATAAGCAGTCGGTTCATTCTGCAATGGTGACGATATTTGCTTGACGGTCACATGCTCTCCGGAAAAAGCGCAGAATTCAAAAGCCAGTATTTCGTTGCCGATGATATGGTTTTGAATTCCGGTGCTTGCCGGGAGTATTTGATTCGCGGCAGGATTCCATTTCTCAAAGAATTGTTCTCTGGCCTTATTTAATTCCTCATAATCATTTAAAATATCTCTTATAAAAAGCCAGGTGCGGGCAATCGCCGACTCGCTCATTTGGAAGCCCCGAAGAACTTCGCTGATTTTGTTGAACGCCGTCATGAACGGCCGGCCGCTGCCATGGCTATCAAATACAGGGGCGCTATACAAAAGATTTATTCCATCAGCCGTAATTTTTATTCCCGTATCACTTCTTGCGACGCTCACTTTTTCTTTTTCCACTTTTGCCGCAATTGCCGCATATTGAACGGGGAGATCCGGGTGACCGGTAAATATTAAGGGCTTGTTACATCTCAGCGGTGCGAAAGTTCCTGCTGAAAAATTATTTGCCTGGCTCATCATATCCGGCGGCACAATGATTATTTCCTGTAAAATATACATGTTTTCATTCAATAACAACTCTTTGTGCTCTGAAGAGTCGTTCTGAAAAACATCGCCCTGGCCGGAAAAAAATTCCAGACAAAACCCATCTTCCTGCAATTTTAAATCTGATTTCATTTTACGCCTTTAAATAATCGAAAAAACCAAGATGACCGGTAAAGCAGCAATTGGAGCCATAACCGGCAATCCTTGTTTTGAGAGAGAATCTTCCTTCTTCAATTAAAGCAGCATGGATGAAACCGGTACCCGCGGCCAGAAGAGCCTCCCCGTCTTTTGAAGCTGCGATTCCATAGCTGTCCTGCTGACAAATGTGAGGGGATGTTGAAACATCAACCTTTTCTCCCGGCTCCATTTCAATCATCTTATAAAGCTCCATGGTGGTAGCGTCAATCAGAAATACTTTATCAGGATAACCGCTGACACCGATAAGAGTTTTCCCCCGATGACGAAAGACGATGTGTGTGGTAATTCGATGGAAATCGGGATGTGAAAATTCTCCCGCCAATTCCGGACCGGTTTTTGTCAGTCGGATTTTCTTTATCAAGCCGGCGCCGAATATGCCCACCTTAACCCCGATCAGGCCGATATTGTGACAGGAAACATAACAGACGTTCTGCTCCTTGGGATCAAACTCCACATGTCCCGCGGTCAGGACCGGTAATTGCCATTCCTCGCCTGTTTTCAGATTTAAAATGAGTATTTTTGACGGGATTAATTTTTTACTTACCTTCCGTTTTTCAAGCGAAATCGGTTGATTCTGCAATTCGGCAGAAACAATTTCATCAGAATGCAACCCCAGTTCAGTCAAAACAAGAAAGCGGCGATCAGGGCTTAACGATATCTGATGCAGAGCATCACTCATATCTCCCTGCCAGATCCGCGTGAGATTTTTTTTCTGAATGGAAAACTTCCATATGGTTACGCGCGTATTTTCCCGCGGATTGATTAACCGCCGAATGGTATCTTCCATAGGCCAGGAGGCAAACCATATTTCGCCGGCCTTTTGATCAAACCAGTTCGTGGTTGACAGCATTTCATCGCCGGTTCCCGGATCTACTAATTGAGCGGATCGTGAACTGAAATCTATATGCAGGAAGCGATTAAAGAAGTTGAGTCCCACTTGAATTTGATTATTGCCAAGAGGAAGATAGCTATGCGGCGCCAGACAATATTGCCACCACTGATTCTCTGTCTGCTCATAAGGGAATTTATTGTAATCTATCGAATGTTTTTTTCGGGCCGCTGCCCAATGAGAGCTGCATTGATTTTCAGCGTCTTTCAGATTGACCGGCAAAGAAATGACCGATTCTTTTGATGTCGAAAAAAAATAATGAGTATGAGCCTCTTCTCCCCTGTGCAGGGAGGGACTGATAAAATCAGGAAAATCGAAACCGCTCAAAGAAAACGGTTGTTTAATTTCCGGCACGGTCACATTGGAATGGTTCATGAATATTTCCTGCGCTGTTAATTTGTAAACGGTTTTGATGATAAACTTCCTAGAAAATCAGTTTAAGTTCTTTGGGTAAGACTTTGAAAGAGAAATGCGACCGTTTTTCTTTCTCCGGATCTCCATTGCGCTGTAATAATTGTTCCGTTGAAGAAGTAATGTTAATTTCCCTTGCTTTATAATATTCCCCGATCCTGTTTCCTCCTGCAAGAGACGTAGCCAGGGCATAGAGCGTGCCGATGGGGCCCGCTTTAAGTATCAGCAGATGCAGATATCCGTCATCGCATTGAGCCTGCGGCACAACCTTAAAACCGTATCCGTAATAGGGTAGTTTGGTAATTACGGCGGTTAGGGAGTTGGATGTTGCCACTTCCCGGCTGTCCATTGAAACACGCAAATCAGCCTTGATGTAACCGTCAAAGAGGATCTTGAATGTTGCCAGACCATAGGCCGTAAACCCGAGCAAATTATTTTCCAGGCATTTATCGCGTTCCAGCAGGATACTTCCTTCAATGCCAATGCTCGCAAACAAGGCTTTTGTTTTTCCGTCACAGCTGATGGCGTCTATTAAATGTTCTTTCCCCCTTTGAATTAAAAGAGCGTTTTCTTTCGGACAGCGGGGAAGATTAAATGTGTGACGTAAAACATCTCCCGAACCAAAAGGAAGATAGCCCAGCGGAACTTCTTTGGAAACATTATTCATGACCAGGGAGAAGGTTCCGTCACCCCCGGCGACAAGCAGGATGTTAACGGTTTTGGAAAGTTCACGGGCACAGCGGGCAAATTCGTCCGGAGACTTTGTATCAAGCCCTGCTACGGTTGTGTCCTTTAAGATGCGGGCCACCTCGTTTAAAATTTTATGTTTATTGTCGCAGGAACATTTTCCGGAAACAGGATTCGCTATAATTCCGTATTTCATTTAGTCTCACTGCCGCATCGTATTTTTGGCGAATAATCCATTTTTAACTGCGAAACTATAAGGAGCATGGTTTTTTATGTCAAGGGAATAATGGCCGCCTGTTTATCCTTTTGCTTTGGAATCACCAGTTGCTTTTCGACACCATGGAAAGCATCATTTCCCTGAAAGAATCTCTCCGGAACAAAGCGCATTGGGCTTATTACCTGAGCCGGTCGAGTCCGAATTTTTTACTGAGCAGGGCGTCAACAAAAGCGCGGGGAAACCGGGCGATAACAGGGAGCAGGGTTGAATCTTTTCCCAGACGGATGAACTTCGGTGTTTTTTCCTTCATAAGTTTATCAACAAGCTTTTTGGCAAAATCTTCTGCCGGGGTTGCATTTTCCTGAGAAGCATTCGCCCGCGCGATAATAAAATCCTGTATCGGACCAAAGGGTGTTTTCCTGAAACGTTCGAGTCCTTTATCTGCATTATCGGACAGGTTTGATTTGATGCCGCCCGGCTGCACAATGACAACCGTAATACCAAAAGGCGCCAGTTCCATGCGCAGAGAGTCGGAAAAAGCCGTAAAGGCCGCTTTCGTTGAACAGTAGGCTCCTGCAAAGGGTGTAGGCAGTACCCCCGAAACACTACTCATATTTACAATTTTCCCCGATCTTTTTCCAATCATGTGCGGAGCGACCGCACGAATAAGAGCAGCCTGCCCGATAACGTTGGTTTCAAATTGACGTCGCAACTCGTTTGTTTCAAGTTCGACGAGCGGGCCAATCAATAGCAGTCCCGCGTTGTTGACCAGCATGTCAATCCGGCCGGCTTTCGCGATGACTGAATCCACGCAGGCGGCAATTGATTTTTCATCCGTCACATCAAGGGCGGAAATTTCCACGTTCTGAGCTTTCAGATCATTGATAGTCGACAGTTTCCGGGCAGTGGCAAATACCCGGCAGTTGCGCGCGGCAAATTCCAGTGTGAGCGCGCGGCCAATACCGCTTGAGCATCCGCTTATGAGCACTACAGGAGCATTGATGTCCATGGCAAACCTCCACATTTTTAAAAGAATAACTGCAATTTATAGAAACGATCTTATATCGAAAGCAAAACTGAACGTTGCAATGTGTTAATTATTTCACATATTAGCAGCAAAATAAATCATCTTTTCATGATCAGCCCTTCTTTTTTATTAATTTGTCTTGCTTCTTTAATGCGTTATAGAGCACAAGCCCCAAACGCTGCTATTTATAATATCATTTCAATAACTTGTCCGTTGCTTTGCACCTGAGAAAAATATTTGTCTTCAAGGCTTAAATTTGATTGACAAAAAGAAACATTTTATCTATAAGAACCGTCTTAATTCTAATTCAAGTAAGGATATACTTATGTACGCAGTAATAAAAACAGGAGCAAAGCAGCACAAAGTAAGCGAAGGTGATGTTTTATCCGTAGAAAAGCTGGTCGGTAACAAAGGCGATGAAGTTGTTTTTAATGAGGTTCTTATGCTTTCCGACGATAAAGAAGTAAAAATAGGAAAACCTTTTGTGGACGGAGCCAAGGTTGTCGGTCAAATCATTGCCCAAAAGAGAGGGCCGAAGCTTATCGTTTACCATATGAAAAGACGCAAGGGTTTTCATAAAAAGACCGGGCATCGTCAAAGCTTAACCAGTATGAAAATAACAAAAATTTCGATGTAAGAGGAAGAAGTCATGGCACATAAAAAAGGTCAGGGAAGTTCCCGCAACGGCAGAGACAGTAATTCTCAACGGCGTGGAATAAAAGTATACGGCGGAGAAAAGATTAACGCCGGTTCTATCATTGTCCGGCAGGTAGGAACAAAAATTCATCCGGGTAATAACGTGGGATTGGGCAAAGATTACACCATTTTCTCCCTGATTAACGGCGTTGTTAAATATGAACGACTGGATAAAACGAGAAAAAAAGTGAGTGTCTACGCATCATAAAAAATGATGATCAGATATTTTTGATTTAAAAGGCGCTTACACCAAGCGCCTTTTTATTTGATGAGGCTCCAATACCGTAAGCGAAGCGCAGCGGAGTTGGCAAGCCGAATTATCCCGCGCACGCGGGATCACTTTCTCAGTTCCGTATGCATTCGTTTTTTTCGTGCTTCAGCGGAAGATGTTTACAATCCCGGTGAATTCTTAGATATCAAATTTACAAAAAGTATCTTATACTAAAATAATAAAAAAATAGAAGAAGATATAAACAGGCAATCGTTATGAAATTTGTTGATGAAGCAAAAATATATATCAAGGCCGGCCATGGCGGTCCGGGGTGTGTAAGTTTCCGGCGGGAAAAATTTATACCGAGAGGCGGACCCGACGGCGGCGACGGCGGCAAGGGGGGCGATGTTATTTTTCACGCGACGGAAAGCCATCACACCCTGCTGGATTTAAAATATAAACAGCATCAGATTGCCAAAAACGGCGGGCATGGTTCGGGCAATCATCGCACCGGTAAAAGCGCGGAAGATCTTGAAGTTGCCGTCCCGGTGGGAACAATCATCAAAAATTATGAAACCGGAGAGGTGATGGCGGATTTGTCGGAAAAGGGACAAACTTTTATCGCCGCGCACGGCGGTATCGGAGGCAAGGGCAATGCTCATTTTACCACCTCAACCCATCAGACCCCCCGTTTTGCCCAGGACGGCATGGAGGGTGAAGAATTTACCCTTAAGCTTGAGCTGAAATTGCTGGCTGATGTCGGAATTCTGGGGTTTCCCAACGCCGGAAAATCAACGTTTATTTCCCGCGTGTCCGCGGCCAAACCCAAAATTGCCGATTATCCTTTCACCACGCTGACGCCGCATCTGGGAGTTGTTAAGTTTTCAGACAGCAAAAGTTTTGTGATTGCCGATATACCCGGCCTTATCTGCGGCGCGCATGACGGCCTGGGCATGGGTATAAAATTTTTAAAACATATCGAGAGAACTTCTGTGTTGCTCCACATTCTGGACATTTCCATGGAGCCCAATACGAATGCCTGGTCCAATTTTACCACCATCAATAAGGAGCTTGAGCATTACAATCCTGAACTGCTGGAGAGGCCGCAAATAGTGGCTCTTAATAAGATCGACCTGCCTTATGTGAGAGAAAACGCCAAAAAAGAAGTTGCGCTATTCAAGAAAAAAGGCATAATATTGCATCTTTTTTCCGCAGTGACCGGCGAAGGGGTGAAGGAAATACTAAGCAGGATCGTCAAAAAATTAAATTAAACCGGATGCAAATAAAATTATGGATAATATTCGACGGGATATCCTTGCACACACAAAAAGAATCCTGATTAAAGTCGGTTCCGCGGTATTGACCGGCGAGGACGGCCTGGACCTTAAAATTATTGATGGCTTGGTGCGTGACATGTCCGGCTTGGTGCGAAACGGATATTCCGTTGTCCTGGTCACTTCCGGCGCGATCGTCTCGGGAAAACATCGCATGAATATAACCGGAAAATTAAAAAGCATGCCGGAAAAGCAAGCCGCCGCCGCCATCGGGCAGGGGAGGTTAATGCGCGTCTATTCCAAATCTTTCGAAAAAAACGGCCTTTACGTTGCCCAAATTCTTTTAACGCTTTCCGATGTTACCGACCGCCAGCGATATTTAAATATCCGCAACACGCTTTCCACGCTGATGGAATGGGGAGCCATTCCCATTATCAACGAAAATGATACGGTCGCCGTTGATGAAATAAAATTTGGAGAAAACGACAACCTTGCCGCGATGATTGCCAATCTCATTGAGGCCGATCTCTTTATTAACCTGACGAGCATTGACGGGCTTTACGATTGCAATCCGGCGGTATCTAAAAAAGCCAGGCTGATACCTGTGGTCAGCGAGTTTTCCGAGGAGATTGAAGCCGCCGCCACGGATGAAACATCTTCGGCGGGCACGGGAGGAATGAAAAGTAAAATTCAGGCCGCCAAGAAAGTGACCGCCATCGGTATTCCCTGCATCATTGCCCCCGGAAAAAAGAAGAAAGTTTTGACCGGCATTATAGCGGGCAAGGAAATCGGCACACTGTTTTTACCCATGGCTGATCGTCTCAACAGTAAGAAATACTGGATCGCTTTTGCCTTGCGTCCCCGCGGCAGGCTCGTCCTTGACGACGGCGCAAAAAAAGCCCTGCTGGAAAAAGGAAAAAGCCTGCTGCCTTCAGGCATCATTGATGTAGAAGGGAATTTCGGTCTGGGCGATCCGGTAAGCTGCGTTGGCCGCGACGGCGCACTCCTGGCTAAAGGATTGGTTAATTTCAGCTCGGAAGAACTAAACAAAATTAAGGGATTAAAAACAAATCAAATCTGCCAGGTGCTGGGACACAAAGACTACGATGAAGTGATCCACCGCGACAATCTGGCTATCACAAAACAAAATTACAAAAGCAAAACTCAATAAATATTCATCGGCAGGCAATGCCGTTCCGAACAGATTATTTTGTCAATACGTTTCAATACAATTTCTTTCTTCCTATATTCAACAAATCACCAACCTCGACAAATGGCTAGACTTCAATTCGTAATCAATAAACGTTGACATAAATATTTCTCGTTATCTAATATTTTCTTGACACGAGGGGAAGATAATTTTATGTTTTACATGCCAAGCAAAGCCACATTGATAAAAAATCAAGCATTAAAACAGTCTAAAAATCGAATAATTGCTATTGTTAAATATTATCAAGGAGAGAATACAATGAGAGTTGTAATTTTAGTTCTGTGTTTTTGTATAACTTTTTTAAGCAATGCCGTTGCAGGAGAAATGTACAACTGTATTGACCGTGACGGTAACTCAATCTTCACAGATACCCCACAAGATGGAATGAAATGTGACTTAAAAAGTGATGATATGAAGTCAACGACTGCTCAGAATCAAAAACACCCACGCGCTTTTACTTCTTCTCGGGGATTGGATCAAGAATGCATTCAAGAATTAGAAGCCTCTACGAAATCCTGTGAAGGGGTTTCCAAGGACAAATCTCATCTTAGCCAATTATCACCAGACTGTTCGAGACAGATAGAATCACACCAATGGCCAAAACCAGGTACTGCTTGTAGTAAAGAAATGCAAGAGGCGGGAAAAGCAATGATGTCAGAAATTATTGAATGTCGCGACAAGCACATCAGTGCAAGATGTAGGGACTCTATCAACTCAAAAAGCAAAAGATTACAGAAAGAGTCAAATCGTTGTTCAGATGCAATGAAAAGGCTTTCCTCTATTTGCGGGAACATCCTAAAAAATGAGGCAAATGCTGAGTGCTACGACAAGCACCGTCTAGAACTTGAAGCCGCTTGTGGCAAGAGACTAGATTCTCAACCAGCAGTTCCACCGGATCGTGAGATGCCATAACCCTTACTGTTTACACCTTCAAATAGTAATCCTCAATTCTAATAACTGCCCACGACTGAACAGGAGTAGGTGTTATCTATGTCCAGACAAACCATATTTTTACAATATCTTTCAATCAAACATGGTTTGAGGAGTTTTTTATTTTATACCATTTTGCTTTCAAAGGATAACGAGGCGGCAAGGAGGAGGCTCCTGAGGCGTATATGAACATACGTCGAGGAAACCGACGACGATGCTAACAAAGTTAGCCGAAGAAAGCGAATTGGTATTATATTCTTTCATCAATGGCCAGATTAGCGAGTCTGTCGGCATGACTGTTGTGAAGACGCGGGACGTGTTTAACGGCAACGGAATCAAAAGAAGCCAGCAGTTTGCGGACCTCTTTCATTAAGATCTGCAAATTTTCATTTTTGACGCGGTAGGAACCGTTGATTTGTTTGGCCAGCAGTTCTGAATCCATGTAAACTTCCAGATTCATATAACCGCGAGCCAACGCGCCCTTTAATCCCAGAATAAGCGCTCTATACTCGGCGATGTTATTGGTGCAGTGCCCCAGGTATTCCCTGCCTTCCCAGACAACACTTTCATCGGCATCCGTGATGACGGCGCCGGCGCCGCCGGATCCGGGATTGCCGCGGCAAGCGCCATCGCTGAATAATTTATAGTTCTGACTCGCCATAGAATTAAACCGGTTTTTCCATATCCTGATAATACATGATCCGGTTGCAATTGGGACAACTCAACAAATCATCCGATCTTTGCAATTCATTATAAAGCTGGGCCGGAATATTCATATGACAACCGTTGCAAACAGCTTTCCAGACGGAAGTTACACCGACGCCTTTATTTCTTTTTTTGACTTTTTCGTATGTGACCAGAAGATCTTCAGGAACATTCTTTTGTAAATCAAGTCGCTTCTTTTCCCAATCGGCAACATCGGCATCCACGGCATTTAAATCATCTTCTATGGCTTTCTTTTCCTGTTCGTATTTATCCCGGCCTTGTTTCAGAATTTCATCATCTTTTTTCACTAAAACAGAAAGTTTGTCCAATTCTTCCAACAGGGAAATGATCTGGGTTTCAATTTCACCGCGTGATGATTCGGCCGTCTCGATTTCCTTGAGCATGGCCTGATATTCCTTGTTGTTCTTAACCTCCAGCATTCTTTCTTTTGTTTTTACAATGCCTTCGTTTACCTTTTTAATCTTGCTTTCATTTTCAGTGTGACGGGCCTTAAGCTCATCATACTTTGCTTTATTTTTTTCTATTCCTTCTTTAAATGAGCAGAATTCTTTATCCAGTTTTTCTATATTTCCCGGCAGTATTTTTTTCTTTGCGGATAACTTGACCAGTTGTGAATCACAATCCTGAAGCTTGATTAACAATAATAATTTCTCTTTCAATAATTTTCTCCTTCTTTTTTAGTATAAAAAAAATGCACCTTCTGAGGGGTGCATTTTTTCAAGTAAATTGCTTGATGATCTTATCATTTGCGCCGTGGAATGATGACCTTGTTAGTCTCACCACGGCATTGACAGAGCCTGTTGTTTTTTCTCTTTCCGTACAAAAATATTTTTTGACTTCACTCATGGCTCTTCTTCTAATTATATTTGGTGGGCCCACCTGGAGTCGAACCAGGGACCTACCGGTTATGAGCCGGTGGCTCTACCAGTTGAGCTATAGGCCCGCCACTTTGTTTTCTTGATGTGCATACAAGAACTAGTTCTGATATACACAAACATATTGATTGTCAATACTATTTTACTGTTTTGTATAACGTTTTTTGGATTTGATCTTAACTTTCTTTAATGGCGGCTCTTCAATCCCTTCCTGAACGTCAGTAATTTCGGCAATTTTTTCAACTGTGTCCACGGATATGTTCTCGTCCGGCGTTAAAAAATTTGAACGGTCACTGATGCCAAAACGCATTCGTAAAACCTTTTCCTCCCTGGAGGTCAGCGTTGTCAATATTTTTCGTGTTTGCTCCGCCAAATCTATATTGATCGTTGCTTCCGAAGGGGACATAACTCTTTTATCTTCTATAAAATCACCTAAATGACTGTCTTCTTCCTCGCCAATGGGCGTCTCGAGAGAAATAGGCTCTTTGGCTATTTTTAATACCTTCCTGACTTTTTCCAGCGGATATTCCATTTTATTGGCGATTTCTTCAGGAGTCGGTTCACGGCCCAGTTCCTGAACCAGATAGCGGGAAGTCCGAATCAATTTATTGATGGTTTCAATCATGTGCACAGGAATCCTGATCGTACGCGCCTGATCGGCAATCGCCCGGGTAATCGCCTGTCTGATCCACCAGGTGGCATACGTGGAAAATTTGTATCCGCGCTGATACTCAAATTTATCCACCGCCTTCATCAGGCCGATATTGCCTTCCTGAATCAAATCAAGAAACTGCAATCCGCGGTTCGTGTATTTCTTGGCGATACTCACAACGAGCCGTAAATTTGCTTCCACCAGCGTTCTTTGAGCGATCTCCGCTTTTCTCTCACCTTCTTCAATGGATCGGATGATCGTTTTTAAAGTTGCCGTCGGTATGCCCGCTTCGTGCACAATTTGTTTAATATTTTTTTGCGCTTCGTGTATTTCTGTTTTACTTTTCTTGAGCAGTTCAACGGAAACACGGGTTTCTTTCACCACACTCTTTTCATCTTTTGCGGATTTTTTCATCTTAGCCCATGCTTTTTCCATCTGGGCAAGGGTCAACCCCGTTTCTTTCTTATACCGGGCAATTACATTTTCATGCACTTCGATCTCGTCTGCATAACGCCGCAGCCGGGAAATAAAACGATGAATTTGTTTTTTGCTGAAACGAATCTTACGGCAAAGCGTCACGATGTATTTTGTGTTCTTCTCCAGTTCGGCGCTTAATTGATCACGCTTCTTCCCCTGCAAGGCAGAGGACTTGAGCTTAGTTCGCAAAACAGTATTTCTGTCGTTAAAAAGTTTAACTCTGGCGATCAGTTTGAGGATTCTTTCTTTATGTTCATCCTCTTCCATGAAGCCTTCTTCATCTTCGATATTATCAACGACGTATTTACTTTTAATCTCGCCCGATATCAGCTTTTCTCCGATGCTTAATACTTCGTTAATGGAAACGGAGAAACGAAATATTGCCGACATGGTTTCGCGCGCGCCTTCTTCAATTTTTTTAGCTATTTCCACTTCCCCTTCACGGCTCAAAAGAGAAACCGAGCCCATCTCGCGTAAATACATTTTTACCGGGTCGCCGGTTTTTTCCGCGCTGGGCACCAGCGCAAGGGTGTCTTTTAGAATAACATCGCCAATATCCTTCATGGACTTTTTCACAGTCAGTTTTTCACCCTGTTCCGTATCGATGATGTCAATATTTTTCTCTCCAAAAAGCATAATGATATCATCGATTTGTTCCGAAGATGTTACGTCCGGCAGCAAGGCGTCATTGACGTCATCGTACGTCAAGAACCCTTTTTCTTCACCCAGTAAAATTAATTTATTAACTTCATCAGATTGTACTTCTTTCGCCATCGGGCATCTCCTTCAAATATTTTATTTATTGAACTCGTTTAATGTAATAATTCTTTTTCTTTAAGCAAGATATTTTCTTTTTCATAAAGAAGCTGATTGAGCAGATCTTCATTGCCGTTTTCCTGGGCCTTGCTCAATTTTAATTTAATTTGACGGTGTTGTTCTTTATAGCACTTTCTTTTAATCTGCCGCACATTGTCGGCAAAAATTTTCTCCAGCATGGCATCATCGGCAGGCAAAGCCTTCATCATGGATTGAAATATTCTTTCACGCAAAGGCGCATTTTCATTAGCCGATAAAATTACACCGATATCAATAAAGCCTAATAGTTTATACGCATCAATAATTTTTTTGCCCAGGTTTTGAAGCTCCGGCTGTAAGAAATAATCCAATATATTTTCGTTTTCCACCTGTATAATTTTCTGAGGATACTCCAGCATCAATTGAATTAAATGCAGTTCCACCAGATCGTTATTGATCGTCACCAGAGGTCTTGCTTTTCCGCTTTTTTGTTCCCCTTGTTTTTCGTTTTTATAAGTTTCTTTTATCAGTAACTCTTCGTTAAGGCCTGTTTTTTCCGCTATCCGTTTGATAAAAAGGTCTTTTTCCTTCTTATCACCGATTTTGTCAATAAATTCCATAGCGGTTTTTATCATATCCCGTTTATCTTCAAACGTCCTGCCGCCGCCCAGTACATTTTCAATATAATAATCACTGAGCGGCTGAGCCCGGGAAATCAATTCTTCCAGCTTCTCTTTGCCAAACTTTCGCACATAATCATCGGGATCGTATCCGCCCGGCAGGATTAATGCCCGCGCCCGCATTTGAGCACTTAAAAATAATTCCAGACTGCGGTCAAGCGCTTTTATTCCCGCTTCATCCGGGTCAAAAAGAGCAACAACCTCCACCGTATAACGACGAAGAAGGTCAAGATGCTCCCGGGTCAGCGCCGTGCCTAAAGTGGCAACGACATTGCAGATACCCGCATTCCACAAAGAAATCAAATCAAAATATCCTTCAACAATGAGCGCAAAACCTTTTTTACGGATTTCTTCTTTTCCTTTGTTCAGGCCATACAAATTCTTTCCCTTGATATAAACCGGCGATTCCGGAGAGTTGAGATACTTGGGCTCGCCTTTCTCCATAATTCTGCCACCAAAGGCCACGATCTCGCCAAATACATTTTCAATGGGGAAAATAAGGCGGCCGCGAAACCGGTCATAAAAACTCCCTTCCTTCCCGGCGATGACCAGACCTGCCTGCTCGGCCAATTTCAGGGACATTCCGTTTTTCTCAATGTAATCTGTCAAAGAACGCCAGGTATCGGGCACATACCCCAGACGGAACTGCTTAACAATTTCTTCAGCGATGCCTCTGTCCTGCAGGTACTTACGGGCGGCAGTGCCTGAAGGAGAGGCAAGATTCCGGGAGAATTGCTGCGCCGCCTTCAAATTTAAATTAATGATGCCTTCTTTGAGTGAATCTTTTTGCCTGCCGTCTTTACCGGAAGACATCGGAGGTAGAACAACCCCTGTTTTTTCCGCCAGATCTTTAATCGCTTCCGGAAAAGTTTTGTCGGCGATTTTCATCAGGAACGTAATAACATTGCCGCCTTCTCCGCAGCCGAAGCAGTAAAATATTTGTTTGTCGCGGTTGACAGAAAACGAAGGTGTTTTTTCCTGATGAAACGGGCACAGTCCCGTGAAATTCCTCCCTGCTTTTTTTAATGTCAGGTATTCGGAAACAAGATCAACAATATCCACTCTGTTTTTAATTTCTTCAATCTTGCTTTTATCAAAATACACTGGCTGCCCTGCTTAATATATTCGTCCCCGTTTTTCAGTAACGGGGAAAAATGTTTACTTGGATAAAAATGTCTTTACCTTCTCGCCGACGATTTTACCATCCGCCATGCCGGTCAGTTTCGGCATTAGAATTTTCATGACCTTTCCCATGTCTTTGATGGAAACAGCTCCCGCTTCCTCAATGGCTTTTTTAATCGCGGCATCGACATCTTCTTCCGACATCTGGGCCGGCATGAATTCCTGCAAAATTTTTAGTTCCGCCTCTTCTTTTTCGACCAGATCAGCTCTGCCTCCCTTGGCAAACTGTTCGATAGAATCTTTCCTTTGCTTGATCATTGAAGAAAGAACCTGCAAAACTTCACTCTCGTTCAGCGACCGTATTAATTCGATTTCCTTGTTATGCAGAGCCGTCTTCAACATGCGAACCGCGGAAAGCCTGATCTTGTCTTTGGCTTTAGCGGCGGCAACCATTTCTTCTTCCAACTTTTTCTTTACATCCATGATTGTTCACCTTTGTATAATTTATCCTAATTCATCCTGAAGTTTTCTGCCTCCGAGAACATGCATGTGCAAATGAAACACCACCTGTCCTCCTTCAACATTGCAGTTAATCGCCGTGCGAAAACCCCTGGCGTCAATGCCTTTAACCTTAGCCACCTTTTGCGCGGCGGCAATCAGATGATTCATGATATTATTTTTTTCGGTATCTATATCCATCAGAGTAGCAATGTGTTTTTTAGGAATGATGACAACATGTGCAGGCGCCATCGGATGGATATCATCAAACGCCAATACATGATCATCTTCATAAACCCGGGCGCAGGGAATTTCCCCCCGGACAATTTTACAAAAAATACAATCTGACATAAATGCCGCCTCCATTATTTTTTAACTGAGAAACTTTTGCTTTCTTTTATCGCCTCTTCCAGGGAAACAGCTCCGTTGTATAGGGCGCGGCCGATAATGACTCCGAAGAATTCACAATCTTTTATGGATAGAAGGTTTTTAATATCGGCAAGAGCGGCCACGCCGCCGGAGGCAATAACCGGAATGCCTACCGCCTTCGCTAATTCTTTTGTGGCTTCAATGTTGACTCCTGTTCCCATGCCGTCCCGCTTGATATCCGTATAAACGATGGCTCTTACATTGTAATCTTCATAACGTCTGGCTAAATCGACGGCGTTCTGCTCGGTTTTTTGCGTCCAGCCCCGGATGGCCACCTTTCCCTCCAGAGCGTCAATTCCCAGCGTTATTCTCCCGGGAAATGTTTTACAGGCCTCCCGCACGATGTTTTCATTTTGCAGAGCCGTTGTACCCAGGATAACACTGGCAACACCATTTTCTAAGTAGAACTTAATGGTTTCCATATCCCTTATTCCGCCGCCAACCTGAATGGGGACATCAATTTCCCTGGCAATGTTCAGAATAATATTTGCGTTACGGGGCAAACCGGCAACGGAACCATCGAGATCAACGATATGAATCAATTCAGCGCCCTTTTGCTTCCAGGTCAGCGCCATATCCACCGGATTATCCGCATAGGTTGTAACGCGGTCAAAATCACCCTGAGCCAGCCGCACACATTTTCCATCTTTAATATCAATTGCCGGAATAATGACCAAACGAATAACCTCCGCGGGAAAAAGTTTGACTTCGTGTAACTAAAAACTTGATTACCTTAAAAATAAAGGGAACCTTTTATTTTTAAGGTAAAGTTAATTTTTCGTTGCCCGCTAAGGATCTTTACGCAGATTTTACTTAGAGGGCTCGTGCATTCCGAAAAGTATGATTAATTTTCGAATTTTGGGAATGTCTCAAAAATATTGCTCATTCCCTGTTCTGTCAACTGGCGCGCGGTAAGCCATTTGGCGCCGCCTTTAAGAAACGAAGACACTTGAAAGACATCCTCCATTAAAGATTTTTGCGTTTTGTCAAAAAAACCCCGCCAGACAAGGCTTCCGTCAATCGTTTTCATTAAATGAATTTCAAAAACCACGGAGGCGGGACGTTCCGATGAGTATTTGTAACCCACTCTTTCAACATAACGGTAAACGTAACCGACGGCTACAAAATCAGCGCCCAACTCTTTGCCAACTTTTTCCAAACGTTTCAGGGAGGGTTCCTTCAGCGATTCGGACGATATCCTTTTATAGACCCCTTCCACTTTCTCCGCAGGAATTAATTCCACTTCTTTTATTTCTCTCAGTTTATTAACGAAGACCTCTTCAACTATTTTTTCAGATCCTTTAAGGATTTTCCCGCCGGAAGATCCTATGCCGCAAAGCGGGCAAAACGCCGTGTTTCCCGTGTCTTCTTCAGGGGCAACAGGTTGAAAAGAGATGACGGCTATGCGTACCGGAAGTTTTGCGTTTCCCGTGCTTTTTTCCACGGCTTGCGTTGTCATGGACAAAGTCAGAAAAGCAACTAAAACAAATCCCGCGATACAACTGAATTTTTTCCAATAATAATTATGCAAAATTTGACCTCGCTTTCTTAAAGACTTCCTTTTGTTGAAAGAACTCCTTCTATGTTTTGATTTAACGTTACAGCGTCTCTAAGGGCACGGGCAAAAGATTTGAATATTGTCTCAATAATGTGGTGTCCATTATCGCCATACAAAAAATTGATGTGCAACGTTATACCACTGTGATCGGTAAACGCTTTAAAAAATTCTTTAACCAGGGTCTGATCAAATCCGCTGATTTTTCTGCGGCCGTATTTCACATTATAAATCAGATAAGGACGGCCGGAAATATCCATGTCCACCCGGCATAAACATTCATCCATCGGTATGCAAGCCGAACCGTAACGGTTAATGCCTGTTTTTTTACCCAGTGCTTTGGCTACGGCCTGTCCCAGACAGATGCCCAAATCCTCTATTAAATGATGATCATCGATATGCGTGTCGCCTTTGCTCTTGATGACAAGCTTTAAAAAACCATGCCGCGCAAAAAGTTCCAGCATATGGTTAAAGAAAGGAATGGTCGTGTCAATTTTGCTTCCCGCGGTTTTATCGAGATCAATTTCCAGGTTGATATCGGTTTCTGTTGTTTTGCGGATAATTTTTGCTTTTCTGGACATGACTTTTTTCCCCAAGTTAAATAACTTTGTTGAGAGGATATTCAATGATGCCCTGCGCCCCCGCTTCCAGAAGAACAGGAATTAAATCCCGCATAATCTTTGCGTCAACAATGGATTCAATAGCGTACCATTTATTCGAAGATAAACTGGAAATGGTGGGGGCCTTCAGCGAAGGAAGCAGCGACATGACCTTGTCCAGATTTTCTTTGGCAACATTCAGTTTCAATCCCACCTTGCCCATGGCCTGCAGCGAACCGGTCAGCATGGTGCTGATTTGTTCGATTTTTTTACGTTTCCATTGATTCTTCCAGGAAGCGCGATTGGCAATTAATTGCGTGTTGGTTTTCATCAGTTCATGAATAATCTTTAATTTATTGGCCTTAATCGTAGAGCCGGTTTCCGTTACTTCCACAACGGCATCCACCAATCCTTCCACCACCTTGGCTTCGGTCGCTCCCCAGGAAAATTCAACATGAATATTGATATTTCTTTCGGCAAAGTATTTTTTTGTAAAGTTCACCAGTTCGGTTGAAATCCTTTTGCCTTCCATATCTTCAATTGATTTATAAGGTGAATCTTCGCGGACAACCAGCACCCAGCGCGCTTTTTGAGTAGAAACCTTGGAATAGATCAGGTCCTGCACCACAACAATATTCGACTCATTTTCCATAATCCAGTCAATGCCGGTGAGGCCCAGATCCAGCGTGCCGTCTTCAACATAACGCGACATTTCCTGCGCCCGAACCAGTTTGCATGAAATTTCAGGATCATCGATATCGGGAAAATAGCTGCGCGAATCACTGGTAATGCGCCAGCCGGCTTTTTTAAATAAATCGATGGTATTGGCTTCCAGACTCCCCTTGGGAATTCCTAACTTCAAAACTTTCATTTATATACTTCCTTTGGATTAAAAATCTTCTCTCCCACGACAACAAAATCTTCGCCGCTCAGCTTCCGGTAGAAACATGATCTGTATCCTGTATGGCAGGCCGCATCTCCTAATTGTTTGACCTGCAATAAAATCGTATCATTATCGCAATCAATAAAAATGTCTTTGATGAGTTGAAAATGTCCGGATTCTTCACCTTTTAACCAGAGTTTTTGTCGTGATCTGCTCCAGTAGGTGGCCTTCCCTGTTTGCAGGGTTGCTTTCCATGATTCGCGATTCATGTAGGCCATCATAAGAATCTCTTTAGTTTCAGCATCTTGAACAATCGCGGGGACTAAGCCATCGCCTTTGGCAAAATCGGGTTCCATTATTTTATCCTCATATCTTTATAATTTTATATATTTAAATTATGAATTGCTTTTAATCAAGAAATATTTTCATCTTTTATAATATCTATTTGAAGCTTGTCTCAGCATTTTTTTTATGATAGAAAAACTTCGTAACGATTCATTTATTTCACCGGAGGTATGATTATGTCTTTGCTCATCGGGGGAGTAATTTCTGCCATCTTCGGATTAATCAGTTTAATATTTTTCTGGTCGGATTTTATGACCATTATTAGAGGTTCCTTACCTATTTTTCTGCTTCTGGGCGGAGCTCTGGCCGTTTACGTGGGCATTGATGAACTTCAGGAAAAAGAAAGAGAAGAAAGAAGAAGGCACGAAGAAGAAATTGAAAAAGCTCAAAAAGAAATTGAATTAGTCAGGGCGCAGGCTGAAAGTTATAAAGAAGAATTAAATAAACTCAGAGAATCAAAACAATAAATTAGAACACCTGCATAAAAAGTCTTCCAATCCGTAAACATCATCAAATCCATGTCCTGATTATATAAATTCCAACTATTCTTAGCGTTGCCGCAATTTGTCGAAATATTTACAAAATATGTAATTTACCTAATATTACTTTTTCTTACTTTTACACCTAAATAATCCTTTACAAAACAATTATTTGATGTTAATTCATCGCCAATTTAGTCGTTTGAGTAAAAAAGAACATTTTTAGAAAATAATTTTTATTCAGGAGGAAATAATGAAGAGATTTTGGTTGGTTTTGCTGTCACTGGGGCTGGTCATGGCCTTTAGTGTGTCGGCCTTCGCGGTTGACGTTAAAGTTAGCGGCGAATATTACGCTGCCGGATTGTATTTAAATAAGACAAATGTAAACGACACATACTATAATTTCACGCCTACAGCTAAAGGTAGTAAGACAGTCGATGTTTATCCGAATGTAAGCACAGCTTTCTTTTATCAGAGGCTGAGAGTCGGAACAGACTTTATCGTTTCCCCGGGATTGAAATTGGTTACTCGTTTTGACGCTATGGAAAGAATCTGGGGCGGAACGAGAAATACGGAAGCTGAACCCCCGACAGCCGCTATAGATTCAGCTGGCAGCCGTTCGGAAAATGAAAACATCGCGGTTGACTGGGCCTACATTAATTATGTGTCGCCTATCGGAACTTTTGACGTTGGTTATATGAATTATGGCGCAACGGGCACCATCTTCGGCAACAGTTCTTATCCTGCCGGCCGGATAAAATATAATTATGCAAAAGACGCTTTTACCATCGGTGTCGATTATTCAAAAATAGCCGACAATAGCTATTCCAACACGAATTCATCCGCCTATTGGACAGACGGGGATAAGGATGTGTATGGAATAGAAGGCACCTATAAATGGAAAGACGGCAAAGCGGGCATGAAAATCAATTACTATCGTTATGCCGATAAAAGACCGGATCCATCGGGTCCTTCAAACTCTAAAAGCTATAACTATAATAAAACCTATTTTCTTTTCACTCCTTACGCAACCGCGAAAATCGGTCCTGTTGCACTGCAGGCCGAATTTAATTGGGCAACAGGCAATTCCAAGACCTATGACGACTACGTGAATCATGTCACCAATCCGGATGTTAAATTGGACCAGATGAGCGGCTGGATTGATGCTACCGCAACCTTCGCCCCCGTTTATGTCGGCGCCACCATCGCTTATGTATCCGGTGATGATCCCGGTACACTGGATAGAGAAGAAGGCGGAACGCTTACCGGCGGCAATGACTGGAATCCCTGCCTGATTATGTTTAATACCTATGATGTAGGTAATTGGGTTGGAAACGTTTACGGTTATGGCAGCGCCACAAGCGGCTCAAAAGTTACCGGCCCGATGGCCAATGCCTGGTTCGGTCAGGGCAGAATCGGTATAAAACCGAATGCTCAGTTAGATGCCATGTTGTCAGTTTCTCACGCTTTTGCAGACAAAAAACCGACAGGTTATGCCAACGCCGCCTACGGTACGGAAGTTGATCTTACCGGTACTTACAAAATCACCAATAATCTGTCCTATATGCTGGGCGTCGGTTATTTATTCACTGGCGATTATTTCAAAGCTCAGGATGCGGCGGGAACTAAAATTAATGATGATTTCATCATTGTCAATAAACTTACTCTGAGCTTTTAAAATTCAGGATTAGTTCTATACGATGTAAAAACCCCGTGAAGTTAACCTTCACGGGGTTTTTTTATTTCACCTTTTTTTTACTTTGTCATTGAATCTTGAGGATATCGCCTTCCTTGCCGATAACGACAAGCACCTCTCCGTCTTTCACGACAAAACCGGCTTGCGGAACCATGTGAACCTTGCCCGAAATCACATCCCGGACGGCAATGACTTCAATATTATGTTTGTTTCTCAATTGCAATTCGGCGAGCGTTTTACCCAGGAAACTGTTGGGCGGAGCCATTTCAAAAATCATATAATCTTCGGACAGCGGAATATAATCCATGACGTTGGGCGATATCAGGCTTTTGGCCAGCTTTTTGGCGACGTCCATTTCCGGGATAATAACGTCCGTTGCGCCTACTTTTTCCAGAATCAGCTTATGATCTTCATTGGGCGCCTTAACAATGATATTTTTAACCTTCATTTGCTTGAGATGCAGGGTAATTAAGGTAGCGGCGGCGAGGTCTTCACCAAAAGAGATGATGGCAATATCGTTTTCACCGATGCCGATTTCGTTCATAATATCCTGATCCGTGCCGTCGGCCAGCACCGCCTTCGTGGAATAATCCCTTATCTTCTGAATAATCTCTTTGTTCTTATCAATCGCCACCACCTCAAATCCGTTTTCAAACAGTGTGCGGGCGATATGATAACCAAATATTCCCAGTCCGATAACAACTGCTCTTTTCATTTATTCCTCCTGTTGGTCAACCGACCATAACTGATTCTTCCGCATAGGTGATCCTTCTTTTTCTTGACGAATACAAGGCAAACGCCAGCGTCAGAGGTCCGACGCGGCCGATGAACATCATCATGATGATGGCATATTTCTGAATGTCATTGAGTTTCGGCGTGAGATTCATCGACAGGCCGACCGTGCCGAAAGCGGAAAAAGTTTCAAACACATATTCTATAAACTGATAGCGGCTGGCCGACGGCGCGCTGCCGGTTTCTCCGAAAAGCAAAAGCAACGCCGTTATCACGCCGATCAGGATGGCTGAAGCGAAAACGATGGAGATGGTCCGATCCACAAGTTCCGGAGGAATGGTGCGGTTGGCAATATTTACATTTTCATTGCCTTTGATGCGGTTAAAAACCAAAAGACACAGTATGGCAAAACTGGTTGTCTTAACACCGCCGCCGGTAGAGCCGGGTGATGCGCCGATAAACATCAGGACCATGATGACCAGGATTGTGGAATTGGTCAATGATCCGATATCCACGGTATTAAAGCCGGCTGTGCGCGGAACAACAGACTGGAAAAAAGAAGCCAGCAGCGCCGTTTGGGTTGTCGCGCCCTTTAAGACATTGTTCATCTCCAGAAAATAAAAGCAGACCGCACCCGCTACAACCAGCGCTGCGGTGGTTATCAAAACAATTTTGGTATGCAGGGAGAGTTTCTTTTCTTTTCCACGCAGTTTGGCAATAACTTCCTGCTGCACGATAAAGCCAATGCCCCCCAAGATGATCAAACCCATAATCGTCACATTCACAAGAATGTCACTTTGATAACGCATCATGTTGTCGGGAAAAAGCGAATAACCGCAATTATTAAAAGCGGACACGGCACTATAAACGGCGTGATAGAAAGCCTGTGGAACCGTAAATTCCTGCACATAGCGAAAAAATAAAAGCAGGGTGCCTGCGCTTTCAATGATGAGCGTATAGAGCAAAACCTTCTTGATGATTAAATAAAAATCCTTTTTCGGAGTATGAAGGAAAGCGGATTGAGTCAGCTCCCGGCCTTTAAAAGAAATACCGCGTCCCATTAAAATAAACAGCACAATGGAGAACGTGATGATGCCCAGACCGCCGACCTGAAAAAGTATCATGGTGATGATTTGACCGGCAAAAGATAAATCTCTTCCTATATCGATGGATGTCAGGCCTGTTACGCAAACAGCGGACGTTGAAGTAAAGAGAGCGTCAACAAAACGCAAGCTGCCTGAACTTGCGGAAAACGGCAGCCATAGCGCCAGCGTGCCCAGCATGATTAATGCGGCAAAACTGAACACGAACATTCGCATCGGGGAAAGGTGACGGGAGAAAAACGTTTTAGTCGTCAAATAAAGCTTCATGCGGCATCCTTCATGACGGAAGGCTCAAAAACACATTATAATGGAGCTTCTTCTTTACGTTGAATAATCATGGCCCAGATCATTAACACGGCGCCCAGAAAAATAGACGAATCGGCGACATTAAACGCCGGCCAGTGCCATGTACCGATATAAAAATCGAGAAAATCCACAACCGCGCCAAAGCGGATCCGGTCAATAAGGTTTCCAACCGCACCGGAAAATATCAGCGTCAGAGATATCACGGTTTGCATATTCTGCGATTTGCTTTTGACGATGTAATAAAGGATCAGCAAAATAACCGCCGACGTAATTCCGATAAAGAAAACATAGCGAAATATTGCGGAAGCACCAGCCAGAAATCCAAAGGCGGCGCCGGGATTCATTACATAAACAAGGTTAAAAAAACCATCAATGATGGCGTATGATTCATGAAGGACAAATTTTGTCACAATAGCGGCTTTTGTTATTTGATCAAGTGCGATAACAAAAGCCGCGCCAAGAATAAAAATAAGTATATTTTTTTTCAAAGTATTTACCTCATTCTTCGTTTATGCAAATCTTCCCCCTTTACGTAAAGGGGGAGCGAGGGGGATTTAATTGTCAAAAAATCCTCCCTAACCCTCCTTTGAAAAAGGAGGGAATGAAAAGCTGATTACAGATTCGGCAAACAACGGGCGCAAACCGTGGGATGCTCTGCGTCTGAGCCGACGGATTCTTCATAAATCCAGCAGCGTTCGCATTTGCTTCCGCGGGCTTTTTCCACGCCGACAACGAGCCCTTCGATCTCCGCGCTCTTGAAAGGCGCGGCGATATCTTTCTCATCGGCCAGTTGCAACTGCGATACAATGAGCAGCGCTCTTAAATCTTCCAGATGCGCGGCAAACAACGCCCGCAATTTCTCAGGCGCGGCAATCGTGATACGCGCATCCAGGGAATGACCGATAATTTTTTCTTTTCGGGCCTGCTCGACGGCCTTGGCAATTTCACTCTTGGCGTCAATCATCGCCTTCCAGCGTTCGCCCAACTCCGCGTTGAAATATTTATCGCTGACTTTGGGGAACTGTGCCAGATGAACGCTTTCTTCTTTGTTCTTCCATGGAGGCATGGCCGACCAGACTTCCTCCGCGGTAAAGGTCAGAATCGGAGCGAGTAATTTGGTCATCGCATTCAGAATCATAAACATCGTGGTCTGACCGGAACGGCGCACCTGGGATGCGGCCTTGTTGGTATAAAGTCTGTCCTTTAAAACATCGAGGTAAAGAGCGCTCAAATCAACTGAACAATAATTATAGAGTGTGTAGAAAACCACGTGGAACTGATAATTTTCGTAAGCTTCCGTTACGCGCTTGATGACTTCCTGCAGGCGGTGCAACGCCCATTGATCCATTTCCGTCATCTGTTCATAAGGGACCTGATCCTGATCCATGTTAAAATCATAGAGATTGCCGAGAATGAACCGGCTGGTGTTGCGAATCCGGCGATACGCTTCCATCAGGCGTTTGAGAATTTCTTCGGAAATGCGGATATCGTCGGTGTAATCTTCCGCCGCTACCCACAGGCGCAGGATTTCCGCACCGTATTTGTCAATGCCTTCTTCCGCGCCGATCACGTTGCCGACAGACTTGGACATCTTTTTGCCTTCGCCGTCAACGACCATGCCGTGCGTCAGGACGCTTTTGTAAGGCGCACGTCCGCGGGTGCCCACTGATTCCAGCAAGGAAGAATGAAACCAGCCGCGATGCTGATCGTTGCCTTCCAGATACATGTCGCAGGGCGAGCTCAGATCCGGTCTTTTTTCCAGAACGGCTGCGTGGCTCACGCCGGAATCAAACCAGACATCCAGAATATTTATTTCTTTCGTAAACTCGGTTCCGTGGCAATGAGGACATGTCGTATGTTTCGGCAGCAGATCTTTCGGTTCTTTTTCAAACCAGACATCCGCGCCGTTTTTTTCCACCAGGTCCACCAGACGATCCAGAATTTCCTTAGTCAGTAGTTCGTTTTTACATTTGGAGCAATAGAAGACGGTAATTGGAACACCCCAGAGTCTCTGGCGGGAGATACACCAGTCGGGACGGTTTTCCACCATGCCGTGGATGCGGTCGCGTCCCCAGGCGGGAATCCACTGAACTTCATCGATGGCCGCCAGCGCTTTTTTGCGCAGGTCGTTTTTCTCCATCGAAATGAACCACTGCTCCGTGGAACGGAAAATGATCGGTTTCTTGCAGCGCCAGCAGTGCGGATAGGAATGCTGCATGGGAACATGTCCCATCAAAGCGCCTACTTCATCGAGCTTTTTAATAACGTTTTCATTGGCGTCAAAGACGAACTGGCCGGCAAAAAATTCAACATCCTCGGTAAATTTTCCCGCTTCGTCCACCGGCGCGTAATTGTCCAAGCCGTATTCCAGACCGATTTCATAGTCTTCCTGACCATGACCGGGCGCGATATGCACCGCGCCGGTTCCGGCTTCCAACGTGACAAACGGCGCCAGAATCAGAAGGCTGTTTCTTTTGATCAGAGGATGAATGCATTTCTGGCCTTCGAGAATTTCGCCTTTGAATTCATCCAGAATCTCATATTCTTTATTCTTGAAGCCGAACGCGTCTAAACAATAATCGAGCATGTCCTTGGCGACAATCAGCACATCATTATCGATCTTCACCGCGGCATAAATAAAATCATTCTTAACGGCTATCGCCAAGTTGGCGGGAATCGTCCAGGGTGTGGTTGTCCAGATAACCATCGATACTTTTTGTCCGGCCAGCTTCGGCAGCACCTGACTGATATCGGATGTAAAGTTGAACTTCACATAAATAGACGGGGTGTGATGATCGGCGTATTCCACTTCGGCTTCAGCCAGTGCCGTTTTACAGGTAGCGCACCAGTAAACCGGTTTCTTGCCTTTATAAACACTGCCGTTGAGATAAAGCTTGCCGAATTCGTTGACGGTGGTAGCTTCGTAGGGATAGGCCATGGTCAGATAGGGATTATCCCATTCGCCGAAAACACCCAGACGTTTAAATTGTTCACGCTGAATACCGACGTATTTTTCCGCGTAAACGCGGCAGGCGCGGCGCTTTTCCACCTGCGACATTGCCGCCTTCTCGCCGCCCAGTTCCTTGTCCACCTGATGTTCGATGGGCAGGCCGTGACAGTCCCATCCCGGCACGTACACGCCGTCAAAGCCGGTCATATTCTTTGATTTAATGACTATATCCTTGATGATTTTATTGAGCGCCGTGCCCAGATGAATATTGCCGTTGGCGTAGGGAGGGCCGTCATGCAGAAGATAGGGTTTTCTGCCCTTGGCCGTTTCCCGGATTTTTTTATAAATGCCTATTTCTTCCCATTTTTTTAACATTTCCGGTTCACGTTGCGCCAGATTCGCCTTCATCGGAAAATCCGTCTGGGGAAGATTCAAAGTACTTTTGTAATCCATCTGTTGCTCCTGTTTTTAAGTTGTCGATATTATATATATAATCTTTTTACAATCTAAAACCAAGACCCTTTTTCATGATACCCGGGAGGCCGATGACTCCCCTGCAGGAATTCCAGCTAATGCCGGATTTACCGCAATTTATTGCCAACAACGGCAGCCTCATTCAGCGGTCCGGTTTCGTTGCAGTGCACTATCATAGAATTGTACCACTTTCAAGTAAACTCTATAATACTTAACACTGATAATTTCTTGATAAATTTGCCGAATTTTGTGTTTTCCCCGGCATACTGTCCCCAGGACTAAAACCTGAAGTATTTATGATCCTGAGAACCACTCTCTGTGTTGGGGCATAATTGTGCCTCATGGAATTGACCGAAGTCAGGGATGTGAAAGAGGACAAGATGGAATACGATCAATATGAAAGGAAATGCAAAATAAGCCGGGAAGAATCCTTCTCTCCTGACTTTATCACCGCAAGGCCATGGCGGTTCCGCCATGGCCTTGCGGCAGGATCACTCCATACATCTTTTTTCAATGGAACATTTTTTCGCTTCCGGCATCTGAGACAACTGTTATTTCAGGAGCTGAGCAAACGCGTTGAACATTTCCGTAGATTGATAATAATATTCAGGATTATCAAGACTCATGATTTGTTTCCAGTTATCTTTAATGTCCTCGGGCGTGGGAACTCTTGTCCCATCCGAAAGAATTGCGCCGGGACCGGTGACAATAGCCGAACGGCTGTAATAACCGGCGGCGGCATTGACCACAACGCCGGAATCCGTGCAGTCCTCCGAACAGAGATAAAGCACGGCCGGCGCGACGAAATCCGGTTTCATTTTCGCAAATAGTTCAGGCGGGAAAACATCTTCCGTAAACCGGGTTGCGGCGGTGGGACCAATGAGGTTTGTTTTGATATTGTATTTTCCGCCTTCCAGTTTGAGCACGTTCGCCAGCCCTAAAAGCCCGAGCTTTGCGGCGGCATAATTGCTTTGTCCGAAGTTTCCGTACATTCCGGAGCTCGAGGTGGTCATGACAATCCTGCCGTAATTATTCTCGCGCATGTTAATAAATGCGGGCCGGGTCACACAGAAGGCTCCTTTAAGATGGACGTTGATGACGGAATCCCAGGTTGCTTCATCCATCTTATTGAAAGTTTTGTCCCTGACAATTCCCGCATTGTTGACGAGGATATCAACCTTGCCGAATTTTTCCACGGCTGTCTTGACGATGTTTTCACCGCCCTCTACCGTGGCGACGTTATCATAGTTGGCTGTGGCTTCTCCGCCAAGGGCTTTGATCTCATCGACGACCTGATCGGCAGCGGATGTTCCCTGACCCGAACCATCCCTCAATCCGCCCAGATCATTCACAACCACCTTGGCGCCGCGTTTGCCGATTTCTAATGCATACTGTCTTCCCAGACCGGCTCCCGCACCGGTTATAATCGCAACCCGACCATTAAAATTTATTTCCGACATACCTGTACTCCTTTTTCTATGAATTATTTTACATGATCACCTGTTTTTAAAATTTATATTTTCCTTCCATGATGTCCCCGTACACGGCGTCGTTCAGGGGAACATATTTGTCGCTTCCCGGAAGAAGAATGTATATATCGCCCTTGGTCATGGCCGGATTATATCCATCGTTTTTAAGATCGGTCTTTTTAATCTTATGAGTTGCCGTCCACTGGAAATCATTGACAAAGCGTATGAAGATCGGGACCGCATATTTAGGCAAAACGGATTTGAGGTGCGCTGCCAGTGCTGCAAAATCGATATCTTTGCCGTCTTCGCGTATGACAGCGGCCATGCCGGCCCGGCCATCGCCTTTGGGCATCGTTACTCCGTATACCGCCGACGATGAAACACCGGGGAAAGAATCGATGGCCTTTTCCACTTCCATGGTAGCAACGTTTTCGCCTTTCCAGCGGAAGGTATCGCCCAAACGGTCGACAAACTGCGCGTGCCGGAATCCCATGTTGCGCAGCATGTCGCCGGTATTAAACCAGCGGTCGCCTTTTTTAAACGCGTCCTGGATGATTTTTTCTTCGGTTTTCTTTTTGTCGGTATAACCGGTGAACGGCGTCTTTTCCGATATCTCCATAATGAGAAGGCCGGGCTCTCCTTTTTTCACCTTTGTACAAAAGCCGTTGCCGTCGCGCGCCACGCAGTCGTTTTCGATATCATACTTGACGATGGCAAAGGGCGTGAGGCTGGTGCCGACAGTATAGTCGAAATTCATCAGATTGGTAAAAACACCAACCCCTTCGGCCGCGCCGTAAAATTCGAAAATCTTCCGGATGCCGAAACGCTTCTTGAACGCCATCCAGATATCCGGCCGCAGGCCGTTGCCGATGATATATTTGAGCGTTGTCTTATTTTCTCCGTCTTTAGCGGGCTGCGCCATCAGATACCGGCAAACTTCTCCCACATACACGAAATGGGTGGCCTGGAATTTTTGCACATCATCAAGAAAACCGCTCGCGCTGAATTTTCTTCTCAGAGCAACTGCCGCGCCGCTGAACATCGCCGGCGGCCATCCCACGGTGATGGCATTGGTGTGGAAAAACGGCAGGGGAATGTAGATGGTATGTTTCGGCTTGACGTGCGTTACGACTCTTCCAAACCAGAATGTCGCGGAAAGGGCTCGCTTGTTGGTGATCACCGCCGCTTTGGGCAACCCGCCGGTCGTTCCGGAGGTATAGACATACGCCATCGTATCTTTCAGCATGATCTTTCCTGTTTCAGGAAGATTGGTTTTGGGCAGGGAGGCAAGTTTATCCGTGATATCTTCAGATTCCTTTAATTTGTTAATTGCCGGATCTCGAAGCAGGCATAGTTCCGATCCCTGAAGATCAATCTTGTCCCTCACTTCTTTGAAAAAATTATAGCATTCCTCTCCGACAACAACCACTTTGCCTTTGTTGAGATTGAAACTGTGAACCAGAGAGTCGCCCCGCTGGTTGGTATTGATGAGGGAGCATATCGCCCCGATCTTGGCACATCCGCAGTACAGGACAAGAAGTTCCGGCCTGTTTTCGAGACACACGGTGACCGTGTCACCCTTCGCGACTTTTCTGGACAAAAGAAAATGAGCGAACTGGTTGGCCTTCTCGTTGAGTTCGCGATAGGTCAGTGTTCCGTCGGGCGACTTCACCGCCGGGTTGTCCGGGTACTTTTGTGCGATCTCTCCAAGAAGCGACCCCCAGGAGATGTTCCTGTTGGTGCTGATGGATTTGATTCCCTTTATGCCGTGATAAACGACATACGGAAGCCGCCCTATAATCGGCAATAATTTAACAAAAAATTCCCAACCGCTGATTGTCTGTGGGTATTGACCGACAGAATCTTTTTTCATTACAACATCCTCCTAATGCACATCATTTTATCTCATTTGTTCATAATTCAGGATATAATTGATAATAAATTACTTCAAGCAGTTTTTATTGTTGAAACTCCAATTCGGAAAACGAAGCGCGGCGGAATTGGCAAGTTGAACAATCCGCGAAGGGTAGGGTTTCATACCCCGCGGCGAGCTTTCGAATCTGTTTCCAAAGCTTGCTTTGGGGTTTCATACCCGTTATTCATCCTTGATCAGCCACTCTTTTGCTTCTTCTTCTGTGGCAAAAGGGACAATTTTATCTTTAGTAAAAGCGTTATACGCCTGTAGAAGTATACTTTGAACACCGGTAATGCCTATGGCAGCGCTTTTTTTCACCTTCTCCGCGAATACTTCTTTCCCCATTTTTTTTCCGTATGCTATAAACTCTGAATTTGCCTTACTATTACGAAAATCTGAAAGAACGAGTCCTTTTTCTGTCCAGGTTCGCATTTCCTTTGCCTCTTCGTCAAGAAGTGCTATGGCCTCTTTAGTCTGCTCCCCAGTCATATTGCTGTAGTCAACATAAAGAATTCTCTTTCCTTTGTATTGTATGTATCTTAACCGCATATTCATAAACCTCCTTTTTTATTTCTCAGCCGACGGAATAGATATTCAGGAAATTTCGGAAACAAATGTTAATCCTTCGATTATTTTCAAGTCAAAACCTGTCGTGATTGACGCGCTTGACGTTTTGGAAAATGATTGAAGAATTTATAACCTGTCTACAAATTCTCTGCTGATTCTGAGATCGGAAACGAATCTGGTTATCGCCGGGAAATGCCTTGCCCCCCAAACCGTTAACCTGCAAAATTTACCCGGCACAATCAGGAATTTCCCTTTTTTTATTCCTTTTATAGTGTCTCTTACCATCGTATCAATATCGTATTCCGGTATGGTCAGGGTATGTGCTTTATTCTCAGGAGTCCTTGTATCATTAAGGTGTTCCGTCATCGGGGAGGCGAATTCGGAAGGACACACCAAATGAACACTTACGCCAAGCGGGTTCATTTCATATCTGAGAGATTCGGTAAGTCCCACGAGAGCGAACTTTGACGAGCAATAAGTTGTATAACCGAAAACGCCCATCAATCCCGCGACAGAAGATATATTCACTATCCGGCCCTTTTGTTTGATTATAGAAGGCAGGGCGGCTTTGATTGAATTAAGGACTCCGAAATAATTTGTTTCGATAACTTCCCGGAAAGTTTCAACAGACAGTTCATCAAAATACCCCTCCCGAAGAATTCCCGCGGAATTGATTAATATATCGGGAGAGCCGACCGCATCTTCAATGTTTTTAAAAGTTTCCGTGATGGATTCAATCCTGGAAACATCTGATGAGAATACATGCACCGGCCTGCCGGCATTCTTTATCGCAGTCCTGGCCATTTCAAGTTTTTCCCTGTTGCGGGCAATCAGTGTGACAATAGCCCCTCTTGCCGACAATTCTTTCCCCATTGCCAATCCCAGTCCCGAGGAGCCGCCGGTAATCACTACATTCTTTCCTTCAAACATAACGCCGCCTCTCTCTTCTTTGCTCTTTGAGCCATTTCTGCCGCGTTTCCTGCATGCTCAAATTTAAGGAAGAATCCTTCTCCGCTAACCAGATCGTTGCTCACAAGGGGGACCTTCCCTCCGGCGGGAAGATTTATCTTCGCTGTACTGACCTTGATGATATCCTTTTCGATATCGACGCCGGGCATAACTCTTATCAACTCAATTCCTGTCTCAGCCAATTGAAATATTCCGACAGTGCTTACATAATAAACATTCGTTCCTTTTGCGAAGGCTATATTCGCGTTGAATGATATCTCGCTGACCTTATCAATAAACTTCGGCTTCCCGTGTTTTTTGATCACAAGCTTTCCGTTTTTGATTGTGTACTTGCCGCCATCAGTCCATTTGCCGATGAAAATAATCGTTTTGGCGTTGGTGACGAGATTCGGAAAACCACCGGGTCCGACGCAGTTGGTGACCAGAGGACCTCTTCTGGATACGTTGACATTGCCTTCCGAATCAACTTCAAGACAACCGAGCACCGTGACCTCCAGATCATTTTCGTAAATCTGAAACATCTTTGCCGATCTGATAAGTTTTAAAGGATTAATTGATGCGCCGAAATACATACCGGATACAGGCATGCCGCTATATCCGCCGCTTTCCGTGGTAAAGGTTAGCTGTTTATACAAGCCGCTCTCAAACAGAATGCGGCTGACCTCCTCGGGAAGGCCGATGCCGATATTTACCAGTGAGCCCGGCATTGTTTCTTGAACAAAAAGCGAAGCGGCCATTCGGGCGATCGCGTTATCCACGGAATCCCTGACAGGCGTTATACCTGTAAAGGTGTTGGCCATTTTAACAAGATTATAAGCGCCGACTATATCCGTCTGCGCTCCTTCGGTAAACATCGGGAAATATTGTTTTTGAAGGACACCTCCGGTCTGTTCGTTTCTCGGATTAACCGCTATCGCGTCAACCATGGAGGCGGGAATGGAAATTTCTTCAGGATTAGATTCGATGATATCGCAAACCGTCACCAGCACACGCCCGCCGTTGGCCTTGGCCGCGGCGGCCGCATCAACATTTTCAGTGACAACCGCCGCATTTTTAAAATAAATATTCCCTTCCTTGTCCGCGTAAGGTGCGGAAAATGCCGCTATCTGTATATCAGGAAGCGTATAGACCAGAGTATCTCCATTTGACCGGACAAAGCTTTTTCCGTTTTTCGTCACGACATTTGTCCCGCCGCCTATGCCCGGATCGAGAAATGTTCCCATGCCGACGGTGCTTTTAATTTCCTTAATTCCTTTACCCTGTCCTTCGATAAGATAGGCCATTATACCCTGGGGCATGGTATGGATATCCAGCTTTCCCTCCTGTCCCAGTTGGAGCAGAGACTTGTGAGTTTCTAAATGCGCTGATATATGACACTTCAACAGGCCCGGCAATCCCAGCTCCTCAATAGTACCGGGAGCCTTGCCCCTGCCACCGACACCGGCAATAGCCATCCATGTCAGACCGGCGGGTTTGCCTGTTTTTTCATATCTGTCTCTGATGGCCCAATAATAGGTTGAGCATCTGCTGTTTCCCGCAATTCCGGTTGAAATAACCGTCGCTCCGTCAGGAATAAGTTCCGCCGCCTTTCTGGCGGACATGAACACCGGCGGCAGGTTTCCTTCCGGCACATAATCAAGATCTCGCTTATTCCAGGTCGCCCTGAATTTGAGCATCTGAATCATGGATACTAACGGCTTAACATCGCTTTTTCTGTGTTTAATTTTATAGGTAATTACTCTGATCACGGTCTTCAGAAATTCAAAAATTTGTTTCATCTAATTCTTACTCCTCCCAACAGATAATCAACAGCAATCACACCATGCGGTGAACCAATATTCTACTTACCGGCACGACATGAGTTTCGTAAATCTGGTCAGCATGATGGGATGAGCAAACAGTCCTTTTATTTCCAGTTCCCTCGTTAAGAACAATTTTTTCAGTATTGCCAGACCGGCATAATCGAAATAGTGGGGCAAACCAAATTTAATATTAATATTGGCAAGATCGAGCAGCGTTTCCGAATCCGTGCAGATTGATATCCTTGGGTTTCCGACTTTGCCGCTGTGCACGGAAAGTTTGCCCTTTTCAAAAACCATCGTCATATCGACATACGCATCATGAGCCCGCATGTAAATATTTCCGTTTAGCGCGTTAAAGTCATTTTGTCTTTCCGGTTTGGCTTCCAAATTGCCCGTGATGATTCCGGCAATCATCACGGGTAACCCTCCCTCATCCTCAATGCCGGGTGCAAAAATTATCTGAGTCATAACAGCTCCTTAAGTATAGTCAATTCGAGATACTCAATTAAAATTACCATGCTTGTTTGAGAACACTCAGAACCTCTTGAGCATCATCCACCTGCCGGGGATTGACCACCATCGGCGCCTGACCCATGGCAACTTCAGATGCCTCTGCCAAACCGTCTTCCGGGACGCCGGCATCTCTTAATCTTTGAGGCACTCCCATTTTTTGGGATAGGGCGGTTATTGCCCCGGCGACAGCCTCTCCCGCTTCCTCATCACTCACCTTCATGCCCATCGCGACCGCAACCATGGCATAGCTGTCCCCGCAGTCGCAGGCATTGAAGCGAACAACGTGCGGAAGCAAAATACTGTTGGCCAGTCCGTGCGGCACTTTATACATGCCTCCCAGCATATGGGCGATGGCATGCACCATGGCTGTCTGGGAATTGGTAAAGGCGATTCCGGCCATGGTGGCCGCCAGCGCCTGCTGACCGCGGGCAAAAAGATCTTTGCCGTTCTCCACGCATTGCGGGAGGTATTCCATGATCAATTGAATGGCGCGAAGCGCGAAGGCATCGGCCATGGGTTGGCGTTGTGTGCAATGGATGGCTTCGACGGCATGACATAAAGCATCCATGCCGGTTGTGGCTGTCAGCATCGGCGGCAATCCCGCCGTCATGGTCGGATCAATGATACCGACATTGGGATAAATATTATCATCGACAATTTCATGTTTTCTGTGTTCTTCCTGATTTTTGACCACCGCGGCATTGGTGACTTCGCTGCCCGTTCCGGCGGTTGTGGGAATGACGATGTGCGGTGTCTGGGGCTGTGAAAGCATCTGATAACCGGCTACATCCTGGATCTGACCGCCTTCTTTTAAAACAATAGCCGCTCCCTTGGTTGTATCAATAACACTGCCGCCGCCCAGGCTGACAAAAATATCAGCGCCTTTCTCCCTGGCGATTCCAGCCACTTCGTTGATAATGCGCAGGTCGGAGTCCTGGACACATTGGTCATAGGTTCCGACCAGTTTTTTACCCAGCGCTTTTTCCACCCGCGCGGCCAATCCGGCATTCACCACACCCTTATCCGTAACCAGAAACGCCTTACCGCATTTAAGCCGTTCTATTTCTTCTCCCACCTCGCTGATGGAATTCTCCCCGAATACTATTCTCGTCGGATTGTTATAGATAAAACTAAGATCCCTGTCGTAAGCCATTTGATACCTCCCCTTGAGATTAATTCATTGTTTATCTTTAATGATAATCAGCATCATGTTATATGAGCCGCGAGTTTTTTTATCCGGATTGTTTTATGTAATATTGAACTCTTTGGTTAGATCCTGAACGACTTTTCTGAAGGCTTCCGTCTGTTCCGGAGTAAGTTCATCAGGGAATTTACCATCTACCTCTCCAACGGTTTCTACAATACGTACGGACGACTTTACAGCTTTTACAATAGTGGGAAGGTCTCCCTTCAGTTTGAGCTTTCCCTGCATCATGCCTTTTGTTACATCGAGCTGTTTTCTGCCAACGGCTAACCAGCGCTCAACCGTTCCGGTAACCACAAAGTCACCCGGCTGCCCAACGGCCGTATTCGGAATATATCGTATGGACCGGCATTCGCCATTGTGCCAGAGATCCAGTTTGACATAAATATCCTGATCCACGCCTAAAGCAGGATTTTTCAGCATGTGCAGAATAACCGGATTTTCCCAGTTCGGCTGAGCCAGTTCTTTGTATTTGGCATCATTTTGAACATATTTTTCCCATTCTCCAATCCATTCCGGCGAAAACACAACAAAAGGCCTCGGCTGAGTTGCAATCCTCTCCTGAGTTAATTTTTTAAAAGCTTCCTCCCATTCCGGTGTTCCAAAAGTATACGGCATCTCTCCTTCTCCTTTTCTAAATTTAATTTATTATCAATGTCCTCAGAGAAAAACTCTTCCGGACAAAACAATCATTAATCACGCAGCGCCATGAAGTTTTTGGGCAAGGTCAGCAAGACCGGCTTTTTCCAGCACTTCTCTTCGGGGCCAGCCGTTGGCATCAAGGCTTCTGAGCTCATAAAATTCTTGGAGCATTTTCTCAATATCCGGAACCGATCCGACGTTACCCCCTGCTTCCAGCGGTTTCATAACATTAGGAGGCAATGTGTCATCGCCCGCCCTTGATCCCAGGAGGTTGGTTATGCCGCGCATCAGCAACCAGATTTTCTCGCCCATTTTTATCAGATCGTCTTGCGAGAAATCCCACCCGGTAACCACGTGAATCATATCCGCAAAGTCTTTTACGGATATGCAGTTATAAACGAAGATACACAAACAGGCCGAAGTGGCCGGCGCGCCTATGTTTTGTGAAAGAATAACCATATCCGCCTTGCCGTCACTGCTTTGCCCGTCATAATCTTCCTTCAACCCGGCGTCTTCGTAGGCGGTCACTCCCTGTTCAATGGTGAGACTCATATGCTGTAGATGGCAAGCGCCGCGGTATCCCACCGCGTATTCCAGACCCATGCCATGAAATCCACGGGGGTCATGAGCCGGTAATTCCAAACCCTTGACCGCCACGACATACTGCTCGGAACCTTTGCCGATCTTTTGCGCCGCTTTGGCGGAACCTTCCGCCAGCAGATTCCCTATGCCTTCACGCCGGGCAATCTTCTCGACCATTTTTATCGCCGATTCGATATTCCCCCAGTTAAGTTCGATGCCGTCCGTATCCGCCGTCGTGAGAATCCCCTGGTCGAAGCACTGCATGGCAAAAGCAATTGTCGAACCGCAGGAAATGGTATCGACACCGTATTGATTACAGGTTTCGTTGGCCTTGATGATGCCTTCGAAGTTGTCGTTTTCCATGAAGGTGCCGAAGGTAGAGCAGGTTTCATACTCCGGTCCCGGGCCTTCATCGGTTTTAAAAGGGCCGCCCTCCACTTTGACCACACGCTTGCAGGCAATCGGACACGCGTAGCAGGCATGAACCTTCGTCAGGTATTGCTCGGTCATGGTAGGTCCGCCGATGTTTGCCGACCCATCGAATTCTCCTTTTGTCCAGTTGCGAATCGGCACATCTCCCATCATCATTCCCGAATCCATGGACACAGCCGTTCCCATGCTCCTCATGAGTTGGGCAAACTGGCTTTCTTTAATTTTCTCGAGGAGACTTTCCCTGAGGGCTTTGTATTCTTCAGGCAGTGCCGGTAATGCCTTGCCGGTACCGCTGACGACAACCGCTTTGAGTGACTTGGAGCCCATGACGGCGCCCATGCCGGTTCTGCCGATGTAGTGACCTTTATCATTGGCAATCGCCGCAAAGCGCACCAGGTTCTCTCCGCCGGGGCCGATCACCAGAACTTTCGGCTTGCGTTTTCCTCCATGCCGTTCCTTCAAGATATCGGTAACCTCATAAACAGGCTTGCCCCAAAGATCTGCGGCGTCACGGATTTCCACATGGTCATCTTCAACTAAAAGATAAACCGGTTTATCCGATTTGCCTTCGATAAAAATTCCGTCATATCCGGCAAATTTAAGTTCCGGACCAAAATAAATTCCGTCATATCCGGCAAATTTAAGTTCCGGACCAAAATTGCCGCCGCAAGTGCCGATTCCCCAGTACCCCGTTTGAGGAGAACGGGCGCAAACGGCGAAGCGCGACGTTCCCGGCAGCAGCGTGCCGACCAACGGGCCGGTCATTATAATCAGTGGGTTATCTTCTGAGAGAGCATCCGATTCAGGAGAAAATTTATTGAGGAAAAGATGAGCCGCAAGACCGCCACCGCCTAAATAATTTTTTAGAAGATCATCATCCAATGGTGTCGTTTCAATTTTTCCTTCCGTCAGATTGACTTCCAGCAGTCTTTTCGCATACCCTGATTCACAATTTCCCATGATGATAATCTCCTCTTTTTAATAGAAACACCCGGAATCCAGACATTATTTTTCTTGAAAATATATTTCACATATCATGCCAATAAATAAGTATTGTAATATCATGATGTTAACAGAAGCTTCCGCTGTTGCCGCCGCCATATAATGAAATTTGATTTTACTTTATGACAGTTCCGTCATATATTGCGGCTGCAAGGAGTGGTTTTATGAAAAGAAATTTGCCCGAATCGTTTAATGATTGCCTTGGGAAAATATACCGCAGTGAGGATCTGAAAACCTCCGTTAGGATGCTTTATTCTTTTTTTAAGGATTATCTTCCCCTCGACTACATCACCATGCTTATCTACGACGTGGAGCAGAGCATGCTTAGGTACAGAATACATTCTACAGAGGAAAGCGTTGTTCTTGTGGAAGAGACTAAAAAGGTTACAGAAGATACTCGAAAAGAAGCGCTCGCTTTCATTAACAGCGAGATCAGGACGCTCTATATTCCCAACGGACAGAATCATTCCATTGTGCAGGAATTCGATGAACACGTCGGCATTCGGGAACCAGCCTCAACCATCGCGCACGGGGCAGAGGCAGGACAAAATCAATATGTCGTTCTCGCCCTCGTCGTCTGGGAAGAAGACCGGTATAATCAGAAAGATATCGATCTTGTAAAAGATATTTCGGAACCCATAGATAATGCCCTTCGTCACATATACTCTCAACTGGTTATTGCACCGTTGAGAAACAGGTTGACGGCAGATAATCGTGAAGCGAGAAAAAGATTAGTGCTGAATAAAGCCGAAGGCAACCTCGGTTTAAGAGACGTTATGTCGCGGATCGAACAGGTGGCGAAGCTCGATACGCCGGTGTTGCTTATGGGAGAAACCGGTGTCGGTAAAGAATTGATCGCCAATACCATCCATCAACATTCCAGACGCGCAGAGAGACCTCTCGTCAGCATTAATTGCGGGGCCATTGTCGAAACATTGCTCGACAGCGAACTGTTCGGTCATGAGAAGGGCGCTTTTACAGGGGCAGGCAACGTGAAAATCGGTTTTTTTGAGCAGGCGAACGGCGGCACTATTTTTTTTGATGAGGTCAGTGAGCTCTCGATGCTGGCCCAGGTCAAACTGCTTAGAGTGCTTCAGAACATGACCTTCCAGCGGGTCGGCGGCCAAAAGACCGTATCCGTCGATGTCCGGGTGATTGCAGCCACCAACAGGGATATCGCCAGAATGGTGGAAAACAGGGAGTTCAGAAAGGATCTGTGGTTCAGGCTGAATACCTTTCCCATCACAATTCCAACACTGCGCGAAAGGAAAGAAGATATCCCCGGACTGGCGGAATATTTCGCCAAACGTCTGGCCGTGGAAATGAATCTTCCCTATCGTTACCGTTTTGCACCTTATGCCATGGAGCAGCTTCAAAAATATAACTGGCCAGGCAATGTGCGCGAACTGGAAAACGTCATTGAACAGGCACTGATCCTCAGCCGGGGAGCACCATTGTCCTTCCATCATCTTGCAAATATCCGTACCGAAATACCGTCTGTTTCTCATGGAGAAAAAAACAACCAGATCATAACGATGAATGAGATAATGAGGCGTCATATTATCAGTGTTCTCAATCTCACCCGCGGCAGGATAGAAGGAAGAGGAGGGGCCGCGGAAATCCTCGATATGAAATCTTCCACGCTGCGGGCAAGAATGAGAAAACTGGGAATACGGGTGGCAAAATTCCCGGACAAAATACTTACAAATTAGAATATTATTTGAAATAATTTAAATTTTTTCATTTCCTATGTAAACTCACCGCTGGCCGGTTATTTTTCATATAAGCACTTGACATCCGGCATCTTGTCATTAAAATAACAAGACTATTATAAATGTATTGCTTTAATTACTGCCTAAGGCAGTTTTTAATTCAGGAGGTTAAAAATGAAAAGGATTTTGTTGTTTCTCGCCACGAATATCGCCGTGCTGGTTGTTTTGAGCATCGTCGCCAGTCTGCTGGGAGTTGGTAATTTTCTGGATAAAAACGGTTTGAATATGACCAGTCTGCTTGCTTTCGCCGCGGTATTCGGATTCGGCGGTTCTTTCATATCGCTGGCCATGTCCAAATGGATGGCCAAACGCCTGATGGGCGCGAAAGTCATCACCAATCCCCAAAGTTCAGCTGAAATCTGGCTGGTGGACACAGTCAAAAAACTGGCGATGGCCTCCCATATCGGCATGCCGGAAGTCGCCATCTTCGATTCTCCGTCGCCCAACGCCTTTGCCACAGGCATGAATAAAAATAAAGCTCTGGTTGCCGTAAGTTCAGGCCTGCTTAACGCCATGAATAAAGATGAAATAGAGGCCGTCCTCGGTCATGAAATGAGCCATGTTACCAACGGCGACATGGTTACGCTGTCGCTGATTCAGGGTGTGGTCAATACGTTCGTTATCTTCCTCTCCCGCGTCGTGGGATTTTTTGTGGACAGGGTTATTTTCAGGAGTGAAAATGATGAAGGCGTCGGTATCGGTTTTTTTATAACGTCGATGATCGCCCAGGTTCTGTTCGGCATACTCGCCAGCATCATCGTTATGTGGTTCAGCAGGAAACGGGAATTTATAGCTGATGCGGGCGGCGCGAAACTCGCCGGAACGCAAAAAATGATTGCGGCGCTGGAAAGACTGAAAGAAGGTGTTGCCGGGCCTCTGCCGGATCAGATGTCTGCCTTCGGCATTAACGGAAAGCCTTCCAAACATAATTTAGCTTTATTGTTTATGAGCCATCCGCCGCTTGATGACCGCATCGAAGCGTTAAAGAAAATGACCAATTTTTAACAAGCTAAACTAAAGTGAGCATAAGCATATTGGAGCAAAGGCATCGGCATTGACGAAATTAAACTGCCCGGTGAAGTTTACCCTGGTTTTTTCGATAGGAGTATTGCGTCAGGAAGAACAGCTTCTCTTATTGGTTAAAAAACCTGCGATTTTTAAAATTACAATTCGCGGAGCGAACTTGGCTGAAAGCACGCTGATTTTATTATCCAGACCCGTAATGACAACCCGTTTGCCTTTCATTAAACCTTTATAACCAAGTTCGGCTACCGTTTTGGCATCGATCATCCGCACCTGATTCAGCCGGATATTTTCCGCGCCGGCCCTGGCTTGCCAATTGGTCTTCGTTGCACCGGGACACAGGCAGGTTACACTTACTCCGGTACCTTTCAGCTCTTCCGACAGCGCTTCAGAAAAATACAGCACATAAGCTTTGCTGGCATTATATAAAGCAAAGTTGGGACTGGGCATAAACGAGGCGATAGAGCCGACGGTCATGATCTTGCCGGATTTACGCGCCAGCATGCCGGGCAAAAACAGCCGGGTTAGTTTTGTCAGAGTCATGAGATTGACCTCAAGCATATGCATGTTCCTGTCCATACTTGACTTGGCGAACTCACCATGAAGCCCCAGACCGGCGTTGTTGACGAGTACATCAATATGGACGCCGGCCGCATTGAGTTCGTCAAAAATATCCTGAGCGGCTTGCGGCAGGGACAGATCTTTCGTAATGACCCGTGCAGTGATGCCGAAGCTCTTTTTAACTTCGGCGGCGAGTTGATCCATCCTTTCTTTGTTGCGCGCTGCCAGCACACAATGATAGCCGTCTTTCGCAAATAATTTGACCAGTTCATAGCCGATGCCTTCGGAAGCGCCGGTGATCAAGGCTGTTTTTGACATGGATTTCTCTCCTTTATGGTATTATTTTTTTAAAGCATTTCTTGCTTTGTTTTAGAGGTCTACTGGCTACTTGCCGCCCACCCAGGTGACTCTATAATCCAGTTTATCGGCAATGCCTCCCAGGCGGGGATCATGGATATGCCATGATCCTTTTAAGCCTTCTTCATCAGCCGCCAGCGCAAAGTGGCACATGGCAATACCCAGATCTACACGCTGTAAATCGGACTTCATGAAAAATTTTAAACCCGGCACGCGCTTTATATAGAAATGGTACGTGTCATCCTTAGAATCCTTTATAATCCGCCAGGGCTGGAAATTGTTTGCCGAAGGAGCCAGACGGACCATTTCGAGTGGTATGGCATAAGCTCCCGCTTCTTCGGTCGGGAGAGGCTTGTCATTTTTGAAGAATAACGCGCTCCAGAGTTTGCGTTTATTTGCTCCGGCAGACGAGCGAACCAGGGAATCCATCGGAGAAAGCTTCGTTACAGCGTAACCGACTGACGTGACAGCCGGGATAATTTCATTATTTTGCAGAGCGATCTTACGTGCAAACCCGCTGGAGTTGAATGTCCCTCCCAGCCAGCATGTGCCGAGCCCCAGATCGGTCGCCATCAGGATAGCCTTTTCCATCAGATAGCCGAAGTCTTCCAGACCGTACGGGGTGTTTCCTACCGCGCCGATGATAAACCCCATGGGGTTTTTAATCATTCCATAGGTAATAAGTCCCTTTAAGGCTCCCCTGTCTTCCCGGGAGGCGGTTATAAAAGTAAAGCGTGCCTGACTTCCCAGCGGTCCTGTTGTGTTGGCTGAAAGGAAATGCGTCAAGGCCTCATTTTTTTCTTTTTCAATCGATGTACCCAGGTAACTCCGAATTGATTTACGCTGCCGGATGATATCCGTAATGGCTCTATTGAACAACATTGCTTGCCCCCTCATTATTTTTTGACTGTTTAATACTTCGATATGTATCAAACTGTCAAGCTAAAAATTTTGGCTATTTCCCGACTTTTAGGGACAAAACCCGGGATGCGGCTTCCAGAGTCTTCTTGTTGATCTGGGCTACAAGGAACTTGCCCCGGCGTTCGGTAGAAATCAAGTCGGCATTGGAAAGCTCCTTCAGGTGATGCGATATGGTTGGTGCGCCGATATTCATGCAGGAGATGATATCGGTCACAAAACATTCTTCGCCTGTTTCGTAACTGACTTCCTGCTTCTTTTTTATTTCCAGATATAACTCCAGCCGGTTGGTGTTGGAAAGGGCTTTCATGATCTTTGCCAGTTGTTTGGTTTCCATCTTCATCTTTGAAACTCCCCGGATGCAATGTGACAAGCTTGTTTTTGCTTCGATAACTGTCGAATTGTTTTTAATGGCTTTCCGGCTATATGTCAAGGCGATTTGTTGATAGAGCATGGCCCATCAAAGGTTGATTGAAATAAACGGTGAATATTTACGCTTGATCCCTCGGGCGAAAAAAAGTGAAAAGATGCCGTCCATGAGCGCAAGCGAATCAGGCTGTATATTTGTTGCCGATTAATTTTTCTCCCCAGACAACACCCGGACGTTCAACGTACTTATAGGATATCAGCGATATAACCGTCAGTGGAATAAGAGTAATTAATAATGACGATAAAAACCCTAAAATATCTACTGAGAGATGACCATAACACCAGTAGTAGACCGGGACAAGCGTGAAAATCAGAATCGGATGGAAAAGATACAACGAATAACTGGCCTTGCCCAGGCCCACGGTTTTAGTGTTGACCAGAAAATTAAAAGGCTTTAATCCCAGGCCTAATATCAGCAGGGAAAAACACAGGCCATGCAGTATATTCATTCCCCAGAAGATGTTCTGCATGGGGCCGGTAAGCAGGATGGCATAAAGAAATAAAAACGAAAGGATCAAGAGAAGGCCGGACAGGCGCCTGGCCTTCTGGTTCATTTTAAGAAGGTAATCAAAGAACAAACGATAGGTTACAACGCCGCAAACGAATACCGGCAGATGTTGAAGAAAACCAAAAGCCCATACATAGTTCATTTGATCGGGGGCGAGGTATCCTGTCGCTTCACCGTAGCGGATGACAAAAAAAGACCAGCCCCGCGCAATTATGGTAGTGACCATCAGCAGCGCCAGCGCCGCATACAAATTACGGCTGCACTTGTGGATTAAAGGGAACAGCAGATATAACAAAACCATCACGCCAATGGTCCAACTTGCCCAGACAAAGCCTGATATGCAAGCCGGTATCAGATTAAACAGAAGTGAGGCGTTGATGAGCACTTCGGAAACAGGATGCAGTACATGAAAGCTGACGGCGTCCCGAATCCAGTATATGAACATCATGAAGTAGAACAGGGGAGCAATTCTGAAGAAACGCCGGATGTAGAATCGGCGTGTAAGCATTGTCTCGCCCGCGCGCGCATCCATGGAATAGGACAGGGAAAAGGCGCTCAAAACAAAGAAGAGGCTGACCCCCGCGTTGCCGCCATTGATGATGAACGGCGCAATCCATTCAGGAATTGCCAGATTCGGCTGAGGGATTAAGACCAGATGGCTTATAAATACATATAATATCGCGAAACAGCGTAAAGCATCCAGAAAATCCAGGCGAATGAATGGTAAATCATTTCCTTTGTTGAGTGTATGACTTGGCATCAAGCGCTCCGGCAAAGCAGCATCGTCGGACTAAAAAATAAAAGTGCTTTCCCTCTAATCTTTGCGTATTTTCTTCAAGTGATCAACGCGTTTTTGGATAAGCGCGTCTGTGCCGATATCCTCGCGATAGGCGACAGGGCCTTTAATGGCTTTGACGCCTTCTTCGGCTATTTTTCGGGCTTCGGCCAATGTGTCCGCAATGCCGACAATGCCGATGGCGCGCGAAGCGCTCAAATACAAACCATCCTCTTTCTGATCTACGGATGAATAATAAAGCCGTGCTTTCCCTACATGACCCACTTCGATCTTTGCTTTGGAAGAGGCGGCGTCGGGATGATCTGAGGGTAAGCCGTAACCTTTTGGCACAACATATTTGCAAACGGTTGCTTTGTGTTCGAATTCGATTTTTAATTGATCCAGCGTTCCGGCAATAATATGGCGGCAGACCTCCACAAAATCTGTTTTTAACAGCGGCAGGATATTCATAGCTTCCGGATCGCCGAACCGCGCGTTGTATTCCAGAAGTTTGACGCCGTCTTTCGTGGCGATGAATCCGCCATACATGACACCTTTATAAAGGCTGCCGGTTTCCGCAAGCAGCGCCGCCGCTACCTGACGGGTGATTTCCAGTCCGTCCAGCAAATCCTGCGGCTTTAAAAAAGGCAGGGAATGATCAGCCAGCGAATAGGAGCCCATGCCGCCCGTGTTGGGACCTTTATCTCCGTCAAATCTTCTTTTATGATCCTGCACCAGCGGCGTGCCCACGACTGTTTTGCCGTCGCACAGGCATTGCAATGAGAATTCCTCGCCATCGAATTTTTCCTCGACAATCAGCGAAGAACCCTCCGCCAGGATTTGTTTGCACAGATTCAAAGCTTCTTGAGGGGTTGCAAAGTGATCGCCCTGCACCAGTACCCCTTTGCCGCCGGTCAACCCGTCCGGCTTAAGAACAATGCCTTCCAGTTCATTCAGAAAAGCTTCAACGCCGTCGATCACTTTAAATACCCGGAAGCGCGGATTGCCGGGAATATGATACTTGCTGACCAGATTTCTGGTAAATGATTTGGACGTCTCCAGCCTGGCCAGGCTTTGTGTGGGGCCGACTGACGGAATATTTATTCTGGACAGAGCGTCGGCAACTCCGTTATTGAGCGGATCTTCCGGGCCGATGACGGCAAACTCGATTTTATTTTCCACGGCAAATCCTGTAATGGCCTCAAGATCGGCATAACGGCCCAACAGGACTTTTGCCGAAAGTGAAGCGATGCCCGGATTGTTCGTCTTCATAAAAGAGAAAATCCTCGGTTTTTGTTCAGAGCGTGCAATCGCTTCAGCCAGCGCGTGTTCGCGGGCGCCGTTTCCTATAAGCAGTATGTTGGGCATGGACAGAATCTCCTATTCTTATTTTTTATGATCAGATTATTTAAAAACTTCTTTCAGCAGATCGGTTACTCTTGCTTTCGGATTGGTGCGGATATTCGTTTCTTCTTTGGCCAGAACGGTAAATAATCCATCGAGCGCCTTGGAGGAGACATACCGGTTCACGTCAAGATTGACGGTCTTGCCGACCAGCGGCAGATTCTGCACTTTTGAGTTAAGCTTATCGTATTTTTGAGTTACCTTGTACTCGCTCATTGTTTTGCGCACAGCCGGCTGAAATTTTTCCAACAGTTTGTCGTAAGTTTTTTTCTTAAGATAATCCGTCGCGGCTGTATTGCCGCCGCGTAGAATTCTGTTGGCGTCGTCAAAAGACATGTCCGTAATCGCCTGGGAGAAGATATCGGCAGCCAGAGGCGCGGCCTTTTCCGCGGCTCTGTTCATACTGAGTGTAAATTCATCGATTTGCGGTCCATAGCCGATGCCGCGCAGGGCGGGCTCCAATTTTCTGACTTGTTCAGGCAATAATATTTTGACCGCGGCATTGGCGAAGTATCCGTCATTTTTCCCCAGGTAGGTGATCGTGTTTTTAATGCCGACATTCAAGGCCTCTTTGAGTCCCAGATCAACTTTGCCGCCGCCGGACCTGGTTGTTGTTGCGGTGTCCAGTGTATCTTTTACGACATCAAGAAAAGAAGCGTGAGAATATTGACAAAGGAATAATAAGAAAAAAATGCTCAGAACGACTTTTTTTTTCATAATGCATCCTCCCTGTAATGGTCTTCAATGTGAAGAAGTTTTGTGTTGATTATTTATAATGCGTCAACGCTTTTAAGCGCTCGAAGTATAAGAAGAATAATTTTTACTGTCAATGGAATAATCACAGTAAAATTAATTTCACGGTAAAGAGGGAAATCCTGTCCGTCACGGTTGACTTTCCTGCCGATCATGGTATTATCCCGAATCTTATTTATATGGGGGTTGTACTTGCAGACGGAGTGCGCCTTTTTGTTTGTGTATGAAAGGATTTTAAGGATGAAGAAAATATTCTTATACGGGACAATTACGCTGATAACGGTGCTGCTATCAGCATCGGAAACCATAGCTCGGGAATACACACTTAATGAAATTTATCAGAAGGCTTTTAAAAGTTCCGAAAAAATTGAAATAGCGCGGGAAAATGTTTATATCGCGCAGATGGGTAAGAACAAGGCCTGGTCGCTTTTAATTCCGCGGTTGACGGCTTACGGCACTTACAACCGGTTTACCGAAGACAAGTATGCTGTTTCCGGTATATTGCTTCAACCCGAAGAATCAGGAACATGGGGTGTCCGCGCTGATCAATCCTTTTCGCTCAGCGCGCGTGAACTGGATGCTTTGAAAATTGCCGGTCAGTCCATCACGAAAAGTCAATATGATCTGGATACCGCCAAATCGGATTTTATTCTGGCTGTCGCCGCCGCTTTTTATGATGTGCTCAAAGCGCAAAAAGCGCTGGAAATCGCTGCTGACAATATGGAAAGACTTACACAATACCGTCGTTTTGTGGAGAAAAGGGTAAAGGTTGGCGAATTGACTAAAACCGCTCTTTTGCGCGCGGAAGGAGAATTATCCGGAGCCCGCGCTGATTATCTGAGGGCAACCAATGCCGTGCAGCTCACGAGAGCCGCGCTGATTCGAACGGCGGAGGTGGAACCTGATTTTCAACTGAAGGATGAAAAAATATCTTTATCAGAAGTGTGTGACATTGATCGTTTGCGGCAGACGGCTCAGAAATTCCGGACCGATTTGAAAAGTTATGATGTTCAGACAAAAATGGCCGAGCAGCAGGTCCAGTACGCCCGCGGCGCTTTCTGGCCGAATCTGGGCGTGTTTGCCATATATAACGGCGTGGATCAGTATCCCGCAGGCTCCACCCTCAACAGGGAAAGTGTTCTTGCCGGCGCCTCGCTTACATTTCCTTTCTTTGAGGGCGGTTTGAGAATGGCTGAATTTAAAGAAGCCAAAGCCAAAGAACGTCAGGCTCGCCTTGCTTATGATGATTTAAAGAAAAGCGTTGACATTGAAATGCGCGCGGCCTGTCTTGATCTGGAAACTTTAAAAGGCTCTCTGAAATTTCTGGAAGATCAGCAGGTATTCGCCAAGGACAATTACAATGCCGTTCTGAAACAATTCGAAAACGGTCTGGCGACGAGCCTTGATGTGATGGACGCCAACACCCTGCTTTTAACCTCGGATAGAAATGTGGCGGAAGCATTATATAACAATCAGCTTGCCTCTTTGATTGTGAAAAGATCGAGCGGCACGTTACTGCAGTTTGTTCATATCGGTAAATAATCCGGAAGCCTTGCCGGCGCATGTTAGGAGGAAAGATCATGTTTAAAAATATTCAAAAATCCAGGACGATAAAATTATCGTTTTTTCTTTTGTTGATAGCGCTCATCGCGGTTCCTTTGGTTTCCTGCAAAAAGGAAAAAAAGGTGGAGAAGGAAACTCTGGTCAACGTGCGTATTTCGCCCGCATTAACAAAACAGATTCGGCCTTATATCGAAACGACAGGCACATTGAAAGCCGATGAAGAGGTAACCGTCAGTTCCGAGGTCGATGGAATCATTAAAAAGATTAAAGTGGAAGAAGGTTACGCAGTCAGTCAGGGGACTCTTTTAGCGGAAATCAATCAAATTGACTATGCGTTGGAAGAAAAAAGGGCGGATGCCGCTCTTAAACAGGCACAGGCCAGTCTGGCGAATGCGAAGTCCGAATATCAGAGAAAAGAATCGCTGTTTAAGGAAGAGCTGGTTACGAAACAGCAGTTCGACGACATATCCACGAGGGTTACTCTGGCGGAAGCCGACCTGGCAAGGGCAAAGGCTTCTTTGGATACATCCAGAGAAAGGCTTTCCCGGACGAAAATATATTCACCTCTGCACGGAATGGTAAAAGAAAAGAAAGTGTCTGTCGGTGATTACATTCGCAACGGATCGCCCCTCTTTCAATTAATCAAAATTGATCGGCTGAAACTGACTTTTACAGTCAGCGAAAAAGAGATCGCCGGTTTGAAAATAGGGCAGGATGTTGTCTTTACGGTCGATTCGTTTCCCGATAAAAAATTCAAGGGAAAGCTGAATTTGATTTATCCGAATGTGGAAGAAAGGACAAGGACATTGCAGGCTGAAGCAATGATTCCCAATCCCGGTTATGTGTTGAAACCGGGATTGTTCGCACGTCTTTCCATTTATACGGCGGCAACTCGCGATGCTGTTGTGGCTCCGCTCACGGCGCTGATGTATGACAACTCAACGGTCAGCATTTATGTCGTGGACGGAAATGTGGCCCACCAGAGAATTGTAAAAACGGGCGGCAAATACGGAGAGAATGTGGAGATTATGGAAGGTCTTAAAGAGAAGGAACAGGTTGTCGTGGTTGGCCAGAACAATTTGTCGGAAGGAGTAAAGGTGAATGTGGCTCGCTGATACATCGGTAAAACGTCCTGTTTTCGCCACGATGGTCATTATGGCCCTGGTGGTGCTGGGTATCGTCAGTTACCCCAACATCGGCGTTGATCTTCTCCCCAAAATCGATTTCCCCATTGTTACCGTTACGACGACGCTGAAAGGCGCCAGTCCCGATGTCATGGACGTGGACGTAACCGATAAAATTGAAGGCGCTGTCAACACCATCAACGGTGTCAAGAGTATTACGTCAACAAGCTACGAAAGCATGTCGCGTACGACCATCGAATTTGTTCTGGAGAGAAATATCGATCAGGCCGTTCAGGATGTGCGCGAAAAAGTATCCGGGATTCGCAATAAACTGCCCGACGATATAGATGAGCCCAAGATTGCCAAGGTGGATCCCGACGCTTCGCCGATTTTGTTTCTGAATCTCTCCGGGAACCGGTCTGTCCGCGATTTATCTATGTATGCCGATGAAGTTTTGAAGGAACAGCTTCAACGCATTAACGGCGTCGGCGATGTCATTTTTTACGGTCTTCGTCTGCGGCAGGTGCGCCTTTGGCTGGATGCGGCCAAAATGCAGGCCTATCAGATAGCTCCATCCGATGTTATTCTGGCTCTCAAGCGGGAGAACATCGAACTGCCCGGTGGACGTATAGAAACCCAAACCAAGGAATACACCGTCCGGATCAAGGGTGAGTTTGTCCATATTCCTGACTTCAATGATTTGATTATCAGTTACTATAAAGGCGCTCCGGTAAAGATAAAAGATATCGGACGGGCGGAAGACGGCATGGAGGAAAAGCGATCCCTGTCGCGTTTCAATCGTGTACCGGCGGTCGGTATGGCTATCCAGAAGCAGTCCGGGACCAATACTGTGGAAGTAGCCAACCGGGTGAAAGCTGAAGTTGCAAAAATCAACAAAACCCTGCCTCCCGGAATGAAAATCAATTTTGCCGTGGATTCGTCACTTTTTATTGTCCGTTCCATCAATGAAGTGCAGAATCATTTAATTCTTGGCAGTCTCTTTGCCATTCTGGCCGTTTTTATTTTTCTTAAAAATGTGCGCACGACTTTAATCAGCGCGGTGGCTCTGCCTGTTTCCGTCATTTCGACGTTTGCGTTGATTAACTTTTTCGGCTTTACGTTTAACAACATGACGATGCTGGCGCTGTCGCTCTCGGTGGGGTTGCTCATCGATGACGCCATTATTGTCATTGAAAATATTTACCGGCATGTGGAAGAGGGCATGGCGCCCAGAGAAGCAGCAAAATTCGCCACGTCGGAAATCGGTTTGGCCGTTATGGCCACGACATTCGCCATCGTGGCCATATTTCTTCCCGTTGCTTTCATGAAAGGGATTATCGGCCGGTTTTTCCTCCAGTTTGCTTTGACAATTATTTTCGCCATTCTGGTTTCGCTGCTTGTTTCCTTTACCTTGACGCCGATGATGGCGTCGATTTTTCTTAAACCGCATCAAAAATCAATGCCCAACCCATTGGCCGCAGGCATGAGTGGCAGCGGCAAAAAACACATTTGGACGAGAATCGGCGATTATCTGGAGTATTATTATAGAAAACTGGAATCGTTTTACCGCGTGATTCTTGAATTTACCCTGGGCTACCGCAAAACGGTGCTTTTTGCCGCCCTGATTATATTTATTTTGAGTCTGGGGCTTACCGCTTTTATCGGAAAGGAATTCACACCGTCCGAAGATCAGGGCGTTTTCCTGATTCGGATGGAAGCGCCAATCGATTATTCCATTGATCAGATAGGACAATATTTCGGCAATACGGAGGCCATGGTTCAGGAAATACCGGGGGTCAAATCTGTCTTTTACGTTCAGGGATACGGGGGTTATCCCAATAAAGTTGTGATGATGGTCAACCTGATTCCCAAAGCGGAACGTAAATACAACCAGGAAGATATTAAAAAGATAGCGCGAACGAAATTGAGGCAAATTCCGGGGATAAAAGTATCCGCGGAAGATCTCTCCATTGTCGGAGGCGGAATAAGAAATGTGCCGATTCAATACAGCATTCGCGGACAGGATCTGAATGCTTTGCAAAAATACGCGAAACAAGTAGCGTCTGAGTTTTCCAAATTGCCCGGAATTGTCGATGTGGATACATCGCTGGAAGTCGGTAAGCCGGAATTCAAGGTTTATATTGATCGCGATCGAGCCGCTGATTTGGGTGTGGATGTGGCGACTGTTGCCGAAGCCGTTAACCTGCTGGTTGGCGGAGAACTGGATATCGCCCGGTATAAAGATGAGCAGAAAGGAAAGCGTTATGACATCCGGGTAAGGCTCAATCCCGAAGACCGGGAAAGCAGCAGCGCCATGCAGAGAATTAATGTGCGCGCCCGCGACGGGAAACTTGTTGAATTGGCCAATGTGGTCAAGGTGGAGGAAGGCACCGGCCCCAGTGTGATCAATCGCGCTGACCGCCAACGGGCCATTACCATATTTGCTTCTCTGGAAGGAAAACCCCTGGGTCAGGCCAAAGACGAACTGGATGCCATTGCCGGACGCATCCTGCCATCTGATTATGTGCCGAAATATTATGGAATGGCGGATACCATGAAAGAATCTTTTGGCTATCTGCTTTTTGCGATTCTTCTGGGAGTGATCATGGCTTACATGATTCTGGCGGCGCAATTTGAAAGTTTTGTTCATCCCATTACGGTTTTGCTTTCCCTGCCGCTGTCTTTTGTGGGCGCGTTCGGCGCTTTGTTTTTAACGGGAAAGACGCTGAATATTTTCAGCTTTATCGGCCTGATTCTGCTCATGGGCCTGGTGAAGAAGAATGCCATTTTGCTGGTGGATTATACCAATGTTTTGCGGGAACGGGGGCTGTCACGCAGGGAAGCCATTTTGCAGGCCGGGCCAGTGAGAATGCGCCCGATCCTCATGACGACCTTTGCCATGGTTTGCGGCATGCTGCCGATTGCGCTGGGTGTGGGCGAGGGCGCGGAGACGCGCGCTCCGATGGGCATTGCGGTTATCGGCGGATTGCTGACTTCTCTGGTTCTTACTCTGGTCGTCGTTCCGTCCGCCTATGATATCTTTGACGACTGGCAGGAATATTTCAAAAGGAGACGTGCAAAAAAAGCCGGCTGATTTTATCTTGCAGGAAACGTCTGAAAAATATTTTCCAGAGGAGGGATCGTCATTATGAAGATGTTTATGGTCGTATACGCAGAAGCTTCCGATGAAGATATTGTTGCCGCTGTGAAAGAGGCTGGATTTAAAGCCTATACCAAAATGTGCGGGTTGAAAGGCGAAGGTGAGGAATCCGAGCCGAAACTGGGAACGCATTACTGGCCGGGAGAAAATAATGCTCTGATTATCGCGGTGGGCAATGATAAAATTCAGCCGCTGTGCGATCTGGTAAGAAAATTAAAAGCTGAACATCCCCGCGCGGGATTAAGGGCGTTTACCTTTCCATTGGAAGAAGAATGCATATGATACCTCATCGCTTCCCGCGACTAACTTTGTTGGCGTCGTCGTCGGCTTCCTCAACGTATTAGTAATACGCCTCGTCGCCTTCTCCTGGCCGCCTCGTTATCCTTTGGAATCGATAAGGTATAATAAGAAAAATCTATAAAAGTACAAATTTATGGCCGGACAAAAAACAACCCGCAGACAAAAAGATATTTCCCGGCTTCTGCGCGAAAAAAAATATAACCCGCCTCAACGGTCGGGAAAGAATAATCCCTTTCCGGCAAAAAAACGCAGCAAATAAAAGGAATACGATAATTCAGAATTATGAAGGCCTGACTGTTTAGCGAACGGATGTCCGCCAGGTTCTTTGATGCTGCAAAGAATCTAAAATCGCATGTTGCGCCATTTCAGATCACTTTTTATTATTGAGCAGTTCGTCTATTTTTTTGCCGATACTGCCCTCTCTTTCTTCCATTTCCTTTATTTTGCTATTGAGGGTACTCATTTGGATATTTAATGTCAGCACCAGCACCAGCAGTAGAGCAACAACCGTACCAAGAACAAAATATTGATCCATCGAACGCTCCTCCCGTTAAGTTATAATTTTGCCATTTTCAGCCCTCACTTGTAATCATATAACATAAAACGTCAGGGTGGGGAAACAAGAATTACCGGAAGTCAGCAAGGAGAGACAAGCCGGCTTAAACCGGATTGAAAATCTCAGACTTCTTTTTTCCACGAAATATACTCCGCCAGTTTCTGGGTCGCTTCGCGCGGGGAGCTGACGAATTGCACGCCCAACTCATAAGATTCATCCTCAACGACGATTTTAATCCATTTTACTTTTCCGATGGCGGTTATCTTTTGTTGCAGATATTTTAATTTGATATCCATCATGAGGAGGGTATTGACGGGTAAATAAATATTGGCCTGAATTTTGACCCCGGAAGTAGAGATATCCTTGCCGCGTTTATGGATGACATTTCCTTGAGAAAAATTTCCCTCATCGGCGACAACAGTGATGGTAACCTCGCTTTCCTCCTGCAATCGTGCTGTCCTTCTTCTTTCGTCCATTGACCTGCCTCCGCTTCTTATGCCAAATGTTAAGTTAGAGTTCAGCCATCTTTCAACCCATACTGGTTGTAATCTAGCATAAAACGATAGAATAGAAAAACAAGACTTAACCGGAAGAAATATTTACAACAGATTCATCAAATTCCGGCGCTGCCGCTCAGCTGTCCGCAGGCGGCGAGGACACAAAAATCCCGGAAGGTTTTTGTTGCCTTCCGGGATTTTTGAGCAATTGTTGAACAGCTAAACTTGCTCTTTTAGAAAGAAAGAGTAAGTTTGTTGATAATCATGTAGTCGTCTACGATTTTATAGTTTGCACGCGGATAATCGTAACCTTTGTAGTAATCACCGGTGAAGAGATAACCGGCGCCCAGCATATAGGACAGGTTATTGGTGATTTTGTAAGTGCCTGTAAGATCAACTTCCAAACCATAGCTGCCGTTGCCGTATTGCGTCGTTGAATAGTAGGGGCCGCCGATAACTGAGTTGGCCAGCGAATGAAGTTTGGGATCCGGCTTCTTGTCGGCAGTTGCATAAGAAACTGAAAGCATGGCATCCAACTGGGGAGTGGGTTTCACACCGACTCTGCCCTGAAAAAACCAGGCATTGGACATTTCGCCGCCAACCTGTGAGTCACTGTGACCGCTGATTCCGCCTACCCAGTCGTTAATCACCTCATTGTTAAACATAATCAGGCAGGGATTCCAATCCAAACCGGCAGTATTAACAGCAGCCATACTATTACTGCCTTCCAGTTTATCATTGGTGCTGGGATCGTCACCGGAAAGGTAAGCAAAAGAGCCGCCCACATAAACAGGACCGAAAGTCGCGGTGGCATCAAGGAAAACGCTGATGGCGCCTATGCTGACATTTGCAGAATTATACAATCCATAAGGATTGCTGACACCGTCTCCATCTTCCCATTTCATCGCGTCGCCAAATGTGTACTCAAATTCTCCCTGAAGAACGACCGGTCCAATCTTCGCTTTAAAATAAGGTATTATCTTGTAAGCGTTGGTCAGATATGTAAATGACATTTGATCAAGATAGACGCCCGGGGCTACCCCTATATGAGGCAAAGCGGCGAAGGTGGCGCTGCCGTTGAAGGGCTTATTGGTCGCATCACGTTCCCAGAGAAAAAGACCGCCGACTTCGCCCTTGGCCTGAGAGGTACTGAAGTTGTAAATGACGCCCAGGCGGTAAGAGTCGTGATCACTATCGGTTGTCGCTGCATAAGGATTAACGGCGCTTTTGCTCATGTCCTTTTCTTTGGCGTATTGAGCCATAGCAGTGATTGGCCCTGCCATTATTCCATAAGTAATTATGCCGGCCGTAGGTCCTGTGGTTCTATTGTCGAAAACTGTTCCCCATTCGTAATCCGGCTGATAGCCCACACGAAACAAACCGATGGGTGAGGTATAATCAATATAGGCCAGATCGAAGGCGATATTTTCACTTTCAGCCCGGGTTCCTGCTGATGTAGGATATTCGTAGGTTGCGCCGGGAGTTGACCTCTGCCCTCCCCAGATTCTTTCCATAGCGTCGAAGCGTGTGACCAGCTTCAGTGAGGGGGACAGGATAAAGTCAGTTCCGATGCGCAGTCTCTGGAAAAAGAAAGCTGTGCTGGGGTTGGTGCGATCGTAATCCCATCTCGCGTCATTTAAGGTGGTTTTATTTAAATACAGGCCGGCGGCATAATATTCTCCGCTAACCTTGACATCAACCGCGAAGGCTGACACACTAAAGGCCAGGACAAGCCCCAGCGTCAGCAAAACGAACCAAAATCTCTTCATTATATTTCCTCCTTAATTAAAAATTAAGTATAAATCTGTTAATAAACTCGCGGATAAGGATAAGCCGTATAATATCCCGCATTGGACAAATTGGAGGTTGCATGCGCGCCTGCCGCCCATGACCATGCCTCCATCGCCTGCCATGGGCGCATGGTGGTGGATCCACTTGTCCAAACACGATTACCGGTCGCATTTACAACTGTTGTACCGGCAGCGTTATAAGTATAGATTGTATAAGCCGGATTGATAGCTGCAACCGCATACATCATATAAAGAGTGTAAAGGTCAACAGCAATCTTGTAAGTTGTTACCGTATCACCAGGATTAATCAGGGTTCCCGCAACACCCGTCCGTAAGTTGCCGTTCATGCCGTAATTGGGACTTGATGTATTGGTATCTGTCGGGCAGAGATAGACTTGGAAGGTTGAAGGCCAGGCAATAACATGAACGTAGATACCTGAAAAATTTATATAATAATCGCCGTTGTTCTGAAAGGATCCCATTAACAGAGATATACCGACAGCTTTGTAAATATCGAGAGCCTTGATGTACGTGGTCAATAGCGGATAACCGAACGCAGTTGAATCCAATGGATCCGCTCCCAGAGGCACTACATTGTAAAGATCGGCAAACGAAATGGTTCCATCCTCTACGGCCAGGGGATCACGAATTACGCCGCCCGGAACAAAGGCAATCTGAACCCGGTTGGCATCGCCTGTTGCCGCGGTCATAACAGTGTTCGCGTAAGTCACGTTACCGCCGGAACCCGCGTAAGCTTGTGCCCATATTCCATTGATGGCGGTTCTGTAGGAATCAGCGGCAAGATTGCCAAGAACCGATTCTCCGACAGTGTAGCCGCTTGTAATTGAAGTATCGTTTATTGGAGCATCGTTTATGGCCACGGTGTCAAGAATTGAAGCAACGCCTGTTAATCCCAGCCCCGTAAAAGCGGGAGCGAGAGCTGTATTAAGAGCGGAATTAACTTCCGTCCCTACTACATAGTTCATCCATGAATCACCAATAATGGTGTCATCGATAATTGGATTTATGCTGGTATAGCTTGTGACTTTACCAGTGGTTTTATCTATTTTAAGATCAAGTCTGGCTATGTGTTCGCCATACGCGCCCGGCTCTACAAGGATTGTATTGTGAGTATTAGCAGATGTTTTTAATGCTGTTTGATTAATGTGCAGATGACCGGAAAGAATCACATCAATGCCGGAAACAGCCTCAGCAAGATTAGCATCATTGCCTACTGCAACACCTCCGGAATTTGTAAATCCTTCGTGTGAGAGAAGGACAACAAATTGAGCGCCCTGATTATTTCTTAAATCATCAACCTGAGCCTGGAGGGCCGCATAAGAAGCCGCATCATCAGGAGTACCAGGAGAATCAGCAGAAAATGTTAGAGGTGTGGCCATCGGAGCATCGAAAACTGCATTTGTACCCATCCGTCCGAGAATACCGATTTTGATGCCGGCTTTCTCAATAATTTTGGAAGTAACAATTTTGCCATTAATAGGGTGACCATGTGTATTCATATTACTTGCAATGATAGGAGTAGAGAAAGGATAGGTTGTATTGGCCTGCGCGTTAGATATAAAACTGTATAATGCATTCGGACCCAACTCGACTTCATGGTTGCCGATTGTTATCGCGTCATACCCCATTATAGAAAAAAACATAAAAGAAAGAGGAGAAGCCGAAGCAAGTGTCATGGTGTAAACTGTACCCATTGTAAAATCGCCGCTATCGCAAAGAAGCACATTGTTCGCTCCTTTCTGATTCTTAACATCGGAAATATAAGTAGCGAGGCGGGCATAACCTCCAAGAACCGTGTCATTGCCGGTAGTCATGGGAGAATATGATGCCGCAGAACCGTATCCACCGGCATGGTCATGAACATCGGAAGTTTCCAGTATAGTAAGCGAAACGGTATTGTCAGTACTACTACCACCGCCGCTGCTACTGCCACAACCCGCGATCATAAGGGAAAGAGTAAGCATTACCGCAATGGCAAGTAAAACTCTGAATCTTTTCATGAATATCCTCCTTTTTTCGATAAAATATTTCTTTCAATACAGATGGTTGAAAACCATCCGTGGATAAAACAAATTTCAATACAAATCAGGACAAGAGCATTCAGAAGAGATCAGGATACCGCTTTCAGATTTTGCTTTTTCCGGTCAAAACTGCCGAAAATAAAAAACCTCCAAGGGCATAACAATCCCACGGAGGATTATGTTGATACGTTCCAATAAATCAATTTCACGGTGGCCCCCAAAAGGTTGAGGGTTAGATTAATAAGTTTACCCGCGTTAATGAACACATGTTTTTTTATTAAAATACATTATTAAAGCGAAATATCAAGGGAAAATTACCGAATGGGTAGCTTAATTTTTATATTCCGAAAGAACCGCTCAGCTGTCCGCAGGCGGCGAGGATGTCGCTGCCTTTGCTTTTGCGAAGCATCGTTGTGTAGTGATGATCAATCAACGTTTGCTGAAAAGCTTCCACGGTTTTGGGCTGCGGTGATTTAAAAGGTGATTCGGGGTATTCATTAAAGACAATCAAGTTCAATTTGCAGCGCTGGCCTTTCAGTAAAGCCGCCAGTTTTTTGGCGTCCTGCACGGAAGAATTCATTCCGTCCATTAAAATATATTCGAAGGTCAGCAGTCTGCGCCCGGGCATCGGATATTTTTTGCAGGCATCCAGCAGGACTTCCAGGGGATATTTTTTGTTGACCGGCATGAGCTTGTTTCGTGTTTCGTTATCATGAGCGTTGAGTGACACGGCAAGATTGATGCAAATGTCCTGGCCAAGCCTGATGATTTGCGGGGCAAGACCGCAGGTGGAAACGGTTATTTTCCGATTGGAAAATCCCATGCCGAAATCACAGGTAAGATTTTTTATCGTCTTCAAAACATTATCATAATTGGCCAGCGGTTCGCCCATGCCCATCATCACAATATTTTTAATTTCGGGACATTGAGGCAGTTCATTTTTCAATGTGATCAGCTGACCGGCAATTTCTGAAGGATTCAGATTTCTTTTAAAACCATTACGGGCTGTCAGGCAAAATTTACAATCCATGGCGCAGCCGGCCTGAGTGGATACGCAGATTGTCCAGTTATTTTTCCCCGGGATCAAAACGCTTTCGATAAAAAGTCCGTCTTCCAGACGCAGCAGGGCTTTTTTTGTCCCGTCTTTGGATTCCTGGATCTTGACGATTTGCGGACGGCTGATCCGGGCGAGTTTGGAAAGTTTTACTCGGAAGTCACGGGAAAGGGTCGTCATTTCATCGAAAGAAACACTCCCGGACTGATATAGCCACTTCATGATTTGCGGCGCGCGGAATTTTTCCTTTCCCAGGGAGGAAATGAACTCCTGCATTTCCTCCAGCGTGAAATCCAGCAAATTGGGCAGTGCTTTTGTCATCGTTAAACTCTATGCTTGTTTGTAGTATTTGCTGAAGAGCCCTCCTTTCTTAAAGGAGGGTATGGGAGGATTTTATTTGTGTCTGAAAAATCCCCCTCAATCCCCCTTTAAGAAAGGGGGAAATAATCTTGTTCTCATCTCTATAGTATTTTCTTCAAACTGTCGGCGATAGCGTCGATAAAGCCTTCCGTGTTTACTTTTTTGTTGGAAGCTTTCTTTTCGGCAAGTAATAGCAAGTCGCCGGTCATTGTGCCGTTCTCTATGGTGGCAATGGCCGCTTCTTCGAGCTGATCGGCAAACTTAATCACTTCCGGCGTGCCGTCCATTTCACCGCGTTTGCGCAGACCTCCGGACCAGGCGAAAATCAGCGCCATCGAATTGCTGGAAGTCTCTTCACCCTTTAAATGTTTATAGTAGTGCTTCTGCACGGTGCCGTGCGCGGCCTCGTATTCAAACCAGCCGTTGGGTGAAACCAGCACGGATGTCATCATGGCCAGCGAGCCGCTCGCGGAAGCGATCATATCCGACATGACGTCTCCGTCGTAGTTTTTCAGTGCCCAGAGCATCCCGCCTTCGCTTTTCATGATACGCGCAACGGCGTCGTCAATGAGGGTAAAGAAGTATTCGATGCCCGCCTTGTCGAATTTATCTTTCCAGTTTTTATCAAATTCCTGCTGGAAGATTTCGCGGAATCCGGCGTCGTATATTTTGGAAATGGTGTCTTTGGTCGAAAACCACAAATCGATCTTTTCACTCAAAGCATAAGTGAAACAAGCTTGGGCAAAGCTCAATATGGATTGCTCCAGATTATAATTAACCTGCGCGATTCCCTTGCCCGGGAAATTAAATACCGGCACGCTGATTGGTTTGCTCCCATCCTGCGGAGTGAAGACCAGTTCGAGTTTTCCGGCGGAAGGCACGGCGAATTCCGTATTGCTGTAAACATCGCCGTAAGCATGGCGGCCGATGGTGATGGGTTTTTTCCACGAGGAAACATTCGGCTTGATGTTGTTGACCAGGATAGGCGTTCTGAAGACCGTGCCGTCGAGCATGGCCCGGATGGTGCCGTTGGGGCTTTTCCAGGCTTTTTTTAAATTGTATTCAGTCACCCGGTCTTCATTTGGCGTAATGGTCGCGCACTTGATGCCGACGCCATATTTCATAATCGCTTTTGCCGCATCAACCGTTACCTTGTCATCCGTATCGTCGCGATGTTTTACATGCAGGTCATAGTAATCCACATCCATGTCGAGATACGGGAAAATGAGTTTATCTTTAACCATCTGCCACATGACGCGGGTCATTTCATCGCCGTCCATTTCAACGACAGTGGTTTTTACTTTGATTTTCTGTGCCATAAAAAATTACTACTCCTTCACATATAAGTTGTTGTCTTAATTGGTGATGTTGAGAGCGCCGCCCGCCAGAATAATTTTTTTTTGTCTTTCCGACAGAATACAGATCGCCTGAAATGAAGTGTTCCTCGTTTTGTTTCGCACCATAAACTTTCCATTTCCGGCAATGATTTTTCTTGCCTCGACAATTTCCAGTTCGTCTCCCTGATCAATTTTGTCATAGTCACTTTCGTTTTCAAAAGTCAGCGGCAGGATTCCGAAGTTAATCAGATTGGCGGCGTGAATTCTTTCAAAGGACTTGGCGATTACCGCGCGGACTCCCAGATACATGGGACACAAGGCGGCGTGTTCACGCGAAGAACCCTGACCATAGGACAGACCTGCCACGATAATATTTTGTTTCCCGGCTTTTTTTATTTCCTGAGCGCGTCCGGCGAATGTGGCGTCCACATTTTCAAAAACAAATTCGGAATATTTAGGAATGTTGGAGCGGTATTTCATCCGTGCGCCGGCGGGAATAATATGATCTGTGGTGATTTTATCGCCGACTTTGATGGTGACCACGCCTTGAATGGTATCGGAAAGCTCAGGACTGCGCGGCAGTACGCCGATGTTCGGACCGCGGTATACCTCCACAGCTTTCTTTTTCTTATCCGGCCGGATGATCATCGAATCATCAATGGAAAACTTTTTCGGCATTGCGACTTTCGGATAGCTTATTTTCAGATCGCGGGGATCGGTGAAGCGTCCGGTAATGACCGCGGCTGCGGCGGTTTCCGGGCTGACCAGGTAAACATTGGCGTCCATAGTTCCGGAGCGTCCCAGAAAGTTACGGTTGGATGTGCGCAGCGATACGGCGGCGGATTGAGGGCTCTGGCTGTTGCCGATGCAAAAGCCGCAGGCATTTTCCATAACCCGCGCTCCGGAGGCGATCAAATCGGTGAGATAACCGCTTTGGGAGAGCGCTTCCAGAACCTGTCTGGAGCCGGGCGCTAAAATAAAACTGATATTGGGGGCGGCAGTTTTGCCCTTTAAAATTTTAGCCACGGTAACCAGATCTTTGTAGGAAGAATTCGTGCAGCTGCCCAGACAAACCTGATCAACGGCAATCTTTTTCATTTTCCTGACCGTGCTGATATTTTCCGGGCTGTGAGGCTTGGCCGTTAACGGCTCGACCTTGGACAGGTCAATATTGACAATTTTGGCGTAGCTGGTGTCTTTATCCGCCTTGAGTTCTACAAAATCGCTTTCTCTTTGTTGTGAGCGCAGGAAAAGACGCGTCATTTTATCACTGGGGAAAATAGAGGTTGTTACGCCGCATTCCGCGCCCATATTGGTTATGGTGGCGCGTTCGGGAACCGTGAGAGTAGCGACGCCTTCGCCGCCGTACTCGAATACCGTGTTGACATTTCCTTTTGTGGTAAAAATTTCCAGCACTTTGAGGATGACATCCTTGGCGGAAACCCAGGGTTTGAGCTTGCCGGTAAGATTGATCTTAATAACTTTAGGGCAAATCAGATAGAATGGTTTTCCGGCCATAGCCAGCGCGACATCAAGGCCCCCCGCGCCGATGGCGATCATGGCCAGCGCTCCGCCGGTGGGGGTGTGACTGTCCGAGCCGATCAGGGTTTTCCCAGGCTTACCGAATCTTTCCAGATGAACCTGGTGGCAAATGCCGTTTCCCGCGCGGGAAAAAACAATGCCGTATTTTTGCGCCACGCTTTGCAGATAGCGGTGATCATCCGCATTTTCAAAGCCTATTTGTATCGTATTGTGATCTATGTAGCTGACGGACAGCTCGGTTTTAACCCTGGGCACATTCATCGCTTCAAATTGCAGATAGGCCATGGTGCCCGTGGCATCCTGAGTCAGGGTCTGGTCAATGCGAATGCCGATTTCTTCACCGGGCACAAGATTGCCGGAGATTAAATGTTTTGATAGAATTTTTTCAACTAAATTGTTTCCCATTTCCCATTCCTTGAACAGAAGAATTGAAGTGATAAAGCATTTATAGCCGCGAACTTATATAATAAACTCAGCGGATAATCAACTAACAAAAACCTTGAAATAAGGGATAAAATAAAAGCAACGGGCTTTGTCATAGTTTCACAAAGCCCGTTGTTGATTTATAAGCTTGACTTAATTAATGGCCGCTATATTTAAGCGCCATTGTTATCCAATCCTTTTACCCGCACGGCACGCTGAAATCTTTTTTGATAATACGGGGTTTCCAGACTGTCAATGCGAACGCCTTTACTCTTGGAGGATGCATGCACGAACTCATTGTTGCCGATGTAAATTCCCACATGCCCTAAGGAACGCTTCGTATGGAAAAAAACAAGATCGCCCTGAGTAAGATTTTCGCGTGATATGCTGATGCCGACTTTGGACTGCTGAGCCGCATTACGGGGTAATTGTATATCAAATATCCGGTAAATCTTCTGAACAAAGGAAGAGCAGTCAATTCCTTTCAGAGAGGAGCCGCCGAATCTGTAAGGCGCGCCTATATAACCGGTTGCCACTTTAACAAATAACTGCATTTCATCGGGACTGTTCCATTTTCCTAAAAGTTCTTCTTTTCTGCCCTGTTCATCTTTGTTGACGTCAACGATGGGATCACCATCTTCCTCGTCCAAGGTGTCCGGCGCGGTATCATCCTCTTCTGATGTTATATCTTCGTCTTCCGGTAAAGTCTTTGATTTTGCCGATACGTAAGTTGATTTAGCCAGAACAAGTTTTTGACCAACGCGTAAACTCCTGCTGTTGACATGGTTAAGTGCCATTATTTGTTTCAAGGGTTGATGCGTTTTTTGGGCGATTTTGGCTAAAGTATCTCCTCTCTTGACCGTGTAGCAAGACGGCTGGGATTTTGACTTCACCATGCGTTTTGACGAGCTTGCTTTTGAGGACTTTACGGAAGAGCCGTCTGAAGAGATATTTAAAATCTGTTTTGGTTTAATTTTGGATTTTTGAATATTATTGACGTTTTTTATTTCGTTAACGCTTACGCCAAACTTTTTGGAAATGCTGTAAAGGGTGTCACCATTTTGTACTCTGTATTGTGTTGCCAGAGCATTCGTACTGAAAATACTAAGTAACGAGAGAAGGACAAATAGTCCTGAAATTGCGAGAACTTGCCGTTTCATAATGAAATGCCTCCTTATTTATGGGGGGTATTATCCTATTAACGGTGTACATATTTCGATTTAATTTCATAACATTAACCGAAAAACGAATAACATGTAACTGTACACACCTACCGTACATTAAACAACAATGTACAACCAACGACGCACTTAACGAGTTACCTACTAGAAAAATTCCGGCCTGTCAAACTTATTTTACAATATTGGGCTGCTAATTTATTGTAAGATATTGTTTAAAATAAATAATTAGCGGAAAGCTTCCGGCGCCGGGCGGGGTAAATTATTATTGGATTTTATGTGGATTTTCAGTTATTGCAATGCCTGTTTTAATCGAACTTCGGGGCGGTTTACCGTTTGCCCCAGGGACGGTTGAAGCCATTAAAATATGTAAGAGGATTACTTATGCGTTCTTTCGGGAGAATTATTTCTATCATCTTAATTTTAGTCTTAACTTATTTTATTATCGATGTAGGGCGTTATTTTGTCTATCCCAATGTTTCCGATCTGAAGAAAAATTGTCCCCGGAAGACAGCCTTTATGGAATACCGGGAAAAAGTATGGAAAGAAAAGGGGATAAAGAGAAAAATTACCAATATCTGGGTCCCTCTTTCGAGCGTGTCGCCCTATGTGATGAAGGCCGTCATTATCGCCGAAGATGATAAATTCTGGTCCCATGAAGGATTTGACTTTGACGCCATGCAAAAAGCACTGGAGAAGGATATCAAAAAAAAGAAATTTAAGGCCGGCGGCAGCACCATTTCGCAGCAGCTGGCAAAAAATTTATACCTGTCACCCTCTAAAAATCCGATTAGAAAGCTAAAAGAGGCGATACTCACCTGGCGGTTGGAGAATAATTTAAGCAAAAGAAGGATTATGGAACTTTACTTAAATGTCGCCGAATGGGGCGACGGGATTTACGGCATCGAAGCAGCGGCCAGAAAACACTACGGAAAGAGCGCGGCCGGATTATCTGCCCGTGAAGCGGCGGAACTGGCCGCGGTTATTCCCAATCCCCGCAGGTATAAAACGGACGGCACATCGAGATATGTGGAACATCAGTCGGAAAGAATTTATCAAATTATGGTGCGCCGTGGAATAGTCATCCCTGAATACGATGAAATGATTTCCGAAAAAGATGAGAATAACATGGGAGGGCCGACGGATCAGACGAATGTGAATCTCATTGAAATTACCGGACAAAAGACTGAAATAAAACAGGAGGAACAGAATAAGAACTCTGCCCCTCCTGATTTGGGAAACAAAATTAATCCATAGCGATTTTATAACATTTCGATAGCAGTGGCCATGGAAACGCCGCCTCCGCCGCAAAGGGTGGCCAATCCAAGGGTCTTGCCGTGTTTTTGCATGGCGTTAATTAATGTAACCATAATACGGCAGCCGGTGGAACCCACGGGATGTCCCAGTCCAATGCCGCTGCCATTAATATTGGTAATCTCACGATTTAAACCAAGCTCCTTTTCACAACCCAGATACTGACCGGCAAACGCTTCGTTGACTTCCAGCAGTTCAAATGCATTCAGGGTAAGCTTCGGGTCGTTTTTGAGCAGGTGTTTTACGGCTGGGACCGGGCTTAAGCCCATCACGGAAGGATGACAGCCGCCGCGTCCTGAAGAACGTATCCTGGCGATTGGCTTCAATCCTAACTCACTGGCTTTTTCCGCCGACATGATAATCATGGCTGAAGCGCCGTCATTAAGCCCCGAGGAATTACCTGCTGTTACCTTGCCGACTTTGGGAATAAATGCCGACGGTAAGGCCTTTAACTGTTCCATCGTCAATCCGGGACGGAAATGTTCATCCTTGTCGAAAATGATGGGCGGTTTGCCCTTTTTCTGGGGGATCTCAACCGGCACGATCTCGTCCTTGAAATCGCCGTTCTTCGTGGCGCGTTCGACGTTGTTATGGCTGCGCAGGGCAACCTCGTCCATTTCCTCGCGGCTGATGTTCAAAAGCTGGGCGATCAGTTCCGTGGTATGCCCCATGATATAAGGTTTGCCCTTTAAACTCTCGAAAGGCTGGCCTGATTTGACAGGGCCATCGTCGGATAACGGCATGACATAAGAGCCGCAATGGAGAGCGCGGATCATGGCATCCACAAAAACCGTGTCTTGAAGACGGCAGCCCCAACGGGCATCAAAGCTGACATAAGGTACGCCGGACATATGTTCAACGCCGCCGGCCAGAATGACATCAGCCATACCGGCTTTGATCATGGCGGCGCCGGAAAGAACGGCTTCCATGCCCGAAATGCACACGCGGTTAACCGTCACAGCGGTCACCGTTTCCGGAATACCGGCTAAAAGAGCCGCCACCCGGGTTGTGTTCAGAGTATTGGGGTTTTCGATGCAACAGCCGAATCTCACATCATCAATGATACCCGGATCAATTCCTGCACGCTTGATGGCCTCTTTCATGACGACTGCCGCAATGCGCGCTCCGATCATGTCCTTTAATGTTCCTCCGTATGTTCCTATGGCTGTCCTGCACGCTGAAACAATGACTACATCCTTCATTTCGTAAACTCCTTATCATTAAATAATTATTTTCTTCTTTTAAAGCTTGGATGGTTCAGACAGGCTTTGCAGAAGTTATTTCTTTAATTAGATTGTGAAATATTTTTAATACCACTGCCGGATCGAAGTGTTAAACAATTACAAAAGATATGTCAAATAATAAAATTGCGGATGTGAAAATTGAGAATAAGAAGGATGTGAAAAACAACATCTCTTTTTTGGATTGACAAAAAAGATCGATTTCATTATAGATTTCAACATCCAGTACCGATATATTTAAGCTATAAATATTTTTCCCGGAAAAACGCTTTATAAAAATAAACGATTAGAGGGGTAATATTATGAAAAAATACGGCATGTTGATCATCGTAATCATGTTGATGGCTGTTTCCCAGCCAGCAAAAGCGGAAGTTAGAGCCGGCTCATTCTCCGTTACCCCCTTTGCCGGAGGTTATTTCTTCGAAGGCAATCAGAACAGCAAAGATGCATTTGCTGCTGGTTTGCGCGCCGGTTATAACTTTACAAAAAACTTAGGTGTGGAAGGGTTTTATACTTACGTGCCATCGAAATATGAAGATACAGATGCTAAAAACAATGTATATATTGGCGGCATTGAGGGTCTCTACCATTTCTTTCCGGAGGGAAGTTTTGTGCCATTCGTGGCAATAGGTATCGGAGGATATCATTTCAGCGATGATGCCAATAAGTATGTGCCTCGTCGACTTGCCGTTGATTACGGCGCCGGCTTGAAAATCTTTATAACGGATGACATCGCTCTGCGGGCCGACGTTCGGCATGTTCTTCCCCTGAATGACAGATTCAATGATCTGCTCGTTTCTCTGGGTGTTACTTTTTCCTTCGGCGGGAAAAAGAAAGAGGTTGCAGCCCAAGCTGAAGAACCATCTGCTCCGGTTGTCGCAGCCAGGACGGAAGAACCTGCCCCGCCTGTTCCCGCCAAAGTCGAAGAGACCTCGGCCCCAGCTGTTAAAGAACCGGTTCCTCCTGTTGAAGCGCCTGCTGCTGTCGCACCTGTGGCACCGGTCGTTGAACCGGCAGCCCCGGTCATGAGTCAACAAAGCGAGACAAAAATCATTCCGGAAGATGATGTTAAAAATTTTGTGAATAAGTGGCTGACCAGTTGGCAGGCCGGCGATATGGATACTTACCGCAGTTGTTACTCTTCAGAGTTTCAGTCGAAAGGAATGAACTTAGATGCGTGGATCTCCTTTAAAAACAATGTGCGCCAAAAGAGTAAAGACATAAGTATAAGGATCGATGATTTGAAAATATCGGTGGATGGTAAGATGGCCAGCGCCACGGCCATCTTTAATCAATATTACAGTTCTTCGATACTCAAAGATTCAGTCAGGAAGACATTGAATCTGAAAAAAATAAATGAACAATGGAAAATATCCAAAGAAACCATTGCCCCGCTGAAATAGACATCGCGCATTGAGAAAGTAAAGCCTCCTCCCCTCTGTTTCGATGATATGCGGTCTCATCGAAACAGAGGGGAGGAGGAGTGGCAAAACAATAATCACAGAAAATTAAATTTCTTTAATCCCTCATTGATTCAATGGATTTCATGAATGGAAGCAAATTCTGATTCTGCTGAAATATCAAAATACTTCATCTATTTTTTATCCATATTCGTTGTTGTTTTGTTGATCGTTCTATACTTGCTGGGGCAGGCAAATGTAAGGAAAGGGGAATTGGCGGATACTGATTGCTACACGCGGCTCAATCGCGTCATTCAGTTGCATGAAAGCGGTAAATGGTATGATTCTGTTTTGACCAGAAGTAATGCCCCGTTTGGAGAGCATTTGCATTGGACAAGGCCTCTCGATGTTTTGCTGTTAACAGGCGCCTGGATTGCATCCCCTCTGACGGATTTCAAAACCGGTCTGTTTTGGTGGGGGGTTCTTATCAGCCCTTTTTTTCTTGCTGCCTCCGTGGTTTTTCTTCCCTGGGCTTTTCGTCCGCTTCTTGGTGCCTCTACTTCAAATCTCATCAGTATTTTATTTCTATTCCAAGTGGGAACATTGGGCCAATATTATATCGGCCGGCCCGATCATCATTCTATGCTAGGTTTCATATTCATTATTTCAACAGGGATCATCTTAAGAATCATTCAAGGTCCATTTAACAAAACGATTTGCTACTTTGCCGGGATGATAGGTGCCCTATCAATGTGGATTCATATTGAATCCATGCTGCTTATCTTCTTGAGTTTCCTCTTTCTCGGTATTTTTTGGATTATTGAAGATGACGATGATTTTATCCATAAAAATTTGCATTATGCTGCGGCTCTTTTTGTGTTTACCAGTCTCGCGCTCATTTTGGAACGTCCCTGGTATGATCTGACAAGTATTGAATATGACAAGATATCCATAGTTCACTGGGTCATCTTCGGCATGATCAACCTGTTCTGGGTGGTCGTCTTTTATTTGAGACATCACTCAGTGTTCTCTCTACAAAGACGAACTATGCGCTTTAAGATTGCTTCTGTTGGAGTGGTAATCGTGACTTTATGTGTATGGATTCTCTTTCCCGGTTTTTATCGTGGAGGTTATGCTGACATTGATCCGAGGATCGTGCCGATCTGGCTTAATAATGTAAGTGAGGTCCTCTCTCCACTGCGCGGGGAATTTCTGATGCCTTTAATTTCACTAATCGGTTCCGCAATTGTTGGCATCGTTTATATTTGTTTCATTTTCCGGAAAAGATCTTATGAAAACTTAAAGGGGTGGATATTTATTTTAGCCGGGATCCTGTTATTCGCATCAGCCGGTATGTTTGAACGAAGGCTTCTTCCCTATGGCAATATCATTACAATGGTACCTCTGGCCGCTCTTTTGGGCGTGGTAGTGCAATGGGAGAGCACACATTTTTCAACAATAATAAAATCATTTATCAGACCTTTCACAATTATGGCTTTTGGTGCCGGATTTCTGCTCATTGGTTATGGATGTCAAAACATGATTGGTACTGCGCCTGTAACAAAGAAAATAGATATGATAGCACCGCTTTCACAAATGTGTGATGAACTAAACAAACTCAGTCCAATCCACACACAGCCAATACGTATACAGGCATTCATTGATTATGGCCCTGAAATTTTGTATCGCACCAGCTATGAAGTCATTGCGACTCCCTATCATCGCAATGCGCAGGGTATCCTTGATGATTACTGGATTATGACTGCGGTATCCGATGAAAAAGCACGTACATTGATTCACCGAAGAGGGATCAATATGATCCTGGTAAGCAGTAAGTCAACAGAAAAACAATACTACACTCCGGTCAATAAACAATCCACTTTCTATGAGCGTCTCACAAAGGACGGTGGTTTGGATTGGATCAAGGAAATACCACTACCGGATCCCCTGTCTCACTCTTACAGATTATTTCGAGTTGCCGGATAAAATAGTATATGCAACAAATGTTTAATTGACATACAAAAAAGCGTTTCTTATATTTCGACCACAGAACAAAAAATACCAAATCAGGAACAGGATGTTGATTCATGGAAAAATCTTTAACCCTGAGACAAAGTTTTGTAATTTTCTCTATCCTTGCCTCCCTGTGGCTGCTCAAGCATCCCTATAATGGAATATGGCATGATGGTGTTATCTACACTTTCATGGCGATGAAGGATTTATCTCCAGATACCTTTGCCGGCGATCTCTTTATTAAATTCGGTTCACAGGACAATTACACCATTTTCCCCCAAGTCTATGCCGTATTAATTAAATTCTTTGGAATATATAAGAGCGCTCTTATGCTGACGGTTGTTGGTCAACTGTTATGGATCTTCGCCGCTGTGTCACTATTTAGGACATTTCTTAAAGGTAAGGAACTATGTGTAGCCCTTGCCATACTCTTTTTTATGAGGGCATATTACGGAGGATTTAATTGCTTTCAATACGCTGAGCCATTTGTGAGCCCGAGGATATTTTCGGAAGCCCTTTGTATCCTTGGGGTAGCCTGCATTCTTAAGGGAAGATATATTATTTCCGCAGTATTATTTATAATCTCTTTTTTGATTCACCCCCTGATGACTCTGGGCACCGGCTTTATTGTCTATGTCTACCTTCTCCTGACTTATCCCCGAATTTTATTTTCAGCCCCAATCCTTGTTGCCGCCATCTTTTTTCTAGGTATTTTTAAAACAGAACCCTTTGCCGGGATATTCCGTGTCATCCCGCCTGAATGGCATCAAATTATTTCAGTAAGGTCTAGCTTTATGTTTTTAACCCAATGGCCTTTAAATTCCTGGGCTGAAGTTTTTTTTTCCATTTCCATAACCGCCGCCGCCTGCATGTTTTCCAAAGGAGTCATGCGCCGTCTCTTTTTTTGCGTTATTATCGGCGCCTGTTGCGGGATGTTAGTCAATATCATTGGGGGGGAGCTTTTAAGGCTTGAACTTATAATGCAGATACAGGCCTGGCGGGCCCTCTGGTTTCTTCAATTTATCTCTACCCTCGGTGCCGCTGTGCTCATTATAAAATTTTTGAAGCTTGAGGAAAACAGATTATTGCTCTGTTCCTTTTTTGTCCTGACCTGGTACAGCCTGACCTTGGGAGTGATTAGTTTTGGAATCACGCTCATATTCTTCTATCTTTGTGTGCGAACCTCAAGAGATGATCTTCCCTCTGTTAAAATTTTGCGGCCCTTTACTTTTCTAATTATCGTTTTCATTATCATTATCAATATCACTATTCCGCACATCATAAACATGGTCAGGATATTCATAAAAAACGATTTCCATATTACGTTGTCATCACAATTGACGGAATACGCCCTTTTTAATCTTTTTCTTCCGCTGGTATTATTACCGGTAATCTTTTTTTTCTACTATCATTGGGGGAAAAAGCCGAGTCTTAAAATTGTATTTTTATCTTTTGCCGTGTTGATATTTTCACTCGCTATATGGGACCGTCAGACTTCATGGTCTAAAATGCTTGAGAGCAATCAAGATGATACGGCATTTTTCAGAAACATATTACCTAAAAATGCTGCCATACTCTGGGATGCTTCATCTGAGATCCCCTGGTTTGGTGCAAGAAGACCGTCATACATCTCTGCACATCAGGGTTCAGGGGTCGTATTCTATCAGAAAACAGCCATTGAATATGCAAGGAGGGTCAAAATCATCCTCCCTTTGATGGATGAAAATCCCTTGCAATCAAAAGAAATAGGCAGGAAACTAGGTTGGGGGCTTGATAAAACAAAATTTAAATCAAACTATTCTAGAGTGTGCCGGCAAGCGGAGGAACTGGATTATATTGTCACCACCGTAAATGTCCCAGGGAGATCAATAGCCCACTGGCGTTCTGCTGTCCCAATTGTAGAAACTCATATTTTGGAAGACGGCACATTTGAAGAGATCTCAGAGCAGGATTTTTATCTCTACGATTGTGGAGAATTTAAAGTTAAAGCAGCGACAGATCAAGGCAACTAAAATAATGATTGCTTTGAATATAGAAAGTTGACTGGATGTGTCGCAATTGGAAACTAGTTATTTGTTGGCATAGTTTGATCCACCCTAAACCAACTGGTTAATATAGATAAAGATAAGATACTATGATATTAAAAAGAAGCTCGCGGTGCAAAAGCTTTCTTTCGATTGATTGGAAGAATAACCTTAACCCCTGGACAACTGTACAGTTATTAATTGGGGTACTGGGTCTTGCGTTACTATCCTGGTATCGATTGCCCGCAGGATTTTGGTTGGATGAAACCGTTACTGCCTGGGTTATACGAGATGATTTTTTTAAGACCTTTACCATTGCTCTTAACTCTCAGGGATGGTCTACCTTATATTTTATCCTTATCCACGGATGGACGCAGCTTTTCGGTCTGAATGAGATTGCCCTGCGTTCCTTCAGCCTATGCGCCTTTGTTGTTGGTTGCGTTTTTCTATATCTAATACTTCGCAAAAAATTTTCCCCTGAGATTGCCGTCTTTGGAACGATCTTCAGTTCGGCAATTCTAATTTTTCATGTCACCGGTCTGGAAGCACGCCCCTATTGTCTTGCCTCCGCCTTTTCCATAGGTTCATATTATTTTTTTTTCAACTGGCTTGAGGGTAGGGGACGGAAGGCCAGAGTTTTACATATTGTTTTCGCCGTTGCGACAATTTATACCCATTGGCTCTATGGGACACTATTGCTGGTTCAGACACTATTGATATTCCTCATTAAGATGTCCGATAGGAGATCGTATATCCGTAAGTGGTTAATCAATCTTCTTATCATAGGGGTACTATGCTCTCCTAATCTTTATCAGTTTGCTTTAATCTTTCAATCGCGCGTTGCACTTGATTGGGTATCACCCCCAAGTCTTCTGACCTGGTTGAAATTCACATTTCCTTTTGCCAGTACGTTCTGCCTGTTAATAATATGTTATCTTATATTTAAACGTAGATTGTCCCTTTTGACCGCTTATTTTAATGAATTAATTGCCGGGATAATATGGTTAATTATACCAACCGCTTTTTTATTTATTTTTTCACTTATTTTTAACGCGTCAGTTCTCCATTTTAGATATAGCGGTGCGAACTATGCGGGACTTGGCCTGATTATAGCGTCGCTTATTTCCTGTATACCCAAGTCATCCTTCAGAAGTTTCATTATGTATACTATATCTATATGTATGATATTTTTTACGGTCGCTCCTGTTACGATGAAAGTTCATTATTTTACAGAAAGTTGGAGAGAACCGGTGGCCTTTCTTGGCAAGCTGCAGCAGGAAAATAAAAAACCAATCCTGCTTTCGTCCGGACTAATAGGGGCTAATTCAAGGAAATTGACAGAAAATCATATCAGATACGACGATCTTTCAGCCCCTGTTCAATATTACCTTCCTGACCAGCATGTATTGACTATTCCCGATGCACGCCATCTTTCTTTTCTGGATGCTATACTGGCAAATGCCTATGAGACAAATGCGTTACAGGATAATGGATTTTATCTCTTAGTACACGGTACAGCATATGACAAAAAAAAATCATGTGATATTTTTAAGAAATATTTTTCTGATAGATGTTTTTATCCAAAAATTGAGAAGGCGTTTAATAATATCTATGTGTTAGAATTTCAGTATCAATCATCATCGGCCAGATCCGATGGCAAAGTCTTAAAACATGGTCGGACAAATGAAACTAACCATTAAATAGTGTGCTGTTTGTGGAAGCGACGAATTTAAAAGTAGCGCGGAATTGGATGTGTAATTTCCAGAAATATTTTAAAATATGGTTTGCAGGTTTTTTATAACGGCAAAAACAAGGTAACTCGAGAAGGTGGAAGTGACTCTAACGCTCAACATGTATGGATACTGCAATCATGGCCGCCTCATTATGTTATCGCTGGTTCATTCAAACTGTTTGGCGTTAGTACTTTTACGGCCAGACTGACTTATGCTAACGATTTTTCGTTCAGACTGAGTTGTTAAACTTTTGCCTTTGCTTTAATAGAAAGATTCCTTATTAATAGATAATTTATAAATAGCGCCGGAACCATCCATATGATCCATTTTTCACTACGCGCAGAAAAAGCAGTGACCCATGCCATTAAATTAATTATTACGTATATAAAAATCATAAATTTTGAGTAGGGACGCAAGGGATTATGAATGAGCCAGACACTAGCCTGAATGATTGCTACAATGAGCAACACATAATCGTTTACCCACACATAAAATGTTGTCATTAGTGACATAAAGATAAGAAGCGGCGCTTGCTCGGCCCATACCCATTTCACGTAGTTACGATGCCAGTGATAGAATAACCATGCGGTTGCCACTATTGTTGGCAAGTATTGAAGAAAGTGTTTTTCTTTTCCCAAGAGCGATCTCAGCCAATATCCTAGCGTAGGCGTTTCCCAATCATACTGGAAGGAATGGGTCAATATTTCTGTGTAATATTGGAAGAAAATGTCAGGGTTATAAAGAAGTGGTATTGCCGTTATAAAAAAAGCTGCGCATCCCGCGCCCAACAAGATGCCCCATCGCTTTTTATAAACGATCCAAAAAAGAAGTACTATAAAAAATAAATATGAATCCTGTGGTTTTATGCCGAGTAAGCACACAAATAGTCCGGCCAGGAACCACTTCTTTTCCCTCTCGAAGTGTAAAAAACCCACAATTCCAAGAAGAATGAGAGGGACAATCTGAGCCATTGCAAGACAAAAATAAAGCGGCATATAAGTAAAAAGGAAAAAACTCCACTGTCTTTCAGAATCTGTACCTCCATAAAATTGCCATAGCCAGATAAAACAAATTAATACGCAAGTAAAAATGAATAATAACCAAAGAAACTTACCTAACAGATAGTTATCCATAGAAAAAGGAAGAATAAAAGTAAGAACCCATGGTGGATTATACATCACGGTAGGGCTTTTATCAGTCGAACCCACCGAAGTTTGCAGAGCAAATATTTGATCCGCTTGATAAGGATTTTGTCCATTGATTAAGAGTTGAGTTGACGCCCAGTAGGCAGTAAAGTCACCGCCCATTTTGGTGATGGGCCACTGATTATAGGATGCCTTAAAAAATAATATTAAGAACAATATTATTACAATTAAACAAAAAATTTTAATTTTTTTTCTTGATTCTAAACGCATGTCGGGTATTCAAAATAACTTTGTCATTTTACATTTTTTCGCTACTGAAATGGTTGCCAAAGTTTTTTTAAAACAAATGGTAAATGCAGTAATCCAAGAGGCATGACAAAAGCATACATCAATCCCCAGTATATATTAAACAACCGGCCGACGATCATAAAAGCCAAGATGTATATGCCAACGGTGCAAGCGATCCTTAAGCCTGATGAACCTCCCCACCCGGTAAGTCCAAGAAGAGACAGCGGCAAAATGATTGCGGTACACCATGCTGGCACCATTAAAAGGAACGGATGCATTTGGGCTGTGCTCAGGACGAAGGGCCAACCACCAAAAACAATCCATCCGCCTTGCAGCACAAAATCATCAGCTGTAATCAGTTTGCTGACAATTGACCAGTGAATAAATAATTCACCGCCAAAACAAATAATTCCTACAAACCACAGCAGAGCCTCCCGGCGCTGGCCTTCCCAGTATGCCAGAAGCATCATGATACATACAAACGGAAGAGACAATTCCCTGAGAAAAAGCGCCACAAGGCCCGCAGCCACGGACGTATACCGCCATCCTCGGGCATGCGCGCCCAGAGACAACGCAATGAGTGTCCCTGCCCAGAATTCATGAACCAGGAAAGGTCCCGGGACAAGGCTGTAAATTACAGGGCCTGAAAAGAGCAAACCCCCCAGAAATACTTGCCAGAAGGCATACTGGTTTTGATGGAACACAGTCATCCATATCAACAAAGTTGTTATTGCCAGAATAAACACGATCATCTGGCCTATCTTAAGGGAGGCCAGATGTCCTAAAAACCATGCAAGCGGCGGTAGTCGCCAGTTGAAAACACTGGCGGTCGTGTAACCCATTGTGCGCAATGTTTGTCCTGCGGCGGAGTAATAGCTTTCACCCGCGTGAATTTTTTCCACGATAGTCTGGTAGCACTTTAGATCCGCTGGTTTGGGTATTTCACCGGAAGCATTTGGCAGAGGACGGCAGATAGCAATCCCATATAGTATTAAGGCAATAAGGATGGCTATGATAAAAGTGGCTCGGTAAGCCGTTAAATTAGAAAAAATATTATTATTTAAGCATTCATATTTGTTCATAAATTACCGCTTATAAAAGGCCAGTTAAATCAGTTAATTTTATGGACTATCAATTTTTTTATCATAAATTAGGTAAAAGTTCAGTAATTATATACTTTTCAGCCCTGTAAAATATTTTGAAAAGTTGTTTTAAAATAGGCTTCTCAGGATGAAAACGGGATTAATTAATTTTTCTTAAGGTCTTAAATTAATTAATATGTTCCCCCCCAAAAAAAGATTGACAATGGCGGAAAAAGTAATAAAATATAATCTCCTTAAATTTATTGTTTCAGAAGGGGAATAATAAATCCAAAGCCCATCTAAATGTAGTTCAGAGTCATGTTGTTAATGGACTACACTTACCTAAATGTGGATTTGAATACGTCAACTTCAATTACCTACAATAAGTAAAATTTTCAAATGAAGTTTTTTTAACAAAAAATTATACGTACTTCTTTTTCTTTAAAGCTAGCGGCAAATTTGGACGGCATGAGATTGATGAAATTAAGATGTCCGCTGGGCATAAACGAAACGTAGGAAGAATAGAATAAAAATCCCTCTTTGGAGGGATTGATTAATAAGGTAGCGATGATATGAATGCGGTGACCAAGTGGTCGGTAAAGTTAATAAAATTTTTTTACAAAAGGAGGAAAAATTAATGAAAGCAATTAAAAGATTTTTCAAAGGTGAAGAAGGTGTGACGGCTATTGAATATGGGCTTATTGCAGCGGGCATCGCTATTGCTATTGTGGCAATAGTATTTCTTGTTGGCAATCAGCTCAATACAAAGTTTGACTCAGTATATAAATGTCTTGGTGGCACCTAAGGAGCAATCTTTTTGCCAGTTAAAAGAACCCAAAATCTTTTGAGGGCACATGGGGGAAAGGCTTCTTTCGGGTAGCCGCAAAGTTCGTGGCATAGCCCGATGGCATTTTAGTATTGATAGAAAAAACCACTGGCATGATCGCCCTGATCATGCCAGTGAATTCATTTTTGTTTGCCATGAACTTAGGCTTTATGAGACGGTGATATTCGCTTTCAATTGAAGACAAGTTTAAGCTAGGGAGCAAAAACTTTGGGGGCGATGATATTTACTGTGGGGAATCTACTGTTATTGGTTATGCTGATTATTGCCGCAATAACAGATATACGCAGTCATCGAATCCCCAACTGGCTTACTTTTCCGGCTATGATAGTGGGCGTCGGTTTCAATGTCATTTCTGCCGGTGCCGCCGGTTTTGTCTTTGGTCTTGGGGGGCTTCTTCTCGGCATGGGACTCTTGATTGTTTTTTATGCGTTAGGTGGCATGGGCGCGGGAGATGTTAAACTAATGGGAGCCGTGGGCTCCATGCTCGGACCGCAAATGGTTTTATGGGCAGCTTTCTATACTGCTATTTTCGGAGGCATATACGCAGTTGGTGTAATATTGTTTCATCCAAGACTTCGAGAAAAAAGAAGAGCAGTCGCAGAAGCTTTTAAAAATTTTATCTTTTACCGGACTTTTAATTACAATAAACCAGCGGAAGAGGAGAATGTTCCAAAACTTTGTTACGGCGTAGCAATTGCCATCGGCACCATTGCAGCGGTTGTATTGAAATCTGTTTAGCAGATGTGTCATAATAGGAAAAATGAATAAAACCAGTAATTATGTCATTCCGGCGAACGCCGGAATCCATGAATTGAAAATTTTATAATACTGGATTCCCGTTTTCACGGGAATGACAAAATAGAGCGGTTTAATATGAGCGTGATAGTGCACAGGATAAGTTTTACGTTCAGGATTAGAAGAGGAGGAAGATGAGGCGATGAAAAAAAGCATATCTTTGGTGATATTGATTGCGGGAATAGTCGTGGCCCTGCTGGCGGGCATAGGCACCTATACCTGGCTTCAGAAACGGTCAGCCGTTCAAACTCAGGCAATTGTAACACAACCGGTTGTAGTGGCGGCGGTCGACCTGTCGTGGGGGAAGGTACTGGATGCGTCCCAGGTAAAAAAAGTTGATTTTCTTAAAGCCAGCCTGCCTCAAGGCTCCTTCTCCCAGCTATCACAGGTGGAAGGAAGGACACTTCTTTACCCAGTGAAGGCTGGAGAGCCATTGTTTGAATCGCAACTTGCGCCGACATCGGTAAAGACAGGCGGGATGAGCGCCATCATTTCACCGAATAAAAGGGCTATGGCCGTTAAGGTTGACAAGATTATCGGCGTATCCGGCTTCATTAATCCGGGCAGCCATGTAGATGTTCTTGTGACCATCAACAATCCGTTTGGTGGAGAAAAAGACGCTACGATTACCAAAACAGTTCTCGAAAATGTTCTTGTCCTTACAGTGGGACAGACAATGGAAAACACCGGCAAAGAAGATAAACCGACCCCGGTGGATGTAATCACTATGGAAGTGACTCCCGAGGATGGGGAAAAACTGGCCCATGCGGCGACTCAGGGCAGGGTGGTGCTTACACTTCGCAATCCGACCGATACGGCTGCGATAGTGACGAAGGGTGCAACCGTGCCCATTTTGCTCTCTTCGCTTGGTGCTCCTGTGGCGAAATCGGCGCGCGTAGCGAGATCGACAGTCGTTCATAAAGCGGTAACCGTGGTCAACACGACTAAGCCGGTGTATGTGATTCAGGGTATCAGAGGGGGAGCGGTAACCGAATATAAGTTTGAAAAGGAGGGGGAAAAATGAGGCTCATAAAAAGAGAAAATAGAACAGGTGTTTTTCTGATCATTCTTGCCTTCTGTCTGCTCCTTCCAATTGCCGTTATGGCCGCTGGTCCGGAACGTGTGAGCATCAATCCGATGAACCCGGAGAATCTTACCGTAACTTCCGGAAAGTCCATGATTCTTGAAAGTCAGAATTCGATAAAGAGGTTTTCCATAGCTGAGCCTAAGATTGCCGATGTCATTGTGCTCACGCCAAAGCAGGTCTATCTCACGGGAAAAACGCCGGGAGTTACAAGCCTCACCTTCTGGGGAGAAGGAGATAAACTCTCCGCAGTTTTTGATGTAGAGGTTACACCCAATGTGGCATCTCTCAAGGATAAGCTCCACAAGGTATTCCCCAATGAAAAGGGTATTCAGGTCACGACGTCACAGGATAGTATTGTTCTTACAGGGTCCGTCTCAAACGCGGCAACCATGGCTCAGGTGCTGTCCATAGCGGAGTCATATTCGCCGTCGGGAAAAGACAAGCAGAAGTTGATCAACCTTATGGAAGTGGGAGGCGTTCAGCAGGTTATGCTGGAAGTGAGAGTCTCCGAAATGTCCAAATCCCTTGGCCGGAAACTGGGTGTCAATTTCAGCGCGATAGGCAGAGCGGGCAGGGATGGAACTCTCTCTTTTGTCAGTGCTCTTACAAGTCCGGCCACAATTCCTGCGGGTGTGCTTGCCGGCACAAAGATAAGCAGGGATGTAACATGGACAGCATTGGTAGATGCTCTGAAGGATCGTGGTCTTATCAAGGTACTCGCGGAGCCGACGCTCATCACCATGAGCGGCAAGAAGGCCAATTTCCTCGCGGGTGGCGAATATCCCGTCCCGATTCCACAGGCGCAGACCGCAACCAACCAGACCATTGCCATAGAGTACAAAACCTTTGGAGTGAGCCTTAATTTCACACCGACTGTCCTGGGCAACGGGCGAATCAGCATGGATGTGGCACCGGAGGTTTCCGATCTGGATTTCTCGAACTCCGTTCTTCTTAGCGGCTACGTTGTGCCTGGTCTCACGGTCAGGCGCGTTTCGACGTCCGTGGAACTTGCCGACGGCCAGAGCTTTGCCGTTGCCGGTCTTCTCAAGGATGATGTGAGGGAATCAGTGGATAAAATACCTTTTCTGGGGGATATCCCCGTCCTTGGGGTGCTCTTCAGGAGCTCTGAATTCAAGAAGAATGAGACGGAGTTAGTCATCATCGTGACACCTCATCTTGTTAAGCCTGTTGATCTGGCAAAGCAGACATTGCCGACTGACCAGTTCGTGGAACCCAACGATCTGGAGTTTTATCTGCTTGGCCGGGAAGAGGGGCTAGGTGGCGGGCGGACAAGGACAAATGCGGACTCTGGTCCTCCGGTTGCCGGAGGGGGAGGGCTGGATGGTGACTTCGGTCATATTTTGCCATAAGGAGGCACGGATGAGACGTTTAATATTTTTATTGGCATTTGCAATATCGGTAATGACTCTCCTGAGTGGGTGCACCGCCAGCAGGCTTGATGCGGATTTCGGGACTTCATACAAACTGGCCAAGATCAATCAGGTACTCGACCCCGATGCCGGGAAAAACTTTGAGCCTGTCTACGGGTTAAACGGGATTGCGGCCAAGAGCGTGATGGACAATTACTACGCCGGTTTTGCAGAAAAGAAGACTGCGCCGACCTTCACATTGAATGTTGGCGGCATCGGAGCGGGGCAATAGTATCAGGCAGGTGGGAAACATGAAAAAGCTTGGTGAACGCGGCGTTTCGGCCGTGGAGTTTGCTTTGTTACTGCCGGTGTTGGTGCTTATCATCTTCGGCATTGTTGAATTCGGCCTGATTATTTATGATAAGGCGGTGATCACCAATGCAAGCAGAGAAGTCGCCAGAGCGGGAATTACGCAGGGGGCAAACATCACAAATATAAAAACAGATGTTGTTAATAAATACAAGAACAATCTCATTACTTTTGGGAGCGACAAGCTTGGAGACAACGCTAACGATATTATTGTGAAAATAGACTCTAATAACGACGGAAATTTTGAAAACGCGACATGTTCAGATTTTACGTTACCCTTTGGTTACCCCCTTCAGGTTACTGTCAGCTACAACTATAATTTTTTGGTGCTTGCACCTATTATGGGACTTTTTGGAGGCAGTTGGAACTCCACTTTCCCCCTTGCGGCCATAACAACCATGAGATGCGAGTAGATTGGGAGGTAAATATGAAAAATAATAATCTCTCCAAACATTCAAATGATAATGGCGTGACAGCCGTTATAGTGGCTCTTTTACTCACCTTGTTTCTCGGGATTGCCGTCCTTGCCGTGGACATTGGCTACTATGTAATGGTCAAAAATCAACTCCAAAATGCCGCCGATGCGGCAGCCCTTGCCGGTGCGCGCCAGTTGGGAAATATATATAAAAACATGACCTCAGCTGAACTGGATGCGCAACAGAATAGTTCCACTTTAAGTCAGGAAAATAATTTGTTGGTTGTTAATACAGCTAAAAACACCGCATCTGCAAATAAGGCGGCAGGGGTGCCTGTCACACTGGAAGAGGCTGATGTCGTTATCGGTATTTGGAATGCAACTGCTAAGACTGTTACTTCCGGTAACTTTCCTCTAGCCGTTCAGGTGAAGGCAAGGAACAATAACATATCGACTTTTTTTGCACAGATCTTCGGTAAGCAAACAATGGGGCTGGAAGTTGTTGCAACAGCTGCATTAACGGCCCAATGCACGGGTGGAAAAAGTCCTTTCACAATAGCTCATTCATGGTTTGAGCCAAATAATTGTCCAACCGATTATCTCACATGGGAGGGCAATGACGGTAATGGAGCAAATGCTGGCATTACCAATTGTGTAGCTTGGCGTGGCAATAAACAGGATGTGATGCCAATAATGCAATGCATTAATGGAACGAATAATAATTGTCCTGACTCACAGGTGGACGGTGAAGTGCCCTATAGCAACGGTATGATAAATAATCTCTTTGATAAGAGTAATCCAGTCAATCTGTTGGGACTTTTTGATTATATGAAGGATAAAGACAACGATGGATCAAACAGCACATGGACTACTGAAGTTGAAATTACCGATTTTACTTGCGGTCAAGGTTCAGGGAGTAGTTCTAAAGTATGGGGATATGCGACAATAGTAATAAGTGACGTGATGATTCAGGATCCTAAATTCCCTGGTAATCCTAATAAACAAATAAGGGCTCTCAAATTCACCACTGACTGCAAAGTCGTGCAAGATGGGAGAGGTGGCGGATGCAACGGACCAAATATCGGCGACATCCCCTCATTAGTCCAGTGAAGATTCGCCTAATAGGAAAGCTGATTTATAGGAAGGAAAATAAGAAATAATGGGAACTGATGCTTTGACAGTGCGGTTGGAGAATATCAATTTCCGGACGAAGGAAGATCTTACTGAAATTATTCGTTCGGTCAAGGGGTTTGAAATCATGAGCCTGGCGGGGCACTGCAATCTGTTGATATTTGAGATTGGCCGGGACCATGAGAGTGATTTCCGGCGCATAAAAGAAATTAAAGCCTCAGGAGAGGCGGAAGAAATTTTTCTCACCGCGCCGCAGTCAGATTCCAACCTGATAATCCGGGCTCTGCGCGCCGGGGTAAAGGAATTCTTTCCCCAACCGCTCAAAAGAGATGAAGTGGTGGAAGCGCTTCTGAAAATCCTGCAAGAAGAGCAACAGGAGAAGGAACAGGTATTGACAAAGGCTGCGAAGGGAAAGGTTTTCACAGTCCTGGGGGCAAAGGGCGGAGTCGGCACGACGACGATGGCTGTTAATCTCGCGACGGCTATCGCGCAGTTTGAAGGTAATCCTTCCGTCGCCCTGGTGGATATGAATCTCATTTCCGGTGATGTTCCGCTTTTTCTTAACATGAAATCAGTTTTTAACTGGGTTGAAGTCGCGCGTAACATCTCACGGCTGGACGCAACGTACCTTATGACTATTCTTCAGAAGCACGTAAGCGGGGTGCATGTATTGCCGGCGCCTCTGATGGTGGGTGAGGAGGCCGGTATGACGCCCGATTTGATCGCCAAGGTGGAAAGAGTGCTCGAACTCATGCGGTCCATATTCGACTTTGTCGTCATTGACGGCGGTCAATTGCTGGGGCACATATCAACCTATCTTATCGGTATATCGGATAAGGTAATGCTCGTTACGATTCCGAGTCTTCCGGGAATTATAAACGTCAAGAAACTGATTGATGCTTTCCGCGATCTCGGTTATCCACCCGAGAACACGGTAGTGGCAATGAACCGGTACAATCAGAAATCGGGTATCTCCATAGATGAAGTGCGCAAGATGATCAAGAAGAGTATACGCTGGAGCATACCCAATGACTACCGGAGCACGATGAATGCCATAAACACGGGTGTGCCTCTGACGAAGAGCGCTATGAACACAGACATAACAAATAAAATTTTAGAGATCGCAGCGGATCTTTCGAGTGGACAGCCCGCCAGGGAAAAAGAAAAGAAGTCTTTTTTTGGTAGATTTTAAGCGCGGGCACTGCGGGATTTTCAGGAGGAATATTTGGATACGAAAGATATTAGAAGACAGGTCTTTACGCAGACGAATGAATATAACGATATGAAGGTAAGGCTCCACGAGAAGTTGCTGGATATCCTTAACCTCTCTCTTATAGATTCTCTGGATAAAGCGACACTTCAGCGGGAGATAAGAAAAGCGGTGGAATATCTTTTCTCTCAGGGCGAGGTTTCGCTTCCCTTGAATGCCAAGGAAAAAGAACAGCTTTATCTGGAGATACAGGATGAGCTTCTCGGACTTGGTCCCATAGAACCCTTCATGCACGACCCGACAGTTACCGACGTTCTGGTAAATACTTACAAACAGGTTTACGTGGAACGTTCCGGTAAGCTTCACCTCACCAGCGCACGTTTCAAAGATGATGCCCATCTTAAGAAAATAATTGACCGGATTGTGTCGGCGGTGGGGCGCAGAATAGATGAGTCCTCTCCCATGGTGGACGCCAGACTCGCCGATGGTTCCCGTGTGAACGCCATCGTTCCGCCCTTGGCTATAGACGGCCCCATGCTTTCAATCCGGCGTTTTGCGATGGATCCTCTTGAGATGGAGGATCTCCTAACTCTGGAATCGGTCAGCCAGGATATATCGGAACTACTCAAAGGCATAGTGAAGGCGAGGCTCAACGTGCTCATCTCCGGCGGTACCGGAACAGGAAAGACGACGCTCCTAAACGTGCTGTCACGTTTTATTCCCAGCAGCGAGCGCATTGTCACGGTTGAAGATTCCGCGGAGCTTCAACTTAAACAGGAGCATGTGGTGCGTCTCGAAACAAGACCTCCCAATATTGAGGGCGCGGGTGAAATCACCCAGCGGGATCTTGTGAAAAACTGTCTGCGAATGCGGCCGGATAGAATCATTGTGGGCGAAGTAAGAGGTGACGAGGTGCTCGACATGCTTCAGGCAATGAACACCGGCCACGACGGGTCGCTTACCACCATCCATGCTAATTCTCCCCGGGACGCGCTCCTGCGGCTGGAGACTCTTATGGCGATGTCAGGGCTCAGTATTCCGAACGAAGCAGTGCGGAAGTACGTGAGCTCGGCCCTGGACGTAGTCATTCAGGTTGCCCGTTTGATGGATGGCACGAGAAAGATTGTTTCCTTTCAGGAGATAATCGGTATGGAGGAAAAAACTATTACCATGCAGGAGATATTCTCTTACGAGCAGACAGGCGTTGATTCGAAAGGTAAGATACAGGGCAGTTTCCGCATGCAGGGTGTGATGCCCAAATTTTTCGAGAAATTCAAAATGCATGGTGTTCCTGTTCCCTATGAAATGTTTCGGGCAACTAAAGAAGACATTGTCAGGCTTGGGAGGTGGTAATGGTTTTTTTTATAGCAGCGGTTATCTCTGTCGCCGTGTTCTGTATTATAGAAGGGATTTTCCTTGTTCTACAGAACAGATCAACCCCTGAAATAAAGCGGATAAAAAAGCAGCTTGATAACCTCTCAGACCAAGACCAAAATCGGGATCAAGTGTCCTTGCTGGGTCATCTGCGTCCTTTAAGCGATGTGCCGTGGCTTAACAAATTTCTCTTACGCATCCCTCTTGCCAAGAGAATGGATCTTTTTCTCATTAAGGCGGATGTCTCCTACCCGCTGGGAGTTTTCCTGCTCCTTTCCGCGGTTCTTGCCCTGGTCGGTTTTCTCCTTCTTGCGATGGTTTCACGGAGCTTTCTCTTTTCGCTTCCGGGGCTGATCCTGGGATTTTTGCCTTTTTATGTGCTCAGCATTATTAAGGCGCGGAGAATGAATAAATTCGAAGAACAATTACCCGACGCCCTTGACACATTAGCCCGTTCTCTCAGGGCGGGGCACGCTCTCGGCAGTGGTCTCGAAATGGTAGGGCAGGAGTTTCATGAACCCCTTGGACCGGAATTCACCAAAACGGTTATCCAAATTACTTACGGCGTAGGCCTTGAGCAGGCCCTGCGGAATATGGCAACGCGGATTGATTGTCCTGATCTAAAATTTCTGGTGGTCTCCGTCATTATCCAGCGGGACAGCGGGGGTAATCTCGGTGAAATAATGGAGAACATTGGACGATTAATTCGTGAGCGCTTCAAGCTCCGGGGAAAGATACGCACTCTCGCGGCGGAAGGGAAATTATCAGCAATTATCCTGTTTGTCCTGCCGTTTCTGATAGCATTCGCACTTTTCATTGTTAATCCCAGCTATATGAAAGAACTGCTGTATGATCCCAAGGGCCGGATGATTATTGCTGTAGCATTTGTGATTATGTCGGTCGGTGTGTTCATTATGAAGAGGATAATCAATATAAAGGTATAGAGGAGTAATGCGATGGCTTTCTTGATAGCGGTGATTGCTTTTATTGCGGTAACGCTTATTGTTATAAGCGCCTTCATGTTTTTGCGTGAAAGGGAACAGCAAACGGCAATTACGGAGAAGGTTAAGGAATTTTCGGGGATGGCTCAAGCCGAAATAGCGCAGGAGGGAATAGAACTTCCGACGCAACCGTTGGCGAGGCTGTTTGCCCGCGTTATCCGTTATTTCGGCAATCTCTTAAGGCCTCAAGATAAGGAGGAAGTATCTCTTATCCAGAGGAGGTTTTTGAGAGCTGGCGTGAGAAGAAGAAACGCGCTTGTAGTCTTTTTCGGTTTTAAAGCTGTCTGCGCCATTTGTCTTTCCATGGGGTTTCTTGTCGCCATTTTATTATTCCGCCCAAAGGTTCCGCTGATGGGAGCCATGGTGCTGGTTATATTGCTTAGTCTGGTCGGCTTCTATCTGCCGAACCTGTGGCTTTCTTTGAAGACCTCCCGGAGACAGGACGCATTTTTGCAGGGCTTCCCGGATGCCCTTGACCTTCTGGCTGTTTGTGCCGAGGCGGGCATGGGACTTGATGCCGCAATCAAGAGGGTTGGAGAAGAAATGCGGCTTAGTAATAAGGTCTTAAGCGATGAATTCGGGATGCTTAACCTGGAGATGCGGGCGGGCAAGGAAAGAAAAGAGGCCATGAAAAGTATGGCCGACAGGGTAAATCTGGAAGATGTGAGCAGTTGGGTTTCGCTGCTGATCCAGACCGACAAATTAGGTACCAGTATTTCTCAGGCTCTTAAGATTCAATCGGATTCGTTGCGCACGAAGCGTTCGCAACGGCTGGAGGAAATAGCGGCCAAGGTTCCCGTGAAACTGCTTTTCCCCACTATTTTTTGTATCTTTCCCTCGCTTTTTGTAGTGATTTTAGGGCCTGCGGCGATACGGATTCTTAGAGTAATATCCGGGCATTGAAAAGACTGGAGGTATGGCAATGAATAGAAAGATATTCAAGGGTTTTGTCTTCTGCGGGATTCTTGTTTTTACCATTTCCGCCTGCGCCACGGTGAAGAATTTCGCCGGTTTTTTTGGCTTTATGAACTCAAGCGGGAAAAAGGGAACGGAAAAAAACATCACAACCTTTGCGAAGACTTTACGGCCGGCCCGGGGCAATCCCGATTCTCACTTCATGCTGGCCCGTTATTATCAGGACAGGGGAAATCATGTGGAGGCGATCATAGAGTTTGAAAAGACAATCGCTATCGACCCCGAGAACGCAAAGGCTCTCAATGCGATGGGCGTTTCATACGACAATCTTAAACAATATGGACGAGCCACCGATTGCTATCAGGCAGCGCTTAGACTTGACCCGGAATCCGCCAATATCTACTACAATAACATTGGGCAATCGTTGCTTCTTGAGGGTAAATATATTCCAGCCATTGAGGCATTCAAGAAGGCTGCGGCCTATGACGAAGATTTTCCGGATGCGCGTATCCATAACAATCTTGGCAGGGCCTATGCTATGGCCGGCCAATATGATCTTGCCCTTGTCGAATTTGAGAAAGTAAACGGCAGCGCGTCTGCCGAAGCCATTCTGGATCGCGTGCTGCTTGCAGACGGGCAATCTCCTGGGTCCGGGGCTGTGGCCATAACCGCGGGAGATGGAGCGAAAGATTTTACAGCCAGAGTATCCAGGTTTCTGCAGGAGCGGCACGAGGCTGTTCATGCAGGCAGCCAGACTGTCCCATCCGTCATAGAGCCGCAAAAACCGTCGCCTCAGGAACTTGCCGCTGAAATATGCGTTGAAGTGTCCAACGGCAACGGGGCAGAATTCACGGCAAGAAATATGAGAGACGCTCTCATACAAAAGGGCTTCCGCGTAACCAGGGTAACCAACGGAATTAACGTGCAGCGAACATACATTTATTACGAGAAGGGGCACGCTGAAGAGGCGAAAGTGCTGGCCGGTCAAATGCCGGTTGTCGCTAAGCTCAAAGAGGTAGCCGGTCTTGAAGTGCCCGATATAAAGATAAAGATCCTTCTGGGCAGAGACATGATCCGGCATATGAGGAAACCGTTACAAAACCAGGCGCCTCTTAATCACTGGATTGGAGCCTGACGGGCATGTAGAAGAAACCACCCCTTGCTACCTGCCGATGGAGATGAATAAAAGAATTCGCCGATGAAAGGAATTGAATGACAGGCAAAAAGAGTTTTGCGGCAAGTCTTCCAATGATCATTGCGTTGATTATCCTCTGCGGTTGTGCTGCCGGGAAAGGTCAGCAGTCGGTGTCGGGCAATTACAAAAAGATGGTTGAGCTTCAGCAGCGGAAAGCTTCGGCAACCAAGGCTGAAGAGCCGGCTTTGCCTGCGGGCTATGAGACGACGGCTGAAACCTGCGAAAGGTTGGGGGATGCTTACGTAATACAGGGCGATAATGTTGCCGCAGCCACCGAATACCAGAAGAGTCTGGAAAAAGATCCTCTTAGGACGACTGCCCGTTACAAAATGGGAATGCTTTTTCTCGGCAGGGGATTGCCGGAAGATGCCCTTAATGAGTTTGAGCAGATCATTGCCAAAGATCCACACAATAGTTCTGCCTATTATGGCAAAGGGAGGGCGCGCTTTCTCCAGGGGAAGCTGGACCTTGCCCAAAGTGATCTGAGTGAAGCCATCAAGTACAATGATGGCCTGTGGCAGGCGCACACGCTGCTCGGCGTGATTTTAGACACCAAAAAGAATTACTCTGAGGCGGAGAAGGAATATCTGAAGGCTCTGGCGATCCAGCCTGATTCCGCCGCGGTTTACAATGATCTGGGGGTTTCCCAATATGTCGCCGGCAAATTCGATAAAGCTGCGGAGGCTTTTCTTAAGGCCTTCAACCTTGATCCTGAAAACCGCCGCATCTGCAATAATCTCGGTCTCGCCCTCTACAGGCTCGGAAATGCCGGAGATGCTCTGGAAGCATTCAAACGAGGCGGCAGCGAGGCAAGCGCTTATAATAACATCGGCTATCTGCAGATGCAAGATAAGCAGTACAACAGCGCTCTTGCGGCCCTCGAAAAGGCGATAGACGCGAATCCGGCGTACTACGCGCGTGCGCAGAAAAATATCGACAAGGTGAAGGCGGCGCTGAAAAAGGCCGATAGTAAGCAAACCACGATTGAATAGTTAAAAGGAGAAATTTTTCACTTCAGATAATAAACTAAGGCTCTTTAAAAAAGGCCTGATAAATAAAACAAAATAATTAAAATTAATAAATGGGGGAATGCATGAAAAAACTGGTTTTGATATTGATGACTATTTTGTTGATAGCATATGTTGCCGGATGCGGCGGTGGCGGCGGCAATGATGATGCATCATCGGCAACTCTCCAATCGATAACGGTTTCGCCTTCCACGGCGAGTATAGCGAAGGGGCAATCCCAGCAGTTTACCGCAACCGGAACTTACTCCGACGGCACGGTCAAAATTATCACAACGCAGGTCACGTGGAGTTCTGATAATGCGAGTGTGACCATCGGAAGCAATGGTTTGGCGATTGGCGCCGGTGTCGGCGGCGCGAACATTACGGCGTCGCTGGATGACGCATCAGGAACCGCGTCACTGGCAGTGACAGCGGCGATTCTCACGGATATTGATGTCGAACCTCAGGTTCCCATAATTAGTTTAGGCCTGACTCAGCAATTTACGGCTACGGGGATCTATACGGATGGCAACAGGGATTTGACCAATGTGGTTACCTGGACTGCCTTTGATACTGATTCCTCCGGCAATCTCCTTACCCCGCTGGCGTCTACGATGGCCACCATAGACAGCAGCGGTCTGGCCACCAGCGTGAGTGCCGGTTCCTCATTGATTACCGCAACGTATAATGGCATTTCCGGCAATTCCAATCTTACCGTGACCAGCGCGACACTGGATCACATTACAGTAACGGCCGACTATCTGTCGATTGCCATAGGAGTTCCGGATCAATTCTACGCTACCGCTTACGACACGGACGGCAATTACTATGATGTGACCGCTCTTTCAAGCTGGTCTTCTTCTTCGGCATCTGCAACTGTTAATTCCGGCAGCGGTCTGGCCATGGGCGTAAGCGCCGGATCAGCGGACATCTCGGCGTCCTATGGCGGTAAAGCCGCAAGCGCCACTCTTGAAGTTACCAGTGCGACGCTTTCGTCTCTGGCGGTGATACCCTCCACAGCAAGCATCGCCATCTATACGCAGCAGCAATTCGAAGCGACGGTGACCGACACAAGCGCTAACACTTACACCTTGCAGCCTTACGAAGTTGCCTGGAGTTCATCAAATACGGGAGTCGCGACCATCAGTAATGTATCCCCAGACTGGGGTAACGCGACCGGTGCAGGAGCCGGAAGCACGACCATCAGGGCAACGCTCGGGAGCTTGACGAATACGGCAGCACTTACGGTCACAAATGCGAGACTATCTTCCATCACAATACTGCCCGCCAACTCGACAGCCGCTGTGGGATGGCAGGTGCAATTCACGGCAACAGGGAATTTCTCGGACGGCACGTTCCAGGATCTCACCAAGCAGGTGACATGGCTGTCTTCAGCAAACAGCGTTGCCCGCGTCAGCAATGCCTACGCTTCCAAAGGTTTGGCGACACCCAGACATACGGGTACGACCACCATCAGCGCTATTTTTATTCCTGAAGGGGTATCCGGCAGCACGCAACTTATTGTGGGGACGGCTACCTTATCCGGCATTACGGTAACTTGCACGCCGGACAGCATTAATGTCGGCAAAACTTCACAGTGCACGGCAACAGGGAATTTCGGCAGCTATACCAAGGATATTACCAATGACGTGAACACGACTTGGACAGCAGGCGGTGCAGGTGATACAGGGGTTGCTACTGTCGTCAATGTACCCAAAAAGAGCAAGGGGCTGGCGAAAGGTATTAGTTCAGGCGATGTTACGATTAAAGCCAAAGCAAGGAAAGGGACGACTAACGGGACAACAACTCTGACTGTCAATTAGGATAAGTGAATTCTGCCGCAGTCAGGCTATCAGGCGTCTGATTGCGGCAGAACATGATAAAGGAGTAAATTATTATAGAAGACGAAAGAAAAACGGAACGGCTGAAAGATGTTAATGAGGTAGTCATATCCGTCATCTCCGGGGAAAACAATCTTTCTAAAGAAGAAGTATGCTATAGCCACAGCAAGGATATCTCTGCGTCCGGTACTAAAGTCCGGGCCACCATTTTTTTACCGGTTGATACCCTCCTTAAGATAGATTTTACCTTAAAGGATTTGCAGCAAAAGATAACCGCAATCGGAAAAGTAAAATGGTTCAAAATCATTTTTGAGGATGAGTATTATGAGGCGGGTGTGGAATTCGTAGATAATCCCAGAGAAGTGATCCAAAAAATAGAAGATTATGTCGCATGGAAAAAAAAGTTTATAGCTCTTAATCCAACGACGTGAAAATAAAGGATTTGAAGTAAGGATAAAAAAGAAATTACCGTAACCATTTATCCATGGAAAATTATTTTTCTACTCAGTGTTCATTTGGATTAATGATTACTTTGATGGATTCTCTGCCGTCCGTTACCAACTGAAAACCTTTGACGATATCGTTTAAGGGAAGCCGGTGAGTGATCAGATCATCTACCGGAATATTGCGCCATTCTATTAATTTCATCGATTCAATAATGTCGGGAGGCCCGCAATAATAAGAAGTAAGGATGGTGATTTCCTTCATCCAGAAATCATTGACCGGCACGACAACCTTTTTCTCGGGTGCGGGAACGGCAAAAAGTACAACCGTGCCGCCTTTATCCACACATTTCCATGCCTGTTCCACGGCTGAATCAGCGGAAGCGCATAAAAATACAATATCCGCTTTTTTACCGTTTTCCGCGACCAGCCGTTCTGCGATATTATCTGCCGCGTCGATGGCGCTATCGGCACCCATTCGCACAGCAAATTCGAGTTTCGTTTTGTTGATGTCGGCGGCTATCACCTTACATCCTTTGGTTAATGCCAGCTTCACGTTAAGCAGTCCGGACATGCCGCATCCGATTACCAGCACGGATTGTCCCTTTTTAACACCAGCCAGTCTTTGCGCACGGACTGCGCAGGCAAGAGGTTCGATGAATGTGCTTTGATCGTAGGTAATGTTTTCAGGCAGCAGATAAGTTCCGTTTTCTATTAGAATCTCCGGAACCAGAATGTATTCGGCAAAGCCGCCGGGAAGCCTTTCTTTGACTTCCGAACATTGAGGATAGTGCCCGTTTTCGCAATAAAAGCATTTCAGGCAGGGCACTTTAGGGGCGATGAACACTCGATCTCCCGGCTTATATTTTTTGACGGAAGAGCCCACCGCGACAACCTGGGCGCCTATCTCATGACCCTGTACCAGCGGTGCCCGCGGGAGCCGGTACCATTCGACGATATCACTGCCGCATATGCCGCAGGAGATAACCTTGACGAGCATCTCGTTGCGTTTAGGCTTCGGAGTAGGCACTTTTTTTATGCGGATATCTTTATTGTTGTACCAGTAAGCGGCTTTCATTTTTTATTTTTCAAAGTCTTGAAAAGTTCAAAAGCCTTTTTGGGAGTTTCGTTGTCATGGACGACAGCCCGCACCGCCTGAATCATGGCAATCGGCGCTGTGGACTGGAAAATATTACGTCCCATATCAACTCCGGCGGCGCCTTTTTGAACAGCATTGTACGCCATGGTCAGGGCATCAAGTTCTGGAATCTTCTTCCCGCCGGCCATGACAATCGGCACCGGGCAGGAAGCTGTTACGGTTTCGAAACCTTCATCGATATAATAGGTCTTAATGTAGTGGGCGCCAAGTTCCGCGCATATTCTGCAGGCCAGACGGAAATACTTCGCGTCGCGGGCCATGTCTTTGCCGACCGCTGTCACCGCGAGGGTGGGAATGCCGTAACGGTTGCCGATATCAACCATTTTGGTCATGTTGATAATGGATTGTCTTTCAAATTCGCCGCCAATAAAGACCTGTACAGCCATGGCGCAGACATTCAAACGGATGGAATCTTCGATGTCCACGGCAATTTCTTCATTGGAGAGTTCCTTGAGAATGCTGGCGCCTCCGGAAACCCGCAGCACAATGGCCTGATTCGCGGAAGGCGGTATAACGCTGCGGAGAATTCCTCTGGTCAGCATGAGGGTGTCCGCGTAAGGCGCTAAAGGAAGAATGTTGATGTCCACCCGTTCCAGGCCCGTGGTGGGTCCCTGAAAATAACCGTGATCGATGGCCAGCATAACCGTCCGTCCGGAGACCGGATTGAATATCCTGGAGAGTCTGTTTTTCATTCCCCAATCCAGTGAACTGGAGCCTTTGAGGAAAAATCCCTGAGTCTGTTGAGGCATATCGCAATGAAACATTTTGGCCTCTTTGATTCCGTCCGCGTCCGGCATTTTTTGTGTTCTCCTTTCCTCTCTTGATACGTCGTGAATTCGTACCATATGTTAAGTTAGAATTCAACCATTCAGGGATGAATTGTTTTTCAATATTCGTCGGGGTTTTTGATTAATTGCTTTGATGAAGGCCTCGTCTTTCAGAAGCTCATCCACATTCAATTTGATCATTTCATTTAAGGCACTGTTGACGTTCACAAGCTTGGATGCATTGCGCTTCGTGATTTTTGTTGATGCATACACCATTTCACCCGTCTGTAAATTTTTCACCAGATAGTGAACCTTCAATGTCCAGTCCGCACTGGAGCTCAATTCATTAATGAGAAAGTCTTCTATCTCGCCGCCGAGAACCCGGGTTTTATCATCGAGCTTCACGCCGGCAAAACGCAGCTCTGCGGAAACCGCATCCGTGAAAAAGACATGGATGTCCTTGTCAAATTTCAGGCTGCGCAATGCTGTATTGCTGATCTGAAAAGGTTTTACTTTCCCTGCTTCCGCGGGAAGGTACTTGAAGTCGGATACAGATACGTTTCCCGAAACCTTGCTGACAGCGCCCGGCACGTATTGCAAGGGGATTCTTGCGCAACCCTGCACAATCAACATGACGATTCCCAATAAAAGCAGTGTGGCCGCCAGGATAAGAACCTTTCTTGAATCAGCCGGTTTCCGCATGAATAAATCCTCCTCTCTGAAGACGTTGTTTTGCTCTTATCGTGGCGCTTGAACAACCGGTTCAGTGACCGATAAAAAAACAATGATCTCTTCCCGGAACATTTACCACACGTTAAGTTATAATTCTATGATATTTGATTATTGTCATTTAAATGTTGCCCGGACGGGTAAAATGAGAAAAGCTCTGTCGCTGGAAGAACCATGTAAAATTCCGATGGCCGATTCTTCAAGATGCCTGATCCGTAGTGCCGGCTGACGGCAACTGCCCCTGTTTAGTTAACGATAGTTCTTGGGTTGTGCCGCCAAAAGGGGTGAGACACTATTCCCACAGGATGAGCTGCTTATCGAGATCAACTTTGTATTTAAAGCCGCGTAACACATCCATGCCCAAGAGGCCATCATGCATCACCCGCGAATCTGTATGGGGAATGACGGTTATTCGAGTGTCTTTTTTTGTATGAGGGCCAACGGTCAGACTATTTAACGTGACCACGCGGGCATCAATAAACTGGCCGCCAACGACCTGTACTCGTGTCTTTCTGGCAGACTCCACATGCATGTCTAACCGGTCTGCAATTTCAGTGTTGATCATTGTCACTGAAGCGCCTGTATCCAGTAAAAGTTGAACTTCAGCCTGATTGCCTCGATATACCAGTGTTACCGGAACCAGTACAGAGTTGCCGACGACCGTAATCTTTGTGGAAGCGTCACCGCCGGATATGACAGACTCCCCCACCAGCCGCCAGTTCTCCTTCCCGGACCCTTCTGCTGCCGCTCTCGATTGAGAAACAGTTTGAATGATGAAACAAACGGCCACAAGCGCGCAAAAAATTAATCCAATGAGTCTTCTCAATTCGCCCCCCGATAAACCAGCCGACACAAAAACAGTTTTATTGCCACAGTCGTTTCTCCGGTTTTGTTTTGTGAATCTGCTGTGAATTTTCCGCTGTCGCGATAATCTTTTCGGCAAGCCGGATGGCGTTCTTGCGGCGGGTTACCTCATCCGCGTCGATAGTGCTTTTTTACTAAACGCCCTGAATGATTTCAGGGCGTTTAGTGTGATGGTTCGTAAATTGTAAAATGAAATATTCTTTTATAAAATTCTCTTGCTGCTTTTTGGCGCGGATCTCTCAGCGTTTAACGCGGCTTTCTTCGGGCAACTGCAAGCCTAAAGTCTGAACGAGTTTTCCCATACCGCTCAAAATCCGGTACGAGTCG
>PHBJ01000009.1:0-183743 GCA_002840555.1 Deltaproteobacteria bacterium HGW-Deltaproteobacteria-13
CGACTCGTACCGGATTTTGAGCGGTATGGGAAAACTCGTTCAGACTTTAGGCTTGCAGTTGCCCGAAGAAAGCCGCGTTGGGAAATATGCCGCTCAGAAAGAAAATGTTGTCACTATGCCTGTTGAGGAACCTGTAGCCCGGAAAGAAGCTGTCGTCATTCCCATAGTTCAAAAACCAGTCGTTCCGCAACAAGTTGTTGCCGCTTCCAAAGTTGAGGAACCCGTGGCTCCGATACAGACCGTTGTTCCTGTCGCAGTGCCGGTTGTAACCGAAAGTAAACCGGCTAATGTCAGCAGCAAACCCATTGAGAAGAAATCGATCAATGAAGATGTTCAGAATCGTTTATCTCAATGGTTGGACAGTTGGAAATCAGGCGATATAAAAACTTACCGCGGGTATTATGATGAAAAAAGTTTCAAGTCGAAAGGAATGAACCTGGAAGACTGGATTGCCTATAAAACCAATGTGCTTAAAAAAAGTAAAAATGTAAATATCAGTATGGACGATCTACGAGTATCACAGGATAAAAATATTGCCACGGCAGTATTCACACAAGAGTACAGCTCTTCGATCTTCAAAGATAAAGGCAAGAAAACATTGAAGCTGAAGAAGATAGACGACGAGTGGAAAATATATGAAGAAATTATGTAGTCGTATGATATGAATGAATAAGTTTTGATAACAAGGGTATTACCCCAAAAGAGGTCAGCAAATAAATTGCCGGCCTCTTTTTTTATGTGTGGAGAGGCTTTTCGATTTCCGAAAGAATGAACATCTCTTCATGATACACAGGTATAATTGTGCTCAAAGTTTTTGAAGTAAAATAAAGAGAGGGTCTCATTCTTAATCTTTGAATTGACAGTGGCAAAGGGTTGTTGTAAAAAACTGCATTAAATATCTCTTCATGAAGGCTCAGGAGACCGACTATGAAAAAACGAACCCTGATCATAGTCCTTTTGATATGTGTTATTACATTCATCGCGCTTTTTGCGTTGGCCTGGTTTTATGCTTCGGATAAGCTGTCCCGGCTGGACAGCTATAAAGAATCCATTACTAAAACCGTGGCCCAGAAGCTGAATCGTGATATTGCCTATGAAACGGCAAATGCCTCTTTGACCCTCCGCGACGGGCTGACTTTACAATTTACCAATGTGGTGATTACGGAAAAGGATCGCTCGTCAAGTTTTTTGAATGTTAAAAAAGCTTCAGTCAGGGTGAATATTTTTCCTCTTTTGAGAAATCGTTTCGTTTTCGGGGAGATCATTCTGAATCAGCCCCGTGTTTCGTTAATAAGGGACAGCTCTGGTGTGTTAAATATCGCCGACCTTCTGACGAAAAAAGAAGACAGCAATGCCCCGGAGTTCCGGAACCTCATCATTGAAAACGGGATGGTGACTTTTTTAGATCAGGCCGCGCGGAAAGAAGGTCTTTTAACTTCGCTGGAGAATTTTCAGTGCCGTATTCATTCGCCTTTCTGGACAAAGAGATCAAGTTTCCACATCACCACTTCTGTTATCGAGGATAAGAATAAAGCGGAACTTTCGCTCGACGGTTCCTATCGTCCGGCGCCTTCCGAAAAACCGGTATATGAAAGTAAAGTTAAAGCATCTATCCATTTAAAAGGAACAGACTTAAAACATTATAATGCGTATCTGCAAAATTATACGCCTATCGAACAAATGGCCGGATTCCTGAATGCAGATATTAAATATTCAGGAAAATTTTCGGATTTTACATCAAAGGGAACCGTTAAAGTAAAAAACGCCCAGATTAATTACCCCGGGGTTTTTCGTGATAATCTCCAGCCGCGGATGATTCAGGTAGATTATGCTTTGGAACGCGATACGGGGAGCCTTCAACTGGATGTCGGACGTCTGTCTGTTGATAAATTTGAAGCAAAGGGCAGTTTCGGAATGGATGATCTGGATAAAAAAGATCCTCTTTTAAAAGCGTCTGCCACAACCACGATTTTCGCGCTGAGAGAAGTCAGATCTTATATTCCCTGGGGAATCATTCCCGAGGATGTGGGGAATTTTATTGATACACACGTCAAGGACGGTAATTTCCGGCTGGTTGAAGGAAAGATTAAAGGGCGGTTAAGCCAGATAACCCAATTTAATAAAAAGGAAAATGCCGACGTGCTTTCCATCCGGGCGGAAGTAAACAAGGGTGTTTTCGAGGCGGATCGTTCGGCGCCTGTTTTCCATGATATCAACGGCACTCTGGCGTTGAAAAAAAGGCAGTTTTCGCTGAAAGATATGAAGGGGCGTTTCGGCCTTTCACCCTTAACCATGGAAGGAAATATCTCCGATTTTGCCTTGCCCGGGGCTGTTGTCTACACCGCTTCCATGCAAATTCAACCGGTCCGCGATGAAGTCCTGTGGCTTTTAGGAAAAGAAAAATTCGGAAATCTCGGCATCAATGGCTCTTCAACACTGTTCCTGTCGGGGAAGGGTCCGTCGGACAATTATCATATCAGCGCCCGCTGGAATCTGGCGAATGTTAAATACGCCTATCCAGGGATCATAGAAAAACCATCCGGAAGACTGAACCAGCTTTCTGCCGAAATCACCCTGAATCAAGATGCCCTGAATGTTTCTTCTTTCAATTATGATTTGCCGCCGGTGAATATGACCGGTGCGGCCATATTCCGCTATTCAGGGGGGGGGATACCGTTGTCTTTTATGATGCAGTCCAGGGCATTTGATTTTCGCGACGCCGCCGCGATTCTGCCGGTTCTGCGGACGTTTAACCCGGCGGGAACGGGTTCGCTCGCTTTGGCCGGTCGTGGTGATCTTGAAGATCCCGCTTCTATTCAATGGAGGGGGAATATTTCCCTGACCAATGTTTCACTGAAGCCCTCGGCTGATGTAAAGCCCCTGAAAGGCTTGACGGGAAATGCCCTGTTCAAGGGAAGCTCCATGGAGACCTCCATGCTTAAAGCGCGGATTGGCGAGAGCGATATTCAGGGGAGCTTCAGGATAGATGATTTCCGCAAGCCCAGAGTCGTTTGTCAATTTAATACAAGTTTGCTGCGAACAAAAGATATGGGTTATCAAAATCCGGAAGGTGAAGTAAATTTCCGTAACGTAAAAGGGCAAATTGCCGTTGAAGACAAATTGATTCATGCAGACAATCTTTCTTTCAGTCTGGGAAAATCCAGTTTTAACTTATCAGGTGATGTCAGTGATTTAGCCGTGCCGAAAATCACAGTCGTGCTGACTTCTCCCTTTATTCATTCTGATGATTTCGATCGCTTAATTTCTCTTAAAAATCCCCCAAAAGAAGGCGGCACCTCTTCCTCCATGGAGTTAAACGCGACATTAAAGGTGGATGGGGGCAAATTCAGGGATGTGGATTTCAAAAATCTCAACGCCGGATTGAAATTTACGCGGGGAGTTCTCGATGTTGAAAAATTGGAAGCAGGCTTCTTTGATGGCAAATTGAAGGCGAAAGGAAAGGTCAGTATACATCCTGACGGTCAGAATAATTATGAAGCAAATATCACCATTAACCGGGTGTCCCTGGAAAAGCTTCAAAGTTACCTGGAAATCGGAAACCGCACAGTATCAGGCAAATTATCGCTTACGGGAAACCTGTCCGCCACCGGCCGTAATACCGAAGATTTCAAGAAGACAGTGGCGGGGACATTTAAGGTTCAGGCTGAAAAGGGAGTTCTGAAAAAGTTTTCCGTCCTTTCCAAGATATTCTCTCTTCTCAATGTTCTGCAATTGGCGAAGCTCCACCTGCCGGATGTGACAACGGAAGGGATGCCCTATAAAACGATCACTTCCGATATATCGGTTCAAAACGGCATTTTATCGTCGGAAGATTTCTTTATTGACAGTGATTCCATACAGATTTCGGGGTCGGGTAAAATTGATTTTCTCAAAAAGAAACTTGATTTAATCGCGGGTGTTCATCCCCTGCAATCTCTGGATCTCATTGCGGCGAAAATTCCCATTGCGGGATGGCTTATCACTGACGAGAGGGGTAAATTAATAACGGTTCATTTTAAGGTAGATGGAACATGGGATAATCCGAATGTGACCCCTGTGAATGCGAAGTCAATAGGCAAGGGCACCCTGGATATATTCCGGCGTATTTTTCAATTGCCGGAAAAGCTGATCACAGATACGGGAGAGGTCATTCTGGGGCATTAGGAAATTCATTCAGGTCTTTGTTATACGCCGGTACAACATTTTACGGACAATATTCCATTGACATAAGGGGCCGCAATTCTTATAATATAACTAAAGAAAATGATTTTTTTATCAGAAAAGTGCTTGGGCAAACGCAGTCTTGACGTCTTGCCTCCAAACGTTTTCAAACCTACGGAAAGAAACTTTCAATAATCAGTCAGGCAAGGGTGGCAGGTATGGATGATTTGATCACCCGAATCGTTGAGATTGAAAAGCAGTGCTCCGCTGCCGTCGAAGAAGCACAGCTTGATTACGGAAAAAATATTGAAGCTCACCAACGCCTGCTTGAGGAAAAAAAGGCTAAGGAACGCGCCCGAATCATCGCCGCGGAAAATACCAGACTGACAAACACCATTGAAGAAGCAAAAAAGCAAATTGCCTCTGTCTCCGAGGCATTGCAAAGAGATAATGAAAATCTCTTTCAAGACTCGGCGCGCAACGAATCAATCAAAAAGGATATGATTTCCATTTTGTTTGAGGTCTAGAACGCCATGCGAAATTATGCCGATATACCTAATCTCCATACGCGTATTTACGCCATGAAAAGCCGTCTGTATTCGCTTAACGACTATGCCTTGATGATCAGGGAGCCCGAGAATATGCCCGGCAATATATCCGTCATTCGGGATCCGGCGGAGGCAAAAGAAACTCTCTTCAGACAGCAGATCTCCCCGATCATCAATCTGGCCAGGGCCTATGAAAATTATACTCCTTTTTTTATCGCGGATCTCCGTCAGTATGAAGCGTATAACGCCAAGATTCTGATTAACAAGGCGGCGGGAAATCAGGTTCTTACGCAGTGGTATGATATCAGCCCTTTCTCTACGCTGGATAAGAAGTTGCTTTCGGAAAAGCTGTCCCTGGATGAAATAAAATGGCTTTTAGCCTATATGTATCTGGATGATGATTTCAAAACCATTTCCAGTTACCGGCAGCTGGCCGTTCACGTCGATGTTTGCACCGCCAGAAACTTCTATCATTCCTCAGAATTACTTTTCGGTTCGGCGGCACTAGAATTCCGGGAAATGATGCTTAAGCGGCTGGCGGTGATGACGCTGATCTGGTCATACAGGCTCAGGGTGCATTACCAGATCCATGACGAAAAAATCAGGCTTTACATGGACAAATTTCATAAGCTTTACGGGAGCAGGGTATGGTATCGGGTAAGCCTGGAAAAAGAGACGCTGGACAGGGATCTTGAAAAAATAAGAAAAGACACCGGGCAGGAACCGTCCGTCGCGGATGTCGAACATTATCTGGAACAGAATTATTATGCCTGGATTTCTTCCATGTTTCACAGGGATTTCCACTCCATCTATTGTGTTGTCTGCTATCTTTGGCTTCTCTTTTACCAGATCCGGAACCTCTTTCGTATTATCGACGGTAAGCGCTTTGGAATGTCTGCCGAAGCGATCCAAAAAAGAATGATCTGCGGAATGTGAGGGCGGGGATGTTTGTTAAATCGGATATCCGGAAAATTACAATTGCTTTCGAAAAAGCATTCTACCATGAAGTATATCTTGCCCTGGGCAAGGCGGGGCTCATCCATCTGGCCCGTTTTCAGGAAAAAGATTCCGTGATGGATACCGGACTTCAGGAGGAAGAATCGTTGACCCGGGAGATCATTTCGGCAAGCGCTTATGTCCTGAATACTTTGCATCTTGAGCCTGATAAGACCGGTTCATCGGTAAACCTGGTCCATGCTCATGAAGATGAAGCGTTTGTTTCCGGCGTGAAAAGAAAACTGGAGCGTGCGGTAAGGCTTCAGACAAAGATTCGCGAGACCCGGGACATTCTGGCCCGTAATATCCAATATGCCGAAGCGCTGGAGGCAATGGGCATTGATGCAGCGATCCTTCAAAAGGCAAGGATTCTTCAGATCGTTTTCGGCACGGTGGAAAATACCGGATTTGCCGTTCCTTCATCCGCACAGTTTATGATTGCCAAAACGGGCAACTTTGTGTTCGGCATGGCGCTACCTGCCTTTGCCGCCGATATGCTCGGGTTTCTGAAAGAAAACGGATTTGCCGACAAATCTCGAGAAGTCAGTCAACTTAGAGCTGAAAATCTGAAAAAACGAGATGACACCCTCAACCGCCGCGGCGGAATACTGGATGAATATATCCACCGTCTGAAGGATGAAAAAGGGCAGGCACTGAGAAAGATGAACAGTGAATATACAGCCTACGAGGAGATGCTCAAAGCCATGCATATGTCCGTATTTTCATCACGGACGATTTTCATTACGGGGTGGATGGATGCAAGGGAAAGAGCGAAGCTGGTTGAAATGATGCGGACCGTTTGCGGCGGCAAGTTTATCGTATCCGTGCGCAAGGAACCAGACGCCCCGGTTCGCCTGATGAACATACGCCTGTTCAAACCTTTCGAACTGCTGGTGAAAACGATGGGCATGCCGTCCAACAGCGAGCTTGATCCCACGCCGCTTGCCGCCATTACTTTTGTTCTCATGTTCGGCTTCATGTTCGGCGATCTCGGTCAGGGACTGGTCCTTATCCTGTGCGGCCTGATTTTGAGAAGATTCGGACAAAAGAAGATCCGGGAAGAACTTGTGCAGGCGGGAGGAATTCTTCTGGCCTGCGGCTGTTCTGCGGCCGTCTGCGGCCTGCTTTACGGCAGTTTTTTTTCCAGTGAGCATCTGCTTCCCGCACTCTGGTTCCATCCCACCGGAGATATCATGAAACTCTTTTTCATGACCATTATGATGGGAGTGATTTTCATCACCATAGGTTTTTGCCTCAACATCATCAACAGTTTGCTTAATTCTGATTATGCCGAAGCCCTTCTGGAGAAGCGGGGACTGGCCGTCCTGATCCTCTACGCCGCTATCATTGTATTTGTTTTAAATTTCCAAAGGACCGGTCGTCACCCCGAATTATGGGCTGTAAGTATTTTTATCTTTTTGCCCCTGATTCTGTTTTCTTTGCGGGGGGTGCTTGGCGCCGTGTTTTTTCAAAAAGCAAAACCGAACAATATCTCGGAATATATCATCGAAACCGTCATGGATATTGTAGAAATCGCCCTGGGTCTCTTTGCCAATACAATTTCTTTCATTCGTGTGGGCGCTTTCGCGCTTTCACATGCGGGATTGAGCATTGTCACCTACACGCTCGCGGGTATGGCTGATCCTTCCATGAAATCGGCGGGCGCCCTAATGATCATTGTTATCGGGAATATCTTCATCATTGGTTTTGAGGGCCTGATTTGCGGCATTCAATCCATGCGTCTTGAATACTACGAGTTTTTCAGCAAGTTTTTCAAAGGGGATGGGGTTGTGTTTAGCCCGTTCACTTTAAAGGAGGTGTCATATGAGTAGGGATAAACTGTCAGCGTTTTTAATCGGGACCATAAGGCTGTGTGCTGCCTGGTTGCTTCTGCCGGCCGTGGTATGGGCGGCCGAAGGATCGCCAGCCGGGGCTTTTAAGGACTCGACCGGTCTGGCCTACATCGGCGCGGGGGTAGCCGTAGGATTTGCCTGTCTGGCCAGTGGCTACGCGGTGGCCAAAATAGGCTCGTCGGCGATCGGCGCCGTCAGTGAAAAACCGGAGCTCATGGGAAGGACCCTGGTGTTCCTGGGCCTGGCTGAAGGTATTGCCATTTACGGCCTGATAATCGCCATTATGATACTGAATAAATTGTGACGACCTTTTAAAAAGGCCGGATGCTTCGTTGCGCTTCATCGTTCGTCACTGCGGCGTACACTTAGTACGCCTCATTCCTCATGATTCGCGCGTCTCGCCTGCGGCCATTTTACAAGGTCGTTCGACAATTGTTATTTTTTTATAAATTTTAGAAACATATTAATTGTGACATGGAAAAAATTTATATCATCGGAGACATGCATACGGTAAGCACGTTTCGCCTGGCAGGGGTGGAAGGTGTGGTTTCCGATCAAAACAATGCATCAGCGAAGCTCGAAGAAATTATCCGGAAGAAGGATGCGGGTATCGTATTGATGACAAATGCTCTGGCCGATGATCTTCAGGCTCGCATCAGAGAGATCAACCTCAATATGCAAAGCCCGGTGGTCATCGAAATACCCGGCATTGACGATCCGGAAGGTTTCCGCAGATCGGCAATGAGTTATGTTGCCGAGGCCCTGGGCATCTCTTTGTAAGGATAGGTCGTGGAAGAAACAACATTGGAAAATTCTATTCGGGAAGAATCCGCGCGCGCGATTGCCGCCATCAGGGAAAAAGAGGCTCTCGAGATCAGGCGGATGGACGATATTTATGCCGCGGAGACAGATCGTTTCAGGAGGCAGGCCGAAGCCGATACAGAAGCGCGCCTCCAGCAGGAACTTGCCAAAATGGAGAACAGGGCAAGGCTTGAGCGCCGGAAGCTCAAACTCCGGAGCGTGGAGCTGTTTATCAATAGCCTTGTCGATGAGGTTGCCAAAGGGATACGGGATAATCCTGATTACAAACAATTTCTGATGGATGCGTTGATGGGTATTGTAAAACGAATTCCGGCCGGTGTCGAAGTGAGACTCAAGCCGGATGACCTCTATTTGGAGAAGGAAATCCTGACGGCAATCGCAACGACCGAAAACCAGCAGGAGCTGATCATTAAGGGAGATCAAAGCATTCATTGGGGTGGATGCCTCGTTTGGGATGAAAAGGGGGGGCGTCTCTTCAATAATACGATAGAAAGAATCTACTTTAGAAAATCTCTTCTGGTCCGTCAGAAGGTCATGAAGATTCTGACGGATAATTCCCCGGATGGGAAAGAAAAGAATTTCCCCGTGATTGAATCTTAAGGAGTCCATGTGGACGAGCTATTGACAGGAAGTGTGATTGCGGTAAATGGTCCTATTGTCAAGGCCGTGGGGCTTAAGGGAATCGGAATGTTCGATATCGCCGAAGTGGGCCCCGACCGGCTTATCGGCGAAGTGATCAGGCTTGCCGGGGAGATTACCATCATTCAGGTGTACGAGGACAACACGGGTCTGAAACCGGGCGACGAGGTAATTTCCTATGGCCGTCCGCTTTCCGTTCTGCTGGGGCCGGGGCTTATTGCCAATATTTATGATGGTATTCAGCGCCCCCTGGTCGGCATTTCCGAGGTGTGCGGAAGTTACATCAGGAAGGGAATAAAACTATCCCCCCTTGACACGGCAAAGAGGTGGGATTTTAAGCCGCTTGTTTCATCCGGAACGGAAGTGAAGGAAGGAAGTATTGTCGGTGAGGTTCAGGAAAGCCCGCTGGTTTTGCACCGGGTGCTTGTCCCCCCGGGAGTTTCCGGAAGATTAACCCGGATTGCCGATGCCGGAGCCTACACCATTGAGGAGACTATCTTTGTTGTGGACACGGCATCAGGTGCGTTTAAGGGGAAACTTGCCGTGTATTGGCCGGTGCGCAAGCCGCGGCCCAATAAAAACAGAAAGAAACCTTTCGTGCCCCTGATCACTGGGCAGAGAGTCATCGACACGTTTTTTCCCATTGCCCGTGGGGGGACGGCGGCTATTCCCGGAGGGTTTGGCACGGGAAAGACCATGACACAGCATGCCCTGGCGAAGTGGTGTAACGCGGATATTATTGTTTACATCGGCTGCGGAGAACGGGGCAATGAGATGACGGATGTTCTTACGGACTTTCCGAAACTCATTGATGAAAGAAACGGCAGGCCTTTGATCGAGCGCACCGTCATGATCGCCAATACATCCAATATGCCGGTTCCCGCCCGTGAGGTCAGCATCTACACCGGTGTGACCATCGCGGAATATTACCGCGATATGGGATACAGCGTGGCGGTCATGGCCGATTCCACGTCACGCTGGGCGGAAGCTTTAAGGGAGCTCTCCAGCCGTCTGGGCGACATGCCGGCCGAGGAGGGATTCCCGCCTTACCTGGGAACAAGGCTTGCCGAATTCTATGAGAGGGCGGGTCTTGTCGAAACACTTTCGGGCGCAGACGGCGACATCACCATTGTCGGAGCGGTCTCCCCGCCCGGTGGTGATTTTTCGGAACCCGTCACGCAGCATACATCGCGGTTTGTCAGATGTTTCTGGGCGCTGGATAAAACGCTGGCTGACGCCAGGCACTATCCCTCCATCAGCTGGATCGACAGCTATACGGAATATCTCATCGATATTGAAGATTGGTGGAAAAATCTCGATGCGGAGTGGCTGGCGACAAGAAATGAAGTCATGAATATTCTGTTGGAAGATCATCGCCTCGAGCAGGTGGTGAAACTTGTCGGCTCCGACGCCTTGCCGCCTTCCGAGCAGTATATACTTTTCTGCGCCGAAATGATCAAGAACGCCTTCCTGCAGCAGAATTCTTTTGATCCGCAGGACAAATTCTGCAGTCCGGAAAAGCAGATCAAACTTCTGAAGAGCCTTCTGACGCTTTATAAGAAAGGCCTGGAACGGGTGCATGCCGGCGTGTCCGTCAAGGACATTGCCGCGCTGACCGTGGTTTCGGAAATTGTGCGGCTTAAATCCGAAATTCCCAATCAGGACCTCGCAAAAATCGACGAGTATGTGCTGAGGTTGGAGCAGGGACTCTCAGCGCTGAAACCGCCATCTTGAGGAGTGTAACATGCCGGCAGAAATTGAGTACACGAATCTTTCAGGAATTTCCGGTCCCTTGATTTTCGTTGATGGAATTAATGGAGTCGGTTACGGCGACATCGTGGAGATTCGTGATGCCTCAGGTGTTTTACGTATCGGCCAGACGCTGGAGGTGGATGAACAAAGAGCTGTTGTTCAGGTGTTCGAAGGCACAAGCGGGCTTTCCGTGCAGGGAACCAGGGTCACCTTTGTGGGAAGGGCCCTCGAGATCCCCGTGGATCGTGAAATGCTGGGCAGGGTATTCGACGGCCTGGGAAGACCGATTGACGGCGCTCCTCAGGTCATCACAGATAAAATGATGAATGTGAACGGTCTGCCGATCAATCCCTGGAGCCGCGAATATCCCCGGGATTTCATCCAGACGGGAATATCCGCGATCGACGGGATGAACACCCTGATCCGTGGTCAGAAGCTCCCGATATTTTCGGGCAGCGGCATGCCGCACAACCGCATTGCCGCCCAGATAGCACGGCAGGCAAAAATTCTGTCCGCCGGGGAAGAGTTCACGGTTATCTTTGCCGCCATGGGCGTGAAATTCGATGTGGCCAGGTTTTTTATCGATTCCCTTGAAGAGTCGGGCGTTCTCACCCATTCCGCAATATTCTTGAGTCTTGCCGATTCGCCATCCATCGAACGCCTTGTCACACCGCGGTCGGCGCTGACGCTGGCCGAATACCTGGCTTTCGAGGAGAATATGCACGTTCTCGTGATCCTGACGGATATGACCAATTACTGCGAGGCTCTTCGGGAACTTTCCAGTTCGCGCGGCGAGATTCCTTCCCGTAAAGGTTATCCGGGTTATCTCTACAGCGATCTGGCGTCCGTTTATGAACGAGCCGGACGGCTAAAAGGAGGAAAGGGCTCCATAACGCAGGTGCCGATACTCACCATGCCGAGTGACGACATTTCCCATCCGGTGCCGGACCTGACCGGTTATATCACCGAAGGCCAGATCGTGCTGGAGCGGGATCTTTTTAACAAGGGCATCTATCCGCCCATTGCCGGACTGCCCTCTCTTTCCAGATTGATGAAGGATGGGATAGGAGAGGGACGTACGCGTAAGGATCATGGCCAGGTTGCCGCTCAACTATTTGCTTCTTACGCGAAAGTCAAGCGTATTAGGGCGCTGGCGGCAATCGTCGGAGAAGAAGAACTGTCCGGGCTCGATAAAATCTATCTGAAGTTCGGAACGGCATTTGAAGAGGTTTATTTAAGTCAGGCTTATGAGGAGAACCGTTCAATCGAACAGACACTCGATATCGGCTGGCGAATGCTCTCCCTGCTGCCCCGCGATGAATTGTATCGCATTGCCCGGGAAGATATCCAAAGATATTATATGCCGCAGAAGGAGGAGGATAAATAATGCCGAAGATAGAACTGCCCCCTACAAAATCATCGCTGCGGAAACTCAAGGAAGACCTGTCTTTCGCCTATGAGGGTTACGACCTGCTCAACCAGAAACGCGAAATTCTGGCAATGGAGATTGTAAGGAAGGTCGGCGAAATCCGCGGGATTGAGACCGATTTTCAGACCGTTTTGAATAAACTGTATGGAACCTATCGAAACGCGGCTGTTGATATGGGCTCTGATGCCGTCACTTTACAGAGTTGCACGGAAACAAGGAGTTATTTCCTCCATATGGATTTTACCAAACTTATGGGATTAAAGCTGCCGGTCATCCGCCTGAATCTCAAGAATCCCCATCCTGCTTTTGCCCTGCCGCAAACATCCGCCGCTTATGATGAAGCCCGGGATCAGGCCCGAAAGACTCTTCCGATCCTTGCCCGGTACGCAACCATGACCCAGTCCATTATCATGCTTTCGCGCGAGTTAAAGAAGGTACAGCGGCGGGTCAATGCCCTGGAGAAGATATTCATTCCTCAACGCGAGGAAGCAAAAAAATATATCACGGACAGGATTGAGGAGATGGAGCGCGAAGAGATCTTCGTGAAGAAGCTCATCCGGCAGCGTTTATAGCCGGTTGATTCGATAAGAAATAAAGTTGAATGCGGTCCGTTCAGAAGGGAAAGGAGGTTCATCATGAAAACATACGCCATTAAATATTTGGAACTGGCGGAAAAACACGCGGAAAAGATCGCGGCAAGATGGGCCAGGGATGTTCAGAGCAACGCCAAAACACCGGCGTATAAAAATCTGAATGAACAGAAAATAATTTTTCAGTGCGTCCGGTTTTATCAGAGTTTCAGTAAGATGTTTCTTGATGAAAAACTTACCGACGATGTCCAGAAATATTTCAAAAGTTATACCGCGGAAAGTTACGCCATGGGCATTCCCGCAAAAGAGGCTATTTATGCGCTGATATTGATGAGACGGCATATCTGGCTCTATGCGGAGTTTCAATTGATCTTCAGCTCCGGGATTGCTCAGCAGGAAGCTATGGACACCCTGAACCGTACCATCTTGCTGTTTGATTATGCGGCTTACGAGGTGACCAGGGAATATCAGGAATTGATGAAAAAGGATAAACAGAAATAAAAGAAGTACGGGTTGATCTATGGCGGAAATCAAAAGGGCTTCGGGCAGAGAACTTTTTGGCTGGGCGATGTTTGATTTTGCAAATTCATCCTATACGACTGTCATCATCACGGTTGTTTTTTGTATCATTTTCCCCAGGATCATTGTCGGCGACGGGCCGGAATATCGTCTGGGGAATCTCCTCTGGAGTGTCTCGCTGTCCATCAGCTATCTGATCGTCCTTCTTTCAGCCCCGCTCTTCGGAGCGATCATGGATTACACCGGATTAAAAAAGAAATTTCTCTTTGGAAGTTACCTTCTCACTGTTATCGCTACCGCAGCTCTTTATTTTGTCGGCCCGGGAGATATCCTGTTGGGAATGCTGCTTGTTATTTTGTCTAATGCCGGTTTTTCCTACAGCGAATCTTTTGTATCCAGCTTTCTCCCGGATCTTGGACCGCCTGATGAACTGGGTAAGATTTCAGGCTATGCCTGGGGCCTGGGTTACTTCGGCGGCCTGATATCCACGGCAATCGTCATGTTCGGCTTGCATGCGGGTGTCTACACTATGGAAAATTTTTCCAACCTGCGCCTGGTGGGACCGGTTACAGGCTTATTTTTCCTGATAGCCGCTATTCCGACGTTTTTGTGGGTAAAAGAGCGGACGATTCCCAGAACACTTCCCCGAAATGAAAATTATATAACGGTAGGGTTGAAAAGATTAAAAAATACATTTCTGGAAATTCGGGATTACAAAGATTTGATGATTCTTCTGGCGTCATTCTTTTTCGCGTATGCCGGTCTTTCCATTGTCATCGCTTTCGCATTTATTTATGGAGACCAGGTTATAAAATGGTCGGGCGCGATTCAGATGTTCATGTTTGTCATAACGCAGTTTACGGCAGCCGCAGGCGCATTACTTTTTGGTATCCTTCAGGACAAATGGAAGGCAAAGCAGACATTTATCGTAACACTTGTGCTTTGGATCATTGCCATAAGCCTGATTTACAGTGTCCGTTCCGTTACAGCTTTTGTCAACAGCCTGATCAGCATTTCCCTTAAAGAGGCGCATGTTTTCCTTGTTATCGGTTTTATAGCCGGACTGGGCCTGGGATCAACCCAGTCGGCGTGCCGCGCCATGGTTGGCCTCTTCTCGCCGGATACAAAGGCCGGTGAGTTTTTCGGTCTATGGAGTTTTACCGGCCGTCTTTCTTCTATTGCCGGACTCATGGGATTGGGATTGCTGCAGACGCTTTTCGGCCTGCAAAAGGCAATCCTGATATGTTTGGTTTTTTTCTTAGTCTCATTCGTTATCGTATTATTCGTCAATGAAGAACGGGGCAAGCTGTCCGCGCGTGAACACGCGGGAGAGTAAACAGGAATAGACAGTCCGCATAATGGGAAAAGGAGAGTCCATGAACACTCATCAAACAAACATTGACGCCGGCGGGGCCATGGATATTTTGCTCAAAATTATTAAAGAGCTTGTTGATGAGCTTCATCCATCCTGGCTGAAAACCCGGCAGGTCTTGCCGGACAGTTCATTATCACGGGACCTGGGGATGGACAGTCTGGCGCTGGTGGAACTTCTTTCACGCATTGAAAGAAGTTTCGGTGTCATTCTTCCGGAAAAGGTATTTATCGACGCAGAAACACCCCGCGCTCTGTTGCAGGTGATTATCAATGCAGGTCCTTCCTCGGCGTCCGTTGCCGCCATGAAAAACAAGGCGGCGGAAATGGGTGAAGCGCGTGACTTGCCCCGAAACGCAAAGACACTGGCCGATGCCCTGTACTGGCATCTGGAGGCTCATCCGGACAGACCCCACATTCAATTATACAGCGATGAAGGCGATGGAGAGATCCTGACATACCGACAGTTAGGCGAAGGGGCGCAGGCCATAGCCGCCGGCCTTCAGGACAAAGGATTATTGCCGGGAGATCCTGTTTCTATTATGCTGCCCACCGGCCGGGATTACTTTTTTACTTTTTTGGGTATTTTACTTGCGGGCGGCATTCCCGTACCCATCTACCCGCCGTTTAGGATGAACCAGCTTGAGGATCATTTGCGGCGGCACAGCACCATTCTCCGGAACTGCGGCGCAAAGATCATGGTCATCATTCCGGAGGCCAAGCGCTTTGCCCAGGCGCTCAAGGCCCAGGTGGAAAGTATGCACACGCTGGCGACTGTTGAGGAATTAACAGCAGACGGGGCGGTGTATAAAAAATTCAATCCCTCCATGAATGATATCGCCTTTCTCCAATATACGTCCGGCAGCACCGGGAATCCCAAAGGGGTAATGCTCACCCATGCCAATCTGCTGGCCAACATCCGCGCGTTGGGTGAAGTGGTGCAGGTGAAATCCACGGATATTATCATCAGCTGGCTGCCGCTCTATCATGATATGGGTTTGATCGGAACATGGCTTTCCAGTCTCTATTATGCCGCCCTGCTGGTTGTTATGTCACCGCTCAGCTTTATCTCCCGCCCGCAGCGCTGGTTGTGGGCCATTCATCGCTATCGCGGCACCATCTCGGCGGCTCCTAATTTTGCCTATGAATTATGTCTGAAAAGATTGACGGATAGTGATCTTCAGGGACTTGATCTGTCTTCCTGGAGAATTGCGTGCAATGGCGCCGAGCCGGTAAGTCCCGACACCGTAGAGAATTTCTGCCGGGAATTCAGCCGGTATGGCTTTAAGCGCGAAACACTGATGCCGGTATACGGACTTGCGGAATGTTCAGTCGGGCTTGCCTTTCCGCCTCTTGATCGCGGTCCGTTGATTGACAGAATTAATCGGGATTTTTTTGTCAATACCGGCCATGCCATTCCATCGAATGAAGCCGACGATCAGGTCCTGCGTTTTGTCGCCTGCGGCCGTCCGTTGCCTGGCCATGAAGTGCGTATTGTCGATAACGCCAATAGGGAATTACCGGAGCGGTATGAAGGAGAACTCCATTTCCGGGGACCCTCGGCAACAGCCGGTTATTATCACAACGCTGAAGATACAAAGCAGCTTTTTGTCGGTGATTGGCTGGATTCCGGTGATATGGCTTATATCGCGGGCGGTGATATATTTATCACAGGACGCAAAAAAGATATTATCATCCGCGCGGGACGAAACATTTATCCCCAGGAACTGGAAGAAGCCGTAGGCAAGGTTGCGGGTATCCGGAAAGGGAATGTCGTTGTGTTTGCGACAAAGGATACTGCCAACCAGACGGAAAAACTGGTCGTCCTGGCGGAAACAAGGGAGGAGAATCCGGAAAAATTAAATTCCCTGCGGGAGGAAATCAACATCCTGGCTATGGATTTGGTGGGTACCGCGGCGGATGAAGTCGTTCTGGCGCCTCCGGGAACTGTCCTGAAGACCTCCAGCGGAAAGATCCGCCGGGCCGGCAACCGCACTTTGTATGAGAGCGGCCGGATCGGCAAGGGCTATAAGGCGGCATGGTGGCAAATAGTGCGAATTGCGGCATTCGGAATTCTGCCGGAACTGAGACGCATGTGGCATGGCATGCAAAGTGTAATTTTCGCCGTCTATTGCTGGATGCTGATTTGTATCATAGCACCGGTGGCCTGGCTGGCGGTTATGCTGCTCCCGAAATTCGACTGGCGATGGACTGTCGTGAGGAGATTGACACGTTTTCTGGACAGTGCTTCATTCACGCCGCTTAACGTGCAGGGAGCGGAAAATCTCTCCGGCAAAAGCCCCTGCGTATTGGTTTCAAATCATGCCAGTTATCTGGACAACCTTGTCGTGATTGCCTCGTTGCCGCCGGCATTCAGCTTTGTGGCCAAGGCCGAACTGCGCAGAAGTTTTTTCGCCCGGGTTTTTCTGAAACGGATTCAGGCGGAATTTGCGGAACGGTTCGACAAACAAAAAGGTGTTGAAGATGCCCGCCGCATTGCCGCAACGGCACGCCAGGGCCGTACCCTGCTCTTTTTTGCGGAAGGCACTTTTACCCGCATTCCGGGGCTTCGTCCTTTTCATATGGGGGCATTTGAGGCGGCGGTTGAGGCGGATGTCCCGGTCGTTCCCGTTGCCATTCGCGGCACACGGTCCATGCTGCGCGACGTCAGCCTGTTTCCACGGCGCGGCTCCATTGCCGTAACGATTGGAAAACCCGTTGATCCTCATCTCGTGCAAGATCCCGCTGCGCCGGATGCATGGGCAACCGCTATAAAACTTCGCGATGCCGCACGAGAGCATATTCTGCGGCACTGCGGCGAACCGGATCTTGCCGGCCCATGATACGGCGCTTTAAGATGACGCAGTCTTACCGTAGGAATTGCCGCTGGGAGCTTTGTCGCGCCCCTTTTCAGCGATTTTGATTTTAGCGCCGGGACTTTCTCTGCGGGAATATATAATAAGCGTGCGGACGAGACTCTTATTGAATTTGCCTTTATCCGCCTCATCGAGCAGGAGGTCGATAGCGGCCCTGAGCGTAAAAGGTTTGCTTCGATACGGCCGCTCCGATATCAGCGCATCCAGGGTATCCACAACTCCGATCAACTGCGAATATTTATTGAGTGTTTTTATCCCCAGCGGATAACCGGAACCGTCAAGCCTTTCATGATGCTGATAAGAGGAAAAATTATATTTTTTATGATCCTTGCCGAAATAGTAATGTAAAAGAACATAACCGATCAGCGGATGCGTGCTTAGTATGTGGCGTTCGTATACGGTAATGGGTGTGCGTTTATCCAGGATGCTCAAAGGAATGCGCGATTTACCGATATCATGGAAGAGGCTGAGCAGCATGGCGATACCCGGTTCATATTTATTTTTCAGTGAGTGGTCAAAAGATATTTTGCCTGAAAGAACGGCAATGACCATAATATGGTGATACGTATAGGGCGTCAGCTTTTTCATATAAGCGAGTTCGGATAATATCTTCTCCGGCATTTTTATATGGCTTATATACCGGATGATCTTCTGATTAATTTCCGGCGGGTAGAGAATATTTTCATACCGTTTATCTTTGAATGTCCGGATCAAATCCTTGATCAGCCAGGTGCCTTTTATCGGGACGTAGCGGATTTTATCAGACAAACCGGCTATGTTCTTCAGCGTTTTTGTATTGATGATATCTCCGGCTTTTACCAGCAGTTTTTTGTCAATTGAGTACAGGTCTTTTTCCAGTTTCATGCGTGTCTCCTTAGGTATTTTTTTACTCCTGGGGCGATAAAATTCTCAGCCTGCTGTGTTTCCGGCTGTAGAAAAAGTAAATGATAAAGCCAATGGCCATCCAGACAATCAGGCGTATCCACGTGTCCAACGGTAAAAACACCATCTGGAGCAGGGTCACCAGGGCGCCGGCGATGGGGACAAACGGAACCCAGGGCGTGCGGAACACGCGCGGGATTTCCGGGTGGCGGTATCGCAGCACGAGCACACCGAGGCAAACGATGAAAAATGCCAGCAGCGTCCCTATGGAAACCAGTTCACCGAGAATGTTGATGGGAAAGAGGCCGGACACAATTGCCGCGACGCACCCGGTGAGAATCGTCGGGATGTAAGGTGTCTTGAAACGCGGATGCACGCGGGCAAAGCCTGCCGGCAGCAACCCGTCGCGTGCCATGGAAAAAAATACGCGCGGCTGAGCCATGAGCAGCACCAGCACCACGGAGCTAAGTCCCGCAATGGCGCCGATCTTGATAAAAGGCCTGAGCCACGCAATCCCCGGTCCCGCGGCATTAACGGCAACGGCAATGGGATCGGGAACGGCCAGATTCGTATATTTCATGATGCCGGTAAGCACGCCGGTCATGAGGATAAAAATGATCGTACAGATAACGAGCGAACCTAAAATTCCGATCGGCATATCGCGTTGCGGGTTGCGTGCTTCCTGCGCCGCGGTGGAAACCACGTCAAAACCGATGTAGGCGAAAAAGATGACGCCCGCGCCGCGTATCACGCCGCTCCAGCCGAATGATCCGAAATCGCCCGTATTCGCCGGTAAAAAGGGCGACCAGTTGGCAAACTTGATAAAAAACACGCCGACGCCGATGAAGAGAATGATGACAGCCAGCTTGATGATAACAATAATATTGTTAAGCCCCGTTGACTCGCGGATGCCGATGACGAGCAGGGTGGTCATGAGTCCGACGATAAAAATGGCCGGACAATTAAGAAGCGCGCCGGTTGTGTTCCAACCATCCGTTATGGAATAGGATAGGGGCGCGTTACAGAGCGCCGCCGGTATGATAATGTTAAAATCCTTCAGAAAGCTGACCACGTAGCCTGACCAGCCCACCGCGACCGTTGATGCGCCGAAAAGGTATTCAAGGACAAGATCCCAGCCGATGATCCACGCCAGAAATTCTCCCAGTGTGGCGTAAGCGTAGGTATAAGCGCTGCCGGAGATCGGAATCATGGAGGCGAACTCCGCGTAACAGAGGCCCGCCAGCCCGCAGCCTGTTGCCGAAATGATAAAAGAAAGCACAATGGCCGGTCCGGCGTAAGTTGCCGCAGCCTGTCCGGACAACACAAAAATCCCCGCGCCGATAATAACGCCTATTCCCAGACTCATCAGTCCCATGGGGCCGATGACCCGTTTCAACTGATGTTGCTCTACCTCAGGCTCCTGCATGATCAGCCGGAGCGGTTTTCGCGCAAACAACCCTTTCATATGTCAATCCTTGAATGGATAAGATATTCCTTGATTGATTTATAAGAAACTCGATTTTGATGTCAAGGAAATCATGGCCGCAACAGGAAGATAGGCGGAAACTTAATTCCTCTGCCGCCAAGGAAGCAACTGTCTTTAATCAAGGGTCATCAGAACTTGATCTGTCTTTACTGAATCGCCTTCCTTGACCTTGATATCACTAACCGTGCCATCAACGGGCGCATAGACGGGAATTTCCATTTTCATGGCGTCCATGATGATCACTTCGTCATCAGCACTAACCTTGTCGCCCTGATTAACGACAATACTGACGATTTTACCGGTCATCGGAGCTTTTATCTCTGTACTCATTTTTCTGAATCTCCTTTTCCAAATTTTGCATTAGTCTCACAGAGGGGTATAAATATTCTATTCATAAATTAATTTTAAATTAATACCCAAATTGTAAAATAAGGTCAATATAATTATAACAGGTTTAAAATTAGAACAATTGGTAATAATTCGTCATAATTTAAGAAAATTTTCTTGAAATCTTGCGTTATATTGTTTATGCATAAACGATTATTTTAATGGGAGGGGAAATATGTCCAGCGAATTGATGAATACCAAAGAAGTCGCCAGATATCTGGATATTCACGAAAAGCAGGTTTATCTGCTGATCAAGGCCGGAAAAATTCCGTGTACCCGGGTGACTGGTAAATGGGTTTTCCCCGTTAAACTGATTGACGAATGGATACAAAACAGCGCGCAGGATTCCCTTACGCAGGCCAGAAGAAGAGTCCATCAGATCGAAGGCGCGCTCCTGGCGGCCGGCAGCAATGATCCGGTGCTGGATATGCTCTTGACGGCCGTCAGAAAAAATCATTCCGATTTTCATATTTTTTCCGCCAATACAGGCAGTATCGGGGGCTTGGAAGCGCTCAATACCGGTCTGACGGATATTGCTTTTGCTCATCTTCTTGATCCTGAAACAGGCGATTACAACATACCTTATTTAAAACAGTATTGTCCGGATAATCATCCTGTTGTTGTAAATATGTTTTACCGTCAGGTAGGATTTCTGGTCGTAAAATCCAAGGCCAATATATTTAAAGGCTGGGAAAGTCTCACCGGTAGCAAGTTTCGTTTTATCAACCGGCAGAAGGGCTCGGGAATAAGAATTCTGACGGATCGTGAATTGGAGGAAAGAGGTATTTCCGGGGAAAGTATTGAAGGTTATCATAATGAAGTCTATACGCATTTTGAAGTCGGACTTTCACTTTTATCCGGCGAAGCGGATGTCGGGATTGCTTCCGCCGCCGTGGCGAAAATATTAGACCTCAAATTCCAGCCGTTAATCAACGAGCGTTTTGACATGATTCTCGATAAAGACACTTTTTTCCAGCCGGTAATTCAAACTTTTATCGAGACACTTAAGTCCGGCCAATTTAAAAACCGTGTGGAGAAAATCGGGCATTACGATTTCAAGGATACCGGACGCATTCTTCATTCTTGAGAAAGAATCAATAAAAATAAGTCAACCGAAGGAGACTAAAAAATGAAAGTATTTATTGGAAAATGTGTGGTGTTGTTTATTTTGATTTGGACGTCTGCCGCGTTGGCGGCCAATGGGGACAAATTCATCTTCTTATCCAGCACCATCGGGCCGATTGATGCCGGTATTGTTGGAGCTTTGGAAGATCAGTTTGAAAAAGACACCGGAATCAGAGTGCGTCATGTCGGCGCGGGAACAGGAGCGGCGCTGGATATCTCCCGTAAGTGTGCCATTGACTTAGTCCTGGTTCACGCCAAATCTCTGGAAGAAAAATTTATCGCTGACGGTTTCGGCACCGAAAGAATTCCTCTGATGTATAATGATTTTGTTATCGTTGGACCGGCGGCAGATCCTGCGGCCATCAAGGGGACAAAAAGCGCAACAGAAGCATTAAAGAAAATTATGGACAGCGGATCGCTGTTTATCAGCCGCGGTGACAAATCCGGAACGCATGTTGCGGAAATGGAGCTTTGGGGCAAAGCGGGAATTAAACCTGCCGGTTCCTGGTATTCCGTTTACGAAAAGGGATCTGAAGGCAATGTTCCTACCTTAAAATATACCGATCAGAAAGATGCTTACACGGTGATTGACCGGGCGACGTATCTTTCCATTAAGGATAAGATTAAACTGGCTGTTTTGGTTGAAGGCGATGACGCCATGTTAAATTTCATTTCATTGATTCCGGTTAACACGGCAAAATGCCCCAAGGTCAATGCTAAAGATACAAAGACTTTTGTGAAATGGCTGACCTCTCCTAAAAAAGGCCAACTGATCATCCGGGATTTCGGCAAGGATAAATACGGTTCTCCGCTTTTCTTCGCCAATTCCGTGGAGTGGCAGAAAGCGCAAAAGAAAAAATAAAAAAATAAACTTAAAGGAGACAAATAATGCAAATATTCAGAAACAGTAAAGTTATCGTGATGTTGATGATCGCCGCGCTGCTTTTCGCGTTCGGCACATCAAATGTTTTTGCCGCTAAGGCCGCGCCCAAACAGAAAAATATTATTATGGCAACAACCACCAGCACTCAGGATTCGGGATTACTGGATGTTTTACTCCCTATTTTTGAAAAGAAAACCGGTTATTTTGTAAAAACGATCTCTGTTGGTTCCGGTCAAGCCATGAAGATGGGAGAAAGAGGAGAGGCTGATGTTCTGCTGGTTCATTCACCGGATGCCGAAAAAAAATTTATTGCCGACGGCTATGGCGTGAACAGACAGCTGGTTATGCACAATGATTTTATTATTCTGGGTCCAGCAGCTGATCCGGCAAAAATAAAGGGTGTGAAATCTTCTGCCGAGGCTATGAAGATGATCGCGCAAGCCGGCTCTTTGTTTTTATCACGGGGAGATAATTCCGGAACGAATTCCCAGGAAAAGAAATTGTGGAAAACAGCCGGCATCAATCCCGAAGGGCAGAAATGGTATCAACAAACGGGCTTAGGCATGGGGCAGACTTTAAATGTTACATCCGAGAAACAAGGCTACACGCTGGCCGATCGCGGCACCTATCTGGCGATGAAAAAAACTCTATCTCTGAATATTTTAGTAGAAGGCGATGCGGCTCTTCTTAATATTTATCATGTTATAGAAGTCAATGTCGCCAAATGGCCTAAAGTTAATGTCGCCGGCGCCAAAGCTTTTGCCAATTTTATGGTTTCTAAAGAAACGCAGGAGATCATTAAAACATTCGGTGTTTCTAAATTCGGATCTCCTTTATTTTTCCCCGATGCCGGCAAAAGGGTAGAGGATTTAGGTAAATAATTTAGTGAAAGTGTGGCAGGTTTTATAAAATGGATTTAATTGTTCAGGGGGTCATAAAAGCTTTTGAGTTGATCATCAGTTTTGATCCTGAAGTAATGGGAATAACGTGGCTGTCTTTGAAAATATCAGGGACAGCCACGTTCATCAGTCTTTTTATCGGGGTTTCCATCGGAACGGTTGTTGCTTTAACCAACTTTTACGGTAAGCGAGTCGTTATCAGTTTAATCAATACGGGTATGGGGCTGCCGCCGGTTGTCGTTGGCTTGTTTGTCACAATGATGATATGGCGTAGCGGTCCTTTCGGTTTCCTCGAAATTCTCTATACCCCTTACGCCATGATTATCGCCCAGGCAATAATCGCCACGCCGATTGTCATGGGCATATCGCTGGCCGCTATTCAAAACCTGCCGCCGAATCTGCGTTTGCAGATCCTTTCTCTGGGCGCGAGCCGTTTGCAGATGGTATGGGTACTGATTAAAGAAGCGAGACTGCCCCTTCTGGCGGCAGTCATGGCAGGATTCGGAGGCGTCATATCCGAAATCGGTGCATCCATCATGGTCGGCGGCAATATCAAAGGGTATTCACGCGTGCTCACCACCGCCACGGTGATGGAAACCGGCAAGGGAAATTTTGATATTGCCATTGCGCTGGGCATCATCCTTTTGCTCGTTGCTTTTGCTATCAATGCTCTGCTTACGCAAATACAGCAAAGGCAGCATCCGAGATGAATTCAGAAGCTATTATGAAGATAGAAAATATTATTTTGCGGCGCGGTGGTGTGACTGTGTTGGATATTCCCGAATTACATGTGAAGCAGGGGAGAATAATCGCGATTATCGGGCCAAACGGCGCGGGCAAGTCAACACTTCTTTTAACCATGGCGGGTCTATTAAAACCGAATTACGGAAAGATTTACTATCGGGGAAATCCTGTAGATAGCCGTGCCAGCCGCTCTGAAATGCGCCGAAGCATTTCTGTTGTTTTTCAGGAACCGTTGCTGCTCAATACGTCCGTTTATAAAAATGTGGCTCTGGGGTTGAAATTCCGGCATCTGACGGGCAGTGAAATTGAAAAGAGTGTGGATGAGTCACTCGAATATTTCGGCATCAGTTCTCTGACAAAGCGTTCGGCCAAAACTCTTTCAGGAGGAGAAGCCAAAAGGGTATCTCTAGCGCGCGCGTTTGCCTTGAAACCGGAATTGATCATGATGGATGAGGCTTTTAGCTCTCTCGATCCGCCAACCCGGGAAAGTCTTATGGAAGATCTGCGACATATCCTGGAAGAAACAAAAATAACTGCCGTTATGGCTCTGCATGATCGTGAAGAAACACTTCGTTTAGCGCAGGACGTGACCGTAATGGCAGCAGGAAAAATCATTCAATCAGGAACCACCTCTCAGATTTTTAATCAACCGGACTCCGAATTTGTAGCGAACTTTGTCGGAACGGAATCGATATTGGAAGGCACGGTCAGCAGTTGTGCCGAAGGCCATATGGTAATTTCTGTCAATGGAAAAGTAATTGAAGCGGTTGGTGATTGTTCCATCGGACAAAAAGTATATTGCTGCCTGCGGCCGGAAAATGTCACCATCTCCGGTCAGGCGCAGGGTAACACAAGTGCGCGCAATGTTTTTGAAGCGAAAGTATCCAGGGTTATCCGTCAGGGATTTTTTTATAAACTGACTCTGGATTGCGGATTCCCTTTGGTTGCTTACATCACAATGCCTTCCTACGATGATTTAGAGATCACTCCCGGCGCGACAGTCATCGCCTCCTTCAAAGCAACGGCAGTGCATGTGATCCGGCGGGAAAGATAATCTTTCTTATTCCTCCCCGATTCAAGAAATTTGATTATTTTTCATATGGTAGACATTGCCTACTATTATCCTCTTATTTTATCAGTATTGTTATTGAATCCAGCCTTCGATATTTTAAAGCGCAAATAATATCAAACAGACGGAAATCATTATTTCATAGGAGGAAATATTATGGATCAGACGAAATCAAATCCGGACTGGCTGCAGTCAGAGCAACATCAAGACAAACTAACCGGCTATTTTCTGCGCGATGACCTTCCCGCCATTGAGCACAAGCCGCGTTACTTGGCCCTGATGGAATTGCCGGCACAGAAAAATAAAGAGATAGAAGATACTTTATAATTACGACAACAGGTCAACAGGCATTGCCTCTGAAAGGCTGTCTGTCTACGTTAGCGGCATGTTCTAATTGCATATGCCGGAAGGATTCAAAACCAGTAATCAATTATTTTAGGAGGTAAAGTTATGGATCAGAATCAAATTGCCAAACAGATGATGGAATTCAATAAGACTGCTTTCGACAACACTTTCGGTGTTATGGTAGCCCTGCAGGATCAGGCCGAAAAACTGGTCTCTAATGTTTTGGAAAAAACGCCTATGTTTCCCGAAGAAGGTAAAAAAGTGATTAATGAATGGGTCAATACCTACAAAAAAGGCCGTGAAAATTTCAAAGCAACGGCCGATGAAAGTTATAAAAAAGTAGCTGACTTCTTAAGTAATATGCAGGAGGGCAAGGTAGGCAAAAAATAAACTTGGATTATAAATATGTCCACTTTCTAGAAAGTGGACATATTTATAACATGGATATGCTGATTTTAGGCGAACATCTTGGCGCCGGATACGCTCCACAGTTTTACAGGATATAAAAATCAATGAAAAAATTTTATAAAATTGTTTATGGTATAATTCTATTTTGCTTGGGATTTGTTTTAATCAGCGATGGCATGGAACGGTATGAAGGAGTGCAAAGCATGAAAACATTAAGGCCCTGCCCTTCGAGCCCGAACTGCGTTTCGTCGCAGGCAGAGGATCCGCAGCATCATATGGAGCCCATTCCATATGCGGGATCACGCGACCAGGCGCAGGCGAAGCTCAGGACGATTCTTCAGATCATGCCGCGTTCTCAGATCATGAAGGACGAACCGGGCTATCTGGATGTATACTTTCGGTCCCGCATATTCGGATTCGTGGATGAACTGGAGTTCTTATTCGATGAGCGAAACGGTCTCATTCACTTTCGATCAGGCGCACATACCGGATACTACGACTTTGGTGTCAACCGTTCACGTATGCGGCTGATTGCCGAGGCATTCAACGCGGCAAAATGATGTCCTGATCAAATCATCATTCTCTTTTTGCCGGGAATAAAACCGGTATATCTTTCCCGGTTTTATAAATAGAACCGGTCGGATTAAATATTATCGGCAGAATCCGTATCCCCGCCTTTGCTGATTTTCTTTTTCGCCTGGCGTATCAATAAAGCCAGTACGATGCCCGTCAACAGCAATACTCCGACCAATACCCAGGGAATTTTTCCTGATGACATCGCCCTGACAACGGCATCGGTTCCGACGACAAATAAAACGGTTCCCGGCAGCATGCACAGCCACGACCAGAAAACATATGTCCGGAAACGGATGGAGGTAAGGCCGAAACCGTAATTAAGAATATTAAACGGGAAAATAGGCACAAGTCTTGTAACGGCCACAATGATTGCTCCATGTTCCCGTGTCAGGCGGTCCAGCTTGTGAAAGGTTTCACTGGCGGATAGCTTGTGTAAAACAAAATCCCGCGCCAGATAACGGGCAATAAGGAAGGCAAGGCTGGCTCCGACAGTGGAAGCGATGCTGACCAATACAACACCCTCAGCTGAACCGAAAAGGGCAGCTCCGGCAATGGTTATGGCTGCCCCCGGCAGAGCCGCAACGACCGAGATAATATATAATAAAACAAAAACCAGCGGTCCCCAGTGGCCCAGATCCCTGATCCAATCGCGCAGGAGATTAAGTTTATCTCCCCATCCGGTCATCCGGAAAAGAATTATTGCGGCGGCCAATAGGACAATAAATGAAATCAATTTCCACGGAGTAGCCGATTTTTTATCTGCCGGAAAAGATTCCAAAAAAACTCCTTCATATAAATCGAAAGATCATGTGGATTATTTCACACGCGCAGGTCCGGGGCTGCGAATGTTTCGTTACCCGATTTATTAATTTTAATTCATCGATAGTCGTTTGACAATAAGAAAATCATAGCTAGATTAAATAAAAATACTTTTTTGTGAGGTGTTTATGAAAAAGTTATTCATGTATATCATAATGTTTAGTCTTATATTCATCGCATGTGAAAAGGGAAATTCCGGTCAGGAAGGCGTGAAAAATAAAATCAACGCATCAGGTGAGAAAACGGCCGTGGCCACTTTTGCCGGCGGCTGTTTTTGGTGTACACAGGCCGATTTTGAAAAATTGGGAGGGGTAGAAAAAGTGATTTCCGGCTATACCGGAGGAACGGGAAACAATCCCAACTATGAAAATTATGCCCGGGGAGGTTATGTTGAAGCGGTGCAGGTTTATTACGATCCGGACAAGCTGACGTATGAACAATTATTAGATTATTTCTGGAGACATATTGATCCGACTGATGCCGGCGGTCAGTTTTCAGATCGTGGGCCGGAATATAGAAGCGTAATATTCTATCATAATGAAGAGCAGCAAAAGATTGCCCGGCAATCAAAGCAGGTTTTAGCGGGATCCGGAAAATTAAAAAAACCCATCGCGACGGAAATTATTAAATTTACCAAATTTTATCCTGCCGAGGAATATCACCAGGGTTATTACAGGAAGAACCCTTTCCGCTACAAGTATTACAGACTCGGCTCGGGCCGCGATCAAACCTTGAAGAGATTATGGGGGAATGATGCCGGTATCCGGCCGGCGGCACAACAGACGTATCAGAAGCCGGACGACGCGACTCTGCGGAAGAAGCTCACAAAATTACAATACAACGTGACTCAGAAAAACGGCACCGAACCGCCTTTTGAAAATGAATATGACCATAATACAAGGGAAGGGATTTATGTGGATATTGTTTCCGGTGAGCCGTTATTCAGTTCATTGGATAAATTTGATTCCGGCACCGGATGGCCCAGTTTCACAAAGCCGCTGGAGCCCGGAAATATTGTCGAAAAGGAATATCGCAATTTCTTGTCATCGGGGACGGAAGTCAGAAGCAAACATGCCGATTCACATTTAGGCGACGTTTTTCCTGATGGTCCGCAGCCAACCGGACTGCGCTATTGTATGAATTCAGCCGCGCTGAGATTTATTCCCAAAGAAGATCTGGAAAAAGAGGGCTACGGTCAGTATAGAAAACTATTTGACAAGAAGTAAAATAATATTTATTCAATGAATATTGATGCCGCCGTTATTTCTCATGAGCCCTTTATACGTATTGCCTTTTTTGTGGCGATCTTTGTGGTTATTTCCATAGCGGAGTTATTCCGACCCCGGCGCATTTTGGCGGCCTCAAAACAAAAACGCTGGATCAATAATCTCCTGCTGGGGTTTACCGGTACTGTCCTGTCACGTATTCTACTTCCCATCATGCCTGTCGGCGCTGCGCTATTTTGTTTAGAAAAAAAATGGGGACTTATGAATTATTATCATTTCCCTTCATGGGCTGCCGTAATCTGCGGGGTTGTCCTGCTGGATCTGGCAATTTACTTGCAGCACAGGATGTTTCATTTAGTGCCTGTTTTCTGGCGCCTGCATAAGGTTCATCATATCGATCAGGATATCGATCTAACCACAGGCTTGCGTTTTCATCCGCTGGAAATAATTTTATCAGCGATGATTAAGATCACGGCGGTTGCCGCAATTGGCGCACCTCCGGCATCTGTAATTATTTTTGAAATAGTGCTCAATGGCATAACAATGTTCAATCACGGAAATTTGAATATTCCAAAAAGGGCTGACAGCCTCATCAGACTATTGATTGTGACGCCGGATATGCACCGCGTGCATCACTCTGTCATAGTGCAGGAGACCCAAAGTAATTATGGATTTAATTTATCCTGGTGGGATAGAATTTTCAGAACCTACAGGGAAGCGCCTCAGGGAGGTCATGAACTCATGAAGATTGGGTTGAATGGTTATGATGAACTTAAATATTTACAATTCTTGCCGATAATGATGGTCCCGTTTGAAATTCACAGGGAGCAGTAGGAAGATTGAAAGTATTCAATAAATAGAAAGGGAACCAGGGGAAGCAACTCCAAAGATTGCCGGTATGGAGAGATATAGATACACGAGAAGATTTGGATAGTCTGATCGGGAGGAGTGAGGGGAAGCCGTTTGCAGGTTCCGAAACGATAAAGTATTAAAGGATCAAATTTCAAGCAAATCATGATGCTTTTTCAGAGCCGAATGTTATTCCGGCGGAGTGCATGCCCTGCCTTTGAGACTGAAAAGGAATTTCAGGATACTTTTGGTGCCGCTACCGAACAGCTTTTCCGCGAACAGGCGTCCGGCTGCCCGCTTGGAAATTTCGGAAAGTGTAGGATAAACATGAACGGCGCCGGCAACCGTGGAAAGTTTAACATTGCCGTTTGCGGCGATAATCCATTCGTGAATTAATTCACCGGCCCTGGAGCCGATGATCTGGCAGCCCAGAAATTTACCGGATGGGCTGACCAGCAGCTTAATCTTTCCACTTTCCTCTCCTTCGGCGAGTGCCCGGTCATTGTCCGCGAATTCCTCTTCGAATAGTCGATACTGCACGCCTTCTTTTTGAGCTCTTTTTTCATTCAACCCGATACTGGCGATCTCCGGATCGGTGTAAGTGCACCAGCCTATTTTGTCATAAGCAGCGCTTCTGGGGAGACGTAATACGGCGTTCGTCAAGGCAAGGCCTGCTTCATAACCGGCAACGTGTGTAAATGGCAATTGCCCGTTCACATCACCGCAGGCATAGATGTGGCGTATATTTGTTCTCATTCTCAAATCCGTCGGTATGCCGCGCGGCGTGTTCATGACACCGGCGGCATCGAGCCCCAGACCGTCAATATTAGGCTTACGTCCGGCGGCAATCAATAAAGCATCCGCTTCGATTGTTACCGTTTCCCCTCCTTGAGTGTTTGAGGCGCAAGTCAGTCTGATGAAGGAATGAACATATTCGACATTCAAAACTTTTGTGCCTGTAAAGATTGCACAGCCTTCTCCTTCCAACCGCCGCTTTATTATCTGGGCCATATCTTTATCTTCCGGACCCAGAATTTGTTCCATAAACTCGATGATGGTTACTTTTGATCCCAGCCGCGCAAAGGCCTGCGCCAGTTCCAGACCTATCGGCCCGCCGCCTAAGACGATCAGGCGGGCGGGAAGTTCTTTCTGGCTGAATACCGTTTCATTCGTCCAGTAAGGAATTCCGGGCAGGCCTTCCACGGCCGGTAACGACGGAGATGATCCGGTAGCAATAATCCAGCTTTTTGCCGAAATGTTTTGTCCCTCTACATTAACTTTATGATCATCGATAAAAACAGGATTGCCGAACACAACGCGGGCGCCCAAGCCGCAGAATCTTTCCACGGAATCATGCCGCTGAATCTTCTCAATGACATTCCTGACACGATCCATCACGGCGGCGAGATCAACCGGAGGCACATGAATTTCCGGCAGACCGAATTCCTTAGATCTTTTTATCAGCGAATATACACCGGCCGTGCGAATGAATGTCTTCGAAGGGACACAACCGTAATGAAGACAATCCCCGCCCAGGCGCGGTGATTTTTCAATGAGAATTGTTTTCGCGCCAAACTGTGATGAGCCTGCCGCGGCTGTAAGCCCGGCAGCCCCGCCGCCGATGATCCCAAGATCAAAATCATATTTTGCCATCATTTCCTCTCCCGGTCAGGTCCGTCTTAAAAGGTGTCTCAACACATTATACAATGATATTTTCACAAAAGCCATAGCAGATCAAATTGCACATGCCAAGCCCCGGATTATGATTCATCATCCCTGGAGCAATGGTAGAGAGTGCCTACGATTTTCCTCACATTTAATCAGTATTGTTATTGAACAATGTATCGGATATTTTAAAGATCAGAAAATAATCATAAGAAAATAAAATATATTTCAAGGGAGGGAATATAATGAATCAGGGACCTATTGATCAGGAAGGGCAGCAGTCAGAGATACGCATAGATAAACTGATCGGCCAGTATCTGCTGAATAATTATCCTGCTATTGAACACAAGCCGCGTAATTTGTTTCTTATGCCATTGCCGACAGCGCATAAAAATGAAGAGGCGGAAAAAATATTATAACAGGCCGCACGGCACGTGACCGGAAGGGAAGGTGAAAAATGATCGGAGAAAAAATAAAAAGCGCGATCAACGAACAGATCAAATATGAGCTGGAATCATTTTATGTTTACTTATCGATGACGGCGTATTTCCATCAATTGAATCTCAATGGTATGGCGCACTGGATGCGGTGTCAGGCTCATGAGGAAATGATTCATGCGATGAAGTTTTATGATCACATTCTGGATCGCGGGGGCAGGGTGACGCTTCTGGATTTAAAGCAAATTAAAACAAATTGGAAAGCGCCGCTCGAGGCGTGGAAAGACGCTTATGAGCATGAAAAGTTTATTACCGCAAAGATTAATAATCTCGTCAAAATATCACGGGAAGAAAATGATTACACGTCCGAACCGCTTCTTGCCTGGTTTTTAAATGAACAGATCGAAGAGGAAAAAAATACCGATAAAGTCGCCCGGGAATTAGCGATGATCGGCGATTCCCAGGACGGAATCCTGATGCTGGACAGAGAATTGGCCGCGAGAATATTTACCGCGGGATCACCGCTTGATCCGGCGGCTTATAATGTTGCCGTTTAAATCAGCACATGGTTTTTGACGACGGAGGACACGGGGAACGATATTTCATTATGCCTTCAGAGAAAGGAATAAAGAAAATGATTAAAGTCACACAGGATATTCTTCTGGTGGAAGATAATCCCGCCGATGTTGAATTGATACTGGATGCTCTTTCTGAAACTCATGCCGCTCATCAGGTTAAGGTATTGCGTGACGCTGAAGAAGCCATTGATTATATATTCAAAACGGGACCATACAGGAGTGACGGCGGTTGCCGCACCCCAAAATTAATTTTCCTGGATCTTGATCTGCCGAAAATTGACGGCCTGGAAATTCTGAGAAGAATCAGGTCAAATAAACAAACCAGAAAAATACCTGTCGCGATATTGACTTCATCGCTAATGGATAAAGACCGGATTGAAAGTTATAATCTCGGTGTAAACAATTACATTATGAAGCCTGTTTGTTGTGATAACTTTGCCCGGGATTGTGTCGCTATGTTTTTGAAGGCGATTGTCATGAATGAATCCTTGCCGCGGGCAAAATGAGGGATATTACGATCGGCCGCATCGAGTGGGCATGTGAGCGTAATGCTCATTCGATTACTCTCAGCAGAGTCTATTCCTTTCAAATCCTCCTTCGATTGAGCTGTCTTAAATTTACAGTTAAATTGTATAGGAGCTTTCCCCTACCAATAGGCTATCACTTTTTACGTATTGCCAAGGTTTGCTTTACTAATTATTAATACGCTGAAAGTTCCGGAAGTCGTGACACCGGGATGATGCATTGGCCCCCTATGAACTTTCATATCATGGCAAGAAAGCAAACTTATGAAATACAATATATTATGGAGTGACTGTCTTTTTAGTAGCGCCGTCATGATGATCAGCGCAAGCATCATGTTGACCGGATGCGCAGTGGGTCCGGATTTCCGGAAACCTGATCCGCCCGCCGTTCAGAGATTCACTGCCGCGCCGCTGCCGGAGAAAACTGTTGAAGCCGATAGTCCGGGCGGCGCTGCACAGCGATTTGTTTTGGGAAAGGATATCTCCCTGGAGTGGTGGACGCTCTTTCATTCCACGTTTCTGGATCAATTGATCCGCCAGGCGCTGGCCCAGAGTCCGACGCTGGAATTGGCGAAGGCGAGACTCAGAGTTGCGCAGGAAAATCAAAAAGCTCAGACAGGCGCTTTCTTTCCCGGTGTGGATGCCAATGCTTCCGTGCTCCGTCAAAAGATTTCGGGCGCCTCGACCGGCCAACCGGAAACCTATATTGATCCGTTTACCGTCATCAATACTTCGGTGAGCGTTTCTTACACCCTTGATGTCTTCGGCGGCGCCAGACGCCAGCTGGAAGCCCTCCAATCCCAGGTCGAATACCAGCGGTTTCAACTGGAGGGTGCTCACCTGACACTGGCTTCGAACATCGTGACGACCGTCATGAAAGAGGCTTCCCTGCGAATGCAGATTCAGGCAACCCGTCAGATTATAGCCCTGCTGGAGCAAAATCTGGATATCGCGGAGCGGCGTCAGAATATCGGAGGCGTTGCGCTTTCCGATGTGCTCGCGCAAAGGACACAATTGGCGCAGACAAAGGCGACCCTTCCGCAGCTGGAGAGCGATCTCGCCCGGACCCGCAACCAACTTTCCGTCTTTATCGGTAAGACGCCCGGCGAAGCTGAAATCGCGGAATTTGATCTCGATAAGATGCAACTGCCGGTGGAGCTGCCGGTAAGCGTATCGTCAGCCCTTGTGCGCCAGCGTCCCGACATCCGGGCCGCGGAAGCTTTGCTGCACGCCGCCTCCGCCCAGGTCGGCGTGGCAACGGCGCGGCTCTATCCGCAGATCACCCTCACCGCCGGATACGGGTCCCTGGCTTCAACGGTGGCAAATCTCTTTGACGGCCCGTCGACGATTTACAACTTCGGCGCGTCATTCCTGCAGCCCGTATTTCACGGCGGAGCGTTAACCGCACAGAGGCGCGCGGCCATCGCCGCCTATGACCAGGCGTATGCGCAGTATCGCGAGACCGTATTAGAGTCATTCCAGAATGTAGCCGATGTGCTTAATGTTCTTGAGGCTGACGCGCGGACGCTCCAGGCGCAAAGTGAGGCGGAAGCGGCGGCTCGCCGAAGCCTTGAACTCACGCAAAAGCAATTTGAACTGGGCGCCGTGAGTTATCTTTTATTATTAAACGCGCAGCGTCAATACCAGGACGCGCGTGTCAACCTGATTCGGGCCAAAGCCGGACGTTTTGCCGATACGGCCGCGCTTTTCCAGGCTCTCGGCGGCGGATGGTGGAATCGTACCAGTCGGGATGAGACGACGATGTCTTTGAATAAGGAGTGATACAATGAATGTTAAACCCGGAAATAAAAAAATCATCGTCATGGTGATCATGCTCGCGGCCGTCGGCATCGTTTTCGGCGGTATTTTCGGCTACAAGGCCTTTGTGTCCGGCATGATTAAGAAGTCCATGTCCGCGCAGAAGATGCCGCCTGTCACCGTGACGGCCGCGAAGGCCGCCTATGACGTATGGCGTCCGGAGTTTAAAGCCGTGGGCTCTCTGCGGGCGTATCGCGGTATTGATGTGACCAGTGAAATTGCCGGTCTTGTTCGAAACATTGCGTTTACGCCGGGTGAAGAAGTAAAAAAAGGTCAACTTCTGATTCAGCTCAATGCCGATGCCGATATCGCTTTGCTAAAGTCGCTGGAAGCCGCCGCGGACCTGGCACAGCTCGTGTATGAACGCGACAAAAAGCAGTACGCCATACAGGCGGTGAGCCAGGCTGCGCTCGATGCGGATGCTGCGGATCTTAAGATCAAAAAAGCGCTGGCTGTGCAGCAGGCGGCTACGGTTGAAAAGAAAGCCATTCACGCGCCCTTTGCCGGACGATTGGGCATTTCAACGGTTAATCCCGGTCAATATGTGAACCCTGGCGACAAGATTGTAACCCTTCAGGCGCTCGACTTAATTTATATCGATTTCTATCTACCTCAGCAGTTCTACGCGCAGTTATCGCTCAATCAGAAAGTTCTGGCAACGACGGATACTTATCCCGGCCGCGTTTTCAAAGGCACGATCTCCACCATTAATCCGAAAGTTGATCCCGATACGCGAAATATTCAGGTGGAGGCAATGTTTACTAATCCGAAGCGTGAATTGCTTCCGGGCATGTTCGCGTCCATTCAGATTCAGACGGGCAAAGAGCAGCGCTATCTTACTTTGCCCCAGACCGCCATTGCCCATAATACCTATGGAGAGACCGCTTTCATCATCGGGGAGGGCGGCAAGGGCCCTGACGGCAAAGCGATTCTTACCGTGAAACAAACATTCGTTACCGTCGGACTCACCAGAGGCGACCAGATTGCCATTCTTAACGGAATTCGTGAAGGCGACAGGGTCGTCACAAGCGGACAACTGAAACTGAGGAACGGCGCAACAGTGGTCATCAATAACAGTGTTCAACCCGGCAACGATCCGGCGCCTAAACCCGTGGACCAGTGAAGCCCTGAGGAGATACCATGCACTTCACCGATATATTTATCCGCCGCCCCGTGCTGGCTGTTGTGGTCAGTCTGTTCATCCTCGTTCTGGGGCTGCGTTCCGTGGGATTGCTGAATGTGCGCCAGTTCCCGTACACGCAGGATGCCGTGGTGACCGTAACAACCATCTATACGGGTTCCGATCCGGATGTGGTTGCCGGTTTCATTACAGCGCCGCTGGAGAATTCCATCGCTCAGGCCAACGGCATAGATTATCTGAGCTCCACCAGCGGCCAGAACCAGAGCGTCATCCAGGCCAATCTGCGTCTCAATTATGATTCGAACAAGGCACTCACTGAAATCAACGCCAGAGTCAACGCGGTGCTCAATCAATTGCCCAAGGACGCGCAGTTGCCGGTGATCACATTGTCTGTCGGTGAAACGATCGATTCCATGTATATCGGTTTTTACAGCAAGACGATGGCCGGCAACCGGATTACGGATTATCTCATCCGTGCGGTACAACCGAAACTTCAGGCCGTTGAGGGCGTTCAGACAGCCGAGATTCTCGGCGGACGCGCGTTCGCGATTCGCGCCTGGCTCGATCCGGATAAGATGGCGGCCTACGGTATTACGGCCACCGATGTGAGCGCGGCTTTGGCCAACAATGACTTTATCTCCGCTGTGGGACAGACCCGGGGACAGATGGTCACGGTCAATCTGGAGGCGGACACAACGCTCCACAGCGCCGAGGAGTTCCGCAATCTTATCATAAAATCGCAAAACGGGGCTATCATCCGGCTGGGCGATATTGCGAAAGTTGTACTCGGGTCGGAAGATTACGATACAGCGGTTTCCTTTGACGGCAGCAGAGCCACTTATATCGGCATTAAAGTGGCGCCGACCGCAAATCTGCTCAGTGTCATTCAAAATATTCATAAGGTCTTTCCATCCATCCGCGATCAACTGCCGGAAGGACTCGACGGCCGCATTGTTTATGACGCCACCAAGTACATCAACAGTTCGATTCACGAGGTCATCATCACCATTATTGAGGCGCTGCTCATCGTCACCATCGTCATATTCATTTTCCTGGCCTCATTCCGGTCAGTCATCATCCCGACAATCGCCATTCCCCTGTCGCTTATCGGCGCGTTCTTTATTATGTTGATACTGGGTTATACGATCAATCTTCTGACGCTCCTTTCACTTGTCCTGGCCATTGGACTTGTCGTGGACGATGCCATTATCGTGGTGGAAAACGCGCATCGTCACATAGAAGGCGGAATGCCTCCCCTGGCGGCAGCTATACAGGGCGCCCGAGAACTGGCGGGGCCTATTATCGCCATCTCAGTCGTCCTGATAGCTGTATACATCCCCATCGGGTTTATGGGCGGACTCACCGGAGCGCTGTTCACTGAGTTTGCCTACACGCTGGCGGGAGCCGTTGCGGTTTCCGCCGTCATTGCCCTGACCTTATCGCCGATGATGTGTTCGCGATTTCTCAAGGAAGGTCATCACGGTGTTCAAGACCGCTTTGAAAATTTCATCAACAGACAATTCGACAGGATCCGCCGCGGCTACGGAAGGCTTTTGCACACGGCGCTCGATTATCTGCCGGTCATCGGCGTTTTTACGCTTATCATCTTATGCAGCAACTATTTCCTTTATGCCGGTTCGAAAAGCGAGCTTGCTCCGCAGGAGGATCAGGGAATTATTATTTCCCTGCTGACGACGGCTCCTTCCGCCGCACTTGAACAGACGCAGCTTTACTCCGGGGAAGTGTTCAAGATTGTTTCATCCTTTCCTGAAACGGATCATGTTTTCCAGTTCGACGGTGTATCCGGACTCAATACAGGCATCACCGGTATGGTCACCAAACCCTGGGAGGAGCGAAAACGCACGACGATGCAACTGAATCCGGAAGTTCAAAGAAAAATGAACGGCATCGCCGGTGCGCGTGTTGTGTCGTTTTTGAGGCCGCCCCTTCCCGGGAGCGGGCGGGGTCTGCCCGTGCAGTTTGTCATTGGCACCACGGAACCTTTCGACAAGCTCAATGACGTTGCTCAGAATATGCTGGCACGGGCTTACTCGACCGGCATGTTTGCCTTCGCAGATGTTGATCTCAAAATAGACAGACCGAAGACGGTTCTCGGTATCGACCGCGATAAGGCCGCGCAGCTGGGCCTGACGATGCGGGATGTGGGCGGGGCGCTGGCTTCCATGCTGGGAGGCGGCTATGTAAATTACTTTGATCTTGCCGGGCGTTCGTACAAAGTTATTCCCCAGGTGATGCGGCAGGGGAGGCTGAACGCGGATCAACTGAACAATTATTACTTCCGGACAGCCACCGGCGTATCGATTCCCTATTCAACGATTCTGCACCTCAGGACGGAAGTCATTCCGGAGTCGCTCAATCATTTCCAGCAACTCAATTCGGCCACGCTTTCGGCCGTGCCCGCGCCGGGTATTACCCAGGGACAGGCGCTGGAGACGCTTGAAAATCTGGCAAAGGAGGTTTTGCCTCAGGGATTCACCATAGACTACAGCGGAGAATCGAGGCAATTCAAGCAGGAATCGAGCGCTCTTTTAGTGACTTTCTTTTTTGCCATGATCATCATTTTTCTGGCGCTGGCGGCGCTGTTTGAAAGTTTTCGCGATCCCCTGATCGTCCTAATCAGTGTGCCCATGTCCATCTGCGGAGCCATGATATTTATCAGCCTCGGTATCGGGGGCGCCAGTCTCAACATTTATACGGAGGTCGGCCTGGTGACGCTTATCGGTCTCATCAGCAAGCACGGCATCCTTATCGTTCAGTTTGCCAATGACCTGCAAAAAAAAGAAAACAAGCCGAAACGTGAGGCCATAGAGACGGCCGCCACCATTCGTTTGCGGCCAATTCTCATGACGACTGCCGCGATGGTGCTGGGTGTTCTGCCTCTGGTTACGGCGACGGGCGCCGGCGCTGAGGGAAGATTCAACATGGGGCTTGTCATCATGGCAGGAATCGCCATCGGCACGCTGTTCACACTTTTTGCAGTCCCGGCTATGTATATGATGCTCGCGGCCGTTCATACCGGTACAAGTGAAAAAGAAGTAAAAGGAGACATCGGACAGGGTTTGTAATGAGCAGATACCGTAAGGATGGATATTTCTAATATGGTAGTCATGCCCTACCATTCTCCTTACAATTAATCAGTATTGTTTTCATCCGTTTCTTACGTTAATTTTCTCCAAAGATCAAACCGCATATTTCTATGAAAGGAGAAAACCCATGAAGATATTGGTTGTATTTTATTCGATGTACGGTCACATATATAAGATGGCGGAAGCTGTCGCCGAAGGCGTTAAAGAGGTAAAAGGCGCTGAAGTTAAAGTACTCCGGGTGCCGGAGACTTTATCTGATGACATTTTAAAAAAAATGGGAGCATACGATATCCAGAAAAAGTATACCAAGATTGATGTATGCGCCCCTGACGATCTGGTTTCGGCAGACGCCGTTATATTCGGTACTCCGACCCGCTTCGGCAATATGTGCGGCCAGATGCGCCAGTTCCTGGATTCCACAGGCGGGCTCTGGTCGAAAGGCGCTCTGGTCGGTAAGATCGGAAGTGTCTTTACCAGTTCCGCAACTCAACATGGAGGGCAGGAATCAACCATTCTCAGTTTCCACACGACATTGCTCCACCAGGGTATGATTATTGTCGGTTTGCCCTATGCTTTTGAAGGACAAACGCGGATGGATGAAATTACCGGCGGATCTCCTTACGGCGCTTCCACCATTGCCGGAAGCAAGGGTGAAAGGATGCCCAGTGAAAATGAGCTGATGGCCGCAAAATATCAGGGTCGGCATGTAGCTCAAATCACCGCGAGGCTGTTTCGTAAAGACTGATAAAAGTTAAGAACAGGGAATACCGTTCTCCCTGCAAATCTCACAGTGAACGGCAAAAGGTTTAATGATTAGCTCAGGAAATAAAGTTGAGGGAGGTGTCCTGTATGAATGGCGAGGCAATAGATCGGGAATGGCAGCAGATGCAATTTCGCATCAATCAAATGGTTGTAAGGTTCCTCAAAGAAGATGATCCTTCTATAGAAAGCAAGTCCCGCTCTATAGAACGATTACCGGTTCCGCCCGGTTATAACGATGATCATATCGAAGATGCGACGTAAAGGAAAAATTTTGTTACGCTTGGGTAAAAAAATATTTATCAGAAAGGAGATAACATTAGCAGGAAACTAAATTATACAAAATGCCATATGGATATAAAGATTTGGCGCCGTATCTTTCCGGGGAGCAGCTGAAAATCCATGTGGAGAAACATCATCGGGCCACTGTCAATGGAGCAAACAGCATATTGGAAAAACCTGATAAGGCCCGAAAAGAACAAGTTGACCCGGATATGAAAGCTACTCTCAAAGAACTTTCTTTCAACATCGGCGGCCATGTTCTTCATTCTTTATTCTGGGGGAATTTGCTGCCGGCGGCTAAATACGAAGAACCCAAAGGAGCTTTATTAAATTTAATCAATGCCGAATTCGGAAGCCTGGAACGATTTAAAAAGGAATTTACACAGGCCGCGGCAAGTGTCGAAGGTTCCGGTTGGGCTGCTCTAACCTATTGCAGGCATTTAGAAAGGCCGATCATTATGTAGATTGAAAAACATAATATGAACGTTTATCCCACGTTCAAAATATTACTGATCATGGATGTCTTCGAACATGCTTATTACCTCGATTATAAAAATGAAAGAGCAAAATATATTGATGCGGTCTGGAAAATTATCAATTGGAGTGAAGCCGGGAACAGATTGAACGACCTGTTGAGATTGAAAAAATGAACCAAGAGGATGCATGGTGAATTAAAATTATTTCAGATCAAGGAGGCTTGAGATGATGTATTTACCTGTAGTTCTTTTTGCAATCGCGGCATTGGGCGGTTTAACACTGGCTGTTATGAAATTTACCGGCAAAGGATTGCCCTGGCCTCTTGTCATCGGGCATGGAATTTTTGCCGCTTCGGGACTGGTGGCTTTAATCATTAACGTTTTCAACGATACGCAAAATTTCTTAATGAATCTGTCGCTGATTTTGTTTTTGATTACGGCAATCGGCGGTTTTACCGTTTTGTCTTTTCATTTGAGAAAGAAAAAACAGCCCTATAGCTTAATCTTTATACACGGTACAGCCGCAGTTATTTCATTTGTACTGCTGATCATCGCTGTCACGATGTAGCGCATGAAAAATTATCTTTCCGGCAATATATGTATAGGAAATTTTTAACCTGATGTTTGCCGGATTGATTCAACGATTAGAAAAATATTAAGGATAACCGAAGACATGAAGAAGAGGAGGAATTTATGAAAATCGGGAAAAACTATGAAAACGGCGTGGTTTAAGCTGGCGATCCATGGTTTACTGGCGGTTTTCATCCTGGCTTCCATCGGCCCATACTCCGGCGCGGCGGAAAAAGGTCAGGTGATTTCTATCAAGGCGAAGAAGTTTGAATTTATGCCAAATGAGATCACCCTGAAAAAGGGGGTGCCCGTGGTATTGGAATTCACATCTCTGGACAGGATGCATGGATTTCATTGTCCTGGTCTGGGAATTCGTACAGACATTCTTCCCAAAAAGGTAACCAGATTACAGCTTGTTCCCGATAAGACGGGTACGTTTCCTTTTCACTGCGATATCTTTTGCGGAAGCGGCCATGAAGAAATGGGCGGTAAGATTATCGTAACCGATTGAATGTTTTATTCATCCTGAACAGGAAAACGTGATCATTCGTTAAGTGACGGCGATATGATCCATTATCAAGATGAGGAGGCAAAACAATGGAAGATCAATTCAAACAGGGAGAGTTTAACTGGTGTGAACTGATGACGACTGATGTGAATGCGGCAAAAAAGTTTTATGCCGGATTGTTCGGATGGGAGATGGAGGATATGTCAATCCCCGGAATGACCTATACGGTGGTAAAAGCCGGAGGTCAGGGGGTTGGCGGAATCATGTCCATGCCGAAAGAAGCTCAGGGGGCACCGCCGATGTGGTGTGCCTATGTCACGGTCGATGATGTTGATCAAACGGCGCAGGCGGCGGTGAAACTCGGAGGGAAACTTCATTTGCCGCCCACCGACATTCCGACCGTTGGAAGATTTTGCGTCATTCAAGATCCGCAGGGCACCTTTATTAACGCCATTACCTATCTGAAAAAGTAAAAATCACCTGTCCTGCCTGCTGTTTCCGAGGTTCCGGGACAGAAGTTCTGACGGGCGTAAATCCCCAAAAGGAGGAAATCATGAAACGTAAGGGCTTTGCTGTTTGGAAAGGCGGCATCATGGACGGACGAGGAACAGTTTCAACTGAAAGCGGGGTGCTCTCAGAAACGCCATACTCTTTTACCTCCCGCTTTGAGAATGGCAAGGGCACTAACCCTGAAGAATTGATAGCCGCCGCTCATGCGGGTTGTTTCTCGATGGCTCTTTCCATGATATTGGGCATGGCCGGTATGACGGCACAGACTATTAATACAACGGCAACCGTCACAATTGATAAAGACGGTGACGGATTTTCCATCACGGCAGTGCATTTAGATGTGAGGGCAAAAGTCCCGGGGGCAGACCGGCAGGCTTTTGAGACAGCGGCCAACAATGCCAAAACGGGATGCCCTGTGTCGAAATTGTTGAATGCTAAAATCACAATGGATGCCATGCTGGAGGCATAAGAAGCTAAAGGACGTGTGCCGGGTCTTTCCTTTGCCTGACCGTAAACCGGAAACACCGGCTGCATGACTCTTTGGGAAGACGCCACGAAAAAAAAGGAGGCATTCATGATGTTTAAATTTAATAATTTTGCCGATGTTCTTGAGGTGGCCGTGCGTATTGAAAGGCAGGGGACTGATTTATACAACAAGTTATCCGCCCGGCATAAATCACCCCGGGCAAAGGACGTATTTTCTTTTCTTGCGGCGGAAGAGGAGAAACACGCCGGTGTTTTCAGAAAAATGCTTCAAAAGGCCGCGGATTACCCCCCTCGTTTTAATTATCCCGGAGAATACGGTTTGTTTATTGAAGAGGTGGCATCGCGGCTTTTAGATGAAATAGAAAAAGAAATAGCTTCCCTGCCCGCGAACAAGGAGAATGATGCATTGGACATCGGCATTGAACTGGAAAAAGAAACAATTCTCTTTTACATGGAAATAAAAGCGGAAAGTAAATTAAGTCGGGAAGAAGGTGAAATGCTGCAAGACGTTATTGATGAAGAAAGGCTGCATTGGCAGAAGCTTCTTTCTCTGAAAAATAAGTTAAAATTTTAATATACATCCTTCTTCTGAAAAAATTGAAGGCTTATTTATTTGTTAAGTCTTTTTTTAAACTGCGCGGTTAATGCCGGGACAATCTGAAACAAATCACCCGTAATTCCGTAGTGCGCCACGCTGAAAATGGGCGCGTCGGGATTTTTGTTTATGGCGACAATGACCTTCGATGTTTTCATGCCGGCCAGATGTTGTATGGCGCCGGAGATGCCGCAGGCAATATAGAGATCGGGACGCACCGTGCGGCCTGTTTGCCCGACCTGATGGGCATAAGATATCCAGCCCGCGTCCACGGCGGAGCGCGACGCTCCTATCGTGCCGCCCAGGATGTCGGCGAGTTCTCTTAGCGGTTTGAACCCTTCCGGACCGCCGACGCCCCGTCCTCCGGAAACGATAATGCGGGCGTAAGCCAGATTGACCTTGTCTATCTCCGGAATGAAGTTTGTCACGCGCGTTGATATTTGTTCTTCCGTCAGCGCAGGAGCAATGGTAATAACCTCGCCTTGACGCAGGAGATTCGCAGGCGGCTTCTCAAAGACCCGATGGCGTACAGTGGCCATTTGCGGCCGATGACCGGGGCAGATGATCATCGCCATGATGTTACCGCCAAAAGCCGGTCGCGTCTGGATTAACAGGCCCTTTTCCGGATCGATGTCCAGACCCGTGCAGTCCGCTGTCAGGCCCGTGTAAAGATCAGTTGCCACCGATCCTGCCAGATCGCGGCCGCGGGAACTGGCGCCCAGCAGAAATATTTCCGGTTTATGCAGGCGAGCCAGGTTGATAAGAACAGCGGCATAAGGCGCTGTCCGGTAAACGGCAAGACTGGGAGCATCCACCCAAAATACCCGGTCCGCTCCGTAGGAAATCGCCTCTCGCGTTATAGGCTCAATATGATGCCCCAGCACGCAGGCGGTAAGGGCCGAATGACGCAGATCGGCCAGTCTGCGGCCCTGACCCAGGATTTCTATGGCAAGATTACCCATCTGTCCGTTGAATTGTTCTATCCAAACCCAGACGCCGCTATACTGTTTCATATCCCCGGTTCCCGGCGATGGAGATTCCGGCAGACGCAGAGCCATGAAAGGGCAGGCCTCCAGACATGCCCCGCAACCTGTGCATTTTTCATTAACCACGACGGTATCACCTTCCAGCGACAGCGCTCCGAAAGGACAGACATCAACACAATTTCCGCAGCCGACGCACTTGGTTTTATCGATTTCTAAAAGGGGCATGGTTTCCCTCTATATAATTTTTTCAGAAAGAATCTTGTCCGCCAATTGAGCGGCCGCCTCTTCGGCCGTATCGGCCCGAATCATATCCAGGATGCCTTCCCGCCTGGGCGGGTTGAATATTTTAATAACCTTTGTGGGGCTTCCATCCAGACCGAGCCGGGTCCTATCCACACCGGTTAAATCAGTGGCGGTCATCAATCTTATTTTTAATTTGGCGGCACGGCGTATATCGGCGAGGGAAGGTGAGCGCGGCTGGTTGATATCCTTCACAACCGTAAGAAGCGCGGGTAAGACAGCTTCCACAATTTCATGGCCCTCCTCAAGCAGTCTATCCACCATGATGATTTTTCCCGGAGGATCAACTTTCCGGATTTTAAAAACATAGGTTAACTGGGTGATCCCCAGTTGGCGGGCGAGGCCCGGGCCAACCTGTCCGGTATCGCCGTCAATCGCCTGCCTGCCGCAAAGAATAATATCAAACGCACCGATAACCTGAATGGCCCGGCTCAGTGTGTAGGCAGTCGCCCAGGAATCGGAGCCGGCAAAGGCGCGGTCTGCAAGCAATACCGCCTCGTCGGCACCCATACTTAACGCTTCCTTGAGTGCATCCGCCGCTTGCGGAGGACCCATGGAAATGACGGTCACTTTGCCGCCAAAGCTCTCTTTGAGGCGCAGACCCTCTTCGATCGCATACAGATCAAACGGGTTGATGATGTTGGGAACATCTTCCCGGATAAGGGTGTTGTCAACAGGATCGATTTTGACATCAGCGGTGCCAGGCACTTGTTTTATACAAACAATGATGTTCATTAAAAAGACCTCAACGAAAACTTTAGTCAATGAGTTGCCTGACAGAGGTTGTCAATTATTTAAATATTTTTAAAGATATTATATTAAGCAGGCAACGACAATGGGAAACAAATGGGAGGACAATGGGAGGTGTAATCTATCATTGAAAATTGTCTTAAACCGGAAGTAATTGCTTATCGAAAACACATGATAATGATGCCGGAAAGAGGAGTTATGATTACCGTCCATACCAGCGGTCACTCCACAAAGTCCATTGAAGTATTCATTCATATTCTTCAAACCTATGAGATCGAAATGGTGGTTGATGTACGAACCATTGCTGCTTCCCGGCACAATCCCCAGTATAATAAAGACGAACTGTACAAAAGTTTAAGCTCGGAAGGCATCGGATATATTCATTGTAAGGAACTCGGAGGATTGCGTCACCCAACCAAAAATTCAATCAATACTGCCTGGCGGATCATCTCCTTTCGCGGTTATGCCGACTACATGCAGACAACTCAATTCAAGGAGAGCATTGAGCAACTTATCAAAATTGCCGAAGAAAAGCATACCGTGATTATGTGCGCCGAAGCAGTTCCATGGCGATGTCATCGTTCATTAATCGGTGATGCTCTGCTGATTCGGAATGTCCTGGTCACTGATATCATCAGTGAGAAAAGCAGTAAGCCGCACATCTTGACCCCGTTTGCAAATGTGATAGGAAAAACGATTACTTATCCTGACGCCGGAATATAAAATAAAGAAATAAAAATTAATTCCGTTGAACATCCTGTCAACAATCCGGGATGATAGGTTTATACTACCAGTAACCTATCGAATAACCCGTATTGAAAGTTTAGGGCTCTCCTATATTATAAGCAAAAAAAAGGAGGACATCATCATGTTCGCACCGAAGAAAATATTAGTTCCAACGGATTTTTCAGTTTATGCAGATAATGCGTTAAAGCAGGCTTTGGATATCGCCAAACAAAACAAGGCCAAGGTTTTCCTTTTACATGTCATTGACGACGGGTTTCAGCAGTGCGCCGTTGACTACTGTCTTAATGAGGGGACTGTTCAGAGTATTTTAAAAGAGAGCATAAAAAATGCTCAGGATAAACTGCTTCAGGAAGTTAAAAAGATAACCGACAGCAACGCGGATATTGAAATTGTATATGATACAAAACGCGGCATTCCCTACGAAGAAATACTGAAGGAACAGGAAGAAAAGAACATTGATCTGATCGTGATTGCCTCGCACGGTAAAACAGGAATTTTAAAAAATCTGATGGGTGGCGTTGTGGATAAGGTTACCAAGAGAGCAAAATGCCAGGTATTGCTTGTCAGAAGCTAAAGACCGGACATTCATTGGCGCGATAACAGATAAAGGAGTTTACGAAAATGAAAAAAATATTTTCGGCGATCGTTTTGACATCTGTGCCGCTCTTAACAATGTGTTCGGGGCCTCATGGGACGATGATGTATGATTGGGATCGCACTGGAAATTATGGATGTTGGTTGGGGTCCGGTTATGGATATGGAGGTATGTATATGGGATTGCTGTTTTTAATCATTCTCGGTGTAGCCATTTATTTTTTCGTTCAATATTTAATGTCAAAGAATGCGGTCGGTCAGGCGCAGGAAACGCCGATAGACATTCTCAAAAAACGTTATGCCAAAGGCGAGTTGACGAAAGAAGAATTTGATCGGATGAAAAATGACTTGCAATGAACTCAGCACGATTCTTGCCGATCGTTATGGCACATTCCGTCAAACATGAGGGGCAACCCAATGCAATGAAAGCCAGTTTAAGTTTCATCAATAAAGGCCATGAATCTCTTGCCGGACATAATTTAAATGCAGGCCACAGCCGTTTCAAACGGCGTCATTCAAACGGCGTACCGGCAATACAATTATTTCTTGCATTTATTTTTTTATTTTCCGCTTTTGCTCCCATTGTTGCGCAGGCAGGTCCGCCCTTTGTAACGGATGATCCGGAACCGGTAGAGTATCAGCACTGGGAGATCTACCTGGCAGCTCAATATAAGCATGACCGCGATCAGGATTCTTCAACCCTTCCGCATCTCGAAATTAATTATGGCGCTGTACCGAATGTTCAAATCCATTTGATCGCGCCTCTTGTATATGTGAGACCGGAAGGCGACTCTTCTCAATACGGTTATGGAGACACGGAACTGGGAGTCAAATTTCGTTTTATTAAAGAAACGGAATACATGCCTCAGGTCGGAATATTCCCGATGATTGAACTCACAACCGGTGATGAAGAAAAGGGACTGGGAAACGGCAGAACGCAATATTTCCTGCCCGTCTGGCTGCAAAAAAGCTTCGGGCCATGGACAACCTACGGCGGCGGAGGATACTGGATCAATCCCGGCCCGGGGAATAAGGATTGGTGGCAGTTGGGATGGCAGCTCTCAAGGGAAATCAATAAACATCTTACCCTGGGAGCGGAACTCTATTACAAGACAGCCGGTACAACGGACAGCAACGATACTACCGGATACTCAATCGGCGCCATCATCAATTTTAACGAAAACCATCATGTGTTGCTCTCTGCAGGACAGGATATTAACGGGCCGAACTATTTGTCTGCTTACATTGGTTATCAATTCACTTTCGGACCGTTCGGCATTGGACCGTTAAAAAATAATAAGGACTCATAAATTATCCTTGAGCCAATAAATTTTCACTCAATAATCAACCGGCTGCCAAGAGTTCAGGAAAGGAGGAAAAAATGTTAAATCAGGAATTCATGATGTTGCATGTTCTTTTCGGCATCCTGGGTATTCTGTTTGCGGTTGCCTTGTTTGTGGATGTCTTGAATGCTAATGAGGATAATTACAAGAGAATTAAAAAGTTAAGTGTAGCGGTTACCATACTGATTGTTCTGGCCTTTATGATCGGGGGGTACTGGTATGTTGTGTATTATGGCGCCGACCGGGATATTATCAAGGCGGGCCAATGGCCCTGGGCGCACAATTATTTTATGGAAGTGAAGGAGCATCTTTTTTTCGCATTACTGCTGCTCAGTATTTACCTGCCGATAGCGGTTCATGGCCTGATGCCTTTGGACGAACAGAAAAAGAAAAATCTTATTTTGGGAATCAGCGCGTTGATTGTATTGCTCGGCCTTTTCATGGAAGGAGCCGGTGGAATTATCAGTAAAGGCGTCACCATGGGATTAGGGAGGTAGCGACGATGAATAATACGCAAACGGGAAAATATGCTGCGGGTTTTGGCATTTCACTGGCTGTAACAACTCTGTTGAATGCCGTGATTCTGGTTGTCAAGGAATTAAACGGCTCGGTTATGGGCGCGATGAAATCGGCGCTGGGACATCACTGGACAACGCATGGCGTTTTGGTCATCCTCGTATTTGTTGTCCTTGGATTTATATTTTCCGGAATGAAGTTTGAAGATAAACTGGATTCCGGCAAACTGCTTAGATACATTGTCTGGGCCGTGATCATCAGCGTTATTATTATCGCGGGATTTTTCCTGCCCAATTTAAAAGTTGCTTCAGCGATAAAGTACTGATTAAATATCAAATATTCACCGGCCGCTGATTTTTCACCTTGTTTCTTCAAGGGATTAATTTTATAATAATAAATTATAAAAATGGAATTAAAAAATGAATAGAGAGTAGATTAAGAATGATCAATCCTTTGTTTGAGAAAAACAGAAAAGCTCTCTTCATTGCTGTGATTGTTTTTATTGCGGCTGCCATTTTAATTATTATATTGGGCCATTTTTCTTATCAGGGCCAGAAAAAATACATTAAAAATGCCGCAAAGCAGCAGCTTGCCGCAATCGCGGATCTTAAAGTTCGAGAAATAGAAAATTGGCGCCGGGAGCGGATCGGCGATGCAAATGTCATCCGGTATAACGCGGGTTTTACTTCCAGTGTTTATCAATATTTTAATGATTCATCGGCAGCGGCAGCTCAAGGAAGGATTCTGTCATTGCTTGCGGCGACTCAGGAATCATATCAGTATAAAAACATATTACTTCTCGATAAAAACAAAAAAGTCAAACTGGCCCTCAAAAAATATGATTCTGATTATGGTGAGATTCATTCGGATGTTATCAACGAAGCAGCAGGAAGAAAAGAAATTGTCCTGAGCGATTTTTATAAAGATAAAAATACCGGCGATGTTCATCTTACGATGGCGGTACCGGTTATAATATCAAAAGGAAACAACGCGACGATTCTTGGGACTGTAATGATTATCATTGATCCTGATTTACGTTTATATCCCGCGATCAAATCATGGCCCGTACCGAGTTCATCCGGTGAAACCCTGCTGGTGCGTCGTGAGGGTAATGAAGTTGTCTATCTTAACGAGTTACGGCATGAAAAAAATATGCCCCTGATGATGAGACGATCCCTCAATGAAAATCAATTGCCGGCCGTGAAGGCTGTCCTGGGCGAGAGAGGAATAGTAGAGGGGTTGGATTACGGCCAAAAGAAGGTTCTTGCGGCCATTGGACCGGTGCCCCATACGACCTGGTATCTGGTGGCTAAAATCGATGAAGAAGAAATATTTGCCCCTATTGAGGAGCGTTTTTGGGTTACCCTGTTTTTTATTGCGGTTATTATATTAATGCTCGGGGCCATTACAGCTTATTTCTTGCGTCATCAACAGGCAAAAGTATACCGTAAAGAATTTGAGTTGGAAGAGAAAAGAGCGTCTTTATACGCCCGCAGTCTGATTGAAGCAAGCATCGATCCTTTAGTGACAGTCAATTCTGAGGGGAAAATTACTGATGTAAACAAATCAACAGAATTGATTACGGGACTGCCCAGAGAAAAACTTATCGGCAGCGATTTTTCAAGCTATTTTACCGAGCAGGAAAAAGCCGAGGAAGTGTATAAATTGGTTTTTAAGAATGGCGTTGTCCGGGATTATCCTCTGGCTTTAAGAAACATTTCCGGGCAGGTTACGGATGTACTATACAATGCTACGGTATATAAAGATGATTCCGGAGCCGTGCAGGGCTTATTTGCCGCAGCCCGCGATGTGACAGAATTAAGACTTATGCAGAAAGAACTCAAAGCAGCTCACGATGAATTGGAGCTGAGGGTGGAAGAAAGAACCAATGAATTAAAAAGAGCGAATGAATCTCTGGAATCGGAAATCAGAGAACGGAAAGAAATGGAAAGACTCATCGAATGGCGGACACGGCTGCTGGAAGTAACGAACAAGGAATTAGAGAGTTTCAGCTATTCCGTATCGCACGATTTGCGCGCCCCGCTGCGCGCTATTGACGGTTATTCCCGTATGCTGCTCAGAGATCAGGCCGATAAACTTGATAAAGAAGCAAAACGGAAATTTGAATTAATCAGAAGCAATACGCAAATCATGGGAAAGCTCATAGACGATCTGCTTTCCTTTTCGCGTTTGGGGCGTCTGGATATTAATATGTCCAGATTGGATGTGGAAAGTCTCATCCATGATACATGGAAGGAATTGCAAATCATTAACCCGGATCGAAATCTTATTTTCAGCATTAAAAATATTCCTGAGAGTTGGGGCGACCGGACATTAATCAAGCAAGTATATTCCAATCTTTTATCCAATGCGATAAAATATACCAAGTCAAGAGTCGACGCGCATATTGAGACCGGCGGGTACTCTGAAAACAATGAAAATATTTACTATGTTAAAGATAATGGTGTCGGCTTTGATATGAATTACTACGATAAATTATTTGGCGTTTTTCAACGGTTGCATAGCGCTGATGATTATGAAGGAACAGGGGTTGGCCTGGCCATTGTACAGCAGATCATCCATCGCCACGGCGGCCGCGTTTGGGCCGAAAGCAAAGTTGAAGAAGGCGCTGTGTTTTATTTTAGTCTCCAAAGAAAGGAATGATTCAGTATGATAGATTATTCGGATATGGTCATTGTTGAAGATAATTTTCACGATGTAGAAATGATCATGGATGCGCTCCATGACACTGAGAGGAAAATATCAACATTAATCCTACGGGATGGCGCCGAAGCGGTAAAACACTTCTTTGAGCCGCCAGACAATGTTTTGTCCGGAAATCTGCCGTTGCCCAAATTAATTTTGCTGGATCTCAAGATTCCCAAAATAAATGGACTGGAAGTGTTAAAATTACTGAAGTCGAATGAAAAAACAAAATACATACCGGTTGTTATTTTTACATCGTCCAATGAACCCAGGGACCGTCTGGAAAGTTATCAGCTGGGCGCAAACAGCTATTTGGTCAAACCTTTGGACGCCGATATGTTTTATGGTTACATTAAGCAGATTGTTAATTATTGGGCAATGATGAATATCAATGTACATCAAACGGGCATTATCTGAGAAATATTGTTAATGATTAATTCGGGAGGTGTTATGGAGAAAGAATTACGAATATTAATCCTGGAAGATGCAGTTTCGGATGCGGAATTGATGGAAGATGATCTCAAGCAGGCAGGTCTCCTGTTTGTCTCTAAAAGAGTTGCCGCACGACAGGCTTTTGTCAATGCACTGAATGACTTTAACCCGGATATTGTTTTGGCTGACTATAACCTGCCGGGGTTCGACGGTAAATGGGCATTAAAAATTTCCCAAGATAAATATCCGGAAATCCCCTTTATATTTGTTTCGGGCGCTCTAGGTGAGGAATTGGCCATCGAACTCCTTAAAAAAGGAGCAACCGACTATGTATTAAAAAGCAGACTGGCTAAACTGGCCCCGGCCGTTAAAAGAGCCCTGGATGAACTCAGCGGCCGCCAGGAGCGTAAGAAGGCTGAAAATGCTTTAAAGGAATCGGAAAACAAGTACAGAACGATTTTTGATAACACCGGAACGGCCATGATTATTGTCGACGATGGCGGCACCATTATTTTAACGAACCGTGAATTTGAAAAACTCACCGGGTGTGCAAAAAAAGAGATTGAAAATAAAAAAGGCTGGATAGATTTCATTCATGTTGATGATCAAAGAAAAGTAATGGAATTAAAGAAAAGCTCCAAAAAAAATTCGCGTCATGCATCCGATCACCGGGAAGTTCTCTTTATCAATCGTGACGCGGGGATCAGAAATGTTATCATCAATATGGCCTCCATCGCTTCTACCGGTCAATATGCCGTTTCTTTTCTGGATATTGAGGATCTCAAAAAAACGGAGTTGGAACTAAAAAGCAGTGAAAATGAATTGCGCTCAAAAACGCTTAGTCTGGAAGAAACCAATACCGCGCTCAAGGTTTTGCTCAGACAAAGAGAAGAAGATCAAAATGTGATGGAGCAAAAAGTTATCGATAACGTGAAAACGTTTATTTTACCCTATATTGAAAAATTAAAATGCCTCAAGTTAAATGACAGCCAGTCCGGTCATCTTGAAATCATCGAGACAAATATTAATAATATCATATCGCCATTTTTAAGAAATCTGACGATGGAACATTTTAATCTGACACCCCGAGAGATACAAGTTGTCAATCTGGTCAAGGAAGGCAAAACAACCAAAGAGATGACGCAGCTGCTGAATATATCCGCCACGGCCGTCGATTTTCATAGAAAAAATGTTCGGCTGAAACTTGGCATAAAAAACAAGAAAGCCAATCTGCGGTCATTTCTTCATGCGATGAATTCACAGCATTGACGACGGTCAATAGGAATTGAATGATGAGCAGGGCGTAATGTCATTTATGGATAAATATTTCACAAACCCTGTTGCGTCTATCCGGCGCTGAAGGAAATGGTGAATGTTATGATGCCTGATGATGTGTCAAAGATCCTTTCCCGTATGAGGCAGTACTTTAATTCCGGCCTGACCAGGCCCGTCTCTTTCCGGATCGAGCAACTGAAGAACCTGAAAAAAACGATCCGTTCTCATGAGGATGAAATCATTCAGGCCCTGCGGATGGACATGAAAAAGCCGCCATTTGAATCCTATGCCAGTGAGATCGGTTTTCTGTATTTAGAGATCGAATATGCTATCCGTCATGTCCGGTCATGGGCGCGTCCCAAAAGAGTTTCCACTCCCGTTATCCATTTTCTATCCTCGAGTATGGTTCATCAGGAGCCGTATGGGGTTGCGCTCATCATCGGCCCCTGGAACTATCCGCTGCAGCTGGTCATTGCGCCGCTGATCGGCGCTATGGCCGCGGGAAACTGTGCTCTCATCAAACCCTCCGAGCTGGCCCCTGCCACCTCTTCGGTCATTAAGCGGATTGCCGAAGCGCAGTTCAACCCCGATTACATCAAAGTAATCGAAGGGGGCATCGATGTAACCCAGGATCTTCTCACAGAGAAATTTGATTATATCTTCTATACAGGCGGGACGGCCGTCGGCCGGATCATCATGGAAGCAGCAGCGAAGCATCTTACACCGGTAACACTCGAACTGGGAGGAAAAAGTCCGTGCATCGTTGATCAAGAGACAAATCTTCATTACACGGTCAAGAGAATTGCCTGGGGAAAATTCTTTAATGCCGGACAGACATGTATAGCGCCGGACTATTGTCTTGTACACGCGGCCATCAAAGAGGCTTTCTTGAAAGAGATGATAAGAACCCTGCTTTCCTTTTACGGTGAAGATCCTTCCCGGAGTCCCGACTATGCAAGAATCATCAATGAGAAACACTTTCAGAGGCTGGAGCGATTATTGAATGACGGTGAAAAAGTCTTCGGCGGCCGGAGGGATCGGACAACACTTTACATGGCGCCGACGTTGATTGATCGGGTTACGCTTGAGGATAACATCATGAAGGAAGAAATATTTGGACCGCTGCTTCCTGTGATGAGCTATGACCATCTTGATGATGCGATCACCATTGTAAACAGCCTTCCTCGTCCGCTGGCCTTATATTATTTTTCGGACAATAAGGCACACCAGCAGAAAGCCTTAAGCGAAATGACTTCGGGCGGAGGCTGTATCAATGACACCGTATCGCATATAGGAAGCCAGACCATGCCATTCGGCGGCGTCGGGAACAGCGGTATGGGGGCTTATCACGGCCGATATAGCTTTGACACCTTTTCTCATCCCAGAGGCATTTTAAAGCGCTCTAACTTATTTGATATGGCATTGCGCTATCCTCCCTATAAAAACAATGTCAAAATATTAAAATGGCTTTTCAGAATCATTGGATAATTTGCGCCCCAAAAGTGTCAAAGAATAAACTATTCCCAGCGGAATCCAGGATTTCCGGCAAACCCTATCGCTTCCCAGGCGGTCGTCGATAGGGTTTGCACTCGCTGCCGGATTCAATTATTTATAACATTGCGCAAAACATCCAAATCAATAAAAATACATCATTCCAATCTATTGCAGTTAATGATAATGTTTTACGAATTATGGTAGGCGCGGAATTTCGGGAGCCTTTGTGGAAAAGGCTATGACCGGAATGATAAGGGAAACTGAAACCGGCTATGTTCAATAAGATAAATATTAGTCCATCAAAACAGATCCTGACCGTTTATATCTTTCTGACATTGATCACCCTTGCCGTTTTGGGGCAGGTCAATCAATTTAACTTCATCAATTTCGATGATAACGTCTATGTGACCCAGAACAGTCATGTCCAGGCAGGAATTTCGGCGGATGGCGTTCGTTGGGCGTTTGGCACCATCCATGCCGAATTCTGGCATCCTTTGACGTGGCTGTCATTGATGTTTGATTATCAGCTCTATGGCCCGAATGCCTCAGGTTTCCATCTCACCAATCTTATTTTGCATATCCTGAGCACGCTATTATTGTTCTGGCTTTTTAACCGCATGACGGGCGCCGTCTGGCGCAGTGCTTTTGTCGCGGCGCTTTTTGCGCTTCATCCTCTTCATGTGGAATCGGTTGCCTGGATTGCCGAACGCAAAGATGTCTTAAGCGCTTTTTTCTGGATGCTGACTTTATGCCTGTATGTCTATTACACGGAAAAGCCGGTTATCAAAAGATATCTGCTTGTTGTATTTGGCTTTGCCTGCGCTTTGATGAGCAAATCCATGGTTGTTACTCTCCCTGTGATAATGATTCTTTTGGATTACTGGCCGCTGAAACGTTTTGAATCGCAGAAAAGAAAAAAGAACCCGGTGTTATGGCAGTTGAAGGAAAAAATACCTCTTCTTGTTTTATCCGCGATTTCTTCCATGATCACGATTTATGCCCAATACAATCCGGCCGCAAAAAAATTATCTTTGGGTTCCCGGTTAGCCGAGGCGTCTGTTGCTTATGCAACTTATCTGGAAAAAACATTCTGGCCTCATGGTCTGGCGGTTTGTTATTCTTTTTGGGATCAGCTTTCCTTTTGGCGGATTTCCGGCTCTATGTTACTGATTTTAGTTATAAGCTTTGCCGTCATTATAACGGTCAAACGGCTGCCGTCTCTCTGTGTCGGATGGCTGTGGTATTTAATAACGCTTCTGCCGGTTACCGGGATCATTAATGTAAGGGTGGAAAAACACACAATGGCTGACCGTTTTACTTATCTGCCTTTAATCGGTATAGGCATCATGCTTGCCTGGGGCATTCCGCTTTTAATGAAACATGAAGCTATACGCAAAAAGATTTTATTCCCGGCGGCAATATCCGTATTAGCCGTTCTGTCGGTTTTAACGTGGCATCAATGCGGTTACTGGAAAAACAGTGTCGATCTTTTCAGCCATACTTTACGCGTAACCAGGGATAACTACAAAGCGCATAACAATCTTGCGGCCGCTCTGGCGGAAGAAGGTAAAACCGATGACGCGATTGACAACTACAATAAAGCTATTCAAATAAAACCTGATTATGCCGATGCTTACAATAACAGGGGCAATGTTTTCGCCACATTGGGTCAGCATCAACGCGCCATCGAGGATTATAGCGCGGCAATCCGCCTTCAATCCGATTATGTTTATGCCTATTACAACAGGGGAATTGCTTATTTTCGATACGGCGAAAATAAATCCGGCTGCGGTGACGCAAAAAAAGCCTGTGAATTAGGCGATTGCAAGATATTGGAAATTGCTCAGGACAATGGATTTTGCCGTTGATTGTTAAAAACGTCCATGCGGATTTTTTTTCATATCCTTTATGAAAGTCTCAGGCCGGCTAAAATGACGTTTTATTCGTCATGATGGCAAATGCGCTGATCATATTTCAAAATGACGCCAAATTCTTGAGCTTGCTTATTGGCGGAAAATGAACTAAGTTATCAAAGAACGTCAATTATTAACTCTCATACTTAAACAATCACGTGATTTATAAGATTTTATTTTAAAAAGCGTTTCGGGGAGAAGATGTTTAGCTTCAGCATTGGCTGGTCACGTACGTTTCCGATTAAAAAAGAACAGGATAAATAATGAAGAACAAAGAAATGACATTTAAAGAATTAGAAATAGACAACAGAATTCTAAAGGCGATTACGGAACTGGGTTTCGAAAGACCGATGCCGGTTCAGCAGGAGGTCATTCCTTTTTTGCTGGGCGATACGAGAGACCTGGTCGCTCTGGCCCATACGGGAACGGGGAAAACCGCCGCCTTCGGCATACCGGTCATTCAACAGATTGATTCGGCCTCCCTGCAGACCCAGGCACTCGTCCTGGCTCCAACCCGCGAGCTTTGCATGCAGATAACGGAAGATTTAAACCGCTATGCCAAATACATTGATCATTTGAATATCGTCGCAATCTATGGCGGCGCCAATATTATGGTCCAGATCAAGCAGGTGGGAAAAGGGGCGCAGATTGTCGTAGCGACACCCGGCAGAATGCTGGATATGTTGAAAAGAAAAAAAGTTAACGTGTCCGCCATCCGATGGCTCGTGCTGGACGAAGCGGATGAAATGCTGAACATGGGATTCAAGGAGGAACTGAACGAGGTGCTGGCCGGTACGCCGGAGGATAAAAGAGTGCTGTTATTTTCCGCCACAATGCCCCGGGAAATTGAAAATATAGCCAGAAGCTACATGAAGACCCCGCGGGAGATTACCGTCGGTTCCAGGGATACCACGGCGGAAAATGTTCACCATCAGTATTACGTGGTGCATGCCAAAGACAGATATATAGCGCTCAAGAGGATTGCCGATTATTATCCGGATATCTACGCGATCATTTTTTGCCGCACAAAAATAGAAACTCAGGAAGTCGCCGATAAGCTTATTAAAGACGGTTATAATGCGGACGCCCTGCATGGCGATCTTTCGCAGGCGCAAAGAGACAGCGTCATGAACCGCTTCCGGAGTAAGAATTTGCAGATGCTCGTGGCCACGGACGTCGCGGCCCGCGGCATTGACGTGGTCGATCTGACGCATATCATCAATTACAACCTCCCCGACGATATCGAAAACTATACCCACCGCAGCGGGCGCACCGGCAGGGCCGGAAAATCCGGCATTTCAATTCTTATCGTTAATTTAAAAGAAGTGTATCGCGTCAGACACATTGAAAAACAGATCGGCAAGAAATTTCTGGCCGTCAGGATTCCGACAGGGCCCGAGGTCTGTGAAAAACAACTGATCCATCTGGTCGAAAAACTTAAGAACACGGAGATTCAGTATGACCAAATCGGTCCCTTTCTGCCGGCCGCTTATGAACAGTTGAAATCGCTTAGCAAGGAGGAAATCATTCAGCGCTTCATTTCCACGGAGTTCAACCGCTTCCTGAGCTATTACCGGAAAGCTGCCGACATAAACGTGGAAATAAAAAAAGAGAGCAAAGCAGATATCCCTCATCGTTCCGGGGGAAAATCCGCAGAAGATAAAGGTTTAGTCCGCTTATTTATAAATCTGGGGCAGATGGAGAAATTCAATTCCCAGAAGCTGAAAGCTTATCTGCAGGAGACTGTCAATATCGCCGGCTTCCATGTCTCCAATGTTGAAGTGACGCGCTGTAATTCTTACTTTGAAGTGGGCGCTCAATTTGTGGAAATTCTTATCGCCAAATTCAAAAAAGAAAAATTTCAAAATCGGCGCGTGCAGATTGATTATGCCGGGAAACCCACGCGAAACAATTATAAGGAAAGAGGCTATCAGGGTCGAAAAAGATCCGTCGAATCATTTTTCTTTGATAAAAGAAATAAAAGACGCGGCCGGTAGCCAACTGCCTGATCATTGCGAAGCGAGCCTTACGCACTGAGGTAAACTCAGGGTTTGGCAAATCAACGATTTGTCTTGTGGAGAACTCCCGTACGGTAAAAAATATTGGCATATTTTAGAAATTATATTATAAATTAGACAAGAATAGGTCGATGGTCATAGCGTTAACAAATCAATCATTAAATATCATTTAATAATCTTTTAACTCATCGGAAGGGAGGATGAAAAAATGATCGGAGAAAAAATCAGGGATGCCATGAATGATCAGATTAAGCATGAACTTGAGTCTTTTTATATTTATTTGTCGATGGTTGCCTACTTTCACGAAGAGGGTCTTGACGGTATGGCGCACTGGATGCGCTGTCAGGCTCACGAGGAGATGATTCACGCCATGAAATTTTACGACCATATTATTGATCGTGGCGGCACCGTCAAGCTGCTGGATTTAAAACAGATCAAAACAACATGGAAGAAACCTCTGGAAGCCTGGCAGGATGCCTATGAACATGAAAAGTTCATTACCGGCAAAATTAATAATTTAACGAAAATATCGCGTGCAGAGAACGACTATACCTCCGAGCCTCTGCTGTCCTGGTTTCTCAATGAGCAGATTGAAGAAGAAAAAAATACGGAAAAAGTCTCCCGCGAATTGAAGATGGTGGAAACATCGAAAGAAGGCATTCTGATGCTGGACAGGGAATTAGCGGCGCGTATCTTTACCGCGGGATCACCGCTTGATCCGGTCGCCTACAATGTTGCTCCCTGATCCGGCGGGTCGTGATGACTTTAAATAGTTGACAGGCGGAGGGAACTCCCCTATATTTGACATGCAGGATAGTAATGTATCACCCACGGAGGGGTTTGCCTTCCTGTAAATCCAAATGAGTTATGGAGTGTAAAATGAAAAAATCAAGTAAAGTCTTATCTGTAATTCTAACAACGTTAATTCTTCTCGTTGCTTTTTCGTCGGCCGGTCTTGCTGTGACCAAACAATCCGTGCCGAGCCCGGTAAATAACATGAATGTGCTTCAACCGCCCGGAGGCAATTTTGCGATTTGCATGGATCCTGCCGTAAAAAATTTCAACATTACAAAGTCATTATCCGGCAATGTCGCGACATTCACAATGTCCGGCCAGATATGCAACAATGGACCCGGCGATTGGAATAAACCTGACAATATGCTTGAGGCAAATTTTGCCGTATACAATGGATATGCTCCACAGTTCAGCTATGCCGCGGGCGGTAATCCGAAGTTTTTCAAACAGACCGTCGGGCCGGTTTTAAAGAAAAATCAATGCATGTCTTTTACCCAAACCTATACACGGGATAAAGTTCTTCATTGGGGGTTCAGTGAGAACAAAGCGACTGAGAGGCAAATGAAGCTGATGTTTGAATTTTATGTCCGCGATGCAAAAGGTTTGATTGGCGTGGGAGCACAGCCGAAGGCTCTTGATTGTAATTTAAATAACAATCTCTCTTCCCAAACCTTTGAAATGATGATCAGCACCCCATAATCCCGGGCTTGCTAAAACTGTAAACAAAGACCTCTTAAAGTAATTTAAGGGGTCTTTTATTTTTCTCTTCTTTGCACCACGGGCTCATGACGATAATGTTTACAGTGTAATTTCGCAGTGATCCGAGAATCCGGCGGGCGGCACGCCCATAGCCTGCAGCAGTCTTGCCCAGTAATTGACCTGCGCGGCGGTGCCGGCCAGAATCACGATTTCCCTTTCGGTAAAATTAGCCTTCAATTTATCGATAAAGTCCGGCGGAAAAAGTAATGGCGTTTGGGAAATTAAAACGGCGTATTCCATCGCAATAATTTCCCGCACGGAAAATGTGCGCACCTCTGCAATATCAATTTTTCTCTGCAGAGCCGAAAGCTCTTCGGGGGTGATTCCAAATTGATCGTAATCATAAGAATTCATGTCGATGCAGAAAGGACAGGCGACGGTAAAAGACGTCCGCAGCCGGACCAGTTTGAGGATGCGTTTATCCAATGTTTTATCTTGGTGGGCGACCAGGGCTTCCATGATGCCGGAACTGATAGCTGTTTTGGGATACCAGGCGAGCAGTTTGCCGGGCAGAAGATCGCGGCCGGTTATTTTTTTAGAAATCCAGATGCCAATCCTCAAATAAAATGGAATGGACTTTGGCGGTTCTATAAAGGCTTTCAACGTGACCTCCTTAATATTGAGATTGCCACACGGCGCCTTCGCGTGAATGATACCGCTGTTTTTATGCTAGCAGATTCTGGGCACCAGTTCGCCTGTGGGCAGATCAACAATGCGTTCGCCGCCGATGGACGTTTTGAGCACGACTCGCCCCTGAGCGGCACGGCTTACACTGCCGATGATCGCGGCATGATGTCCATATTTATGGCCGTGCATGGCCGCAAGCACAGCTTGAGCTTCAACGGCCGGACAAAACAAAATCATTTTGCCTTCGTTGGCCAGAAAAAGCGGATCGAGTCCGAGGATTTCACAAACGCCCCGGACATTGTCCTGTACGGGAATGCTGCGCTCATTGACATCGATGCGCACTTGCGCGCTTTTGGCGATTTCCGCCAGAATCGCGCCCAGGCCGCCGCGCGTTGCGTCCCGCATGCAATGGATGTTGGGGCTGGCTTTTAATACACCGGCGATTAGATCATTAAGCGGGGCGGAATCGGACAGAATTTCCGCGGTCAGCCCCAGATTTTCTCTGCTCTTCATGATCGCCGCTCCGTGGTCGCCGATCGTGCCGTTTAATATGACGACATCGCCCGGTTGAATATTTTTTACAGCCAGCAAGCCCGGATATTCCACAAGGCCGATGCCGGAGGTATTGATGAAGATTCCATCGACCGCGCCGCGGGTGACGACTTTGGTATCGCCGGTGACAATATTAACATTGGCTTCAGCGGCCGCCTTTGCCATCGTTTGAATAATGGTTTCCAATGAATCGAACGGAAAGCCTTCTTCCAGGATAAAGCCGCAGCTCAGATAGAGCGGTTTGCCGCCGCAGACGGAAAGATCGTTGACGGTTCCATGCACAGCCAGAGAGCCGATGTTGCCGCCGGGAAAGAAGACGGGGCTGACAACATACGAGTCGGTGGTGAAGCAAAGTTTCTGGTTTCCGATCGTGAGTACGGCGCTGTCTTCGAGCCTCTCCAGATAGGGATTTTTGAAATGGGGTAGAAAATATTCGGCAATAAGTTCGTTGGATAAAAGTCCGCCGCCGCCATGTTCCAGAAGTATTTTGTCGTATTTCATTCGAGTAACCTTTCTTGATTTTATTCTTTTGTTTCCCCCTTAATAAAGGGGGATGAAAGGGGGATTTTTTTTTATGAAATCCTCCCCAACCCTTCTTTAAGAAAGGAGGGGGATGAAATATATTTTTTTATATCCCTAAGCCAATCCTTTTTTAATCATCGAGGAGGCAATAACTGCCTGACCCAGGGAAACGCCGCCGTCGTTGGCCGGAATCTGCCTGTGGCAGTAAACTTCAAAACCGTCGTTCCTAAGCTTTTCTATGCTGCCTTCCAATAATATCTTGTTTTGAAAACAACCGCCGCTTAACACCACGCGCGTAAGCCCTGTTGCTTTGCGCATTTTATCTGCCGTAACGGTAAAGGCATCGGTTAGTGTCTGATGAAACGATGCTGCAATGTGTGCCTTGCTTTTTCCGGCATCGAGATCGGCGACAATCGCTTTGATCATGTCTGTATAATCTATAATATTCGATTTATCGCCATCTTGCAAGATAGCAAAAGGGTAGGGCGATCCTGATGAATCTGCCGCCTGTGCTTCCAGCTCCATAGCGGCCTGTCCTTCAAAACTGACCGTGCGGCGTAAACCGATGAGCGCGGCAACACCATCAAATAACCGGCCTAAACCTGAAGACAGAGGTGAATTCATCCTGCTTTCGATGATCTTGTCCAGCGTCTCACAGATGCTTTGATCCGTCATCAGCTTCAAATGCAGGGCTATTTCTTTCCAGGATGGACCCCAGGCGGCTTTGAGCAGACTCGCCGCTATACGCCAGGGTTCACGGATTGACTTCTCACCGCCGGGTAAAACAAGATATTGCAGATGACCGAAACGTTGAAATCCGGTTTCACTGGCAATCAGAAATTCTCCTCCCCAGGCATTGCCGTCCAAGCCGTAGCCTGTGCCGTCCATCGCCAATCCGATTACATCACCTTCAATTTGATTATCTGCCATGCAACTGACAATGTGGGCATGATGATGTTGAACGCGGATGACTTTATCTGCCGGGATTTCCCTGGCCGCCTGTGTTGAGTAATATCCCGGGTGGTAGTCGCAGGCGACGATTTGGGGGTCTGATTCGGTAATTCTTTTCATCAGCGTCAGGCTCCCGGAAAAGAAGTCGCGTGCCTGCGGTGTTTCCAGGTCTCCGATATGGGGACTAAGATAGGCAAAATTATCTTTGAGAATACACTGGGTCGTTTTCAGTTGCGGCCCGAGTGCCAGAACAGCAGGCATTGAATCTTTCAGCGCAAGAGGCTGGGGAACATAGCCTCGTGAACGCCTCATTAATTGCGGTAGCTTCGCGGAAACAAAAGCGATGGAATCGTCGCACCGTACCAGAATATCCCGGTTATGCACGAGAAAATAATCGGCAATGCCAAGCAGGCGGGTGACCGCTTCACGATTACCCGTGCAGATCGGTTCGTCAACCTGATTGGCGCTGGTCATCACCAGAGCCGTAAAATTATTCTCCAGCAGTAAATAATGCAGCGGAGCGTAGGGCAGCATGACGCCGAGATCGGGAACCGCCGGCGCGACAAAATCTGAAATAAGATCATTATTTATTTTCTTGAGCAAAACAATCGGCCGCTGGACAGAGGTAAGCAACATCTTTTCTTCTTCATTAATTCCGGCAATGCGTCTGGCCTGAACAATGTCGCGTGCCATGATAGCGAGAGGCTTTTCTTCGCGGTATTTGCGCGAGCGAAGCTTCTTTACGGCCTCATCATTTCCGGCATCCACGCTTAAGTGAAATCCTCCCAGCCCCTTGATGGCCAGTATTTGTCCGGATTTGAGCAAATCAATCGCGGCTCTGACCGGATCATCCGTTTTAATGATTTCTCCTTCCGCATCCAGCAACATCATCTGCGGTCCGCAGACAGGGCAGGCGTTGGGCTCGGCGTGAAAGCGCCTGTCGGCCGGGTTTTCATATTCAGCAAGGCATTGGGGGCATTGCGGGAAACAGGACATAGACGTGTTGACCCGGTCATAAGGAATCGCGTTGATAATGGTCAAACGGGGGCCGCAATTTGTGCAGTTAATGAAAGGATAGCGAAAACGCCTGTCTGTAGGGTCGAAAAGCTCTTTTAAACAATCGTCACAGATAGCGGCATCGGGTGTGATATGCACATCCGCGTGACCCTGCGCATCACTCCCGATAATTTGAAAAGTATTATCGTTTAAGATTTTTATTTCCCAGGACGATTTGCTGGTAATGTGAGCCAGCGGCGGAAGATCCTCCCGGATGCTCATTAAAAAAATGTCGAGTGCTTCCGGATAGCCTTCAACTTCCGCAACCACGCCGTCCGGGCGATTCTGCACAAAACCGGTCAGATTGTTTTTCACAGCCTGCCGGTAGACAAAGGGCCGGAAACCGACCCCCTGCACAATACCGGAAAAAAGATAACGGACTCTTTTTTTATTCACGTCTTTATTTTTTGAATGCATCAATGCGTCGGGTCAGCCAGGCAATCCATTCATCCAGGCCTGCTGCGGTCTTACAGGAGACTTCAAATATTTTTAAATCCTTGTGCAAAGCCAGTGAATCACGTTTGGCCTTTTCCAGATCAAAATCAACATACGGCATCAAATCTATTTTATTGATCAGGAGCGCTGACGATTCCTGAAACATCAAAGGATATTTGGATGGTTTATCCGCGCCTTCGGGTGTGCTCAGAAGCATGATCTTGACGTTTTCACCGATTTTAAATTCAGCAGGGCATACCAGATTGCCCACGTTTTCCACGATCAGAAAATCGATTTTGCTCAAATCAAAGGCAGGCAGGGCTTCTCTAATCATGTTGCCGTCGATATGGCAGCCGCCGCCGGTATTGATCTGCACAACGGGAATATCCAGCTTGGCGATGCGGTCGGCATCATAGGTATCCTGAATGTCGCCTTCGATCACGGCGATCCTGTAATTGTCCCGCAGGGCGACGATGGTTCTTTCTACAAGCGATGTTTTTCCGGCGCCGGGCGAACTCATGAGATTGATGACATATATTTTATGACGGTCAAAGAGCTCTCTGTTTTCCGCGGCGATGCGATCATTGGCGTCAAGAACGTTTTTTACGACTGTTACTTTCACTGGGTTTAGCCTCCGTTAATAATATTTATAATGCGTGGAGCAGGTGCCTTCAGAAGAAACCATGCAGGGGCCGACGGGGTTTGTCGGTGTACATATATTTTTGAACAAGGGACAATCCTGCGGCGCTTTAATGCCGCGTAAAATATCGCCGCAGCCGCAGCCTTTGATGTCTGTTGACTGAATATCCGGCACGGGGAAGTTAGCCAGCGTGTCAAAGGCTTCATATTCACTGCGGAATACGAGACCGCTTGCCGGGATCGTTCCCAGGCCGCGCCACTGGGCATCAGTCGTATGGAAGATGGATTGCAGAAAGGTCATGGCCCTTGTGTTTCCTTCAGGCCTGACGCCCCTGGTGTATTGAATAGAGACTTCTTTCTTTCCACTTTCAATCTGTTCCAGAATCATCCAGATGCCTTCAAGAATATCCACCGGCTCGAATCCGGTGATGACAGCGGCGCACCCGGCATCGGGAATCATTTGATAGGCGGCACTGCCAATCATCGTGCTGACATGTCCCGGGCACAGAAAAGCGTCAATTTTGAGAAGCGGATCGGCAATCAAAGCGTGAATTGCCGGAGGAACGATCTTATGTACGGAAAAAACGGAAAAATTATGGATCTCTTTTTTGCGGCAGACCTCCACGGTTGCGGCAATGGTCGGCGCGGTTGTTTCAAACCCGATTCCCATCATGATGACTTCTTTTTGGAGGTGGGTCTCGGCAAGGGCGATACACTCATCAGCGGAAGAAACAACCCGGACATCACAGCCTTCGGCGCGCTTTTTCTGCAAACTGTCACTGTCGGTTCCGGGAACCCTCAGCATGTCGCCGAAAGTGGCGAAGATGACATTCTTCAGGCCGGCAAGATAAAGAGCGATATCGACATCACGCGTCGAGGTAACGCAAACCGGACATCCGGGGCCGGAAACAAGCCGTATATTTTCCGGTAGCAATTTGCGGATGCCGAATCGGCCGATGGCATAGGTATGACTGCCGCAAATTTCCATAATCGTCACGGGACGGGAAATCTGACGCGCCGCATTTTCAATCTTCGTGAGCAATCCGCGAACCAGAGCGGGATCGCGATATTCATCAATAAATTTCATTGTCGATGAGCTCTTGTAAAAATTTCAATTTATCCTGGGCGGTCGCCACATCGATCTTGTGGATCGCATAGCCCGCGTGGCTGATGACATAATCGCCCACACCGGCCGGTTCATCCACGATATCGAGGCAAACCTCGCGGCGCGTGCCGCTGATATCGATCACGGCGTAGTTGTCTTTATCGATGGAAATTATTTTTCCGGGAAATCCAATGCACATAAAAAATTCCTAATCTACATCCATCTCCAGTATTTGCAGTTCTTCCGTTCCGGCGGTTAACATGACTTCCCCGCCGCCGCAGCCGGGACATATGCCCGTATGTGTTTTAATCTCTAAATCCTTTTCGCAGGAAAAGCAATGGATGACAGCAGGCATTATTTTAAATTCCAGCACGGCGCCCTCCGCCGCAGTTCCCGCAGCCTGAACTTCAAAAGCAAATTGCAGCGCCTTGGGTTCCATGCAGGAAAAACGGCCATAGGAAAGCATGACACTGTTCACTTTTTTGAAGCCGTCACGCTTCGCGTAATCCTGAATAATATTTAAAATGGATTCCGCCAGATACAGTTCATGCATTTTTAAATCTTTTCCAGTTTTACATTCAATTGATCGAGTTCCCGCAATAAAAGCTTTTCCATCACCGGAAATTTATCCCGGATAGGCGGCGTCATCTCCAGATTCATATCGCCATACTCCTTCGGCACGATACAAAGAAATATCGTTTCGGGAGATTCGCCCATCAACTCCGTCTTAAAAAGAACGTCGGAGAACGTGACCTCATGCGCTGTCGTCGGCGGCGGCATGTGCAGTTCCATTTCTTCTTTATTGAACCGATAAATAGAGCCGGGCGTATCCTTCGCCTTCAAGACATCAACGACGATCAGGTTGTCGCAGCTGCAAATGATATCCAGCAGGGCATAACCCAGGGTGCCTCCATCAATCATCCGTACATCATCCGTGGGGCGATAGCGCTTGGAAAACCAGTTTACAAAATGAACGCCAAAGCCCTCATCGGCCAATAAAATATTGCCGATGCCTAATATCGTGACAAGATTTCTTTCTGACATATTACCTTTCACATATCATATAACCAAAAAAGGGGAGAACGATTTCTTCTCCCCTTTAAGGTGATTTTACATCCTGACAACCATTATGATGTTACTCTTCTAATTTCTTAAAAATGTTGCCGCTAATCATCGATGATATCGTGCCTTTTTTGAGAATAGCATCATACCAGAAGGCCATGTACATATGCACCACGATAAACAGAATAAAGAACCAGGTGAAAAGGTGGTGAACATAGCGAACCACGGCCAGTCCGCCCATCAGATTTTCTATGGGCCGCAAAATCTTATAACATATTGCGGTGAATCCGGCATGATATCCGGCGCCCATCAGGATCAGGCCCGTGATTACGATAACAAAGACCATGAACATCAATCCAAGATAAGCCAGCGATTGCATCGGTCCATAAAGCGTTTTATAGTCCGGTCCTTTTTTAGTGATGAGCAGATAAAACTTGATCTGATCGATCGTGCATTTGATGTTCGTCCACGCAAAAAAATCTTTCCAGTCCGCGTGGAAGCGTGAGAAAAAGGCCAGGTAAACTCTCCAAAAGAAAAGAAACACAAGAAATACTCCAAAGAGAATGTGAACAAAACGCACATTGCCCATTAAAAATTTCCCTACGGTTTCTCCCCTGGATACCGTAAATGGATCAGCAATATAGAAACCGGTAACAATCAGGATAAAGATCGAGAGAGCCATGGCCCAGTGATTAATCCGCATAGCCACAGACCACTCTTTTTCGCTAGTGAATTTTTCCACGGTAACCTCCTTAATTGCTTACGCCACTTTGAATTTTTTAATCTCTTTTGTCTTCGGATCAATGATATGCACGGCGCAAGCCATACAGGGATCGAAAGAATGGATGGTCCGGATAATTTCCAGCGGCTGATTAACATTCGCCAGTTTCGTTCCGATCAATGATTCCTCATAGGGACCGCGCAAACCGGCTTTGTCTCGAGGCGAGCAGTTCCATGTTGAAGGAACAACGGCCTGATAATTGGAAATCACACCCTTTTCAATCTTGATCCAGTGTCCCAGCGCGCCGCGCGGCGGTTCCGTCATGCCGCGGCCTTGAGCCGGTTTCGCGGGAACATCGCAGCGGGTCCATGTGCGGGTGTCACCTTTCTTGATGTTGGCGATCAATTCATTGACCCATCCTTCGGTGTTATCCGCTATCAGCTTGGTTTCCAGCGCGCGGGCGGCTGTTCGGCCCAGCGTGGAGAACAAAACGGCAGCGGGCAGTCCGGTTGCTTTCAAAGTGGAATCAACCAATCCCTTGATCGCTTTGTCGCCTTGAGCATAACCGACAACCATACGGGCCAGCGGGCCGACTTCGTAAGGTTTGTTGTCGTAACGGGGCGCTTTACACCAGGTATACTTTTCGTCGCCCTTGAGATTCCCGTTCTTGTCATAGCCGGTATAATCAGGCTCCGTGGTGCCTTTATAAGGATGTTGTGCTTCCTTGCCTTTGTACCAGGAATGCGTTACTTCTTCCGTAATTTTTTCTTCATCGAGCTTCATGGGTTTCGCCAGATTTCTGTCTTTGACGATACCGCGCGGGAAGAGCGTCTTGTTCCAGTCGTCATCCAGCGGGAAACCACCGTAAGAGAGATAATTCTTCACACCGCCGCCTATGCCTTTTAATCCTTCGTCTTTGTAATAATGAGCGGCCAGAAGAACATCAGGCAGATAAGCGGTTTCGAGGAAGTTCTTCATCTCTTTGAACCGGAATAAAAACTGTCCCAGGCGTTCGGCGTCAAACAAATCCATGCCGGATGTTATGCCGCCGACAACCAGCGTTTGCGGATGAGGATTCTTTCCGCCCAGGATGGCCATCATCTGCGCGCCGACTTTGGAAATGGCCAGAGCGTCCAGATAATGGGACAGGATAATTAAATTGGCTTCCGGCGGCAGTTTGTAGGAAGGATTACCCCAGTAAGCGTTGGCAAACGGTCCCAGCCGGCCGGATTTAACAAACTTGGTGACTCTGTCCTGAACGGCTTTGTAATGCGTCGCCGAACAGTTGTAAGGATTGGGGCTGTAAGCGCGCGCCATTTCCACAGCCTTTGCCGGATTGGCTTTGAGCGCGCTGACGACGTCCACCCAATCCAAACCATGCAGATGATAAAAATGCATGATGTGGTCGGTCAGATACAGAGATGAGTTGATCAGATTACGGGCAATTCTTGCGTTGGGCGGCGGTTTCACGCCAAAAGCGTCTTCGCAGGCCAGAATGCTGGCTTCGTAGTGAACGTAAGTGCAGACGCCGCAGAAACGCTGAACCATCAAACCGGCATCGCGGGGATCACGGCCTTTCAGTATCGTTTCAATACCGCGCCAGAGGGTGATGCTGCTCCATGCGTCTTTAATAACGTTGCTATTATCAACCTCAACTTCAATTCTTAAATGTCCTTCAATCCTGGTGATCGGATCGACAATGATTCGTTTCGTCATATTTATTTATCTCCTTTATGTCGGATTCCGCTGGCTATCGCATGGGCGGCAACTCCAGCCACCGCTGCGCCGGTCAATGCAATTCCAATATTATCAACGGTTCTTTCACCGCCGCCGTAGGTCTTTTCATCAAGCGGTTTTTCCAGCGGCGCCATGGTATCCCAGAATCCGGGCTCCGTGCAGCCGATGCAACCGTGACCGGCCATGATCGGCCAGGAAATGCCGTCATTGAATCGTACTTTTCCGCAATTGGCGTAGGTATAAGGACCTTTGCAGCCGACTTTGTAAAGACACCAGCCTTTGAGAGCGCCCTTGTCGCCCCATTCCTCAACGAATTCCGAAGCGTCATAATGCGGTCTTCTTTCACAATAGTCGTGAATGCGCTTTCCGTAAGCCCAAACGGGTCTTCCCAATCCATCCAGTGCGGGCAGGGAACCGAACATTAAATAATGCAACAGTGTTCCGGTAAAGTTCACGGAATTGGGAGGACAGCCGGCAATATTGACTGTTGAAATGCCGATGGCTTTACTGATGCCGACGGCGTCTGTCGGGTTAGGCTTGGCGGATTGAATATTTCCAAAGGCTGAGCAGGAGCCGATGCACACAACTGCGGCGGCTTTGGAAGTTACTTCTCTGGCCACCTGAATACCCGTTTTCCCTTTAGGACCCAGGGTAAGATATTTCCCGTTCAATCCTCTGGGTAAGCCGCCTTCAATGACGCAGATAAACTTGCCGGAAAAATCCTTTACAGCTTTTTCCAGATTTTCTTCCGCCTGATAACCGGAAGCGGCCATCAGCGTTTCATGATATTCCAGTGAGATGGTTTCAAGCAGGATATCATCAACATTCGGATACGATGAGCGCAGGAATGCTTCGGAGCAACCGGTGCATTCGGCAAAATGCAGCCAGACGACAGGTAACCGGCTGAAGCTTTCCGCCGCTTTAGCAACCATCGGACGGAAGATGGGCGGCAGCATTAACGCCGCAGTCATCGCCGATGTCCATTTGACAAAATCTCTTCTGCTGAAACCTCGTTCTTTTAACAGTTCATGCAAATCTTCTTTGGGTTCAGGCAGATTTTTTTCAATCTCTTCCATATGAAGCTGACAATGCTTCATGAGATCCTTGTACTGCTTGTCAATCATTTTCTTGTATTCGGAATTATTTCCCTTTGCCATACTTCCTCCTTTAACTATTTTGAGGCTGTTCACATGTGGTGAGCGCGCCAATTCGATTATGATGAATTACAACTGAATCAGTTAATGCTTATATCAAAAATGATATATGCTTGATAAAACATACATGATTCATGACTATCAGTCAAGCTGGAAATAAATTTTTTCTTGATGTTTATGACCCGGAGATTCAACATATATCATTAACATCTTTACTATTATGTTTTCAGTAAGGACTTTTCCTTAGAAATTCTTTTAAAATATGACCGGCATTCATTATCAGAAAAAATGACATATGTAAAGGTAAAAGTAATACATGTTATTCTATAATGGAATGATGAAGCATTGCTGATCTCGATGGTTTTCTTTTGGCTATCTTAAAAATTCTCCATTGCCGAAGGGGAGTTTCGCAAACTCCATTTCATGATCACGCGCTGCATAACAATCAATAAGCACGAGGCCTGGTGAAGGTTTCAACCCATCATGGAAATTTCAATACAAATGCCTTTAAAAAACAAAAATGTACTAATAAATATGATTAAATATTATGCCCATTATCCTGAAAAAAATATTCATGTCAATAAAAAAATATAAATGACTAAAAATAAAAATAGTTAATAAAATTAAATATAATTATGTTACAATTTTGTTCTAATATATTTATTTAAAAACACTCCTCGTCAATACGGAGACGGCCAGTCAACCGGCGTCCGGCCAACACCGGAGAAATAAAAAGTTGACAAAGCTGCATTGCTTTTTGTATAAATTTTCCAAATTGAGCTGGTTGTTTTCCGTGCCGGCTATTGAAATTATATAATATTCCTTTCGCATCGTGCGCTGCAGATAACAAAAAATATCCTGAAAAAAAATGATTAACCGGGTTTTGCTTCATCATCGGGTGTTAATGTTATTTTTCCAATTAAAGTAATCTTACAGTGTTTAGGTATCCAATCAGGATATATAAACACTTTTAGATGCAGCGGCCAGGCGGGAGTATCGTGGATGGCAGGTTCGGATTATAACACTGTTGTTAAAAGCCGTTTATGATTGCTGCTTAACTTTAGGTGAAATAGGCAAGAGGGTTTCCTTCTAACAATGAATGGATGAATGAGAGAAAAATACAGGAGGCAGGCTATGCAGGAAACAAAAAATATTGGAGATAATCAGAACGATTCTTATGTGGCCGGCAATTCGGAAGACCCGGTTTTTTTTGGGGCGAAAAATGTCATTGATGCCGAATTGAAAATCATCAACAAAAAGCATGGGGATGACAAGAGGGAAACAAAAGATCTTGCCGGTCTTGCTCTTTCCGGCGGAGGTATCCGTTCCGCCAGCTTTTCCCTGGGCATCATGCAGGCCTTGGCGTACAAAAAATGGTTAAGTAAAATAGATTATCTTTCCACAGTGTCCGGCGGCGGATACATTGGCACCGGTCTGACATGGCTTTTAAGTAAAAAATGGCAATTAAAAAATGGAAGTACGATTACCTTCGATACCAGTCCCGCGAATTTTCCCTACGTGACATACCCCATGTGCGGCGGCGCATACGATAAAGATAAAAGAACGGGGATCATGGAATTAAAGGATCGTATCAAGGACACGATAAGCGCAAAAGTCCGCGGTAAAATGCTGCATTATCTGCGACAGAACGCCAAGTACCTTACTCCCGGCGGCGGAATCAATATTTTTTCGCTTGTGGCCGTTTTGCTTCGCGGAATTGGACTGGGGCTGATGACCTATTTGGGTCTGTTCGTCCTGCTTTTTATCTTGCTGAATAAGCTGAATCTCTTTTGTCCTGTGCAAACAACTCTGTCCGCAAGTCTTAATTACAACTGCTTTTTGTTAATAGCCTTAGCGGGATTGGCATTATACCTTGTCTCGTTGCCTGTTTATTCTCTGGGGACATTTCTCTTAAGGCGTTCGAAAACCATAGCTTATTGTTGCCGCCGCTTTTATGAAATTTCAGCGGGGACATTACTGCCTTTTGTTCTCGTCCTGGCGGTTTTGGGCATTATACCTTTCGTGAGCCAGTGGCTGGAAGGACACTTGACCTCAGAGACGATACAATCCACATATTTCGCCATTACCGGAAAGCAAATAAAGACATCCGGTGTATTTGGCGTATTTTCAATAATCATTGGAATTATATCCAGCCTTGCCGCCTTCATGAAAACAAGTAAAACCGGGGCAAGTAAAATTCCTGTCGGTCTTTTCGTCAGTGTGGGTGCCGCGGCACTTTTATTCGGTGTTTTGATATTAGCCTATCATATGTCCATGGATATACCGGACGGGTTCATATTATCTTTGCTTGTGATGGTGGGATTATTAGCGCTTGTGGTAAATTTAAATCACGTATCCGTGCACCGGTATTACCGTGATCGTCTTATGGAAATATTTATGCCTGATGTGGCGGGTATCATGGCGGATAGTTATGAAAGATCCCACAAGACAAAGGAAGCGAATAAAAAAAAGCTCCATGAAATGTACGCCAGGACGGACAATGCCGACGATTCCGGTCCATACCATATCATAAACGCAAATGTTGTCCTTGTCTCTTCCCGGAGAGCAAAATTCCGCGGTCGGGGCGGTGATAATTTTATTCTAACCCCCGCATACTGCGGCAGCAACGCCACGGGATGGCGCAAAACAGAAGAATATATGGACGGCGCCATGACCCTTGCTTCCGCCATGGCGATTTCCGGAGCTGCCGTAAATCCGGATGCCGGGGGCGGCGGAGAAGGCGTAACCCGCCAGCCGTTTTTAGCAATGCTTATGGGAATGCTGAATTTACGACTGGGTTACTGGGTGCCCAATCCTGATCCTCAAAAATCAAAAGGCATCCTCAAACCGCCGGTGCCGAATTATATATGGCCCGGACTATGGGAAATTATCCGCCGGAACAGATTAAATGAGAACGCATACTTTCTGCAGCTTTCGGATGGAGGTCATTTCGAAAACCTTGCTCTCTATGAGCTGATTCGCCGCAGACTCGGACTGATCATTGTCTGTGACGGCGCGGCGGATCCCCATTGCACATTTGCCGAACTGGCTAATGCCATGGAAAAAGTACGAACCGACTTTGGCGCACTTATCCTGATCAAGAACGAAAATATTCAGGATCTGATTCCATCGCCGAAGAGAAAGGGAATCAAACCGGCGAAGAAAGGATTCCTGATGGCGGATATCATCTACGCCGATAACAGCAAGGGGAAACTTCTTTACATCAATACGACATTTTGCGAAGGGCTGAGTGCCGATTTCTACGGTTATAAAAAGGAACATCCTTCTTTTCCCGAAGAACCGACAGGCGATCAATTTTTTGATGAAAAACAATTTGAGGCTTATCGCGAACTCGGCTATCAGATTGCCTGGGAAATGATGAGGGATGATAAAGTCATGAAAGACGATATCGTGCGGAAAATCATGCCGGCGACGTAAGAATTCCGATGGTTCGCTATCCCTGTTCCGGAGGTTTGACGCGATTTACCGTAGAAGGGTGATGGAAGGACATCTTTCCGGGGATTCAATCAACCCGGGGACAGGCTTCAGGTCAATAGCCGCGCAGGATCATCTTGATACTAAAGATGAAGTGCCGGTGACTTTGATATCCCCCTGCAGGCGCCAAATCAGTCCTCGAAAATCCCCCTGATTATATGCTAGGATATCATCCGTTAAAATCTTAGATGGGGTGGAGTAGCCCATGGAGCAAGACCGTAAACATTATGAAGCCAATGTAAAGGCTTTCCTGGGCCGGATCAAGAAGCGCCGGTCCGATATCGTGAAGCTGGTGACGCAAAGCATTTCGAACCTTTCTCCGCCAGACAATATCACCGTCACCTTGAGCGCTTTTCTTGAGGATCACATGGTATGGATCGATGCCGAGAGCATCCTGAAAACCCTGATCAATCTTGAAACCAATGCCATGGAAGCCATGCCGGATGGCGGTGAACTTTTTCTGGGCGTGGAAGGCGACGATCATCAGGTGAAGATCACGATCCGGGATACGGGCACAGGCATTTCAAAGGAAAATATGGATATGCTCTTCACTCAGTATTTTTCGACCAAGCCCGCAGGTGAGGGTACGGGTCTGAGCTTGCCTATGGCGTATGCGGCTGTGAGGGAACATGGCGGAAAGATCGGCATAACATCGAACGACGATCCCTTACGCGAACCAACCGGTACCACGGTGATCATCACCTTGCCGCGCGCGCGGCCGGATTTGTCGAATGTTATCCTGCACGGCGAGGAATAAAGCCTGGTTTTATATGAAGATGATACCGGGGCGGGGCTGAACTCAGGTGTATGAGCAGGCACACTCCGGCAAATGTGTCTCTTGTTTGCGCATCGGAATCAGACCTTTTCAATCTCCACGTATTTCCCGAGTTCGCTCAATATCTGAACCAGTTCTCTGATATAGACCATCCGCATGGACTCCCCGCGGATGATATCAGCGATCTGATTGGGGTTGATGGCTGTTCCCACGATGAAATAGATTTCATCCGCCTGCAGCAGAAGACGCGCCAGAAGAGTGGATGCGTCCTTATCGTGCGGCAGATCATCGATGGTTTTTGATGCCCGTAAAAGTTCGGCCGCCATGCCCAGGGTCAGGATGCCTTCAGTGACCAGATCCATGCCCTTTATTTTGGCAATGGGCGGCGATCCTTTCTTTTTCTTCGGTTCATCCGGCTTGCGCTTGCCCGGCGGGACCCAGTCCACCAGGAGTTCTTCCTTAAGCACCCTGGCCACCATCTGGGCCGTGCTGCCTCCGCAGACGATCTTGCTGCCTTCAGTGCTTGTGAGCCTGGAAACCGCGAAATCATCCAGTTCCTTGTTCGCGGGCGGACCGGTGAGCACGGTGGCTCTTGCGGACGGCCGTATTTTCATGGAGATGACCGTGGCATCGTCGCCAGGCTTGTCGTCATAGAGTTTCATACACGTTTTCGACAGGGACTGGGTCAGTTTCCGGGTATCTGCGATTCCGGCACTTAGGAAACGCTGGACCGCCTGGGCAATATTTTTCCAGCCCCAGCCGAGCCGGTAAATGCCCCCCAGTCCGGCATGTTCGTACCCGTCGCTGATGAGGATCATGATATCATTTTCCCTGAGCTCGAAACGCACCTCTCGGATCTTGCGGCCGCTCGCTTTGCGTTCTTCCATGGGCAGGTCGACCAGGGCGTTATCGCGGATCAGAATCAATGGCGGGGAATCGAACTCCACAAGATGGGCGTCCTTGCCGCGCGAAACCGTAAGCACGGCGAACGTGGCGTAAGCCAGTTTGCGCACACTGCATTCCGGCAGGGTTTCCGCCAGGGTCTGCACGAAATCCTCGACCGGAGAGCCGGATTCGAACATACGGGATGCGATCTCGGCCGTCAGGGTCGAAAGGATACTGGCCTTCACCCCGCTGCCCAGCCCGTCGGAAAGCACGGCCACGAAGGAATCCGGGTTCGATCTGATGATGACCGAATCGCCGCAGAGTTCTTCGCCTGCCTTATTCAAGCTGTTCCAGGAATATTCGACGATCTGTCTCACGTCGAGTCGTCCTCCTTGAGGAGCTTCGCCAGATGCGAAAAGATGGTCTTGCTCTCGGCCGTGGTCTCGCCCAGGAGGTGGGCGATTTCATGCGCCACGCGCATCTGGCGGCTGACCACCTCGCGGGTTCGCTCCAGGGTTTCCTCGCGGATGGCATTGAAGCGCTCCTTTTCCTTCTCCCTTTCCGTGATATCGCGCAGGATCGCAATCATCAGGGCCTGGCCCTCGACCTTGACGATATTCTGTTCAGCAATCAGATCTTCCCTGAGCCGGCGCACCTTTCCCATAACGGCTTTGCCCGAGTCGCGCACGAAAATAAAGTCATCCAGCACCGATATGAGGGCGGAGAGGGGTTTACCCTCCATATCCGCATGATTGCAGCGAAAGAGCTTTTCCGCCGAAGGCGACATATCGTGGATAAGCAGATTGTTATCGAAGATAATAATTGAATTGGGGGTTACTTCCATGACCACCTGGCGCAGCGATTCCGAACGGGAACGCATGTAGGGGATGCACATGGTGGCCTCGGCCATGCCCCGAAGGGTTGCCAAAGCCTTTTCCCGGCAGGTCGAATATCCGCAGGCCCCGCAGTTCAACTCATCGTCCTTGGTATATTTATTGACCCGGTGTAAAACATCCTGGATCTGTTCTTCGGTGAATTCCGGAGCGTGCACTTTGCGGTCCCGATAGGCGCGGGAAAGATCCGGCCAATCCTTTCTGGGAATCATAATATCGGGTTGGCGGCCAACATGGAATTCGATGATTTTCTGACGTGAGAGATGAGTGCCGTTTTCAAGCCCCACCATGGCCGGGCCGTTCACGCACCCGCCTCGGCAGGCCAGCAACTCGACCATGCAGGCCTTTAAATTTCCAGTGCGGATGTCTTTGAGAGCATCATTGCAGGCTTCCAGGCCGGAGGCCATGATCATCCGGCTGTCCAGGATATCCGTATTCATACCCGCCGTGGCGATGAGACCGCCTTCGATCGGGAAGAGCCTGGCCTTATCGGGGGCAGCCTCCAGTGCATATTCTCCCTCGGCTTGAAGAGGGACATTATTTTCGTTGAGCCATTCCCTTAAGCCCAGAAAGGTCATGACCGCATGCACCGATCCGGCTAAAAGATCATCATCGATCTCCATCTTCTTGGCGATGCACGGCCCGATAAAGACCACAAAGGCATCCTTGCCGTATTTCCGGTTCATCAGCCGTCCATGGGCGATCATGGGCGATACGATAGGCGCAAGATGGGGTATCAGATCGGGATAATACTGTTCGATCAAATTGACCACCACCGGGCAGGCCGATGCGATAACCGGCCATTTTTTACGGGTTTTTTCGGCATATTCGCGGTGGGCGACGGCCACCAGGGAAGCGCCGACGGCGGTTTCTTCCACGGCATGAAAGCCCAGTTCCTTAAGGGCTTTTTCCAGGACGCCGAAGTTCTGCATATCGAAGAAGGCCGGGGCGGAGGGTGCGACCGATGCGATAATTTTGCGCCCGTCTTTTTGGGCATTCAGGATATCCTGGCGCGAACTGCGGATGCTCTTGGCATTCTGGGGGCAGACCCGCACGCATGTGCCGCACCCGATGCACAATTCGCTCACAACCTGGGCCTGATGGTCTTTGACCAGAATGGCTTTGACGTCGCAGTTGCGCACACAGCGGTAACAGTCGCGGCATTGGGCGGTATTGGTTACGATGACGGGTTCTTTCATGTGTTCACCTCGTGCAGACGATTCCGGCCGGTCGTGTTGTGAAAGAGGACCGTCTGTCTGCTATTTCGAAAGAAGCGTACTGTTCGCATAGGGGAGTATCTCCTTATAAAAAAACTCGGAAGCGTTTTCGGGCCGAATGCCTTCGAAGGCGCGCTCGCCAACGCGCACGGACACGCCCTTGGAACAGGTGTCCATGCAGAACGCGCCCACGATATCGACCAATCCGTCGAGCTGTTCTTTTTTGATGAGATGCTGAATCTCGGCCGCAAGTTCATCGGAACCGCGAATGCTGCACGAGCTTCCCACGCAGATAGTGATTATGAGCATGTCTTTGCTTCCCTCACGTTCCCTGTTCATTGAGCAGCGGCATCAAATAGCTTTCGATAAAGTCCTCCGCCTTGGCCGGGTCCACCTGGCCGATGATCTTTTTGTCGATGACAACATTGGGTCCTCCGGCGCACTGGCCGGTGCAGAAGCGGGCCTTGATCCGGAAACGCTCCGTAAACCCGCGCCGCCTTAAGCCTGCCGACAGGCCTTCCAGGAGCTTCCATGAGCCTTTCACGTAACAGTTCGTCCCGATGCAGACCCCGATGTCGATAACAGGCTGTACGTTGATGGTTTCATCCATCTTGCTTTCTTCCACGCGCATGGAGCGGCGGCGATAGGTCGTATGCAGGGCGTGGTGCGAGGTTTCGCTGTCAGGCTCGCCCAACCAGTTGTTGTACAAGGCCTGCACGCTCGGGTTGTCCTGGCTCGTGCGGATGGGCGCCTCCTGGTCGAGCCGGTAAAGTACCTCCAGCCGATGTTCCGCTTCGCTGCACAATTGCGGGGCAGGGTTGCCGGAACCGTTGATGCATCCGCCGGGGCAGGCCATGATCTCGATCAGATCATAGGGTGCGTCGCCCGAGCGCATACGGTCGATGAGCTTTTGGGCGTTTTGCAACCCGCTTACCACGGCCAGGCGCACCTTGGAATCGCCAAGGCGTATAACGGCTTCCTTGACCCCGCTGAGGCCTCGCACGCCTTCGTATTCAAAACTATCCATGCGGTTGCCGGTCACACGTTCGGCCGCCAGGCGCAGCGCCGCTTCAGCGACCCCGCCGCTGGCGCCGAAGATGACGCCCGCGCCGCTGACCTTGCCGAAAAAGGCATCCGCCGGAAGCGGAGTCAGTGTGCGGCAATCGACATGCTTTTCAGCGAACATCGCGATGATGTCGTTGGTGGTCAGGACGATGTCCACATCCGGGATGGCCGCATCACTGAATTCGGGCCGTTTGGCCTCGTATTTCTTGGCGTTGCACGGCATGATGGAGACGAAATAGAGCAGATCCGGATTGACGCCAAGCTGCTTGGCGAAATACTGCTTCATGACCGCGCCGAACATCTGCTGAGGCGATTTGCAGGAGGAAAGGTGCGGTAAAATGTCGGGCGCCATCTTTTCGCAGTAATTCACCCATGCCGGGCAGCAGGACGTTATTTGCGGCAAAACCCCGCCCTCGGCCAGACGGCTGAGAAACTCGGTGCCTTCCTCCATGATGGTGAGGTCGGCGGCCCAGCAGGTATCGAAAACGAAATTAAACCCGAGCTGTTTGAGGCCGGCGTTTAAAAGCGGCATGACCTCCCCGGCGTCGATGCCGTAGTGTCGGCTGAAGGCGGCGCGCACGGCCGGCGCGATCTGGGCTACCACGGTCAGACGCGGATCGTGCAGTGCCCGGTATACCTGGGGCAGCACCGGTTTTAAAGTCAGTGCCCCGGTGGGACAGACTGCGGCGCAGTGTCCGCAGGCTACGCACGTTGTCAAGTCAAGGGGGCGATTCTCGTTTGGTCCGATGGTCAGGACATTGTTCGTTTCATAAAAACTCAGGGCCGATACCCCTTCCATTTCGCGGCAGACCTTCAGGCACAACCCGCACAGGATGCATTTGCCGGGGTCGCGCGTGATGATGGGATGGTCGGCGTCGATAGGCAAGCGCTGTTGCGGGTGCAAAGCGTCGAACTTGACGCCGTACTGGCTGGCCAGATCGCGCAGATCACAGGCATAGCGCTCTGTACAGCCGCATTCGAGACAGCGCATGGCTTCGGCCATGGCCGTATCCGAATCCCACGTCGAGGTCGGATCGTCGAAACTGTTCTTTCTGGCGGAAGGTTCAAGCACGGGAATGAAGTTGCGTTCGCCGGGTTTGACACCCTTGAAGGTTTCGGGTGGCAGATTTTGCCAGGCACCCTTGGTGCAGGTATAAGGCTGGCCCGGTTCCGCGATCTGTCCGGTTCTCACATAGCGATTGATGGACTCGGCCGCGCGTTTTCCGGCGGCGATGGCGGCGATGGCGATATCCGGGCCTGTCACGCAGTCACCGCCCGAAAAGACCCAGGGCTCGGCGGTTTGCAGGGTGGTCTTATTTGCCTTTACCGTGCCCCATTTGTCGATCAGGGCCTCTTTCCCGATGCAAAAGCCGTCGACCGCCTGGCCGATGGCCGCGACGATCGTGTCGGCTGTCAGGGTGAACTCCGATCCGGGCACCGTCACCGGTCTGCGGCGTCCGCTTTTGTCCGGTTCTCCCAGTTTCATGCGGGTGCAGACGAGTTGTAAGAGTTCGCCCATGGGTTTGATTGACACCGGAGCGCTCAGGAATTGAATGTTCACGCCCTCCTCGACGGCCTCATCGATTTCGAGCGCTTGGGCGGGCATTTCCTGACGGGTGCGGCGATACACGATGGTGACATCCTTGGCCCCCAGCCGCACGGCGCTGCGGGCCGCGTCCATGGCGGTGTTGCCGCCGCCGATGACCAGAACGCGCTGGCCGATGGCGGGCTTCTCGCCCCGTGCCAGCTTGGCCAGAAAGTCAAGTCCCGACATCACGCCGGGCAGGTTTTCGCCCTCCACGCCTATGGCGGTTGATTTTTGAGCCCCCAGGCCGAGGAATATTGCGGCGTAACCGTCCTGTTTCAAGCTTTCCAGGCTGAAGTCGCGGCCCAGTTTCTTATTGTAGCGGATCTCCACACCCAGGGAGAGGATGGTCTCGATCTCTTCATCCAGTTCTTTTTCGGGCAGGCGGTAGAAGGGGATGCCCCAGCGCAGCATGCCGCCCGCGGCCTCCTGCATCTCGAAGATCGTGACCGCATGTCCCAGGCGCCTTAGAAAATAGGCCGCGCTCAGGCCCGCCGGACCGGCGCCCACGACCGCGATACGAATGCCGGTGTCGGGCAGGCACTCAGGCGAATAGGGAGAGAGCTGCAAACGGTCCCAATCGGCGGCGAAGCGTTTGATGCCGTTGATGTTCACCGCGCCGTCCACGGCGCCCCGGCGGCAATCGGCCTCGCAGGGATGCGGGCACACACGGCCGCATACCACGGGCAGCGGATTATTTTCCTTGATGGTTTCCAGCGCCTCGGCAAAATTGCCCGAAGCCGCATGGCGAATGTATTTCTGAATATCGATATGGGCGGGACATCTCAGCACGCAGGGCGCGACACAATCGCCGTAATGATTTCGCAGAAGGGCCTGTAGGTAGATCTTGCGATAGTTGTTCAAGGCCTCTGAGGTGGTTTGGACGACCATGCCTTCGCTGACCGTCGTGGAGGTTGCCGAAACAAAACGGATCCCCGTTTCGTCTTCGACTTCAACGAAGGCGACCTCGACAGTGCTGGGGGGGCTTACGCGCGGATCGTATCCCAGGGCTGGAATGCTTATGCCAATGGCGCGTGCCGCATCGATGATAGTCATGGTTTCGTGCGCAGTGCACGCCTTGCCGTCGATTATAAGAGAGAGCATTTTTACCTCCATGCTTATCGTCCATTATGATAAGCACTTCTTTTTTGCCATTGAAAGTATAAGGAAGGTGATCTTGTATGTCAAGAAAATCTTGATTGTAATTGATTTTATTGATAAAATTACTTATTGAAAAATATGGACAGGAGTCAGAATATGAACAGCGGTCAAATATGGACAGGTGTTATATTGCCTTTTACCATTGCTGGTGTCGTCAAAAGACAGCAGCAGACCGGATCTCTTTGGTTCCTTTTTCTTCATTTCCGACACCGGTCGGGAATCCGATATTGTTCTGCTCTCAATTAAGATTACAGCCCCTGGAATTGTTTGCCGGATTATTCTTTCAATTTATTTTCGAACGCTTCCAGTGCGGAAGGGAAGGGCGCAAGACTTCGTTTGATCACGCCTTGCAGAAAAGAAATGGCTACGCCGTAATTCACGATGGGAACGCCCGCTTCCTGCGCTTTGCGCACGCGATTGAGCATTTCCCGGCGATTCATCATGCAGCCGCCGCAATGCAAAATCAGTTTATAATTTTTTAAATCATCGGGATAATCACGTCCGGCGGATATATCCATTTGCAAATCTCCGCCGACATACTGGCGCAGCCAGCGGGGAATTTTTACGCGGCCGATATCATCTTCCAGCGCGTGATGCGAACAGGCCTCGGCGATCAGGATTCTGTCGCCGGGTTTCAGATTTTCAATGGCTGCTGCGCCCGCGGCCATGACGGCCAGATCCGATTTCTGCCGGGCGAATAATATGGAGAAGGTGGTGAGGGGAATGTTTTTCGGAACATCGGCGTCTACTTTAAGAATGGCCTGAGAATCCGTGACAACGATTGCCGGCGGATTTTTCAGATTGGCCAGCGCAGCGGCAAGTTCTCTTTCCTTGACGACAATGGCGGCTGCGTCATTATCCAGAATGTCGCGGATCGTCTGCACCTGCGGCAGAATCAGCCTTCCTTTGGGCGCTTCTAAATCGATCGGCACGACGAGGACGGCAAAACCGCCCGGCGGAATCAGATCGCCGATGAGCGACGGCGTGCCGACAAAATCAGCCGGCGCTTTTTCCAGCAACTGCTGTTTTAATGTTTCAAGGTAATTCTGACGCTGTTTTTCATCACTGCAGGAAACCGTCAAAACCAGTCCCGTTTTTTCAGTAATCATTTTTAACCAGTCAGGGGAAGGCTGATGCAAATCGATTTTATTGACAACAATCAAAATGGGTATTTTGCGTTTTTGAGATTTGGCCAGAACGGTGTCTTCATATTTTGTCCAGGTATCGGGTTCGACGACCAGAATGATAACGTCGGCACGGTCAAAAATTTTAGCCGTTTTCTTGAGCCGCGCGCCGGAGAGTTCCGAAACATCATCGAGGCCAGCCGTGTCCAGAAACAAAACAGGTCCGATCGGCAGCAGCTCCATGGCCTTTTCCACGACATCGGTTGTCGTTCCGGCTACGGGCGAGGTAATGGCGATATCCTGCCCGAGCATTAAATTCAGCAGGCTGGATTTGCCGACATTGGTGCGACCCATCAGCGCGATGTGCAGACGGTTTCCTTTAGGTGTGTTATCCATTGTCTTTATAACCTAGGGCTGTTAATTGATAAGGCGATAAATATTTATCCACGATTTCCTTACCCACTTTCTGTTCTAAAAAAAGCCGCATATTTTTTTCAGAGCTTGCGGAAAATTCGGTGATCAATTGCGTTGCCCGTTCATAACCGATCGCGGGAAGAAGCGCCGTGATGATCATCGGGCTGTGGTCAAAGTATTGCCCGCATATTTTTTGATCGGCGACGATGTCTTTTATATATTTTATCCAAAGCGTGTCAATGTTAATCAGCAGATCCAGCGATTCCAAAAGAGCCTGTGCCAGGAGCGGCAGAAATTCGTTAATCTGAAGTGTGCCGCGGGCCGCGCAATCGGTGATGATGCCGTCATTGGCAATAACCTTCATGCCGGTTTGAATGGCCGCTTCCGCTAACACAGGATTTACTTTGCCGGGCATGATCGAAGAGCCTGCCTGAAGTTGCGGCAGATGAATTTCTCCCAGCAGATTCATCAGGCGCAGATCGCACGCAATTTTAATCAGATTGACGGCGTGAGCCTTGAGGATTCCGGAAACTTCGACATAAGCGTCGGCGTTGGCTGTTTCTCCCATGATATTATCTCCACGGGAAAGACCCAGGCCTGTTACGTCTCTTAATTTTTCAATGACGGCAAAAATATAGTTGCGCGGCGCGGTAAGACCCGTGCCGACGGCTGTGCCGCCCAGGTTTACCACGCGCAGGCGTTCCTCGCATTTGAATGTCCGCCAGCGGTCGCGCGAAAAAGCTTCGGCAAACGCGGAAAATTCCGCGCCTAATGTAATGGGAACCGCTTCCTGCCATTCGGTTCGCCCCAGTTTAACGATTTCGCCGAAGGCCTTTTCTTTTTCCTGAAACGCGCCTTGCAGAGGCGCGATGACCTGCGCCAGTTCCCGCAAAGCCAGCGTTCCGGCAACTTTAATGGCCGTGGGGTAGACATCATTGGTGGATTGATGAAGATTGACATCTTCCAGCGGATGAACAATGGTGTAATCGCCGATGTTTCCGCCGAGCAGTTCAATGGCGCGGTTGGCAAGCACTTCATTGAGATTCATGTTGGTTGATGTTCCCGCGCCGCCTTGAAGCGCGTCAACCGGAAATTGATCGGCGAGCTTGCCCGCGATAATTTCTTCGCAGGCGGCGGCAAGGGCTTTTGCTTTATCCGGGACAAGATAGCCGTTCTCAGCATTAGCCAGACAGGATGCTTTTTTGACCATCGCCAGTGCGCGAATCAGTCTTTGATTTACTTTCTGACCGCTCATGGGAAAATTGTTTATGGCTCTTTGCGTATGAATTCCCCAGTAAACATCTGCGGGAATTTCTAATGATCCCAGGAAATCATGTTCTGTTCGCGTTTGTATCATAATTCCTTTTTGTCCTTCCGTGTAAGAGAAGTGCGGCGGTGAGCCGGTTCCATGCCTGACACGGGGGAATCCAATTCAATGGGTCAAAATCAAAAGAGGTTTGCCCATGACGGACAAACCTCTTTATACATGATCTGAAGTTAACTTAAAAGCTTCTTATTCATCTTTTGTGTGAGGCAGTTCCGTGCCTCTCTTTGTATATTTCGTATGCAGAAGCTTATGAGACTTGTGTCCCAGAGGTTCCTTCAGGAATTTTTCATACAGCTTTTTAACCGATTCATTTTCATGCGATTGACGGTTTTTCTGAACTTTTCCGTCGTCTTTATACAGAGCGGAAGATCGCAATACTCTGATTTCGTTATTTGTGGGAATGGGCTCACCGCCGCCGGCGATGCAGCCGCCCGGACAGCACATGACTTCAATAAAGGCGTAGCCGCCTTTGCCCTCTTTAATCAAATCCATCAATTTGCGGGCGTTTCCCAGACCGTGCGCTACGGCAATTTTGACATCGCCCAGAGAGCCAACCTTGACGGTGGCTTCTTTGACGCCTTCCAGACCGCGGACAGGGGTGATATCCAGACTCGGCAGGTTTTCACCGGTGACAACCGCGTAAACCGTGCGCAGAGCGGCTTCCATAACGCCGCCGGTCGCGCCGAAGATGGTTGCCGCGCCGGTGTACTCACCCATCGGAGCATCGTAATCTTCATCGGGCAGATTGACGAAATCAATGCCGCCTTCATGAATCATACGGCCCAGTTCTCTGGTCGTAAGAACGTAATCCACATCCTGATAGCCGCTGCTGTTCATTTCGGGACGCTGGGCTTCAAACTTTTTGGCGGTGCAGGGCATGATGGAAACCGAAACGATATCTTTCGGGTCAATACCCGCTGTTTCCGCGTAATAGGTTTTAGCCAGAGCGCCGAACATCTGCTGCGGTGATTTACAGGTGGACAGATGAGGCAGTAGTTCCGGATAGAAATGCTCGCAGAATTTGATCCAGCCGGGGCTGCACGATGTGATCATCGGCAGGGTTCCGCCTTCTTTTACCCTCTTCAGTAATTCGTTGCCTTCCTCAATGATGGTGAGGTCGGCGGTGAAATTAGTGTCGAAAACTTTATCGAAACCAAGACGGCGCAGCGCGGCGATCATCTTGCCGGTGACCAGGCTTCCCGGAGGCATGCCGAATTCTTCGCCGAGAGCCGCGCGGATGGCCGGAGCTTCCTGCACGATCACGTGTTTTTTCGGATCCTGGAGAGCCTTCCAGACTAAATCTACATCATCTTTTTCATACAGCGCGCCTACCGGGCAAACCATGATGCATTGGCCGCAGGCGATACAGTTGGATTCAACCAAGGGCAGATCAAAAGCCGGAACGACTTTTACCTTGCTGCCGCGGTTAGCCGGGGTCAAAACGCTGACCGTCTGAACTTCATCGCAGACGGTAACACAGCGATGACATTCAATACATTTGCGGCTATCCCGCACAATGGAAGGACTGGAACGATCGATCATTCCTTCTTTCGGGAACTGGGTATAATCAAAACGGACTTCTTTGAGGCCGGCAAATTCGGCCACTTTCTGCAATTCGCAACTGCCGTTTCTTACGCAGAAATTGCATTCCTGCGGATGGTTGGCTAAAAGAAGCTCGACGACCATTTTTCTGGCTTTGCGCACTTTCTCCGTATTGGTGTGGACGACCATGCCCTCAGTCACAGGGAAAACACAGGCGGCGATCAGACTGCGCTGACCTTCCACTTCCGTCATACAGACACGGCATGCGCCGGGTGTGTGATTTCTTTCCGTCCAGGCACAAAGCGTGGGGATTTTAATACCGGCACTGCGCGCAGCCTCCAGAATGGTTGTCCCTGCCTCCGCCGTAACTTTACGATTATCAATAGTCAAATTAATTGTTGACATGAATTATTTCTCCTTATCGTTTGCAAACATAAATTAAACAGAAGCGTCGCAACGCAGGCAGCGGCATGCTTCTTTAATTGCATCTTCACGTTTGAAGCCCAATTCCACTTCCGCAAAACTCTTTTTGCGGGTGTCATGATGCATTTCCGGCATGGCCATCTGGGGTAATTCTTCCGTTTCTTCATCGATAATCAGAGGAATATCAATTTTCTCTGACTCCGGTCTCTCATAAGCACGTTCGCCATTGGCCTGGCGGATGGATGCGTCGATATCATCGGCAGCCTGATGTCCTGCGCCTATAGCCGCGATAACGGTGTCGGGTCCTGTGACAGCGTCGCCGCCCGCGAAATAGCGGGGGTTGTCTGTGCGGGTTTTAAAGCCCTTGCCGACATTGTAGCAATCCCACTTGTTGATTTCCACGCCGGTCTTCTTATCGATGAAGCTCATATCCGGAACCTGTCCGATAGCGGCGATGATTGCGTCAACCTTTAAAGTAAATTCAGAACCTTCAACGGCGACAGGTTTCTTGCGTCCGCTGTTGTCAAAATCACCCAGTTTCATCCGCTGGCAGGTAATGGATGCGACCTTGCCTTTTGCGCCGTCGATTTTCAACGGGGCGACCAGGTAATCAATCTTGATTCCTTCTTCTTCAGCCGCCTTGATTTCTTCTTCGGCTGCCGGCATATCCTGTCTCAAACGGCGGTACAGGATGGTGACCTCATTGCCTAAACGAAGTGCAACGCGGGCCGCGTCAATGGCCGAGTTGCCGCCGCCGATGACGACCACTTTCTTGCCGAGTGTCTTCTGGCCTTTGAGCCACTTGTCTTCATTGTTGTTGAAGTCGCGCAGGAATTCAACGCCGCCGAAAACATTTTTAAGATCTTCGCCGGTTACACCCATTTTCTGGCTCTTATGCGCGCCTGTTGCCAGATAGACAAAATCGAAATCTTTTTCCAGTTTGGCAAATGTAATATCCTTGCCCACGCGGGTATTCAACTTGATTTCCACGCCGAGTGCGCGAATATCATCAATTTCGCCCTCCAGAATGTTGCGGGGCAGACGGTATGCGGGAATTCCCCATACAAGCATGCCGCCGGCTTTGTTGAGTTCTTCAAATACGGTTACTTTGTAACCGCGTAAAGCCAGATCCCTGGCAGCGGTGAGTCCGGCCGGACCAGCGCCGACAACGGCTATCTTTTCTTTACGTGTCACGGGCACTGCTTCTATCTTGGGGCGTGGAGCGTTATCCGTGATGAAGCGTTTCAGGAATTTAATGGCAATGGATTCATCCATATTGCCGCGGCGGCATTTGCTCTGGCATTTGTGATCGCAGACTCTTCCGCAAACAGAGGGGAAGGGGTTGGTCTGCAGCAGTACTTTGTAAGCATCTTCAAATCGTTCGGCCCGAATAAGCGCGATGTAGGAAGGAATATCCATTTCGATCGGGCAGGTATGCTGACAGGGTGATTTGAACAGGGACGAGCATACAGCCGCTGCGCAGCGATGGTTACGGATATGATCTTCATACTCTTTACGGAAATAACGAATCGTGCTCAGAACAGGATTCGGCGCGGTTTGTCCCAACCCGCAAAGTGCGGCGTTTTTAATCACTTCAGCCATTTCTTCCAGAAGTTCAATATCGCCTTCCTTGCCTTTGCCATGCGTGATGTTGGTCAATATATCCAGCATGCGTTTCGTGCCTTCGCGGCAGGGTGTGCATTTACCGCAGGATTCATCCTGGCAGAAATCCATGAAGAATCTGGCCATATCCACGGCGCACTTGTCTTCATTCATGACGATCAAACCGCCGGAACCCATGATCGCGCCCAGTTCGACTACTTTTTCATAATCGACAGGAGCGTTTAAATGCTGAACGGGAATACAGCCGCCGGACGGACCGCCCAACTGTGCTGCTTTGAATTTCTTGCCTTTGGGAATACCGCCGCCGATGTCATAAACGATGGTGCCCAGTTTCGTTCCCATGGGAACTTCCACAAGACCAACATTGTTGACGTCACCGGTCAGCGCGAACACTTTCGTGCCCTTGCTCTTTTCCGTACCGATGGAGGAGTACCATTTTGCTCCACGCAGCATAATCTGGCCGACATTAGCCAGTGTTTCCACGTTATTCAGAATACTGGGTTTTTGCCACAGACCGGCAACAGCGGGGAAGGGGGGTCTCGGACGGGGCATGCCACGTTTGCCTTCGATGGAGGTCATGAGCGCTGTTTCTTCGCCGCAGACAAACGCGCCTGCGCCCTGGTAGATTTCCAGATCGAAATCAAAACCGGTGCCCAGAATATCCTTGCCCAGCAAACCGGCTTTATGCGCCTGATCAATGGCGACATTCAGACGATGAATGGCCAGCGGATACTCAGCGCGGCAATAAATGTAACCTTGTTTGGAACCGATGGCTTTGGCGGCGATAACCATTCCTTCCAGAACGGCGTGTGGATCAGCTTCCAGCACGCTTCTGTCCATGAAAGCGCCGGGATCTCCCTCATCGGCATTGCATAAAACGTATTTTACATCACTCTTGGATTGAGCTGCAAATTTCCATTTCAGGCCTGTAGGGAAACCCGCTCCGCCGCGTCCTCTTAACCCTGAATCCAGGATTTCCTGAACGATTTGTTCCGGTTTCATTTCGGTCAGAGCTTTAGCCATGCCGGCATAGCCGTCACGCGCGATATATTCTTCAATTTTTTCGGGATCAATCAAACCACGATTCTTCAAAACTCTCAATTCCTGATGAGCGAAGAAGGGAATGTCCTGCATGGTGGGAATAATTTCATCTGTTGTCGGCTCATGATACAAGAGCCGCTCCACAGTTCTTCCCTTGATTAAATGTTCTTCGATCAGTTCCGGCATATCTTCCGGTTTTAAGCTTACGTAAATTACACCTTCCGGATAAATAACCATAATGGGTCCCAGGGCGCAAAATCCATTACATCCTGTTTCCACGACCTTTATTTCTTCGGCCAATCCTCTTTTGTCAAGCTCTTCCAATAAAGCTTTTTTTACTGCGGGTTGGCCGGAAGCTTGACATCCGGTGCCTCCACAGATTAATAAATGCGAACGGAAAACTTTCATTTAGCCTATATCCTCCTTAAGAAATCATCATGTTGTTTGGCAATAATCATGATCGAGTAAATAAAATTACTTGATTACTTCAGATCCCCTGGCCAAAACAAAAGGAGTCTGAATTTCTCCATCCAAAATGTGTCTTTTAAAAACCTGCCTCATCTTGTTGGAATTCATATATTCATATTTAATGGGTTCCTTATTCAGGACTTCCACGGTAACCAGAGGTTCGCGGCTGCACAATCCCATGCAACCGGAAGTGGTTACGACAACGTCATTTGCGCCGGCAGCCTCAATTTCCTGAAGCAATGTGTCCATCACTTCCTTGGCTCCCGAAGCAATACCGCAGGTTCCCATATGGACGGTAACTTTGACGCGGCGTTCGCCGTCTCGCAGGGACATTTCTTTATGTACTTTTTCCTTTATCTTTTTTAAATCATTGATAGTCAATTTCGCCATTGGCATTTCCTCCCGGCTTTTAAAAGCGTTTTATGAGTATTGAGCTAATATTTCTTTTACCTTGGATGGCTTAACACGGCCATGCACGTCTTCATCCACAACTACGACTGGTCCCAGACCGCAAGCTCCCAGGCAACGAATCGTTTCCAGAGTAAACATTCTGTCGGGAGTGGTTTCACCTTCTCTGATGCCGAATTCCTTCTGCAGCGTTTCAGAAAGCGCTTTCCCGCCACGGACGTAGCAGGCTGTTCCCAGGCATACGCGAACGGTATGCTTGCCTCGGGGTGTCATGGTGAAAAACGAGTAAAACGTGACGACGCCGTACACACGGCTTAAAGGCAAATTCAAATCCTTGGCAATCTTTTTCTGCACTGATAGGGGCAGGTATTCCAGGCACACCTGCGCTTCTTCCAACACCGGAATTAAACTTCCCGGCTTGCCTTTGTGTTTGCTGATAATCTTGTTCAGTTTATCAATTTGTCCTGATGTAAATTCTTTTAAAAGTTCATTATCTTCCGCCTTCATCAAATTCCTCCTTAATGTATTCTTTGGGGTTGTTATGATTCAGGTTTAATTTCGCTTAAACCTTCATCAATAACACCACGAATATACTTTAATATTTCAAAATGGTTCATCGGCAAATCACCGATTTCCTTACGGATTTTACGTGTGTCTAGTGCGAACCGGCGGTCATTATGCCTATGTTTGTAAATAAAGTCAACAAAAGAATTACCGGCAATTAGATTGATAATTGTTGATGAAATATTGCCCATCGGCTGCCGGTCCAGATGGTTAAGTTGAAAAGTTGCCGTAAGCCTGGTTCCTTCTCCTTTTTTTGATTTCAAATCAAGCTTGCCACCGGCCATTTGAGCGGCGTTGGCCAGAAGGGGAATGCCCAACCCGAACCGTCTGACTTTTTTTGTTGTGTAAAAAGGATCAAAGGCTCTTTTGATTTCTTCTTTTGTCATGCCACAGCCGTCATCCTTTATTTTGATGGAGAGCAAATTTTTTGTCGAATCTTCATTGATAGTAATCGCCACTGTTTTGGCGCCGGCGCGAACAGAGTTTTCAGCAACATCCAGAATATGTGCGGCAAGTTCCAGCATATCTACTCCAGTATATGACGGCCGTTTTGTCCGGCGAAAGCCATTTTTAATTCCGCCAGTGTCGGCTCTTCAAGCATAATTTTTGTCATGGTTGTTCCAATGTCTTTTAAATAATGGGCATCGGAAGAAGTTATAAATGAATAATTATTTAACTCGCGATAATTGATTCGTGCTTGTTGAAGACTTGTTAAGGACGATATTTCCAGTGCGTCAAAATGAATGCTTTCGTCTATAAAGCCAAGCTGGCTCAGGACGCTGAAACTTTCCCGGTCGATGTGAGAGGCGACGGCTAATCCGTTTTGCTCATGCACGTAGTTTAATAAATCATTTAACGGAATATCGGTGGCTCCGATTAATAATTTATCGCTAAGTCCCTCGACCTCGCCATTTTCATTAACAATGGCCTGAACGCCGAAACGGTCTTCATCATTTATTCCCGCCAGATGCTGATAAATAATTTCCTGAAGTCTGGCTAAATCCGGCAGAGAATCAAACAGAGCCAGGAAATGCACTTCCTCGCTGGTGGTTATTTCCATTCCGGGAAATATCTTTAATTTTTTTTCCCGGGCGGCATTGATGACGTAAGGAACGTTTTCGGAAGCGTTGTGATCGCAAATGGCGAGAATGTCGAGCCCTGCGGCGAGTGCTCTTTCTACCAGAGCCTGGGGATGCATATCCAATTCGGCGCAGGGTGAGAGGCAAGTGTGAATGTGCAGGTCACAATTAAAAACTTTAAGCATCGTCTTTTTTGAGAGATTAACCAAACATGGGCCATGCGCCTGCGGCAGTTATAAAAACGATTCTTTTATTTTGCGGCTGCGAGCAAGTTATAAATTTTACCTGTTAATTCGAATACGGGCAAATCGGAAACCAATATGGGTACCTTCTCCGCAATGGCCTTTTCCAGCGTGTTTTTAGCCGGTTCGCAAGAATTAACCAGAATAATACCCGCGTGCTCTTTTAGGGTGGCTATGGCAACGATATTTTGGTGCACCTGTCTTGTTATCCAGATATCTCCTTCGTGAGAATTGGCCATGACATCACTTAAGAGATCTCCCGTATAACCTCCTGTAACAATATTTTTCATCTTGTCTGATGCAGATATGACTTTTAAATTTAATTCCTTTGCTATGGTTCCAATGTCCATTATAGATCCTTTGTCGATTGAGGGTTGTTAATGATCATTTTCAGGAAAGTTCCTTTATTGACTTCCGATGTGATATCGAATTTATCAGAATAGGAGTTGATATTATGCAATCCCATACCGGCGCCAAACCCCATTTCTCTTATTTGCTGATTGGCAGTGGAATAACCCTGCTCCATGGCCTGTTCAATATCCGGTATTCCGGGACCTTCATCAATGACTTCAATCTCGACCGTTTCCGCGGTGATTGTAAGATTGACCGTTCCTTTTCTGGCGTAGGAAACGATATTTATTTCGGCTTCATAACAAACAATCGCTGATTTTCGAACGACATCGTTTGGCAGCCCTTTTTGTTTAAGAATAGATTTTATGCGCGTGGAAACTGTTCCCGCGTCATTAAAATTACCGCCCTCGATATTAAAACTATACTTATTTAAAGTATCTTCAGATTTATTCACTGCCGGGTTCAACTTTTTCCAGGCAACCGACTATGCCTTTCGAGTAAAGACGGCCCGCCGTTTCAAATAAAATATATTTTGTCGTTAAAATCGGAATTTGAAGGTTCCTGGCCATGGATATGGTTTCTACCGGCGGTTTTTTCCCGCGGACTAAAATGATCGCGGCAATGTCGAGAACATTGGCGATTCTAACGACCTGCGTATTGGTCAGACCGGTTAACAGAAGACTGCCGGCTTTCGCAAAGGCAAGAACGTCGCTCATCAAATCCGCCCCGAACGCTGTTTTGACTTCAATATCCAGTTTGTCCTCGCCGACAATAACATCAGCATTAAGTATTTCTTTTATTTCACTAAGTTTCAATATCCGTTCCTCACGCAAATAATATTCGGCGATTTTTATTGGAAATATACAAATATATTAAATTTTCCAATATCATATGTTAAACTTTACTGTCAACGAAATCATTGTCGCATCTTACTATTTATCTTTTACTTGTGAAAACTGTCATTTCCGACTTTTTTCAGACAACCGACAATGCCTTTACTGTAAAGAATACCGGCTGTTTCAAATAAAATGTATTTCGTGGCTAAAATGGGGATTTGAAGTTCTTTAGCCATATCAATAGCTTCAGTGGATGGTTCTTTTCCTCTGACGAGGATAATGGCGGCAATATGCCGGGTGGCGGCCGTTTGAACGACCTGGGCATTCGTTAAACCGGTTAACAAAAGGCTTCCCGCTTTGGCAAAAGCCAGAACATCGCTCATCAAATCAGCTCCGAAAGCTGTAGAGACTTCAATATCTAATTTATCTTTACCGACGATTACATCAGCATCTAATATTTCTTTGACTTCTCTTAACTTCAAAAAAAACTCCTTATAAAAAAGAAACTTGATATTATCCTTGGTATGCACAAAATAATTGAATATATTAAAAAATCATCGTCTAAATCAATGAACACTTGCACATTTAAGTAGCATGAACCAATCTTGAATGTCAATAGAATTATTCCGCTAATGGTAGGCTGTGATAATTTATGACCGCCGGTTTTTTTCAGGGAAAAACCGGTTGTGAGATTTCCGTAAAAAACACGGATGTATTTATTCTTGACACGGTTTTGCTGTAATGGTAATGACCTCACACTTTACAGCATGTCGGGGCGTGGCGCAGTCTGGTAGCGTATCTGAATGGGGTTCAGAGGGCCGGTGGTTCAAATCCACTCGCCCCGACGGGTTAGCCGATAATTGGTTTGCCCCTTTATCTTTATAATGCCAAATTTCTACAAAGCCCGGTTAAAATTTTCTAATCTGTTGATATCATCAAAAACGCATATTTTTCATAGGTTAATCTGTTTCCGCTAAGCATTCATTATAAGTACAATATTGGTTGAGACATTTTTCTTGCATAAAAGCGGATAATCAAATACATAACTTCCGTAAAAGCTTCAAAAAGCTTAATTTGACTGGTTTTGTTTGTAATTTCAGGGAATGATCCGCGTTGACATTTTTATGCGTAATGAATATATAAAAGTCCCAGAGCGAGAGTGGCGGAATTGGCAGACGCACTGGACTTAGGATCCAGCCCGCAATGCGGAATAGGGGTTCAAGTCCCCTCTCTCGCACCAGTCTTGAAATGGATGCTTGTAGATATTTCAATAAAAAAGGAGATATTATAGTGAGTCAGGTTGTTATTAAGATGGAAGAATTGAGTCAGGTAAAGAAAAAATTATCGTTCGAAATACCCTGGAATGACGTTAAAAATGAACTGGATGTTGTCTATCATGAGATTGGGAAAAAAGCAAAGATTAAGGGTTTTCGTCCCGGTAAAATTCCCCGCAAAGTTTTGGAAACTTATTATAAAGAGCAGGCTCAGGGAGACACCGTAACCAATATTGTTAATAAATATTATTGGCAGGCTTTAGACGATAAGGGAATCGTTCCTGTTTCTCAGCCGGAAATCAATCAGGAAGGCATTAAAGAAAATACGGATTTTTCTTTTTCCGCTTCTTTCGAAACGGAACCGGAATTTGAACCTAAAAACTATAAAGGCATCGAACTGGAAAAAGAAGAATTAAAAGTAGCCGATAGTGATGTGGAGAAAAGAATTGACGAAATAAGAGAAATGTTTGCAACAATGGAAGAGGTTAAAGAGGATCGCCCCATTGCCAACGGTGATTTTGTTCTGATTGATTTTGCCGGAAGTTTAAACGGAGAATCATACAAGGAATTAAAAGCCGATGACTATTTACTGGAAATCGGATCGCAAAGATTTGTGCCGGGTTTTGAAGAACAATTAATCGGTATGAAAAACGGGGAAACAAAAGATATTAAGGTAGTTTTCCCGGAGGGCTATCATGAAAAGAAATTTGCCGGCAAGGAGATCATTTTCAATGTAACCGTGAAAGGATTGAAGGAGAAGAAGTTACCGGAAACGGATGATAACTTTATCAAGAATTTTGACCGATACAATTCTTTTGAAGATTTGAAAAACGACGTTCGTAAATCTTTGGAAGAAAAAGCCAGGCGGACAGAGGAAATCAATCTGCAAAATAGGATTACGGAAATATTAATTAAGGAAAATGATTTTGAGGTGCCGCCTTCACTGGTGGAAAGACAGATTTATTACATGATGATTGATACTCAAAAAAGAATGGTTTCCGCCGGGATGGATGAAAATAGCGCTATGGAATTCGGCTATAAAATGCACGATAAATTTAAGGATGACGCGGTAAAAATCGTCAAATCTTTCCTCCTTATGAAAAAGATTGCCCAAAAAGAGTCTTTTGTCGCTGAAGAGGCCGATGTGGAAAAATATATCCAGGAATTAGCCGTTCAGAATGGCCAGAAATACGAAGTGTTAAAGAAAATGTATGATAGTGAGGAAAGAAAAGACAGTATTAAAATGGAATTGATTCAAAAAAAGGCATTTGACTTTATTGAGCACAATGCCAATATTAAGATAGTTGAAAAAGCGGATGCGGAGGTTAAATAGTGAATTTGATTCCCATGGTGGTTGAACAAGACGGGCGAGGCGAGCGGGCATACGATATTTATTCACGTTTGTTGAAAGACCGCATTGTTTTTCTGGGCACGGCAATTGATGATAATGTGGCCAATTTAATTGTTGCTCAGATGCTGTATCTGGAAGCTGAGAACCCGGATAAGGAAATCTTTTTTTATCTAAATTCCCCCGGCGGTTCCGTGAGCGCGGGAATGGCTATTTATGATACCATGCAGTATATTAAATCACCGATTTCTACGGTTTGCATGGGACAATCAGCCAGTATGGCTGCAATACTTCTTGCGGCGGGAGAGAAGAAAAAACGATTTGCCCTGCCTCATTCGAGAATCTTAATTCATCAACCGCTGGGCGGTTTCCAGGGACAGGCCACGGACATTGACATTCAGGCGAAAGAAATATTAAGATTAAAAGATGAACTGAATAAAATACTGTCTGATTTAACGGGACAACCGCTTTCCAAGATAACCAACGATACGGATCGCGATTATTTTATGACGAGTGAACAAGCCAAAGAATATGGTTTGATTGATGAAATCATAGTCAGAAAACCGGACGCTTCGGCGAGGACAGTAAAGGAGAGTTAAGTGATAAAAAAAGGCAAGAATAACCGTATGGATGATGGAATGCTTTTTTGTTCTTTTTGCGGAAAAATGCAAAGTGAGGTGCGAAAACTGGTCGCCGGTCCGACCGCTTATATTTGCGATGAATGCATTGAACTTTGCCGGTATATTGTAGAAGAGGAAGATGATAAACTTGTAGAGAAAGATTCTTCAAAGGGTTTGCCTTATCCGAAGGAAATCAAGAAATTTCTGGACCAATACGTCATCGGTCAGGAAAAAACGAAGAAAATTTTGTCGGTCGCCGTTTATAATCATTACAAAAGATTATTTTCCCATGTTGAAGCCGACGGCATAGAAATTCAGAAAAGCAATGTGCTGCTTATCGGTCCCACCGGTTCGGGCAAAACGCTGCTGGCCAAGACTCTGGCAAAATTTCTCAATGTTCCCTTTACCATCGCCGATGCGACAACGCTGACGGAAGCCGGATATGTCGGCGAAGATGTGGAAAATATTATTTTAAGTTTACTGCAAAATGCCGATTATGATGTGGCCCGGGCGTCAAAAGGAATTGTTTATATTGATGAGATCGATAAAATTGCAAAGAAATCGGGAAATCCTTCAATCACCCGGGATGTTTCCGGCGAAGGAGTTCAGCAGGCTCTGTTGAAGATTATGGAAGGCACCATGGCCAATATTCCGCCTAAAGGCGGACGTAAACATCCTCAACAGGAGTTTATTCAGGTAGACACGACAAATATTTTATTTATTTGCGGCGGCGCTTTCAATGATCTGGAAAACATCATTTCCAAACGGTTGGGTGTTAATGCGATGGGTTTCGGCGCCGAAATAAAAAGCAAGAAAGAAAAAAGAGTTGGTGAATTGCTGGCCGAAGTGCGATCGGAAGATTTGTTGAAATTCGGATTAATCCCGGAATTCATCGGACGCCTGCCGGTTATTGCCACGCTGGATGAATTGGACGAAGCGGCTTTAATCAAAATTCTGGTGGAGCCGAAAGACGCTATTATCAAACAATATAAAAAATTGTTTGCCCTGGAAAATGTATCCTTGAAATTTACCGACGGCGCTCTAAGGGCTGTCGCCGGTTTGTCGACGGAAAGAAAATCCGGCGCGCGCGGCTTGCGCTCGATACTGGAAAATACCATGCTGGAAGTGATGTATGATATTCCGTCACAAAACAATATTAAGGAATGTGTTATTAGTGAAGAAGTCGTATTAAAAAAAGAAAAACCAATTTTGATTTACGAAACTAAATCTGAATCTGCCTAAAAGGAATAAACGAGAAAAATATGTTTGAAGAAAATAAAGATAATGATCAGGATAAAACCATCACGATTCCTCTCCTGCCACTGAGAGATGTCGTTATGTTTCCCCATATGATTGTGCCTTTGTTCGTCGGACGCGAAAAATCCATCGCCGCGCTGGAATCAGCAATGAAATACGAAAAAAGTATTTTCATGGTGGCTCAGAAAAATGCCAAGGATGACGATCCGAAGCAGGAAGATATTTATCAGATCGGCACAATTGGTATCATCATTCAGCTTCTGCGTTTGCCTGACGGAACGGTCAAGGTGCTTGTCGAAGGGAAAACCCGCGGAGTCATCAATGAATATTTGCCGAACAACGATTTCTTCCTGGTTAAAGTCAATGAGATTGAAGATATTGATGATAAAAATGATGTAAAAAAACAGGCGCTGATGCGCAGCATTAAAGAATCTTTTGAGCTCTATCTGAAACTCAGTAAAAAGATCCATGTTGAAATGCTGGGCACAATCGCCGCTATCGATGACGGCTCGAAGCTGGCTGATGTCGTTATTACTCATCTGAATGTGAAACTGGAAGATAAACAAAAAATCATCGAGATCTTTGACATCGGCGAGCGGCTGGAAGCAATTTATTCCCTGATGCTTTCCGAGATAGAAATCCTGCAGGTTGAAGAAAAGATCAAGCGGCGCGTTAAAAAGCAGATGGAAAAAACGCAGAAAGATTATTATCTCAATGAACAGATGCGGGCTATCCAGAAGGAAATGGGAGATAAAGATGATTTCCGCAATGAGATAAACGATCTGGAAAAGCGTTTAAAACAAAAGAAAATGTCGGAAGAGGCGGTCAAAAAGGTCCGGCAGGAAATTAAGAAATTACAAATGATGACCCCTATGTCTGCGGAAGCCACCGTTGTCAGAAATTATATTGACTGGATCCTGGACATGCCTTGGGCGGAAAAAACAGAAAATAAACACACACTGAAAGAATCGGAAGCGATTCTGGATGAAGATCATTTTGGTTTAAAAAATGTCAAGGAACGCATTATCGAATACCTTGCCGTGCAGTCACTGGTTAAGAAAAACAAAGGTTCGATCCTGTGCCTTGTCGGTCCTCCGGGAGTCGGAAAGACATCCATCGCTAAATCGGTAGCCAGGGCCACGAACAGGAAATTTGTTCGTATTTCTCTGGGCGGCGTTCATGATGAAGCGGAAATCCGGGGCCATCGCCGGACGTATATCGGAGCTATGCCCGGTAAAATTATTCAGCTGTTGAAGAAAGCCGGCTCCAATAATCCCGTTTTTTGTCTGGATGAAGTAGATAAACTCAGTTCTGATTTCAGGGGAGATCCTTCATCCGCTCTGCTGGAAGTTCTCGATCCGGAACAGAACTTTGCCTTTAATGACAATTATCTCGATGTTGATTATGATTTGTCGGAAATCATGTTTATTACGACGGCAAACGTTTTACAGACCATACCCGCACCATTGCAGGACAGAATGGAAGTCATCAGGATTGCCGGATACACGGAACCGGAGAAACTGCAAATAGCGAAAAAATATCTGATCAGCAAACAAGTGGATGCCAACGGCCTGAAAAGTGAAAATATCGAATTCACGAACGGAGCGTTGCTGAAAATTATCCGTCAATACACGCGGGAAGCCGGCGTGCGCAATCTTGACCGGGAGATAGCATCCATTTGCCGGAAAGTAGCCAAAGAGATCGTAAGCAATGATAACAAGAAAAGAGTGTTTATCAGTTCAACGTCGATATCCAAGTATCTGGGTGTGGCCAAATACCATCATGGTGAAATGGAAGAAAAGAGCAGGGTAGGTCTGACGGTTGGATTGGCTTGGACGGAAGTGGGCGGCGAACTTTTATCTATCGAAGCCTCCATTATGGAGGGTACCGGCAAGATGATCATGACCGGGAAGTTAGGCGATGTGATGCAGGAATCAGTACAGGCTGCCTTGAGTTATATTCGCGCCCGAGCCGAACAATTCGGCCTGGCAAAGAATTTTTATAAGAAAATTGATATTCATGTGCATGTTCCGGAAGGGGCAATTCCCAAGGATGGTCCTTCCGCCGGCGTTGCGATGACAACGTCCATCGCTTCAGCTCTGATGCAGAAGAAAGTGCGCGCCGATATAGCCATGACCGGTGAAATTACGTTAAGAGGCAGAATTCTGCCGATTGGCGGGCTCAAAGAAAAAATTCTTGCCGCTCACCGGGGCAACATTAAAACGGTTATTATTCCGAAAGATAATGAAAAAGATCTGGCGGAAGTTCCCAAGAATGTGCAAAATGCGCTGAAGATCGTTTTTGTCGAACATATTGATGAAGTTTTAAAGATTGCTTTTGTCCAGGATGAAGAAGATATCAGACCGGCGGTTACGGGAGAGGTTCCCATAAGTTCACAATCAGTGAATTAAAAGGTTTTTAGTGCTTTTATGACTTGACAAGCCATATCAATGTTGCTAGAAGCCTCAAAGCATTTTTGATGTTATACGGGCGGGTAGCTCAGCCGGGAGAGCGCCACGCTTACACCGTGGATGTCACAGGTTCGATCCCTGTTCCGCCTACCATTTATGCTAAATTGATAAAGTGAAAATAGAATAAAAAATGATTTTTTGGGGTCGTAGTTAAGTTGGTTATAACGCCGGCCTGTCACGCCGGAGGGCGTGGGTTCAAGTCCCATCGGCCCGCCAGAAAATCTAAGGGAGCCAGCTTAATAGCGGCTCCCTTTTTTTATTCTTGAAAGTCATTTCCAGCAACAGCAACCCACCCTAAAATTAAACCTCTTTTGGCATTAAGAAATAGTTTTTACGCGGTCGAATTTCCGTAATTGATATTCGTGTAAACGGTTTAGATTTTTCTTAAGAGCAGAATGATAGGCATGACCTCCTATTTTACTGACAATTAATTAGTATTGTTTTTAGTTATTCCTTACATTAATTTACAACAAAAAGAGGCTTCATTTGTATAATAAAAAAGATAATAAAAGATTATAGAAGGAGGTCAAGCCATGAAGAATAAAACTTCTGCGGCAGGGAAAGGTGAATCGGAAAACAGTAAAAAATGCGGAATAAAAGTTGACATGAGTACGTCCGGTAAGACGGCCTGGCGCTGCGAGAACTGCGGAGAAATTCATTATGATGATGAAGCGCCGGAAGAGTGCCCGTTTTGCCTTTTTCCTAATAAACCCTTTAAGAAAGTATAAGCGCACGAATAATATCTTCATCATAGGTTGCACATAATAGCCCGTCTTTGAAAGGAATTCGTCGGTTTTAAATCTCCTTGGCCTTTCCGGAAAATCTAAGGGAGCCTGTTTCATCAGGCTCCCTTTTTCTTTGGTTAAAGACTTGCTTTTATGCTAAGCTCTGATATAGAAAACTGATTCATTTAAAATGATGTTCAGTACAATTTTAAAAAGGAAAACAAAAAACAAATATGGATTACGAAGGATTAATAATAAGGCCGCCGAGCGAAGCCTACAGCCTGCTTTTACAGGTCACGACCGGCTGCTCCCATAATAAATGCACGTTTTGCGGAACCTACCGGCAAAAGAAGCTTAAAATTAAATCTCTGGAACAAATCAAAAAAGATCTGCATGAAGCCAGTTCCTATGATGATGTGAGCAGAGTATTTTTATGCGATGGTGATGCTCTGATCATACCGCAGCCGCGTCTTGAAGAAATACTTGAGCTCATTAATATAAACCTGCCAAATATAGAGAGAATCGGAACATATGCCAACGCCAAGAGTATATTAAGAAAAAGTGTTGATGAGTTGAAAAAACTCAAAGCTCTGGGCTTAAAGATCATTTATTTAGGCGTCGAAACAGGCAATGTTGAATTGCTGAAAAAAATCAATAAGGGTGTAACCTACGAACAAATGGTTGAGGCTGCGCGCCGGGTTAAAGAAGCCGGCATCACACTTTCCGTGACCGTGATCCTGGGACTGGGCGGGGTTGAGAAAAGCGTCGAGCACGCGCGTGATACGGCAAAAATATTAACGGATATTGATCCGGACTATGCCGGCGCTTTAACATTAATGTTCGTGCCGGAAACGGAATTATATGACGATTATCTTGCCGGCCGTTTTGTTTTGCCCGATAAGTTCGGTTTTATTCGTGAGCTTTATTTGATGATCGCGGAATCCAATTTTACAAATTGCTATTTCACTTCAAACCATGCTTCTAATTATCTATCGGTAAAAGCCTATTTACCCCGGGAAAAGGAAAAAACTTTAAAGATGATCGGTTCAGTAATCAAGGAAGAAGACGAAAGCCGGATCAGACCCGAGTATTTACGCGGCTTATAATTCAGGGAGAAATATTTTTGAATATCACAAAAATTATTCTCAAGCTTTTTTTCTGGCGCGACAATAAATACATGAAGAATAAGATTGACGCTGCACTGGCCGGAGCGCAAAAAAGCGGTCTGGTGGATCCTGCCTCGCGGGAAATGATCGATAATATTCTTGAGTTTACCCATATTTTAGTGCGTGAAATAATGATTCCGCGTACGGAGATTGTTGCCGTAAGCACGGAAGCGGAGATCGATGAAATCATCAATGAAGTCATCGCGTCGGGGCATACGCGCATTCCGGTGTATCGAGACACGATCGATAATATTATTGGCGTTCTGAATGTCAAAGATGTTCTGAAGTTCTGGTCGAAGCAAATTACAAAAGAAGATATATTATCTTGTTTGAGCACGCCCTATTATATTCCTGAAACAAAAAACACCCATTTATTGTTTTATGAATTAAAAGAAAACAAAAAACACATGGCCATCGTTATTGATGAGTATGGCGGAACAGCGGGGCTGGTCACACTGGAAGATCTGCTTGAAGAAATTGTCGGAGAAATCCGCGATGAACATGAAACGGGTACGGATACCGATGGAATCTCCCAGTCTCCGGACGGATCATTGATATTTGACGGCCGGATGGAAATTGAAAAAATTGAAGAGCACTTAAATATTAATTTGAAAAAAGGCAGATATGAGACGCTTGGCGGTCTGATCCTGGATTCCATAAAAAGAATTCCCCTGTCTGGAGAAAAATTTCAGATCGAAGGCCTGGAAGTCACCATTGAGAATGCCGATGCACGCAGTATTAAAAGGGTAAAAATTAAGAAAATAAAAACTAACGGTATCGATGAAGAATAACACCGCAACGATCAATCCTATTCAATCGGGTTCAGGCAATTTATTCACACGCAACACGGCTTTTTTAGCGGCTTTGAGCGGTTTGTTATTATTTTTATCGTTTCCCAGATACGGTTCCGGCTGGCTTGCCTGGATAGCATTTATTCCACTTTTTTTCGCTCTGAAGAAACCTGTGACCATGACTCAGGGATTGGTTTTAGGTTTTATCACGGGAATGGTCAGTTATGTCGGAATAATTTATTGGATTGCCTTTGTCATTATTAATTACGGCTTCCTGCCGTTATATTTAGGCATTATTTTAATGCTGCTCCTGGCCTGCTATTTAAGTTTTTATATCGCCTTGTTTGCCGGATGCATTGTATATTTGAGGGAGAAAATGCCTCTTTATTTAACGGCGCCGGTTCTGTGGATCTGTTTTGAATACGGTAAATCATATCTGCTTACGGGATTTCCCTGGGAGAATCTTGGTTACTCCCAATATCTGAACACTTATCTTCTTCAATTTGCCGATATCGCCGGTGTATTCGGTTTGTCTTTTTTAATCGTCTTATTTAATGCGGCATTATTTGAAATGATCAATAAAAGAACAAAGAGGGAATATGCAATAGGCTGCATGGTTGTTTTTGTCTTGGCCGGAGTTTACATTTACGGCATTTACCGTTTGGATCAGGTTAATCAAGCCGTGCAAAATTCAGAAGGCATGGAAGTATCGCTAATCCAGGGCAACATTGATCAGTCTTTAAAATGGAATGAAGATTACCAGAGAGAAACATTAAACATCTATGAGCAACTTTCTTTAAAAAACTCACCGGCCAATGGAAGTCTGATTGTTTGGCCGGAAACGGCTGCTCCGTTTCTATTTCAAGATAGAAATATTTTACATGATCAGATTGTCAATTTATCACTTAAAACGAAAAGCTGGCTGTTATTCGGTTCCGTGAGTCATGCCCGGGAAAACGGCGGCAATGATTTTTTTAACAGCGCGTATCTGCTGTCTCCGGCAGGCGTTGTTAAAGGCAAATATGATAAAGTTCATCTTGTTCCCTATGGCGAATATGTGCCGTTTCGGGATATCTTCCCCTTCGTTAAGAAATTAACCGCCGGTATCGGTGATTTCGGCACCGGCCCCGGATTTTATCCGTTGTCTCTGGATCATAAGAAAATCGGAATTCTGATTTGTTACGAAGGCATATTGCCGTTTGCAGCCAGAAGGTATAAACAACAGTCTACGGATTTACTGGTGAATATTACCAATGATGCCTGGTTTGGCGCAACCTCGGCGCCTTTTCAGCATTTCTCCATGTCTGTTTTCAGAGCGGTGGAGACACGGCTCTATCTGGTGAGAGCCGCCAATACAGGCATCTCGGGAATTATCGATCCCGGCGGCAGGATCATCGCGAAGACAAATATTTTTCAAAAGAATGCATTGAAAGGTTATATTAAATTTGTCAATATACCAACATTTTACGCCCAATATGGTGATATTCTGGCAATGATTTGTTTTGGTTTAATCATCTTTTATTTTTTAATGAATTTAAAATGGAGGGTCGGAAATGCCAATCGATAACATGCAGGAAGCAATCAATGATTTGAAAAAAAGAATACAATATATAGGGGAATGTCTTTGACGTTCCTGAAATGAGACTGAAAATAAAAGATTTGGAAGACTTATCTTTAAAAAAAGATTTTTGGAATGATCAGGATAAAGCTCGTGAGGTTCTTCAGAAAAAGACAAAACTCACCGATGCGCTGGATCAATGGGAAAAGTTTAATAACGAAATAACGGATATTGAAAATCTCGCGGGCATTGCACTCCAGGAAAAAGATGAGCAGGTTCTGAATGATCTGTCCGCTGAATTGGAACAATTGTCTCCGGCCGTTAATCAGGAAGAACTTAAAATGATGCTCAACAGCGAGCAGGATGCCATGAATGCCATTGTCTCCATTCATGCCGGAGCAGGCGGGACGGAAGCGCAGGATTGGGTGGAAATGCTGTTACGCATGTACTTGCGGTGGGCGGAAAAAAAGAAATTTACGACGAAAATAATCGATTTTCTGCCGGGAGATGAAGCGGGCGTTAAAAGCGTATCCTTTACCATGGAGGGAGAGTATGCTTACGGTTACGCTAAAGCGGAAAGCGGCATACACCGGTTGGTTCGTATCTCTCCTTTTGATGCCGGTGCGCGCCGTCATACCTCATTTGCCTCTGTTTTTGTTTATCCCGAAGTCGATGATGAAATAAAAATTGAAATCAATGAAGATGATTTGCGCATTGATACTTTTCGCGCCGGCGGCAAAGGCGGTCAGCATGTCAATAAAACGGATTCAGCCGTTAGAATTACTCACTTACCCACGGGTATTGTTGTGCAATGTCAAAACGAACGTTCCCAGTTTCAAAACAAAGCCATGGCCATGAAGTTCTTAAAGTCAAGGTTGTATGAGCGGGAACTGCAATTAAAAAATGAAAAGATCGATGCAGAAAATAAATTAAAAAAAGATATTGCCTGGGGAAGTCAAATCAGATCTTACGTTCTGCATCCTTATAAAATGGTTAAGGACCACCGGACAAATCTGGAAAACAGTAATGCCAGTAAAGTCCTGGATGGTGATATTGATGAATTTATTCAAGCCTATCTCATGAATACGACAAATCATTCTTCAATCAGCTAAGGCCGATGATCAATGGATGAATGTATCATGATAATTGTTTTTAAGTCTGATGATCATTTAATTTTGGGAAAAAATAAAAATTATGCTATAGGATCACTTGTGTGAGTATTAATCAATGCGACGGGAATAATATTTCTTTGGCGCATGTTTTGAAAAAGCAAAGGAGTTGTTTCAATGATTAGAAAGAAAGGCGACTGTGTTGCTTATTTTATTGTATTGAGTTTGATTTTTGCTCTTCCCTTATTCGGTTGCGCGCAAAATAGTGCTGAGCGGAGAGCGGACAGAAAAATTTTAGCCGTCGCCTCTCCGGAGGTTGCAAAACAAACAATAAAAAAAGCGGATCAACCCGTAGCCGTAAACCAACCGGCGGGAGCGATCAAGGAAGTTGATGATCAAAATGAAGAAGATGATTTTTCCAGTTTAAAACCTGATAACGGCCTGACAGAACAAACCCCGACAAGCGAAGAGAAGCAGGAACTCATGGAAAAAGCATTGGAACTGCTCGAAGCTGCCGATAAATACTGGGAAAAAGGAGATATCGAAAAAACATTAAATACTTTAGACGAAGCTTATTCTTTACTCCTTGACGCGAATGGCGATGTAACGATTGCTCAGGAGAAAGATGATTTACGTCTCTTGATTTCCAGACGCATTTTAGCTGTTTATTCTTCCAAGCGCACGGTCATTAACGGTAAGAACAGCGAAATACCGTTAATCATGAACGCTGATGTGGAAAAGGAAATTAAATCATTTCAAGGTCTGGAACGCGATAATTTTATTGCCGCTTATCAGCGTTCCGGTATGTACCGTTCCGCTATATTGAAAGAATTAAAAAAAGCAGGAATCCCGGAAGAATTCTTATGGCTTCCCTTAGTGGAGAGTTTCTTTAAAATTAACGCTTATTCCCGCGCCCGCGCCCTGGGTTTATGGCAGTTTATTCCTTCCACCGGCTATAAATTCGGTCTCAGCCGTGATGAGTTTATTGACCAGCGGATGGATGTGCAGGAATCTACAAAAGCGGCCATCGCTTACTTAAAAGAATTACATAACATGTTTGGTGACTGGCTTACCGCCCTGGCGGCTTATAATTGCGGGGAGGGAAGGGTGCTGAGAGTCATCTCCAGACAGCATATTAATTATATGGATGGTTTTTGGGATTTATACCGGCAACTGCCGAATGAAACGGCTCGCTATGTTCCCCGGTTTCTTGCGACATTGCATATTGTCAACAATCCGCAAAAGTACGGATTCGATTTAAGCAATACGGAAAAACCGATTGCTTATGAGACCGTCAAAGTCAATAAAATGATGAAACTTAAAGATATTGCGGAAAAAATTGAAGTACAGGAAGACGTGCTGAATTTACTTAATTCAGAATTGAGATCCAAGATAACACCGGATCATGAATATAATTTAAAACTTCCTGAAAATTTGTTGGATAAGTTCAATGCGGTCTGCAATGAAATTCCCTTGAGTGAAAAGCCCCGTTTTGTTTCTGTCCGGTCGGACTTTATAAAACACCGGGTAAGAAAGGGGGAGACGATTCGATCCATTGCCAGCAAATATGATGCCTCCGTTTCCAGGATCATAGCATATAACAAGTTAGGCAAAAGGAAACTGGTTGTGGGAAAAAGGATCACGATTCCCATAACAAGAGAAAGGAATTATGCCGATACGAAAGTAAATAAGAAGAAATATAACAGGGAAACGGCATCTTTGAAGCATTATAAGGTCAAAAAAGGAGAAACGCTTTCAATGATTTCACGCCGTTATTCGATTCCGTTAGATCAGTTGAAAGACTTGAACAATTTAAAATCAGGGAAAATTGTTGCAGGTCAAACATTGAAACTTTCGCAAAGTAACGTCAACGATAATTTGGAAAATGATGATGACAACGGCAAGAATGTAAAAAAACCGGCTAAAAAGGCTAAAATAACCAAGCAGGTATTGTCGGCAAGTGATGTAGATAAGTTGGGAACGAACAAATATATCGTTACGAAAAATGATAATTTGAACATCATTGCCAAAAAAAATAATATAAAATTAGCCAAACTTATGGAGTTAAATAAGCTATCCATTAATGAAAAAATCGTTCCGGGGCAAATACTGGTTGTTAAATAAGCACAAAAAGTATGACCGTTCCTGCAGGAAAGCAGGAAATATATTTACTTGACAAAATAAGTATAATTTTGATAAAAGAGAGCTAAATTCGCTTGGATCCGAAAGGACTGAGACGAAAGGAAAATTTAGAAAACATTTAAGCCTTTCGTTTTGCGACGGAAGGCTTTTTTAATATAAAGATGAAAATTATAAAATCAGTAAAACAAATGCAGTCTTATTCCGAAAATCTCAGGATGGAAGGGGAGAGGATAGCATTTGTTCCTACCATGGGATACTTTCATGAAGGCCATCTCCGTCTGATGAAGGAAGCAAAAAAGATGGCTGATTGCGTCGTTGTCAGTATTTACGTCAATCCCACGCAATTCGGTCCGAAGGAAGATTTTTCCAAATATCCCCGCGATTTGGATCGTGATTTGAAAATGGCCCAAAGCGTCGGCGTGGATGTCATTTTCTATCCGGCGGATAAGGAAATGTATCCGGCAAATTATCAGACTTATGTTGATGTGGAAAAAGTAACTCAAAACTTATGTGGAAAGTCACGTCCGGGACATTTTCGCGGTGTTACCACTGTCTGTTGTAAATTATTTAATATCGTCAAACCGCACATGGCTGTCTTCGGTCAAAAGGATTTTCAACAATTTATAACCATAAAACGAATGGTGGACGATCTCAACATGGATCTTCAAATCATAGGTTTACCCACGGTGCGCGAGTCAGACGGATTGGCCATGAGCTCCCGTAATAAATATCTCCTTAAAGATGAAAAATCATCCGCCCTGACTTTATTCAAGTCTCTGAAATTAGCGCAAAAGCTTTATGCCGGGGGAGAAACAAAATCATCAGTAATTATAAATGAAGTGGAAAAATTAATTAAAAGAACGCCCCACACTGCAATTGATTATATTAAAATATGCGATACGAAAACGCTTAAGGATGCTGATAAAATTAAAAGTCAGTCCGTTATCGCGCTGGCTGTAAAAGTTGGTAAAACCAGACTAATTGATAACCACGTTTTTGGCGAAAAACTGGAGAGATAATATTTATCAAGGAGAAAATAATTACTATGCAGAGATTTATGTTAAAATCAAAAATTCATCGCGCTACAGTAACGGATGCCGATTTACATTATGAAGGAAGCATTTCTATTGATGAAAAGCTTATGGAAGAAGCGTCAATAGTTCCTTATGAAAAAGTTGCGATATACGATGTCGACAACGGAGAGAGATTTTCCACCTATGCCATTAAAGGGAAGCGCAATTCCGGAACGATTTGTCTCAACGGCGCGGCTGCCCGCAAAGTGGCTAAAGGTGATTTAATCATCATTGCCTGTTATGTGCTTGTGGAAGACCAAGAAGCCGCTCAATGGAAGCCCAAATGTGTTTTTGTTGATAGTAAAAATAAAATAAAGAAATTAAAGAAATAGTTCACCGCATAGCAAGACTTAAAAAACACACGATATTATTTTGAAAAAAAGAAATATTGATCCGTTATTTTCATTTCTAAATCAATATGACAGCAGGAATAAAAAGATTAGACTCATTTAAACAGATGTGTTAGTCACACAAATTAAATTTAACTTTTTTTATATAAAACGAGGACAAGGAGATTAACGAATGCAAATTACTTCCGAGAGCGTAAAGGTAGGACATCCTGATATAGTTTCCGATTCAATCGCTGCGAACATTATTGCGGAGATACTGGACCAGGAACATAAAATCGGCATGGATATAAATTCAATACCGCACTGCGGCATTGAAATATTTCTGGGTAAGGGGCTTTGCGTTATCGGTGGAGAAATTGCCACCCGGGTCTATGTGGATGTTGAGAAAATTGCGCGAAAGACAGTTCTTGATATCGGTTATAACGATTATGCGCTTGGCCTCAACGGGAATTCAATGGGCATACTCAACGCGATCATTCCGCAATCTCCTGATATTAATATCGGAAGCAGGGCCGACCTGGGGAAACACAAAGAAATGGGAGCGGGGGATCAGGGGATCATTTACGGATTCGCCTGTGATGAGACACCCGAATTGCTGCCGCTTCCGTACGTTTTGGTTAGTAAAATGATGCGGGCGTTCGAAACCTGCGGTGATCCTATATTTGCTCCGGACGGAAAAGGACAGGTTACTGTTGATTATGACGCTGATTTACGTCCCCAAAGAGTGTCAACGGTTTTGATGTCGAATGCCATAGATTACAGACTGTCTTCCGCTAAAAGCCGTTCTGCGGTCGAGCAAAAAGCGCGTAAAATAGCAATGAATTGTCTTAAAGGATGGGTTGATAACAAGACAAAATTCCTTTTTAATCCAACCGGCGAATGGCAGGCAATCAATTCATGTTCCGCCGCCGATTCAGGTGTTACGGGGAGAAAACTGGTTGTGCAACTCTATGGAGGGTATCCGGGGTCGCAGTTGGGTGGAGGAGCTGTCGTAAACAAAACACCCGAAAAAGTTGACTGCTCCGCTGCTTTTGGAGCCCGACATGTGGCGAAAAATATTGTTGCAGCGGGATTGGCGGAGAAATGTTCCGTTCAATGCGCTTATGCCATCGGCATTGCCAAGCCGATTTCTATTTATGTGAATACCTACGGTACTGGAAAAGTATCTGATGATAAAATTGCTTCAGTTGTAAATAAAATATTTGATTTGACGCCCGCGGGTATGATTAAAAAATTTGATTTGCTGAATGGTAAACAATTCAGAAAATTACCCAAAACTTTCTTTTTAGATATGAATTATCCCTGGGAAAAAACAGAAAAAGTAAAAGAACTTAAAGCGGCGTTAGCAATTAAAAAATAAATAATTTGTTTTATCAATATCATTGAAGTCCCGTTTTTAGACGGGCTTGAGAAAATTGGTAAATTGATCCTGGAGGATAAATGGCTTTTCTGGAAATCAATCGGGCTTTAAAATACAAGGTAGCTGATATTTCCCTGGCTTCGTGGGGAAGAAAAGAAATACAACTGGCGGAAAACGAAATGCCCGGTCTTATGGCTTTGCGTAAAAAATACGGAAAGAAGAAGCCGCTTGAGGGATTAAAGATCATGGGCAGTCTGCACATGACTATTCAGACGGCGATGCTTATTGAGACACTCAAGGTACTAGGCGCTGATATTCGCTGGGCATCGTGCAATATTTTTTCCACTCAAGATCACGCGGCGGCGGCGATAGCAAAAAGCGGCTCCGCGGCGGTTTTCGCGTGGAAAGGCGAGTCCCTGGAAGAATACTGGTGGTGTACCGAACAGGCTCTTATCTGGCCGGACGGCTCCGGTCCCGATTTAATCGTTGATGACGGCGGTGACGCGACATTATTTATTCATCAGGGCGTAAAACTTGAGAAAAATCCCAAACTGCTTAAAGAAAAAATCGACAACAAAGAATTCAAAATTATCGTTTCGCGCCTGGAAAAATCGGTAAAACGTAATCAGGAAAGATGGCAAAAAATAGCCGCCAAAATTCGCGGAGTTTCCGAAGAGACGACCACAGGCGTGCACAGGCTTTACCAGATGCAGGCTGCGGGAGAGCTTTTATTTCCGGCAATCAACGTTAACGATTCCGTGACTAAATCAAAATTCGATAACCTGTATGGCTGTCGTGAATCGCTCGCTGATGGAATCAAGAGAGCGACCGATATCATGATTTCGGGGAAAGTTGTTGTTGTTTGCGGTTATGGAGATGTTGGCAAGGGCTGCGCCCAGTCTATGAGAGGCTTCGGCGCGCGCGTGATTATCAGTGAAATTGATCCCATCTGCGCCCTGCAGGCGGCCATGGAAGGCTATGAAGTAAAAACACTGGAAGACGTTGTGTCTTCAGCTGATATTTTTGTTACGGCGACCGGCTGTTGCGATGTCATTACCGGCAATCACATGGAAAAAATGAAAAATGAAGCCATCGTTTGTAACATCGGCCATTTTGACAGCGAAATAGACATGCACTATCTTGAAACAAGCAAGGTCTGTAAAAAAGAAAATATCAAGCCGCAGGTTGATCAATGGAAACTCAAATCGGGCCGCTCCATCATTGTTTTAGCCGAAGGCCGCCTGGTGAATCTGGGTTGTGCCACCGGACATCCCAGTTTTGTCATGAGCAACAGTTTTACCAATCAGTGCCTGGCGCAATTAGAATTAGCCGCTAAAAAACATCAGATAGGCGTGTTCACTCTTCCCAAAAAACTTGACGAAGAAGTCGCGCGTCTGCATCTGGAAAGACTGGATGTGAAATTGACCAGACTTACCAGGAAACAGGCGGATTACCTGGGGATATCCGTGGAAGGCCCCTTCAAGCCGGACTACTACCGGTACTAACGGTTTGTATAATTAAATATTTTTCAGCGTTCGCAGAAGGCCTTCTCCTGCCTTGATGTGCGTAATCTAAAGTTTAAGTGTGAACTCTGTAGAAGAGAACTGCCGCAACCGCGGCAAATAAAATATTGGCTCCCCAGGCCGCAAGAACTGCCGGCAGTATTTCCGACCTGCCCAAAGACATGCTAAAAGCATGGACGATCCAGTAAGAAAATCCTATAAAAATACCCAGACCGACACTTTGCATCACTCCGCCGCTTCGTTCCGAGCGCAGAGAAAAGGGCACAGCGATAAAAACCATGATCAGGATGACCAGGGGGAAGGCAATTTTACCATGTAAATCCACCCGGTATTTAGTGACATCGTACCCTTCCAGCCGTATTTTATTAACATATTTTCTAAGTTCAAAATAACCCATTTTTTCCACGTCTTTTTGCATGACTTTAAAGTCGCTGGGCTTTTCCGGAATATTGATCACTTTTTCCTTAGACCATTCTAAAACAGGATTCTTATTATCGTCAAAATGCGTGGTCAGCAAATTGTAAAAAAACCATTGATCGTTTTTCCATTCAGCTCTTTGGGCGTCAATACGCGTCATCAGAGTAAAATCGGGATTGAGATAGTTAATCGTTACACCCCGGATGATGTTTTTATCGACATCGAACATTTTAAAATTATAAATCGCATTATCTCCGTGATACCAAATTTCATTTTGTTTAAAAAATCCCAGGGTCTTTTGTTTTTGTACTTCAACTTTCACAATATGTTCGGTTTTCTGTACAGACGCCGGTGTTATCAATTCGCTGAAATAAAACAAAAAAACAGACGCAATAGCAGCGAGAATGATGACGGGAAGGGAAATCCGGTAAATATTAATGCCATTGGCTTTCATGGCCGTAATTTCGTTAAATTTAGATAAGGAACTGAATGTCATTAATGTTGTCAGGAGCACGGCCGGCGGAAAAACATAAGATATGATCATGGGGATCGAATAAACAAAATAGGATGCGATCTGACCGATGGAGGCCTTGTTGCTGAGAAACATTCTGATTTTTTCAAAAAAATCGACGATTAAAAAAAGCGCGATAAAGGATAAAACCGTGATGATTAAGAACTTTAAAAACTCTTTCAGAATGTATTTGTCTAAAAGTTTCAATTGATGAACCTCAAATATTTTTACTTTTTACGCATCGAAAAAACATTTACTTTTTGAAATAAGGATATTTCTCCATGGGCTATATAAAAAAGAGAAATCCCCAGCAAGGCAAATATGAAACTTGGCGTCCAGACGCCGACAGCAGGGGAAATGTATCCTGTCTCCGCCAGAGCTTCTCCTCCGATACGCAATAAATAATACAAAGAAACAACGATCAGGCCAACGGCAAACCCTCGTGATTTTACGGAGCGATGACTTCTGATGCCCAGCGGCAGGGCCAGCAGGCCGAAAAAAATGCAGGAAAGAGGGATGGTAAATTTTTTGTGGACTTCAATGGCCAATTCCCTTACCGCTGCCGGATCCAGGCCGGGTTTTTTCATCCTTGCCAGGAGCTCACGCACAGTCATTTCCGTGCTGGATTTGGAAGACTCGTCAAGATTCGCCAGAGCGGTGGATAAATCAAGATTAATGTCATAGCTTTTAAAATCAATTTTACGGTATTTTTTTAAATCGGAACTTACCGTATGAATGGAACCGTCTTCCAGCGTCAGTTTAACCGTCATCGATTCAGGATCGGAAACTAAGAAGGCCTTTTTGGCCAGAATGGTATTCTGTTCACCGATGATACGGTTGTCGGAAACAATCACACCCTCCATATAATTCTGCTTGTCGGGAATTTTTTCCGCGTAAAGAAGAAAACCTTTAAAGTCGGAATTAAAGACTTTTTCTTTGATGCCGATGCTGGCATTCTGCTGCACAATATTGAAAAGCAGACGCTTGGTGGCAAAATTACACTGCGGAACAAGGAAATAACTGGTAAAGATGCAAAATGCGAAAGTGATCAATGAAACAAGCGCCACAGGATAGTACATTTGCAACAGACTGATTCCGGATGTTTTAAGAGCCGTTATTTCGTTGTCAGCGGACAGTCTGCCCATGGCGATGAGAATGGCAATCAAAAGGGCAATCGGAACGGTGAACAGCATGAAAGAAGGCAGTAGAAAAATAATAATTTTGGCTATGGAAAAAACACTGACGCCCTTGTTGATCACAAGATCCATAATTTGCAAAATTTTCCCCATGAGCAGAACAAATGTCAGGATAAATAAAATAATGATGAAAGGGTATGCAATTTCTTTGAATATATACCGGTTAATGATTTTACGCATTTCATGACCAACTGTTTTTTTTGAAAATAGCACGTATTGATGAATTTTCTCAAGTAAAACATATGAGCCTGTGAAAAAGTTATTCTGATTTTATGCCTGTTTAAATCGTGTTTTGTTCATTCTCAGGAAAAAATAATGGGGAAAATGTTTTTTAGCCCCAAAAGCATTCATTTATTGACAGTTGTAAGCATTTTTCCTATATTCATCAAATATTTTACTTGCCCGTTTTAAAAAGGATAAGCCTATGAAAGTTGACACGATGCGCCATATTGATTACTACGTTGGCGTTCCTCTTTGCTTCCTTGGCTCCGTGTGTCAAAAAATTGCAGCGCTGCTGATCAGGCGTGACAAAAAAGCTCCGAAAAATGTCCTTTTTGTGGAATTATCGGAAATGGGCAGCGCCATTTTGGTTGATCCGGCAATGAGAAAACTGCAACAGGAAACAGGCGCTAATCTTCATTTCGCGATTTTTAAGAAAAATAAACCCAGTCTCGATTTATTGGGCACGGTTCCTCAGGACAACATCTACACCATTCGCGAGGACAGCTTTCTTTCCCTGGCGCAAGACGGCATAAAATTCTTTTTTTGGACGAGAAAAAGAAAAATTGATGCCGTCATCGATCTGGAACTTTTTTCCCGGGTTACCGCTTTGCTTTGCGGTTTCAGCGGCGCTCCGTTTAAGGTCGGTTTTCATGCCTATTACAATGAAGGCCTTTACCGGGGAGATTTTTTATCGCATAAAGTCGCCTATAATCCTCATATTCATATCGCTAAAAATTTTATTGCCCTGGTCAACGCGCTCATGTCGCCGAAAGAGGAAATTCCTTATTCGAAGACAATGATTGCCGATAATGAAATCCGTATCGCCAAAGTTAAATTTTCCGCGCAGGAAAAGAAAACGGTTATTGATCTTGTTCGCGGATGTTTTCCAAAATTCGATTCTGAAAAATATAAAATAATATTGATCAATCCCAACGCCAGCGAATTGCTTATCCAGCGCCGCTGGCCGCAGGAAAACTACGCGCAATTGATAAAAATGATTCTGGAGAATTCTCCGCGGGCCATTGTTTTAATTACGGGCGATCCGCGCGAAAGGGAAGAAGCGCAGAGGCTCAAGGAACAGGTGCAGGATGACAGATGTATCAATTTTGCGGGTAAAGTAACATTTGCCCAGCTTCCTTTGCTGTACAGCATTTCCGAGTTCATGGTTACCAATGATTCCGGACCACCGCATTTTGCCGCGATAACGGATATGCCGACCTTTGTCATCTTCGGCCCGGAAACGCCGGCCCTTTACGGATCATTGGGGAAGACCACGCCTATTTACGCGGGACTGGCTTGTTCGCCCTGTGTCAGCGCGGCAAACCACCGTAAAACGGCATGCAGGGATAACGTCTGTCTGAAAGTTATAAAATCTGCACAGGTCTTTAAAACGATCCAACCTGACTTAGAGAAGATCAATGCTCAAAGCTGATAAACAGATATTTTATTTGATTGGTTTTTTCACTCTAATCCGTCTTTTGTCTGCGCCATTTTTCGGATTGGGTGTCGATGAAGCCCACTATGTTTTATACGCGAAATATCTTGACTGGAGTTACGTTGATCATCCGCCTCTGGTCGGTTGGACGCACGCGCCGTTCTTTTATATTTTCGGCGCCAATGAGTTTCTTGCCCGGCTGCCGGCGATTTTGATTTTTGCCCTCACATCATATTGCGCCTACTTATTTGTATTGCGGGTGACGAAATCAGTTCAGATTTCATTATTGGCGACACTCGCGTTGAACTCTTCCTTTATCCTTAATGTTTTAGGGCTGATGTTGTTACCGGATTCTCTTTTGCTGCTTTTTGTTTTTCTGCTGATCTTTGTAACGGAAAAAATACTTCGCGAGAAAAAGCCGCTCGATTTTATCTGGCTGGGGATTTTGCTGGGTTTAATGGGCCTGGCTAAATACACTTCGATTTTACTGGTCCCGCCGCTTATCCTATTCTTTCTGATGAAAAAGAGATTCGATATCGTGTTCTCCCCCTATATGATTTTGGCCGCGTGCATCGCCTTGATCTTCATCACGCCGGTCATCTATTGGAACATGACGCATGACTTTATCAGTTTCCGCTATCAGGGCGGTCATGTCTTCGGGACTTTTGCCTCAAGCCTCAAGAATTTTGCCGAATCACTGGGCGCGCAGTTCGGAGCGTACAGCCCGTTTCTATTTATCGTTGCCTTTTATGGATTTTTTAAGACGCTGCGTTCCACCGATGATTATCTGCGTTTGGCTGTTTTGTTCGGCGCGACGATCATTTGTTTTTTCTTTGCCACTTCTCTGTATGAAAGAACCCTGCCGCACTGGCCAAGCATTTTTTATTTATTATTTATTCCCATAGGAACTTACACTCTTTATCTATCCAGGGAAAAGTGGAAGAAATATTATCTGTATTTTTCGATAGGATTCAGTCTGGCCTTGATGTTAATTGCCTATGCGGCAATCCCATTTCCTGAAGGTGTCACAAGAATTGCCGGAATATTCTATAAGATCCCCGATTATAAATCTCCGTTTCGCGATATATACGGATTTCCGCAAATTATCGGACAGGCGGATGAAATAATAAAGCGGGATGCATCGGCGGCGCCAAAGGCAATCGCGGTAAGCAACTGGACAGTGGGCAGCCGGACTTTGTATTATAATCTGCCCTATAAAAACGAGGTATTTGTCATTGATAACCGTCAGGATCAATTTGATGTCTGGCAGAAGAAATCACCCATAGGTTACGATATTCTTTTTCTGAACAGTCATTTTAATAATATCGATGTTGAAAAGGATGTTCGTTGCGAACGAAGCGATGTTGCCGGGAAGACGGATATTTTGCTCAACGGCGCTAAAGTGGATACCGTCGAATTTGTATGGTGTCATAATTATCGGGGAGTGAAGCCGTGAACAAAAAACAGGTCGCGATTTATATTTCTGTCATTTGTTTGATGATGACGGTTGTTTCTTATTTATTATGGGACATTCCCCTGGCGAAATATTGCCGGGAATTAAATCCGGCTGTCATAAATATTTTTGATGTCATCACGCGCCTGGGCATTTCTACCTGGTATATCGTTGCCAGTGTAATTTTTTACTTATTTTTTCGTTTTGTTTATAAAAATAATCTGAATGCCGCACGATCTCTTTTTGTTTTTATTGCTCTGAGCGTTACCGGAATATTCATCAATATCGTGAAGTGGATTGCCGGACGTTACCGGCCGGTTGAATTATTTAATCATGGTTATTTTGGGTTCGATTACTTCGGCGTCGGTTATGAATGGACATCCTTTCCTTCCGGACACGCACAGACTGCCTTTTCGCTGGCTACCGCATTGACCATACTTTTCCCGCGCTGGGGAGTGCCGCTATTTATTGTCGCGATAGCCGTGGGCGTAAGCCGAATCATTTTAACGTCGCATTATTTGAGTGACGTAATTGCCGGAGCCGGTATCGGCATATTATTAACACTGGCTGTAAAATACTTTTTTGACCGGAAGCAAATCAAACTGATAGAAAAATAAAAATGTGAAGAGCAAACTCATGCAAAAAAAATATATACTATTTTTAGTACCGTTTATACTTTATATTTGTTTACTCTCCGTCATGCCGCAAATGGAGCCGGATGAAGCCCGCTACAGTCTGATCGCCAGTGCCATGAATCAATCCGGGAATTATGTTACCCCCCACATTAAACATACAATTTATCTGGAGAAGCCGCCGCTGGTTTCCTGGGCGACGGCTATATTTTTTAAGATCTTTGGTGAAAACGATTTTTCCGCCCGTCTCTTTGTCGGCTTATGCGCCTGGGGGTGTATCGTGCTTGTCTTTTTTATGGGCAGGCATTTTCGTGATGAAAAGACAGGTCTATACGCGGCAATGCTTTTGACGATTTCTCTTTATTCTTTTATCCTGGGCCGCATCAACATCTTAGACATGCCTCTTACTTTTTTTGTATGTCTTTCGGTCTGGCTGGGCTATCTCGCATTGCAGCAACAGGACAAAAAACATCTTTTTTATCTGTTTTATTTTACCTGTGCTCTGGCCTTTCTCATCAAAGGCGTTATTGGCGTCGTCTTCCCGTTTGGCATTTTGATGATCTGGCTTCTCTGGGCCGGACGATGGCGTCAAATATGGAAGATGTTTTCTCCCGTCGGCATATTAATATTTTTAGGAGTTGTTTGCCCGTGGCTGATCCTGGCACAAAAAGAAAATTCCGATTTCCTGTGGTTTTTCTTTGTTCGTGAGCATTTCCTGCGCTTCACCACGAAAATGCACGGCAAAACCGAACCTTTCTATTTCTACCTGCCGATCATCATGGCCGGTATAATACCGTGGGCTTTTTATTTAATCAAAGCCTGGAAAAATAATTATGTCCGGGAATCATTATTCGGCCCGGATGAGAATAAGCTCCTGACGGTCTGGTTTCTGTTAATTCTTGTTTTTTATACCGTCTCTTCGTCCAAACTGCCGACTTATATCGCCCCGCTTTTCTTACCCATTGCTCTTTTCGCGGGATGTATTTTTAAAAGCTACGAAGAAGAAACATCCGGTGAGCAATCAAACCGGCGTAAGATCGTTTATCGCTGTGCAATTATTTTTCAATCTTTCATATTATTTATTGCCCTGATTCTGCCGCCGATCCTGCTAAAATATTCCGATGCGGAAAAGGGTCTGGTGATTATGGTTTCCGGCCATTGGTGGCTATACATCGCCGTTCCTGTAATGGCTTTGTTTCTTTTGACTTTCCTGCCGGATTTCATTTATAAAAAATACGGGAAAGGGTGGTTTCTCAGCATTTATATTCTTTGCGCGATATTACTGGGCAGTCTGCTTTTCCCGCTGAATGACTTTTTAGGGCCTTATCGCAGTGCTAAAGTAGCCCAGGAAGCCATTGCCCGGTATGTGCCGCCGGATAGAGAATTATATCAATACCGGGTGAATTTTTACGGCATTGACTTTTATAATAAAATCAGAACACCCATTGTTGAAGATTTCGGCGAGTTATCCGAAGGGGTCGCCAAAATGCCGGAGAATGAAAAAAAACATTTCTTTCTTTCCGCGGAAGAATTTTTTAAGTTGTGCGAGGAGAAAAAAGATATATATTGCATTACTCAGCACAACGAAAAATTAAGACAGATCGTGCAAAGATTCCCCGCGACGGAAGTGCTCTGGTATAATAAAGCATTTTATTTGCTTCATATTGAAAATTAAAAAGAGGATGATCCATGAAAGTCAGAGAAGAGTTCCTTCCCTTTAGCCGTCCCTCGATCGGGAAGAATGAAATAAATAAAGTAACGGCCTGCCTGAAATCAGGCTGGATTACGACAGGCGCGCTTTGTAAGGAATTTGAAGATGAATTCTGTCATCTGACCGGTTCTCAGCAGGCGATATCTCTCAATTCCGCTACGGCCGGAATGCATATAACGCTGTCCGCGCTTAATATCGGTCCCGGGGATGAAATCATCACGCCGTCAATGACGTTTGCCTCTACGGTCAATATGATTGTTCTGCGCGGCGCGACGCCGGTATTTGTTGATATCGATTATAGTACGCTCAATATTAATCCGGATTTGATCGAGGAAAAAATATCAAAAAAAACGAAGGCGATTATTCCCGTTCATTTCGCGGGCGCTCCCGCGGATATGGACAAAATCAATAATCTGGCGCAAAAGTATAATCTGACCGTCATTGAAGATGCCGCTCACGCCGTGGGAACCTATTATAAAGGAATTCATGCCGGAGGTTTCGGCCATCCGGCTATATTTTCTTTTCACCCGATTAAAAATATTACCACCGGTGAAGGCGGAATGATCACTTTAAGCAATGCCGCTTTGGAAAAAAAGCTGCGGTTGTTGAGGTTCCATGGAATTGAAAGGGACGCCTGGAAAAGATACGGCAAGGGCGGCAATCCGGCGTATGATATAGCCGAGCCCGGTTATAAATATAATATGCCGGATATTCTGGCGGCGCTGGGTTTGGCGCAGATGGAGCGCTGGCAGGAATTTAATTTGCGGCGCTCAACGCTGGCCCAATTTTATCTGGAAGGGCTCAAAGGCATTTCCGGTATTGATTTGCCTGCCTTTCCGGAATATGATCACATCCACGCGTGGCATCTTTTCGTGATTAAAATACGGGCTCTGAATCGGGAGGAATTCATGAACAGATTATCGGATTACAATATCGGATACGGTCTGCATTTCCCTCCGACTCATACGTTGAGCTATGTAAAAGAAAAATACGCAGGAAAGACGGGCCCGCTTCAGGAAACCGAACGCGCGGCGGATAAAATAATTTCACTGCCTTTGTTTCCGGATATGCGGGAAACGGACGTGGCGTATGTCTGTAAAGCAATAAAGGAGATTATAAAACATGGATAACGTGCAGGTCGCAGTAGTCATCCCCGTTTATAATGAAGAAGAAAATTTACCGGCTTTGATGAAGCGTCTTATGCCGGTCATGCAGGGTTTGCAAAAAAGCTTCGAGATCATACTCATCGATGACGGCAGTCATGATCAATCGCTGGAAATTCTCAAGGGCTTTACCGGGAATTCTCAGGTAAAGGTTGTCGAACTCACCCGAAATTACGGGCAGCACGCGGCCATCATGGCCGGTTTTACCATTACCCGGGCCGATATCATCATTACAATGGATGCCGATCTGCAAAATCCTCCCGAAGAAATACCGAAACTGGTTAAGGTTATGGAAGAAGGCCATTATGATGTTGTCGGCTCCATAAGAAAAGGGCGTAAAGATTCCTTCCTGCGTATTCTCCCCTCAAAAATAATTAATATCGTTGCCAGAAAAATTACGGGAGTCAGTATGCGGGACTGGGGATGCATGTTGCGGGCATACCGCCGTTCCGTTGTTGACCGCATGATTCAATGCCATGAGCACGCTACTTTCATTCCCGCGCTGGCGACAGTCTTTGCCAAACGAATCACGGAAATTGAAGTGAATCATGAAGAACGTTATGGCGGCAAATCCAGTTATCCTTTGACCAAGCTGATCAATCTTCAATTTGATCTGGTGGCGTCGTTCTCTGATTTCCCGATGAAGCTGATCATGTATGGCGGAATCCTGATGTCTTTTCTGGGGATCTGTTTCGGTATCTTTCTGGCCATAGCCCGGCTGGTCTACGGCGCTCAATGGGCGGCGGAAGGAATATTCACACTGTTTGCCATATTGTTTGTGTTTGTCGGTCTCCAGTTTTTTGCTCTCGGAGTGATCGGTGAATATATCGGCCGTATTTATGTGGAAGCCCGCAAAAGGCCGGAATACGTCATTGAGAAAGTTCATGCGAAGACAGATTAATTTTACAGACCCAGTTGCGTTCTGAAGGAGAAGTTATAAAGTGAAAACGGTTGTATTTGCCTATCACAACATGGGCCTTACGGCTTTGGAGGCCCTGGCACGGCATGGTTATGATATAGCGGCTGTGTTCACTCATGAAGACGATCCCGGTGAAAATCAATGGTTCGGTTCGGTAAAAAACTGGGCGGTGCAAAGAAATATTCCGACGCATACAACCGAAGAAGTCAATTCGCCTCAATGGGTTGCCAAAATTGCGGCAATCAATCCCGATATCATTATTTCGTGCTACTACAGGAAGATGATCAGCCGCCAAATTCTTGATTTGCCGCGGGTTGGGGCTTTTAATTTGCACGGGTCTTTTTTGCCGGCTTACCGGGGAAGGTGTCCTGTCAACTGGGTGATCATCAAGGGAGAAAAGAAAACAGGTGTCACCCTGCATTATATGATTGAAAAACCTGATGCGGGAGACATTGTCGGTCAGAAAGCCGTAGAGATAGACCTGACGGATACTGCGAAAACTTTGTACGATAAGCTCTGTATAGCGGCAAAAGAACTTCTGGATGAACTGCTGCCTTTGATGAAGAAAGGTCAAATACCGCGGCTGAAGCAGGATTTGAGTCAGGGCAGTTATTATGGCGGAAGACGTCCGGTGGATGGACGCATTGACTGGCAAAAATCGGTCGATGAAATTTATAATTTGATCCGTGCCGTTACAGAACCTTATCCCGGCGCTTTTGCCTTGCTGGATAATGATGAAAAAATCATGATCTGGCGGGCCGAAACGGCAGTCTCGTATGAAGCCTCCATGCCCGGGGAATTAATTATGACGGATAAAGAAATTCTTGTGCAAACGGGCAAAAATGCTATAAAGCTCCTCGATGTTGAAATAAAAGGTAAACGCTTGAAAGGCGAACAAATTAATAACTATTTTAAAAACGAAAAGGTAAAAGTATTGAAATGAAAATATTAATTCTTGGTGTGAACGGATTTATAGGACATCATCTGGTCAACAGAATACTGGCGAAAAAGAAGGACTGGATAGTTTACGGTATGGATTTGGGGACGGACCGGCTCGGCAAATCCCTTGATAATCCGCGTTTTCATTTTATGGAAGGCGATATTGCCATTAACCGGGAATGGATTGAACTGCAGATTAAAAAATGTGATGTCGTCATGCCGCTGGTGGCCATTGCCACTCCGAAACTTTACGTGGAAGATCCCATTGCCGTTTACAATCTTGATTTTGAGATGAACGTGGATATCATCAAAAAATGCGTCAAATATCATAAACGGGTTGTTTTTCCTTCAACCTCGGAAGTCTACGGCGCGTGCACGGAGCCCGAATTCAAGGAAGATGAAAGCTTTCTGGTCGTCGGTCCGATCAATAAGGAACGCTGGATATATTCCTGCTGCAAGCAGCTTCTCGATCGCGTAATTTACGGATACGGAACCAGGGGACATCTGGAATTTACGCTGTTCCGGCCGTTCAACTGGATCGGTCCGAAGCTTGATTCACTCAATACAGCCAAGGAAGGCAGTTCGCGCGTCGTTACGCAATTCATCGCGGAACTGTTTTTGAAGAGACCGATCAATCTTGTCGACGGCGGAACGCAGAAACGCTGCTTTACTTATGTTGACGACGGCATCGAAGCGCTGATGAAGATATTGGAAAACAAAAATGATGTTTGTAAAAACCAGATTATTAATATCGGTAACCCGGAAAATGAATGTTCGATAAAAGAGCTGGCTGTTATGTTAAAGAAACTGTTTAAGCAGCATCCCGATCATAAAAACGATAAGACCTATTCGGAAATAATTGATACGTCGGCGGATACCTTTTACGGCAAGGGTTATCAGGATATTTACACACGCAAACCCAGTATTGAAAAGGCCGGAAAACTTCTGAACTGGGAACCGAAAATAGGATTGGAAGAATCCCTGCGGCTGACGCTCAATTCGTTTTTGAAAGAAAACAAAAACGCTAAAATTTAATCAGCAAATTCCTTCCCGCTAACTCCTCTCCCTTGAGAAGAGATACCGGACGAGGGTGAAAAATCCTTATGCCGATGCTCGGATTAAAAATAGATGTCGATACTTACTGGGGCATGAAAAACGGCGTGCCGTCTCTTTTAGAAACCTTAAAAAAATTCAATTTAAAAGGGACTTTTTTCCTAAGTATCGGACCGGATAATTCCGGCCGGGCGGCATTGCAGCTCATTAAAAATCCGCTTTTTTTAAAGAAGATGATGCGGACAAACGCGCCCGCTCTTTACGGCTGGAAAACAGCGCTCTATGGGACTTTGCTTCCCGCGCCCATGATCGCTCTTTCTTTTCCAGAAATCGTTAAAGAGATCATTGCCGGCGGTCACGAAATCCAATTCCACGCCTGGGATCACCGCCGCTGGCAGGACGAACTGCCGCGTAAATCCGAAAAATGGATTCGTGAATGGTTTGCCAAAGGCATTGACGGATTTGAGAAATTAACGGGAAAGAAACCAACGGCGTTTGGAGCGCCTTCATGGACAATTGATGACCGGGTGCTGACTATAATTAAAGAATACAAATTCGAATATCTGAGCTGTACGCGGGCGAAAGCGCCATTCATTCATGAGTCGATCAGTGTTTTGGAAATACCGTCGGATCTGCCTTGCTTTGAAGAAATAGACGCGCAAAAAGAAGTTTCAATAATTGCCGATCTCCTTAAAGACGGCAAAACACATGTTCTACCGGTCCATGCCGAAGTGGAAGGGGGCATCTTTCAAAATCAATTCAAAGAGCTTTTGGAAACAGCGCTAAACCGGAACATAGAAATTATACCGCTGAAAGTCATCAAAGATAAACTTGATATAAAGAACCTGCCATCAAGAAAATACAAAATGGAATTACTCCCCGGCCGCCATTCGCCTTGTGCCGTATAAAGAATTTGTGATTACTCATCTGTCATTCCCGCGAAGGCGGGAATCCAGGAAAAAAAACTGGATACCGGCCTGCGCCGGTATGACGGCTTTGATAGTTATTCCTGATATGACAACACAGTCTCGGAAGCCGGAATCCGGTCATTATTTCTTAAATAATCCTTCCAGCTTGTCTTTCGTTCCCGAATCGGCCGAGTCGGAAGATTTTCCTGTTTGATTGAATTTAAAAAAATCACAAAAATTGGAGCGGGCTTTATCCAGTACACGTTCTGCCTGAGGTTCGCGGCAGTCGTTATATGCGCCTAAGTCATAGAAAGAGCAATTAAGACAGCAATGCAAATCAGCTCCGCAGGAAGGGCATTGCGCCTGCCGTCCGACAAAAAAATCATCCGCGATTTCTTTTTTACATTTGTGGCAAACTTTCATTTATCATTTGATCTTACAGAACCTGAGATTAAATTCGAAATAAAAGGAACCAACCGCCTTTGGAGGTGGATTACTTCTGATTTGCGAGGTAATCTTTTCCTTCTTCAAGAGTCTTACAAAGGATGAGGTTTTTCCTGCCTGTCACGGTTAGAATGCCCCTGAAAACTATTTCCTTCATGCCATCCACGCCGTATACTGCCGCACACTTGATATAAGGCGCGTTTGCTTTCATGAAATCTTTCAGGGCGGAAGTGATTGTCGTGTCAAAACTTGCGTCTTTGACATTGACAAGAGCAAGCACGGAATTCTTAGGCTGACTGGCGATTATTGCTTTGGCCCCTTGAATAAAGGCGAGTATGTCATCGGCTTTGCTTTGTGAAACATCCTCATAGAGTAACTTGACTCCTTTATGTGTTATAAAACTTATACCCGCCATTTCCCGTCTCCCCTTTATCCTTTTATTTTGATATTAACGCATTGCCGGGTGAGTCTTAAATTTCTCAGGGCCTATCCGTATCAGGTCTTTGTTTGAGAAGACAATGCTTTTATGTTTTTTAAATATAGGGAAGTTTCTTATGTATGTCAATTATTTTAAGAGTCAACATTACAAATTGAAACGGTGTATGACCGGCAAAAAATAACATTGCCGGAGATGTTGATATTTTCGATATTCGAACTCATAATTACATAATTAAACTCCTGCTGGTTCAATCATTCTGATTGAACCGTTTATTTCCTGCAGTGTTTTTAAACATCGGATTCAATCTGCAAGATTGAACCCGCCAACATAACATTACAGCAAGAAGTTGATATTTCAATATTCGAACTTTACAATCATATGATTAAACTTCTTTTATCCAATCCTTCCCACCGAGAATTCTTGCAACCATCATGCTGGAGACGTTGTCGCCGACGGCGTTGAGCATTGTGGCCGGGGCATCCACCAGCGTGCCGATCATGGTGATAATCGGAAATACTTCCATCGGAAGTCCATAGAAAGAAATAATCAACAACTCGCCGATGGTTCCGCCCCCGGGAATGCCGCTGACGACCACGCCGGTTAAAAGGGCGATGCCGACGGCGGTGAGAATTGTTTCCGCTCCGGAAAAAGGCATATTGAATATGCCGAACAGAAAAGCAATTTTCAAAACAGCGGCCAGGCAGGAGCCTTCCATGTGGATGGTTGCGCCGATGGGAATAATGACTTCGCTGATATCTCTGGGAACGCCGGTTTTATCGGCAGCTTCCAGATTGGCTGGAATGGTCGCCATGGAGCTGCCGGTGGCCAACGCGACAAGCGATGCCGGAATGATGTTGCGCCAGAACCGTCGCACGCCTTCGCTCCTGGCAGCGATAAAGGCGTAGAGGGTGAAGGCGATAAAGAAATACAAAATAGCTGTCGGATAATACAGGAACATCGCCCGGGCGTAAGCGCCCAGCAATTCCGGCCCGAAAACGCCGACCAGATAAGCAAAATAAGCGCAAAGGCCGATGGGAGCGTAATACATGATAAAAGAAATAAGTTTCATCATCACGTCACTTCCCGCGGTCAGAAAGTTGGCGAATAATTTGCCGCGTTCCCCCGTCGCCGAAGTTGCCAGTCCGGTCAGAATCGCGAAGACAATCAGTGCCAGCATGTTTTTCTTGGACAGTAAATCGGCGAAATCCGAAACGGTAAATGCTTTTACGATCTGGTCGGAGAGCTTCAGGCGTTCAAAATCGATGCCGTTGCCTAAAGTCACATGAACCCCGACGGCGGGCGGATAATAGATAACGCCGAGGATCATGACAATTGAGGCAATTAGTCCGGTAGCGACAAAAACGAAAATCATGGCCGACATAATTTTACCGAGGCGGCGGATGTTGGTCATCCCCGCGACCGCGGATGAAATGGAAAAGAAAACAAGCGGAACGATGACAGTAAAGAGCAGATTCAGAAAAACATCGCCGAAAGGCTTGAAGATCACAGCATCCTTTTTATAAAAGATGCCAAGAAACGATCCGATGATAATTGCAATGATCAGGATAATCGAAAAGCCATATGATTTTAAAAAAGAGGGCGGTGTTATTTTCATGTTTCTCACTCAATTACAAAATCGAAATAAGTATTGGGGTAAGGTTCATTTTTCAGTGTGTAGTGCCACCACTCCTTATCGTAATTTTTAAAACCGTGCTTCTCCATCAGTGATTTGAGCAGAAGGCGATTGTTTTTCTGCTGACGGTTTATGCCGGGATTTGCCGTGTGCGACAGTTCATGAAAGCAATCGAAGCCCGTTCCCATGTCAAGGCTGTTGTCTGAGAACCGTTTTTCCGCCGGCAGATAGCACTCAAATAGTTGCTGGCCGGGGAGATAATCTGCTTGTTTCGGGGCAGGCAAGGGGACAATGGTCAGATCAACGGTGCTGCCGCGGCTGTGGCCGGACTTGCTGTCGATATAACCGTCCTTGAATAAATTTCTCTTATCAATGGTCGGATAGAACTCTTTCAGTGTCCTGGTGTTTTCAATTTCTTTTGCCCAGTGGACAAAATGATTAACCGCCCTTTGAGGCCGGTAGCAATCGTAAATTTTCAGAGTCAAAGAATAAAGCTCAAGATCTTGTTGGACTCCGGCAAGGGCCTGGGCTGCTTCTTTTGTAAGATAGCACTTGGGAGCAAGATAGCCGTCGACCTTCTCACCGACAAAATTATGCGGCCCGTAGTAACGTATATCCATCAGGACGCCGGGGATGACTTTTTGAATATCGACAAAATTATCCGGAATTTTATCAGTGCCGTCGCAGGGATGAACGATTTGCGGGAAATACAAAGAGATAAGAGCAAAAAGAATGAATAAAAATTTTGATTTCATATATCAGCCTCCGTCTAATTTTTGATGCCCGTTATGATGAGCGGCGACGCCGCAGGATCAAGCCAATTGAGAATTTTAAGAATATTTTCTTCAGAAACCGCCACGCAGCCTGCTGTCGGGATGCCTTCGCATTTCCATATATGTAAAAAAATGGCACTGCCGTTTCCCTTGATGACAGGGGCGGTGTTATACTCAATGACAATTCCATATTTATAGAGGTTGTCATCACGTTTCATTATTTCGTACGACGATGCGCTTGTTTCCTGTTTTTTTACCCAGCGGTTGTAATCATCAGCGCCGGGGTCATCGACCCAGATATCGTCCGCTGATGCCTGGCGGTAGGGCATTTTTGTTTCTATAACCGCATTATAACCAAAGGTCGTTTCCAGAGGATAGATTCCGGAAGGTGTTTTGCCGTCGCCTTCTTTTTTTTCTCCTTCCTGCGCAAAACCGTTTCTCCCGATTACGGCATCGAAGGGTTCAAAAACAGTCTGCCAGTTGTCTTTGCGCTTTTCCATCGCGTAAAGCGTTGTTCTGGTAAAGAAAAATAAACTATTGTCCACGGCTAAAAGAATCTGGGTGGATTTGCCAATTTTATTTTCCTGTGATTTTAAAAACGCCGGGGCATCGAAGTTATGAGCCAGAGGAGCAAGAAAACAACCTGTCATTGATAAAAGCCCAAGCAGGATGGAAAATAGCCGGATCATTATGAAAAATTTCTTTATCTGCATAAAATTATTCAACTCTTTCTATGTCTCGGGCAAACACAATATGGCATTAATGTAAAAAATTCAAGCAATAACGGTAAATCAAGTTATCCTTGACTTTAATTCTTTTTTCGTGGTAGCTAAGTCAACCTAAAATTGAAAAGTTCGCAAGTCTAAAGTTAAATCTCAAGGGAAAGAATAAATGTCAGATCACTTTACATTGATGATAATTCCTAACCGCAAGAGCGGTGTTAAAAAAATATCGGTTCCTAAAGCTTTTGTTCGTAATTTTCTTATTGCTTCTGTTGTGGTAATATTTGTAACCCTTTATTTTGTTTATGATTACGCCAGTATTAAAAGAGACCGGGCTGAGTTGGCAAGGCTAAGAGCACAAACGAAAGAACAAGCTCAGCAATTCCGGGATTTGGCTGTGAAAATGGACGAATTTTCCGGCCGCATGGAAGAACTCAGGCAGGTAGATAAGAAAATCCGGGTTTTAGCCTACGAAACGAGCAAGGATAAAAAATTACCGCTGGGTATTGGCGGTTCTGATAACGAAACTAAAATTAAGGATCTGCTGAATAAAGATCATGAGAAATTGATCACCGGAATGCGGAAAGGCATTGAAAAGCTCAATGATGATGCCTCAAGCAGGGAAAAGAGCTTTAACGAGTTATTGGTTTTCTTACATGAGCAAAAATCTATTCTTGCTTCCACTCCTTCCCTATGGCCGGTGAAAGGGTGGGTAACATCGGAATTCGGCGCGCGACAATCACCTTTCCGGTCAGGCGTTGAATTTCATAAAGGATTGGATATATCTACCCGTTTCGGTAAGGAAATCGTTGCACCGGCGGATGGGCTGGTCATTATAAGTGCTTTTGATTCGCAGGACGGTAATTTTATAAAAATCGACCATGGTCACGGCCTGGCTACCGGGTTTGCGCATTTATCCAGAATGGCTGTCAAGCAGGGCGCGAGAGTGAAGAAGGGTGATATCATCGGTTATGTTGGCGATACCGGGCGCAGCACGGGATCGCATCTCCATTATGCTGTTTTTGTCAATAATGTCCCGGTTAATCCCAAAAGATATTTGAAAGATAGTTGACCCATCCGGGATGGAAACCGCAATATTCGCATGAAGAGCGTAGTGAAGGAGTAAAATTTAAACAATTAATAGTAAGTTTTTTTTATCCTGAATTTTCAACGTGGAGCTTGGAGTTTTATTGTCGATAAAATTAAACTATTAAACTTGCCGGTTAGTTTGCCGGTTTTTTTTTAAAAGGTAATCAATGTTTGCAAACATACTGAAAAAAATTGTTGGAACAAAAAATGATCGGGAATTAAAAAGATTGTCTGTTCTTTTGAATGAAATCAATAATTTTGAGCCGGCGATGATGTCCTTATCCGATGAAGAATTACGGGCAAAAACACCGTATTTTAAGGAAAAGCTGAAAAACGGTTTTTCCGTTGATGATATTTTAACAGAAGCTTTTGCCGTCGCACGGGAAGTTTCACGCCGTACATTGTTAATGAGACCCTTCGACGTTCAGGTAATCGGCGGAATTGTTTTGCATGAAGGCAAGATTGCCGAAATGAAAACAGGCGAAGGAAAGACACTGGCCGCGACGATGCCGCTCTACCTTAACGCCTTGGAAGAGAAAGGATGCCATGTCGTTACCGTAAACGATTATCTGGCCAGAAGAGACTCTCAGTGGATGGGGCCGATTTATAATTTTTTAGGTTTAACGGTTGGCGTTGTTATTCACGGCATGGATGATCCTGAACGCAGAGAGGCATACCATTGCGACATCACCTACGGAACCAACAATGAGTTTGGTTTTGATTACCTCCGCGACAATATGAAATTTACCCTGGAGGATTACGTTCAGCGCGAGTTTAATTATGCGATTGTTGATGAGGTTGACAGCATTTTAATTGATGAAGCCAGAACGCCGTTGATTATTTCCGGTTCATCCGAAGAATCGACGGATAAATACTATAAAATAAATCAAATCATACCCCGATTAAAAAAGGATACCGATTACTCGATAGATGAAAAAAGCAAAACGGTTGTTCTGACCGAAGAAGGGGTCGCGCATGTGGAGACCTATTTAAATGTTCAAAATCTTTACGAACCGCGCAACATAGAAATCGTTCATCATGTCAATCAGGCTCTCCGCGCCCATACCTTGTTTAGAAGGGATGTGGATTATCTTGTCAAAGAAGGAGAGGTTATCATCGTTGATGAATTCACGGGAAGGGTAATGCCCGGAAGACGTTACAGTGACGGTCTGCATCAGGCCCTGGAAGCGAAAGAGAAAGTAAAAATTGAAAAAGAAAATCAAACGCTGGCGTCGATTACATTTCAAAATTATTTCAGAATGTACAAGAAACTGGCCGGTATGACGGGAACCGCGGATACGGAAGCGGCTGAATTCAAGAAAATTTATAATCTGGATGTTCTGGTTATTCCGACCAACATGCCGATGATTCGCGACGACCGCAATGATTTAATCTATAAAACGGAAAAGGAAAAATTCAACGCTGTGATCAGAGACGTGAAGACTTTAAATCAGGAGAAACGGCCGGTCTTGATTGGAACTATTTCCATCGAGAAGTCGGAGCTCCTGAGTAAATATCTGACTCGCGCCGGCGTGAAGCATCATGTCCTGAATGCGAAAAATCATGAAAGAGAAGCGGAGATAGTCGCTCAGGCAGGTCAGCCGGGCATGGTTACCATATCCACCAACATGGCGGGACGTGGAACAGATATTAAATTGGGCGAAGGCGTGGCGGAATTGGGAGGCCTGCATATCTTAGGCACCGAACGTCATGAAAGCCGCCGCATTGACAATCAGTTAAGGGGACGATCCGGACGGCAGGGCGATAAAGGGTCTTCCCACTTTTATCTTTCTTTGGAAGATGATCTTTTGCGAATATTCGGCGCGGAAAAAATATCGGGGATCATGGATAAGATAGGCATAGAAGAAGATCAGCCTATTGAACATAAATATATTTCCCGCGCCATAGAAAATGCCCAGAAGCGCGTCGAGGGTCAAAACTTTGATATCCGCAAACATCTGCTCGATTACGATGATGTCATGAACAGGCAGCGCAAGGTTATCTATGAACAGCGTAAAAAAGTGTTGCGTGGAGATAGCTTATGGACAGATGTTGAAGAAATGGTTGAGGAAATAGTTGATGATCTTTTATCGGAGTTTGTCAACGAAAAAGAACATAAAGAAGAGTGGAACTTAAAAGGGCTTGATGACGCATTATTAAAACAGTTCAATTTAAAACTTGATTTGAATAATGCGGATAAAAACATTCCGGCCCAATTGTCCATTCGCGAGTTCATCATTCAAAATGTTCAGAAACTGCTGCACGATAAAGAAAATGAATTCGGCAAGGAACTCATGGATTATCTGATCAAGGTGATCATGTTGCAGGCAATAGACACGCAATGGAAAGAACATTTGCTGGCAATGGATCATTTAAGAGAAGGTATCGGTTTGCGCGGTTATGCCCAGAAAGATCCGGTGCGGGAATATCAGCGTGAAGGTTATGAAATGTTTATGGAAATGATTTTTCGCATCAAGATGGACGTGCTGGAAAAATTATGTTTGATCAGAATACAGAGAGAGGAAGAAGTAGAGGAAATACGGCAGAAACAAAAGCAGGATTACATCATGAGCCGTGGAGAAGATACGCCGGAAGCGAAAACAATCAAGCATGAAGGCGACAAGGTCGGAAGGAATGATCCTTGTCCCTGTGGAAGCGGTAAAAAATATAAAAAGTGTTGCGGCGCTTAAGTTATTTTAAAGAGGAGCAGGGGTGATGGTTAAGAACAAAACAAAATTCAGCGTGCCCGGTTTTCTGGCCAATGGAATTTCCGTCGGCATTAAGAAAGCTGATCAGAAAGACCTTGGCTTGATTTATTCGACCGTGCCTGCGAAGGTCGCGGCCGTATTTACAAAAAACACCTTTAAAGCGCCGCCGTTGTTAATCAATGAAGAACGCGTTAAAAGAGGGATAGCTCAGGCGATCATCACCAACAGCGGCTGTGCCAATGCGGCAACGGGAAAAGAAGGCTACAAAGACGCGTTGATCATTTCAGACGCTCTGTCCAAGCAATTGAATATCAGGGAAGAACTTGTATTGATGGGTTCAACAGGCGTTATTGGAAAGAGGCTTCCCGTAAAAAAAATAGAGGGCGGCATCGGCAAACTGGTCAAGGGATTAAATGACGCCGGTATCGAAGACGCGGAAACCGCGATGATGACGACGGATAAATATCCGAAGATTGCAATACGCAAAGGAGTCGTCGGAGCAAAGGATATCACGATTTGCGGTATAGCCAAAGGCGCCGGGATGATTGAACCCAATATGGCCACCCTGTTGACGTATGTCATGACCGACGCTTTAATTGATTCCAAAGCCCTGAACACGGTTTTTCATCAGGCGATCAATTCCACCTTTAATTCCATCAGTGTTGACGGCTGCATGAGCACTAACGATATGGCCATTATTTTGGCTAATGGTTTAGCCGGCAACAACCCGCTGGAAAAGGTGCAGGCCCGCTTGCAGCATTTTCGTGAAATGCTGACGGATGTTTTAATGGAACTTTGCCAGGCAGTTGTCAAGGATGGCGAAGGGGCTACAAAATTTATTTCTATCATGGTCAATGGCGCTAAATCAAAATCGGATGCGCGATGTGCCGCTTATTCCATAGCCAACTCTAATTTAGTAAAAACGGCTTTTTTCGGGGAAGATCCTAATTGGGGCAGAATCATTTCCGCCCTGGGGGCTTCCGGAATATCCATGGAAAAGGAAAAAGTCGTCCTATCTATAGGGGATGTTTTGGTATTTTCTCAAAATTCGCCGCTCGATTTTAATCCGAATAAATTGAAGGAAGTGTTTCAGAAAGATCGAATTGATGTACAGGTTGATCTGGGAGGGGGAGATAAATCGTATTATGTTTATACGTCGGACCTTTCTTATGATTATGTAAAAATAAACGCTGAATATTCAACGTGAATCATAGATAAAATATATTAAATTACAGTTATTTAAACTTGATTATTTAGTTTGTTTATGTTAATTGCCGCCAAATAAATTCGCACATCCTCGGATTACCGGTATGTTGCTTGAAATTTAAGTTTACCGTGTAAGTTGAAGAGGGTGGAGGAAAAAACAAAAAGGAGAAAAATATGTCAGCAATTTCAATGAAACTTTTACTGGAAGCTGGTGTTCATTTCGGGCATCAGACAAACAAATGGAATCCCAAGATGAAACCGTACATCTTCGGGGCGAGAAACAATATCTACATTATTGATTTACAGCAAACAGTCGGTCTGTTTCAGGCGGCGTACAACTTTGTGATTGATACCGTCAGCCAGGGCAAAGAGGTTCTTTTTGTCGGGACAAAAAAGCAGTCACAGGAAGCCATTAAAGAAGAGGCCACGCGTTGCGGCATGCCTTACGTCAATCAGCGCTGGCTCGGCGGTATGCTGACGAATTTCGTGACCATTAAAAAAAGCATAGACCGTTTGAACACCTTAACGGACATGTTTAATGATGATTCCATCAATGCTTTTCCGAAAAAAGAAATCACCAAAATGCAAAAAGAAAAGGAAAAGCTGGAAAATGTTTTAGGCGGAATCAGAAACATGAAATCGGCGCCGGCAGCGGTGTTTATTGTTGATCCCAGCAGAGAACATATCACGGTTAATGAAGCGAAAAAATTAAAGATTCCCATAGCGGCTATCGTGGATACGAATTGTAATCCGGACAATATTGATTTTGTTATACCGGGGAATGATGACGCCATCAGAGCCATTAAATTATTCACCTCTAAATTTGCCGAAGCGGTTCTGGAAGGTAAAAAGCGTTTTGAAGAAAAAATGTCGGCGGAATCGAATAAAGAGACGGAGCCGGCGGTGGAAGTAAAACCGGTGGAGTCGGATGTTCCGGAAAGTGTGGAAATGGATGATAGCATTGAAAAGTCGGAATAAATGCATGAAACGCATTTAAATAACTTTCAAGCTGTCTTGGATTTATTATAAAGTATGTAAGGGAGAAAAGAAAAATGGAAATAACTTCAGCAATGGTTAAAGAACTGAGAACGAAAACCGGCGCGGGCATGATGGATTGCAAAGAAGCGCTTGCCGCCGTGGACGGTGATTTTGAAAAAGCAATTGATTTCTTAAGAAAGAAAGGACTCTCCGCGGCAACAAAGAGATCATCCAAGGCGGCTAAAGACGGCACGATAGCGTCATACATTCATATGGGCGGTAAAATCGGTGTCATGGTCGAAATAAATTGTGAAACGGATTTTGTGGCCAAAACAGCGGATTTCCAGACCATGGCGAAAGATATTGCCATGCACATTGCCGCATCCAATCCATTGTGCGTTCGTCCGGAAGAAATTCCGGAAGTGACCATGGAAAGAGAAAAGGAAATATACCGCAGTCAGTTACGCGAAGAAAAGAAACCGGAAAAGATTTGGGATAAAATTATTGAGGGCAAACTCAAAAAGTATTACGAAGATGTCTGCCTGACTGAACAGAAATTTGTTAAGAATCAGGATATCACAGTCGGAACTTTGATCAGCAATATGATTGCCAAGACAGGAGAAAATATTGTGATCCGCCGTTTTGCCCGCTTCCAGCTTGGCGAGGAAATTAAGCAATCATGAGCGTAAAGCGGAAAGTTGCTTATAAAAGAATTCTCTTAAAGCTCAGCGGTGAAGCGCTTTTAGGAAAACAGTCTGCCGGCGTTGATCCGAATGTGGCCAATTATATAGCGGGTGAAATAAAGTCTCTGTCCGAATTTCATATCCAGTTAGGAATTGTCATCGGCGAGGGCAATATTTTTCGCGGCATAGAGGCCAGCGCCAAGGGAATGGATCGGACAACCGCCGATTATATGGGAATGCTGGCAACCGTCATCAACAGCCTGGCTCTTCAGAGCGCGCTGGAGGAACGAGGGTTGCCTACCCGGGTACAGTCTTCTATTGAGATGAGAGAGATCGCCGAGCCTTTTATTCAGCGAAGAGCCATCCGTCATCTGGAAAAAGGCAGGATCGTTATCTTCGCCGGAGGTACGGGAAATCCTTATTTTTCAACAGATACGGCAGCTGCGTTAAGAGCGGTGGAAATGAGAGCCGACGTTATCATGAAAGCAACAAAGGTGGATGGTGTCTATAATGCCGATCCCGTAAAAGATAAAACAGCAGTAATGTTTAATAAAATAAGTTATATTGATGTGTTAACAAAAAACCTTAAAGTAATGGATGCGACCGCGATATCGCTTTGTCGTGATAATTTACTGCCCATTATTATTTTTAATCTACAAAAGAAGGGAAATATTCGCAAAGCAATTTGTGGTCAAAAAATTGGCACTTACGTAGGAGAATGATATGAAAGAAGCTGTTTTTCAGAAGTTTAAAGAAGATATGGAAAAAACGATTGGCAGTTTAAGCAAGTCTTTCAGCCGGGTAAGAACAGGCAGAGCGTCAATTTCATTATTGGACGGAATCAAAGTTGATTATTACGATGTTCCTACCCCCATTGCTCAGGTGGCTAACATTTCCGTTCCCGAAGGCCGTCAAATTCTTATTGTTCCCTGGGATGCTTCAATAATAGGCGCCATTGAAAAGGCGATCCAGAAATCGGATTTAGGATTAACGCCATCCAACGACGGAAAAGCCGTGCGTCTTTCCATTCCGCAATTAACGGAAGAGCGTCGTAAAGAAATTGCCAAGACGGTAAAGAAGATGGCCGAAGAGGGAAAAGTCAAGCTGCGTAACGCGCGCAGGGACGCTAACGAAGAATTAAAAGCTCTCAAGAAGAACAATAAAATTTCCGAAGATGAACTTTTTACCGCGCAGGAAGAAGTTCAAAAACTGCTCGATTCGCATATTGAAAAAACAGATAAAATACTGGCGGTAAAAGAAAAAGAAATAATGGAAGTTTAATCCGGACTTTACATAAATTCAAAAATGGGGAGTCAAAGAACTCCCCATTTGTTTTTTTTGCTCTTTTTTGTAAATAAAATTATTTCATCAGCTGATGAATTTTTGAAGAAGATTGACTGTTGAAAAAAATGGATTTGTCTATTAGAGTAAAAACAAATCTGGAGCTTGACGAGTGATTAAAATCGATTCGAATAAATTACCCCGGCATATCGCCATCATTATGGATGGCAATGGCCGTTGGGCTCAGAAACATACCATCGGCAGAATCAGAGGACATAGAAAAGGGGCTCAAGCGGTAAGGACGGTCGTGCGCGCGTGTCGTGAAATCGGTGTAAAATATCTTACTTTATTTGCCTTTTCCATAGAAAACTGGGAACGTCCGGAAAAAGAAGTCCAGGCTTTGATGTTATTACTCGAAGAATATTTAATCAAAGAAATAGATGAATTGCAGGAACAGGGCATCAGACTGACTACCATTGGAGACATAGATCGTTTACATCCGCAGGTCAGGGAAAAGCTTCTGCAGGTCAAGGAAAGCACATTAAAAAATGATAAGATGATTTTAAATCTGGCTTTAAGTTACGGGGGAAAAGATGAAATCATCCGCGCCGTCAAAAAAATAATTGAAGAGAATAAAAACGGTAAAATTGATATCAATGAAATTAATAAAGAAACATTCAGCAATTATTTATATACGTGCGGCATTCCTGATCCCGATCTTTTGATACGCACCAGCGGCGAGTATCGCATCAGTAATTTTATGCTCTGGCAGACAGCCTATACGGAACTGTATTTTACGGAGGTTCTTTGGCCGGATTTTACCAGGGATGATCTCTTCAAGGCAATTGCCAGCTATCAGAAAAGAGAGAGACGTTTCGGCCTGACCAGTGAACAACTGAAAGAAAAAAGTTTTCCAAATTAAACCAAAATCCAAGAATTGAAGGTTGGCATTCATGTCGAAAACAAATAATTCAAATATCAAGAGATGGTTAACCGGTTTAATTCTGGCGCCGATATTAGTTGTAATTATTTTATTCTGTTCGGAAGCAATTTTTGCCGCGTTGGTGATTATATTTATTCTGGGCGGAGTCTGGGAATATAATCACATGGTTTTCGGGCAGGGTTTTGCAAAGGAAAAAATTGAAGGGCTGATCCTAGCGGTTATCATTCCTTTGAGTGTCTTATTGGGGAATAGTCAGTATGTACTTGCCATACTGGCTTTTTCAGTAGGGCTTGTTTTTATCTTATTTGTCTTGTCGATTAAAGAATCAAATTTTGATTTCCTGTCCGTCGCTAAAGTAATCTTCGGCATCATGTATATCCCTTTTTTAATGTCGTATTTCATAGCATTGCGGATGATGGATAAAGGCGTTCAGTGGATATTTTTTGTTCTGATCCTTGCCTTCATAGGGGATATATTCGCCTTATATGTGGGAAAGTATTTCGGCAAACATAAATTAGCCCCCTTTGTCAGCCCCGGTAAAACGGTGGAAGGTCTGGCAGGATTGGTCGCCGGAAGCACAATCGCCTGTCTGATCTTCAGTTATTATTTTTTCCCGGAAATTCCGCTTTGGCAAATAGCCCTTCTTGCTTTTGTGGGCAGTATTATCGGGCAGCTGGGAGATATTTGCGAATCTGCCATTAAAAGAACTTATGGGCTTAAGGACGCAAGTTCAATTCTCCCCGGTCATGGCGGAATCCTTGATCGTCTGGATTGCCTTATTTTTATCGCTCCGTTTGTTTATTATTACCGGATATTTGTGATCAACTAAATGAAAAAAATATCAATTTTAGGATCGACAGGCTCAATTGGATGCAGCGCCCTGGATGTTATTGCAAAAAATCCGGAACGTTTTCAGGTCGTGGCTCTCGCCGCCGGAAAAAATATCAGGTTACTCAAAAAGCAAATAGAAAAATTTCAGCCCGGGCTGGTTGCCGTAGGCAGTAAAGAGAGTGCTCTGAAACTTGGCGAAGCGTTAACCGCCAAGAGTAAGGTTAAAATATTTTACGGCGAAGAAGGCTTAAAAGAAATTGCTTCCTTTCCGTCCTCTATGGTTATATCCGCCATATCGGGATCCGCCGGATTATTGCCAACGCTTGCGGCAATTGAAGCGGGCAATGATATTGCGTTGGCCAATAAAGAAACAATGGTGATGGCCGGAGAAATTGTAACCCAACGAGCGGACAAAAAGGGAGTGAAAATTATCCCCGTTGACAGCGAGCACAGTGCGATATTCCAATGTTTGGAAGGCAATAAGCGGAAAAATCTGCAACGGATAATTTTGACTGCCTCCGGAGGTCCGTTTTTAAATTTCACCGAAAAGCAGTTGCAAAAAGTAAGTCTCAGTGAAACATTGTGTCATCCCAAATGGAAAATGGGAAAGAAAATAACAATTGATTGCGCTTCCATGATGAATAAAGGGCTGGAAGTGATCGAGGCGAAATGGTTGTTCCATGTGGATATCAACGCCATAGATGTTTTAATTCATCCGCAAAGCATCGTGCATTCCATGGTTGAGTTTGTAGACGGCGCATATCTGGCGCAAATGGGTGTGCCGGATATGAGAATACCTATTGCTTATGCTCTGACTTACCCGGAAAGGATTATGAATGATCTCCCCCCGCTGAATCTGATTAAAACAGGCTCTCTGGAATTTTATAAACCGGATATCAGGAAATTCCCCTGTCTGGATATTGCTTATAGAGCCGGGATTTGCGGCGGCACCGCTCCGGTTGTCCTGAATGCCGCCGATGAAGTTGCCGTATCCGCTTTTATGAAAAAGAAAATTCGTTTTATTGATCTGCCGGAGATTATAGAAAAGGTTATGACTCTTCACGGCGTAATTGACAATCCGTCGCTGGATGATATTCTTCAAGCCGATTTATGGGCCAGAAGAGAAACTGAAAAAATAATAGAAAGGATGATATCGTGATTACTTTAATTTCTTTTATCATATTACTGAGCATTCTCATTTTTGTTCATGAATTTGGTCATTTTCTGGCGGCCCGAATTGCGGGGGTGGGCGTTCTGAAGTTTTCTCTTGGTTTTGGGCCCAAAATCATCGGCAGGAAAATAGGAGAAACGGAATATGTGCTTTCCTGGATTCCTTTGGGCGGATTTGTCAAACTGCTGGGTGAATCAGGCACTGAAGAATTGTCGCCGGAAGATGAGAAAAGATCATTTTTTAAGCAAGCGGTTTGGAAAAGAATGTTGATCGTTTTAGCCGGTCCTGTTTTTAACTTTTTACTGGCGATATTAATATTTTTTATCGTTCTGATGTACGGTTTGCCGACTTTGACGCCTGATGTCGGTGACGTGCAGAAAGAATCCGCCGCTTTTGAAGCGGGGATGGTCCAGGGTGATAAAATTCTCTCTATTGACGGGCAGAAAATTATTATTTGGGAAGATATACGAGCGGTCATTGCCAAGACCAAAGAAAAAAAGGTAGAGGTTATTGTGGAGAGGGCAGGGGAAAAGAAGCCTCTTTCCATCAAACCAAGATTATCCAAAGCAAAGAATATTTTTGGAGAAGAAGTGCCCTCGTACCTGATGGGAATAGCTCCTTCCGGCAAGACGATGATAGAAAGAAGATATCCATGGGACGCAGCCATTGACTCGGTGTATAAAACATGGGAAATCAGCAAACTGACGGTTATCTCCGTGGTGAAAATGTTAGAGGGTGTTATTTCACCCAGAACTTTAGGCGGTCCCATCTTTATTGCGCAGGTTGCCGGCGCTCAAGTAAAAGAAGGTATCGTTCCTTTCATTCTTTTTATGGCCATCCTTTCCATTAATCTGGGCGTCATTAATCTTTTTCCGATCCCTGTTCTTGACGGCGGACATATTTTCTTTTACCTGATTGAAATTGTAACCCGAAGAGAAATAAACATCAAAGTGAAAGAAATATCCCAACAGATAGGTTTTGCCGTTTTATTGATGCTGATGCTTTTTGTTATATTTATCGATATTGAAAGATTGAATATTAAATTTATTAATGACATTTTTAAAATATTTAAGTGAGTTATGCTGACTTTAGCTTTTGATACCTCTTCCAAAACTGCCGCGGTCGCCATATTGCGGGATGAGGCAATTCTCTGTGATACGCTGATCAACACCGGTTTAAATCATTCGGAAGTGATTTTACCGGCGATTGAACGTGCCTGCAATCAAACAGGTATAAACATTGCTGAAATTGATTTATTTGCCTGCACGCTTGGTCCCGGATCCTTTACGGGATTGCGTATCGGAGCCAGTACGCTCAAAGGATTGATGCTGGCGACCGGAAAGCCCGCCGTCGGGATTTCTTCTCTTGCGGCTGTGGCTCTTAACGCGGGCAAAAGCTCAAAAATAATTTGTTCGGTAATGGACGCCGGGCGGGGACAGGTTTACATCGCTGACTTTGAATGCAAAGAAGATGGCGCTTTGGTGCAGACAGGCGAAGATAAGGTTTTGAACCCGGCCGAGATTCAACATGATTCAAAAAAGGAAATCATTTTCGTGGGTGACGGCGCCGTCAAATATGCCGATATAATCATCAAGGCCAGGAATAAAAAGATGATGATCTCCTCGACATTACAGCAATACATCCGGGCTTCTTCTGTCGGTATTTTAGGCATGGAAAAATACAAACGAAACGAATTACTGGATGCCCAAACCTTTGTTCCCGTCTATCTGCGTTCGGCGGACGCGGTCATCAAGAAATCTTTGTTTCAAAATGGATAATTCCCGGGAATTAGGAAGCGTTTATTTTAGTCAAAAGGTCCCAGACTTTTTTATTGTTTGGATTCTGGGAAAGGACAATTTGCAGACGTTCGACAATATCCTGCATATTGACTATATTAGGATGTGAAAGGAATAATGAAAAATAAGCATTAGCCAAATTATAATTGGTTTCTTCATGAAGGGGATTCACTTTAAGAGCTTTGCGGTAAGTAGATATAGCCTGTATGAGATTATTGGTTATTTCATAAACAGAGCCCAAATCGTTCCAGGCGTCGGTATTTTCCGGTTCCAGTTTTAAAACATTTCGAAAAATGTTTAACGCTTTGGAATAATCTCCGTTTTGAAAATGAATTCTCCCTAAATTGTGAAGAGTCTTCGCATGTTTCGGATTAATTTCAAGAATACTTTCATATTCTTCCGCAGCTTCATCATACATATCATGTCTGTCGTACAGGGTTGCCAGACAAAAACGAGGTTCAACATCCTGCGGAGCAAATTCAATAGCCCGTGTATACTGGTCTACAGCGTTGTGATAATCGCCCTGTAATTCAAAGATGTGACCGATTTTGACAATGGCTTCAATATAATCATATTTTATTTGAAGGGCTTTTTCGTAGCATTTTTTTGCTGAATCAAACATATCCATTTTTTCATAGACATATCCGAGGTTGATAAAAGCTTTGGGATTGTTTGGCTCCAGATCAATGATTTTCTGAAAAGAATCCAGGGCCTTTTCATAATCTTGATTCTCCAGATGGATAAGGCCCAGATGGGTATACTCATCGGAAGATTTATTTTCTTTTTCAATAGATTTATTGCGACGAGCGATGATCAGCTTTTTATGATCTGAACGAGCATTAAACTGTTTTTCGGATGTAAACTTTTCCAAAATTTCTTATCCCTGGTTTTCATAATGATGTCATAACGTCGCTTCAATTTGTTTTTTTAGGCGCTGTTGAATTTCTTTAAAATAATATTTTTGACTTCAAACCAAATGGTAACCGGATCGGAAAGCGATGAATGCATCATTTGCGGATTCCCTTTAAGAATCTGCGCTGACCAATATCCAGCCAATTTATTTTTGTTTTCAGCGCTTGCCGATTGAGCCTGTTTTATTACATGGGCAGGAATAGCCAGTTGGATCTTCTGTTTGCCGATGAGTACTTCTTCGTAGGCTTCCTGCTCCGCCTGCGTTTGTTGTTCTATAGGCTCTTCTTGTTTTGTTTCAACAGGTCTGGCTTCCGGTTGAGGAGAAACATTGCTTGCCGGAGTTCTTGCTAAGGGGACACCTGCAATAGGAACATAATTTGTAGAAGGTTTTGCCAGTGGCACTGTTTGGGGTTGAACAGGCCGGACTTCTTCCCTTTGAACAGGAATCGTCTCTGCCGGCGGCTGTTCGGGCATTGCCGCTCTCGGTTGAACGGGTCGGACTTCTTCCTGTTGAACAGGAAGAGGCTCTACCGGCGGTTGTTCCGGCAGTACTGTTCTTGGCTGAAAAGGTATCGCTTCTTCCATCTGCAGAGGAGCCGGTCTTTCCGGCATTTCCTCTCTAGGTTGAACAGGTCGGGTTTCTTCCCATGGTGGAGGAGCCGGTCTTGCGGACGGTCTTTCCGGCATAGCCTCTCTCGGCTGAACAGGTCGGGTTTCTTCCCATGGAGGAGGAGCCGGCCTTGCAGGCGGTTGTTCCGGCATTGCGGCTCTCGGTTGCACTGGTCGGGCTTCTTCCCATGGAGGAGGAGCCGGCCTTGCAGGCGGCCGTTCCGGCATAGCCGCTCTCGGTTGAACAGATCTTGCTTCTTCCCGTTGAGGAGGAGCCGGTCTCGCAGGCGGCCGTTCGGGCATGGCTGCTCTCGGTTGAACAGGTCTGACCTCTTCCCGTTGAGGAGGAGCCGGCGCTTCAGTTCGGGGAGCCGGCGCTCTGGGTATTTTCGATATTTTTTCAGTTTCCGGTTCTTTAACGCTTTCTTCTGACGGCTGTCCAGCCTCCGGAAGACTTTGCTGCTTGCGTTTTTGCATCGGCGTTTTACTTAATTTTTGAAAACGATCGGCTATTTGTACGGCAACTTCACCTGATATTGTTTCAAATTCGTTCGTCTCGCCCGCTTTGATGCAAAGTTTACATATCTTGTTAATCAGGCGAGGCACGCCGTGTTCGGAAAATTCCCAGATGACGGGAATGGCGTCATCGTCGAATATTTTTCTTTCAGTGCCGGCAATCCTGAGTCGTGATTCAATATAGGTTTTAACAGCTTCCTCTGAGGGCAGTTTTTCTAAATGACCGTAAGTGCCGATCCTTTGAAATAAATTAGCCCGTTTGGGGTTCTCCAGAGTCTTGGCAAATTCCATCTGGCCGACAAGAAGCAAGGTGAAAAGATTACGTTCGTCATCCTGCATATTGGTTAAAAGCCGCAAATCATCCAGATTGGAAGAAGATAAAACATTCGCTTCATCAATAACGATGACAATCTTTTTACCCTGATCCGCAGTTTCAAAAAGAAGACGATTAAACTTTTCCTGCAAATCGACCTTATTTTTTATTTCACATTGTTTGCCTGTTATCTGGCCGATAATTTCTTTTAACAACTGTACGAAAGAGAGAGCGGGATTGGTAATTAAAGCGACTTTATATTTTTCCGGTTCCAGGGAATCAATGATTACGCGTAGCGAAAGAGTTTTTCCTAAACCGACTTCGCCAACGATAACCGTGAGGCACTCATTGCCCTCTTTAATGGCATAAATTGTTTCGGCAATAACATTTTCCATGGATTCGTGACAATCCACATACATTGAAGCATCAGGAACATTGTCGAAAGGTGGCTTAGTTAAATTCCAATAGTCACTATACATCTTTCTTCTCCTAATAAACTATTATAAAATGTATAAAGTTTATCCTTCAGTATAAATAATAAAATAATATCATTGCCCATTGTCGGATGGGACGAATTGGGCATCATTACTCAAATATTCCAGTATATCTTCCAGTAAAAAGCGTCTCATCCTTCCTAATTTGTAACTTTTAATCCTGTTTTCATGAACCATTTTTTGTAAAAAGCTGCGGCTGACCTGGAGCATCTGGCAAACCTGATTGGGAGCCAGCATCCTTAGAAGCAAAGAATCATTAAAATGATAATTGAAAGAAAGACGGCCGTCAGACGTTATTTTTATATCTAATGACGGATCACTTTTTGTTCCGTTCAATAAGTCCTTTATATATTCCGATTGCTGTAAAAGCACGGATTGTTCTTTTGTCATAATAATCGAAATGACTGAAGTGGCATTATCGACGAATTCCTCTACTATTTTTTTATCAGGAAATTCGCCTTGATTCTCCGCGGCGGCATTGACAAATTCCTTTGTCGTTTTTTTATCCGGGAAATCGCCTCGATTTTCCATGGCGAAACTTCTGACAAATTCCTCTACTATTTTTTTATCCGGGAATTCGCTTCGATTCTCCATGGCGACAGGGCTTCCGGAGATTTCAGCAGGAATGACATTGTCTTTTTCCGGTTTTTTTTCAGGGATCTCAATATGACTTTCTATGGCGGCGCTTCCGGCAACGACTTCAGGAGGAATAGGATCACTTTTTTCGGGTTGTGGAAGTTTAACTTCCGGTTGGACGTATTGTTGACGTCTTTTTACAATGCAAATCTTTTCCATAGTACTCCTGATAATCTTGGTTGAACAAAAATACAATCTCTGCTGGAGAAACCCGATACTAAAAAGTTTTTCCGGAATAAAATCTGATTTCAGCCGCTGGCACAAGACTGTAATATCTGATTTTAATTTAATGAAATGTAGCTTATTTAGTAAGTAAAATCAAGATAATATTTTAATTTTTAAGCCGCAAGACCCTCGCAGAGAGCTGACAAAAAACACTTTCGTATGAACGGGAGGAAGTTCTTACTTGATGAGCAGACTTTTTCCCCCGAGATGTATGGTGTAAAATACAGCTGAAAGGCAAAGTAAGAAAGCAAGGCCAAAAGAGCAAACAGTCCATATCATCTGAATGAATGAAAGACTCCCTCCGCGCAGTTGGACCATAAATATGTAATAGATCGGTCCGGCTTCCAGAATGATAACCAGGGCGATTAAACTGAAACTAAGAATCATGAAAAGGAGTCCGCCAAAGCCGGTTACAACCTGTGCCGGATTTTCCGATTTGAAATCGGCGTAGATGGCTCCCAGTCCGGTGGCCAGGCCAACCACAGCGGGAACGAGGCAAAACAGGGTGATGGTTGATAGAAACATCATGAAAGAAGAAACCCGCAAAAGTAAGTTGGAAAAAATAACCAGAACTTCCGCCAGAATCAGCAGAGGAATGTAATACAAAAAAAACTTAATCCAGAGGAATTTTTTTGTCGATACCGGCGCCGCCTGAATAATCCAGAAGGCTTCGCCTTCCATGCTCACTGCCGGAAAAACAAAGCGGGCGGATATCGCCGAAAGCACGGAAGCCGCCAGGCCGATATTTAAGAAAGAAAATAAATTTTGCAGGTAAATGGTTTTAACCGGTGACTGATCCAGAGGCAAAACAGAAAAATTATACAGGTAGATCGCAATTAAGGCGGCCATTAAAAATAATTGCGGCCATTGTGAGGAATCTCTGAAAAAAGTTCTGATTTCCTTGACGGCAAAAGCTTTCGATTCGCGCGGAAGAAAACTTAATAAATTTTCCCAATTAAAACTTTTATATTTGAAAGGATAAAAAAGACGCCGGGGAGTGGTTTGTGATTTAGAAAAACCTTTAAAGTATGCGATCTGAGCAAAAGTATTGTTGATAAAAATAAGCATAAAGGCAAACGTTCCGGTCAGCGCTATATTGAACAGGGCATTTTTTGTTTCATGATGAAGAGCGGCTTTAATGGCTTCGGTAATCCATGTCGTGGGTAAAAAAGGCGAGTTGGGTGTTTGCATGGAATTTAAGTAAAGAACGACGGAGGCAAAACTGTCGGGATTAACCAGTTGCTCCGGCCGTGTTAAACGCAAAATAAAAATAAGTATCATAACCATCATAACGCCCAGAAGAATAAGAATCGTTCTGATTCGTCCGGCAGGGAGTATTCTGGCGCCAAATAAAACGATCATGCCGCTCAGTACTGCGGCAATGAGGCACATGAAAATCATCGCGATCAGAAAAACCACATAATAAATAACGTCGGCCTTGTAGATAATCCCGTAGGAGAGAAATACCGGAAGACTGAAGGCGACAATCATCCATGAACTGTCAAAGGCGCTGATGATCCACCGTGAGAAAAAGATATCCCGGGAGGAAACCGGCAGGGAATGCAGAAGCGGCAAATCGTGGCTCAAATACAGATGGGAAAGACAATTAATGATATTGCTGAAAAGTAAAAGCATAAAAAAGGTCATGATGATCATGGAGATCAGCTTCATGGCCAGGATGTTTCCAAAATCCTGCACACTTTGAAAATATAATAAAACGCGATAGAAAATTATAAAGGTGCCTATCCAGAAAACAAGACCAAGGGTACCGTACATAAGAATACGGGCCCAGTTGTTTTTTTTATTGGACTGCCGCAGGTTGTTTACGGCGGAGAGTACGCGCGGCCTGATTAGCGCAAAAATAGTATTCATATAAAAGTATTCTCTTTGATGATTGTGAGAAAGACTTCTTCGAGCCTGGCTTCACCCAGTTTAGCGATATGCTTTAATTCATCGAGGCTGCCCTGCGCCAACAGAGTGCCTTTATGAATTAAACCGATCCGATGGCATAAATCCTCCGCGATGCTTAAGGTGTGTGTGGAAATAAAAATAGTCGTTTGACGGGAGGCCAGTTCTTTTAAAATATCTTTAACCATATAAACCGCCGCCGGATCAAGGCCGACCATGGGCTCGTCAATAATAAGTATTCTGGGGTCATGCAACAGGGCCGTGGCGATGATCAATCTTTGCTTCATGCCGTGCGAGTATGCTTCGATCAGCTCATCAGCCCAGTCCCAAAGGGCGAATTGCTGCAAGAGCTCCCTGGCTTTTTTCTCAAAGATGTCGCGTGGGACGCCGTATAAATCAGCAGAGAAACGCATAAATTCCATCCCGGTGAGTTTCTCGTAAAGAAAAGGTCTGTCCGGGACAAAACCGATCATTTTTTTTCCCTCGACGGAGTTTTTGGCCATGTCATATCCGCCGATAATAATTTTACCGGAAGTAGGAGCAAGGATGCCCCCCATCAGGCGAATCGTTGTGGTTTTGCCGGCGCCGTTGGGGCCGATGAAACCGTAAATCTCGCCGGCGCCGACATTTAAACTGAGCTTGTTGACCGCCAGCGTGGTGCCGTAATCCTTGGTGAGTTCTTCTAATTTAATCATTTTTTTGCTCTAAGATCTCCAGTTTAATTTTACCGATGGCGCCCAATAAGTTCAGTTGTTCTTCGCTGTCTCCGCGGACAAGCCTGATGTGCGTCACGTCAGCCGGTAATTGATTGAAAACAGCGTCGGCGGTAATCCATTTTCCCAGGTAAAGAACGCACCACTCATGATAATAAAATCTGCCTTTCAGATAAACCAATCCCGCTTCTATTTGCGCCGGAATGCCCGCGGCGCGAAGCAGGGCAACGGTCAGTACCGAGTGTTCGTTGCAATCACCTGATTTATTTTTCAGGACTTCCAGCGCGTTGGGCACGGACAGGGTGGGCTTCTTCTCCAGATAGCGATAAACCCAAGTGACAATTTTTCCTGCTTTTTGCAGGGCGGAGTCCGTTGGTTTGATAATTTTTCCCACTTGCGTCTTTATCTTCGCGTCGCTGGATTGTATCAGCGGGCCGGGTTTCAAGAAAACGGCAATTTCTCCCGGAAGATTTTCATTGACCGTTGAAGGGGCTGGCAACTGTTCCCGGGTGATGGTTAGAATGTTATCGTGATAACTTTGCCTGTCGCCATTAAGAAACAGGGTGCTGCTGCCGATACCGCCGATTTTGATTTTAATTGCATGAAGCTTTTGGGGGTCGGTAATTTCAGCATTGGAAGGAATTGAGGACATTTGCGTAAAATCGATGCTCCCTGCATCAGCAATCCCTTCCATGGCTTTTTGCCGGGTGACCTTTTCCATAGAAATGCCCAGAAGACCTGATTCCTTGACAACATCTCCCTCTTTACTCAGCCAGGCGCAGTTTTTGGCGCCCATGAAATCGGCGCAATATTTTTTTGTTAGAATTCGTTCCCCCATGATGGGAATGATCTCATCGGTATTCCGGGTTACTTTGATCGCGCGTATTGAAAGTGTTGAAGGATCAAAAATACTGAAACTGCGGGTTGAATCTTTTTTTAACTCAGAGTGAAATGCTGTTTCATAAATATTGCCGCTGATATGAGGGATATCCGTCAGGGGGATTTCGCTCTTTCCCTGCGCGTCAGGCGAACCGGTGAATAAAACCAGTTTATTTTTAACGATAGAGCCATGAGCCTGAAAATTAAAAATCCCGGAATTCAGGCTGAAACTGAATGAGGAAAGGGTCATATCCGGATTCAAATCGCCCTCCGTCAAAATATTGAGCGCCTGAGTTACTCCCATGGTGTTGATTTGCATAATAACATCTTCATTAAAATGAAATTTATTCCCCGTATCGGCAAAGGTTCTGTGAACAAACCCGATCTTTTTATTATTTTGATAGATATTCATCCATGTGTCTCGCGGCTGCTGTGATTTTGAAATTTGAACGGACGCGATGGGTTCGGCTTTTTTCTGGAAAAATTCAAGACGAATTAACAACAAAAAGAAAAAGGCCAGTGTAATGAAAATACCCCAGATGATGTTCCATTTTATTTTTTGCATATAAACATATCAGGATGAACCGGAGAAAAGTCAGTAAATAATTTGAGTTGCATTATACAGGATACATGCCGGGTATGCAACAGTAAACAAATAGCTATTCTGACTTGTTTTTGTATAAAAATTAAAGATTTATTGACAAGCGCACTCAATTGATATATCAGACAAACTCGTGAAATGCTTAAGCTGTCTTAAGAAAAGACGGCGGGTATTTGTTTGCAGTTTTGGTGTCATGTAGAATGCAACCTGGGATTTCGAAAAGATAAACGCTTTATGAAACGTGATAATATTATTGCTCCCGAAGGCTATCCTTTTATCGTTTTTTCTCTTGTCATCACAGTTTTTGTCGCCTTTTTAGGTGGAAACTGCTGGTTAATAATTGTTTTTGCTTTAATCACATTTTTTATCATCTGGTTTTTCCGCAATCCGGAAAGATATTTTCAGAACGAGGAAAAAGTCTTAATTTCGCCAGCTGACGGTAAAGTCATTAAAATTGAAAATGTCGAAGTGAATGGAACAATTTCGGGAAGGTTTAAAAAAATAAGTATTTTCATGAATGTTTTTAATGTTCATGTTAACCGCGTTCCCTATGACGGAAAAATTGAGGCGATTCATTACCATGAAGGCAAATTTTTTTCAGCCAACCTGGATAAGGCTTCACTGGATAATGAACGCAATGAAGTGATGATCCGTACAGAAGATGGACGTGCTATCTGGACTGTACAGATCGCCGGCCTTATCGCCCGTCGAATTGTTTGCTGGGTAAGTCCCGGAACGAACGTCAGGAAAGGTGAACGATTCGGGTTGATTCGCTTTGGTTCGCGCGTGGATATTTATTTGCCGGAAGATTCCAGAATTCTGGTGAAACTCAAGGACAAGGTTAAGGCAGGCCAGACCCTGATAGGTTATTTATCATGAATATGGAAAATTCTCCCCAAAAAATTCGCAGGAGAAAAGGAATCTATGTATTGCCGAATTTGTTTACTTCGGCCAGTTTGTTTTGCGGATTCTATTCCATGATCGCCTCATTCAAAGAGTATTTTGTTCCGGCGGCGGTGGCTATTCTCATCGCTGTTATTTTTGACGGATTGGACGGCCGTGTTGCCCGGCTGACGAATACCACCAGTAAATTCGGAGCGGAGTATGATTCTCTGGCCGATGTCATCTCTTTCGGTATTGCGCCGGCGCTTTTGGCCTATAGCTGGTCTTTGTCTATTTACGGAAAGTTGGGCTGGATGGTAGCGTTTCTGTTTGTTCTTTGCGGTGCACTGAGATTAGCCCGATACAACATCCAGATAGGTATTATTGAAAGCACCGTATTCAATGGCCTGCCCATTCCGGCGGCGGCTTCCGTTGTGGCGACCACCGTAATATTTTTTGATTATATAGGTGCGGAAGGAAAATTTTACAATATTTCTATCGCGGTTTTTGTTTTCATTTTATCATTTTTGATGGTCAGCAGTGTCAAGTATTACAGTTTTAAGGATATGAAACTCCTCGCGCGTAAACGATTCACGATCTTTTTCTGGTTAACTGTTTTGCTCATGATTATTTTTCATTGGCCTGAAATATCGTTTTTCGTGATAATGCTGGGTTACGCTATTTCCGGACCGGTTTGGTGGGTCATAAAGCTTGATCGGAAAAAATGGCAGGAATATAAAGAAAAGATAAATAATATTAAAAAATTAGAATAATTATAACAGGATAATGATTCTAGAAATTAATTATATTATGAAAAATTATGAGAATTATCGGAGGTAAAGCCAAGGGAAGGACGTTACATTTTCCTTCCGGATCGAAGGAACGGCCAACTTCTGATTTCTTACGGGAAGCTCTTTTTAATATTTTGGGTTCTTTGGAGGATGTAAGATTTCTTGATCTTTTCGCCGGCTCCGGCAGTGTCGGTTTGGAAGCCGCCAGCCGCGGAGCCCAGGAAGTTTGTTTTGTAGAAAAAAACAAAAACCTGAGCGCGATTATCAAAAAAAATATTCAAACATGCTGTTTGGAAAAAAACTGCCGTATAATTGCCGAAGATGTTGAGTATGGTTTAAACGACCTTTTTAAAAAAAAATATAAATTTGATATTATATTTGCCGATCCGCCCTATAACCGGAGCCTGGTTGGAACCACTCTGAATCTATTAAAGAAATATCAGATTTTTAAAGAAGACAGTGTGTTTGTAATTCAACATTCTATAAAAGAAAGTTTCACCGATCCCGGAGATAAAAATATTTATCTGACAGATCAGCGAAAATATGGCGACAATGCCTTAACTTTTTTTAAGATGGAGATGAAATGATGCAGGAAAATTTTGTTAAAAGAATTGCAGTCTATCCGGGGTCATTTGATCCGATTACCAACGGTCATGTGGATATTATCAAAAGAGGGTTAAGAATGTTTGATGAAATCATCATTCTGATCGCTTACAATCCCAGCAAGGTATATCTTTTCAGCATAGAAGAAAGAATGGAAATGATCCGGGACATCTTCAAAGATTATAAGGAAATCAGGGTGGATTGTTATTCCGGCCTGCTGGTTGATTATTTGAAAATTTCCGGCGCCAACATCATTTTACGCGGCATGAGAGCTCTTTCCGACTTTGAATATGAATTTCAAATGGCGCTGATGAATCGCCGGCAGACAAAACAGATCGAAACCGTTTTTCTGATGAGCGGGTTTAAATGGTTTTACACGAGTTCAAAGTTGATCAAAGAAGTGGCAAGTTTGGGAGGAACGGTTAAGGCTTTAGTGCCGGATAATGTTAATCAGAAATTAATGGATAAATTTAATATCGGCAATAATAGAGGATAAACCCGGTTTTGACACACCGATTAATTTTTAAAACTCGGAAAGCGTAAAAGAATTAAGAATGCTATTTCTAAATTAGAACAGGAGCAAAATAAATGGGCGGCATTTTTGGAATTGTATCGCTGGATAATTGTGCCAAAACGCTTTTTTACGGAACGGATTATCATTCGCATTTAGGGACGGAACACGCCGGTATGGCGGTACTGGGAGCTCAGGGTTTTAATAAAACGGTTCACAATATATCGCAGGTTCAATTCAAATCCCGATTTATTGACGACTTTAAAAAGATGGAAGGGAATTCCGGTATCGGCGCCATTGATGATGAAACACCCCAGCCGTTGATTTTCCGTTCCCGGTTTGGCGTTTATGCCGTTGCTGCGGTAGGATTGATCACTAATAAAAATACGATGGTCACCGAACTTCTTAATAATGGAGCTAATTTTGGAGAAAGAGCCGGCGGTGATATCAACAACGCGGAGATTGTATCCTGTTTGATCAATCGCGGCGATAATATTGTGGAAGGTATTGCCTCCATGCGCGGCGCGATTGAGGGATCCATTTGCGCATTGGTATTAACGGAGGAAGGAATATACGCGGCGAGGGATAAATTCGGCCGGTTTCCTCTGGCCATCGGCAAAAATAAAAATCAGGAAAATAAATCTTACGTTGTTGCCACGGAAGCAAGCTCGTTTGAAAATCTTGGCTACGAGTTAGTGCGGTTTTTAGGTCCGGGGGAAATTGTTCTGCTCACGCCGGAGGGCATAAAAGTCATGAAGCCCGAAGGAGCTGAAAAGAAAATTTGTTCATTTTTATGGATATACACGGGATCTCCTTCATCAACTTACGAGGGAATCAGTGTCGAAAGAACAAGGGAACGATGCGGTGTTTATTTGGCGAAACGCGATAATGTGGAGGCCGATTTTGTTTCCGGTGTTCCCGATTCCGGCGTCGGCCACGCCGTAGGCTATGCGATGGGCTCAGGCATTCCCTATCGCCGGGCGCTGGTTAAATATACTCCGGGTTACGGCCGAAGTTATACACCGCCGGCTCAGGAAATAAGGGATCTTGTCGCCACAATGAAACTTTGCGCCGTGCGTGAAGTAATTAACGGGAATCGCATCATTATTTGCGACGATTCCATTGTTCGCGGCACACAGCTGAAAAATCTAACAATAAAAAAATTGTGGGACAACGGGGCTAAGGAAATCCATGTCCGTCCCGCCTGTCCGCCTTTGATGTTTCCCTGTATTTATGCGTCTTCCACAAGAACAACGGGGGAACTGGCGGGCCGAAAAGCGATTCGCGCGCTGGAAGGAAAAGAAATCGAAAATCCGGCAGACTACCTGGATGTAAATTCGGCTAAATTCGCCCAAATGATTGACTGGATTCGTCGTGATTTAAACGTTACGTCGCTGAAATATCTCGCTATCGAAGATATGGTTGCGGCGATCGGCCTTCCGGCAGACCAATTATGTCTGCATTGCTGGCGGGGCAATTGAGTTTAATCTGAACGTCACTTCCTTGTCAGCAAACAGCTTTATGTTGAAGATGAATTCAAAGGTTATAAATTTATTCCGAATAACTTCGTTAGAGAGCCGGCGGCTGTGGAAAATTTATCTTTCATCACGAGAAAAAAGACAAAAAAGATAAATCTTGATTTTGTTTCCATAGGTGGAGACGCTCCCATTGTCGTGCAGTCCATGACCAACACCGACACGCGGGATGTGGAAGCCACCGTAGCCCAGATCGGAGAACTGGAAAAAGCCGGCTGCGAGGTCATCCGTGTCGCTGTGCCCGATAAAAAAGCTGTCCAGGCGATCCCGGCCATAAAAAAGAGAATTCGGCTTCCTCTGATCGCCGATATTCATTTTGATTACCGATTGGCTGTCGATGCCATGAAATCTGGCGCAGCCGGCATCAGGATCAATCCCGGAAATATGGCGCCAGACAAAATAAACGAAGTGATCAAGGTGGCCAAAGAGCGGGATATCGTGATTCGTATCGGTGTTAACTCCGGTTCTTTACAAAAAGATTTATTGTTAAAATACGGTGGCGCGACGGCTGATGCTCTTGTCGAGAGCGCCCTGCAAAATATAGAACGGTTTGAAGATCAGGGATTTGACAAAATTAAATTGTCACTCAAATCATCTGATGTGCCCAGCATGATTGAAGCGTATCGGGCGATTTCGGCAAAAACCGATTATCCGCTGCATCTGGGAGTGACCGAAGCCGGATCATTGGTGAATGCTGCTGTAAAATCCGCTTTGGGGATAGGGACGCTTCTTTACGAAGGCATTGGTGATACCATCAGAGTGTCGGTTACCGGTGATCCCGTATCCGAAATTCCTCTGGCCTACGGAATTTTGCGCGCTTTGAAAATCAGAAACGTGGGTCCGGAAATTGTTTCCTGTCCGACTTGCGGGCGTTGTGAAATTGATCTTTTGAAGTTAAGTGGTAAAATAGAAAAAGCTCTCGCCGGCAGGAAAGATTATTTGAAAGTGGCTTTAATGGGCTGCGTGGTCAACGGGCCGGGTGAAGCCGCGGACGCCGATATCGGTATTGCCGGGGGAAAGGGACAGGGAATCCTTTTTAAAAAAGGTAAAGTTGTAAAAAAAGTCAACGAAAAAGACTTCGTGAAAGTTTTAATGAAAGAGATAAATTTAATGATTGAAGAAAGGAAAAAAGTTTAATGCGTTATTCAGAGATGTTCTTGCCGACAGGAAGGGAAGTTCCTTCCGATGCCGAAGTGATAAGCCATCAGTTGATGATCAGAGCCGGTATGATCAGAAAATTGACCAGCGGCTTATATTCATACCTGCCGCTGGGTTACAGGGTGATTCGCAAGCTGGAACAAATTATCCGGGAAGAAATGAATAAAGCCGGCGCAGAGGAAGTACATCTGCCCATGGTCCAGCCCGCGGAACTCTGGCAGGAATCGGGACGCTGGGTGCATTATGGAAAGGAGCTTTTACGATTTCACGATCGTCATGACCATGAATACTGTCTGGGGCCGACGCATGAAGAAGTCATCACCAGTCTGGTCCGTAATGATATCAAAACCTATCGTCAGCTGCCCCGCAACCTTTATCAGATTCAGACAAAGTTTCGCGATGAAGTTCGTCCGCGCTTCGGCGTAATGCGTTGCCGCGAATTCGGCATGAAAGACGCGTACAGTTTTGATGTTGATGAAGAGGGCGCGGAAAAAAGTTATGAGAAGATGTTTGCCGCTTATAATAATATTTTCCGTCGCTGCGGTTTGAAATTCCGCCCGGTGGAAGCTGATTCCGGCAGCATCGGCGGGAAATATTCGCATGAGTTTATGGTCATGGCTGAATCGGGTGAAGACGCGATGGTTTTTTGTGAAAAATGTTCCTACGCGGCTAATCTGGAAAAAGCCGAAGTCGCGTGTCCCGAGAAAAAAAGAATATTTGAAGATGATTGGCTTCCCCTGGAAGAAATTAATACGCCTGACTCGCGCACGATTGAAGAGGTGAGTGCGTTTTTAAAAGTGGATCCGCAGGATATCGTAAAAACCCTGATTTTCAATGCTGACGGCAAACCTTACGCGGTGCTGATCCGCGGGGATCAGGAAGTCAATGAAATAAAAGTAAGAAATTATTTAGGCGCCGCCGAGTTGGAGCTTGCCACCGATGAAATGATTATGAAAACGACCGGTGCGCCAAGGGGATTTGCCGGGCCGGTGAATATTAAAATACCGGTGCTGCTGGATTATTCCGTGATTGACATGGTCAATTTTGTCACCGGCGCCAATAAAGAGGATTATCATTTAAAGAATGTGAATATCGGCAGGGACTTCAATATTCAGGCCTTTGCTGATTTTCGCGTTGTTTCGGATCAGGACAAGTGCCCCCGTTGCGGCGGGGACATGAAATTCGCGCGCGGCATTGAAGTCGGTCATGTTTTTAAACTGGGAACCAAGTACAGCAAAGCGATGAAGGCCGTCTATCTGGATAAAGACGGTCAGGAAAAAATCATGATCATGGGCTGTTACGGAATCGGCATCGGCAGGACGGTTGCCGCGGGAATTGAACAGAATTACGATGAAAACGGAATTGTCTGGCCCATGCCTTTAGCGCCTTATCAGGTGATTATCACGCCGGTTAATGTCAATGAAAAAGATGTCATGGCTGCCGCGGAAAATCTTTACCTTGCGCTGAAGGCTTCCGGTCTGGAGGTCATTTTTGATGATCGTGATGAAAGAGCCGGTGTTAAATTCAAGGACGCCGATTTGATCGGAATTCCGTTGAGAATCGTCGTGGGACGGAAAAATCTAGAGCAGGGAAAGGTTGAACTGAAAATCAGAAAAACGGGTGAAAATAAATTATATCCGCTGCAGGAAATTGCGCAAGAAATAAAACAGATTGTAGAACAGGAATTAAATCCTGATAGGCTATAGCCCTAAGTCAGGCAGGCTGGAGACTTAATGCTTCGTATTAATGATATTATTGATAAAGCCCAGACCTATCTTCCGCCGGAAGACCTGGAAATGATTGAGAAGGCCTATATTTACTCGGCTTCCGTGCATCAGGGACAGGTAAGATTATCCGGGGAACCCTATCTTACCCACCCGATGGAAGTTGCGGGAATCCTGACCGATATGAAAATGGATACCGCGACAATTATCAGTGGATTGCTGCATGACACCATCGAAGACACTCTAACGACAGCCGAACAACTGGAAAAGGAATTTGGCAAGGACGTTGCTTTTCTGGTTGAAGGATTGACCAAATTAAGCCGTATTTCTTTCGGTTCCCAGGAAGAAAGACAATCGGAAAACTTTCGCAAAATGATTCTGGCGATGTCGGCCGATATCCGGATTTTGCTGGTGCGCCTGGCTGACCGGATTCACAACATGAGGACTTTACAGTATCATCAGAAAGACAAACGGCTTTATATTGCCCGGGAGACCATAGACATATACGCGCCGCTGGCCAATCGTCTCGGTATCAATTCGATGAGGATGGAACTGGAGGATTTGTCCTTTCAGTATATTGCTCCCGATGCTTATGAAACGTTATCCGCGCAAATCGCCAAATCCAAGGAAGCCCGTAATCGATATACCGAAGAGGTTAAGAGTATCATTTTCAATGAACTGGAGAAGTATTCCATTAAATGTAAAGTTGAAGGAAGGGCGAAGCATCTTTACAGCATTTATAAAAAAATGCATGAACAGCATATAGATTTTGACGAAGTTTATGACCTGATCGCCTTCCGCGTCATTCTTGATTCCGATAAGGAAAAAACATGCTATGAAGTCTTAAGCATGGTGCATGCTCTCTGGAAGCCCGTTCCCGGGCGATTTAAAGATTATATCGCGATGCCCAAAGCCAATCACTATCAGTCCCTGCATACCACGGTTATCGGGCCTTACGGAGAAAGGGTGGAAATCCAGATCAGAACAAAAGCCATGCATGAATGGGCGGAAAAGGGCATTGCCGCGCACTGGCGATACAAGGAAGGCAGGGCCCATAAGGATGACGAAGAGAACCAGATAAAAAAACTCAGGGAAGTATTGGAGATCCAGCAGGATATCAAAAATCCCAAGGAATTCATGTCCGATCTGAAACTGGCATTATTTCCGGAAGAAGTTTATGTTTTTACACCGCAAGGCGATGTTAAATCTTTTCCCAAGGGCGCCACACCCATTGATTTCGCGTACAGCATTCACACCGATGTCGGCAATCAGTGCATCGGCGCCAAGATCAACCGGAGCATCGTTCCCTTAAGATACAAACTGCAGAACGGCGACCGCGTTGAGATCATAACGCAGGCCGGTCACCATCCCAGTAAAGACTGGCTCAAGAATGTCGTAACGACCAGGGCCATTTCCAAAATAAGAAACTGGATTAATCTGGAAGAAAAGAAAAGCAGCATGGCTTTAGGACGTGATGTGCTGGAAAAGGAATTTAAAAGACATCATTTAAAATTTAATAATTATATCAAGTCGGAAGAAATAAAGAAAGTGCTCACCGAACTTTCGATAAATCAGCTTGATGATTTAATTTCCCAGGTAGGTCTCGGCCGGATTTCACCCAAGCGCGTTGTCAATTATTTTCTGGCCGGAGAAGAAGCTGAAGTTGCCGAGCCGGTCAAGGAAAAGTTAAAGAAGAAAAAGCCTGCTTCGCCGTCAATGGGCGTATCGCTTATCGGTATTGACGATATAGACGATATCATGGTTAATTTTGCCAAATGCTGCAATCCGATTCCCGGAGATGAAATATCAGGTTATATTTCCCGCGGACGCGGCGTTATTGTGCATACAAACAAATGTCCTTATATTAAAAAAATGGATGCGGAGCGAATCGTTAACGTTCAATGGAATGCCAGAGAGGAACATACTTATCCGGTCGGCATTAAAGTTGTCTGTGACGACGTCAAGGGTGTTTTGACGGAAGTCAGTTCCATTATTTCATCTTTTGACGTCAATATCAGTTATGCGCAGGTCGAAACCATTAATCTGATTGCCACCTGCAATTTTGTGATCGACATCAGTAATCTGCAGCAACTTAATCAAATCCTGTCAGCAATCAGACAGTTAAAATTTGTTAAATCCGTTGAATGGCTGCACCATTTCTGAAATTTAATAAAAACACATTTGATTGTTGACAAACAAAGCGACTCTGCTATAAGCAAGCGCGAATTCATACAGGTGAGGATTATGCTGGAAAAGAAAAAGATATTGTTAATACTGGGCATCCTGGCGTGCTTTTTATTTTGTACGGTTTTGGAGCTGTCAGCGATGGGGAAAAAGCGCATCATTCTGATTGATCCGGCGCACGGCGGGCAGGATAAAGGCATTAAGCTGACGGATGATGTTGCCGAAAAAGATATCACGCTGGCCGTTGCTCTGCTCATGAAGAAAGAGCTGGCTAAAGAAAATAATCTGGAAGTTGTTTTAACCCGTGATTCGGATAAGACAGTTGATCTGGAAGACCGTAAAAAAAATATCGAGAAAATTAAGCCGGACTTTTTTTTAAGTCTTCACGTTAACGGCGGATTCGGCAAGAATGCTTCGGGATTCGAGCTTTATTACCCGGGATTCAGTGAAGATATCGTAAAAGGGAAAAAAACAGCAAAAGACGATAAACTGCTGATGAAAAATAAATGTCAGAATGATTCTCTGGCCATGGCAAAAATTGTTCAGGAAAACCTGAATGCCTTGTTCCCGAGAAAGGGCAGGGGATTAAGGAAGGCTGATTCGCCGGTAACGGATAGTTTGCTGGTGCCTTCGGTGGTTGTGGAAATGAGCTTTGCCACGAATTCCGAAGACAAAAAGAAATTACTTTCCGCAAATACGCAAACGGATGTTGCCAAAGCTTTGTCCAAGAGTGTTAAAACTTTTTTCAGGTGATTTGTGATGGAAAGAAAATCAGGCAGAAAATTCGGCGAACTAAGACCGATAAAGATTACTAATAACTACCTGAACAACGATGCCGGTTCCGTTCTGGTGGAATTTGGCAATACCAAAGTAATTTGCGCGGCCTCAATAGACAACAAGCCCGCGCCTTTTCTGAAAAATACAGGGAAGGGCTGGCTGACCGCTGAATATTCCATGCTGCCCATGTCCACACAAACGCGGACAGCGCGGGAATCCGTTCGGGGACGATTGGGGGGCCGGACGCACGAAATTCAAAGAATGATCGGCCGCTCTTTACGGGCTGTCACGGATTTAACCGCTTTTGGCGAGAAAACAATTTATCTGGATTGCGATGTTATCCGGGCCGACGGCGGAACAAGGACAGCCTCAATTACCGGCGCTTTTGTCGCTCTTGTCGATCTTTTTAAAAGATTGCGTCAGGATGGCACGGTAAAAGAGATTCCTGTTAATGACTTTTTATCAGCCATCAGCGTCGGCATTGTCGATCATCAGATTTTACTTGATTTGGAATACGAAGAAGATTCCCGGGCGGATGTGGATATGAATTTTGTCATGACCGGTTCAGGGCTTTTTATAGAAGTGCAGGGCACCGCGGAGAGAGTTCCGTTCAGCAAGGAACAGATGGCGCAGATGACAGATATGGCCGCAGAAGGGATCCGGCAGATTATTGAAAGGCAAAAAGAAATCGTGGGTGACCTGAAGGGATGAAAATTGTTTTTGCGTCCGGCAATGAGGGAAAAGTAAAAGAAATTAAAGAAATGCTTGAAGGAATGGGGATAGAATTAGTTTCTTTGAAAAATTATGATAACGCGCCGGAAATAGTTGAAGACGGAAAAAGTTTTCTGGAGAACGCCTTAAAGAAAGCGAAGATCATTTCAGCCTTTACCGGTGAAACCGTTTTGGCGGATGATTCCGGCTTGCAGGTGGAAGCACTCGATGGCGAGCCGGGCATTTATTCGGCGCGTTATGCCGGAGAAAAGGCAACGGATGACGACAATATAAATCTTCTTCTGGCTAAATTAAAAAACATTCCTCAGGAAAAAAGAATCGCTTTCTTCTGTTGTGCGCTTGTATTATATAGAACCGACGGCAGTTATGACAGCTTTGAATCAAAGTGGCAGGGATTGATTATTGATGAGCGGCGCGGCGATAACGGATTTGGTTACGATCCAATTTTCTTCGTGCCCGAACTGAAAAAGACTGCCGCGGAATTGCCGGCGGAAATAAAAAACGAAGTAAGTCATCGGGGGCAGGCTTTTGCAAAGCTCAAAAGTAAACTTGCCGATAGATTAAAAAATTAAAGTCGGGGCGTAGCGCAGCCTGGTAGCGCGCTTGCTTTGGGAGCAAGATGTCGAGTGTTCAAATCACTCCGCCCCGACCAGATCAGGGAGTTGCTTTAGTCCAAGCAACTCCTTTCTTATTTTATTACATTAAATTCTATTTATTTTTCTTGACACCGTTTTAATTTTTCTATACTTGTACGCCCATTAAAATTTTAGTCCTCAAGAATATTGAGCTTGTAGTTAAGAGCTTTTTAATTATAGTTCAAGAAGTCAGCATTAAAGTTTCCTAGTCCCAAGCATTATCAGGTACCCAAATTAGATTAGCAAGTTTATTGGCCTGCGTCTAAAATCGCATGCTGATAGAATTGTGAAATTTAAAAGGCTCTCTTTTAGAAATAAATGAGAGATTATATTGATTACATTAGCAACTGTTAATTTCAGAAAAGTCATTATCAATAAAATAGCAGGGGAAGAATTATCATGTTGACTGGAAGAAAAGTATTCTCATTCTTTTTTGTTTTAATCTTCACCATCTTTTTCAATCTAATTCTTATTAGTAACTGCAAAGCAGCGCCTCTGGCTATTAACGGTTACAGCCAAATGAGCATCGGCAGTTCGCAAACCTTGTCGGTATCCACCGGCTGCGGCGGCCCTTACACATGGTCGCTCAGCGGCGGCGGGACGCTTTCCAGTACAACGGGTACTTCAGTCATCTATACTGCGCCATCCTCAAATCCTAACTGTGCCAATAATCCATTGATCTCCGTAACCGATTCTGCAGGACAAAAGATATATAAGCGGATTGCAGTGAATGGATATTCTGACTTACAAAAAATTGCATATAAGACGTTTGTAAACCCTGTCTGTAAAAGTTATTCAGGTCCTATTGTCAATGTTTATATAACGGTACAATCATATAACTGTCTTGGAAACAAGATTGTTGATGATTGCACAACAGGCTCTCAATTAAGCTTTACTAACCCACCGGTAACATGTGGACGTGCTTATGATGTTGTTGGCATGACGAGTTGCAATTATGCGGGATACACAATAAATCGGTTGCTTGCCATGTCACCACTTGACCTTAGGAATGCGCAAGAAAAATTATCGGGTTGCTGCCCTGAGCAAGTCTTACCGCCGCCACCGCCGCCGGTGACAGTTGAGCAGTGTACGACGTGCGATCTGGAAATTGAAAGTTTTAATGTATCGAATACAACAATTGACCGCCAAACCGGTGGTATAATAAAATTGACTGGCACAATAATTTCCAGCAAATCGGTAAGTTGGAATTTAACCGTTGCCGGCAGAAGCTTTAGCGGTATAGGCAATTCAGTATCAGTAAGTTGGGATGGAAAAGGTGCTAACGGGAAAGTTGTAGATCCAGGTTCTTATAAGGCTATACTGTCAGCGAGAGTGGCTAACGATTCAACATGCAAAGATTCCCAAGACAAATCTTTTACCGTCAAAGCCAGAGAAAAAGACTGCAAGCTGGAAATTACCGCCAACTCGTCAATCAATATTGCCAGCGGCAATTTGAGTCATTCGCAAAGTCTTTTTACCGTGCCCAATTCCAGTTTAATGTCAGATTTCACATTGTATTATAACAGTACGGACGGATACAGCGGCGCATTGGGAACAGGCTGGACTCATACTTACAACATTTTTCTTACAGCTAGTGCCGAGAACGACTCTTATGTTTTGAATGACGGTAGAGGCGGCATGATTTCTCTGGATAGAAATGGCGATTACTATACCTCCGACATCTCAACTTATCCGAGGCTTCAGAAAAATGCCGATAATACTTTCACTCTTACTTATAAGAACGGCACAGCTGATACTTTCAATGCCCAAGGCAGATTAACCGTCATTGCCGACAATAACGGCAACACGGTAAATCTTACTTACAGTCCCACTGGCAATCTTGCCAATATCACCGACCCGGTGGGCAAGATAGTTTACTTGAGCTATGACGCCAATAACCGTATCAGCGCCATTACCGATCCCGGCAATAACAGTTACTCTTTTACTTACAGCAACGATACTCTCACTGCCGTGTCATCCCATAATTCATTGGGCACACAAAGATGGCAATATACTTACGACAGCAATGCCTTCATGCTGACAAAAACCGATCCGCAGGGCAACCTTGTCCAATATTCCTATGATGCCGATTACCGTGTCAGTCAGACTATTGACCCGCAGGGAGGAACCATAAATGTCCAGTATGACCCTGACAACAAGACAACAACAGTAACCGAAAAGGACGGTGGCCTTTGGGTTTATAAATACGATCCCGATCTGGGCGCTTTAAAATCTAAAACTGATCCCGCAGGCGGCACGACTTCTTACGAATATGATTCCAGCCGCAATTTGACGAGCCGCATTGAACCCGACGGCACCTCGACAAACTATACCTATGACCAGAGCGGCAACATGACCTCCATCACTGACGCACTGAACAACACGACAATCTATACATATAACGATCAGAATCTGGTCATAAGCATTACCGACGCAGCGGGCAGACAAACGTCCTATACCTACGATGCTAACGGCAATATGCTTTCCACAACCGACCCCTCCGGTGCGACAACCCGTTACACTTACGACAGCAAAGGCAACATTACATCCATCATCAGCCCCAACGGCGGCGTCGCAACAATGGCTTATGATGCCAATAATAATCTTATCTCCATTACCGATCCCGGCGGTCAAACAACAACGCAGACTTATGACAATTCTGGCAACATGATCAGCCAGACCGATGGGGCAGGAAACAAAACAACTTTTCAATACAACAGCCTCAATCAGCTTATCATTGTTACCGACTCCGCGGGCAAGACAACTCAATACACCTATGACGCCAGAGGCAACAGATTATCTTCGACCGATGCCAACGGCAATACAACCAGATATGATTACAATTATAAAAATCAACTCATTCAAACAATCGACGCGGCAGGCTTTGCCACAACATTCACTTATGGCAGCGGAGGCTGTTCCTCCTGCGGCGGCGGTTCGGATAAACTCACCGCGGTTACCGACGCTAGGAATCAGACAACCACGTATCAATATGACCAGACGGGCGGGCTGATTAAAGAATCAGATCCGCTTGGCAACGTCACCTCTTATGCTTATGATGCAAAAGGCAATATGATCTCCAAAACAAAGCCCGACGGCCGGACAATCACTTACATTTATGATGACTTGAACAGATTAGTGGAAAGAGATTATCCCAATGCTACCTCAGACATTTTCCAATATGATCAGGCGGGCAATATGACAGGAGCCACTAACCAGAACATCGTTTACTATTACAGTTATGACTCAAGCAACCGCATGACCGGCGTGACCAGCTACAATCTAGCCAAGATTTTCAATATTGAGTACCGGTATGACATCATGGGCAACAAAACAGCAATGATGATGAAAGAAAGCACTTCCACGCCCAGGGTAATCAACTACGAATACAACGCCAACAACCAGATGACGAAGATCCTCTCCGATACCACCGGCACCTATACTTTCACTTACGATTCCCTGGGAAGAAGAATCAAGAGAACTCTGCCCAACGATTCTTATACAACCTATTCTTACGATCAACTCAGCAGGCTCACCGGCATGACGCATATCAATGCGTTCAATCAGACCATCGACAGTTTCAGCTATACCTATGACAATGTCGGCAACAGACTGACCAAAACCGACAGCAACAAGAATATAAATTATAATTACGACCAGATTTACCGGTTGACCACAGCATCGCCCAAAAGTAGGACGACAGCGCAACTGCCGGAGGATATCGTCAATCACCATACCGAAGCCTACGGCTATGATCCCGTAGGTAACCGAAATTCCGGACCCAAATCCACAGACGGCTATGCCTACGATGCTGGCAATGAGCTTCTGAATTACGCCGGCCATCCCAATAAGGGCAATACCTTTGAATACGATTTAAACGGCAACATCATTAAGAAGACGGAAACGATACAGAACAAAGCCAAGTTAATCACCTCCTATACTTATGATGATGAAAACAGATTAATCTATGTTACCATTGACAAAGGAGCCAAAACGAAGGAAATCAGCTTTGCCTATGATCCCTTCGGTAGAAGAATATCCAAAACAGTCATAAAAGACGAAATCAACGATGATAACAATACCAGGAAGACTGATTATCCGCTGACCACTTTCTACATCTACGACAATCAGAACATTATTGCCGAATACGATCAGAACAATAAACTAACAGCATCTTACATTCATGGCCCGAACATAGACGAACCCTTGAGCGCTGAAATCAACAACACGAGGATTTACTATCATGCGGATGGATTAGGCTCAATCACAACACTGACCAATCATATGGGACACAAGGTGCAGCAATACGACTATGATTCCTTCGGCAACATCAAATCAACGCCGTTCTGGATTAAACAGCCTTATACCTACACCGGAAGAGAATTTGATTATGAGACGGGATTGTATTATTATAGAGCAAGGTATTATGATCCGAAGGCTGGAAGATTTATGACCAAAGACCCGATTGGGTTTGGGGGTGGTGTAAATTTCTACGCTTACGTGGAAAATAATCCGGTAAACGGAACAGATCCTTATGGATTGTGGGTGTCCTATATACATAAAAACATTACACGCACTGCTGCAGTCAAACTAGGTTGTAGTAAGAGAGCTGAAGAACTAGCTGAAGCAAACGCAGGTGTTGATAATATTCAAGATCCGAAATATGCATATCTTCATGCAATGAGTAACGGAAGAAATCCAGAAAATCTGGCGAACGATATTGCAAACTACTATAACGTTATAAATAAGGGTAACAGTAGCTGCAATCTTGGAGATATAGCAACTGCGCTGCATGTAGTACAAGACAGTGCCACACCTGCACACAGTGGTTTTAAACCGTGGTCAAATAGATGGTGGGAATACCCCAAACATTTTGGAGATTTGTTCCCACGCTTTAAGTGTGTAGATGCTTATAATGCTACATATACAATATTATCAGGAGCAATAAGGAGGTGTTCATGCTTTTGCGAATGATGACAATTTTATTAGGGATAACCTTACTGCTTGTCCCGTCTGCGTATTCAGATACCTGCAGTAGCTATACAAGTGATTTAAAAATATACATTTCATGGCGGCCATATGATGAAAATGAATCTTGGCTGTATACATGGCAAGCCAACAAAATTCAAAAACAGAAGGCAAGTTATCTACCGAAAGAACGAACAAATGTTGGACTTGGGGCTAGCGATAAACGTTCAGAAAGGTTACCGCAGAGTTTGATGATGCCTGATAATAAGCGCTTTGATACACCGTTTGAGATTAGTCGTAATGGGGAATTATTAATTGCTGCAATATATAGAAACACGGTTGCCTTATTTCCATCGAAGATGTTTGCGCTGGTTGATATTAAAAGAAATCGGATTATTCGTATTCTGGAAGCGGGAGATTATGTGCATTCCCTTGCATGGTCGCCTGACGGTAATTATTTTGCAGTTCTGTATTCTGAAGATGTTACAAAAGAAACGCTCAAAAGATTTCTACCGTTAAATCTTTTTGCAGACTTGGTTGGGCATCCCATTTCATACCGTACTTTTTATCTTACAATATACGATGCCGCGGGAACGCTTCTTTGTACACAAAATATAATTGAGAAAATACAAATTGGTGAGGGCTATCTTGATTGGCAGGGTAAATAGGGACAGCTGTTAATGCTCAATAATTAGGTAACTATTTTAATCTAACCATTGACAGCTTCAGTTATACCTGTGACAATAACGGCAACAGAATAACCAGACAAACCTTCGCCAATATTGCAGGACGTTGCGTTTAATAAGTCCGATAATATTTTCGTTGGCAAAACGGATTAATGTTCAGTGATATCATCAACGGACAAAACATCCCCAATATTGTAACCTTTTTCCATTGACACAAAAAACCATCTATCCTATATTATTCCCGTAGTTCGTCTGTCAGAAAATAATCCTTCATCAGAGGAGCTTGATGATGCAGTGGGGGAATTCGGGGGACATAACACTCAATTATCTTGACTGGCGTCAGAAAATGTCTTAGACATCATCCATGCCGAGAATTTCACGAATAGTTGCCATAAATTACCCACATCATATTACTCAGAGGGGCGTGCGTTCCATTACCATCTTCAGTAGCGACAACGACAGGAATCAATATTTACAATTCATCAAGGAAGAATCCGAAAGACATGACTTAGAAATACTTGCCTGGTGCCTAATGAGCAACCATGTTCATTTTGTTGCAATACCGCATACAGAAGAATCGTTATCCCGGGGATTCGGTGAAGCGCACAAGCGATACACCCGAATGAAGAATTTCAAAGATAATGTACGGGGTTATTTATTTCAGGGGCGTTTTGGTTCATGCGTTCTTGACGAACGACACTTGGTGGCTGCCGTGTCGTATGTAGAAAACAATCCTGTTGCCGCGGGAATGGTCAAGCACTCATGGCAGTATAAGTGGTCTTCGGCTGCGTATCATGTTGGTGATGTCAAGAAAGATGTTCTAGTAAAAAGTAAAAATCTTTACGGTTTGGTAAAAGACTGGCGTACTTATCTGACAGAACGCATTGATGGAAAAGATGAGATAGATCATGTAAGAAAAGCGACGAAAACCGGACGTCCGGCAGGTAATCAGGATTTTGTAAAGAAAATTGAAAAACTGACAGGACGTTTGATACAACGGAAAAAGCCCGGACCCAAGAAGAAGCGAGGATGATGAATTAAGTGTTATGTCCCCCGAATTCTCGCAAGGTATTATGATCCGAAGGCTGGAAGATTTATGACCAAAGACCCGATTGGGTTTGATGGCGGGGATGTGAATCTGTATGCATATGTCGGGAATAATCCAATAGATCAGAAAGATCCTTCGGGCCTTTGGGCTTATTCTGGTAATTATTGTGGTCCGGATTGGACTGGAGGGAAAAAAGAATCTTATACACCTGGTCATAAATATACTCCAGCTACTAATGCGCTGGATTCGTGCTGTAGTAGGCATGATAAGTGTTATTATATTTGCAGAAAAGCATCCCCTTGCGATAGTAATGAAAGAGGTAAATGTATGAGAAAGTGTGACAGAGCACTTGCAAAATGTTCATCTAACGCTGGTAATAAGTATTCTGAACCACTCTGGTGGTGGATGGAATTTAATGATAACCAGCAAGTAGGACCAGATGCAAAAGATTGCTGCAAGAAATAAATCAACAAGAAATGCGTTGGGTTAAAAAGTAATGAAATTTAATTATAAGGAGCCATTTTAAATATGAAAAAAAAGACAATGATTATAATTTTAATGATTCATACTATTCTTATGATCTTTGTTTTTCCTTATAGCTACCTTTTTAATCCAGCTAAAGAGTCGTGGCCATTCTTTTTCGCTTTTTTCATAGATTTTCCCGCATCAATAATATTTCATAAGGTATCTACTTTATTAAAAATGATTACTAATAACATCTCTGTCGGTTTTTGGTGGTTAACTTTTTCACATTTTGTTCTTGGTGTAATATGGTGGTTCATAATTGCAACAGTAATTATTAAATTGTGGAAGTTAGTCACAGGGAGAAGGAGTGATAGGGCCAGAAGCAGATAAGAGAGCAAGGTATTATGATCCGAGGGCTGGAAAGTTTGTTACGAAAGAAACCATTGGGTTTGGGAGCGGCATAAATTTCTATGCTTACGTGGAAAATAATCCGGTAAACGGAACAGATTCTTATGGCTTGTAAAGGTAAATAGAAGGTAAATAGGAACAGTTGTCCCTATTATTATGTAAGTGTGTAGATGCTTATAATGCTACATATACAATATTATCAGGAGCAATAAGGACGTGTTCATGCTTTTGCGAATGATGACAATTTTATTAGGGATAACCTTACTATTTATACCGTCTGTATATTCAGATACCTGCAGCGACTATACAAAAGATTTAAAAGTATACATTTCATGGCGGCCATATGATGAAGGTGAATCTTGGCTGTATACATGGCAGGCCAACAAAATTCAAAAACAGAAGGCAAGTTATCTCCCGAAAGAACGAATAAATGTGAGACTTGGGGCTAGCGATAAACGCTCGGAAAGTTTACCACAGAGTTTGATGCAGCCTGATGACAAGCGCTTTGATACACCATATGAGATTAGTCGCAACGGGGAATTATTAATTGCCGCAATATATAGAAACACGTTTGCCTTAGATCCATCGAAGATATTTGCGCTGATTGATATTAAAAGAAAGCGGATTATTCGTATTCTGGAAGCGGGAGATTTTGTGCATTCTCTGGCATGGTCGCCTGACGGGAATTATTTTGCCGTGCTGTATTCTAAAGATGTTACAAAAAAAACGCTTAAAAGATTTTTACCGTTAAATCTTTTTGCAGACTTGGTTGGACATCCCATTTCATACGATACTTTTTATCTTTCAATATATGATGCTGCGGGAACGCTTCTTTGTACACAAAATATAATTGAGAAAATACCGATTGGTGAAGGCTATCTTGATTGGGGAATTCGGGGGACATAATGAACCTACCCCAGTTTAAAGGACACTTTAAAAAGCATACAAGAAAATGGTATACAAGGAAAGCGAAAGGAGTGTCCGATGAGAAAGGGGGTAAATAGAGAGAGCTGTTAATGCTCACTAATTAGGTAACTCTTTTAATCAAACAATCGACAGCTTCAGTTATACCTATGACAATACCGGCAATAGAATAACCAGACAAAACTTTGCCAATATTGCAGGCAGTTTCGTTTAATAAATCCGATAATTTTTTCGTTGGCAAACTGGATTAATGTTCAGTGGTATCATCAACGGATACAACCTCCCCAATATTATAACCTTTTTCCATTGACACAAAAAACCATCTATCCTATATTATCCATAGTTCGTCTGTCAGAAAATCATCCTTAATCAGAGGAGCTTGATGATGCCTTCATATCAAAGAAAAAAAATTATTTTTCTTGTTCGCCTGATGGTCATCATTACCGCTTCTTATTTCATTATTTTTACCCCGTCATCCGGTCAAGGCCCGGAAATCTACAAATATATATTCATAGCTTTTTATCTGCTGACGAATCTGATTGTCGCTTATATTCCGGAAAAATACTTCTATGACGATAAGATTTTTTACGGGATCATTTTAGGCGACAGCATCCTGGTTCCTGCAGGCATTTATATTTCCGGCTATGTCGGATCGGATTTATACCTGATATATTTTATTATTATTTCACTAACGACAATGGGGTCCCGCTTTGAGTATCTGATGATCAACATCCTTGTCTTTTCTTTCATCTATGGCTGGTTGTTATATCAACAGGGATTATTGACGGGTTCAATGGCCATCAGTTATGCGATTCGGATTCCTTTTATTATTGTGATTGCCATGTTTTACGGTTATCTTATGACGACACGGTTAAAAGACAAGGATATGCGGATTCGTGAAGCCCGGGAACGATATGAGCAAATCGTTCAGGCGACGGATGTGCTGATGTGCATTGTCGACCATGATGGCAAGTTTTTATTTGCCAATCAAAAACTTGTCAAATTTAATGGATACCGTGATGAAAAAAGTCTTTTGGGTTTACCCATTTCAAAAATTTACAATGAAGATGAAAGTGAAGCTGAGAAATCGTTGAGCCATATTAAGTCCGTATATCAAAATAATGACACAGTACAGTATGAATCCTATGATAAACATAACGGTATATGGTTTGCCAATACACTGAGTCCCATAAGAGATCCGTCAAAACATGATGTATTAGCGGTTTGCATTATTTCAAAAGATATCACCGACCGGATTGAAAAAGAGAATAGATTAAGTGATACGGTTGAAATGTTGCGAAAAACCCGGGACCAGTTAATCCAAAAGGATAAAATGGCCGCTCTCGGACGATTGGCGTCGGGTATTGCGCATGAAATCAGAAATCCGTTGGAAATTATTAATATGGGAGTGGATTATCTGGAGAACAATCTTCCCGATGATAATCCTCAACTCCAGGAATCCATAGAAAAAATTTTTACCGCGGTTAACCGGGCTGATAATATTATCAAAAACATTTTGTCCTTCTCCAGACAATCGGTAGGTAAAATCACGCAGCTTCCGCTTTGTTCATTGCTGAATAACATGCTGACACTTGCGGAACAAAAGATTCAAAAAAACGGTGTGATCCTGCAACGGGTGTATGAGGACGAATCCCTGGAGGTGGCGGGTGATTATAATATGCTGGAACAGGTATTTCTGAATCTTGTCAATAATGCCGTTGATGCCATGAAGGAATGCAAGGAAAAGAAATTAACGGTTCGCGCCTATAAAAGAATAGTCACGGAGGTCGGCTATAAAACCGGTTACCGGCGGGCTGATTTTTTCAGTATGGGCGATGAAATGATTGTTGTGGAGATATCCGATACCGGGAAGGGAATTCCCGATGCGGTGCTGCTGAAAATATTCGAACCGTTTTTTACGACGAAACCTGTTAATGAAGGAACGGGACTTGGTTTAAGCATTGCCCATATGATTATGGATCGATTGAGCGGTACGATTGATGTTGAGAGTCAGGAAAACAAGGGAACGACTTTTTTTGTAAAACTCCAACCGAAAATTAAAGAGATGGATACGATGGAGGTGTAACGTGGAAGGAACGATTAAGGTGTTGATCATTGATGATGAAGTTGACTTTTGCTATTTCGTCAAAAAAAATCTCATGAAGGACGGCTTGTTCAATGTGCTTATTGCGACAAACGGCAAAGACGGAATAGCCTTGGCTGAAAATGAAAGTCCGGATATCATCCTGCTTGATTTGTTCATGCCGGACATGCCCGGCGAAGATGTTGCGGCCGCTTTAGAAGAAAAAGTCACGACATCAAAAATACCGATTCTTTTTGTCACGGCGCTTGCCACGAATGATGATGTTGTTGAAGGGCAGGAGAACAAAATCGGAAATAATTATATCCTGCCAAAGCCGGTCAGAACAAAAAAACTGATCGATACCATTCTTAAAATATTAAGAAAATCATCACCCCAATAATGTTCTTATATTATACTCATGACTGTCAGTATCGGATGCTCTTGTATGAAACACAGACTATACTTACGCCGCTCAAGCCGGGTTTTATCCGGGGAATATTAACTCTATGTCAGATATGTTTCCCCGGCAAGCCGCTGATCACCTCTGGATCTTAGGTAATGACTATTTTCATATCTATCTGATCAGGGGGAGTAATGCCTCCGCGCTGGTGGAAACGGGAATCTCGGCGACGGTGGAAATTCTGCGGGAGCAGCTTTCTTATATCGGAACGAAACCGGATTTTCTGATCGTGACCCATCCCCATAGCGATCATATTACAGGGCTGGATTATCTGAGAGATTCTTTTCCCGGGGTAATGGTCATCGCGGGAGAGGGCGCCGAATCATTCATCAGCCATCCCAAGGCCCGGCCGTCCATGATTCTTGAAGATGGTCATATGACGGAATCCATGATGGCCCGCGGTCTGATAAGTTGCGGACCGGTGATAAAATCTCCTCCGTCCCTGTCGGAATGCAAGATCGTGACCGGCGGTGAAGAACTTGATATGGGAGGATTCATCATCCGTTTTTTTGAAGCGAAGGGTCATTCTCCCGGCAATATTCTCGTCCAGATTCCGGGCATAAAAACACTTCTGGTATCGGACAGCCTGGGAAACCGTTATCCGGGGCGTGGATTTTTCCCCACGTTTTTTACCGGATTTAACGATTATCTGAACACAATAGATTGTTTGGAAAAGCTTGATCCCATGATTCTGGGCCTTGCCCACAATGGATTCTTTTCAGAAAGAGAAGAAATCAGAAATATCTTTCGGGAGGCCCGAAACGCCGCTTGGGATGTGAAGACATATATCATCAATGATACGCGCGATGATAATGAAATTGCTGAAGATATTTTCCGGTTTTATTATAATGACGAGCTGAAATTTTATTCGTCTCAGAACATTTTTAACTGTTGCCGCCTGCTGGTTCGCAGGGTAAGAGATTTATATTCACCGGATGCCGGCGGACGCTGAAAATAATTATTGATTTTTCCTCCAGGATACTAACTAATTATAATGTTCTGACAGGATTTATGGACTTTAACCCGATTTTAGAGAAGTCTCAGAAATAAGTCGTATTGGTTTCATCAGGGAAATTAATGAAAGTGACCACCGCCAATCGCCGTTTAGATATACTTTTTGTTGAGCCGGATTCTTCGGCAAAAGCATATCAATCTCTTGGCGAAACGTATTCGGCGATAGAAACTCCTACATGGAGCCTGTTGCTGGCTGAGTCCTGCCGCGGCAAAGGTTTCGGTGTTGCTATTCTGGATTGTAATGCCGAACGCCTGACCGATGTACAGGCGATCAACAGAATCCGTGAAGCCAATCCACGGCTGGTATGTTTTGTGTTATATGGTCAGAATCCGAATTCCGGCACCACAAGTATGATCGGCGGCACACGGCTGTGTGCCCAACTCAAACAAACCTATCCGGAGTATTCCACCTGTTTTGTGGGATCTCATGTCAGCGCTCTGCCCAAAGAAGTCTTGTCTTATTCTTTTGTCGACATGGTGCTTCTTAACGAAGGCGTCTATGCGTTACATGATCTGCTGGGTTCCGACTTAAAGGATGATCTGAATAAGATTAAAGGCATCGGTTATAAAAAAAATAAACATATCATCCTGAATCCGTTTCGGGAAGTTGTGCCCACGGATAAAATGGATAAGGACTTGCCCGGCTATGCCTGGGATCTGCTTCCTTACAATAAAAAACCGTTGGATCTTTACCGTTCACATTTCTGGCACGCCGATTATCATCACGAAAAACGAACGCCCTTTGCCGCTTTATACTCATCACTGGGTTGTCCTTACAAATGTGATTTTTGCGTCATCAACATGATTAACCGGACGGATAACCATGATAAAGTAACCTCGGCGGATTCGTCTCATATTCGTTACTGGACCCCGGAATTTATATTGCGTGAATTCGATAAACTTGTCAAAATGGGCGTCGGAACCATAAGAATATCGGATGAAATGTTTTTTCTGGACAAAAAGCACTTTGGGCCTTTGATCCGGGGATTAATTAAACGGGATTATGATTTGAATTTGTGGTCCTATGCGCGGGTTGATACCATCAAGAAAGAATATTTGGATAGGTTCAGACAAGCGGGCATGAAGTGGCTGGCCATCGGTCTGGAAGCGGGCAATCAGGCCGTCCGGCAAAAAGTTTCCAAGGGCAAATTCGATGAAATGGATATCAGGGAAATAACAAAAGAGATTGATGATCACGGAATCAATGTCGCGGCAAATTATATTTTCGGATTTCCGGAGGATAACCTGGAAACGATGCAGCAAACCCTCGACCTGGCGTGTGAACTCAACACGCCCTTTGCGAACTTCTATCCATGCATGGCCCTGCCGGGCAGTCCGTTATATTTCCAAGCCATGCAAAACGGCTGGGAATTGCCTGATACTTATGAAGGGTTTGCCTTTTTTTCATACGAATGTCTTCCTTTGCCCACAAACTATGTCAGCGCCATGGATGTTTTGAAATTCAGAGATGACGCCTGGCATACATACCATGCGCGTCAGGAATATTTGGATCTTATTGAACGGAAATTCGGCATCGAACAAAGAAAAAATATGGAAGATTTAATAAAAATAAAGATTAAACGAAAAATACTGGGTGACTAAAAAAATAATTCTGAATGAATGGATACTTTAAAAATGATGAAATCAATAAAAAATAAAAAAACAATCTCAGAATCCACTATCCTCGTTACCGGCGGAACCGGTTACATCGGGAGCCATACCGTTGTCGCTCTCATTGCCGCAGGCTTTAATCCGGTGATCGTAGATAACCTGTCCAACAGCAAGGCCTCCGTTCTGGACCGTATCAAAAAAATCACCGGCAAACGTCCGCCTTTCTATAAACTTGACATGCGGAATCGCGCCGCCCTGAATAAAGTATTTCAAAAACATCAAATCGCTTCCGTCATTCATTTCGCGGGACTCAAGGCGGTGGGCGAATCAGTAGCTGAGCCCCTGCGCTACTACGAAAACAATATCCAGAGCACCATCACACTTTGCAATGTCATGGCAAAGCACGGCGTAAAAAAAATAATCTTCAGTTCATCCGCTTCCGTCTACGGACAGGCCTCCGGCATTCCCATCAGAGAGGATTCCGCTCCGGCCCCCACGAATCCCTACGCGCGTTCAAAATGGATTATTGAGCAGATTCTTCAGGATGTTTATATAGCCGATCCCGGCTGGCGAATGGTTCTGCTGCGCTACTTTAATCCTGTCGGCGCCCATGAAAGCGGTCAGATGGGCGAAGATCCCAGGGGGATTCCCAATAATCTGATGCCCTATATCAGCCAGGTTGCCGTGGGACGACGCAACAAAATCAATGTTTTCGGCAATGACTATCCCACATCAGACGGCACGGGAGTACGCGACTACATTCACGTTATGGATTTGGCTGAAGGCCATATCGCCGCCCTGAAAAAGATGGAAAAGAAAACTTTATGGAAATCAAAACAAAACCCGATCATCATTAATTTGGGGACAGGCCGGGGATACACCGTTATGGAAATCATCCAGGCGTTTTCAAAAGCTTCGGGGAAGAAAATACCCTATCGAATTACCAAACGCCGTCCGGGCGACATTGCGGCCTGTTATGCGGATATCACGCTTGCGGGAAAACTTCTGGGATGGAAAGCAAAACGCAGTCTTCTGGATATGTGCGCGGATGCGTGGCGTTGGCAATCCCGCAATCCGCAGGGTTATCCATGAAAAAAAGATGGAGAAAATATTAATCGTCATCCCGCAGGAAAGATGAAGGGCGTGCGGTCATGATCCGTCATTGAAAGCGGCTTGATTAAACAGAGAGCAGAGGCTCCACCTCGTCGCGAATATTCTGCAGGCTCTTTTTCGATGTTGCTTCAAAGCGTAAAACAATGACCGGCTGGGTATTGGAAGAACGCACCAGCGCCCATCCATCCTTAAAAGGAATTCGTATTCCGTCAATCTCAACAATGCCGGGTGTATTTTGAAAATGTTTTTTGATTCTTTTGACAATTTCCGCTTTTTTATCGTCCGTGCAATCAACCCTGATTTCCGGCGTGGCATAAGTTTTCGGCACATCGGAAAACAAATCGCTTAATTTTTTGCCGGTCTGGGAAAGAATTTCCAGTAATCGGAGAGCCGCGTAAATAGCGTCATCATAGCCGAAATAGCGGTCGGCAAAAAAGAAATGCCCGCTCATTTCTCCGCCCAGCACCGCCTTCTCTTCCTTCATTTTTGCCTTGATCAGCGAATGCCCGGCCTTCCACATGATAGCCTTGCCTTTATGTTTTTTAATATCATCAAATAAAACCTGTGAACACTTTACCTCGCCGATTATTGTGGAATGGGGTTTTTTCCGCAGAACCTGACGGGCAAAAAGAAGCAGAAGTTTGTCTCCCCAGATTATTTCTCCTTTATCACTGATTACGCCCAGACGGTCGGCATCGCCGTCAAAGGCTATTCCCAAATCCGCTTTTTTACTGCGAACTAATTTTGTCAACGTGACTAAATTTTCTTCCACGGTAGGATCGGGAAAATGATTGGGGAAATTACCGTCAGGCTCGCAATAAATAGGAGTGACATCGCAGCCGTAGCGTTTTAAAAGGGGAAGGGCGAAGCGCCCCCCGACGCCATTGCCGCCGTCAACGACGACTTTAATCTTTTTATTGATTTTGATTCTAGCGAAAAGATAATTTTCATAATCCGTGGAAATATCCTCGAACCGCGACGAAGCGCTGCCCCTTGCGTATTTGCCGCTTTCCATAATTTTTCTTAGTTCCTGAATCTGTTCGCCGTAAATGGTACTGTGACCGATGCAAATCTTGAAGCCGTTAAATTCAGGCGGATTATGGCTGCCTGTAATCATCACTCCTCCTCCGACATGCAGGTGGCGAATAGAGAAGTAAAGCATGGGCGTGGCGCAGAGACCGATATCAATGGTGTTGATGCCGGAGGCGTTAAGGCCTTTCATCAAAGCATGGTGATACGCGTCAGAACTCAGACGGCAATCACGCCCGATCGTCATGTTCTTTATTCTGCGGAGAGCGGCGTAGGTTCCTATCGTCCGGCCAAGGTTGAAAACAAATTCATCGTTTAAATCCTTGTCCACCACACCTCTTACATCATATTCTCTAAACACATGGGGATTAATCAATTGAAGGGGCTCCTTTTATGAGTTATGTTTTAAACTTCAGCGTTAATTCGTAAACACCGCTGTCCATTTTTTTCTTGATATCAAATCCGCCTTTTTCAAAGACATGGAGCATGGGCTTGTTTTCAACGAGAACATCCGCGGCAAAACCAAGCAACCCCTGTCTTTTGGCAAGATAAGTAAGATATTTAAGCAATTCAAAACCTATGCCGGAATTCTGCTGGTCGTCACGGACGGCAAATGCCACCTCGGCTGTATGCGTGGCCTCATCAATTCCATATTGGCCGACAGCGGCAATATACTGGTTGTTTTCTTCTCCCCTGATCACCACCAGAACAACCTCTTTAGTATAATCAATTATTACAAAATTTTGCAATCTTTCATGCGGCATGTCTTTCCGGGCGGAAATGAATCGCCTTTCTATGCTCCTGTCGGAGAGAGAATAGAAGAAATCTTTTAAAAGCGGTTCATCGTTGATTTTGACCGGCCTGATAAAAATCTGCATGCCGGTTTTGGTCGTGGCGTATGTTTCCAGATCCGCCGGGTATTCACCCTGTTTCCCGGGGATAAAGGCCTGGTCTTTAAAAATCAATCCGCGTTTTTTCGCTTCTTCAATCAGCCACGGCCGGAATTTGGGATGTGCTATGGAAATTAACGCCATGGCCCGTTCCCTGATATTTTTCCCATGCAGGTAGGCAATGCCGTATTCTGTTACGACATAACGCACATCGGCGCGATTGAGAGTTACGCCCGCCTGTTCCTTCAAAGCGGGCACAATGCGGGAAATGGTATCCTTCTTGGAAGTAGATTTAAGCGCCAGAATCGTTTTACCATTTCGGGAAAATAACGCGCCTCTCATAAAATCCTGATGTCCGCCGATACCGCTGTAAAAGACGCCGCCGATGGATTCCGATGTCGATTGTCCGGTTAAGTCTATTTCCAACGCGCTGTTAATGGCAACCATGTTGTCTATCCGGGCCATCATCAACTGGTTATTGGTGTAGTCCAGTGTCCGGAGCGATATGGAAGGATTGTTATCAAGAAAAGCATAAGTAGATTTTTTCCCCATACAGAAAGCCGCAACCGTTTTTCCGTGGTCAATGGTTTTTTTGGAATTATCAATAACCCCGGCTTTCATCAGATCCACCAACCCGTCGCTTAATAATTCGGTATGAATCCCCAGATTCTTTTTGTTGTATAAACTGGCGATAATAGCATTGGGGAGACCGCCCCATCCGACTTGAATGGTGTCGCCATCCTGTACGAGGCGTGCCACATTTTTCCCGATGGTTTTAATCACTTCACTTGTTTGAGGTCCTGTTAATTCTAAAAGCGGTTCATCATAAGGGATGATGAAATCAACATCTTTAATGTGGATAAAGCCGTCGCCATGAATTCGGGGCATATTAGGATTTATTTGAGCAATAACAATATTTGCCCTATCCGTGGCGGCCTTTACAATGTCCACGCTTACTCCGAGGCTTAAGTAGTGATGTTCATCGGGCATTGATGTTTGTATCAGAGCGACATCAATTCGGACAACGCCGCTGGATAGCAGGGCGGGGACTTGTGAAAGGGAAATAGGCGTGTAGTCAGCCATTCCCTCATTAATGGAATCCCGTGTGCTGTTGCCGATAAAAAAGGAATTATGACGAAAATTAGCTTTGTACTTGGCTTCCGTATAAGGAGCCAGACCTAATGAATAAATATGCATGATTTCAGCATCAAAAAAAGCTTTGGGGTGGGATTCTACATAACGCATCATCGCCTGAACGAGATACTGAGGTTCGCCGCAACCGGAGGAGACAAAGATGTGATCTCCCCGTCGAATATGGCTGAAAATTTCATCTTCCGAGACGAATTTTTTCGGATATGCTTTTTTGAAGCCGGCAAGGTATTCTAAAAAAATATTCGGTTCCATCATAGACTCCGTTAATTATTTTGTTTGCGAACGAAACTATTTTTCGACATTCTTTTGCATGAATCCTTTGCCATTATAAGTTAAATTAAGGTTATCTGTCAATTAAAGACCCCTCTTCACGGGAATCATTTTATTATATCTAATAAATCGGCGGCTTGCGGCAAAATCAGATCAGCTCCCGCCTTTATAAAATCATCTTTTGGGCAGCGGCCGGAGAGCACGCCGCAGGTCCGGGTTCCGGCATTGCGGCCGGTTTGTATGTCCAGAGGATGATCGCCAACCATTAATGTATTTCGAGGTGAACCGCCCAGTTTATTTAATGCCGTATTTAAATGTTCGGGATGCGGTTTGACTTTTTTCACATCATTACGGCACACAACCACCGGACAACAGGATAAGATGTCGGGAAATACTATTTTTACGGCCTTGGCACAATTTCTGGTTATTATTCCGCAGGAGATTTCCCGCGACGCAAGAGTGTTCAGCAGTTCTCTGGTGCGCCCAAACAGTTCACCATGATCAGCCGCTTCCATTTCAATTTTTTCGATGGCGTCCGTAGCCTCACTGATAAACTTTTTGGCCTTTTCGGCAGATTGCCGATTTAATATTGTTTCCGCGCCGCTGATCATTTCTAAAACATAATCTGTCCGGAGTTCATTTCCGTCAATGCCGTAAGATAGAATAAGTTTCCGGACAGCCTCGCGCATTTGATGGAAATCAATGTTTAATTTCGCCAGCGTTCCGTCAAAATCGAAAATGATGGTTTTTATGGCTGATTGTTTGACAATGAACGAGGCCATCAAATCAACCTTTCGGGGAAATATAATTTACGGTCAGCACTTTATTTAAAGTCCTGGAAGAATGGGAAGTGGGCAGACCGCCGTCGGAAATGATATTCAGAAAATTATGAATGATGTTGAATGTAGCGCCCCACAGAATATCATCGTTTCCCCGGCCGTCGGGAATAACAAAGCAGGGCAACTGATATTGCAGTGGTTTGGAGCCTTCTCCCATAGATGTTTTAATATCCAGCATAGCATAGTTATTGCCGTCAAAGAAAAAGCTGACGGGAATTTCCAGAACTTTTTCCACTTCCGAACTTAACCGGTAAGTAAAGGGCCTGGACGTTAAACAAACGACGGGAAAAATGGTTCTCGCCAGCACTGTCAGAGAATAGGAGGGGAGGGCGCCCAGATATGTAACTCTCAGAGGATTTAATCCTATCTCCTCCCAGGCCTCTCTCAGCGCGGTGGTTAAAAAAAGACGAATCAGAGAGGTTGTTTCCTTGTCTTCGCTCTGAATGCGTCTTTGAACCTTATCGCGCATGAGGGGAAGTATCCCTGCTTTTAAAAAATAACTGAATATATGGTCGTGACGGGGCTGTAGCATTCCGCCTGGACAACTGATGTCTCCACCTTGAGAAACCTTGTCCGATCTTTTGATCAGTTGGAAAACGTATTCGGGTTTATCCTGAATCATTTTGTAATGAAGTAATAAAACCACTCCGGCTTTAAGATGCTTGGAACCCTCTTTTCTTGATTTTTCAATCTGAAGATTTTTTTCTTTGTAATCGAGCTCCACCCGGGCAAGCTTATCTCTTACAAAACGGGGGAAAATATCTTTTTGCTGAAGTATTGTTAAATTCATAAACCACAAGTGAAAGTCTAAGTTATGATCTCGGCAATTTTTTGATTGTACCAGCATCTTACCGGGAACAAATCAATAAAACCGCAATGCCCGCCGAATTTATGCCTGGATATTTTTAAAAATTCATTTTCCTGCAACCGCTGATAATCTTCATACGGAATCACGGGATCATCTTCCGAAATAAATATATCTACAGGTATGTTTAAATTTTGAAAAGATTCTTTCGTGAGCGTGTAAAGATTAAAATAGTCGCGATACGTTGTCAATTCGGGAAAGTAGGGCATAATTTTTTCTGTAAGTTCAATGCATGTTTTTGATTTCAGCATTTCGTTGAAATGATATTTTCCAGGGAAAAGCCTTTGCTTTTTCATCAGGGACCGTTTCCATTTTTTTAAGAAATATTTCCGATAGAAAGAATAACCGTTATCAATGGCCAGAGTCGTCTTGTAGGGATCCAGCGGCGGGCTGATGGCAAAAACATGTTTTAAATTGGCTATCGGTATCCGGTAATGCATCATCGCAATACGTAAAGCGAAATTGCCGCCTATGGAAAAGCCTATCAGGTAGACGGGTTTGTCCGCCGAGAGCCGTGATAAATAATCAACCGCTTCGAATGTTTCCTGTAAGAGAGCGCCATGAAAAAGACCTTCATTGAGATGGTGCGAATCTCCATGATCCCGCAGATTCAGACGGCAGACGGAAAAACCGAGATTGTAAAAATAATCGCCAGTCGCCAGAAGATAAGCCGAGGATGAAGATCCTTCCCATCCGTGCAGGAGAATAATCAATCCCCGGGCTGCCGGATGATGGGAAAAAAACGAAAGTAATCTGGTGCCGGTAGACGTGGTGATTATTATTTCACGAGAGTTTTTCGCCATTAAATTCTTCATGCGCAGACGAAGACGCGAGCTGGCCATAATAGACTGGAAATGAGCATTGCGAAAAAAGAATGACGGCTTGAATCTTTTAGTGATTATTTTTGCGCTTTTTTTCATTAGATTCTACGATCATGATGTTTGTGAATAACCTTGTCTTTGATAAAGCAAAGTTTTAAAATTTAATCAAGAGTTATTGAAACCCGGCGAAATACATTCATTTAATATGCCTCGAATGAATAATATCTTTGACATAACGGATATTTTTATTATAATATACAATAATAATTAAAAATTAAGATACAGATTGTTTTTACAAAATTCTGATTGATTCTAAAATTAATGTACGGAAGGTGAATATTGTGAAAAAAATTATCTTATTAACTGCTCTCATAATAACAATGGTCATGGTCACGACGGTTCAGGCGGAAGTTAAGGCAGGGTCCATTTCATTTACTCCCTTTGTGGGAGGTTACTTCTTTGAAAAAAATCAAAATTTTAAGGATTCAGTCATTGGCGGTTTGCGGGCCGGTTACAATTTTACGGAACATATCGGCATGGAAGGGTTTGTCAGCTACTTAAGAACGGAAATTCAAGACATTCCCGGAGAGCCCGGGCACAATGTATATTCCGGAGGGATTGAAGGACTCTACCACTTCCTGCCGGAGGGACGTTTCGTTCCGTTTGTCGCAGTAGGTGTTGGCGGAATTCATTACGGTTATCCCGAAGCCTATCGATTAAATAAATTTGCTTTTGATTATGGCGCAGGCGCAAAATTATTTCTGACGGACAATATTGCCCTGCGGGCTGATGTTCGCCATGTTCTTCCCATGAATGACAGATATAATGATTTGCTCTGCACTTTAGGAATTAATTTTTCTTTCGGCGGACATAAAAAACAGATTGTTGAGGTTGATGTTGAAGAACCGCCTGCTCCGGCCGAAGAGCTTTTAGATGCCGATAAAGACGGTATCCCTGATAATCTTGATAAATGTCCCGGCACCCCTGCCGGCGTGGCTGTCGATAAAAACGGTTGTCCTCCGGATTCCGGCAAAGAGGTTGTTCCTTTGGATTCCGACCGGGATGGCGTTCCTGATAATCTTGATAAATGTCCCGGCACCCCTGCCAGTTTGGTTGTCGATAAAGACGGTTGTCTGCCGGATTCCGACAAAGACGGTGTTCCCGACTATCTTGATAAATGTCCCGGCACCCCTGCCGGATGGGTTGTAGATAAGAACGGTTGTCCTCCTCCGCCTGCTCCTGCCGTCGAAAAAAAGCAGAATGAGCAGGAGAAAGTTTTCATGGCTCTTAATGTGGAATTTGACACCAATAAAACGGTCATCAATAAAAAATATCATAAAGAAATAAAAAAAGTAGCCCATTATATGAAAGTACATCCCGACACAATCGCTGTCATGGTCGGCCATACCGACAGCGTTGAGAAATCCGGGAATCAAATCAAAAGCAAAAAGTTTGCCATAGCTCGTGCCAACAGCATCAGGCTGTATATGATTAAAACGTTCGGTATAGATAAATCCCGTATCACTGCTGTAGGTTATGGACTCAGGAAACCGATCGCCGGCAATGATACAAAAAAAGGACGGCAGAAGAACCGCAGGGTTCAAGTATTTATCGAGACGGTGGATAAAAAGTAAATATTTGAATGTTTTTCCTCAACTAACTTTTTAGAAAAATTAGCAAGAAAGGAGAGCTTTATGCGAAAAGTATGTATGTTAGTCGTAATAGTAATGCTGATGGCTGTCGCGTCGGTAGCAATGGCAGAAGCCAGGTCTGGTGGTTTACCAGAATTGAAAATGGATAATAATCTTAAAGATTGTAACTGTCGTCTTTTCCCCCAGTGCTGTGCCCAGCCAGTAGTAGAGGCACCGCCTCCTCCTCCGCCTCCTCCTCCGGCTCCGGAACCTCTGCCTCCTCCTCCGCCGCCTCCACCTCAAGTGCAGGAGAGGGTCACCATCGATCTTACAGTTGAATTCGATACCGCGAAGTATGTTGTCAAAGAAAAATATTATGATGACATTAAGAGAGTAGCTGATTTTATGAAAGAGTTTCCTGATACCAATGTCACCATTGAAGGACATACCGACAATGTCGGCAAAGAAGCCTACAATCAGAAGTTGTCTGAAAATCGTGCAAATAGCGTACGGCAATACCTGATTGACAAATTCGGTATAGACGGATCCCGTATGACCGCAGTCGGTTATGGATATAGCAAACCCATTGCCACTAATGACACGAAAGAAGGACGTCAGAAGAACCGCAGAGTTGTTGCAGTTATGGAAGCGGTGCGGATAAAGTAAATTTATAACAGATTCATTCTGTAAAGACGAAGGCCTCATGACTTTGCAATAGTCATGGGGCCTTTTCTTTTGAGACGATATTAAGAATGGACATGATGTATGCTAATCATCTATTAAATTAATAATGACTTTGACATAATAGATTTAATTTAGTATTAAATCATAATCAATATAGAACTGATGTGTGGGTAAGATTTTTAAATAAATAATTTTATTAAATCATTTATGAAAGGAGAATTTTATGAAAAAAATCGGAATTTTAGCGGCAATCATCATGTTGATGGCTGTCGTGACGGCGGCACAGGCGGAAGTCAGGGCGGGTGGTTTACCCGAATTGAAAATTGATAACAGCATTAAAAATTGTGACTGTCGCCTTTACCCCCAGTGTTGCGAGGCTCAGCCCGCTCCCGTTGTTAAACAAAAGGAGCTGGTCACCATTAATCTGAACGTGGAATTTGATACAGCGAAATCCGTTGTCAAAGAAAAATATCATAACAACGTCAAAAAAGTAGCAGATTTTATGAAAGAGTTTCCTGATACAAACGCTGTGATAGAAGGTCATACCGACAATGTCGGCAAAGAAGACTATAATCAAAAGTTGTCCGAGTCCCGCGCTAACAGCGTAAGACAGTACCTGATTGACAAGTTCGGTATAGACGGATCCCGCCTTAGCGCAGTCGGCTATGGATATAGTAAACCCATTGCGAGCAATGACACTGCTGAAGGCAAACAGAAGAATCGCCGGGTTGTGGCAGTTATGCAAGCGACGCGGATAAAGTAAATTTACAAGCATTTATTCTAAAACCCAAAGGCTTCATGACCCTGATAAGGTTATGAAGCCTTTTGCTTGGGTAGAAAAGGCTAAAAAATCAAAAGTTCCTTGTTAATTCTTTCCTTTGACAAAACCGATGTAAGTGTCTATATTACAATAAAATAATAAATGAAGGGGGCGTCACGGTTTCGACGGGGACATTTGAAGTTGTAGAAGCGTACCGAGGTTCCTACAGGCCTCGTTAAACAGG
>PHBJ01000009.1:183881-186120 GCA_002840555.1 Deltaproteobacteria bacterium HGW-Deltaproteobacteria-13
CTATAAAACGAAGGCTACGTACGTAGAAGCTCCAGCGGAAGGTTTTCGGACGCGGGTTCGACTCCCGCCGCCTCCACCAAAACGGAATCCAACACAATCCAACAGCTTGAAAAACCAGTAGAAATACTGGTTTTTTTCTTGCCATGTTTTCGAGAAGTTGTATTATTACGCGCAATTATTAAAATAAATATCTGCTGGGATGAAAAAATAGGGCGCTATCCCTAGTTTCCCCCATTATTTCTGTTTGACAATATCTATTATTACACGTAATATAATTGCGTGTTAAATTAATAAATGTCATAAGCGAGCTGTGATGAAACTGAGGGCCTTTTTCCGCAATCATCCTGTTTTTACTGTTGAGGACTTTGCCGGTTTTCTGTCTTCCGATGGAACGCATAATCTGAGAACACAGGAATCTCTTCTTGCCTACCACGTGAAAGCAGGGAATATCGTCCGGGTTCGCCGCGGCCTCTATACATCGGTGCCCCCGGGGGCGTCCGCGGAAACCTATCCGGTCGATCTTTTTCTCCTTGCTGCCCGAATGGCAAAGGACGCCGTGCTGGCCTACCATACGGCTCTGGAGTTTCACGGCAAGGCTTATTCAGTGAATGAGCGCTTCACGTATCTCAGCAGCAAACCCATGTCCCTCATAACCTTTCGCGCGCATCAGTTCAAAGGAGTCAGCTTGCCCAAAGCCCTTGTCCAAAAGAATGCAACATCCTTCGATGTCATCAAAGCAGATCGATCGGGAATGGCAATATCTGTGACCGGTCTGGAGAGAACCTTTGTGGATGTCCTGAACCGGCCCGATCTGACGGGAAGTTGGGAAGAGATATGGCGCTCTCTGGAATCCGTTGAGTATTTCGATCTTGAAAAGGTTGCATCATACGTTGATTTCCTCGGCAACGCCACCACTGCTGCGAAAGTCGGCTTCTTTCTTGAACAACACCGGGAATCCCTGATGGTTGATGAAACGCACTTGAAATCATTCCGCGAGCGGCGGCCGCGTCGCCCGCATTATCTGGAGCGCAGCCGAAGGCAGGCGGGCCGTCTTGTTGCCGACTGGAACCTCGTCGTGCCCGAAGAGGTTTATGGAAGAACATGGGAGGAACAACTGTGAAGATTTCTCCCGAGACGCTCACCAAACAGGCAGAGGCCACAGGATTCCGGCCGGACATGCTCGAAAAAGTAGCTCTGCTGCTGCAACTGCTTGACGCGATCCGCAATCACCCCTTTCTGAAAAACAAGCTGGTTCTCAAAGGCGGCACAGCTCTGAACCTTTTTATTTTCGATGTCCCGCGCCTCTCCATCGACATCGATCTCAATTATGTGGGTGCAGCGGATCGGGAGGCCATGGTTGCAGAGCGGCCCAAGGTTGAGGAAGCGATGCAAGCCGTGTTTTCCCGCGGAGGATTCACGGTCCGGCGCGTGCCGGCGGAGCATGCGGGTGGGAAATGGCAGCTTCGCTATCCGAGCGCCGGCGGCCAGGGCGGCAACCTGGAAGTCGATGTCAACTTCATGTTCCGAATCCCCTTATGGCCGGTACAAACTATGGATTCGCGACCAGTCGGCATCTGGCAGGCTGCGGGCATTGCCGTGGTCGACATCCACGAACTTGCGGCGGGCAAACTTACGGCGCTGCTGTCACGGCGGCAGGCGAGGGACCTGTTTGATTGCAGCAATCTCTTTCACCTGGATGGTCTTGATCGGGAACGCCTGCGCCTGGCGTTTATCGTCTATGGCGCCATGAGCCGCAAGGACTGGAGAACCGTTACCCCCAACGATGTGGATTTTGATATCACCGATCTTGAACAACGGCTGATTCCGACGCTGCGGGCCGCAGGGATAGAAAGAATGCAGAAGGATCATTTCGGAAAGAGACTTGTCACAGACTGCCGCAAAATTCTTTCCGGGCTTTTGCCATTCACGGAAAATGAAATGGAATTTCTCAATCAGGTCCTGGACAAAGGGAAGATAGTCCCGGCGTTACTGACCGACGATGCAGACATGCAGGATTGTATCAGACGCCACCCGCTTCTTGAATGGAAAGCCATGAATGTGCGGGAATTTAAGAAGTGATTAAATCGCAGCCTTCATCTTCGCCGGGCCGAAAGTGCAGTACATGTTGAATGTGATGAATGCGGAATCAATGATTCTTCTTTAGGGAGCAAACCAGCGTGAAAGCTATAAAACGAAGGCTACGTACGTAGAAGCTCCAGCGGAAGGTTTTCGGACGCGG
>PHBJ01000010.1 GCA_002840555.1 Deltaproteobacteria bacterium HGW-Deltaproteobacteria-13
ACCTCTTCCCCCGTTTTAATCTGGGGAGAAACAGGCGTCGGCAAAGAAATCATGGCCGCTTTAATCCATCAGCTCAGCGACCGCAGCGAAAAACCGTTCGTCGCCATCAACTGCGCCTCCATACCCGATGAACTTCTGGAAGCGGAATTGTTCGGATATGAAGAAGGTTCATTTACCGGTGCAAAAAGGAGCGGCAAGAAGGGCCTCCTGGAAGAGGCGCATGAAGGAACGCTCTTTCTGGATGAAATCGGCGAATTGCCCTTGAAAATGCAAAGCAAGTTATTGCGATTCCTCCAGGGGGGAAATTTCAAGAAGATCGGCGGCAACAAGACGCAGTCGGTGGATGTTCGCATCCTTTGCGCCACCAATCTCACCATGGACCAACTCATGAACAGCAAACATTTCCGGCAGGATCTCTTTTACCGGATCGCGGTGATCCCGGTTTTCATCCCGCCGCTGCGTGACAGGCAGGAGGATATCCCGCCCCTGATCCTCCATTTCATTCAGATCTTCAACGCAAAATATAAAACGGACATCAAACTTCCGGCGAAGCTGATGAATCGGCTCTATGCTTATGAATGGCCGGGCAACGTGCGGGAGTTGAAAAATGTTATTGAGCGGATGGCTATCATGTATGCCTCTCAGGAGTTGAACGAGGAAGATCTGGAATTGATCCTGAACATCAACCCCCGTCAAGCCCATCAAGACAGCAGCGTCCGGGATCTTCCGGCATCTGAACCCGCTATGCCCGTGATGCCGCCTTCCCTGCCCAAGGCGATGGAACAGTTTGAGGAGAAATGGATCAGGCAGGCGTATCAAATGACGGGCAGCATTATTGGCGCCGCAAAATTACTGGGTATCAATCCGTCGACCATCCATCGCAAATTAAAGAAAGGGATCCTCCGGCTCGATTGACTCATGCGTTGTCATTGCATCATGCAACAGATCTCTTGCACGATGAATCAGTTTGTTTTAAGCTTGGTTCGCCAGAAAGTCTTTTGCTTCTTCAAGGTTCTTAAAAAGAACAAGGTTCTTCCTGCCGGTGAATGCCAGGACGCTTTTGAATATTATTTCCTTCAAACCTTCAATACCGTAAACAGCAGCGACTTTGACATAGGGTTCGTTTCCCTTCGCGAATTCTTTCAGGGCGGAGGTTACCTGCGTGTCAAATTTTGCATTTTTGACATTAAGCAGAGCAAGTACGGATTTTTCAGGCTGACTGCGAATAACCACTTTAGCTCTTTCGATCCATGGCAGCACTTCCTCGGAGTGAGCATTTTCAAGATCTTCATATAATATCCTTACGCCCTTATGAGTCAGAAAAGTTGCTTCTCGCATATCCGCACCTCCTTTATCGTAATGCTGTTTGTTTAACTTCAAATGTAATCTTTGACTTTATATTAGCATTTTTCTTTTGTTTGTCCAATTTTTTGTAAAGACCGGAGCTCGCTTCATCCTCGAGAAACACACCAAAGAACGTTTCTTATACTGCCGATAAATAAAAGCAGGCCCTTATCAATTCAATACATCCGTAAAGCCCCGGCTAAGAAATATTTATTTAAGAAGATTGAGAGCGTTGCCACGGACGACCATGTCGGAGACTTTAGCCAGAGATGATTGCTGATCATAAACCGTTTTGCAAAAATCCAGCCTGACTTGTTTGCGATTGTTAGCCTGGTAGCATTTGCCGCTGGTGAAGTTGTTATCGCCACGGTTAGTGTAAAAGACATTGGGTGTTTCAATGAGTTCGATGTTGCCGTAGCTGTCACGCCGGATAGCTACGGCTTGCCGTGGAGAAAGAAGATTTTGACCAAGCATGGTTCGTGGAGCTTTTATACCCAGGAGACCGAGGATGGTCGGGGCGTAGTCCAGGTGGCTGGCCGGTGTTTTGTCTTCACCGGCAATACCACGGCCCGGCACGTGGATGATCAAGGGGATATTTTCGCCATCATGAAAGAAACTGATCTGATCGAACTTATTCAAACCGAGGAATCTGGCAAAAGCCGTATCCTTTTCGTTACTGATAAAGGCTCTGTGATCTCCAAATAACACCAGGATGGAATTATCGTAGAGGCCGTTCTTTTTGAGTTCACTAATAAGCACGCCAATCTGTTTATCAACATAGGCCAGAGTGTGAATATAATCCATTTGATAGCCGGTAATGCCATGGTCATGGGTAATCTTGAGCAGCTTAAGATCTTGATCGAGCGAGAACGGTGCATGTGAAGTAACCATCATAATATTGGCATAAAACGGCTGCTCAATGCTCATTAGCTTTGGTATGCATTGTTTAATAAGGTCCTCGTCGCTCAGCCCCCAACCGACAGCCCTGTTAACCTTGAAGGAATCAACACAGTGATAGACCTTCCAGCCAAGGTAGGGATAGATTACGTTGCGGTTCCAAAAGGCAGCGGAATCACCATGAAAGACAGAAGTCGCATACTTTTGGTTATCAAGGACTTCGGGCAAGGCATTGTAGTCGTGAGTCGCGTACTCAAAGAAAGCCACCCGGTCCATGGTGGGCAGTAGAGAATTTTGACTTTCGAATTCCGCATCGGCGGTGTGACCGGCACTGACATCATCGTGATAATTCGAAAAGAACATACTCTCCTTAAGGAGCTTGTTAAGATTAGGCGTAATTTCCTGCCCTTCAATCCTGCGATTGAGCGCAAAGGTCTCGAAGGATTCCATGAGCACAAGGATAATGTTCTTGCCTCTGGCGGCGCCAAAGTATGGGCCGGGAGCTTGGGCGGCGGGACGTCTCCCGGCCCAGTCGGCAACATATTTTTTATCGGCCGGGGTAATGCCGCGCGGACTGGCAAAGTAGCGATAGGTATCCAATACGGAGTACATGTGGACGCCAAATTTTTTAACCATATAGCTGTTATCGCAGCGCATGTTCAAAAGATCATTCAGGTGACCGTTCCTGCGATACTCAATGCCAAGCACAGCGGCAAAAAATGCGATGCCAACGAGCAGGACGGCAACCAGGCCGATCAATCTGGTGCGACGGCGATAACGCAGTTGCGGTGTGCGGCGATCCACATACCAGTACCACAAAGCAATGATTGGCAGCATCGTTATAAAAAACAGCAGCGATGGCGAAAGTTGGATTTTGATGGATTCACCGACAGAACCGACGTAACGGGCATAGCGAATAGCCGATCCGTGAATAAAAGTATTTAGTGACTGGAAATAAATAAACTGGGCAACAAAAAGTAGTTCGATGAGTACAGCGGAAATGGTTACCCAAATATAGCGAGCCTTGCGATGCAAGACGATGGCCGGCCCAAGCACTAAGGTACCAAAAGCCAACGAGGAGGCCAGGCGCTCCCAGGATAGTAACGGTTTTTTAATATTAAGCCAGATATTAAAGACTTGAGTTTGAATCAAAAACAACGCGATGAGGATGGCAGGCAACAACCATTGCCGGCGCGCAGCCCATACCTTGGAAACCAACTTTGCAATCCTCCCAGCGCAGCGTGATATGTTCATAGATAAATAATATTCCGGATGACGATCAATAAGTGAACTTGGTTCTGCTTGTGTTGATGATCTGTCCAAAATGCTTTTAGCACACGTTAAGTCAGAGTTCAGCCATTTTTTGATGATCATGAATTGAAGTGTGGACTTTTAAAAAAATGACATAAAAAGCAAATTTTTTGCTATTTTTTATTAGAAGAAAAGACTTTCTTTTCAATTCAATTAATGACAACCATTAATAGATAATGATATGAAAAGTTATAGGGAGGTAAGCAGTATGGGAAAGAGAATTTTAGTTGGCGCAATCGCCCTGTTATGCGGCTTCTTAATTTCAGGGTGCGCAGCAAATAATGACAAGATCATGTTATCTAATATAAAAAGCGGTTTAGATTCCTGCATCGGAAAATTAACGAAAGATAAATTAATCATGATAGCTTCTACGCCGACAGATAAAATGACCGTAGATGATGGAGAGATATGGGTTTATAAATATAAAAAAACAAAAACCAACACGACTTACCGTCATTACGGAGGGATTTTCAATGACGAAGCAGAATCAGAAAATGAAGAGTACCCTTATGAAGTGAGATTGCGTTTTGATAAAAGAGGGGTGCTCGTTAATTATGTTTCAACGGGATATTATACTATGGTTAACCACCCATTTAAAACTTTGAGCTGTGAAGGGTTTCCGAATCCTGTTCCAGATTCCGGGAATACTCCGGCTCCCGCCAACGCTGCCGGCGGATACTTCGGTGTCAAACTTCAGACAATGACTCAAGATATAGCGGATGCCTCCGGCCTGGATAAAGTCACTGGAGCATTTGTTATCATAGCACAGAAAAATTCACCCGCGGAACAGGCTGGTATTAAATCCGGCGATATCATACTTGCCTTTGACGGGAAAAAAATCAATGAAGCGAGCGCACTGCCTCCCATAGTAGCCATAACGCCAATCGGGAAGACGGTCGATGTTGTTATTTTCCGTAATGGCAAGGAACAAACTGTCAAAGTCAAGATAGGCAATATTCAAAATTTCAATCAGAAATGAATGACACGGTGTATAAGAAAAGCCCGGCCCTGTGTTGATTGGCCGGTATGCGCACAGGCAAGAAAGCAGCAAAAAATTGAACTCTATATCAATATAGGATAATATCTTGTCGCCTATACAGTTCACTCCATTTAGGAGTCAGTCATGAAAGACGGTTTAGAAAGAAGAAATTTTCATCGCCTTAAATACCCTTTGGAAGGCACCATTAATATTACATCCATTAAGGGAGCGCCAAACAATCTTCCTCCTTTGCATGTTAAAAGTCGAAATCTTTCAGAAGATGGAATCTGTATCGAGATAAAGCCTGTCGAGGTTAAAGACATTAATCTGCTCTCGGGACAACCTTTTGCCAGGGAACACAGCATACACATGAGTATTAAGCTCATGCCTGATGAACCGCTGTTTGAAGCGATAGGAGAAGTCCGCTGGTACGACATCCCTCGAGATGAATGCGTCTATCAAGTGGGAGTCGCTTTCATAGACATTAAGAACAACGGAAAAGAACAACTTTTAAGGTTTTTAAAAACCCATAAAAGCAAAAAGGGCTTTTTTCAAAAATTATTTAAATAAACTACCGGCCAATCGAAGCCGCTGACGTGCAGGGAAACTATGATCCAGCAACCGCCTAAATATTGGAGTATTTCTCAGGCCGATTTGCTGACTCAGCTTAATGCCAAACCGGAAGGATTAAGCGCTGAAGAAGCAAAAAAGCGGTTGACACAGTATGGCGCAAATCTTCTGAAACCGCAGAAACGCTCCGACGCGCTGGCGCTGCTCATTGCCCAATTCAAAAGTCCCATCATCCTGACCTTGATTTTTGCGGCAGGGCTTTCTGCCTTTCTTCATGATCCGGCGGATGCCGCTATCATTATCGCCATCGTTTTAATCAGCGGCCTTCTGGGCTTCTGGCAGGAAAAGGGCGCGGCTGATGCTCTGGAAAAGATGCTGGCGATCGTCAAGATCAAGACTACTGTCCTGCGAGACGGCACGGAGTGCGATATCGCGCTGGAAGATGTTGTCCCGGGTGACGTCGTTGTGCTGAATGCCGGGGACGCGATTCCCGCCGACAGCGTGATTCTGGAATCCAGAGATCTTTTTGTGGATGAGGCAACCCTGACGGGGGAGAGCTTCCCGGTCGAAAAAGAGGCCGGGGAAATGCCTGAGGATACGCCGCTCGCCAAACGTGCCAACAGCCTTTTTATGGGAACCCATGTTATCAGCGGCACCGCCAAAGCTTTGGTGGTCTATACGGGAAAGCAGGCCCAGTTCGGCAAAATATCAGAAAAGCTGAAACTGCGGCCGCAGGAGACGGAATTTGAGCATGGCATCAGGCAGTTCGGTTATTTACTGCTCGAAGTAACCCTGCTGCTGGTCATTGCCGTATTTGCCATCAATGTCTTTTTCCACCGACCTGTTCTCGAATCCTTCCTTTTTTCCCTGGCCCTGGCTGTCGGGCTGACGCCGCAGCTGCTGCCGGCTATTATCAGCATCAACCTGGCTCACGGCGCTAAAAAAATGGCTGAGCAAAAGGTCATTGTAAAGCGCCTCGCCGCCATAGAAAACTTCGGGAGCATGAATGTTCTGTGTTCGGATAAGACGGGCACGCTGACGGAAGGGACCGTGCGCCTGCATTCGGCATTGGACATCGACGGCAATCCCAGTGATCGGGTTTTCTTTCACGCCTACCTGAACTCTTTTTATGAAAAAGGTTTTTCCAATCCCATCGATGAAGCGATCCGCTCTTACCAAAAGCCGGATGTTTCCGGCTATGAAAAAGTTGACGAGATCCCCTATGATTTCCTCCGCAAGCGATTGAGCATCATGATCAAAAAGGATGGCCGGTATCTCATGGTGACCAAAGGCGCTCTCTCGAATGTGCTTGCCGTTTGTCCTTTCGCCCAAAACAAGGCCGGGGATAAGATAGCGACAAACACCGTGGAGCAAGTGATCCAGCAGAAGTTCGAGGAACTCAGCAGCCAGGGCTTCCGTGTGCTGGGCGTTGCCATGCGGGATATGGGGACACAATCCGTCATCAATAAAGATTCCGAGCAGGATATGACATTTCTCGGGTTCCTGCTTTTCTTCGATCCGCCTAAAAAAGGAGTTCTGGAAACGATCAATCGCCTCAAGCAACTTGGTGTTTCCCTTAAAATTATCACGGGAGATAACCGCCTCGTTGCCGCCAAGGTCAGTCAGGATATAGGAATGCCTGATGCTAAAATCCTCACCGGCGCCGAACTGCATGAAATAAGCGATGCCGCTCTATTGCAAAAAGTAACCCGGACGGACATTTTCGCGGAAGTGGAGCCTAATCAAAAAGAACACCTCATCATCGCGCTTCGGAAGGCCGGATATGTTGTGGGTTATATCGGAGACGGCATCAATGATGTTTCCGCCCTCCACGCCTCGGATGTGAGCATTTCCGTTGATACGGCGGTGGATGTGGCCAAAGAATCGGCCGATATCGTGCTTCTGGAAAAGAATCTGGAGGTGCTCGTGCAGGGTGTTCATCAGGGACGAACGACGCTGGCCAATACAATGAAATACGTCTTCATGGCGACCAGCGCCAATTTCGGAAACATGTTCAGTATGGCGGGCGCCTCTCTGTTCCTGTCTTTCCTTCCTTTGCTGCCCAAACAGATTCTATTGACGAACCTGATGACCGATTTTCCGGAAATGACGATTGCCACGGATCGGACGGATATCGAAATGGTCAGTCAACCGAAACGGTGGAATATTTCTTTTATTAAAAAATTCATGATCACGTTCGGCCTGATCAGTTCGGTTTTTGATTATCTGACTTTTGGCGTTCTGTTGTTCATCCTTCAGGCATCGCCAGCGCAATTCCGAACGGGATGGTTCATGGAATCCGTGATTTCCGCCTCGATTATCGTGCTGGTCATTCGCAGCAGACGGCCATTCTTCAGAAGCCGGCCGGGGAAATATCTCTTCATCGCCACAATTGCCGTTGTTGCCGCCACACTCATCTTTCCTTTCACGCCTGCCGGAAAGATATTCGATTTTGTCAGCCTGCCCCTATCGTTTCTTTTGATCCTGGGACTCATTATGGCGCTCTATATCTTAACGGCGGAACTGGCAAAAAAAATATTCTATAAAAAGGTGAGTTCCTGAGCGAATCGCTTCGTGAATAGAGGCTCGCCGGGCATATTACGTGCTTCTAACTCGCGGCAAAAGATTCTTGACACACAAGAAATCGTTTCTTATACTGCCGGCAAATAAAAGCAAGTTCTTATCAGTTAAATTCAATTTCAATATAATATACATGACAAAAGCAATCCGGCCGCTCGCCGCGCTCTGCCTGCTTTTCGTTATGTTAATCGAAGTCAGGAGGCCCAAAATGCATAAGCCCAAAAGAAAACCCTATGTATTGCCGAAGCAGACGATCAGAAACTGGAACGAAGCATTGTCCGCCCCCCAGGATATTGAAATTGAAATAATCGAAACAGGAAAGCTTTACATCTCAAACCGCCTTTTTCTAAATATGAGGCATCCGAACGCCAAAGGCATTAAAAAGGAAAAACTGACCGTACCGGTTTACTGTTATCTAATACGCCATTCGTTCCGGGGCGATTATCTTGTCGATGCAGGACTGGACCGGTCCTTTCAGGACAATACCCACGGGAATATTCGGGGGCCTTTGCGGAAGTTGTTTTGGCCTCTTTGCAGCTATCAAGAAAACGGGCAGGACATAGGCGCCCGGATGCGAGATAAAAAAGTTGATTTGAAAGGTGTGTTTTTTACCCACCTGCATATAGATCATGCTTCCGGCATGCAGCATCTTCCGAAAGACATTTCGCTGGTGGTTGGGAAAGACGAACCGGTGCAAAGCTTGTGGCCCTTATACTATCAGGACAACTTTGCGGGAGTCGAGGCCCTCTACGAGATAGATTTTGAATCGACAAACGATCTTTCTCCCCTGGGCAAATGCGCGGACATCTTCGGCGACGGTTCTTTCTGGGCCATTCCAACGCCGGGACATAGAAAAGGACATGTGAGCTTTTTAGTCAATGGGAAACAGGGTGCATATTTAATAACCGGCGATGCCTGTGACATAAAATTGAATTTTGATCATGGCGTTGGACCCGGCTTCGGGAGTTTTAACAGCGCTCAGGCGCAAAAAAGCCTTGAACGGTTGAGGGATTTTGCTCATGAGCATCGGCAAATCAAAGTCTATTTCGGGCACGAGATCCCATGAAAGAAATACACTCGCGCATGAATATAACATTGAGCAGTTGTTTCTTTCCCCCTTCACCTGTTTTTTTAACCTTGAACCTAGAACATAGAACGTAGAACTATCTTTTCCTTTTCCCCGTTCACCTTTAACCGTCGCCGATTACTTAAATAGAACCGTCCCTTATTTCCATTTCTCCCTTATTTCTCCTATAGATGTTCGCAACAATTCCTCTTGACAAGTTTTTTCCAATATGTCAATTTACTCGTGAGCGGTGAGTCCGTTACAGGTTGTTCGGAGTGTTCCCATCCATCGGTTGGCAAAAGCTTCGACGCAAAAGTCTGTAAGGCACGCTCTTTTTTATTTGTCCGGCAGATAGATAGAGTCATATCTTATCTTTCCCTTAATGATATCGTACCATTCTTTTTTCCTTCGCTCATGCTTTTCAAAAACCGCATATGAAAATAAATCAACCGCCTGTAAAGCGCAATTTTCAATTGAATTTACGTGATAGATATTAAGAGGCACGGCAGGATCAATTTTTGATTCAAGTTCTCTGTAAATATATTGGTTAAACTCTACGATTTCGGGTTTGCTTTTTGATTTATCAATAGTCAATTCTACTTTTTGTTCTGCATTTCCATATGGAATTTGATCAAGTACTTGTCTTGCAATAAAGTTATATACGCGCGATTTTTGCTTAACAAGAGATTGATATACGCGCCGTTTGTTTAGTACTATTGAATAAACTGCAAAATCTAAATCACTTATCTGCTTGTAAAAATAATCTTTTATCTCGATGGTTGTTTTTGTACCCTTAAGCTCCTCAACAATTCTTTTGCGTTTATTTTTCGGATTTAATTTTCTTTTTAATGTTTTTTTAACACCGTTTATCAGGCGCCTGTTAGTTTCACTTCCCTTTACTGCGAGGATTGTCACAACAAAATACTTTGACGGCTTTTTGTTTACAAAATCAAATCCAAGATCACCGCTTTCATCAAGGTAGAGATAAAGCATTAATTTTTTAACCCTTCATTATCTTGATAAGCTTTTCTTATTCAACTTCATTTCCAGCGCTTCATAATCACCCAAGTGTGCGCGCATCGGAACGTAGAACTATCTTTTCCCTTTTACCTTTTCCTTCACTCTTCACGCTTCTTCTCTTAACAACTTACTTACTTAAAACTTAAAACGGCTGTTTCTTCACTTAATTACTTTAAATATTTTTCCTGGATTCCCGCCTGCGCGGGAATGACAGAGGAGGTTTTTTCCATTCACCCTTCACCATTCACTATCCACAGGCTTTTCCAAACATTGAACTTAGAACTGTCTTTTTACTCTTCACAGTTTTTACTTAACTACTTAACCCTTAACTACTTAAAACTATCTTTTCTTAACATTGAACATAGAACGTAGAACTGTTGTTTCTTTCACCCTTCACTTTTTACATTTCTTCTCTTAACTACTTAATTACTTAAATCTTAAAACTTTTGTTTCTTTTCTTAACTACTTAACTTCTTAATTACTTAAAACTTCTTTTCCCTTTTGTTCTGTTTTTCCATGGTTTTCTTTTTTTTAGCTGAAGCTTTTTTTGATTCCGTCTTTTCAGGAATCTCTTTAACAACCATTGATTCTATAGCTTCCGGTTTAAGACGAAGAGAGTAAATCAAAATGAATATGCCGATTACCACAAACGGAATACTGAGACACTGTCCCATTGTCAGCGGAAAGGTATTGTTCGGATCAATCTGGAACTCTTTGAAATATTCAACAAAGAACCGGAACGTAAAATACTCGATCAGGAAAACACCGGAAAATAGCCCTGGCCGCTTTTTCCCCTTGAGGAAATACTCAACCGCGAACAGCGATAAAAGAACGATCAGACCGCCGGCCGCTTCATAAAGCTGTGAAGGATGCCGCAGATACAAGCCGTGATCGGTGTAACGCATGAAATGAACACCCCACGGCACGGTCGTAACCCGTCCGACAATCTCGCTGTTCATGAAGTTGCCTATCCGGAAAAGTATGGCGCCTAGGGCCGCCGCGAAAACTATTCCGTCGCCAAGGATCGCAAACGGAATTTTACGCGACCTGGCAAACCAGATAGCCGAAATAAAAAGGCCCACCGTAGCGCCGTGGCTCGATATGCCGCCTTTCCAGATCTTGAATACGTCTAGCGGATAATAAATAAAATGCGATGTCTCGTAAAAATAACAGTGGACGAGCCTTGCCCCGATGAACGTGCTCAGCATTCCCCAAAACAAGTAATCAAGTGATACCTGTTCGGAATACCCGTATTTCTTCATCTGCTTCTGGAAAAAATAATAGCCAACCACAAGGGTGATGCCCAAAAGAATTCCGTAATATCTAAGATGGATAGGACCGATAACAAAAATATCGGGATCAACATTCCAGACAAAACCATTCATGATTATTTCATCCTATTTCTTTCACAGAACATCCAGAATCACCCAGTCTGTTGTTGCGCTATAATAATTTTGGTCTTGTATTGTAATTAAATAGAACCGTTTCCTATGATTTCCTTTTAACATAGAACCTAGAACATTGAACTTAGAACTATCTTTTCCCTTCACTCTTCACGTTTCTTTTCTTAACTACTTAACTACTTAACTACTTAAATCTTAAATCTTAAATCTTAAATCTTAAATCTGTTTTTCTAACATTGAACTTAGAACTTTGAACAATCTTTCCCTTCACCGTCCCCGATTTTTTTCACTCTTCACTCTTCACCAGCCCCTATTCCCCATTCACTGGTTTTTTTAACTTAGAACATTGAACCTAGAACGTAGAACTATCTTTTCCATCCCCCTTTAACCGTCCCCTTGACTTTCAAATTTTGTTATCCTCCTATCTTCCTTACAGTGTTCATAGCTGTATCGCTCAGGAGCTTGCTCGCATTCGATATCATATTTAAAATCTGCTGTTGTTGCTGCAACGCATTCTGAAGAGCAATATTGGCCAGTTGAGCGTCATCGCCAACAGCGTTTAACTTGTCTTGTAGGTATCGCAGATAGACCTGCCGCTCCTGTTCGGTTTTTACAATACCGCCATTCTGTGGAGATATTATTATCGGAGTTCCTTTTCCTGTCGCTATGTTCATCTTGATAATTGGTGCAGAGCCGGGGGTAAATTTTGCTTTGCGAGTTTTGTCCTGTTCATCTCTGATCTTTTTTTTCGTCTCGTTAAAATATTGGACTTTATCTTTCAATTTATTGAGATCCTCTTTTTGTTGCTGGTAGGACGCTCGCATAACTGACTGAACAAGGGTATTGATATCCAGATTTCGATCATTTGTACCGACAAGCATGGCTTTCCACTTCCCCAGAATGGCTTCTTTTGATTCGCCTCTGGCGATCATGGAACCAAGAATTTTAATATCTGACGGTGCAACAGCACGTATTTGCGGTTTTATAGGCTGCCCCGTGTTCATCGGGACTTTATCGGCGGCCTGAGCTATTACGCAAAAGAAAAGCAGAAAAAAAAGAACAATTATTTGCTTCATAAATTATCTCCTTTTTTGATTTTGCTCATGGCATCTTCAGCAATGCTCATATAATTTAGATTTTTCATAATAATCTCCCCACTACCTGTCATTCCGTCGAAGGACGGAATCCAGTCCTTAATTCCCTTCAACCTTAAACATAGAACTTAGAACTTAGAACATTGAACAGTTGTTTCTTTTTCCCTTCAGCCTTCAGTCTTCAGCCTAATCCCCTAATCTTTCAACCTTGAACTTAAAACAGTTCTTTCTAAGCGTTTTTCATTTTATTACTTTATTTTTTTGCAGCTGCGGAACGGATGATGAAGTTCTTGGTAGCGGACCCTCAACCCTGGTTACCAGTTGTGTACCGGCTTTGGCCTTGCAAGCGCTCGTCGAAGCATCAACCTTGGGCGTGCAGCCGCTTGCCGCACTGGTGTGAAACAGAGCTATTTCACAAACCCAATAATTCATTTCTGAGGCTATGCTGTCCGGAACCGTCACCGGAACATCTACGATCCCGTCATAGTTCTTGCTTACATTGATATCCGTTCTTCCATGTGTCCACAGAGTATTCGGGTTATCGGCTTTTGTGACTTTGCATGACGCAGAAAACGATTTAACATCCGCATAAAGGTTGTTGAGTTTCACCGGCACTTTAAACATTATTGTCTGGTCGGCAATGGCGGTATTCGCGCCAAACAAAACCAGAAATATTATGAGTAAGAAAAATCCATTTCGTCTGCTTTTCATACTGTCCTCCAATTTTCAATAAAAGTTACTGACCAATCCCGGTTACAACAATGCCGGGAGTAGATATCGATAAAGGAAACTTTGGCACATCACCGACGGCGACGCCGGTTACCAGGAGTTGTGCCGTATTAATTTTCGCGGGAAGTTTTGGAATTGCCCCGGCATCTCCCGTCACCAGCAGCGGTGCGGTGTTTATCGTGGATGGAAGTTTCTGTATCGCTTGCGCGTCACCCGTTACAATGAGCGATGGTGTGACAATACTGGCCGGCAGATTTTGCTGCCGTTGCCCAGATAAAGCAGGTGTATTCATTTGCTGAGATTTAGCAGATGTTGCAGGCGAAAGCTGAGTCCGGCTTTTGGGTGTGCGCGACACATCAGCCGCGCGCGAAACCTGTGCCGATAGCATAAAGATAAAAGCTACATGACAAATGATTATTGATAAGCAGATTCTTTTCATTGCTTAAAATATAATATAAGCTGTCTGTTATGCAAGGATAAAGATTTGACCATTCTCTTCAATCATTAACCACGCACCGTATCTGAACATTTAAATAGAACCGTCCCCGATTATTACAAGGATAAAGATTTGACCCTATTTCCCTGCCGGGAATCCAGTCCCCTTCAGTCTTCAGCCTTCCGCCCATTAATTATACTGAACGCCATGTCCTATTCTTTTCCAATTTTCCTTATATTTATCATTTTCATATGCACGCGGTTGGAGCCAATAACTAACTTTCCCGTCCTTCTCTCCTTTATGTGCAAGGTCTCTCACTTCGCCCGGTGTCATTACATAACAAACAGGTTCATTGGAGGAATTGCGAACACAAATTACAACATAATCTGCAAAAAAGTTATCTAAGTTTGTTCCCAATGGTACAGGGTTTCTTTTGGATAGTGTTTTTACTTGGATAGAAAGTTTCCGAGACGCATTTTGGCTAAATATTATTATATCAACACCTTTAGCATTGCGCGATGTTGGCAGAACATTCCATCCAAACAATGACAGTTCATAGCAAACGTAAAATAATCCGATATTCCCGATTGTTTGGGTAGTTATATATTTCTTGGGAAATTTTGTCCTCATCAAGCGCCGTGCACCCTATTTTTTGCATGAAACAATTAAAAAACGTGCCTTGCAAAAAGAAATGTGAAATTAAATAGAACCGTCACCGATTTTTTTTATGCAAGGATAAAAATTTGACTACAATTCCCATGTAGATGACTTCAGTCTTCGGCCTTCAGCCTAATCCCCTAATCTTTTAACTTTGAACCTTAAACTTAGAACGTTGAACAATCTTTCCATCCACCTTTAACCGTCGCCGATTATTCTCAGGCGTCTTTTAATCTTTACTCGTATGAAATCCCTTTGGCCTCGAGTGTAGTGAAAAAATCTTCACAGGTCATCCATTCCGAACTCTTCTTTGCCGAACTCAACTGCCACACTGTCCTTTCGCGTATTTGTTCCGGTGTCATGTCCTGTAGTGCTTTTAATCCGCCCTTTATACCAATGTACATTTTGGGCTTCCCATATTTGGCCACTCTGTAAAGGTTTTTGGTAGCAAAAGGGCTGTTAGCCCAAGTAAGTTTCTCAAGCGTTTGATTGTAAGGATCAATGCTCCATTTGACTAACACAATAAAATCTTCAATCGGCAAATACTGCCACCCCCTGCTTTCTTCCGACAAAGTCACTTCAGTATTCAAGAACTCAGGATTCTTCCATCCATTATCCACAACACCACCTCGCCCATACTGTATGCCAACATAGTAATCACCAGACATTTTTAACACATCAGCAACCTTGTGTTTGGGGCTTCCATTTTTCTTGACAGCAGCTTTTTCATAATAGAAACCTTGGAATTCACCGATTGCAAAATCGACAAGTGATAGGAGGGCATGTCGCACCTCCATATTAATTGGGGCAATCATCCCATTTGCCTCATCGCTCAAAATTTCCCGTATGATTGATATGATTGATACGGTAGCAACCGTCTCATCTGTTGCTGGCTGCCAGGACACCAAGGCTTTGAAGTCGCTTTCACGAAGTTCAACTTTATCTATTTCATTGTAGAAGCTTGGTGACACAGACCAGCCACCTTCAGATTGAGTTGCTGGCACCAGGTAAATAATCAATATCCGATAATTCTCTCCAAATTCACGATTACGTATAGCCTCATTATGCAGGACATCTTGCAGACCTTTATATTGCTCCTTGATCTGGTTTTCCCTCTTTGAAGACTGAATAATTTTGTTTTCAATCATGATGAACCAATTATCAATTTTTATAACAACGTCAATGAAACCACCTTGATAAGAAAATTCAAGTTCAACAACCGGAAAGGAAATGTCTGCAGCAAAAATGTTTTCCCATAGCCTACTTTTAAATTGGGAAGCCAATTCGTTTAATGGCTTAGCTTGATTCTTTTCTGCCACATGCGTCAATAATCGAGATAATACAGTGAAACCTAGACCATGATCCATTTTGGGAGAAAGAAGGTATGCCAGAAAAGCAGAAACAAACTCTTCCCGAAATGCATGTTTACCTGATGCTATAGTTCTAAATATATTCATGACTAAGTCCTCATGTCTCAGCGAATAACGCAAATTAACCAAAGACAGCAAATAATACCACAATACTCTATGATTGTTTCCAGCAATGCCTTCCCTATCGCGCGTGATCTCGTTCTATTTCTTTCGCAGAACATCCAGAAGCACCCCCATCTGTGTTTGCGTTATAATAATTTTGGTCTTGTATTGTAATTAAATAGAACCGTCCCGGATTATTTCCAGTTTTCATTTTAAATCACATTAAAGCCTATGTCTTTTAGATACTCAAAAGTTGGATCGTAAAACTTTGGTGATCTGGTCCAATCCTCTATATCACCTGGGGGAATAACAATCACCATTCCTTGTCGAGCACGTGTTAGAAGTACGCGATAAGCATTCTTCTGATAGTTTTGCCTTTCATCTTTATTAATATGCTTCCATTTATTTCCAACAAATGACCAATGCTGCCAACCTTTTTCAGTATATCTAAAATCAGCATCCCATGTCACGCATACCCAATCAAGTTCTAGCCCTTGCACGTCAAATTCAGTAGCTACATCTTCCAAGTAATATGAGGAGCGAACATCCTTTTTCTCTTCAAGGAACCAATGCACGGGATTCATTGGTGCCTTTACAAATATTCCATGTGGTTTTAACCGCTCGGCTTGCGATGAAACAACAATTCCATATCGCTCTGTGCCACGTGCTTGTTGCTTTAGCCATTGTCGCGCTTTGGTAAGATCACGAGTGATTACAATTGGGTACTTCTCTCTAACTTTTTCGAGTGTATTTTTTGCCTCATCAATGTTGCGATCAAGCACTTGTTTCACAAGTAGAGAAACATCCTCCGCGCGGAAAGAACGGTTTGAAACAGCAAGATGTAATGACTCATTGTATTTTACATTGGGGCGCGACTTTAATTTTTGCAACACTTCTCCTGCGCTATATTCGCTATCGGTGAGCCGATCAGAAATATAAATATCCCAATCAGTGAATGAACGTTCCAGTGATTGGATCCATTCGCTAATTCCTGCTTCTCCAGTATTTATTTCCTGTCCACCGCCAACTAAGCACACAACCACAGCCCAATCTTTATGTCGATCAAGACATGACATCAGAAACTCTGGTTCAGACTGAATAAAATTATGCCTATTCTTTTTTCGACTCATGAAATTTGAGGTCTGTTCTAAATTCCAAGCACGCTGCGCTTCGTCGAATAGAGCAACATGCTCGATAGGTGCTGATGTTAGATCAACAAGACATTCATCACGAAAGTTGTGTACATTCTGGATAAACATCTTAACTTCACTCATGGCCACGCCTTTCTTTATTTTACCTCCCTTAGCTTTTTCTCGTTTAACTTTATCACGCGCCAACGCTTCGCGTAAAATTGCTACAAGGGGACCATTGCCAGAAAGAAAAACGCTGTAAAGATCATTGGCTTTATCAATATGTGTAGTTGCTATATGAAGTCCGATCAATGTTTTTCCCGCACCGGGGACACCGGTTACGAAACAAATAGATTTGCGAGAATTCTCTTTTGAGAAACGAATAACGGCAGATACAGCCTCTGATGTTTGACTGAGGTTGATCGCGCTGGCATCACTACGTGATATATCTTCAACAGAATGATTGTTGTATAGCGCCATTGCTGCTTCGATTATTGTTGGAGTCGGGCAATATCGCCCTTGCTCCCATTGGGTTCGGTTAATCTCGTTTCCTTCACTAAAGCACAACACATCTTCAATTATTTCGCCCAGCAATCCAATATTACTCCTGATAGGTATGAGTAACTTGTCGTTTTGTGGTGTTGCTGCGATAGTCGAATAGCTGCTTTTCGCTTTTGTTGCGATTAGAATTGGAGCAATGAATTGTTCATGACTTGATTCGTGAAAATTCTTTAAATCTAAAGCATAGTCCATAACCTGATCTATTGCATTGGCGTTGTATTCTTTTTCACCTATCTTGAATTCAAGGATAAAGATAACTGCCCCAATTAGAAGCACCACATCAATTCGCTGCCCCATGCGAGGGATTGAATATTCAAAATAAATTGATCCTTTGTAAGGAGATAAAACTTCCTTCAAAATGATGACTTCTGCAAACCAAGCATCCTTTTGAGTTTGTTCCAAGGGAAATTCGTTTTGCAGCACTATTTTCCCAATTATTTCTTCAGGAGAGGTATTGAGAAAATCTTTAATGGTCGCCGAATAGTAAGCTCGATTCATTTATCAATCCAAAAATGAGAAAAGGGTTTCTGCTTCCAGTAGATATTTAATTTTCTATGAAATTTGTCAGATATTACAACTTTCAAAATACATTGCAAGAATAAAATGGGAAAAAGAGAAGTGTGAATGAAAAAATAGTTCTACTTTCTATGTTCAAGGTTCTATGTTAAAAAACGAGGGAATGGTGAAGAAAATGGATACCGGCCTTCGCCGGTATGACAAAAGAAAGATTGCCACGGCGCGCAAGGCGCTCCTCGCAATGACAAAGGAGTTCACTATTCCCTACCCCCATTCGCTGCGCTGCGTAATGCTCAAATCCCCCTCAATCCCCCTTTAGAAAAGGGGGAGTTTAAGGATTGTGTTTATCATCTTTTTATTTCTCCGGGGAGGATGTAGACGTAGGGCTTGCGGAGGATTTTCAGATGCAGAAAACGGTCAATCTTTCGAAAGGCCAGATATACTCTCCATATCAGAGCGTCTTCCTTGTAATAGGAAACAATCTCCTTTTCGGTGATCGGGGCAATGCCGAATTGCGCGCCCTCATTGGCAAAGAAACTGTTGGCCGCGGCGATGAGCATGGGAATATATTCCGGGCGCTGTTCTTTGTAAAAATTGGCGATCAGATCAATCGTCACTTTGCGGAAATCATAGTAGCGGTTCATGACTTCTTCGAGAAAAAACAACCGAATCAGCCAGACCAGAAATGACGGCGTGCTCCGGAGAAACAGTTCCGGATTCAGCTGTTCGATGCCTTCTTTGCGCATGAGCGGCGTACCCGTATCGATATAAAAGAGTTCTGTTTTTTCGGTAACCGGCTTGCCTTCCTGATAATCTTTAACTGCCCAGTTGGATATCTGGCCGTCGATCCCGAACGTAAGCGACGGCCGCTCCCGATTGGACGCAAACACTTTCCTGAGGTCTAGAAGCACGCACAAAAAAAGCAGGCGCACGGAATTTTCATCAAGCCGCTGAATCAGCGCATTGCCGATGGACGTCGGGGGAAGCTTCTCCTGCGCCACATAAATGACGCTGTTGCCTTTGCCGGGAGTCACTCTTGCCGATGAGGATTCCGGAACATGGATGCCGATTCCGCCCAGTTCCGCGGTATATTCCGCGAACAGGCGTTCATAGGTTTCCATTTCATCCAGCGACCGGAAGATCGGCATGCGTTTGTAGGCAATATTTTCCTGGCCGGGATGGTTGATGATGAAGATGGTGCTCATCTCGCCATAGCCGATGATCCTTGCGGGTATTTTGCTGCAATCGGGGTTCTGCGGGTCCAGCCCCGCTTCAAATCCTTCCAGAAGTCCGGCGTCAATTTTGTCTTTCAGCATAATTGAAGAAACCTTTTGGTGTCCGTGATGGCAAGGTCAAGTCTTTCAATAATCTCCTGCGCCACGGATCTTTCGATATTCAGCGGCGGCAGAAGCTGGCTTACGGTTTTGTTGTTGTTCGCGTAAATGCTCAGGATGCCGTGATCGTAGGCAACTTTGGTCATCACGGGTCCGCAGAGGTCGTTGACCATCTCGATGCCCATCATCAGCCCGAGCTGTCTTAAGCCGACAAGGATTTCAGGATGTTTTGTCCGGAGCTCTTCGAAGCTCTTTTTGAAGAAGGCGGCAAGTTCGTTGACATGTTCCAGAAACGCGGGGCTGGCTGTGATCTCCAGCACTTTCATGGCCACGGGGCAGCCGACTTCCGCGCCGCCGAATGTGGAAATATGAATAAACGGATTTTTGTGGAAAAAGGTTTGCAGTTCGTCGTTGAAGCACGTTGCGCTCATCGGGTAAATGCCGCCGGACAGTCCTTTTCCAATCACCATGATGTCGGGGGTTGTTTCAAAATGTTCGATTCCCCAGAATTTGCCTGTACGGCCCAGCCCGGTCTGCACTTCGTCAATGATCAGCAGTGCGCCTTTCTTTTTGCAAAGGGCTTTGACGAAAGGGTAAAAACTTTTTTCGGGAACGGGCATGCCGTAGGTCGCGGGAATGGTTTCAAAGATGACTGCGGCGGTTGTTTCATCAAGCTCTTTGGCAAGAGCTTCCCGGTCGTTGAAGGGCACCTGGACAAAGCCGGGCATATTGGGTCCGAACGGCGCGCGGTATTGTTCATCGCCGGTGGCCAGCGCAAGCCCGGTATGGCCGTGATATCCGCCGGTCGCGGATAGGATCTTCGTCCGTCCGGTATAGCCTTTGGCCAGTTTGATGGCCAGATCGATGGCCTCGCCGCCGCCCACGCCGAAAACGGTATAGTTCAGGCCTCCGGGCGAGAGCGCGGCCAAACGCTCGGCCAGCCTTGCTCGCTGCTCGCTGATGAAATGATGATTGCCAATGTCGAGTTCGCCCACCGATTCGATCAGCGCCTGAATGATCTGCGGATTTCTGTGCCCCAGATTAAAAACACCGCCGTTGCAATGGCAGTTGATCAGCCTCTTCTCGCCCGAGGCATCCCAGACATAAGGCCCTTCTCTCTTTCCGAAGACAAAGTCAATGTCCACACTTTTGAAAAATTCGGCTTTCCCCGAGGAAACATGTTTTGAAAATCTGGAGATGATTTTCTCTTTAGGATCTCTTCCAATATATTTCATGAATAAACCTTCCTGATTAGGAGTATGGATCTTGCAGCCCGGCATCAGCCGGGGAAAACCGCCTTGATAGTTCCCTCCTTTCTTAAAGGAGGGTTAGGGTGGATTTTTCAAATCCCCCTCACTTCCCCTTTAGGAAAGGGGGAAGACGTTCCGATCATCACTTCATTCGATCTCAACGAGTCTCATTAGTATTTAAGCTGTTTCGACTGAAGTGAATTAATCTGATCCGCGAGCTTATGCTGGTTGGCGTCAAGCATCTTGATCTGATTCGCCAGTTTCAGTTCGTCTGCCTCAAGGCCGTTGAGCTTGACCTGATCGGCCTGATTAACCTTATGTACGTTCGACCTCAAGAATTTAAACTGGTTTGACAACTTGTATTCATTAGCCTTCAGGTTGTTGATCTGATCGGCAAGCTTATGTTCATTCGCCTGCCAGTTCTTGTGCTGCGTCGCGTCGAATTTCCCCTGACGTGATTCCCCTTTGATCTGGTTCCAAAATTTAATCTGAGATGACTCAAACATTTTAATCTGCTCGGAGAGCTTTATCTGGGACGCGTTCATATTTGCCCAATCCAATGGCATCGCAGTTTTATGCTGTACCGCTTCGCCGCGAACAGGCGTTTTTGATTCCGCCGCAATAAGATCGGTAACGTTGACGCCCAGGGAAGTCCCCAGAGAGGCAACAACGGTAGCGACGCTAATGGCTTTCATGACGGGGCTTTTTTCGGGAGCCTTTGGCTGTGATTTGTCTTGTTTTTTTTGTTTCATGGTCTTGTCTCCTTTCCGAGTTGTTGGCCCAGGCTTCAACAGCCTGAATGTGGATTAACATTTTATCGTCTATACTTTCGGGTATCGATATATTCAGCTTTTCGCAGAAGGCGGCTGCAATGGCATCCACATCGGCAAATCCGATGTCCCCATGGCGTTCACCGCCGGCAAAATTCTGAATCACACTGACGATGGCATTTTGTTTCTCCGGTTCAGCCGCCTCTTCTTCCAGTATATGGCACAGTTTCCAAAGTAGATCGAGATACTTGTCGGCGGCATCCATGAAAGGACGGGCGCCCTGCGCGTCGAGATACGCCGTAATCACGCCGTTATCGCTATAAACACCCTTACAATCCTGATCCGGCTCGATCTCGGAGAAGGTTTCCTCTCCCGACGCCAGAACGTGACGGCCCAGCGGGTATAAACGGCAGACGAGCGGGCGATCAGGATGAACGCCGCATCCCCTGGCATCAAGGAAGACGCAGGCGCCGTCTTCTTCCCAGTTCAGAACGGTTCCGCTGTCGTGGGTGTAGCGGTCAATGAACCCGGCAGTGGACAGGCCCCGGTTGGCGGCAAGACGCGCGACTTCGTAAGGGTTGACCTGGATTTTCTTGTGGCGGCAGCAAAGAAGACATTGCGAACACAAGAAGAAAAAAGGCGTCTCCCGGTTTAGTCCTGTTCTGCGAATCGGCAAGCTCATAGTTTGATAAGAACTCCCTCTTTTGTGTAGGAATGGAATGTAGAAATATAAAACTGTCGGCCTTCTACGTCAAGGGAAGATTTAAGGGGGAATAAGACAGTTTTAAGATTTAAGTAATTAAGTAGTTAAGAAATAACCGTGAAGGGCGAAGAGTGAATGGAAAAACCTCCTCTGTCATTCCCGCGCAGGCGGGAATCCAGGAAAAATGTTTAAAGTAATTAAGTGAAGAAACAGCCGTTTTAAGTTTTAAGTAATTAAGTAGTTAAGAAAAGAAACGTGAAGGGTGAAGGGGGAAAAGAAAAGTCCACCCCCGTCGCGGCAGATCTTTGACCTAATGAATTAAGAACAACATATATATTTAATATTTTTGATCTCGCATGGAGACCACATAATAAATACCATTTATATTAGCAATACTATCACGGACAAATTCCCGCATGGATTCAGGTGAATAGTTTTCCAACTTGGCATCCTGAACTTCGCGGGCAAGAGCAATTTTCAATGATTCTTCAGGCGATTTATAAAGACTAATGCCTCCGAACACATTCCAATGCCGGCTCTTGTCTGAACTATCTTCCTTGTTGCCGGGGAGGAGAAAGTTTTCCAATGCAATGGACGAGGGAAGCAAATTTTTAGGAATGGAATGAACCCATCCAAAAGGTATTCGAATAGCCTCATCCAAAAGACCGACAGCGGCCAGTTTGTCATTATTTTTTATTTGCAGGGCTTTGCGAAATAATAGAATCATCGGAAGATTATGGTTTTCAACTGTGACATCAGTTAGTTTTCTTGTGGTCTTGGAAACTGCGCGGAGATAACGACGATCATATTGCGCGTATAGCACCAATCGCTCGAAATCATTTTTTTTGTTTGTTGACTTGTAATATTGCCATTTAATCCGATCGGCATAATTCTCGAGTTTTAATAAATCTCGCGGAGGAGAGAGATTTTCCAACCGGAGGTCCATGGATAAGTCCGAACTGATATATTGATCTATTTGTTTAAAAATCTTGTCAGCATTCTCTTTGCCGCCTTTGAATTCTCTAAAAGTTTCGGATTTCAACAACGAACGAAGATGATCTCTAAAATATAGAATTTTTTGAATGAATGGTGTTTGTTGATTATAGAAAAGTGTTTCGGCATCCTCAGTGAGGCTGATAACTTCCAGCAGTAAATTGAAAAATTGACCTTTTTCTAAAAGAGTCTTGCAGAGTTTTGTTTTACCTTTCAGATACTCAATTTCTACAGGTTCTAAGAAATCCTTTCTTTTTTCATAAGCAATACTAAACCTGACGGCTTCATCATATATTTCTCGTACTAATTCCAACTGATAAGGTGAATATGAATCATTGATTATGCCCGATAAGAAACTGAGGGGCGAATCGTTTGGTATAATATTGGGTAAAGTAAAAACGGGGCGTTGAAGATATTCGTTCCTGGGATGATATTTAAAAAGTTCACGCGCACGCGGGTAGGCTTCACTGCCTTTATTAAAACTGTCGGCCGCCTGATAAGGATTTTCAACTTTATAAAGCTGCTGAAGGATGAGGATATCTTCATTGTCAATAAGGCCATTGTGATTTACATCTATCTTAAAAGCTATACGGTCTGAATAATCATGAGGAGAACGCACAAACTTAATCAGAATTTCCTCATCTTGTTTATTCCAACGATTATCTTCGTTGAGGTCACCGAGCATTATTAATTCCGCGGTTAGGGGAACACGAACCGTTGGAAAACCAAGATAGATATAAATTCCTGCGCCGGACAAAATGAAAACAGCGACAATAAAAATAATATAACTTTTTTTCATAATTTTCCCCTTGAAAAGAGGATCAGTGCGCTAAGCTTGTTCTCAACGAGTGTCACTAATGTTTTAGCATCAATGGAATTGCAATTGCCGCAATGATGCCGACAACCATGAGTGTGATTCCAATGATGCAAACTATTCCCAGAAATTTCCAGAATGATTTCTGGTAGGAAAGTGCCGATGCCATTTCAGATTCCATTTTATTGTTCAGGTAACGATTGAGCGCTGAGGAGTACTTGAAAAGGTATATTGACGGAATGATGTAAAAAAACGAAAATAGTATATAAATTGGCCCCATAAAAGGCGGAATCTTGGCACTTCCTTCTGTCGGTAATAAATTGCTTGCCAACATTATAAATATTCCCATCAGCACCATGAACCCGGCCATGATAAAACCCATGATGGATAAAAATTTTGTCCACATCTTTGTCGAACGCAGATAATCAATCATTTGACCGGTTACTTTTAAAGCTGGAGACATAACTTGTTGTTCGTCCATAAACGTACCCCCTTATTTTATTATTTAAAACATTGATATTGTGTTGGTGTGGATCTTTATTTGTAAGAATTGCTTTTCGAATAATAAAGAACAACAACTTGTGTGTCAAGGAGGAAAAGAGAAAAGAAGTTTTAAGTAATTAAGATTTAAGTAGTTAAGTAAAGAAATGTGAAGAGTGAAGAGTGATGAGTGAAGTGTGAATGGGGAAAAGAAAAACTGTTCTAAGTTCTAAGTTCTATGTTCTAAGTTCTATGTTCTAGGTTCAAGGTTAAAAAAACAGTTTTAAGATTTAAGTTTTAAGTAATTAAGTAGTTAAGAAAAGTCCACCTCCGTCGCCACGCGACACCCCCGCCAGCGGGGGACAGAAACGAGGGACAGCGCTCTGTCTTTTTCACTTTCGTCGGTGTTTTTCTTTTGTCTTCTTGTGTGTTTCAAATCGCCCCCAATTCTTTTAAGCTCTCTTTAATTCCCAGTACGCGCGCGCCACTGTTAATCGGGTAGCCGGTATCCGTCATGGGGCAGACAACCCAGGCCCGCTCCGGCTTCAATGCTTTGACTGTGTCGGCAAATCCCCGGGAAAGATGCGGCGTCAGGGAGGCCTTGATCTCAATTGCCAGGCGTCTTTTCCCCCGGACTAAAACAAGATCAATTTCCTCGCCTGATGATGTTCTATAGAAAAAAGGCTGCCATAGGGGTAACGCCGCAATAATTTGTTCAATACACCAGCCTTCCCATGATGCTCCGAATACAGGATGCCCGTAAAGCTCTGTCATGCTGTCAATCTCTAAAATGGTGTGTAAAAGCCCGCTGTCGCGAAGATATATCTTGGGTGATTTGACCAGGCGTTTTTTCAGGTTGATCTCCAATGGCGGCAAAACGCGCACCATAAAGGTCTGCTCCAGAATATCAAGATATTTGCGAACGGTGTTGTGGGATATGTCCATTGATTGACCTATTTTCGAAGCATTAAAAATGCAGCCGTGATAGTGCGCGATCATTTTCCAAAAGCGCGACATAACCGGCATAGGCATGGTAAAGCCAAAGGATGGAATGTCGCGGCTCAAATAATCCTGAATCATATCTCTTCGCCATGCATCGCTTTGCGCGTCTTCCCGCGCGAGAAACGCGGGCGGGAAACCTCCTCGCCACCAATGTTTATTAAAATCACGATTCTTATCGCTTTTATCGTTCTGAAGTTCCGACCAGGTAAAAGGCGTCAGTTCAATGTAGTGGATGCGTCCGGCAAGCGTTTCACCGCCCTGCCTGATAAGATCACGCGATGCGGAGCCCAGGACAAGAAATCGCCCCGGTCGCCTGTCCTTGTCTATTAGCGCTCTTAAAAGCGGGAAGAGATCAGGCCGTAATTGTACTTCATCTATGCAGATTAATTGCCGGGTGTGTTCTCCAAGAAATAATTCCGCATCGGCAAGCTTGCGCATGTCCGACGGAAGTTCCAGATCAAGAAAGAGGGCCTCTTTATTTTTCTGCAGAATGTGACGCGCCAGTGTTGATTTGCCGCATTGACGCGGACCAATCAGTGCTGTAACCGGATTATGTTGCAAAGAATTTTGTATTTCACCGGCTTTGCTTCGTTCTATATATCTTTGCATATTGTCACCTTGCGTTACAATTTACAAAGATAATATCATGAAATATTTCTTTTGTCAGCTAATTTTTCTATCCCAAATCCCGCGCAGCTATCAATTGAAGATTCACCCTCCCTCAATCCCTCCCCTCAAGGGAGGGAAGAAAGATGTGTTTACTATTCCGCGGCGCCACCAATTGTAAAGTTTTTAATGCCCGCCTTTTGTAAAGGAGCGGGGGACAGAAACGAGGGACAGCGCCCGGTTAGAGGCAGTTGTTGCAAAAAATGCAACAGTTGCCTTCCGAGTAAGTTCAACTTCACTTTAAACATTGCGTAAATGACGAGATATAACTGACTTATCTCGTTCGAATAAATCAGCCAATTGATTCAGGCTCAGCCAGACGGTATCTTGTTGCAGGTGTCAATCACGATAGGCCTCTGCACTCAAGGGAGAGGAGGTTTTCCGGATTCCCGCCTGCGCGGGAATTACATTTTTTTGTCTTTTAATACTGCACTAAACCAGGTTCCAGGCGGTATCGAAACCGTCACGCACGGCCTGCGCGATGCGGCCAATTTTACGGGCATCACCGATGGTGTAAAGTCTTTCAAAGTGTGGCTGGAGTTCTTGGGCCAGTTTATCATTGCTTTTCACGCCCACAGAAAGAACAACGTTATCTATATTTTCTTCACTTTGCCGCCTGCTCGATGTATTTTCCATGATAATGCTGTTCTCAGTAATCTTGATCAGTTTATGGCCGGCAATGAAATCAACTTTATACTCTTTTAACCGCGGAAGGATATCGTCCAAATTCTGTCCAAACGCGTCCGGTCCGATCTGGCTGAGCATTTCCACGACGATAATCTGATTGCCGTCCTCGGCCAGTTTTTCCGCGGTCTCCAGACCCGTCAGGCCGGAGCCGATAACGGCCACCCGCTTGCCTTCAAGTTTTACGGTGCCGTTCAGGATTTCCGTAACGGTGCAGACGTGCGGCTGTTTGACTCCCTCGATGGGCGGGATGACGGAGTTGCCGCCCGTGGCAACGATAACCGCATAAGGGTTAAGAGCCTTGATGGCTTCCGGCGTTGCTTCGGTATTGAATCTGATCTCGGCCCCGTTTTTCACGGCGGCATTGTGCAGATCGGTAAAGCACCAATTGATTTTTTCTTTTTTGGGCGGCTTGTTGGCTAATTGTAATTGGCCGCCGACAAAAGCGTTCTTTTCCAAAACGATTGGTTTGAATCCGCGCAATCCGGAAATTTCCGCTGCGGAAAGTCCCGCCGGCCCTGCCCCGATAATCGCGATCACACGGCCTGCGCCATTTTTCAGAGGGTTGGCTGTTTGGCTTTCACGGCCGAGGCGCGGGTTAACAGCGCATTCGAGCGGCATGCCGACAAGAGCATTAATAAGCAGGGATTCAAAGCACCACAGACAGCTGATACAGCGTTTGATGTCCTGTTCGCGACCCTCGCTGACTTTTCGCGACCAGGCCGCGTCGGCCAGATGCGGCCTTCCCAGGCATACGAAATCCTGGTATCCTCCCCTGAGCTGGGTTTCAGCCTGATCGGCGCTGCGAATCAAATTGGCGGCCAGTACCGGAGTCTTGACTTTTTCCTTGACGGCTTTGGCCAGATTGTTGCGCCACCCCGGTTCGTAAGAAATCGGTTCCAGCCAGTAGTTCATGGTCTCATAATTGGCGGAGGATACATCAATGGCGTCGATGCCAGCCTGTTCCAGACGCTTCGCCATCTCGATGCCTTCGGCCAGTTCAATACCCTGGCCGGGCTTATCGATACAGCGATAGTATTCATCAACGGACAGACGCACAGCTATCGGGAAATTTTTCCCGCACTGATTGCGGATACCCTGGATGATCTCCAAAAGGAAACGCATGCGGTTTTCCAGCGAACCGCCGTATTCGTCCGTGCGCCGGTTGGTGTGAGGGCTCAAGAACTGCTGGATGAGATAGCCGTGCGCGGCGTGCAGTTCCACACCGTCGGCGCCGGTTTGCTGCACACGATGGGCGGCTTTGATGAAATCTTTGATCAGGCCTTTGAGTTCCCATTTCATCAGCGCCCGCGTTTTCTGCATGGAATGTTCGCAGGCCACGGCCGATGGCGCAACGACCGGAGGCACCAGACCGGTTTTGGCGAATTTGTCCATGGCCGGCACGATCTTGAAGAAGTATTTCCAATAGCCGGGCCAGACGCGGCCGATGAATTCAATCATGGGCCAGAATTCAGTCATCAGTGAAATGCCCTGACGGCCGGGATGATGGAGCTGGCAGAAAATTTTTGTGCCGTGCGCATGCACACGCTCGACCATGCGGGCAAAGGGTTCGATATGGCGGTCGCTGGTCATGGCCAATTGACGCGGCAAAGCGGCGCCATGCCGTCCATTGACGCGCGTGATGCCGGTAATCAACAACCCTAAACCGTTGCGCGCTCTTTCTTCATAATAAGCAATCAGCTGTTCCGAAGGCGTGCCGTCAGGATTGGCCATGCCTACTTCCATCGGAGGCATGACAACGCGGTTTTTCAATGTCACCGAACCGATACGGCCTTCCGAAAACAATTTTTCGTACTGCATATGTCCTCCTTTGGGGAAACGAGGGATAACGTCTTATTTTCTTATCCCAGTAAATATTTATTTTTTTATTGAATGCGCAAGATAATACAACTTCGTGAAAACAATGCAAGAATAAAATGGGAAAAGAAAAAATGTTCAAGGTTCTAAGTTCTATGTTCTATGTCAAAAAAAACAGGGGAAGGGGGAATAAGACAGTTTTAAGTTTTAAGTTTTAAGTAATTAAGTAGTTAAGTAGATAACCGTGAAGAGTGAAAGGTGAAGGGAAAAGAGGAAAAGAGTTCTATGTTCTATGTTCTATGTTCAAGGTTAAAAAAAGCGGTGAAGACTGAAGAGATTTTAACAATACAATATTATATTGACATAAAAGCATCGCTTCTTTACAGTCTTTTTTCCAGAGGACTGGTTTTATCAGGTCCAACTCTGAGTTGCAGATTTTAATGAAAGAGGATGATACCGTGCCGTTAGATGTAGCGCCCGCAAAAATTCCGGTGGTTTTATTGTACAATGTCAATCCGGAATGGACGCAAAGCGAAAAAGACGAAGTGATCAGATTGTCCACAGAGCTTCATGATGCTCTTGCCGGCATTGGACACCCCACGGTTTCCGTTCCCATCATGGATGATGATATTGCCGGTCATCTTCGTCCCTTTGATCCTGACAAATATATTATTTTCAACTGGTGCGAAGGGCTTCCGGGCGTTGAAAACAGCGAGTCGCTGGTGATTAAAAAGCTGGAAATGCTGGGTTATACCTTCACCGGCGCGAACTCCGAAGCCCTGGCCCTCGCGTATGATAAATACCGCGTCAAAGTCATTCTGGATAAAGCCCGCATTCCCACACCGGCCTGGCAAATTTTTAATTCCCCGGACATCCGGGACTGGAAAACATTTCCGGCGATTGTCAAACCGCAGAACGAACATTGCTCCGCGGGCATTACACCCGAATCCGTGGTAATGAATCAACCGGATTTAAAAAATCGAATATCCTTTATTCTGAATCAATATTCCCAACCGGCGCTGGTGGAGGATTTTATAGACGGCCGCGAATTCCATGTTTCCGTCTGGGGCAACGATCAATTAACGGTGCTGCCGGCGGCGGAAATGGATTTTTCCAGTTTCGGCAATATGAAGGACAGGCTTTGCACGTATGACGCAAAATTTATTCCCGGTTCACAACATTACGAAAAAATTGAAACCCTGCTGCCCGCCCCGCTCACGAATGACGAAAAGAAGGCGTTGGAAGAGGCTTGCGGCAACGCCTACCGCGCGACCGGATGCCGGGATTACGCCCGCATGGACATACGGCTGCGGGACAATATCTTTTATGTTCTGGATGTTAATCCCAACGCGGATATCAGCTCAGACGCCAGCATGGCCTGCGCCGCCGAGATTGCCGGCATCAGCTACGCTCAAATGGGAAGCATTATCGTACGCATGGCCGCCCGAAGACATCCCGTCTTTGGGAAACTGCTTTAACAGGTGTCTCTTAAATAGCCTGTAGCCCAAGAGTTGATTGATAGATTTTAAAAAGTCCTGGGCTCAACTTTTTTGCGAACAAGGAATACAGACCTGCCGCCCATCGCTCAGCTTCACCCTCTTTACATCCATCGTCATCTCACCGCAGACGGCGCAAGGTTCCGACGGCGCCAGCGGCGCATAGAGAGGCTCGGCAAAGGGCGCTTCCATCGTGGTAAAGATTTCTTCGAAGGGACGCGCAAGCAGATCATCTATCTTCAACCGCTTCAGCTTTCGCCGGTCATCCTCCGAGGCCGACCCATTGGCAACAGCCGCGTCCAGCCGGTCAAACTCGCGCTTGTCTTTGCCCGCGTATTCGTAGCGCGTCTTTCGGGAAAAACGATAAGCCTGTTTTTTACCACGGTTCAGCACCGTATAGGCATTCTTTCCAAAATCTTTGATGATCAGATTGCCCTTGCCCGCCGCCGTGCCCAGCAAAACCTGAATGGCGTCGACGGCGCAGGAATCGTTTTCACAAACGGCAACCACTTCCTCATCGACAGCCCGCCTGAGATTCATCAGCCGTATAGCTTCTTTTGCCACCCGGTAACCATAGATCAGACCCGGGCAGATATGCCCGTGAAATTCCACGCATCTCCTGAGATCATCCGGCATCTTTTGTTTGCTGTCTATCGCGGTCATAAAAATTTTCCTCACTAAATTTAACTTTCACCCTTTCTCAACGGGAAGCATTGAGAAAGTGTGAAACCTTTCTTAAGATTTGCCGAGTCTCTTGAAGCCGGCGATGCAGTTTTTAGTACCGGCGATCCATGCCGTTTCTATCACCATCATCATGTCGATCACCACCATCATGCCTATTGTCCCTGTCATGCCTGTCATCTCTATCATGCCTGTCGCCCCGGTCATACCTATCGCCCCGGTCATATCCATCTCCCCCGCCACGTTCTTCATAGGGTATAAAACATCCGCTTATGAATATAACCATGATGACTAACGATATTACCAACGTGATTATTTTCTTCATTTTTTCCTCCTGTCTTTATTGCGGTTACTGTTAATAGTGTCTCAAGTCTTTCGCGGCTGCATTGACAGAATTTTGCTTAAAAATAATAGATGCGTCACCAATGAATTAGTGGCCTATTATACACCTTTTTTGCAAACAAGTTACGAGATTTTACAACCGGACAGCGGAAAAGCAAAGCGGGTAAAGAAAATTCGGGCTTCTTTCGGGCGTCAACGCGAAAATTGCTCCATACGATTTTTTACCCTTCGCGATATCGTGTCAAAAAACATTTGCGGCCACCTTTGCATCGGCGTCAGCCGCAATCGCGCGAGCCGGTGATGCTTTCTCGAAAACGGTTCAAGCCGCGACTGTGTCCAGTGTTTCCTCTCTTCAGGCGTAACTTCGGAAAAAATATCCGCCGCGTAAAAGCCGCGCACATTATCCCGCGTCCAATCCTGCGTTTCAAAAAATTTTTCTCCCGTCTCTTGATATAACAGGGAACCCGGTTGACGCAGCAATGGATGCCAACTGAACGTATCCGGCTTATGGCGCTTCAACCAATTCAGTTTCACATCCAGGTCCGTCAGAGACTCTCCCGCCGTCCGCGTCATGATACTCGCGTGGACAGTTATTCCCGCATCACGGCAGAACCGCAGAGCTCTCTCATTGACACTGACCGTTGTGCCTTTTCGCACAGCGTCCAAATCTTTTTGCTGAGCGGTTTCCACGCCGATTTCGATCTGGACGCAGCCCGCCTGCCGCATCAGCCGCAGCAAATCGGGTTCCAGCCTGTCCGCCCGTGCCTGCACCGCCCATAAAAACCGTTTTGCGAGTCCCGTCCCGATAAAGCGGCGGCAGAGATGCTCCACTCTGACCGGGTCAATCAGAAAATCATTGTCGTGAAAATAGATGCCTTCGACCTGCGGGTATTGCCGCAGGGTGCTTGCGACCATTTCTGTGATATAGTCCACGCTATGAAAACGCACTCCGCCGCCATAAATCAGCGACTCGGTGCAAAAAGAGCAGCGGTAACTGCATCCCCTTGACCCCAGCATGGATAATGTCGACAGATGAAATCCGCGAAGAACAGCTGAAGCGCGGCGCGTATAAAATCCGGTGTCAAACAATGAATAGTCAGGGAAAGGCAGCCCATCAAGCTCCCGGACGCGGCCCAAACATGGTTCAGACGGCTGCCGCGTTTCTTTATCCTGGCCGTTTTCGCAATTTTGCCGCCAAAGGATTCCGCTGATGTCATCTCGCTTTGTCCCTTGAGCCAGCGCCAGCAGAGAATCTTCACCTTCGCCTACACCTACACCGTCGAGTTCCGGAATCTTTTCCAGCGTAACCCGCGGGAGCGCCGTCACGTGGTGTCCACCCGCCAGCATGATGCCCTGAAAATCATCGCGAAGGATTTTCGCGCAATGCACCGTGTCATAGATCATCGGTGAAACGGTGGACAAGCCGACGACATCCGGCGCAAACGTTTTTGCCGCTTTAAGCATCGCCTGATCGATCCTCTGCTTGTCAAGTCCGAACCGGGCCATCGCGGCATAACGATCAAAAACTTGCACGGCATGCCCATGCCGTTTCAGCAGCGCGCCGATGTAGGCGAATCCCAGCGGGATCCAATGAGGCAACGGAAGCTTCTTTTCTTCCGTGCCGTGCGTAACGAACAAAAATCGCATGGGGTTTGTCTTCCTTTTCTTTTTTGCCGCTCAGCCTTCCAGCATCACCGTATATTCGCTCTCCAGCGATACGGGATCTTCCCGATATACCTGTCCGTACACATGCAGCCACGCATGACCCTTCAGCATGTCTCCATCTTTTCCCACACCCACAAACAATTTGCTGTCTATGCCATGTTTCCGGCACCAGCGGTACAGAACCAGAGAGCGGCGAAGACAGGGACGCGGATTCCGCAGTAACCGCGCCATCCAAAAACCGCAGGCTCGCCACAGTTTGTCCAGTGTAACCATTGCTTCCTCAGGCAAGGGCGAAAAAGATATATCATTATCCATTTCACGAATTCCGGCCAGAATATTCGGCAACGGTTTCCGGTGAATCATCATCTCATAATAAATCAGCCGCAATAGCGCTCCGGCGATCAGAGGCACATCCTGCGGTAATTCATATCCTTTATGCTTCCACAATGCGGTATCCCTGCCAATCTTTGTTTCCGACACCAATCTGACGAGCGTATTGCAACTGACGCATCTCAAACGGATCCTCCGAGAATCCTTCCAGACAATCGAATTCCCTCTTCAAAGCGTACAACCTTCGATACGCTTCCACATCGACCGCCAAAGGATTTTCGCCCCACAACACGACGCCGGCTTTTTCCACCACACCTGTTGCCGGCCCTCCGCAGATAAAAGCCTTTCGTCCATCAATAATGGTCAGGTCCGGCTGCACCGCCAGCGCGAGTTCCGCCACTTTCTCCCGCAAATATTCCCGATGCAGTTCCCTGCGCTCCAGCGGATGCATGTACCCCACACCCAGCTTCATCCCGAAACTAAAATCCGCCAGGGAATGCGTCTTCATGTTAGCCAGATGAATAATGCGGTCAACCTCGGACACCATCTTCGGCACTACGGCTGAAGAAAGATATTTTCCGCCGATAGGGACTCGCACCCACGGCCTTTTGTCAAAACAAATCAGCCGGGCTTTGCCGCGTACCGCTTCCTCGATGCCTGTGTGAGCCGCCACTTTTTTCGTGGGCAACGCGCCGATGGAAGAACAATCCCCGACCGACACGTTCCGGTATCCTTTATCCTGCAGCGCATCCAGCAATGCAGTCAAAAAAGCCGGATCCGTCGACGCCGGATACGCATCCGCCGTGTTGAGGTTAATCTTGATAAGAATCCGTTCGTTAATATCCCACGCGGGTAAGAGGGATTGGCATAATCCTTTCAGGCTGGCCGGCTCATTTTTGCAGTCACGGAAGAACACCTGTTCGTCAGTCAGGCGTTTGCCGGCAATCCGCATCTCTCCCCGCCCGGCGAGTACTATCCGACGAAGCACTGAAGGCCGGATCACATAGCGAAACAAACGTCGGAACAAAAATTTTCCTCCCCGGCAGGATTGTTATGAATTGAGTCGAATGAACGCGTTATGCGCGCCGGATGAATTCGCTCCCCATCAATGTCCGGTTTCCCCGCCTGTTGCTGCCCCGGCATAACATGATCATGCGGCGGCGTAAAACTATAAAAAAGTTCCATTTACGTGTCAATGTTATTCTTCCATAATGAAATAAATTCGTTTGACTGAACCGGCTCTTTGTAATAAGTTTTCACCAATTGGTTATCCCACGACAGGAGAAATAGATATGAAACAAGACTATGAGAAGCCTGAACTCGTAATTTATGAGGATCTTTCTGATGTAACGGCCGGAGTAGAACCAGTGAGTGGTGTAACGGGTTAAGTCCGGACATTGCGCAAAAATTTGATCCTAATGGCGTTTTATTATAATCTTTCGTAAAATAATTTATCATGAAAGGCAGGAAATCTGATGAAAAAAGACTATGAGAAACCTGAACTTGTAATCTACGAAGACCTTTCGGATGTAACGGCCGGAGGAGAACCTGTGAGCGGTACAATTACCTAAGTCCGGACATTGAGCGCCGTGCTTGTGATCAGGGAATTCTTACTGGAAAGATATTAGTATGTTGCCGGTATAATTTTTTAATCATTATATACCCCTATCAAATTATTGACAGATCAATCAAATCAAGACGGCATCTTGAAGCTCTGCTTTCCGGTTGATTCTGAATCATTGACACATAAGACACTTGTTTGAAAATCGTAAAAAAAATTTGACCCTTACGGATTTTTATTATAATCTTTCGTAAAATAATTCTTCCATGAAAGGCAGAAAACCTGATGAAAAAAGAATATGAGAAACCTGAACTTATCGTTTATGAAGATCTTTCGGATGTAACGGGCGGAGAAATTTCAGTGAGTGGTGGAAAAAGCTAAGTCCGGACATTGCACAAAAATTTGACCCTAATGGCTTTTTATTATAATCTTTCGTAAAATAATTCTTCCATGAAAGGCAGAAAATCTGATGAAAAAAGAATATGAAAAACCTGAACTTGTAATCTACGAAGATCTTTCAGATGTAACGACCGGTCTTGCTGCAAGTGCTCCGCCGGATTAAAATGTAAGATTCTGTTTTTTATTCGGACAACCAATACAGGAGGTTTAAGCCCCTGCATTGATTGTAAGTAAATTGGAAAGCTTTGGCTCTTTGTTGTAAATGATATCACAAAGTAAAAGGATGAATGAGCATGAAACAAGACTATGAGAAACCTGAGCTTGTAATCTACGAAGATCTTCAGGATGTAACGGCCATTCTTGCAAGTGCTCCGCCAGAGTAAACTGCAAGATTCTGTTTCTTATTCGGACAATCAATACAGGAGGTTTAAGTCCCTGCATTGAATGTAAGTAAATTGGAAAGCTTTGGCTGCCTGTTGTAAATGATATCACGAAGCAAAAGGATGAATGAGCATGAAACAAGACTATGAGAAACCTGAACTTGTAATCTACGAAGATATTTCGGACGTAACGGCCGGTACTCAGGTAAGCGCTTCGCCAAATTAAGAAAATTTAAGGCTCTGCTTTTAACGGGCGTCCGAATTCAGAAAGTTTGCATTCGGGCATTGAGCGTTATCGTGTTATTTCATCAAATTGTTTCCGCCAGTTCCTCTATCTTCGCCGCAAAATCATCCATATCTGTTCCGAACTTAACAAGCCGGCACTCGATATTTTCGACCATTTCCATAATAAAATCAAACTTGGCGGCCCTGAATTGAGGGCTCACGGCGGTTATTGTTACAGGGAAAAGGCCTCCCGCAAGCTTTATCGGGTTAATGGCTCTCACCTCCGTTTTGGGAAGACCTGTCTGTTCCAGCATGCACAAAACCTTCAGAGGCGCCCGGTTTTGCCACGCGGAGGCTTTTGATCCGCCCAGCTTCAAATAGTGTTCCCCGGCTATGACATCATATTCAGGACACGAACCCGGCTTAGCAAAGAATCTCGATATGACATCATACCGCACTTTAATAATATCCGAAATGGATCCTGCCGAGTATCCCGCCTCTTTAAATATAAACAACTTTTCATCAGTCAGTATGGGCATCCCTTTCTGCATAAGGGCAAAGGCTGCCGTCGATTTGCCGGCCCCGGAGTTGCCCGTGAAGGCGATCCCTTTCCCCCCGACCGAGGCGCAGGAGGCGTGCATGGAGAAAATACCCCTTGATGTTAAAAGTTTGTCTAAAGGGTAGTCGGCAAAAAGATATTTCTGGTACGTGGGGAGCATGGCCTCGCTGCACAGCATTGATACAGCGCTGCCTTTGTCATAATCGAGCATAATGCGCCCGACGCCGGCATAGTCCGTCCATTGCCTGAGTCCGTCGATGTAAGTCGAGAAATCAAAGTTCTGATTTGTAATAATAATGCCGCTTCTGGTTTTGTATTCTTCGGCAGGCAGTTCAAGAAGCTTCTCCATCCCTTCACGGTCAACCCCTGTGATTTCAAGGGTAAGTTCCGGCGTTTTTGATCCTTCGAACGGGGGCATTGCATACCATGAGCGCATATCCTTTAAGCAGGGAGCCCAATCTCCGAAAATCCTTAACGGCTTGTCGAACGCGTTAAATGTGTACGAATAATTCTTCACGATTTTGTTAATCCAAAGTTACAAGTTTGTTTTCGGTCAGTGTTTTAATCAAAGCTTCGAGATCCTTGAGGAGTCTCTCCTTCTCTACGTTGAACTCATCCAGCAGCAATGCGGAAATATCGGACAAACTTTTTGTGCCGTCTATTTTTTCCCAGAAGGCGCAGCCGACCTTATTAAGACCATAATACTTTCCGGTCACGGGATTAAGCAGCACAATCTCTCCGCGGACATTCTTCCAAATAATGTCCGGATTCTTTTTAGGAATTCTCTCCATAGGGTTTATCTCCTTCTATATTATTTTACGCAAGCGTTGAATATTTTATCATCAGACGATTACGCGCGTCTCCCTCGCAACAGCTGACTGCCGATTATGTAAATATTATAAACAGGCTGAAGCCATTTGGGAATCCGGACGCCGGATTCACGCCATAATATGACACCCTGCGAATCAAACAGGAAGTGGGAAATCATCCTCAAACGGCCGGCAAGCGTTGCGGGGCAAAGCGGCATGCAGATATATGAAGCCAGCCGCGATCTTTCTTCCCGCATCAGGCAGCTTTTGTAAAAGCGATACTCACCCGGCAACATCGTGCTATCGTGCAGGAATCTGCGCCAGTTTGCCGCCCCCGGCCATGAATCGCCCATGTAATCGGCGACAAGCCGTAAACAGACGCCCTGCAATTTGCGGCCGTCAGGTGATGCTGCCGTTTTGTATATGAATTCCCAGTCCAGATCATTGCCGTACCGCTTCAGGAAAAGGGCCAGTTCGATAAACCATCTCAGGCCGGTGTATTGATGATGAAGGGCAAAATGCAAGGCCAGATGAATAAACTGCATCTCGGGAGACAGCCTTCTTGCCGTGACGCCCCCGATTAAGACCGTGCCGGTATTTTCCCACCAGGGGAAGCCATCCAACGCCAGGTAATTATTCATAGGATAGTGTGCCCGTAAACGCCAATGCAGATCGATGTTTATTGTCAGGGCGCCGGATTTCTTCATAAAGTGCGCCTCGCCAATCAGGTCGGTCAAATTGGTAAAATCGTCCTGACCGCCCTGAAATGACGGGATGACATAGTTTGTATAGCCTTCGGCAAGCAGATATTCGAGCGCCTTAATCCTGTCATCCGGATGAATAAGCAGGTCGATGTCACTCATGGTCCGGGAGGAAGTATCACCATATATGTCTTCCATGTAGGACAAACCCTTCAGGATGATGTTTTCCACACCCGCCGCGGATAATCCCTGCAGAATTCCCGCGCACCGGGATTCATAAAAGACATTGTGAGCGGCAACGCGGCGGGCAGCCATCCTAAGGGTATCAACAACTTTTACCGGTATTTCCGAATCGGCTTTGGTTTGAAAAAAAAGAGCGGAAAAATATCCGGACATGCCTGTCTTTTGTATAGCCGTGATGATCGCCCGCCAATCCACATTTCGCAAGGCGGACGTTTTGCCCAAAGACGGTCCCCCTGAGTTCAAGCCGGAAACGATGGATAATATTTTTTCGTTAAGGTTTGGTTCATACATTCAGGTTTCTCCGCTCATATCAGGAACAGGTAAAACTTCCATGGATAAGGCATGTTTGCGGTCGGAGTATAGGTGAAGTGTTTTTATATGTCAATGAAAGGCTCACCAGCTGCAAAAGAAGAAGGATTCCCGGGTCGCCCCTGTATTGCGTTTTATTTAAAAAATGTTTTCAGAACCTGCTTATTGAAATTATTCAATATATCCTTCCATTCATGTTCTTTGTCATCGAAGACAATGGAGAGAAGAGAAATACCCTCGAAGAAGGCAATCATCGAGACGCTCAATTGTTTTGCGGCTTTCTTATCCTTGATAACCTTCGCGAACTCATCCGTGACCGTCTGTTCCCATATCCTGTACATCTGCTTGAGCTTCCGGCGGACCTCCTTATTGTAGAGAGAGATTTCCCATATCTCGATGAATATTTTAGAAATATTTCTATCGAGGGTAACCCTTTTGTTTATAAAAAGTAAAGTTTCCTCGATAAAAACTCTCTGACTGGGATATTTTTTACCGGCAGCAGAAACCCATTTGGTGAAAACAGTTAAATATCTATCAATGATGAAATCAATATAATTGAGAAGAATATCTTCTTTGCTTTTAAAGTAATAATGAAGAACGCCATGATTGACGTTGGCTTTTTTCGCGATGTCCTTGATGGTTGTTTCAGAAAACGAAGTTGTCAAGAGGCAATCGTTAAGGGCTTCCAGTATTTGTAATTTTCTTTTTTCTTTGACGCTGATACGCGGCATAATTTTCTCTTTTTATAAAATTTGGTGTTAAAATGTTTATATCCATTCTCGTCGCGACAGCAAAACATTATCCATGATATTTAAAATTTTCACTTCACTTTATAAATAGAAAAGGGGAAAATGTAAATGAATCATTTTCAATATTTTCTATAGCCAACAATTAAAAGTTGACATTTGCGAAACGCGTGGCATAATGTTAGTTGGTTGACTAATTATCATACATTATAACTGGCTGCATATTTTTTTGATATGACCTCTTTACAGGAGGATTCTTATGGATAAAAGAATTTCATTGCAGCAGCAGGAGGCGGTGATCATCCCGGCAATTTAACCCATCATGGTTTCTGGAGATCTTTTATGAAAATATCTATCCCCAAGGAAATTAAAATTATGGAAGGCCGGGTGGCCATAACGCCGGCGGGAGTAAAAACGCTCGTAGAAAACGGCCATACGGTCTATGTCGAAAAGAACGCGGGAATCATCTCCGGTATCGGGGACGACAAATACATCGCGTCGGGAGCGATTATTCTCGATTCAGCCGCCGACGTATGGGATGCCGCGGAAATGATCCTGAAAGTCAAAGAACCGCTGGAGCCGGAATTCAGTTTGATGAAAGAAGGCCAGATCCTCTTTACGTTTCTTCATCTTGCCGCCGACAGAACAATGACGGACAGACTTCTCAAAAAGAAAATCATCGGAATCGCCTATGAAACGGTTCAACTGCCGGACGGCAGTCTTCCCCTCCTGGCGCCTATGAGCGAGATCGCCGGACGGCTGGCGATCCAGATGGGATGTGCCTGTCTGGAGATTAAAAACGGGGGCAAGGGGATTCTTCTGTCCGGGGTGCCGGGGGTCGCGTCCGCTAATGTAACCATTGTCGGCGGCGGCATAGCCGGTTTGAACGCGGCTCATCTCGCGGCAGGCATTGGCGCCAGAGTTACGATTCTCGACGTCAACCTTGCCCGGCTTCGTTACCTGGAAGACATATTTCATTCCCGGGCGGTTACCCTCATGGCGAATTCAACAAACATTGAGGAAAGCTGCGCCCATGCAGACCTGATCATCGGGTCGGTGCTGATACCGGGAGCGCAGGCGCCGAAACTGATCACGCGGGATATTCTTCGAAGCATGGAAAAGGGATCCGCTCTTGTGGATATCGCGATAGATCAGGGCGGATGCGCCGAAACCAGCAAGCCCACAACGCATCTTGATCCGATTTACATTCAGGAGGGTATCGTCCACTACTGTGTTGCCAATATGCCGGGAGCGGTTCCGAGAACCTCAACATTTGCATTAACAAACGCAACGCTTCCCTACGCGGTGGCCATCGCCAACAAGGGGTACAGAAAAGCCATTGCCGACGATCCCGCGCTCGCCAGGGGGGTAAATGTCCACAAGGGAAATCTCACGTGCAGCCGGGTCGCCGAGGCTTTCTGTATGGACTATACTAAAATAGCAGCGGCATAGGGAAGTCGCGGAGCGTTTATTAAAATACCCGGCAATTCATTATGTAAGAAATTTTTTTGGTTTGACAAATATATAATACCCTGGAGGTGGCATGATGGGAAATGATCCGGCAAAAATGAAGGCGGAAGCCCTGTCCGATTTCGCGAAATTCATCGGCCCGATGAAGGTGCGAACCATGAAGGCCGCGGGACTTGACATCATCGAAGACAAACGCGAAGGTGTCAATGTCTGGGACATAACGGGGAAAAAGTATATCGACTGCCAGACCGGTTCCGGCATAATGAACGTGGGGCGGCGCAACCCGGAAATAATTTCCGCCCTGAAAAAGGCCCTCGACACCTATGATATCGGCGTTTTTCTTCTCTGTTCAAAGCCGAAAGCGGACCTCGCTAAAAAACTTGCCGGGATCGCACCGGGAGACCTGAAATGCTCCATTTTCGGCGCCGGCGGGGGTGAAGCGAATGACGCGGCGATCAAGATCGCGCGCGGCTACACCATGAAAAAGGAAATCATCTATACCGAAAAAGCCTACCACGGCCATACCGGCTTCGCGCTTTCCGCCATCGGACGTGATGCCTACAAGGAGCCATTCGAGCCGCTCATGCCGGGGTTCAAGATGGTGCCGTTTGGAGACATCGAGGCCATCAGAAAAACGATTACGGCGGATACCGCCGCGATCATCCTTGAACCGATCCAGGGCGAAGGCGGCATCAATATTCCGCCTGACGATTATCTCCCGCAGGTCCGGAAACTCTGCGATGATCATGAAATCCTGCTCATCCTCGATGAAATACAGACCGGGTTCGGGCGCACGGGAAAGATGTTCGCTTCCGAACACTGGGGTGTTGTTCCGGACATTATGACCGTCGCCAAATCGTTAGGCGGCGGCATATATCCGATTTCAGCAACCCTCTTCAAGGAGGAGATTCAGGATTTTTTCATTCCTCACCCTTTTATTCACCTCTCCACGTTCGGCGGTTCCGACCTCGGCTGCATTGTGGGCATGGCCGTTATCGACTACATCCAAAAGTACGACCTTGCCGGTCACGCAGAATTAATGGGCGCAAGATTCAGGGCCGGGTTCGACGCGCTCCTCAAGGAATATCCGTCGCTCCTGCTCGATGTGCGCCAGAAGGGTCTCATGATGGGCTTGCAGTATACGAATGAATCCATCGGGCCGCGGATGACGAAAAAACTTGCCGACAGGGGGGTCATCGCCATTTACACAGGCAACGATCCGAGCATCTGCCGGCTGATGCCTCCTCTGGTGATTACGCCCGCGGAAGTTGATTTCGTTCTCGATGCTCTTTCGGACGCCATGAAAGAACTCTCCGGGGAAGCGGGCCTCGGCAAAAACGATTAACGACGAATCCCAAGGAAGTCACCCCCACCTAACCTCCCCCCTCAAGGGGGAGGAATTAATGGGGTGACCCCAGGCAAGGGGTGGAGCATCGCTAAATTTCTCTCTCCTTCGAGGGGAGGGTTCAGGGGAGGGTGAAATACCGGATTGCCGGTTCGTCACCAACCTAACCTCCCCCCTCAAGGGGCAGGAATTATGGGGTGACCCCAAAACATAGGGAGGGATCTACAAGGTGATCCCGTAGCAGGAATTACAATTTTAAATATTTCAGGAGGAAAGACATGGCTACAAGTCAGGAAATTCTTGAAGCGCTGGCCGATTATCAGGTCCAGTGCAACGAAAACAAAAGATTGCGCAAGATGCAGCGGGACTGGTCGAAGCTCCTTCATTTCGTGGCCGAGGACACGAAAGATACATTCACCATGAATGTGGTGAATGGCGAAATCGTCTCCTTTGAAGCAGGTCTGAACGGAACGCCCGATATCATCGTCACGTCGACCAGTGAGAATTTCTGCGACATGTTCTGGGGCGACCTGAATCCCTCACAGAAATATCTTGCGGGGGAAATTCGCGTCAAGGCGAGCCAGGAAGATGTCGTCAGGCTCGATGCCATCACCATGATCATTTGGCCCGACGTATAGGAGAAACCGATGACTGAACTGAAGAAGGTAATAAAACTCCGAACCGTTATCTCCACCTCCGCGGGAATGGCCATCGCCACCTCCTGCTATCTCGCGGGTATCCAGCTGGCCACTATCCTCGTGGGCGAACTCGCTTGGATTTCCATACTGCTTGCGGGGTTTCTATGCCTGCTGTCCTCCATGTGTTTCTCGGAGCTGACATCGCTCTACCCGACAGCGGCGGGAATCAAACTCTACATTCAAAACGCTTTTAACGAAAAGGTTTCCATCATCATCGGCATGTTTTACGTCATTCTGGGCATTTCCATGGTGGGAGCCGAAAGCTATCTGCTGGCAAGCGTCCTGTCCGGCACCTTTCAAATATTCACGCCCTTATATGACAAATTACTGTGGATGCTTTTCTTTATCGTCTTCGTGGTATTGATCAACATCAGAGGAGTTTACATTACAGGCCTTGTTCAGGACATCATGACCTACAGCATGATTGCTTTCATGATCGGTGTTTCCATTTATACCTTTGCCACGCATGATATAAACTTCAGCCTCGCCGCGCAGAGCGCAAAATTCACGCTGGGCAATATCATTCAGGCGGCGGGAGTCGGCGTCTTTCTCTTTGTCGGGTACGAGTGGGTCACCCCACTGGCCGAGGAGACAACCGACTACCGGCTCATCGGCAAGGGCATGATCTGGGCTATCGGCATCCTCACCGTTACGTATTCTCTTTTTATCGTCGCCATGTATACGGGTCTCACGCCCGCGCAGCTCGCCTCCGGCACGCCGATTCCGCATATTGTTTTCGGCACGAACCTCTTCGGCGTGGCGGGTACGATAACTTTCATTTGCATGAGCATTCTCGCTTCAGTCACATCGTTCAACTCGGGACTCCTTAACACATCAAGGTTTTCCTACGCAATGGGCAGGGACAACGTTCTCCCCCGGTTCTTCAGCAAGCTCCACCCGTCCTACGCGACGCCATGGGTATCTATACTCTTCCTGGGTGGTTTAGCGATTGTCATAAGCCTTACAACCCTGTTTACGGGGAAATATCTCTTTATCATTCTGATGGCGGCGGCGCTGGAGTGCTTTATCTACGTTGTCGCGGCCGTATGCGTCATCAAGCTCCGGAAAAAATATCCCCAGAAAGAAAGAGCGTTCAAAATCCCGGGAGGCTATACCGTACCGATCATCGTCATCGTGGTCTTTACCGGCCTGATGATCGGCATATTTACCGATGTCAGCCGTGATTATCTGGGAAGAGAGCTCTTTAAAAATTACTGGGTGGCCGTTGTCATGGCCGGATTTTTTCTTTGCATGGTTCTCTATACGCTGATGGTCGTGCCCATCTTCAAGAAGAAAGCTCAAGAAAAAGAGAAAACGAGAGTTAAAAGAAGGCCGGGCAAAAGCTGAAAAAGCCTGCTTTCCAACACGGATACGATTAATATAAAAATTTTGAAAATAATGTCTTGAAGGAGGAGATCCATGGATCACCAGCAGGAGGTTCTATTCAGCAATGCAGTGCTCTGGGCCCGCAGTCCCATCACGAAGATCGGGGGCGGCATGCGCATAAGGGATGGGAAGATCCTTGAGATCTCCCAGGGAGAAGCGCAGGCAGGCGGGAACTCCGCGGTTGATCTTCAGGGAATGCATGTCATCCCGGGGCTTATTGATGCGCATCAGCATTTCTTCGTTGCGTCCTTACTGCCCCTGCATGGAAACGCCGGCGTCTGGACATCAAAAGACGATGCGCTCGGAGCCATCGAGGCTGCCTGCAAGTTGGCGGGGTCTGATGCGCAATGGGTCTTTTTCTCCGGTCTGGACAATTACAAGTGGAAGAAACCGGCGCTGCCGCTGATAAAAGAGATCGACGCGGCAGCCCATGGCTTGCCGGTCCTTGTCGTCGACTCCACCTGCCATAAGGGTTTTGTTTCCACGAAGGCCCTCAGGCGATCAGGGATCAACAGGGATGCCTTGCGGCGTCCCATAGATATTGACATAAGCCGAGATGGTAAACCTACGGGAACTATCTGGGAAGACGCCCTGGGCAGAGTGCTTTTCAGGTTGTATCGGGATATCTTCCGGACATACAGTAAAGAGGAGCAGATCAAGATCATTGTTGATGAGGCCGACCGGTGCCTGCGGAAAGGACTTACCCATGTCAACGACCCCGGCGTTCCGTCGGATGTACAGCGGCTCCTGAAAGAAGCGCAGGAGCATACCCCGCTAAAAATAAGCTGGTGTGTGACGGAATATGAAAGTTATCTTGCCCCGCCGGAATTGAAGGATGAGAGGGAAGCTCTCCATTCGGATCATGCCCCGAAAAGTGTAAAGTTCTTTCTGGACGGCGCAAACAGGACCGCCGCGACCATGCCCCTCATCGCGGGGTTGAAAGCGGCTCTTCGGGCGGCAAAGGAAAGCGCGTGCGAAGGAAGTTTTTCACCCTTTCATCTGCTCCTTGAACAAAAGTCCACCATCAAAAACGGTAAGATCTATCTGCCCTACCTGAGGTTCGAAGATACGGAAGACCTTATCGGAAGGGCCAGATTCTTCACGGAGAAGGGATACCGGCTGGTCATGCATGCGCTGGGCAATGTGGCGGCATCCCAGGCCGCCAGCGTGGTGAAGGCGTTGGGCGTGGGATCGAGTTCATCCATAGAGCATGCGATGGTTATGGAGCGGGAAGATTTGGATACGTTTGCCTCCTGCGGCGCGGTAGCATCGATCCAGCCGGGATTCATCCCGTTTTACGCGGGCAGCATTGAGCGTATGGGCACCATCCCGTATCTGAAGACATTCCCTTTAAGAAGCCTCATGGAAAGGGGTGTTCCCATCTGCATCAGTTCCGACGGCCCCTGCGGGGCGGATGACCCGCTGCACAACATCAGGCGCGCGGTGGACAGGAAGAAATCGGACGGTTCCATGTTGGATTCCGATGAGAGTATCAGCGAAGTCCAGGCCCTTACCGCCGGAACCATCGGAGGAGCAAATTCACTCGGCATAAAGAACGACGGACTTTCCGAGGGTGCGCCTGCGACCTTTTGCATTGTTGACGGAGACCCCTTTTCGGATTCAAGCCGGGTGGTTCAAACCTGGGTTGACGGGAAGAGGGCCTTTTGAGAAAAAATGCGGGGAAAGATTTTTATGATCTTTCCCCGCATTCATTTTTTTCTATTTAGCTTTTCGGGCTTTTCCCCAAACAGACCTATTCGTACAGGCCTTTAATCTCGTCATTGAAGTGCTTGATCACTTCGTTGCGTTTGACCTTCATGGTGGGAGTCATCTCCCCTTCTTCCACGGTCAGCTTTCGTCTCAATATAAGATACTTCTTTATGCGCTCATAATCTTCAAGCTCGGCGTTGACCTTCTGGATGTCGGCATCGATAATGGCCTTCAGCTCCGGCTTATCAATGAAGTCCTGTCCCGCCTGGATACAGGTTCGGGCGCCATCGGCATTGGAAAAGACCAGCGTGTTCCTGTCATAGGCGATGCCCTGCTCGTCAAAATGGCGGATAAAGGCATCAAAGTTCGGCACCACGAGCGCGCCGACATACTTGCGGTTGTCGCCCACCGGCATGACCACGTCGATGAATTGTGACAGCGAGAACTTGGCTTCGATCTTGGCAGAAGGGACATTCTTGCCCGTATCGAGGACCATGAGGCCTTTCTTGCGGTCCACGATTTTCAGGTATCCGTCGGCCAGCATGACCACGATGTCTCCGGTCTTGTAGAACCCGTCAGGAGTAAAGGCTTCCTTTGTGGCCTCCGGATTGTTCCAGTAGCCCGCAAAGATGTTTTCCCCCTTGACCAGCCACTCGCCGTCTTCGGCGATCTTGCCTTCCACACCGGGTGCCACGGGTCCGACCGATCCGGGAAGGATCTTATTCACCGGATTGATATTGATGGTATTGCAGGTCTCGGTGGAACCGTAGCCCTCGCAGATGCGGATGCCCATGGCCAGAAACACCTTGCATAAATCCGCGGGCAAACTGCCTGCCGCGGAGAAGGTCAGACTCAACCGGCCGCCCATCATTTCGCGCACTTTGGAAAACATAATCTTGTCGATAAGCTTGTACCTGAATTTCAGAGACAGGGGCACGCCGGCCGTAAGATCAGCGCCCTCGGACATATCGATAAATCCGTTTTTATCCGTCCGGGCGTCAATGAGCGCCAGGCCGGTTTTCATGGCATATTCGAAGATGGCCTTCTTGACGGGAGAGCTTGCGGTGCGGGACTGCATTGTCATATAGATGCGTTCAAAGAGCCTCGGTACGGACATGAAGACGGTGGGCCGGAAGATCCGCAAATCGTCCACGAGGGTCCTGGGATCGGAGTAGGCAATCGTTACGGCGCCGTGCGTGGCACAGCCATGGCCGCACTCGCGCTCGTAAGTGTGGGACAGAGGCAAAAAGGACAGGAAGACATCATCAGCCCTGAGCGGCCGGGTTACCGCAAGGTCGCGCCTGCAGGCGGCGTTGATGCTGCGGTGAGTATGCACCGCGCCTTTGGGCAGGCCCGTGGTTCCCGAGGTGTAGACGATGGTCATCGGATCGTCGATCGTAACCCCGCGCCAACGCTGTTCATAAGCGGCCACATCTTTGGAAAGCAGGTCACGGCCGGACGCTTTGAGCCTGTTTAAAGAAATGACCCGCTCATCCCCTCCCTCGTACTCATCCTTCATGAAAATCACTTTTTCCAGCGTCGGCATGTCCGGCCAGACGCTTTTGATTTTCGTCAGGTTCTCTTCGTCATCCACATAGACGAAACGCGCTCCGGAATCGTTTACGATATGCCTGATCTCGGCGGGAGAAACCGTTGGATAAATGCAGACCGTAATGGCCCCGCCGCAAAGGATGGAATAATCGGCCCACACCCATGGGGGGCTTGTGTGCGCCATAATGCACGCGCGGTCTGACTTGGCAAGGCCGAGTTTCATAAGGCCCGCAGAAAGCTCGCTCACGATAACGGCAAGTTGCGAGTAGGTTATGGAGTCGGTGTTTATTCCCTCGGTCTTCCACCACTGGGCGCGACGGGCGCCGAACTGCGTTGCGTTGCGGTGGAGGAGCTCAGGAAACGTCTGGACGGTCAAATACCATTTATCTGCTGCTGTTTTCATGGTAACTCTCCTCTTATCGGGTATCTTATTTACATTTTGTTAATGAAAATTCTTTTTGACCTCAATGGGGAACGAAAGGAACGTTTCATACTGCCGGAGTTTGACTGGACCTTTTTCTTGCGGTTTAAATATAGGGAGATACCGTTTTTATGTCAAATATTTTTATCATCCCGCCCCGGATTATTTTCTATCTGTATGCGGTCAGGTTGTGAAGCAGTTGTTTATTGGCCATGCTCATTACATCGATGGCGGAGAGGATACCGCTTTCAATAAAATATTCACCCAGAGGACGCTGGAGTTGCCGCTGTCTCCCGACAAGGGCAATCTGCTGGAAATGTGAAATATATCCGATGCGAAGCGCGCATTCGCAGAATTTTTCATTCAGGGCGCGGGCGGTGATGATCCGAATGACATCCTGACAGGAAAGCAGCCCCCAGGCCATCGCTATCTGTCCGATTTGAGGACGCTGCCGCTGCTGCCATACAATAGCTTCGATCAGCGTTTGCCATGAAATGAGACCGGAGTAATATAAAAACTGGCCGAGCATAAGATTTCCCTTCGGCAAGCTGCCTGTGTAGAAATGATCCGGAGGGTTTTTACGTTTTTTATGAGCAGCTCTTTGTTTGAATGAACTTTTCTTTTGTCCGCCCGCGTGCTGTCGAGTGTTTTGGTGTGGCGATCTTTTTGAAGATTTATATAAGGGCGCTTGTTCGGTGCTGAAATCGTCAAAGAGATCGTCGCTCTCAGCACTTGTGCTTTTCATTTCAACAAATAAAAGAAGTCTTTCATAGGCCTGCCGGACATTTATGAATTCCGAATTTAAATCCCCGGCTAAAATTCCCAGTATTTTTGCCCGATCGGGGTGTGTCTCAAACGCTTTTTTCCGGTAAGCTGTTTTAATGCCTTTGGGCTGAAGATATTCCAGAAAATCATGGGACACTTTTACATCCGTCCCAAAAATTGTTGCGCATGCCTGAAAAAGCTCCGATGAAGTGGTCTGTGGTGAAGTCGTTTCCGTTGTCGGCATGAACCTGATACCTCTGAGAAATATGTTGTTCTGAAATAGCAATATGCCGGAGAATTATCAAGGAGAAAAATCCGTCAGGCGCAAGCGCATTTATATTTACTCTCCCCTAACCCTTTTTAGAAAAAAGGAGAATGATGCGTGCCGGTCTCTTTATGACTCACCGTATTTTTGTTTATTCCATCCAATGGACAAATTCGGTCAGTTTCATTCTGTCCCGTTCGAAATTGTTGAGAGGAAAGGCGGAATCGGGATAACCCAAAGCGATGCCCACAACAATTTTTTTATCCTCCGGAATTGCCGCTATCTTTCTGATTTCATCACAGTAACGCGCGGTCGACGCCAAAAGACAAGTGCCGAGACCTTTGTCGTGCGCCGCCAGGCAGATGGTCTGGGCGATGAGTCCGATATCCAGCATCTGATATTCGACAAGATTATCCCGCGAAATACAGGCAAAAATAAGGCAGGGAGCGTCAAAGGCGGAAACCATCGTCTGATAATATTTATCGCGTGCTTCCTTATCGTCCCTTTTTATGCCCTGTGCGGACAAAACAACTTTGCCCAGCGCTCCATACCTTGCTTTCATGGCGTCAGGCCAATCTGTCGGCATCGGTACATCGGACGCGGACGTCGTGCCCGCGAGCGTCTTCTTGAGATTCATCTCCTTAAATTTTGCAAGAGTCTTACCCGTCAGGACATATAAATCCCATGGCTGCGTGTTCCCCCACGACGGCGACCAGCGCGCCACCTCCAGAATCTCTGTAATTATATTTTTGGGTACATCCTGCGATTTGAATCTACGAATACTCCGTCTTCCCTGAACGGCAGCAACCAATTCCATGGCAACCTCCTTCGCGGAATCAATCCGCTTTTAATGACATTAAAACAAATGACAACTATCCCGGATGATCAAATCATTATAAGCTGTTAACTATTTTTGCCAGCGACGGCATGTCGCTGATGTTTTCTCCGTAATAAGCATACCGGACAACTTTATCCGCCGTTATGGCAAACGCGGCAGGAAGCTGTGTTTCCTTCCCTTCAAATTTACCATGCATAAAGCCCTGAGTGGTGGCCCTGATTGCCGCAATCAAACCGGCGGGATGAAGATATTTGATAATTCCTCCGGCCTCCACGCCATAGCGTTGAAAAATTTCCCCTTGAGGATCGCAAATGATCGTGAAGGGAAAATCATCTTTCTTGATCAAAGAAGCCATGGCTTCCGGAGCGCTTTGCAGAACGACAAATACCCGCGCTCCTTTTTGCCCGGCCAAATCGATTTCCTGTTTTATTTTTGCCATTTCCATTTGGCAGACCGAGCATCCGTAATAGCGCAGAAAAATCAAAATGGCCGGATGATTGCCGGCGGCTGCATAAAAATTAATCTCATCATCCCACGGTGATCTAAATTTAAAGTCGGAAGCTTTATCTCCTATCACTGTTTTTGAATACATGTCAGAATCGCTCCTTCTCCATTATTACTCCCTTGACTTCCCTCCCTGAGGGGAGGAATCAAGGAAGATTGAAATCTTTTCGTGCAATTTTCATCCTGTTTTGTCATTGCCTCTTTTACTTCCCCATCCCATTAGATTGCCACCCGACATGCGCCGGGGTTCCCTGCCAAACAACGAGTGTCGGCTCGCAATGACAAAAAAAACAAAATCCGGAAACATTAAGTACAACATATCTGGATCTTCAAATAACCACTATCGTGTCTCCAGGATAGTGGGGCTTAATACAAAGGCAGCCAGCAAACCCTGGGGATTTTTTTCCTTTCTTCCATCCGCAATTGCCCCGCCGCGAACTCCCGCCTTTCCGCATCGTTTTGTAAATCAAGTTGCGCGATGGGCTTGGGCGACATCGTTTTTTCGTCCAGGGCCACTAATATAAAGTATGCTGTCAGACAGCATTTCCTGGTGCCCTGCAACATATCTTCCGCGTCGATATTTACCGCGATCTCCATGGAACGGTTGGAGACAAAGGTGAGATGAGCATGACAGATCGCCAGATTGCCGAGAAAGACAGGGGCGTGAAAAGTTACGTTGTCAACGCCGGCGGTGACAACAATGGAACGTGAATGTTTAACGGCACAGGCCCCGGCCGCGCTGTCCATTATTTTCAGTAATTCTCCGCCGTGGGCATTTCCGACAGCGTTCGTATGGGCAGGTAAAATAATTTCACTCAAAATAACGGCTGACTCCGCGATTGTTTTGGGCGCTAATTCCGTCATATTCACCTCCCTATACGAATATTTTATCCCAGATATCGGTTTTGCGCAATAATAACTAAAACAAATTAAATGTATTTTATATTACAAACAACTTTCCCCGGTAATGTTTTTTTTCTGATTTCTCCATTTCATGCCGGGTCATTCATGGAATCTTTTTCTTGACTTTTCGGCAAATTATGAACATAAAAAACGTATAAATAAAGGCATCTTTAAGCGGTTAACAGCTAATCTTAATCGCTTGAAGAGTGTAGCCATGAAGAGATTATTGAAACCCTGCGTCCCGGTAAGAAAGCTGTTTTTAGTGTTTTAATCATCCTTAAAGTTATGTGAGGTAACAGAATCATGGCCGGTATTCTTGACACATTCAAAAGGTTATTCCATCATCGAAAGCAACAGCGCTATTTCGTCGAAGACGGTACATTTGTCGTCATCTCGCCCGGCGATAGCGAACGTCGGGAACAGGAAGTTCAGGTCATAGACATCAGCCGGGGAGGCATGGCATTCATCTACAAGGGATCTCCATCCGACCTGGAAAAATCCGGTATTCTCAAACTGCTCACCAAGAGTCCGCCATTCAGAAGAGAGAGTATTAAATTCGATACGGTTTCCGACGTACCTGCCGCAGAAGGCACACAAACATCAGAAAATTTCCGGCGGCGAGGCGTAAAATTCAAGTGGCTGGGATCCTATGAAGGATCGGCCTTGAGCAATTTAATCGATGAAATAAAGATCTGTGAAAAATAAGGGATGGCAGGCTTTCAGCCGGAATCCATATTAACAGTCAACCCTCCCCCGATCAGGTTTCGTAACAAGCCAGTATCTCACCAAAGTAAAGCGTGTGGTAATCTTTTTGCGGATAAAGAGACGCATCATAATTTTTATCAAGATACGCCCCGTTCATGACGGACTTGAAAACTATTTTGCACTCATAATGAAATCCCGGGGTGTTGATAATTGGCGAGACAACCTTTTGCCCGCTGATTATTTCCAAATTGCACTTTTGGAATTTGTCCACATCCTGACCGGATTCGGAACCGCAAATAGCAATTTCTTTACTCATGTCGCCGGCCGGCACCGTAACGGTAAAATCAGCAGCTTTTTCAATAATACTGAAAGTGTACCTCGTCGGCCGCACCGCCACCATTATGATCGGCTTTTGCCAGATAAATCCGAAAGTGGCCCAACCGATTGTCATCGTGTTGAGCGCGTTTCCCGCTTTCACGGTCAAAAAAGCTCCCTTTTTAATTTTCCTGATGACATCATCCGCAATGTTCATGTAATTTAAATCTTTCATACCAATCTCCTTATGTTAAATTTTCGTTCCACTTTTTACTTTCCGCCTATACCTTTCCCATTGCGGACCGTTTCCTAAAAGAGTGGCAATCCTGACATTGAGCAAGGGTGAAATCTTTTTTATACAACGCCCGTGACTGCCCAAGGTAATCCAGTCCTCCTCTTCAAAGTTCTAATCAATCCTTGAGAAGGACAGCCACCAGCCGGTTAATTCCCAAAATTCCCAGAATAAAAATACCGCCGACGATAAGTTCTATACTCATCCAGATATAAGGACTCACTTTTGCCGTGGGCATTGCCAGCGCAGCAACAAGAAAGAACATGAAGGCAAAACTGTTAAAGACATAGGGGATAGCTTCCTGCAGCAGGACAATGGAATAGACGAACAAACCGATAAAAAGGAGTTTAGCCGCTTCATACCCGATTAAAGGCTGCAGAGCATCTATAAATATTTCGCTCAGAACGACGCAGGCGATTCCCGCAAGTCCGCCGATCAGAATATTGGGTGACTTTTTTGTATCCTCATGAACAACGAAAAAGAAGATCATGACCATAAAGGCCGGCCAGGCAGGAAGAGACAAGCGGGCCAGAATAATTTCGAAAACGATGATGAAAGCCACCAGCAGGAACCCGAACAGGATGCTTCTTTTCGTAAATACTTTTTCCATCAATTTACCTCCAACCAACTCATTTCATTTATTCCCTCCTCACTGTTTTACTTAATTACTTAAATCATAAAACTTCCATTCACCTTTCACCATTCACTCTTCACCGCTTTTTTTAACCTAGAACATTGAACGTAGAACTCTTCACATTTCACCCTTCAAATCAACCATTAATTTTTCACATTTTACTCTTCACTTTTCATTTTTTATTCTTAACCCTTAAATCTTAATTACTTAAAACTGTCTTATTCACTCTTCACCGGTTTTTTTAACCTTGACCGTTGAACTTAGAACTATTTTTCTCCATCCACCATATCTTATGGCTTGCGGGTCTTCATGGATTCGTGCTCCGCATGAAGATGTCCGGCATACTCTTCAAAAGTCCAGCTAAGAGCTGTCTCGGTTATCACGGCAAAAATAATATTCTGGGGATCGGACAAAACCGCCTTGAAACTCCTCATCACCTGAAACACCTGTTCACGCTCTTGCGCAAGTACAACAACCACCCTGTATCGGTCAGGCCATAATGAATTATCCCGGTCTTTGTGCTTATCTGCAATACTCACACCCGAATCCGCAATCACGCTTGCCAATGCGTCTCCAACTTTCAAAGTCAGCATTGATTTGTTAATGGCAAACACTTCCAACTTTTCTGCTTCCTTGTTTAACCCGTAGAACGAGGCTTTCCCTTTTTCAATGTCCTCGTCTGACAAACCCAAACTAAAACAAATTATCTTTTCTTTCATTCTAATCCTCTATCGTTGACCTATGACAACCTGTTGTGAACTCGTGATGACAGCAATGGCCATCTCAACACTTACTTGATGCGGAAGAATTAATTTCTTCATCAATTATCTGACGCAGGAGAGTTTTATTTACCTTCTGCATTCCGGTAAGAGGTATCGTATCAACTATCTTAACAACCTTCGGCAAGGCATATTTGGCTACCGTGGATTTTAAGTAGTTAATAACTTTTTCTTCAGTGATGGGCTGTTCGTATCCTTTCTTCGGCTGGATAAAGACGCAAACCCGCTCACTGCCTTTCCTCTCGGGATCGGGAATGCCTATGGTCGCGGCTCTTTCCACACCGGGATAATCATGCAAAAGATCATCAATTTCTCTGGAATATACTTTAAATCCTGAAACAATGATCATATCCTTGGTTCTATCGACAATATAGAAATAACCGTTTTTATCAACCCTGACGACATCGCCCGTGCGAACATAGCCTTCATCATCCAAGCCGCTTCCCGCTTCAGGCCAGTACCCTGACATCCTCTGCGAACCGCGCAGGCACATTTCACCGGTCTTGCCCTTGAGTATTTCGTCCCATGACAGAACGGCTCCCGTATCAACGTCGATAATTTTTATTTCAGTATCGGGCATCGGGATGCCTATGGTTCCCCTTTTTTCATGCTTTTTCTTTTTGGTTTTTTTGGCGCTGGACTTCGACAGCAGACCCATGCTCTTGCTTAAAAGATATCCGGTATTTTTACTGCCTAAAGCGCTCAATAGGGCACGGATACCAGCGGCGACACCGGGCCATTGAATCAGGGTATTGATAATTTTTACAGGGCCTCTGCCGCGCAGGATACGAAGCATAAATGAAGTGTTCAGATGAGTGGTCGGCGACATTTCGGAAAGACCGTATCCTTCCATAATGCCGCCTCCGCCGCCCTTCTTCTCAAATTCCTCCTGAACGGTCCGGGATAGTGGAGCGGAACCGGAGATGCCCAAAATATTCACATCCTTTAATTCCTGCTGCGATAATTTAAGGAATTGCGTGGGAACGCCCACTTGTAAAAACGGATGATATTCCTTGATCATTCTGACCATACTCGCCGTATCCCTGGCATCCGGAATCAGGATTTGATTAAAACCTTCCATGGTCATGCAGTGCATGGTGCTGTGGCCGTATGAATGGAAGAAAGGCAATCCCATTAAGACGGTAAGAACGCCCCTGACCAGTAAATGCGCGGCCCCGAATGAATTCGCGTTTTGTATGGCGTTGGCATACACATTGCGGTGTGTCAGCATGCACCCTTTGGGCAGTCCTGTTGTACCGCCGGTAAAAAGAATCAATTCCAGATCCTTCTCCACATCTAAGGTGATATCAGGAGGATGGGGATCGGTTTTTGAAATCAGCTCCGCCCACCATACGGCGTTCTTTATTTTAAGCGGTTCGTAGCTCAGCGGTTTGTTGAGCGAGTAATCCGCCAATTTGGAAGCGATGATATTTTTTATCTTAACTTGCCGGAGGATTTCTTCAACGACGTCTAAATATTCATCCAGACAGATCAGCGCATGGGGTGAGCCTTCTTTGAATTTGTGCTGAAGGTGCTCAGCCGGTTCCAGGGAACTGCTGGGAATATGCACCAGGCCCGCTCTGGAAATAGCATAATCCGCAATGACAAACTGGATGGAAGTAGGCAAAAGGGTAGCAACCCTATCGCCTTTTTTCAGGCCCATATTGAAAAGCGCCGTTGCCAGACGATCAACATGATCCTTAACCTCCGGATAGGTCATCATGTAATCAAGTTGTATAAGTCCCTGATTCTTGTACTTCCCGGCGGTCTTGTAGAGAATGTCGTATGCCGGTTGATCGGGATAGGGTTTAAATGTTTCAGGTATTCCTAAGACGCTGTACTCTTTTAACCACGGTAAGTCCGTCCTTGCCATACAGTTTCTCCAATTAATTTAATTATAGCAAAAAGAACTTAACGTTTACCAGACAAATCAGGATAGCAAAAACAAAGCTGTCTATATTGGCACACTTTACTTCTTATGCTGTGGCTTTACGATTCTTAAGATTGCTGCGGACAAAGTCAATGTGCGAGCGCAATACGTAAAACTGGTCGCCATAAGAGGCAGGCACTTTCATTTTATTGACTTCGGATTCAATTTCATCGATCCGCCGTGTCAGCACATCGATTTTCCCCGGTCCGAGTTGCGTGAGCGAATCCTGTTCCACCTGCAGCAGCAGCCGGTACCATTTGTTGATCCGCAGCCTCATGCGCCAGCGGAATAAGGCGGGAATGCTTTTTGCCCCCGGAATCAATATGATGATGAGCGGCACAAACACAACGAGAATCCGGTTGAGGAGACTGGCTAACCAGAAAGGCAGATAGCGGTAAAAAAAGCTTTTGCCGGATTTATAAAAACGTTTCGCGTCGTCACTGATGCGGTATTCGTTTTCCAGCGGCGCCGGAAATTCGTCGCGGCTCTGAAACAGCGCCGCGCGCCCGTGTATGGTCATGGCAGCAGACAAAAGCATGTCGGACAGCGCCGGATGCAAATTATCTCTGGCGATCAGTTCCACCGTGGGGCTGACTAAAACGACGTCCTGCGCCGGAATGTTTTTACCAAAGTCCAGGGCGCCCTGCGGAATGGTGAGCTTCTTTAAGTAACCGATGCGGCGGACATAACCGTCGGCCTGTTTGAAATTAACCAGCTTAATGCCGGGCGCCCGAAGCAGTTCTCTCATTGTCCGGGAAGAGGCGGATTCGGCCATCAGAAAAATTGCATCCACTTTTCCTGCCAGCAGAGCGGCTGCGGCGGCTTCACCTTCCAGATCCGTCAGCGCCGTCCCCCCTCCGGGCTCAATGCCGCTGACGGCAAGCAGCGCCAAGGCCAGCGAACGTGTCCCACTGCCCTCCTGGCCGATGGCAATACGCTTGCCATTGAACTGTGAGAGGAGTTCCACGGGCTGCGGGAGGCGATAAAAAATCAGAAGCGGTTGATAGGAAACGCTGCCCAGGGAAACCAGATGACTGATATTTTGCCCCTTAGCCAGCCCGGCCTGGACAAAACCGATATCCACTTTAGAAGACGGGTCGGCAAGCCGTTTGAGATTCTCTGTCGAACCGGCGGAAGTCAGGATTTTTAATTTCACGCCGTCGCGGGCCAGCACTTCGGCATATTTTTTGGCAATCTTATAATAAGAGCTGTCCGGATCGCCGCTGGTGATGGTAAGGGTTTTCGGCGGTGCGGAATGAAAAAACCAGAAACAGGAAAAGATAATCACCAACCCGGTGATGATAGTGACCACAATGGACGCCGTGCGGTTCAGTCCGAAATTATCCATGAACGTCGCCAGAATCCTGTCGATATATCTATTATTTTGCGGTTGGGGTGTATTTTCCATTTTGCATTCTCTTCAACGGAATAAATTTACTTGCCCAGAAGCGTCGGGAGTATTTTTATAAAAACTTCCGGCTGGATGCTGTATTTCCCCGTAAATGGATAATCGAGCGAGATAATTGTAAAAAGCGTAAAGGCAATCATCGCGGCCAAAAGTGATGCCATGATTAAATGTTCGGTGAAGTTTTCCGTGCCGAAAAGCATTGTAAAGGATATCGTGATAAAGCTTCCGATAAAGAGGATAATATATAGAATCGGATGAAGGCCTGTACTGGCATACAGAACGCGCTGCCTTCTCAGCTCACTGGCCTCATTCAATTTCTTGACGGATTCCGCCAAATATATTTTCTGCGTTTCGTTTTGCGGCTGAAAACTGCTATAGGACCGGACTAGTTTTTCCTGAAGGTCATGAACCTTGGAGCTCCTTTGACCTCTTTCCATGGTTTTCCATTCATCATGAATAATCGCGTTGACATAATCTCTCAGCTCGCCTTGTACGCGGGCGCGGAATTCGGCGGGAAACGCTATGGAATCCTGATTCAAAGAAGCGATGCAATTTGCTTCTCTGCCGGTTATATCATCGGCTTTGTCAAATTGTTCCCACGTGACGATGACGGTAAAGGCAAGAACAACGGCGTAAATGACGCCGAGAGTGGCGAAAATAAAACCGGCGATGTCATTGTGATCTTTACAGCGTTTGTAAGGATAAAATTTACGGATAATAAAAAGACCGATGATTGTTGAAAAAACATAGAAAAGAACCAGTATAAAACCCAGCAGAAAAGTCGGTACGTGGATAAGCAGATATTGGATAACCGGCATAACTTTCTCCTTAATCAAAATCAGTTGTTTCTATCAAAGGATACATATTATCTTGTTGAATTTATATGTCAATATGGGAATAAGTTCAACAAATTAATAAACATGTATTTCTATTTTTAAAATGATCCATGGAGAAAAATTAAAAGCCCGCCAGGATAACGGGCTTTTGAATTTCTTTAGATTCGCGATTTCAAGTCTTGGTGGAGATGAGGGGGATCGAACCCCTGGCCTCGGCGTTGCGAACGCCGCGCTCTCCCAGCTGAGCTACATCCCCTGATTGTCTCAGTGTCAAGAAATTGTTAGTCTAATTCCCGGATTGACAAAACAATTAAGCTTTTTCCATATTATCAAATAATTTTTAAATGAAATCCCGTAAAAAATGACTCTGCGGCAATAAATTTTGCATTTATTAAATATTTGATTCTCTTCCAACAGGAAAAATGGTAAAAGACAGCTAATTATTCACAAGGAGAAAATTAATGGCAAAAATTGATGCTTTTTTTCATTTGATGCACGAGCAGGGCGCATCAGATCTCCATCTCATTTCCGGTCAGCAGCCTGCCATCAGAATTCGAGGTGATATCGAAAGAATTAAGTATGATATTCTGACCAATGACTCTTTAAAGATTCTTCTTTATGAAATCACGCCCGAACACAAAATCAAACATTTTGAAGAAACGGGAGATGTTGATTTCGCTTATGAAGTCCCCGGCCTGGCTCGCTACCGCGTCAATTACTTCCAGCAGAAAAACGGCATTGGAGCGGTTTTTCGTGAAATACCCGATAAAATTCAAACTTGCGTTGATCTGGGTCTTCCCTCCGTCATATCAAAGCTGGCGTCTCTTCCACGGGGTCTTGTGCTGGTCACCGGTCCTACAGGCTCGGGTAAATCCACAACACTGGCAGCCATTATTGATGAAGCCAACCGCCTGCGCAGAGACCATATTATTACCATTGAAGATCCTATTGAGTTTGTTCATAAGAGCCAGAACTGTATCGTTAATCACCGGGAAGTAGGCATTCATACTAAAAGTTTTTCTTCTGCTTTGCGCGGAGCATTGCGTGAAGACCCGGATATCATTCTGGTCGGCGAAATGCGCGATCTGGAAACCATCTCTCTGGCCATAGAAGCCGCTTCCACCGGCCATCTTGTTTTCTCCACCGTCCATACAACCAGCGCGGCCAAGACAGTGGACAGAATCATAGAGGTTTTCCCGTCAACAGAACAATTGCAGATCCGTTCCACGCTGGCCGATGGTTTACGCGCGGTTATTTCGCAGGTTCTGTTTAAGCGAATTGACATCAAAAGCCGCTGCGTCGCCCTGGAAATTTGCATTGCCACACCCGCTGTGCGTAATTTGATCCGCGAATCTAAAACCTTTCAAATTCCTTCCATGATGCAGACGGGTAAAAAATACGGAATGCAGCTTCTGGACGACGGCATTATGGATCTATACAACCGCGGCTGGATAAGCGGCGATGATGCTTATATCAAAGCCAATGATAAAGCCCGATTCCGTCCGCTTTTGAAACATCCGCCGACAGACTTCACTGAAGCATAAATGATTGCGAGGATAGCTTATGAGAAAACCGGAAATAGACCATATACTGACAAGAATGCTGGAATCCAATCCGGACATTTCCGACTTCATATTAACGGTCAATAAACCTTTGCAGGTATATTCCGCCGGTCAACTGCTCGGTGTTAATTTAAGACCGGCTTTTGATAAACTTACGCCCTTTCAAACAGAGATTTTCGCTCTCAATCTGATTAATCAGGACCACCGGCTGATGCAAGCCCTGATCAAAGAAGGGTCCTGCGATCTGTCCTATGAATTACCCGGATTGGCCCGTTTTCGTGTAAATATTTTTTCTCAACTCGGCAACTACTCCATCGTTTTAAGAAAGCTTGAATCAAACATTCCCTCATGCGCCGCTTTGAACCTGCCTCCCGCCTTTTACAAAATTGCCAGTGAAAAATTCGGTATTGTTTTGATCACAGGCGCAACCGGCACCGGTAAAACGACGTCACTTGCCGCGATTATTAATGAAATCAATGAAAAGAATTCCGTGCACATCATCACATTGGAAGATCCTGTGGAATACACGCATCCTCAAAAACGATCCACCATTAATCAACGCGAACTGGGCAAGGATTTTGATACCTTTGCCAATGGTTTGCGGGCCGCTCTGCGTCAGGCGCCAAAGGTAATTTTTGTGGGTGAAATGCGCGACCGGGAATCAGTGGAAATTGCGTTGAATGCCTCGGAAACAGGTCATTTGGTTTTGAGTACCTTACATACTGTAGACGCGGGTCAAACGATAAATCGTATTATCGGTATGTTTACCATAGAGGAAGAAAATCAAATGCGCGTGCGCCTTGCAGATTCTCTCCGCTGGATCGTCTGCCAGCGTTTGCTGCCAAAAGTCGGCGGGGGACGTGTCGCGGCCTTTGAAGCGGTGAGCACCAGTCTGCGGGTTAAAGACGTTATACTGCATGGCGAATCGGAAGGGAAAACCTTTTCTGATATTATCGTGCAGGGAAAACCTTTCGGAATGATGACCTTTGACGATTGTATTATTGAGCTTTTTGAGAAAGGTTTGATTACCGAAGAGACATCTATCGCCTATGCTTCCAACAGAGCTAATGTTAACCGTGGTGTAGATTTGATTAAAAAAGGCCGGGGAGAAAGGACTTCCACTATCGGCACACTGGAAGTTGACAAATCATATGGCAGGCCCCAACATAAAGACCCATGGAGAAAATAATTTTCATGCGGCATAAATAATTAATTTTCAGGGAATGAACATGAATGAAGAAAATCTAATGCAAAATGCGGCAGAAGAAGAAATAGATTATTCCGGAAGGCCTTTTGATTATCGGGATAAGGACAGCAATACTTCGATGATTTGCGAACCTGATCCCGCCATCCGGCAAAAGATCCGGGACACATTGAAGTCGCTTAACTTTAACGTTGTTGAAGCGGCCACAGCCAAAGAAGCTTATAAATATTCAACTTTCCATACGTTTAATGTCGTTGTCGTCAATGAAAACTTTGATATCGGGAAAGATGGCATTAATCAGGTTCTCAGATATTTCGAAGGCTTACCCATGCCTGACCGCAGGAAGATTTTTATTGTCCTGATCAGTTCAACTTTTGCGACCATGGATTACATGCATACTCTAAATAAAAGCGTAAACTTAATCATTAATGCAGATGAAATCTCGGGGATGGGCATGATTCTTACCAGGGAAATGGAAGAGAATGAGTATTTTTATCATGTATTTAAGGACTATCAGCGCAAGTTCGGGAAATTGGAAGAATAAATTTTATTGGACTTTATTGATTTCACGCAAAATGGCATCAGCCTGATCGGCAAACCCCATGCCTTGATAAGCCGCCGCCAGGCTTAAATAGTAAGGCCGTAATGGGTCATAAGTGATGGCCTTACTAAAAGCATCTACTGCCTGTGAAAAATTGCCGGTCCTCAGCAACACATTTCCTAAACGATTGTAGTAAGCCCCGGCTCCGGAATGATCACATTGCACGGCCTTCTCATAGGCCTTCACAGCATTCTGAAGCTGCCCCAGATGAACAAGGATATCCCCCAACGAACAATAATACAGGGAGTTAGACGGATTCACGGCAATGCATTTATTGACCAATCTTTCAGCCTCTTTATCATTCCCGGCCTGCTGAAACAAGACGGCAATTTTAAAGTAATAACGATCCGGCTGGTCAGGATCAATCTCGCTCGCCTTCAGATAGGCTTTTTCACTTTCCCCGCTAAGTCCCGCGGCAAATAAAGCTTCGCCCCAATAGCAATAGTAAACAGGATTATCGCTTTCGATTCCGATGAGTTTTTCGTAAATGTCACACGCCCTCCTGGGCTTACCTGATTGAAGACAGGCATTTCCCAGTTCAGTTAAAAGGCATATATCATCGGGCTGCACGCCGACAGCCCTTTCGCAAATTTCCGTTAATGCCTGAAAATCTTTGTTTTGCTTGTAGATGCGCACAAGTTCGTCAAAAGCAAAACCTGTAAAAACTTTTCGTTTGAGCTCCCGCTCCAGCAGGATATTAAAATACTTTATCGCCTGCTCTGTTTGGCCGCTGTCATAATATGCCCATGCCAACAGGAGGACAACGGATTCTTCTTCCGGATATTCCTTATGAATTTCTTCACATAAGTCTATCGCTTCACGGTATTTTCCCTGCTTCAGAAATTTTTCCGCGGCATCAACTTTTCTTTTTGTTTTGGGTTTTTCAATCATGACATCAAAAAAAAGGGGAGGAAAACTCCTCCCCCGAAAGTTTAGCAACTGCAACCCGAACCGCAAGCGCCTCCGGCGGCAGACAGGGCGGAAGTTAATTTAAACCCGGCCCCCTGCGGTGTTTCAATAAAATCAACATTGATCGGTTTTGCCTGATTAAAAACATCTTTATCAATGATAAATTTTGTTCCTTTCTCTTCAAACACTTCATCTTCTTTTCCAGGCTCATCCAGAGCCATTCCCAAAGCGGGACCAGATCAACCAATCGACATTGTGATCCGTACAGCCAAATCGGATTTCTTCTCTTGAATGAAGTTCTTGATTACTTCCAATGCCTTTTCTGTAACTGTAAACATTAAATATCCTCCTTTTTCGATGAATCCTTCTTGTCCATCGTCAACTTAAGATAGCCATACTTAACAATATGTCAATATGTCAATCAAATTCTGGGTTTTTTCTGTGTTATTATCTCTGGACATGTAAATTTATGAATTGACATTACAAATTCTCTGTGGCTTATTATTGGCAATCGAATTTTTCACAAAAAGAAGAAAATATGGAAGAAAAACAGCAGACCAATTTTGAAAAAATTGCCTTTTTGATCTTACTCTTATTTATAACTGTTTTCTTAACCTATATTCTACAGCCTTTTTTCTTTGCCATTTTCTGGGCAGTTTTAGTCGCCAGTATATTTTCTCCTTTATATAAATTTATTAATAAAAAAGTTTTGAATCCGAATCTGTGCGCCGGTATAACGCTGATTACCGTTTTTCTCTGTTTGATACTACCTGTGGGTCTGCTCATTGACCTCCTGGTGGTTGAAGCCATTGATATATATCAATCTTTAAATTCCAGTAACAACAACTGGATAGGAACTCTTTCGGAAGTACTTAAGTCGTTGAACAATAATCCGCTATTAGCCAAACTGGATGTGGACCAGGCCTTTCTGATTAGTAAATCACAGGAAGCGTTGAAAGCCCTTACACAATACGTTTTAACGCACATATCGGAATTTACTCAAAATACCATTTTTGTCTTCGTCAGTTTTGCGGTTATGCTTTACAGCTTGTTTTACTTTTTGAGGGACGGAAAAAAGCTTACGGCAACTATAATAGATAACATCCCCGTGGATAACAAACATCTTCGTCATTTTATCGATCAGTTTTTAACCACCGCCAAATCATCTTTGAAATTCACTTTTGTCATCGGCGGTATTCAGGGTTTTCTGGGAGGATTGGTTTTTTACCTGACCGGAGTTGAAAGGGCGCTCGTCTGGGGAGTGCTCATGTTCGGCCTATCCATTGTTCCCGCCGTCGGCTCTGCCATAATCTGGGCGCCCGCGGGCATTATCATGTTATTCCTCGGCCATATCTGGCAGGGAATAGTGATTCTTTTATTCGGCTCACTGGTTATCAGCAGCGTGGATAACCTGCTCAGACCGGTTCTGATGGGACGTGATACCCAGATGCATCCTCTTTTAATATTTCTTTCCACCTTGGGCGGAATAGCCGCCTTAGGATTCTCCGGTTTCATTCTGGGGCCGGTGATCGCATCTCTTTTCCTGGCCGGATGGAAGATATTCCCGGAAATCTTTCAAAAAGAGATTCAGCAATAATCTTTGACTAAAAATCGCCAGAGAGCATCCCTGTCTTTTTGATGCGCGTAATCGATGCCGATGCGGGGAGTGGCGATGATTTTCGAATCCGGGATTTTTTTATAATTTTCCACCCACAATTTACTGCCCAGCGTAACATCCCAACCGTATAAAGACTTGTCTATGGACAATGCCTGACAAAGCTTGGCCGGACCGTTGGTTAACTGCGCGCCTTTTTTCTTCCGGCGGGTTTCCATTTCTTCAATTCCGGTAAGAGGCAGAATTGCGCGGATCAGGACGGCGCAGGGATTTTCCTCTTTCTCGGTCACCAGATTAAGCATGTAGTGCATGCCGTAAGTAAAATAAACGTAAGCGTGGCCGGGCTTGCCGAACATGATGGCATTGCGCGGCGTCTTGCCGCGATGCGCGTGGCAGGCGCTGTCCGATTGACCGCAATAAGCTTCCGTCTCCGTAATCATGCCGGAAAGTTCAAGACCATTTATTTGGCGCACCAGCTTTTTCCCCAAAAGCTCCCGCGCCACCCGCAGCGTATCCCGATGATAAAATTTTCTGTTTAAGATTTTCATGATTGGTTTTTATTACCACAAAAGACAAGGCAGCAAAAGTTTATTGAAGTTTGATTTTTAAAGCTATTTTCTCTTTTCTTTTTTGCCAGAATATATATCTTTGAGTGGCCGTTGAAATCATTTTGATTATTAAATCTTGCGAAGCGAAAGATCAGCAATGACAACGGTTTGAGCCGAAGGCGAGTTTTGTCATTGCATGAAGCGAGCCTTAGATTTATTCAAAACGCTTTCCGGCAAGCGGAAAAGATATTTGGGAAACAGGCCTTTACACATTTTCCTACAAATTAATTTGAAAAATAACCCCTCCGGTGCTAGATTGTGACCGGCAGTATTGTAACAATAAATTACTTTCAACGGCTAAAATTGGCTATTGAAAGCGAACAGGCATTACCGGAAGGAGATATAAGTTATGGAATACACTCATGAAGTTGAACAGATGTGCGTAGTCGCCAAAGGGGCGAAAAACGGTCCGGCCCCGATTCCGCAGGAAGGAAGATGGACCCAGGTGAAAGAGATCAAGGATATCTCAGGGCTTACTCACGGCGTCGGCTGGTGCGCGCCCCAGCAGGGAGCCTGCAAGCTGACCCTGAACGTCAAAGAGGGCATCATTGAAGAAGCGCTGGTTGAATGTATCGGCTGCACCGGCATGACTCACTCCGCCGCGATGGCCGCCGAGATTCTGCCGCATAAAACCATTCTGGAAGCGCTGAATTCCGACATGGTTTGCGACGCGATCAACACCGCGATGCGGGAAATTTTTCTGCAGATTGCTTACGGCCGTTCACAGACAGCCTTCTCCGAAGGCGGACTGCCGATCGGCGCGGGACTGGAAGATCTGGGCAAAGGCCAGCGCAGCGTGATTGCCACGATGTACGGCACCAAAAAGAAAGGTCCCCGTTATCTGGAAATGGCGGAAGGTTATGTGACCGAAATCGCTCTGGACAGCGACGACGAAATCATCGGCTACAAATTCGTTCAGTTGGGCGTCATGATGGAGAACATCACCAAAGGCATGGAACCCGCCGCCGCTCTGGCCAAAGCAACCGGAACCTACGGACGTTTTGCCGAAGCCGTCAAAGTAATTAACCCCCGTAAAGAATAAGGAGTAGAAAAATGGCTTTATTTGAAGGATACGAAAGAAGAATCAAACAGATCACTCCTTTTCTCGCGAAATATGGAATTTCCTCGCTGGAGGAAGCCGAAAAAGTATGCCTCGAGAAAGGCGTTGATGTCAGAAAAATAGTCAAGGATATTCAGCCGATTTCATTTGAAAATGCCGGCTGGGCCTATCTGGTCGGCGCTGCCGCCGCCATTAAAAAAGGACAAAAGAATGCCGCCGATATCGCCGAAACACTGGGCGAAGGCCTGCAATCATTCTGCATTCCCGGATCGGTTGCCGACGACCGCCAGGTGGGCATCGGACATGGTAATCTCGCCTCCATGCTGCTCAGAGAAGAGACAAAATGCTTTGCTTTCTGCGCCGGTCATGAATCATTCGCCGCGGCGGAAGGCGCAATTGGACTCGCCAAATCGGCCAACAAGGCGCGCAAGGTTCCCCTCAGGGTCATCCTCAACGGACTGGGAAAAGACGCCGCTCATATCATTGCCCGCGTCAACGGATTTACCCATGTCGCGACGGCTTTCGATTATAAAACCGGTAAGGTTTCCGTGGCTAAGGAAAAGGCTTATTCCAAAGGCGATCGCGCGGCAGTCCGCTGTTACGGCGCCGATGATGTGCGCGAAGGCGTGGCCATCATGCATATGGAAGAGGTTGATGTCGCCATCACGGGAAATTCCACCAATCCGACGCGTTTTCAGCATCCGGTGATGGGTGTTTACAAAAAAGAACGTCTGCTGGCCGGGAAGAAATTCTTCTCCGTGGCTTCCGGCGGCGGAACGGGAAGAACACTGCATCCCGACAACATGGCGGCCGGTCCCGCCTCCTATGGCATGACCGACACCATGGGCAGAATGCATTCGGACGCGCAGTTTGCCGGATCGTCCTCCGTTCCCGCGCACGTGGAAATGATGGGATTAATCGGAATGGGCAACAACCCCATGGTCGGCGCATCTGTCGCCGTTGCGGTGGCGGTGGAACAGGCCATGAAATAACAGTTATCTATCAAAACCACACTGCCCGTTAAATAGGGCAGTGTGGTAATACATCTGAGAGGTAACTCTATGACCGTCTTAAGCGCGCACAGGGCTGATATCGTCACCCTTTCAGTTGATGCAATCGTCAATGCGGCGAATACCTCTCTTCTCGGCGGAGGAGGAGTCGATGGCGCAATCCACAGCGCTGCAGGCCCGGATCTCGTTAAAGAATGCCAGCTTATCGGAGGGTGCAAAGTCGGCGACGCCGTTATCACACAAGGGTATAACCTGCCCTCGCAATTTGTCATCCATACCGTTGGGCCGGTTTGGCGAGGCGGGAAAAATAACGAGCCTCAACTGCTTGCTTCCTGCTACCGCAACAGCATGGCCATCGCCGCCAAACACAAACTAAAATCAATCGCTTTCCCGAGTATCAGCACCGGCGTATATGGCTATCCTATTGAACTGGCGGCCCGAGTTGCTGTTAAAACTGTCCGTGACGCCATTGCGCAACCGTCAAGTATACAGGAAGTGATTTTCTGTTGTTTTTCGCAAACGGATCTCGACGTTTACGAATTTCTTTTGCAGAAGGGAACTAATGTCTAATCAGCGATTGCTCATAACACCGCGATCCCAATGTCCATAAGCAAACATTCTTAGAATATTTTTTCAATCAACAATAATGCTTTTGTTCGCAATAGCCGTGTGCTAATATTTTGTTGCGAAAGTGACCCGGAAATAGAAAAATACAGCGTAGTAATGATGATAGCTCCTGCCAGCTCATGAGGTTATTATGTTCGCAAAAATTAATCATTTTTTCTTCCAGAAATATGAAAACAGCGATTTGATCATCCAGCAGAGGGTAAAAGTACTTTTATCCATATGCGTGACCATTGTATTTGTAATCTTTACCCTGATTGTTACCTATATGATCCAGGGCAAACAAGATATGGGAGTCATCATCCCGGTCACAATTGGCGCATTAATTCTCATTGTCTGCATAGGCCTGATCAAATACGGTTATTTTTATATTGCGGCACATACAATCCTCATATCTTCATCGGCTGTGATCTGGATTACCATGGTCACGGAAAGCGGCGAGCTGCTTGCCCGCCTTGACACGGTGGTCATTGCTGTCGGATTCATGACGTTTATCGCCCTTCTTGTTTCCAAACGCAGTATGGTTATAGTAGGGTATGCTATTGCAAATATCATTTTGTTCCTCGGATGTACCTACTATCTCCAGCAAAAATTGAATTTTTCCGATGAAGTCATGTTCGAATATATTATTGATACCATTATCGGTATGGTAAGTGCCGGTGTGGGATCACTTCTGATATTCACAATCAACAAACACGCCCTGCAGAAGGCCGAAGAAGCAACGAAAATCGCCGAGGGCGAGGCCGAAAAAAACCGTGAGTTAAACCGTACCCTTGAACAGAAAGTTCTCGAACGTACGCAGGAATTGCAGGCGGCCATGGAAGAGACACATCATCTGGCCACACATGACAGCCTGACAGGACTGCCCAATCGTTTGATGTTCAGTCAATTGCTGAACCACGCCATTCAATCCGCAAAGCGTTATCAGCGGCAGTTTGCCGTCTTATTCATCGATTTGGATCGCTTTAAAATTATCAATGACACGATGGGTCACGATGCGGGAGATCAGTTGCTGCAGGAAATTGCGATACGTTTGAAGCGAATGCTGCGGGCGGCTGATATTGTTGCCCGTCTGGGAGGAGATGAGTTCATTGTCTTAATCGAAGAAGTAACCGATTCCATCCATGTCGCCACGGTAACCCACAAGATCATCAACAGCATTATCCAACCCGTAAATATTATGGGGCAAGAATGCCGTATCACAGCGAGCATCGGAATCAGTATATACCCGAAGGATGCCGAAGACGAGCAATCCCTGATGAAAAATGCCGATATGGCCATGTATCTGGCCAAAGAGGAAGGCAAGAATAATTTCCAATTTTATTCCAAAGATATTCAATCAAAATCGTTAGAACGTCTGTCGATCGAAACACATCTGCGACTTGCGCTGGAACGTAATGAGCTCTCTTTGCATTATCAGGCTCAGGTTGATTTCAAAACAAACGCGATTAAAGGCGTGGAAGCATTGTTGCGCTGGCAGAATCCATATCTCGGCGTGGTAACCCCCACACAATTCATTCCGGTGGCCGAAGAATCAGGGCTCATCATACCCATCGGCAGATGGGTATTGAAAACAGCGTGCGCCCAAAATATTGCCTGGCAACAGCAGGGTCTTCCCCCCGTCTGCATGGCGGTTAATTTGTCACCCCGGCAGCTAACGGATGAAAATCTGATAGATGATATCAGGACGGCGCTGAACGATTCCTGTATGGCGCCGAACCTTCTGGAGCTGGAAATTACCGAAAGCATGGTGATGAATAACCCCACACGCATGGTCGCCGTGTTAGCCGGAATCAAGACACTGGGTGTACGGCTGGCCATTGACGATTTCGGCACCGGCTACTCTTCTCTTGCCCAAATCAAGCACTTCCCCATTGACACGCTCAAGGTGGACCGATCCTTTATCCGCAATGTTCCTAATAACGTTGAGGACAAAGCAATTACCGAAGCGATTATAGCCATGGGCAGGACTTTAAGTCTTACGGTTATAGCCGAGGGCGTGGAAACGATAGAGCAAATGAATTTCTTAGACGATCACTTTTGTGATGCGATGCAGGGTTTTTACTTCAGCAAACCCATTCTACCCGAGCACTTTGCCGATCTGCTGCGGGAACATATTCCTTCTCCACGAAAGTGAAGCTGAATATTTAGCTATCGAATAGCTCCAAAAAAATACTCCTGTCTGAGCAATCAACGGCAGTCTCCTCTGCTTTCAGCAGCTTGCCATATTGCGCAGTTTCCCAATTCACACGCTTTTTGAGCATCCCGGCAGCCAAGTTCATGATTGCCCTGATTTAAATAAATAGCCCCTCTTTTGTTGTAGAAATCGGCATAATCCGGTTTCAGTCGTATGGCTTCATTAAAGTCCTCAACGGCACGCCTGTACCAGCCCAGTTTAGCGTAAGCATCCCCCCGGTTGTTATAAATAGCGATATGATCCGGCCTGATGCGGATGGCCTTGCTATAATGATCGATAGCCTCTTGGGTTTTTCCTTCGGTAAACAGGGCAAGACCTAAATTATTATGCGCCACATAATTATCCTTTGTTACCCGCAAAGCGTGATTAAAGAGTTCCCTGCTGTTTCTCCAATAACCGCATTGCTGCCAGGTTATAATGGACAATAAGAGAATGGAAGCCGCGCCCATCGGGAATAAAATCTTTTTGCGCATATCATCACGTTTAAACAAAAGCGGAATGCCCCACGCCAGCATGATGCCGATGCCGGTTAACGGCAGATAAGTATAGCGGTCAGCCATCGCATGGTTGCCGACCTGAATGATGCCGATAACCGGTAAAAGAGTGATTGCATACCATAGCCATCCGACAAATAAACAGGGCAAACGTTTTACCACCACAATGACAGCAGCGCTGATGATAATAATCAGAACAGCAGATCCCCAAACCTGCCCAAGCGAAAGTTGATCGGAGAAAGGATAAAAAACAGCCAGATCATGCGGCCAGAATGTTTTTTCCAGATAAGTTACAAAAGAAACCGGCGCGTTGGCAAGCCTCGAACTCCATGAAAAATTTTTTGCGGTTGGATTTTGCTGAGCTAAAAATGTTCCGATGGAAAAAACAGCTGACAAAATAAAGAAGGGTGTTTTTTCCCGCAATTGTCTTTTTAACGGCAGTTGGCGTTTAAGCGGCCAGTAATCCAGAAGAATCATTATCACAGGGAGAGTAACAACTATGGGCTTGCTCATCAAAGCACAGGCAAAGCCAAATACAACAAGTAAATATCTTTTGATAACCGGTTTTTCCGTGTAATAGACATACAGACACAACGTCAGCATCCAGAAAAAAGCGCTCAGGACATCTTTGCGTTCGGCGATCCAGGCAACCGATTCCACATGAAGCGGATGAAGCGCAAAAAGCGCCGCGACAAAAGCGCTGCGCCAGATTGCTCCGGTCATGCGGTTAAAAAGCCAGAACAGCAGAAGAGCGCTCAGGATATGCAGGATAAGATTGGTGAGATGGAAACCTGCGGCGTTCAGGCCATAGAGCTGATAATCGAGCATCAATGACAGCCAGGTCAAAGGATGCCAGAATTCGCCATAAGTCGTAAGAAACGCCCAACGAAATCCGTCCAGGGTGATTCCTGAACGAACGAAATTATTTTCTGTGATATAAACGACATCATCGATATTGACGAAGTCATATTGATTCACCTGCCCAAAAACAGCAAGTGTGGCTGCAATCAAAAAGATGTAAATAATCAGTTTCTGTTTACCGGGGCTGATATTTATCTTGTGTGGCATGGCTTCATTTATGTAAATATCGTCCGGTTTTGTCAAGAAATATCGAAATTCTAAAAAGAAAAGGAAATATGAATAAGCCTGGCGCATAAAAAAAACCCCGGCCTTTTTAATTAAAGGCCGGGGTCTCATCTCAAATTATTTAACCAGTTTCAGATAATTCTTCACCAGATATTCCGCGGTTTGCAAAGCGCCTTTAGCGGCGCCCAGCTTGGTGTTATGGGCCAGGCAAACATATTTGATTCCGTTTTCAATAATCGGATCTTTACGAATACGCCCGACGGTTACCGTCATGCCGCCGCCTTTGTCACGGTCAACCCGCGGCTGTGGACGGAAAGGATCGTCAGTAACATCAATCAGGTGCGCAGGCGAACTGGGCAGATGAAGTTCCGCAAAATCTTTGCCGTAATCCATCATCGCCTTTTTAACATCTTCCGGAGAACATTTCTTTTTAGTCTGCACAAACGCACACACCGTGTGACCATCCAGCACGGGAACACGGGTGCAGGTCGCGGTGATACCGAAAGCGGCGTTCTTAATGGTCTTGCCGGTCAATTTCCCCAGAATCTTCTGCGGCTCGGTTTCCACCTTGGGCTCTTCGCCGGAAATGTAGGGAACGATATTTTCCATCATATCCATAGCGGAGAGGCCCGGTGTTCTGCCGGCGCCGGACATCGCCTGAAGCGAGGTCATGATGACCTGTTTGACGCCGAAATTATCCAGAATCGGTTTTAGCGAAACAACGAGTCCCGCGATGGTGCAGTTGGATTTCGGCGAAATGAATCCCTTCCAGCCGCGATTCTTCTGCTGAACGGCAAGCAGTGCCGCGTGATCCATATTAACGCCGCCCACCAGGATGGGCGTATCCGCTTCATAACGAAACGCCGAAGCCGTACTGATCACCGGCGTGGTTTTGGCGTATTTGGGTTCCAACTCCTTGGCCGGTCCCGCGTCCATTGTTGAGAAAATGATGTCCACGGATTTCGGATCGAAGATTGACGCCTCTTCCACTACCATGTTTGCTATATGCTCCGGCAGTTCTTCGGGACACCACCAGCGGATTGAACCGTTAGCATCCCTCAGGGCATCTATATATTTCTTACCAGCCGAACGCTCCGAAGCAACAAGCTTAGTAATTTTAAACCATGGATGTCCAAGCAAGCTGACAATCGCCTGCTGACCGACTATCCCGGTTGCGCCGACAATAGCGATTTTTAACATTGTTCAATAACCTCCTCTAAATTCCTCAATGATTTATATATTCTTAAGCAAAATTGATCTTGCTTTCTCCACATCCGCCGCGATCTGCTTCTTCAACATTTCGGGATTATCATATTTGACAATGTCCCGCAATTTCTCCACAAACTCCGTATTGAGCCTCTTACCTCTGAGATCACCTGAAAAGTCCAGCAGGAAGACCTCAAAAGTAAAGGTATAATCACCAAAAGTCGGCTTCTCGCCGATATTTAAAGCCGCCATAAACCGTTTTCCTTCAACTTCAACAAAGGCGGCATAAATGCCTGACGGCGGCAGCAATTCTTTTTCCGGCTCTATGTTTGCCGTGGGAAAGCCAAGCCCGACGCCGCGCCCTTTTCCGGAAACCACAATGCCGGCAATATTATAAAATCTTCCCAGCAAATCAGTGGCCGCTTTAAAATCGCCCCTGACAATAAATTTTCTAATCAGCGTACTGCTGATGATATCTTCTCCCTTTTTAACTGCGTCAACCACCTCAACCGCAAAGCCCATTTCGCGTCCCGAGGAAATCAAATAATCGCTGTTGCCTTTCTTATCATGACCGAAAGTGTAATCGTGACCGATAATAATTTTTTTAATCGCCAGCTTTTGCCCGAGAAACCCATGAACAAATTCTTCAGCGGTTATGCGGGAATAATCCATAGTAAAAGGGATGACCAGCGTGCCGTCAATCCCGCAATTTTCCAGCAATTTCAGCTTTTCTTCCAAAGTAGTGATCAGATAGAAGGGCCGGATGCCGGGATGGATGATCATTTTGGGATGCGGATCAAAGGTAATAACCAGTGATTTTGCCCCCGCATTTTTTGCTTCCTGCGCAAGTTTACGGCAAATGAACTGGTGGCTCAAATGCACGCCGTCAAAATTGCCGATGGTGACAAACGATCCGCGAAAATCTTCGGTTATATTTTCTATTCCTTTAAATACAATCATTACTCTTTACTAACACTTAAGATACTTGGCCTGGTAACATAACATTTTTGCCATTAAATTCAAGCTCATTTTATCTTGACAAGAAGATGTTGATAGGTATATTGCACTTTGCGTGCCGAAGTGGCGGAATTGGTAGACGCGCTAGGTTCAGGGTCTAGTAGGCGAACGCCTGTGATGGTTCAAATCCATTCTTCGGCACCATTTTTTTGTCCGCGTTAACTTCTAAACAAATACATCGATTTCCGCACAGCCGGAATTGCTTCCAGGGGAACTTACGGCCGGTATACGCGGTCTTTGCCGGTGCTACGTTTTTACTTGACGCCTAAGAGCAATTTCTCTATCTTGTCAGCAAGTAAAATCAAGGCAGACAGTGATGATTGAAAATCTTGTTAATAATCTATCTTTATACCTCGAAGGTTCAGTAGGTTTAGCGTTTCTGGCCGCTTATCTTGGTGGGCTTGTTATCAGTTTTACTCCCTGTACTTATCCCTTAATCCCCGTAACCGTTGGAATTATCGGCGCACAGGGATCATCATCCAAACTCCGCGGATTTTTGCTTTCGTTGTTTTATGTCATGGGGCTTGCGCTAACCTATTCCATTCTGGGCGGGGCAGCCGCACTATCCGGTCGGATTTTCGGACAGATGCAAACGACACCCTGGACATATTTCATTATGGCCAATTTATGTCTTGTCATGGGCTTATCAATGTTTGATGTTTTCGATATTACCCTGCCCGTTCCGCAAAAGCTTATGAAATTTACCGGCAACGGCAATAGAAAAGGATTTTTGGATAGTTTCTTGATAGGCGCGGTATCAGGCGTTGTTATCGGCCCCTGTACCGCTCCGGCTCTGGCGGTCTTACTGGGCTATGTGGCGGTAAAAACGAATCTTTTACTGGGCATGAGTCTGCTTTTCATTTTCGCCCTTGGCATGGGAACATTGCTGATTATCGTCGGCACGTTTGCCGGAGTTGTTACGGCTCTGCCTAAATCGGGAACATGGATGATAAAAATAAAGTTTATTTCCGGAATGATATTGATTGGCGCGGCGGAATATTTCCTGTATATTGCAGGGACTTTGTCAATATAAAACAATGGAGTTTTAATGAATAAAAAATTATTAGCCGTTTCCATTATCTTGCTTATCTGTATTCCCGCGGCCCTGTCATTTGGACAATTCAGGCCCTATGATACCTTTACACAGAATAAGATTGCTGCGCCGGATTTTTCCCTAAAGGATATTCAGGGAAAAACATTTAAATTAAGCGCTCAACGGGGAAATCCGGTGATCATGTTTTTCGGCACAACCTGGTGCCCCGCCTGCCGTGCTGAAATGCCTCTCTATAAAGCTCTTTATGAAAAATACGCCCGGCTCGGGTTGAAATTTATTTATGTAGATATTAACGAATCAACGGATAGAGTGGCGCGCTTTGCGAAAACAAATTCATTCCCTTATCTGGTTTTGGTGGACGGCGACGGCAGTGTTGCCAACGACTATAATCTTGTTGGTGTGCCGACATTATTTCTCGTGGATAAGGCCGGAAATCTAATCGGCATAAGCCACCGGGTGGCTGATTTGCCGATTAATGCGCTTTTCCCCGCTAAAAAATAATATAAATTGTAAATCATGATTCATTAAAAATCAAAACCGGAAAATTATAATGAGGAAAGAACCATGACAGAAAAAAACTGGTTGCAGGAGTTAACAAAATCATCTTCTGATAAATGGATTGGCGGGGTATGCGGCGGATTGGGCGCGCACACACCCATTCCTTCCTGGGCATGGCGACTGTTATTCGCGGTACTTTTCATTTTTTACTTCACGGGATTATTCATATACATTTTACTCTGGATTTTCGTTCCGGCTGAATCAAAAACAGGAGATTAGAGATGAGATTAAAAAACGATATTTATGTTTACGAATGGACCAATGCCTTCGAGAATAACTGCAACAGCTACTATATCGGCGGCAGCGTGCAGGCCTTAATTGATCCGGGCCTGACCGGATATGTGCCCGATTTGCTCGACAGGATGTCCGCCGACGGCATCAAAAAAGACGACATCCGCTATGTCATCAACACCCATTCACACCCCGATCACTTCCAGGGCTCCGAAGTTTTTGATCAGGAAAAAGTTAGAGTCGGCCTGCATACAAAGGAAATCGAATTCCTAAAAGGAGAAGGCGGCGAACTCTACAGCCTTTTCGGAATCAACGCCCCCCGGATGAATGTAAATTTCCCGCTGGAAGAAGGTGATGTGGTTTTAGGGGATCAGATATTTAAAATCATTCTAGCCCCCGGCCATTCCCCCGGTTCTATCGGTCTTTACTGGCCGGGGCAAAAAGCATTATTTTGCGGCGATGTCATTTTCGATCTAAGCGTCGGACGTACCGACTTTCCCGGCGGCAGCGGTGCTCTTTTGAAGGAAAGCATCCTTTCTTTTTCTAAACTTGATTTGGAATGGCTTCTTCCCGGACACATGGGGATCCTATGCGGCAAGGATAAAATTAAGGACAATTTTAATATCGTCGTTCAAAGTATATTTCTTTATATCTAACATCTATCTTGCGGAGAACAAGCGTCTATGGCCAATGAAGGAAACAAAGTCATTTACTCCATGATCGGAGTCAGTAAAATTTATGAAAAAAAGCCGGTGCTCAAAGACATTTACCTGTCTTATTTTTACGGAGCGAAAATCGGCGTTATCGGATTAAACGGTTCCGGCAAAAGTTCTCTTTTGAAAATTCTTTCCGGTGTGGATACGGATTATCTGGGGAAAACGATTCTGTCGGCCGGCTATACCGTCGGCTATCTGGAACAGGAACCGCGTCTGGACGAAGCCAAAACCGTGCGGCAGATCGTGGAGCAGGGCGTGCAAAGCACCATGGATTTGATTCATGAGTATAACGAAATAAATGAAAAATTTGCCGAGCCGATGTCGGATGACGAAATGGCCAAGCTCTGCGAAAGACAGGGCACGGTGCAGGAAAAACTCGACGCGCTGGATGCCTGGGATATAGATTCGCGTCTGGAAATGGCGATGGACGCTCTGCGCTGCCCTCCCGGCGAAACGCCGGTGAAAGTGCTCTCGGGCGGAGAGAAACGCCGGGTAGCCATGTGCCGCCTGCTTCTGCAAAAACCGGACATTCTCCTTCTGGATGAGCCGACTAACCATCTGGATGCAGAATCCGTCGCCTGGCTGGAACATCATCTGCAAAAATATGAAGGCACCATCATCGCCGTCACGCATGATCGTTATTTTCTGGATAATGTTGCCGGCTGGATTCTGGAACTCGACCGCGGTCAGGGCATTCCCTGGCAGGGTAATTATTCCTCCTGGCTGGAACAAAAACAAAACCGCCTGAAAAATGAAGAAAAGGCGGAAGTCGGAAGAATAAAAACACTGGAACGGGAACTGGAATGGATTCGCATGTCGCCTAAAGGAAGACATGCCAAATCCAAGGCGCGTATCAGCGCTTATGAGGAACTGCTGGGAAAAAATCTGGAAAAAGAATCCGGCACGCGGGAAATATTCATCGCGCCGGGACCCCGTCTGGGTGATCTGGTCATCGAAGCCAATGATGTGAACAAGGGTTATGGCGATAAACTGCTGGTGGAAGGCATGACCTTTTCACTGCCTCCCGGCGGCATCGTCGGCGTGATCGGCCCCAACGGCGCGGGCAAAACCACGCTGTTTCGGATGATTACCGCTCAGGAAACGCCGGATGCAGGCACGATCCGCATTGGCGATACCGTCAAACTTGCTTATGTCGATCAGAGCCGCGACTCGCTCGATCCCGACAAAAATATCTGGGAAATGATTTCCGACGGACAGGATATTATTGCCATCGGCAACCGGCAGATCAATTCCCGCGCGTACGTTTCGCGGTTTAATTTCTCCGGCACCGATCAGCAGAAGAAAGTGGGAGCGCTCTCCGGCGGCGAACGCAACCGCGTTCATCTGGCGCGCATGCTCAAGGAGGGCGGCAATGTCCTGCTGCTTGACGAACCAACCAACGATCTGGATGTCAATACCCTGCGGGCGCTGGAAGATTCGCTGGAAAATTTCGCGGGCTGCGTTGTCGTCATCAGCCACGACCGCTGGTTTCTGGATAGAATCTGCACGCACATTCTGGCATTCGAAGGCGACAGCAAAGTGCTTTTCTTCGACGGCAACTATTCCGAATATGAAGAAGACAGAAAGAGAAGATTAGGCGCAGCCGCCAGCCAGCCGCACCGCATCAAATACCGGCAGTTAACCAGAAGATAGCACCGCTTCTGAAAAAATTCCCGCCGGACTGGTGCTGACAGCCGTTCTCGTACCCGTTGGTATGAGCTATGCGTCAGCTTCAGATTTTCCGGCGATCCATGGTCCGGTAAAAGACATGCTCAAGCGCTATGGCCTGTTTAGCAGACTCGGTGTAGAAAATTTCTTTCCGACAATAGAGCAGGCCGTTGAACGTTATCTGGCCGTGTATAAAATCGACGGGCCGGATTCAGGAAATGTAAAGAAACCGCTATAAAAAACCGGAACGTTCTCACTTTTGCCTGTGAGTCAGGCGATACAGCACGCCGGCCTGAAGATCAATGGCCTCCTCGGAGCACATTTCATGGCAGCAATAACATCGAATGCATTTGCTGTTGTTGATGCAGGCAACTTCATCCATTGTAATGGCCTCGACCGGACAGGCTTTAAAGCATTGGCCGCAGGCAATACATTTGGCAGGGTCTACATGCGGCCGGCGGGTGCTCACATTTTTAAACAACGGCAGCAGCAGGGCAAGGAGTCCTGAATGATCCTCGCGCGTCAGGGTGGAGGGCAGTTTGAAATCCGGCACGCGCATCCGGGCTATATCCGCACCGATAAGCTGTACGTCTTCGATGCGGTTTGGCTGCATGCCGCGCTGTTGAGCGGCCATGAGCAAGGGATTATACTCTCGCGACAGGCCCATCATCTCGGCGGCAACAACGTCGAGGGCAAGCGGATTGGCGGCTGCCAGCAGCCAGCCGACTTTACGGGGCGATCCGCTGTTCGGGCCGTTGCCTTCCATGCCTACTACCGCATCCATAATAGACAGGCGGGGCGAAACATAAGCGGCCAGATCAAGCAGCATGTCGGCAAACTGCGCTTTTTGCTGCATGAGGGCGTGATAACCCGGTTTGGCATAGCCGGGAATAACGCCGAAAATGTTTTTTACAGCGCCTGTCATGCTCATCAAGGTATGCGTTTTGAATTTGCACAGGTTGAGCACACCGTTAGCCTGGATAACAGGTGTGATCATCTCAAAGTGTTTGAGTAATTTACCCTGCGGATATTTAATAGTCTGATAGCCCGCGTCAAAATTTACCGCCATGCCGGCCTCTTGGGCCGCCTGGTGCATCCCGCTTATTCGGTAAACACGATCGAGTGTTTTTTCGTTATAGGGAAGTCCCGCGCCGGGGCTATCGACGATGAGGGGTACCGCTGCCGCCTTTTTGACCAGACGCCCTGCGGCCGCGACAACCTTCGGATGTGTGGTCACGGCCTTTTCGGGCGCTGCGCCTTGAAGCAAATTGACTTTGAGTACAATTTTTTCCTCGGACCTGACAAATTGACTCATTCCGCCAAGCATCCCGATCAGGGTGCTCAATTTTTCATCTGCGTCTTCATAGGCGGGACAGGGCACGGCGTAAACCTTGTTATTCATGGGGTGCTCTCCTTCTGCAGGGAAAAACTAATTTAAAAATCGTATTGGATATTATAACATAGAATTACACCAACGCGATAAACGTTTCTCCTGAGAAACTTTACAGAAAACAATTATGTCTTAGTGAATAATTCCCCTCTTTTGTAAAGAGGGGTTAGGAGAGATTTTGTGTAGTTGACTCAACTGAAAAATCCCCCTTGATCCCCCATTGGGGGAAAGGGGGAAAATACGTGTCTTAAAACAAGGGATTGTGTACGTCGAAATAATATTTATTTTGTGAGATCGGCGCCGGCGGCATAAGCCTTTTCCAGGATTGACCGGTTTTCCCTGGCGGCATCCGGCGTCGTCATCCCTCCGGCAACAATGCGCTTTTGAACCTTAAAACCGACAAAACCCAACACCCCTTCATGGAGATCAAACTGAGGAGCAAACAGGCTTGTATCAGGCTGTCCCTGAGAATAGACGGCGACAGCTTTCTTGCCTTTTATTTTGTTTCCGAAGTTTCCCGGTTTACCGTCCTTGGGATACAGCAGGGCAAAAAGTCTGTCCGCAAAAATTTTCATTTGCCCCGTTACCTGAAACATAAAGACCGGCGATCCAACCACAATGGCATCAGCGCTGAAGAGTTCATCATAAAGTGTCGCCATGTCATCTTTTTGAACACATTGGCCCTCCGGTGTCTGGCACTTGTAACAAGCCTGACAGCCCCTGATGCTAAGTTCATTCAGATTAAAAATCTTTATCTCCGCGCCGGCATCTTTGGCTCCGCGAAGAACCTCGTTGACAATCGCCGTTGTATTTCCTTTTTTCCTGGGACTCCCGACAAATCCTACAATCTTCATATTCGCCTCCTTGAATTATTTTATTAAAATATTTAGTTCGCCACCGAACAATATAAGCAAAAAAACCGGGAGGATAAACCTCCCTGCAAATAATATTATTCAACACGCAACCCGGAGTAAATGTTTCAGAAGTTCCTGCACATCTTCTCCAGCGCCGCCATCAATGCTTCTTTTTCTTCCTCCGCGAATCCTTTATACGCTCTTTCGATAAGTCTTTTGGAAATGGCGTCGAAATCCTTTCTTACGGCTTTGCCTTTATCCGTCAACCGCACATAAGTACAGCGGCCGTCAACGCAACAATTGGTCTTGGTCACATATCCCAGAGATTCCAGTTTGTTGACCAACCCGGTAACGGTGGATTTGGACCGGCCGATTTGCTTGGCGATCTCCAGCACTTTCATTTGTCCGTTGTTTTGATACAGACAGCCAAAGATGGCGCCATGCGAACCGACCATTCCCTGAATTCCACAGGCCTTCAGTTCCTTCTCCAGGAACTTGCTGTATCTTTCGCGTAAACTTCCAATAAGACCGATAACGGCATTCTTAGGTATCATCTTGTTTAGTCATATAGTTCGGCGCCGAACTATTGTCAAGGGTTTTTATCGTTCTACCCATTTGCCGGGAATCTGACTTTTGTTCGGCGGGATATTCCAGGCGGACTGGTGTTATCTAATGAAATTTGTCCACACTCTCTCTTCTTGCTCCGGCAGACCAATTCCCGCTTTTTTACCCGCCGCGATTGATTTTAAAAGCCAAGCCATGTTCCGGCCCAGCGTCCGCATGGTCTGCAACCCTTCCATATCCTGCATGACTTCCTGAGGCGTGTTGCCATGCACCATATTCCAGTACTGCGATGAAACAACTGGCATACTATTAATAGTAAAATATTTATTCAGTTGTTCAAATGCGGCGGTCGCGCCTCCCCTGCGGCAGCTGACGATTGCCGCACCAGGTTTATAAGTAAAAACATCACTGCCGGCGTAAAAGCAGCGATCCAGAAATGATGTTATGAAACCGGAAGGTCCGGCATAGTGGACAGGAGAACCAAAAATAAAACCGTCTGACTTATCAGCTATCCCCAGAGCGACGTTCACGACATCATCATCGAACACGCATTTCCCCAGGTCAAGACACTTTGCGCATGCCGTGCATCCCCTGATAGGTTTCTTTCCGATATAGAATATTTCTGTTTCAATATCTTTCTTATTTAATTCCTTTTCCACTTCACAAAGGGCCGTATAGGTACATCCTTTTTTGTTCGGACTTCCATTGACCAATAATACTTTCATTTTATTAATCTCCTTTCAGAAATATTAATGATGATCGTTTGAAATGTTCAACGTATTGATCACTGACCTCTGAAACGGTCTGCCGTATCAGCGCGTTTACCGTCATTTTTTAACAAGCCGCTTTCCGATTCAGGAAACACGCTCCCAGATCAGGTCCATCACGTTTCCCGCATCATCGCGGGCTGTAAGCGTAAGCGTATTTCCGCTAAAGACAAACTTCCGCGTCAGATCCGTTCCAATCCAGTCGGGAACCATAGCGGCCTTGACCTGATGCACGACAGTGTTTCCGCGGATTTCATAAGTGCCGCAATAGGACAGAAATGACGTCATTGCTTTTATGTATCTTATGCCCGCCTTAATATATTTCCAGGACATCAACAGTTTTTTCGTACGGGCGGCATCGCTGAGCTCTTCCGGAGGCACGCCGATGAGGCTCCGTCCGGATTTCATCAGGATGGCATGCATGAAGCCGTCCGGCATATAGGATATGTATCCGAGGGGCTGATCATCGAAGGGCCTGCTCACAAGGCCCGCAGATGATTTTCTGACCACGGATTTGAGCTTCCATGTCCCGATAAATCGTTCATCACTCATCATCAATCTCCTCACGAATTGGAAAATGTTAAAGTTAATACTTCAGGCGGCGAATTTTAAAAGGCTGATATTTGCGCCACATGACGCACCTGCGCTTTTAAATTCTGGAGATAAGATTCTCTCGGCTGCATCATCGTGCCCTTTTCGTCATATTCTTTTTTGACCATCGATTGCACGGCGGCATCGATATCGCCGTTTGCGGCATCCAGATATGTTTCGATCAGCTTCCGATACCTGGGAGTGGCTTCAAGGGATCGCTTCAAAAACCCGGCGGCGTCATCGTCTGTAAAAACCCACATGTGAGCCATTCCGATAATTTTCGGTTGAAGTCCGATCAGCTTTTCCAGCGATGAAACGTAGTCGTCATAAGAGGATAAAAACTCGACCTGCACATGGCCGTCTTTGTCGCCTTCAGGAATGCCGTATGCTTCTCCCGCGAAGAGCGCGCGAATTTCAGGAATAAAAAAGGCCAGCGAGTCTCCGGTATGCCCGGGCACTGCGTAAACTTCGCAAGTCACACCGCCGAGATCAAACCGGTCTCCCTCTTTAAGATGGAACTCAAAATCCACCGGTTCGATGCGAACATCTTCTTCGCCGACAATGTTTTGAAAAAACCCTCTTTGGAGATCACTTAAGAAAGTCATCAGATCGAGGACAGATTTCTTCTTCATCAAGGCTCCTACCCGTTCGAAGGCGCCTGCCTGAAGATGAGGCATTTTTCTCTTGAGATAGGGAATCGCGCCCAAATGGTCGAAGTGGGAATGAGTCGCAAAAACATAATCCAGCGCGTTTTTATCCCCGAATATCTTTTCCAGAGAAGTGATATAGGCCGGACCCATGAGGTTAATTCCCGCATCGATCATCAAACGCTTCTGCCTGCCCTTAATGATATAACCCGGATAGAACCGGTTCCCGCCAACGGTTATCCATTCACCAAAATCCCCATCTGCCGTTACTTTCATCTCTCCTCCGAACTTTCGCGAAATATAGAAACTATTTTACAGATTGCGGTGTTTGAGTTTGTGCTTTCGGCGCAATCCTGATTTCTACCCTTCTGTTTTTTTGCCGTCCGGCTTCCGTGTCATTGGTTGCTACAGGCATGGTTTTGCCGTACCCGACAACTTCAATGCGGCTTTCGGCGACACCGCGCAAAACCAGCAAAGTTTTTACCGCATTGGCACGCCTCTTCGAAAGATCCATATTATATTCATCGGACCCTTTGCTGTCGGTATGTCCTTCCACTCTGATTAAAGTATCGGGATATTGATTCAAAACGCCGGCAACCCGGTTTATTTCGTTATAAAGTCCCGGACGCAATTCTGTTGAGTTCGTATCGAAGGTAACATCGCCTTTAAAAGTCACGGATAAAAGATTTCCTTCCCTGGTAACGGCGGCAGCTTCCGATTTTGCCAGAACGTCACGCATTTCTTTTTCCTGCCTGTCCATCATCGTGCCGACGCCATAACCACCGGCCCCGCCCACGGCAGCGCCAATAGCCGCTCCGATGAGCGTTCCTTTTGTGTCATGGCCGATGGCCTGTCCCAGTATTGCGCCGACCACGGCTCCACCTCCCGCTCCCAAAAGGCCGCCTTGCTGACCTTTCGTCATTGTTCCGGTTTCCGCGCAACCGGCCAAAAGTAAAAGACAACAGAGCAATAAAGCTATTCCCGTCTTATTCATTTTTTATTCTCCTTTCAGAAATTTTTTATTGATATTTTTCAACACAGCATTTAGTTCGGGAAGTATAATCGGCAACGGATTTGTCCGTCAAGAAAATATTAACCGCACCAAATAATCAACCCGACCGGATTCTCCTGCCGGCGGGAAAAGGTCGAAGAAGTAGTAAATTATTTTGGTATTGTAATTTTTCTTTTTTCCGGCGCGGGCTGCTGGCGGTAGAGGATGGCGATATTGCCGATGATGCCGATCATTTCGCTTTTTGTGGCTTTTGCTATATCTTCCGAGATTTCTTTTTTGGCTTCCTTGAATTCACCGAATTTTACCTTAATAAGTTCGTGATCTTTCAGGGCTAAATCAACCGAACCGATGAGCTGCTCCGTTACGCCTTTTGCGCCGATGATTACCAGCGGTTTTAAATGATGCGCCTGCGCGCGCAGATATTTTCTTTGAGAACCTTTAAGTTTGTCCATAAATTTTCTTTCCTTTTGCACGGAAGTTATTATCATAACTGAACCGAATAATAAACATTTATTGAATGGCCTTATTTTAGACTTTACAAAACATCTTTATATTGATTAAATTACACAAGGAGTATTTTATGCACGAATTACCGGTAATCCAGAGCATCCTTGATATTGTGCTGAATCATGCCCGCATCAATCATGTCACCAAGGTGCACAGCATATCGCTGGCCATTGGTGAATTGAGCGATCTGCAAGACGAATGGCTCCAGCGCTATTTCGATTATATCAGCAAAGGCACCCTGGCCGAGGGCGCGCGCCTGGTGATCGAGCGCACGCCGGTTGTGCTCAAATGCGGGCAATGCGCAAAGGAAATATCTGTAAAACAAGGTGAAATAAAGGACATGGTTTGCCCTGAATGCCAAAACAAAGAATTCACCCTTATCGCCGGCAGAGATTATTTTATTAAAAGCATGGAGGCGCAGTAAGGGGTGAAGTTCGGTTGGCCGCGATTAACTTATTTCACACTTTACAAAATGAACTTATCCTGATTAAAATACTGGAAAATTGACTACGGGGGAAATTTCTTTGAACAAAACAAAATTGCCGGAATATGATTACGATACAATTATTATCGGCGGCGGGCCGGCAGGCTATACCGCCGGTATTTACGCCGCCAGAAGCGGGTTAAAAACATTGCTCGTGGAAGGCGCGGCGACGGTAAGTCAAATAACCATTACCGATCTGATCGAAAATTATCCGGGAATTCCTGAAGGGATTAACGGATATGATCTGATGCAGCTCTTTAAAAAACAAGCGCTTAATTTCGGGCTGGAAACAATAACCCGGGACGTTTCGTCAATCAAAAAAGCCGGCGACGCCCCGGTGATCTGGGAGGTTACCGCAGAAAACAAAACCTACAGGACTTTAAGCGTGATTGCCGCGACCGGCGCACAATGGAGCAAGCTCGGCGTCCCCGGCGAAGAGGAATTCGCCGGAAAAGGCGTTTCCTATTGCGCTACCTGTGACGGACCGTTCTATAGAAATAAAGATGTCATTGTCGTGGGCGGCGGCGATACGGCTATTCAGGAAGCCCTGTTTCTGACTCATTTTGCCAGCAAGGTTACGGTTATCCATCGGCGCGACCGTTTGCGCGCGGCGGCAATCCTGCAGAAAAGAGCGTTCGCGGAAAAGAAAATCGAATTTGTCTGGAAGGCAAAACTGACGGAAGTTTCCGGTCAGGATTTTGTCACCGGCGTGAAGGTGGCTGATGTCCAAACAAAAGGCATTAAAGAAATTGCTGCTGAAGGCGTTTTTATTTTTGTCGGCCGAGTTCCTCACACCGACCTTTTCCGGCATATCTTAAAATTGGACGCGGGCGGCTACATTATTACGGACGATAATATGCAAACGTCCGCCGCAGGAATATTTGCCGCCGGTGATTGCCGCGTCAAACAGTTCCGTCAGGTGATTACGGCCGCGGGCGACGGAGCCAACGCGGTATACAGCGCCGAGCTGTACGTTGACGAACTCAAAGGCCAGGCCTACTAAACTTTTAACCGGGAAAATTAAATTATGGAATCTTTCATTAATACATGGCAGCACTTGCCCTCGCACATAAGCCCTGCCCTTTTCAGTATGGGTTCGTTTCAACTGCGCTATTACAGCCTGATGTATCTTGTCGCTTTCGCCGTCGTCTATTTTTTGACCCTCTACCGGATCAAGAATGAAAAGTTTGAATACACGGAAGAAACGGTGCAGGATTATCTTGTCTGGGCGATGCTCGGTTTGATTTTAGGGGGCCGCTTTGGCTATGCCCTGTTTTATAATTTCAGTTATTACTTTCAGCATCCGCTGGAAATCATTTTGCCTTTCGATTTTTCCAATGGAATAAAATTTGTCGGACTCAGCGGCATGTCTTACCATGGCGGGCTGATCGGCATTGTTATCGTCACTCTGCTATTTTGCCGCAAACGTAAGATTAACGTCCTGCGTTTTGTTGATATGTTCTGCCCGGCCATCCCGCTGGGCTACACATTTGGCCGAATCGGCAATTTTATCAACGGGGAGCTCTATGGCCGCGTAACGACAATGCCGTGGGGCATGTATTTCCCGCTTGATGCGACGCGGAGCCTGCGCCATCCTTCCCAGCTTTATGAAGCTCTTTTCGAAGGAATTGTTCTATTTTTACTGCTGTGGCTGATCAGAAAAAATAAGAATTTTGATGGATTCCTGCTGGGAACATACATTTGCGGCTACGGTTTTGTGCGTTTCTTTATTGAATTTTTCCGCGAGCCCGACTATCAGCTTGGTTTGGTTCTGGGCTTTATGAGTATGGGACAGGTTCTTTGCTCGTTAATGATGATCGCCGGTATAACGATTTTGATCTGGCGTAAAAATGCATGAACCAAATGAATATTTCTCCCGGTGATATCGTTAACCAGCCATGACGCGGACAGCCAATCTAAAATAGAGGAATTTATAATATGATCCTTTGGTGGACATTCTTTGGTGTTTTTATTTTTGCGATGCTCGCTTTAGATCTCGGCGTTTTCAACCGCAAGGTTCACGTCATCAAAATGAAGGAATCATTGCTTTGGACCGCTTTCTGGGTAACGCTGGCGCTGGCGTTCTGCGCGGGTATTTATTTTTTTCACGGTGAAGGCCACTCCAAAGCGATGGAGTTTTTTACCGCCTATATCATTGAATATTCTTTGAGCATCGACAATCTTTTCGTTTTCATGCTGATATTCAGGTTTTTCAGCGTGCCGCAGTCCTATGAACACAAAGCGCTGTTCTGGGGAATATTGCTGGCGCTGATTACCCGCGCGGTCTTTATCTTTGCCGGCGTCGCTCTCCTCAATGCCTTCAGTTGGGTCATGTATATTTTCGGAGTTTTTCTGATTTTTACCGGCATCAAAATGGCGTTGAACAAAGAGACGGAAGTTCATCCTGATAAAAATATCGCCATTAAACTGCTTCGTTTTTTCATTCCCGTGACAAAAGAATTTCAGGAAGCCAGGTTTTTTATCATTAAAAACGGCAGGCGTCTGGCCACTCCCATGCTGGCCGTGCTTCTGGCGCTGGAAACCACCGACATCCTGTTCGCAGTTGATTCGATTCCCGCTGTTCTGGCTATTTCCAAAGATCCTTTTATTGTTTATACTTCTAATGTCTTCGCCATTCTGGGACTGCGTTCGTTATTTTTCGCGATTTCCGGCTTGATGAAGCTGTTTCATTTGCTGCACTACGGTCTGGCGGCAATCCTGAGTTTTGTCGGTGTAAAAATGCTTATTGAAGATTTCTTTCACGTACCGGTCGGAGTTTCCCTGATTATAATCTCTTCTATTCTCGTTATATCGGTTGTAGCGTCCATCATCTGGCCGGATACAAAGTATGAAGATATTCCTCAGATAAATATTAAGGATTGATATTTTTATGCAAACCGGGTTTCTCAACGCTTCACAAATTCAGTTAAAAAGATGGGCAAGACTTAACGATGCCAAAGTCCGGCAGGAAGAAGGATTGTTTTTAGCCGAAGGCGTAAAGATCGTCGAAGAACTTCTGGCGAGTGGCTGGCCGATTAAAGAACTGCTTATCATGCCCGAAAAAATAAAATACTGGGAAGGGCTCGATCTTCCCAGCACCGGAAATATTCCCGCCTATCAGCTCACCCGCTCCCAGTGGCAAAAAATCGGACAGGACAGAGAGCCGGAGGGTATCATGGCGGTAACCGCCATTAAAAAGTCGCCGGATATTTCTTCATGGCTGGCTGAAACTTCCGGTAACATTTTAATTTTACATGAAATCAACAATCCTCTCAATCTCGGAGCGCTCGCGCGCAGTGCGCGCTGGTTCGGTTTTGACGGAATAATTCTAAGCGCCTATTCGGCGGACTACACCAATCCAAAGGCTGTGCGCGCTTCGATGGGAAGTCTTTTTCATTTGACAATTATTCCCGATATTGATTTATCCACGGCATTGCCGGAAATTAAGAAAAGTTTTTTTCTCATCGGATCTGATGTGCGCGAAGGATTACCGCCTCATCCGGTTCAAAAAAAGGCTGCCCTGCTTTTGGGCAATGAAAGTCATGGATTGCCGGAAGCTATTTTACACATGGCCGATGAAAAATGGAGCATCCCCGGAAGCGGCAAAGCCGAGTCCCTGAGTCTGCCGCAGGCGGCGGCGATTATGATGTACGAATGCACAAAGAAGTGAATTAATGATTGTTATTGCGAAGCGCCTCTCAGGCGCTGTGGCAATTTCTAAGCCCCTCTCCCTTGAGGGGAGAGGTCGGGTGAGGGTGAACAATGAAATCCTACATTCAGATATCCACGACAACAGAAACAAAAGAAGAGGCGCAAAAAATCGCCCAATATTTAGTTGAGCAGAAGTTGGCCGCCTGCGTGCAGATTTGCGGCCCTATCGAAAGCACGTATCGCTGGAAAGGAAAAATAGAAACAGCTAATGAATGGCTGTGCCTGATTAAAACGCGGGAAGATTTATTTAACAAAGTTGAAGCCGCAATTAAAAAATTACATTCCTACGAAACACCTGAAATCATCGCCGTACCCATTGTCAAAGGAAGCAACGAATATCTGAACTGGCTGGATGATGAAACAGAAAATAAACTTAAGGATAAAGTGTCCTGAACTATTCTTGACTTTACAGACATTATCTAATCAAAATGTGCATCGACAATTGTTACACCGAACCAACAATATTTGGCAGACGTCTAATTCCGTTTCTAAATCAATGATGATATCGCGGCGGCTAGGAGGAGGCGACGAGGCGTATTGTACATACGTTGAGGAAGCCGACGACGCCAACAAAGATAGCGCTTGATTTAGAAATGGAATAAATTGAAGATTACAGATTGCACAAGAGTAACGCCAGATTGTTTCTCTGAGATATAACCAAGGTCTTTTCAGCCGGAGCTTTCATTGACAGAGAAACTGCCACAGCCCAAGCGCCTTTCATCAAAAAGGAATTGAATTAATTCGATTAAGCCTTTTTTTTACTTTTTGCAAAGTAAAAAGCAAGCCGTGCATTTTCCAATATCTTAAGAATATCTTCATCAGCATGATGGCATTATTCATTCTGCATAAAATATTATCACAGAAAATCTTAAATTTACCGTTTCTTCTTTTAAGCTGTTGCGATTTAAAAACCGATATGATGAAATATTTGTACCATGCCGCATCAAATTTCAGGCCGTAATAAAGCCACGGTTTTAAATGAGCGGCATAATGGATGATCACGGGATTTTTTTTTGCCTCATCGAATTCGCCTTTCGGATAAATCAGATAAGGTTTTCTATCAGGGAATAGAAATAGATAGTTCATCAGATTATATTTGACCGGAAGATGTCTGATCTTATTCAGGCATGTGATATTCAGAACATCCTGGTCCTGAAACAGATATCCTTTTTTGATCTCCCGGAGAAAGGTTTCGGTCATTCCGTCCTGGCGAATCTTTTTCAGATTCATCAGCAATACGCCTGTATTGATATAATTGCTCTGGGCGGAGAGTCCTGTTTCCTTATACCGTTCGTCATGATTCTGAAACGGATCATTAAAGTCAATGTCTTTGATACCGCCGAGATAGTAACCTTCCAAATCTGTTGAAAAAAGCTCAGTAAGATCAGTGCAAACGATGATATCGCTGTCCAGATAAATGCATTTTTCGTATTGCAGGAGGATCTCGCCCAGCAGAAGACGGTAACAGGTAGGCTTTGTTATATGGCCAAGACGCATCAAAGTATCGGAGAAACTATCCTTCATATCAATAAAATGGATATGACAATGGGGATACGCGACTTTTACCAGAGCCATCTTTTGGGCAGTCCGTGCAGGAAAATCGTTAGGCACCAGAATATAAAAATCATAAAAGGTATTTTTCGCGGCGTTTTCCAGCATGGAAGTCATTGCCACAGCGGTGGGCATGGCGTAATTTTCATCTGTGGCCAGGGCAATCGGAATGCGGGTCTGAATCAAAGATATCTCACCTGGTGCTGCACCCATCAGGCGCCTCCCGGTTTTTTAATAACAGATTTTGCCGCAATAAATAACGCAACCAGTTTAGCCGGTAAAAGTTGTTTTATAAAACTTTTCATTCGGATGTATACATCTTTTGAGGCATACCTTACCATAAAGAAAGTAGGCGAAGTTAAAAAACGCTTTATTTTTTTTGCTTCTGAGGCACTCTCATATGGTAGTGTATCCAGTTTATCTTTGTATGGAGCTGTCCACGTTTTTATGGCGCGAAGGTACTCCTTTTCCCGGTGTGTTTTAAAATGAAAAACGGCCAGTGGAACCTCATTCATCGCGGAATGCAGCGCCATGATTATTTCTTTTAGCGCGAGATCTCCGCGGTTTACGTTTTTAAAAAACGGAACCCGCTCAGCATGCGCAAGAAAGCGGTGATATTGATTGCAAATTGTCATAGAACTCGAAAGAGCATCTTCTCGCAATGTGTAATTGTATTTTATTTCATTTGTTATGACTATTGTTTTTGCGCGGTAAAATATTTTATGCATTATGGCCATATCTTCAAACGTTCTATCTTTCGGAAATTCGATGCCGCTAAAAAGATCTTTTTTGAACAATTTATCCCACAAGTAATTGCGAAGCCACTTGTCGTTTACAAGTTCCGTGAGAGCTTCATTGCCCGAGAAAAGGGTAACACCTTCGGGAATATCATTCGGGAACGGACACACGACTGTAAAATCGATAAGCCGCTTATTGCATATTGAAATGTCCGCATTGTTTGAAGACAAAATGCGATAAAGCGTTTCGTAATAATCAGGCTCGATAAAATCATCCGAATCGATGAAACTCAAATAACTGCCGTGCGAAAGACGCGTCCCTGCATTCCGTGATTCTGATACGCCTGTATTCTCCTGATGAACTAAACAAATTCGACGATCTTTTTTGGCATATTCTTCGGCAATGACAGGACAGCGGTCGGACGAACCATCATTTATAATGATGATTTCAAGATTGCAGTAGGATTGCGCTATAATGGAATCAAGACAGCGGATAAGGTACGCTTCTGTATTGTACACCGGAACAATTACACTTATCAGGGGCAAGTCAGCCGGATCCAGCCCATCAGGAGAGGGAAGGATTGGAGATATGAGAAGTCGGGGTTTCATTGACTTTGAAGCCATGCAAAATTATGAATATTTTTTTTAAATATTTTGCCCGCCAGCATAATTCTATATCTGTAAAGTCTTCTTTTAATCAGCATTGTTGTTATCCTGATACCATAGAGCGGCTTACTCATGAATAAGCGTAGCATGGACAGTGAATACCAGGAGTTATGCTCTGATTGTTTGACCACTATTTTCAGTGTGAACTCAGTCCAATAATTTTGTTCTTCCATTGAATCAAACATAATATTGATATATGTATCTTTCGGGAGCACCGGAGAACCGTCGGGATTTGATGAATTATTCATCCATGAAATTCTATCAGGATGCTGCCGTACCCCGACAAAAGCATTATCAGCGACGGTTAATACTTTAATTTTTTGCATGAGTGAAAACCAGAAGATTGTATCTTCGCCATACCAGATATCTTCTTTGAATCGAAGAGAACCAATAATCTTTTTTTTGACAATACACGAATCGACAGCAATATTATTAATAAGCAACGTGGTTATCGGATCTTTTATATATGTTTTAAGATTGATTGCCCCTATTGCATCTCTGAGATAAGAGATTGGACACTCTCTTTTAAAACTTACTGCCCGTCCAATAACCATCTCTGCATTTTCTTCAATCGCCAGGTTTTCAAAGCAGGCCCCCATAAAATTAGGGGAAAGAATATCGTCGTCATCCAGAAACATTATCCAGTCTCCCCTCGATTTGGAAATTCCTATATTACGCGCATATCCCGGCCCTTTGTTTGACGGCAGACGGACAAAAATAATTGAATCGTGACTGTTTACGATCCTGGAAATCTCATCCCTGTGTTCATCGTCTGAGCCGTTGTCGATTATTATTATTTCCGTCACGCGAAACTTTTGGCGCAGAATAGATTTTACTGCTTCCGCAAGAAACACCGGCCGGTTAAAAGTTGGAATGATAACGGAAACATTAAAATGTTGCATAATGAATTGCCCTCTCCAGGTATTTGTACTACATATTAAATAAGGATTCAGCATTCTTTTCTTTTGGATTTGTCGTGTGACGTCAATAATACTTTCAGGCAGCACATTTTTCAATCTTTTTTGATAATTTTATTGCTAAGCTACAGGAAAATCCACCATTGAACATATTGATTAACATATGCTACAAATAGTTCAGTTTGGGTTGCGGCATTTACTCTTTTCAGGACATTAATATGAAATTCAGCGTTGTTGTTTGTTCATTCAATCGATCCGCAAGCCTGCGAAGAATGCTGAAAAGTCTTCAGGAGATGGTGATCCCCGATCATTTATCATGTGAGATTATTGTAGTAGATAACCATTCGGATGATGATACGCGACTTGTTTTCGAAGAAATCGAAAAGCATTTTAAATCAGAAATCAGATATGTATTTGAAGATAGGAAGGGGCTTTCTCATGCCCGCAATCGAGGGGTAAAAGAAGCTAGTGGTGAAATTATCGCGTTTACAGATGATGACGTGATAGTAGACAAACATTGGATCCAAAATATTGACAAGGCATTTAAAGAATATGATGATGTTGCCTGTGTAGGCGGGAAAATATTGCCGATTTGGGAGAGTCCAAAGCCGAAATGGCTGAAACCTGATTTGTATGGGTATTTGGCATTGCTGGATAAGGGTGATTCAGCCGCCTATATGGATGCGTTAGATATTTGGGGAGCGAATTTTGCAGTAAAATCTGAAATGTTCAAAAGATATGGCCTGTTTGATACAAATCTCGGAAGAATGCCGGCAAAACTTTATAGCGGTGAAGAAGCTGAATTTTTACTAAAATTGCAGAATGCCGATGAAAAAATATTATATTATCCTTTGTCAATTATTCATCATAATATTCCTGCTTATAGAATGTCGAAAAAATACTTACGCAAGTGGAGATTTGATCGGGGGGAGCAGGAAGGAATTCTTATGGAAGATACAAAATATTCAGACATTATGAATTACCACTCCCGCACTACAGGAATAATGTTGTTAAGACATGTCATTGTAAGCCTGTTGAAAATCGGCTGTTTCACAAAAGACAGGTTCAATCATGAATTAAGAATCTGCCATATCTTAGGGTTCCTGTCAGGGAGAATGAAACGGAAACTCATAAAATCATGACCCAGGACGTTATTCTCATTTACATAGATATTCCCCAATAATTCATTTTACGCGATACAATTATTTCTCAAAAGGACTGATTTCTGCCGATATGAATCGGGCGTAAATTGTGTTTATGTCAGGTTGCAACCTGGCATAAAATTGTAAGTTTGAAAATTGAGGATTACAGGAAATCATCAATAACCTTGACATCCATTGTCAGGTCAAGTTCTGTTCAGGACAGATAAAGTCTAACTCGGCTGCGGCAGGTTCTTTAACTTTTTGTTTTCGGCAATCTTCCGTAATGACACTGCAACGGCTGCACCTCTAACATTACTGCGCAATGATTGCACATGATGCATTTTGATTTGGCCTGAGTTCCTTTTTTGAATTTGCTGACGATATCCGGTTCAATAATAAACGGGCGACACATTGAAACAAAATCTATTTTGCTCTTCCCGATAATATCATTGATGTCATCTATATTGTTTATTCCGCCGACAACAATGACCGGAATGCTCACGGCTTTCTTTATTTGAATTGCCGCGTCAAGATTATATTTCAGCAATGGCTTCGGCTGTATGATAAATGTTTTGGCGATCGGTATGGCAATGGCCTTAATAAATCCCGGAAGTTTTTTAAACTTGAAAGTATATTTCATGGCCGCTTCCGCGGGAAGTTTTTCGCTGCGTATCGTATATAGGTTATCTTCAAAGCACCCGCAGGAAACTTCAATTGCCGCGCAGCCGGACTTTTCGAGCATTTGAGCTATGCAAGCGGCTTCTTCAATCCTCATTCCGTTTCTACGCCCGTCATGCGCATTCATTTTTACTAAAATCGGATAATCGCCAACCAGCTCTTTTGCCCTCTTGAAAATTTCGCCGATAATCCGGTATTTGTTTTCGGTTGAACCGCCCCAGCGATCTTTCCTGCGATTGGTGTGAGAAGACAAAAATTCCGCCAATAAATAACCGTGTGCTAAATGAACCTGAACGCCATCAAAACCGGCTTGTTTTGTTCTGACAATTGCCGCAACGAAATTGTCGATAACTTCATTTATTTCATTATCGGATAATTCTTTCGGTTTGTCCTCACTGTAAAATCCATCACGTATGGCCGAAGGAGCAACGGTTGGCAAGCCGGTTATTTTTGAACGGGTTTGCCTGCCGCAATGAACGATCTGCATGATTATCGGAGTGTCGTATTCATGAACAGCATCCGTTATCTCTCTGTACGCAGAAATCTTGTCATCGTTATCAATCATTGTCATGGTAAACAAAGAGGCTTTCCCATTTGCCTGAACACCGGCATTACCGGTAATGATGGCTCCGGCATTTCCTTTGGCCAGATTGATATAGAGCTTCTTCAACTTTTCAGTAGGAAAGCCTTTTTCATCGGCCATTGCTTCATACGTTGCTGAACGAATAATCCGGTTTTTCAATTTAATGCCCGCTAATGAGACAGGTTCAAATGCAGTATGTGTCATTATTTATAATCTCCATTTTTAGTCTGCGTGTTTTTTCACCAATGCGCAATACTTATCCATCCAGTTCTGCAAAAATTGTTTGCTGCCTTCGCCGATATTGCCGGCGTCATCAAACAATCCTTCCTTCATCTGAATAAAGGCTTCCGGCTGGCAAAGTACCGGTACGTTCAGTGTGGAGAGGACATTGCGCAAGTGCTGTTGCGCCACCGCCGTTCCGATAGGGTCTGTAGAACCGCCCAAAATACCAGCCGGCTTGCCTGTCCAGGCGCTCTGACCGGGAGGGCGCGAAGCATGGTCGATGGCGTTCTTGAGTACGCCAGGTATCGAACGGTTATGCTCGGGGGTAACGAACAAAAGGCCCTGAGCGTTCCTGATTTCGTTCTTCAGCCTTTTCACGGACTCGGCCTGGTTCGCGTCGTCGTCCTGACTGTAGAGCGGCAGGTCATTGATTTGCACCTGCTGAAAGGAGAATTCCGGCGGCGCCAGTTTAACAATGGCCTTTGCCAGTTTGCGATTGAAAGAATCCTTGCGCAGGCTTCCGACGACAACGGCGATTTGATATGGACTCATAATTACCTCCTTTCAAGGTTATCAAGATATCATGCATTACCGCCGGTAATATCGCATGAATTTACGAAACTGTCTAATTGTCCTTCCGTGAGTCCACTGCCCGGAATCCCATCCAGACGCTTGACTACTTTTCCATTCTCAAAAAAAATTACAGTCGGTACTACTTCAATGTCATATGTATCCTCGCACTCGCTCATTTGATCAGTCATCACCCGGCAAAATTGCTGATCGTTGTCGAGAGCATAGTTTTCAAAGATCGGCAGAAATCTGCGTGAGTAAGGGCACCACGAAGCATAGAATAGAACCAGCACCCGCGGGCACTTTTTTAACATAGCATCAAGGCCGGCTTCCGTTTCAATAACCCTGCTCATAACTCCTCCAATGAATGAACTTACCTCTTTCTCATCTTCTATCTTTTCTTGATAAACGTTCCTTCGTCAAGTTCTCTGAAAGCAGTTTCCAGCTCTTCCCGCGTATTCATGACGATCGGGCCGCCCCAGGCAATCGGTTCGCCCAGTTGTTTGCCGGTAACAAATATATAATGAATATCTTCAACCGCCTTTACGTCAATACTGCCGGATTCCGTAAAGAGAATCACATGTGCCTGTTCCAGTTTCGTTTCATCAAATTCTCCTGCTCCGGAAATCAGGTAACAAAAGCTGGTGTATCCTTTTTTCGCCTCATGAGATAGAGACGTTCCTTTCTTTAACCGGATATCCAGATACTTGACATCTACTATCAGTTCCTTTACGGGGCCCTCAACATCTTTGTAAGCGCCGGCAATGACGCGCACTTCTCCGCCCGGTATCTTGACGACCGGCACTTCGTTTTCGAGTATACCCCTGTAGCGCGGCTCCATCATTTTATTTTTCGCCGGCAGATTTACCCACAGTTGCAACCCGTGCATCATTTCGTTGGAAGGCTGCGGCATCTCCTGATGAATGACGCCGCCGCCCGCGGTCATCCATTGAATATCCCCCGGCCCGATCGTGCCCGCGTTGCCGATGTTGTCGCCATGCTCAACCGTTCCTCCGAGCATATAGGTCACTGTTTCAATCCCGCGATGCGGATGCCAGGGAAAGCCTTTCACATAATCAGCGGGATTGTCCGAGCCGAAATGATCGAGGAGCAGGAACGGATCGGTAAGTTTTGTGTGATCATGCGCGAAAATACGCTTCAATTTGACTCCGGCCCCGTCATACGTTGACTGTCCCTGCAAAATCATTTTTTTCATATGATCCTCCTCTGATCCTGATTCAATGCCATTAACCTATCTGGACGGTAAGCATCGAGATTGAACCGCCATCCACCCCTTGTACCGGAAAGCTGACTTTCTCCTTTTGACGGCGAAGTCCAAGCACATAGAGCAGCGGCAGATAATGATCCGGTGTCGGAGCGGAAAGCATCGCATCACGGCCTGAACTCTCGTAGTTGACCAGCGGCGCATCGTCGCCCTTGAGCATCAACTCCCGCGCGTGTTTCTCAAATCGCACAGCCCAGTCAAAAGGTTGAACATCACCTTCACCCCATGCGTAGGCCGACAGATTATGAACGATATTGCCGCTGCCGATGATTAATACCCCTTCTTCCCGCAGTGCCGCCAACTTTTTCCCCAACGCATAATGAAATGACGGCGGCTTGGTTTCATCAATGCTGAGCTGGACAATGGGAACATCCGCTTTCGGAAAAACATGTTTCAGCACCGACCATGTTCCATGATCAAGCCCCCAGCTTTCATCAAGGCTTACCGCGACGGGCGCAAGCAGTTCTTTGACCCGCGTCGCCAGCTCAAGACTGCCGGGCGCCGGATATTCAATCCGATAAAGCTTTTCAGGGAATCCTCCAAAATCGTGGATGGTGCGCGGGTTAAGATTTGAAGTCACCGCACAGTTCGGTATGTACCAGTGAGCAGACACGGAAAGCACGGCTTTGGGGCGGGGGATTGATTTGCCGATAGAAGCCCAACTCTCCGTGTAACTATTCTTTGACAACGCGTTCATCGGATTGCCGTGTCCGAAGAAGATTGTTGGCATCAAACTGATCAATGTAATGCCTCCTTTTTACTCGTCCATGCGGCCTGAGAGAGGAGCGTTGAATTCTAAAGACAGATTAAATGACACGGTCTTGCTTATATCCGCTTCAGTAAAGTGTTATACAATACCTTTTAGCTTCATGACTGCATATGGAATCATTATCAATAAGATCAGGCCAACAATTAAATAATTTCCTTTCGCCGGATTAAAATCATTGACAATTAATTCCCACTTTAATTTTACCACAAATCTGGCCAGCATTATATCGAATAATGCCATAAATAAAGCAAGAGCCAGACCAATCAAGACCAACTGATATCCGACATTAACATCCAGCCAAGGAACCATCACATAGCACACCGCAAATGCCAATAGTGTGCCGCTTATTACACTGTACTGTTTTGCTTTTTTATTTCCAAGCTTAGGAACAACAAATATAGTCCGGCCTATTCCATGCAAAGTCTCAACACTCGCCAGCATCAAGCATAGACATAATATTTTAATCCATAATATTATCATATGGTGTCACTCACCATCAGTTGCATAATAAATTATTTTCAGTTTCCGGATAACTCCACATTCAGGGCAATTTTTTTGGATCCAAGGATAAATATTAAACTAAGCTATTGTTTCTAATGTATAATCTTTTGATGTTTATTTTACAACATTTTTTCAATTGATAGATTATTGACTTATTAATAATAATAACTTATCATATCTGATAATGTGGCATATACGAGAGCACAAAAAACTGGAAAAGATTATAACTAAACTTCCGGCTCGGGTTGTTAAAAAATATGAGCTCTGGAAGGACATTATCTTTAGGCATGGGCCTGAAAAGCTCAAAGAATTTCCCGGATTCCACGATGAAAAATTGACGGGAGATCACAGTGGTCAACGTTCATCGCGGTTAAATTTACAGTATAGAGTGATTTATGAAGTGGATAAGGATATTGTTACAATTTATGTTATAGAAATAACAGCTCATGATTATTGAGGTGGAAGATGAAAAAAGCAGCAAAAAATGATTTTATACCGGCGAAGCAGCATGCGGTTTTAACAACCAGCGAAGTTGTAAAAATGCTTCGCGAATTAAAAGGTTGGACACAGGAAGAACTGGCAAGAAGTTGTGGCATAAATGCCACAAATATCAGTTTGCTGGAAAACAATCGCTTAGACATCGGTAAAAAAAGGGCGCTGCAACTGGCCGTTGCCTTCGGCGTCCATCCTGCTATCATTATGTTTCCGGAATACGAATCTGAAGCAATAGGAAAAGCAGCATAATCATTAATCATTTTGATATTTATTTTACAATATTGATTCGTCTAAAATATATTTCAAGAAAAGTTTAAAAATATTTTTAAATATGTTAGTACATTCAACATACTGAACCATTCAGTTCTTGAAAGAAATTAGATTGCCACGGCGCGCAAGGCGCGTCTCGCAATGACAAACGAAGGAGACGTTATGTCTGACAAAAATATCTTAGAAAAGAAATGTATTGATACTATTCGTTTTCTGGCTGCCGATGCCATTGAAAAAGCCAAATCCGGCCATCCTGGCATGCCGCTGGGCGCCGCAGCCGCCGCTTTTACTTTGTGGACCAGGCACCTGAAACATAACCCGAAAAATCCTCAATGGCCCGACCGCGACCGCTTTGTTCTTTCTTCCGGTCACGCCTCCATGCTTTTATATTCTTTGCTTCATCTAACCGGCTATGATCTGTCACTCGACGATATTAAAAATTTCAGGCAATGGAGCAGCCGCACGCCGGGTCATCCCGAATACAAACACACTCCCGGCGTGGAAGTAACCACCGGCCCCCTGGGTCAGGGTTTGGCCAACGCCGTGGGCATGGCCATTGCCGAAGCGCATCTGGCGGCACGCTTCAACCGTGAAGGCGCTAATTTAGTTGATCATTTCACCTATGTGATGGCCGGGGACGGCGACATGATGGAAGGCGTTACTGCTGAGGCCTGCTCTTTGGCCGGGCATTTGCGCCTGGGAAAACTGATTGTCCTTTATGATGACAATAGAGTCACGCTGGCCGGTTCCGCGGCGCTTTCCTGTACGGAAAATATTGAACTTCGTTTCAAAGCTTACGGCTGGCAGGTGCAAAAAGTTGCCGACGGCAACGATGTTGCCGCCATCGACCGGGCAATCAAGAAAGCCAGGCGCGAAACCGAAAAGCCATCGTTTATCTGCGTGCAATCGACAATCGGCTATGGCGCACCCGGCAAACAGGGGAAATGCGATGCGCACGGCTCGCCTCTGGGAGAAAAAGAACTGCAAGGTGCGAAAGACAATTGCGGCTGGCCGGCCGAAGAACCCTTCCGCGTTCCCGAAGATGTTCAAAAATATTTCCGCAAAGCGCTTTCACGCGGGAAAAAATCGGAAAAACAATGGCGGGATATTTTAGATATCTGCAAACAAAAAGATCCGGCAATTGCCGGTGAATTTGAACGTATCGTTCGCGGCGTATTGCCCGAAAATTGGGAATCTGCGCTCAGTGAATTCCCCAAAGATTCAAAAGATGTGGCCACGCGCAAAGCGGGAGAAATAGTCATGCAGGCCATCGCCGCCAAAGTTCCCGAACTTGCCGGCGGATCGGCTGACCTGAATCCCTCGACTTTTACCTGGCTCAAAGGTCTGGGCGATTTTCAAAATCCGGCATTTCCTGCCACAGGTTTGCACGGCATGGTAGGCGGCCCCTGGGGTTACGAGGGACGTAATATTCATTTCGGCGTGCGCGAACACGCGATGGGCTCGATTGCCGTAGGCATGGCCCTGCACGGCGGCATCATTCCTTATACGGCAACATTCCTGCCCTTTGCCGATTACATGCGTCCGCCGATGCGCCTGGCCGCGCTGATGGGTGTGCGCGCCATCTTTGTTTTCACGCATGACAGTATCGGCGTGGGAGAAGACGGCCCCACGCATCAACCCATTGAACAGATCATGAATCTGCGTCAGGTGCCCAATATGACGGTCATCCGTCCCGCTGACGCCAACGAAACACTGGAGGCCTGGCGTCTGGCCCTCACGAACGCCAGCGGCCCCACCACTCTTGTTTTCAGCCGCCAGAATCTGCCGGTGCTGGACAGAAGCGTATGCAGTGCCGCATCCGGCACGCAAAAAGGCGGTTATATCCTTTGGGAATCGGCACCCAATCCGGAATTGATTTTAATCGCCACAGGGTCGGAAGTTTCTCTTGCGCTTTCGGCGGCCCGCAAGCTTGCGGAAAACGGCATGAAGGTAAGAGTTGTCTCGCTGCCCAGTTGGGAAATATTCGACCGTCAGCCGCAGGAATATCGCGAAAACGTTTTGCCTCCAGCTATAAGTGCCCGGATTGCCGTCGAAGCGGGAATCAAACTGGGATGGGAGCATTACGTAGGGCTTTCAGGCAAAATAATCGGCATGGAAACATTCGGCGCCAGCGCTCCGGCATCGATACTTTTTGAAAAATTCGGTTTCACAGCCGACAGGATTATCGCGGCGGCTCAAGAATTACTCCATCGCGCCTAGTGGGGGAAAATAAAAAATGACTGAAACACGCATTGATTATTCTCTGGGAGAATACCAAAGCGCCGTAAACGGCGCTCTGGAAAAAATGCGTAAAGATAATATTATTGCCCGCATCCGGGCAAAAGATTACACCGTCTGGAAACCGGCGCCGGATGAAATTACCAACCGGCTGGGCTGGCTTGACGCTCCCGCGGAAACATTAAAAAAGATGGACGATATTCACGCCGCTATTGATCCATTGACCCAGGGCAGCATCAGCGATGTAGTTTTGCTGGGCATGGGCGGATCTTCCCTGGCCGCGGAAGTCTTCAATAATATATTCGGAAGCAAAACCGGTTATCCTCAATTGCATATTGTGGATACCACAGATCCCGTTTTTATTTCAACGGTCACTAAGCGCCTGAACCTGGAAAAAACTATTTTTCTTGTTTCTTCCAAATCGGGAACAACACTGGAAATCATTTCACTCTTCAAATATTTTTATAATCTGGTTTTAAGAAATTCAGGCAATGGTGCCGGACGCCGTTTTGTTTTTATAACCGATGAAGGAAGCCCGCTGATTAAAATCGCGAAAAATATTTCCGCTCATCATACTTTTCTCAACAATCCCGATATCGGCGGGCGTTACTCGGCGCTATCGTTGCCGGGCATCGTACCCGCGGCGATGATCGGCGTTGATGTGGTGAAATTACTGCAAAGGGCGATAGATGCAAAACTAAGCGACTCCGGCGCGTCTCTGGGCGCCGCCCTGGGAACACTGGCACAGATGGGACGGGACAAGCTGACTTTTATCATGCCGTCGGGCTGGCAATCATTCGGTGACTGGCTTGAGCAACTGATCGCGGAAAGCACCGGCAAAGAAGGCAAAGGCATTTTGCCCATCTTGAATGAACCGCTTACGGATAGTGCCGCTTACGGGAGAGATCGTGTTTTTGTTGTTTTTCAAAATAAAGAAGCCGTCATATCTTCTCCAATAGAATCTCTGGTCAAGGCGGGGCACCCCGTTATCAAGGTCGAAATCAACGATGATTACGATCTGGGCGCTCAAATGTTTATCTGGGAGATCGCTACCGCCGTAGCTGCGCATTTTCTGAATATTAATCCCTTTGATCAGCCGGACGTTGAGACAACAAAAAAATATACCCGCGTCATGATTACCGAGCATAAAGAAAAGAAAAACATGATCGATGCGAAACCCGCGCTGACTTTTGCGCAAGGGGATATCTTCGGCAAGATCAGCGGCGCAACACTTGGCGAAGTTTTTAAGAATTTTTTAAAACGGGCGGTGGTGGATAATTATATCTCGCTGCAGATTTATTTAAGTCCGTCCGGGGAGATTGACACGGCGGTCGGACATTTGCGTGAAGCTATTTCGAAAAAGCTTGCCCTGCCGGTAACTTTCGGTTATGGCCCGCGTTATCTGCATTCCACCGGGCAATTACACAAAGGCGATTCGGGAAAAGGCTTATTTATTCAGTTCACACAGGATAACGCCATGGATGTCGATATTCCTGATGATCCCGGCAAGGCAGAATCTTCTCTCACCTTCGGCGCGCTCAAAGCCGCGCAGGCAACGGGAGACTGGCGGGCGCTGCAGGACAAAGGACGTCGAATTATCCGCATTCATTTTCGAGAGAATCCCATCGCCGGCTTTAAAAATCTCGCTGAAATTCTTTAATGAACTCTGAAAAATTTTCAATTGTGTCATTGCCCGGCTTGACCGGGCAATCCATTTTTGATTTTTTTTCTGGATTCCGTGTCGCGCTTCACTTGCACGGAATGACAGAGGCGAGAGATTTCTTTATTTTAGCTGATGACCCTGAGAATCTGCGGAGCATGCCTCTCCGAAGCCGCGGGAATTTCTTTCGGATAGCCGATAATAATCGGCGCGACAATCCGGCAGCCATCGGGAATTCCCAGCAGGGCTTTCAACTGCGGATCACGGATATAGGAACCCAGATGGACCCAGCAGGTGCCCAGTCCCCGATTGACGGCGGAAAGCATGATGTAGCTTGCCGCGAGCGCGCAATCGACATCAAGCGACCCGACACTTTTCGAGCCGATAATGTAAATCACGCAGGGCGCATTATAATAAACATTGAAGTTTTTATCTTTAAGCACCTCGGCATAACTTGGATTAAGCGACGTTTTATTTTTGGCGAAATCATCAAGGAGGTTTGCTTTGCTTTCATCGGAGAGAGCCTTAAGGGTATTTTTACAATTAACGATAGAAAACCGGCAGGGTTGATTATTGCTGGCCGAAGGCGCAAGAGTGGATTCCTGCAGAATTTCCTCCACTACATTCGCCGGCACTTCCTTATCCTGGAAATCACGGATAGCTCTTCTGTTTTTTAATAACTCCGGAAATGTCATCATAACAACAGGTCCTCCTTTTATTAATGATTTCATCCTGAATATTATTTATCATTTATCAGGGCAAAAAAACAGCAATAAGAGCCAGAATGATATTTTGAAACATGTTGATCACCGGATCAAGGAATCCCAGATACAGCAGCCCGATAACTATAAAAAATCCAAAAGGTTCAAGTTGATCAAGAACTCTTGCGAAAGATTGCGGCGCAAAACCCATCAGTATCTTGGAACCGTCAAGCGGAGGAATCGGGATCAGATTAAAAGCGGCCAATATAATGTTAATATGCGCCAGCAGATAAAGAATTTGTTCAACTCTTCCCGAAGATTCGGGGGAAATCAACCGTAATAATAAAAGCGCGATAAACGCCAGGATGATGTTTGCCGTAATACCGGCCGCCGAAACCAGAATGATCCCCTTGCGTCTTTTTTCGGCAGGAATATTTTCCAGATTTACGGGAACCGGTTTTGCCCAGCCGAAACCGATAATCAACAGCATTAATGTTCCGATAGGATCCAAATGTTTTATCGGATTAAGCGTCAGCCGTCCCAGCCATTTAGCCGTGGGATCGCCCATTTTATCGGCCACCCAGCCGTGAGCCAGTTCATGAAAGATTACGGAATATAACAGCAGCGCCGACAAAATTAAAAAAGCCGGCGGATCTTTAATTAATAAATTTATAAGTCCCATGGTCAATCCTTTCACGCAAACCTAATGTCAATTGTTACTTTCGATGATTTCCTTTTGCAGGCTTTTTGCCGGTTTGGGGAAATAGCCGTATTTCATACCTATCATTATTCCGACAATACCCATAATAAATTCAACAATGAGCATGAGCAAACGTGCGGCGATAGGCAGAAGCAGCGCGGTCTCTATACTCAAAAATTGCTTTAACATAAAAAACATCGCCCCTTCCCGCACACCCAGCCCGCCCATCGTGAAGAAAGCCATCAAACCCAATATGGCCGCTACAGATATCGTCGCCATAACGGCAAAAATATCAGCCAAAGGTATTTCCATGCTCATCCCTTTGGCCAGAAAGTACAATCCTGTTCCCAAGAGCATGTAGGCAATAAAATATAATATTTGCGTATAAACTAAAATAATTTTCCCCATTTTTATGGGTTGTATTTCTATTTTGAATACGCGATTTACGGGAATGATCAGGTAATTTATTATGGAAGTGTTCCAGATAATAAAAACAACATCAAGAGCAATTAACAAAATAAAAATTAAAATGGAAATTCCCCATGCCGCCGCTTTCATACAGAAAAGATAATAATACAAGGCATAGGCTGCCGAAACGAACGTCAGACAAACAAAGCATACAATATTGATGTAAATCAATACCGCGCTGGAAATCCCTTTCGATGACATCAGCGCTATTTGCGCCGCGTAAGTCCATATTTTACCGGGAATATATTTAAACATTGCGGAAGTACAATAAAGGGCAAAACCTTCAAAAAAGTTTAATTTTTCATGGATGTAGCTGTTTACGTAAATTCGCCAGACGATGGGCCCAATCAGCAAGGCGAAACTTCCTAAAATGATTGATAGAAAGATATAATAAAGGTTAACGCTAAAGTGATATGCGCTAATGATGTCCGCATTTATTTTAAATTGCAGATAGAAAAAATATACGGCAGCCATGACGACTGCCGAAGCGACGATATATCGCAGCGCTTTTTTAAAATTCAATTTATGGTCTCCGCATTGCTTAGTACCCATGCTTATTTTGCGGCGCAATTACCCTGAAATAACAGGAGATTTCTTTTATGCCAGGGGATGAAAATATATGACAATTCATTTTGTGTGTCAAAGTAATTATGAATGCAAAACAGGGGGCCGCTGCCGCCGCTTAAAAAAGTCCTTGACAACGAAGACACTTTTTCATACAGTTGTTTAAAACAAGCGTTTTAAAATATTTATGGACGACAAAAAGACAAATTCAAAAACACGCAATGCTATCATGGAAGCGGCAGGCAAAATCTTCGCCGAAGAGGGCTTCTCCAAGGCTACGGTGCGGGATATCTGCCGGCAGGCCGGGGCCAATATAGCCGCCGTCAATTATCATTTCGGGGATAAAAAAGGGTTATATCTGGCCGTCCTGAAATATTATCAGGAAATTTCCTTTGAAACGTATCCGCCGAACCTCGGCATCAGGGAAACGCAAACACCCGAAGAAAAACTCCGGGTGTTTATCCGGTCTTTTCTTATGAGAATTATGGATGAAGGCCGCCCCGCCTGGTTCGGAAAACTCCTGGCTCATGAATTCTCGGAACCGACATGGGCCTTCGATATTCTTGTGGAAGACATGATTCGCCCTTCTTACCAGCTCCTCATGGAAATTGTAGCCGCAATTCTGGGCAGAGGAGTCAAAGAAAGAAAAGTCCTGCTGTATTCCATGAGTATTGTCGGGCAATGCCTGTACTTTCGTCATTCCCATCCGGTTATCAGCAGACTTTTCCCAAGAGAAGCTTTTGGCGCCAAACAGATCAGCGAATTGGCGGATCATATAACCCGTTTCTCCTTACAAGGAATGAGAGAAGAAAAAAATAAAAATAATCCAGAGGTAAAAAAATGCAAAAAAAAATAATGCTGATTATAATTTTAGCGTTGTGGTTCCCCTTAACGGCAAGAGCGGCAAATACCGCGGAGAAGATTGCCACATATAATCTGGAACAATGTATCACCATGGCTCTGGAAAAACACCCGAGCATCATAGCCTCCGCGGGCGCTATTCGTGCGAATGAAAGCAAAGTCGGACAGGCCAAAGCCAACTACTATCCACAGTTGAATTTGTCCACCGGCTACCAGCGGATTGGCCCGGCATCCCCATCCTCCTTTAGCGGAAGCACGGATCCTTATAACCAGTATTCGGCAAGTGTGGATCTCGCAATGACTCTTTTTGATTTCGGCAAAACCTCCACCCAGGTAAAGATTCAGGACCTGAACGTCAACGCCTCCCGCGCTGATTATGATGATGTCGTGACCCAGGCCGTTTTGAATGTAAAAAACGCTTATTACAATCTCCTTCAGCTTCAACGTAACCGTGATGTTGCCGTGGATACGATGAAGCAGTTTCAGCAGCACCTGGAACAGGCCAACGCGTTTTTCCGCATCGGCACCAAACCGAAATTCGATGTAACCAAGGCGGAAGTTGATTTAGGCAATGCGCGGCTCAATGTATTAAAAGCGGAAAACGCCCTGCACATCGCCATGATCACGTTAAAGGATGTCATGGGCATTCCGGAAAATCCTGATTTTAACATCGTTGATAATCTGTCATTTCAAAAAAGCGACCTGCAATTAAACGATGTGTTGAATACGGCATATTCAAACCGCCCCAATCTCCGTTCCGTGGTCGCCAAGCGGGAAGCCGCCGAACGCTCGATTGACCTGGCCCAAAAGGGATACTATCCTGTTTTGTCGGGCAGCGCGGGCTACGGATATTCCGGAACAGAGTTCCCCATTGATAGCGGTTGGAATGCGGGCGCCTCGTTGAGTTTTCCCCTTTTCAACGGTCTATCGACAAAATACCAGGTTGATGAAGCGAGGGCCAATCTCGAAGTACTCAAGGCAAACGAGGCTTCCATCCGGCAGGGAATTCGCCTGGATGTCCAGCAGGCCTACATGAATGTTCAGGACGCGGCCGAACAGATATCCGTGTCCGAGTTGACCGTTCTTCAGGCCAAGGAAAATTATGATCTCGCTTCGGGACGCTACCGGACAGGCGTCGGAAATCCCATCGAAGTCGCGGATGCCACCATCACGCTTAATAACGCCAGAGCCAACTTGAACACGGCTTTGTATAATTATAAAACGGCACAGGCGGCGCTCGATAAGGCCATAGGAGCAAAACCATGAAAAAAATAATCATTGTATCAATAATCGTTGTGGCGGTCATTGCGGCGGGTTTATTCTTTTACCTCAGGGGAAACTCAAACAATGCCTCTTATAAAACGGAAAAGATTTCCCGCGGCGAGATCAAAGCTGTGGTCACGGCGACAGGAACCGTCAACGCCGTTACAACGGTTTCCGTGGGAACGCAGGTATCCGGAACCATCAAGCGGCTCCTTGTTGATTACAATTCGCCGGTGAAGAAAGGTCAACTATTGGCTCAAATCGATCCGGCCAGCTTCCAGGCGCAGGTCGATCAGGCCAAGGCGAATCTGTGGTCGGCCAAAGCCAATCTGGAAAAGGCCGCCGTTGCCACCCTGGACGCCCGTCGGACTCTCCAGAGAAATAAAGACCTTTTTGCCCAGAACTTCATCGCCAGAAGCGATCTGGACACCGCCGAAACCAATGCGCAATCCGCGGAAGCCCAGCAGAAGGTAACTGAGGCGCAGATCGGTCAGGCGCAGGCCGCGTTGCGGCTCGTCGAAACCAATCTCCAGTATACCAATATTCTCTCTCCCGTCGACGGAACCGTCATTTCGCGCAGCATCGATATTGGCCAGACCGTCGCCGCAAGTTTCCAGACACCGACTCTTTTCAGCATTGCCCAGGATCTGACCAAGATGCAGATCGACACCAACGTGGACGAGGCGGATATCGGAAAAGTCCAGGTGGGACAGGAAGTCTCTTTCAATGTGGACGCCTATCCGGATACGACTTTCAAGGGGAAAGTCGCCGTGGTACGCAATGCGCCCATAACGGTATCGAATGTCGTCACCTACGATGTTGTTATCCAGGTGGACAATCCTCAGTTAAAGCTGAAACCGGGAATGACAGCTAATGTCTCCATCACCATAGAAACTCGTCCCAATGCCCTGCGAATTCCCAATGCCGCTCTGCGCTTCAAACCGGCGGAAGCGGCGGCAACCGGCAGGAAAACCGCCGACAAGCAGGGGATGAAGGGACCGAAAATCTGGATACTGGAAAAGAGCAAGCCCGTACCGGTAAGCATAAAAGCGGGACTCAGTGACGGCAGCTATACGGAGATCACTGATGGTAAAATTAATGAAGGACAGGATGTCATCACGGATAACATGACCGGCAAAAAAGATAACAACAGCTCCGGCGCTCCGAGGTTCATGCACTAATGGCTTTGATCGAAACACAAAAACTGGCAAAATTTTATGACGTCGGCGAAGAAGGCGTTCAGGCTTTGGCGGACGTATCCGTCAAGATTGACCATGGAGAATTTGTCGCCATCATGGGCCATTCGGGGTCCGGAAAGTCCACATTCATGAACATCATCGGCTGCCTGGACCAACCGACATCCGGTCAATACCTGTTAGACGGGACAAATATCGGCGGACTTTCAAGAGATGAATTAGCCAAGATTCGGAACCAGAAGATCGGTTTTGTCTTTCAGGGTTTTAATCTTTTGTCACGAACATCCGCCGTGGAAAATGTGGAGATTCCTCTTCTTTATAATCACATCCCGGCAAAAGAGCGGAAACGAAGATCCCTTCTGGCCCTGAAAACGCTGGGACTGGAAGGCAGGGAATACCATCACCCTAATCAACTCTCCGGCGGTCAGCAGCAGCGGGTCGCCATCGCCCGGGCTCTCGTTAATGAGGCCCCGATCCTGATGGCCGACGAGCCGACGGGAAATCTGGATACGAAAACAAGCATCGAGATCATGGAACTCCTTGTTCAGTTGAATCGGGATACACATACGACGATAATCCTGGTCACCCATGAGCCCGATATTGCGGCCTTCAGCAAACGCATCATCCAGTTTACCGACGGCCGTGTAATCAGTGACAAAGAGGTAATAAAATCATGATCAGTATCCTTTCCACACTCCGAATCGCTTTAAGGGCTTTGTGGGTCAACAAGATGCGTTCATCTCTCACCATGCTGGGAATTATTATCGGCGTCAGCGCGGTAATCATCATGCTGGCCGTGGGCACCGGAGCCAGCCAGAAGATCTCCGAGCAGATTTCCAGCATCGGCAGTAACCTCCTCATCGTCGTACCCGGCAGTTCCACACAGGGCGGCATCAGGATGGGCGGCGGGAGCCAATCCACTTTGACAAAAGATGATGCGGATGCCATTCAGAAAGAATGCTCTTCCGTTTCGGTGGTAGCACCGATGCACAACGGCTCCGCTCAGGTGGTGTATGGAAATCAGAACTGGTCCACAAGTATTCAGGGAACAACACCGGGGATTCTGGAAGTCAAGGATTGCGGCCTTACCGCGGGACGGAACATGACAGATCAGGATGTCCGCAACGCCAATAAGGTCTGTCTTCTGGGACAAACCGTCGTGGACAATCTCTTCGGCAGTATGGACCCCATCGGCCAGATCATCCGGATCAAGAAGATCCCCTTTATGGTCATCGGCGTTCTGGAATCCAAGGGGCAGTCCCTCGTCGGTCAGGATCAGGACGATACGATCATCATCCCTCTGACCACGGCGCAGAAGAAGATCTTCGGAACAACTTTCCCGGGAATGGTACGTTCGATCATGGTCAAAGCCAAAAGCGCCGAAGATCTTACCATAGCCGAAAGGCAGGTAAATGATCTTCTACGCCAGAGACATCGCATGGGCCCGACCAAGGAAGATGATTTTACGGTCAGGAATCTTACGCAGATGCTGCAAATGGCGGAAACGGCAACCAACATCATGACACTGCTTCTGGGTGCAATCGCCTCGGTCTCACTTCTGGTCGGCGGCATCGGCATCATGAACATCATGCTTGTTTCCGTAACAGAAAGAACCCGGGAAATCGGCATCCGCATGGCCGTCGGCGCAAAGACCTGGGATATTCGGGTCCAGTTTATTATCGAGGCGCTGACCCTGTCTTTGATCGGAGGTATCGTCGGAATCATCATCGGAGCCGGCGGCTCTGCCATTCTATCCGCCGTGGTGGGATGGCCGACTGTTGTCTCGCCTCTGTCCATTTTACTTTCATTCGGATTTTCCGGTCTGGTGGGAATTTTCTTCGGATTCTATCCGGCCTACAAGGCTTCCCTGCTGAATCCCATAGATGCCCTGAGATTTGAATAATCAAAGTCTTTTCGATCTTTTTTAGACCAAAAGGGAAAGCGTCAATGATTCATAGAGCGCCAGGCTGCCAATCCTGACGCCAGGGCCCGAATGTTCCTGAGTGCGCCGATAATCAACAAATCCTTTATTACAGCCCATTGTTTTTTACTTTAAAAATTATCTTGACTTAATTTTCCGGCTTATTTATCTTGTATACTAACTAATTTAGAGGGTATTCTTTTGATCAATTATCAAGACGTTATTTTATTCATTCTCAGCAAAGCCAATCAGAAAGTTTACTCGACATTCAAGGCCCGGCTTCAGCCTTACGGTCTGACTCCAATGCAGGCTCTGGTGCTGCACGCGCTCTATGAGGAAGAAGGTCTCTCCGCGGGAGAACTGGGAAAACGCCTGGTCCTGGATAGTGCTACCTTATCCGGAGTGCTGGAGCGCATGGAGGAAAACGATTGGGTTGTCAGGAACACCCTTAAAGAAGATAAACGCGTCATGACGATTCAACTGACAGACAAGGCGCGTCAATATCGAAATAAATTTCTGAAAGAAACAGAGGAACTGAACAACGAAGTTCTTTCAATATTTAACAAAGAAGAGCGGCTTCTTTTTGTCAGGATGCTGAAGGATTTTCGGAAATAAATTCCGCTTTAATATTTAGTATACAAGATAAAATCGACAGGAATGGAGATCATAGATGTTAAAAAATATGAAGAAAACCGGTAGCGGCAAGACTAACTTTCCGCCGACGGATTATGAAAGAATTTTTCATCCCCGGAGGCTGGCAATTATCGGTGTTTCCGCAGATGCAAGCGGTGCCGGTTTCGGCACCGGAATATTCAAATCGATTACGGCCATGGGGTTTGCAGGAAAAATATTCCCGGTCAATCCGAAAGGTGGTTCCCTAGACGGACAGAATATTTTCAAAAGCCTTGAGGATATACCGGAAGAGATCGATTTTGCCGTTATCGCCGTCGCCGCGCGGTTTGTTCCGGATGTCCTGGAGGCCTGCCTGAAAAAAGGCGCGGCCGGAGCGGAGATTATTTCTTCCGGTTTCAGCGAACTGGGAACGGAAGAAGGCAGGGAACTGGAGCGCCGGATAAAAGAAATCGCCGCAAAAGGAATACGCGTGGTCGGCCCCAACTGTTTCGGCATTTACTGCCCGGCAAGCGGACTGACTCTTTTGCCGGGGCCCGATCTTTCCCGCGAAAGCGGGCCCGTTGGTTTCCTCGCGCAGAGCGGCGGCATGGCAATAGATTTCGCGCACGCGGGAAAATGGATGGGCGTCCGTTTCAGCAAAATGGTCAGTTTCGGCAACGGCGCGGATCTGCGCGAAGCCGAACTTTTGCGTTATTTCAAGGATGATCCGGAAACAAAAGTTATCTCGATGTATATTGAAGGCATTCAGGACGGCGACTCCTTTTTCAAAGAAATCAAAGCGGCTGCAGGCAAAAAACCGGTCATTGTTTACAAAGGCGGCCTATCCCGCGCCGGCGCCAGATCGGTTGCCAGCCATACCGCATCCATGGGCGGAAGCGGCACGATCTGGAAATCAGTTCTGAAACAGGCCAATGCCATTCAGGTTCATGATACCGAAGAGCTGGCGCAGGCCAGCCTCGCCTTTGCGCTGTTACCTCCGAAAAAATTTTCAGGAATATCCGTTATCGGCGGAGGCGGCGCTATCGGTGTTACCGCCTGTGACACCGCTGAAATTTACGGCATGGAGATTCCGCCGCTGGCGGAAGATATTCAGCAGCGTATTTATGATTATTTGCCCAAACCAGGTTCCAGCGCGATCAATCCCGTTGATGTCGCCAATCCGTTTGTTCCGCCGCAATCCCTGAAATCAGTCCTGCTCGCCGCGGCTGAAGATCAGCGCATCGAGTTGCAAATCATTGTTTCTCTTCTTTATCACTACAAATCGATTGCCAAAATGTTTAACAAACCGGTTGCGGAAATAACGCCCTATAAGGAACTGGCCCAGGCGGTCCGTGATGTTGTCGATCAGACCGCTAAGCCGGTTATCGCCGTGCTTCCCAACGCAAAAAGAGGCGTTGATGATCTGGATATTGTCGAAATGATTGCCCTGACCAAAAAAGAATATGTTGATCGCGGCATACCTGTTTTCGATGAACTGCATGATGCCATCCGGGCGATCGGGCACATCAACACCTATTACGGAGGCAAAAATCATGACGAAAGATAAAGCGGTTAAAATCATCTGCGACGCCCGGCGCAAAGGCAGCAAAACGCTTTCTGAATACGAATCGAAACAAGTCCTGGCCGCATACGATATTCCTGTAACAAAAGAAATCCTGCTTAAGGATAAAAGTAACCTGGAAAAAACCATTCGGAAAATCGGCTACCCGCTGGTAATGAAAGGCTGCTCTCCCGAAATCGCCCACAAGACGGAGAAGGGATTGATCCACGTGGACATCCGCACCATCAAAGAAGCGAAAAAAGTGTTCAATGAAATCATGGCGGGAATGAAAGGTTTTGATGGTGGAGTGCTTGTGCAGCAGATGATTAAAGGAGGGCGGGAACTGGTTATGGGAATGAACCGCGACGCGCAGTTCGGCCCCTGCGTCATGTTCGGCCTGGGCGGAATTTTCACGGAAATATTAAAAGACATTTCTTTTCGCCGCGCGCCGTTGAAAAAAAGAGACGCCTTAGACATGATGCGGGAAATCAGAGGACATAAAATTCTGGATGCTGTCCGCGGCATGGAAGCAGTGGACAAGAAACTCCTGATCGATATGCTGATGAATATCGGCCGCATCGGTATGGAGATTCCGGAAATTTCGGAAATCGATCTTAATCCCGTGATTATTGACGGATCAAAGCCGGTGGTGGTGGACGCGCTTATTGTTTTGGAAAAAGTTTAAGCCTGCTCAAATTTAAGCTCGAAACCTTGTCCGCTCAATATCTCGGGGGCAACTTCCGGTACGGCGCTCTTCGGAATAATGAAACGCGCGCCGCCGGAGTTTACGATATCCTTCTCAATATCGATGCCGGGCATCAGTTGTACTAATTGAAGGCCTTCCGGCATCAGCTGGAAAACGCCGACCGTGGTGACATAAAGCACCAGTTTGCCGGCTTTGAGCGCTTCTTTGGCGTTGAAAGTTATTTTATCCACTTTATCGACAAACTTTAATGTGCCCGGTTTTCTGATGCTCACCCGGCCGCCTTTAAAATGATATTTGGCCTTATCCATCCAGTTGCCCACAAAGATGATGGTCCTGGCATGTTCGACAATATCCGTAAAGCCCCCCGGTCCGACGAAGTCAATCATCTTCGGGCCGCAATGGGAAACATTGACATTGCCTTCGGAATCCACCTGAAGAAATCCAAGAACAGCGGTTTGGAGCTTTTCTTCGTAGAGATGGAACATCTCGGCTGTGCTCAAGAGACGCCGCGGGCTGATGGCCGCGCCGAAATAAACGCCGGGTGCCGGAAGACCGCCATAGGCGCCGCCTTCGGTCGTAAAAACAATTTCCTTGTAGAGGCCGGATTCATACAGCATGCGGGCGACTTCCTCGCCGATCCCGATGCCGATATTCACAACTGCGCCGGGTCCGGTATTTTTGACAAACGTATCGGCACACAGGCGCGCGATGATATCGGCCACCTTGCCGCGATAAGGGGTAATCTCAATAAATGTATTGATAACCTTCATGAGCTTGACGGCCTCGTCGTCCACCTCGGTTGAGCCGGTCGTAAAATACGGTTTGCATTCGGTTTGCAGCACACCGCCGACCTGTTCGTTGCGCGGATTAACAACAATCGCGTCAACAATATCCGCCGGAATGGCGATCCGGGCTTTGTCTTTGGGGATGATCCTGGATACGGAAATGATCACCTTGCCGCCGTTGCGGTAAGCGGCCGTCGCGGCGTTTTTATAATCCAATACCAATGCGGCATCCGTAAAGTAGATGTTGCCCTCTTTATCGGCATAGGGCGCAATGAAGAGCGCCCGCTCAATGAGGGGAATATGGTATTCCAGCTTTCCATTTTTATTCTTGATAAAACTGTCCCTTGCCGCGGGAGACACAGCCGAGCCGCTGCCTGCGGCCGGATCAAGAAAACTGCCCGATCCGATATGTGTTTCGATGGTATTCATGCCCTGCGCCTGAGCCTCGATCAGAAACGCCAGCGTGCCCTGCGACATGGTATGGAGTTCGAGCTTGCCTTCGTCGGCCAGTTCCAGAATCGCTTTGGCGGTTTCGCCATGCCCCACAATATAACGGGTAATGATTCCCGGCGCGCCAAGCTCCTCGATCGTGCCGGGCGTTTTGCCGCGGCCGCCCTGCGGGCAGGCGCCGATCACGGTCAGATTGCAGGGATGCCCCGTGCGCTCAAACGCGTCACGCATTGCCCAGTAAAAGATAGAGGATCGGCCGGTTGCCGCAAACCCGCCGATAGTCAGCGTTGCTCCATCGGGGATCATTTTGGCCGCCTGACGGGCGCTGATGAACTTCGGTCCCAGGCCGGACGGCAGATAATCCAGATCGCGTCTGGTCCAGGTCAGGCGAAAATACAAAAGCTTCGCCAGCGTCGTAAACATTTTGGGGATATTGACTTCTTTCAGTGCCTTGAGATTCCGGGCGATGTCCATCCATCCTCCGTTTTTTTGCTCACCCATGCGCCGGGTTGTGCCGTCAACAAAGACAGTTCTGTCATTGAAAGCGCATTCTCTTCATAAGAACGTATTATAAATAGAACCTTAAATTGCCTGAAATTTCGACGATATAGCGAAAACGTCTTTTAGAACTGAAACAAGGTTATCAGATAATCTCGTAACAGGTTTTTACATCCATGCCCGGTTCCAGCAGAGGGAAAAGGTTCTCCATATTTTTCATCAAATTGGCGGAATGCAGTTTCAGAGCATCCTTATCGCTGTATTTCTCATAAAAAATAATGGTCTTTTCATCGCCTCGGACGGTATGGGGGATGTATTCGAGACAGCCCGGTTCACTCGCTTTAATTTTGGGAACGATCTCTTTAAGCACATCTAGAGCCTCTTGTGTTTTTCCCTCTTTAACTTTTAACGTTGCAATTAATGTAATCATGATCTTATCTCCTTCTTTAAAAAGACTTCTTGCGGATAGAGTATATGGACAAGGCCTTGGTGTGTCAAAGATATTTTATTTGGTATTCCACTTACCGTCGCCGCCATAACCTTCCCATGTGCCGCTGCCGGATAAATGTCCATCTTTAACGCTTATTTGACCGTTCCATTCGGCAATACCGGCGGAACCTTTGGCGTTGATTTCTCCTTTGGAACTTATTGTTCCGGTTATCGTACCTGATTGTATTCCGGAGAAGGTTCCTGATACAGTGCCATCGGCAAAGATGGTTATCGAGAACGTTCCGCTGACAGGAGTGCTCATGACTTCACCGCCCCACTCACCGGATAGAGTTCCCTGATATTTTGCCGTATTCTTATTCTCGGATCCGGTTTTACTTTGCGCGTCCGCCGCAACCAGACTGCTGAAAATAAAAATAACGATGATGAAAAACTTAGCCGGATACGTTATGCCGGCCCAACTTACTTTCTTTTTTGTGTTTTCTTTGTTCATGAACTTCTCCCTTTTGTTTTATATAAAAGATGCTCTGCAAATCAGATCATTTCCCGCAATTTCTCAACCTGCTTCAAGGCGCTGGAGATGACCTGATACATATCATAATATTTGTACTCAGCAAGTCTTCCGCCGAAGACAACATTTTTTTCCTGACTCTGCGCCTTTTGATATTCAGACAGTATGGCCTGATCCGCTTTCAGGTTCACCGGGTAATACGGCTCGTCCGGATCATCACACGGATATTCTCTGATCACAACCGTGCCCCGCGATAAATTAATGCTTTCGCGATAAAAGTGTTTGGGTTCAAGAATACGCGTATAGGGCACTTGCTGATCGGCATAGTTCATGATGCTGACGCCCTGGTAATCCTCCAAAGACATTTTCTCGATTTCAAATCTGACGGATCTCCAGCGCAGTTTTCCGTAACGATAGTCGAAATAACGGTCTATCGGGCCGGTATAAACAATCGTCCTGGCCAGGGACCTCCAATAATCTCTCTTTTCAAAAAAATCCGTTTTCAATTCCAGAGAAACGCCTTCTAACAATTTTGTAAAAATAGGCATATAGCCTCCTATGGGCATCCCCTGGTAATGATCATTGTAATATATATTATCATAAGAGGTCCTTACCGGAAGCCTGGTAATCACTTCGGCGGGAAGGTCTCCGGGATCGCAATCCCATTGTTTGATGGTGTACCCCTTGATAAATGTTTCATAAAGTTCTGGGCCGATCAGACTGATCGCCTTCTCTTCAAGATTCGCAGGTGTTGGAATCGCGGGTATTTTTGATTTTAAAAATTCTCCGGCCTCGCCGGGCGTTAAAGTCAGATTATAAAATTGATTAATGGTTGCCAAATTGATTGGCATCGAGTAAATTCTGCCGCCCGCGTTTGTCAGCACGCGATGCTGATAATGATTAAAATCGGCAAAGGAATTCATGTAATCCCAAATTTTTTTGTCCGGTGTGTGAAAAATATGAGGGCCGTATTTGTGGATGTTGATATTGGTTTCAGGATCGTCATAGGAATAGCAGTTGCCGCCGATATGGTCGCGTTTTTCAATCACTAAAACTCTTTTTCCGGCTTTTTGTACTTCGTGAGCAAAGACCGCTCCGAAAAAACCGGCGCCAACTACGACAAAATCGTACATTCTGAAGATACTTTCCTTTCTACGGGCGCATGAAAAAAAACATGGGCTGCAAAATCAGTTGCCCTGCTTATAAACGAAATACGATCATTTTATTTTTCTGCTGTGAGTATATGAAGAATGATTTCCCGTGTCAATGAAATACAGGAGGTGAAATATGCGGCCGATTGCGTTTCATCGCCGTTATAAAGTGCCGATGCGGCTTATAGTCCATCCGTAAAGAATCTCGCCTTTAAAATTCCTTCCGCCCACTCTCCCTCAGCCGTTGAGTCCCAAACAATGCCGCCGCCTATCCCCATCTCTCCCTTGCCGGTGGAGCGGTTGATCAGGGCCGTACGTATCGGAATATTAATAAATAAATCCTTATTGGGTTTAATATAGCCTATGGCGCCCGTGTAGATATTGCGGGGTTCCCGCTCAAGCTCGTGAATAATTTCCATCGCCCGGATCTTAGGCGCGCCGGTTACCGACCCCGAAGGAAAGAGGCTTTTAAATAAATTGTATAACGGCACATCAGGTTCAATATCCGCCGCAACCGTTGAGGTCATTTGAAACAGTGTTTTATAGGGGGTCACTTCACACAGGCGCGGCACATGAATATTCTTCCCGATACGCCCTAAATCATTGCGCAATAAATCGGTAATCATGATGTTTTCAGCCCGATTTTTTTCATCGTGCCGGAATTTATATCTTTCCCGTATATCATCAAATAAAGTGCCGCCCCGGGGCCATGTTCCTTTCATGGGTTTGGATAGAATAGCGTTTCCTTTTTTGTACAAAAACAATTCCGGCGAAAGGGACGCGATGCCGTATTGATCGGTTTCAATAAATGCGGCATAGGGAACGGGCTGGATGTTAAACAGTCTTTGATACAAACCAAAAGCGCTGCCGTCAAAATCAAAGAGGATTTTCAGGCAATACGTAATCTGGTATACGTCGCCGGACTGTAAGTAGGAACGGATAATGTCAATATGTTCAAAATATTTTTCCGGGGAAATATTAAACCGCACATTCTTGACCTCCTCCGGATGACTTGCGGCAGCCTGTTTATTTTTACAGGATCGCGGTGTTTTAAAACAGCCCGCGTATATCAGGGGGAAGCCGTTAAGAGAATAAGAAGAAAAGGTTTCTTCAAACGCGTAGCCCAATTCGTATGAAAAAAATCCGGCGACATACAATCCCCGCGCCAGGGCCTCTTCCATTTTTTCAAAAGCCCAAATGACTTCATGAGGGCCAAAACAGGCTATGACGGAGACGGGATTATCAAAACACAGATTTGATTCTTTAAAATTAAAATTGATCTTCATACGTCATCCTTTTAGATCTGGATGCCGCATTTGAGGGCTAGAACATGATCCGACAGAGAACTATTGTCTTTTCTTTTATGAGATTTCAATACTTCTTTTGAGCATTAAAACCGGGGAAAAGAAATTTCTTTCACGCGCGGAATATATGAAAAATAGTCTCCTGTGTCAATACCGGAAGAGATCATAAATCATCACCGGTATTATTCCGGCGGATGAAGACCGGGAAAAACAAAAAGATATCTATATTTTTCTCCGAAATATGGTAAAATTTAAGCGAATCAAAAAACAATTTGATATGCGGATATGCCATGATCGACTACATGAAGAAGCATGAACGTTACGTAAAAGAGATGCTTGAAAAAAATCCGGCCCAAGAAGAATTAAGAGAGCTTCTCGTGTATCATGATAAACAGATTCAATGGATGCAGCACGAAAGACTGGTGCATCTTATTGTCATGCTCTTTGTCTGTTTTTTTACATTGCTTATTTTCGGATTCGCTATTATAAGAACATCCGTGCCGTCTATTATTCTTTCTGTGATTCTCCTGATCTTATCGCTTGCCTACATTCTCCATTACTACCGGCTCGAAAACTGTGTGCAGCAATGGTATTTGATTTCCAATCAAATCAGACAGCGGCTTTAATAACAGTAACTGAGTCATAAAAAAAGCCTGTTAATTTTTTAAGACCTGTATTTTATGCCGTCATCATTGATAGGTATTTTTGCGTCTATCATCTTGCGCCATAATATAAATTAACAGAAAGGAGAAAAACATTGAGTCAGAATAAAATAGTAGCTCACTATCTGAACGGACAACTGTTTAAAGGAGTAGCCAACGATTTCTTCCCCAATAAAGAACTTTTTCATTTAGCTCCGATGGATGCCCCGCCGGGAAGCAAACTTGTGGAATTACAAATTACCGGCTTAAAAGCGCTGTTTTTTGTAAAGGAATATAACGGCAACCCGGATTATCATGAGACCAATGAATTCGATCCCTCGGTGCCTTTGGTGGGACGCAAGATAAAAGTTATTTTCAAAGACGGGGAATTAATGGTCGGTACAACGAATGGATATCAACCGATCCGTCCGGGATTTTTTCTCATTCCCGCCGACAGCAAGTCCAATAACGAGCGCTGTTATGTTATTACACCCGCGACAACTGAAATTATGCTGATCTGAGGCCGGCGATTATTCCCCGATTCATTTAAACGGTAAAATTTAATATTTTATTATATTACTTTTAAAATATATTTCTCACGCGTTCAATATCCGCCTTGGCGTCGGCGACGATTCTCTCAATAAGGTCTTTGCACGTGGGAATATCTTTCACCAATCCGACGGATTGTCCCATCATCATAGGGGCGCTGTCAACATAACCGCATTCCCACGCTTCTTTAACTCTTTGTCCGGCAATGAGCGGAATAAGCTGTTCCAAACCACCGCCTTTTGCTTCCACAGCCAAAACCTCTTCAACGATCTTATTTTTTATTGCCCGGCCCTGCAAACCGATACTTTTACAGATAAGAGCCGTTTCATATTCCTGCCGTTTGATGAGTTCCTGTTTAATATTGTCGTGAACTTCGCACTCCTGCGTGGCGACAAAGCGGGTCGCCATCATCACGGCCTGGGCGCCTAAAGCAAGCGCCGCCGCAAAAGTGCGGCCATCGGCGATACCGCCTACCGTCACGACCGGAATTTTTACGGTTTCGGCAATGCGCGGTGTCAGGACCATCGAGGTTACGTCGTCATTGAGCGGATGGCCGCCTTCTTCAATACCCGCAGCGTAAATTCCGTCGTAGCCGGCCTTCTCGGCATGCACGGCATGACGCACCGATCCTACCTTGTGAAAAAGTTTAACACCCGCCTTTTTCAGGAGGCCTATGTATTCTTTCCCCACCACCTTGTCCAACGGAGTTCCGGATATTTCCAATCCTGCGACCTTTTCCTCCAGACAAACCCGCACAAACATTTTATGATGCTCGGCTGTAATATGTACGGAAGGCAGAATGGTTACATTCACCATAAAAGGTTTGTCTGTCAGTTTTTTGGTCTCTCTGATGGCGTCGCGGAATTCATCCTCGGTGGAATAATTCCCCGCTGTCAGGTTTCCCATGCCGCCGGCGTTGGAGATAGCCGCGCAAAGCTTCGGCTTGCAAAGCCACATCATCGCGCCGCATATAATAGGATATTTAATTCCGAACATTTCGGTGATGGCCGTTTTCATTTTTTCTTACCTCTTTAATTTTGATCGCTATAATAAATTTTACTGAATGCTAATCCATCATGACCAGAGTATCAATCTTGCCTGTCGGCGGCATAAAATCTGAATCCAATACTTTAATAATATCGGCATACAGTCTCTTTTTCATTTCACCTAAAATCCCCCGCTTCTTCTGAAAAGTTTTGGCAAAGGCAATGGCTTGTATCATCAGGTCTTCCTGATTGGCGCAGGCTTTCACAATAATGTTATGCTTTTCCAGCTCCGGAGCGGTGAAACGATTTCCGGTAAACTGCATTTGTGATAATATATGCAACGGTATGGCTTTTTTAACAAAAGCGTTCATGCCCCACCTGAAAGGGATGCCGATGTTTACTTCGGGAAAGCAGAAGAAACCTTTGTCCGACCGCATAAATCGAAAATCGCAGGCACAACTTAATATTGAACCATTGCCGAAGGCGTGGCCGTTGATCGCGGCAATCACCGGTACCGGATAAAGAAGCAGTTTTTTAAAAACCACATCCATCTCGTTGATAAAATCAACGACCGGCGTATGTTCATTTTTCTGCATTTGTCCCATAATCCACTCAACGTCTATGCCTTGAGAAAAATTCTTCTCGTCACTAGAGGTAATAATCAACGAGCTTATTGATTTATCGGCAATTATCTCATCGAGCATGGCGTTTAATGTTTTGGCAAAAACAAGATTTTGCCTGTTTTCACCATTGGTCATGGTTATAATCGCTACGGTTTCATCTTTGACCCAATTCATGATAGACATATTTTTTTCCCTTTCTTACTTCCCAAAATATATTATTAACAACCAGCCGGCGATCGTCTCTTGGCGACTCTTCCCGACCGGCGGTCATTTATAGTTACAATAAAAGCCTTAAATAGGCAAATATTAAGTTTAAAGAAATAACGGTGATTTTAAGGGTAACGGGCTTACGAAATGTTGTATGTCTGATCCGGTTTTACGATGGACTAAAAAAGAAAACTTCCCGAACCGGCCTGCAAGCAAGCCATTGAAAATTCGATATTTTCCCCCTGAAAAAACAGGTCCTCACTGGGAGAAAATGCTTAAATATTTAAGAATTTGAGAAATGATATTCGTGTTATTTTTAACTTAACGGCATCACATTTTAGAATAATTTAATGTATGCCACGATGACGGCAAAAACCACCAATACCACCATCACAACATAATTAAACTTACGTTTTTCTTTAATCCTGGCCATGGCTAACTCCTGTTTAGCTGTCTTTTATCCGCTTGTCGGTTCAACGCTTCTTAGTATAATTTGATAAAAAGAAATTCGGCAATCATGATAATCAATATAATCAACATAACATAATTAAATTTACGTTTTTCCTTGATCATGGCCATAGATTTACCTCCTGAGTTTTTTATTGTTAATATAACAATTTTCCCATTGCAATGATGGCATGGATAAATAAGATTATTTCCCGATCTGTTTTGTACCAAAGGGAATTGCCACTCATTTTACTGCACATTCAGAATGCTAACTGCCGGTAAAACTCCACGGAAAATTATTAGAAGGATGGTGGAGTATAAAAAGTCAAATCGAATCTGTCAAGAAAATAATGACGACAAGAGACGGGATGATATCCAGGGATAAAAGTTTCCAAATAGTCTTGAATTATCCTTAGCAAAGTATTAGCTTACATTAAAAGTCTTTCCGGAAAAGTTAACTTGTCATTAAATGTGATATAATAATTCCAGTTGATGAAGATGAAAGATTCCGTAATTTTAAAATTGAAGGAGGCATCAAGTCATGGCGCTGAAAACCGCTGAACAATATGAAGAAAGTTTGCGTAAGATGAATTTTAAAGTCTACCTGCTGGGCGAATTGGTGAAAAATCCGGTAGATAATCCGATCATCAGACCATCCATGAATTCCGTAAAAATGACTTACGCCCTGGCCCAGGATCCCCAACACGAAGATCTGATGACGGCAAAATCACACTTAACCGGCGAGAAGATAAACCGTTTCTGCCACCTGCATCAAAGCACTGAAGATTTGGTTAAAAAAGTAAAAATGCAGCGTTTGCTGGGACAAAAAACCGGTTCCTGTTTTCAACGTTGCGTCGGTATGGATGCTATGAATGCCGTGGACAGCGTCACTTTCGAAATGGATAAAAAACTCGGCACTAAATATCATGAACGATTTATCAAGTTTCTTAAAATGGTCCAGAAAGAAGATCTTGTCGTTGACGGCGCCATGACCGACCCCAAAGGCGACCGCGGACTTTCCCCCAGCAAACAGGCCGATCCTGATTTATACACTCGCGTTGTGGAAAAAACAAAAGACGGCATTATCGTGCGTGGCGCCAAAGCGCATCAGACAGGCGCCGTTAATTCGCACTGGATTTTAGTTATGCCGACTATCGCCATGACCAAAGAAGACGCCGATTACGCCGTCTCCTTTGTCGCGCCGGCCGACGCGGAAGGCATTTCCTATATTTACGGAAGACAATCCTGCGACACGCGAAAACTGGAAGGTTGCGAAATCGATGTCGGCAACCGTCAGTTCGGCGGTCATGAAGCCTTGATGGTTTTTGACAATTTATTCGTCCCCTGGGAAAACGTGTTCATGTGCGGAGAATATGAATTCAGCGGACTTCTGGTCGAACGCTTTGCCGGTTATCATCGTCAGAGTTACGGCGGCTGTAAGGTCGGCGTCGGCGACGTCCTCATCGGCGCCGCGGCGCTGGCATCAGACTACAACGGAGCGTCCAAAGCCTCTCATGTCAAAGATAAGCTCATTGAAATGATCCATCTGAATGAAACTCTTTTTTCCTGCGGAATCGCCTGTTCGGCCCAAGGTCACAAAACAGCATCCGGTACTTATCTGATTGATTTACTGCTGGCCAACGTCTGCAAGCAAAACGTAACCAGATTTCCGTATGAAATCGCCCGGCTCGCGGAAGACATTGCCGGAGGGGCAATGGTGACCATGGCCTCGGAAAAAGATTTGCGCCACCCCGAAATCGGCAAGATAGTCGAAAAATATTTTAAAGGAATCGCTTCAGTACCCACTGAAGACCGCTGCCGCATTTTAAGACTGGTGGAAAATATTACTCTGGGCACGGCCGCGGTCGGCTATCGCACGGAATCCATGCACGGCGCGGGTTCCCCGCAGGCTCAGCGCATCATGATCTCCCGCCAGGGAAATCTGGAACAAAAGAAGAAACTGGCCAAAGACATTGCCGGGATTAAAGACTGAATGAAGGGTAATGTTTCCGAATGATCACGAAAGGTGTGACGCTCCTTCCGGAGCGCCACACTTGAGAAGGTTAGTTTTTCTGGGTCATAAGATAATCGCCGACATTGCCGTCGATCCATTTCCACTGAGTTCCCTGTCCAGTCTTGTTCGCCACTTTGAAATCAAGTTTGGCCTGGTGCGTCTCGTCGATCACAATCGTATTCTTCGAGGGACGCAATATGGGGAACAGATGCGGAAAATCTGATCCCGAAATGGTCAGACGAACACGATGCCCCTTCTTGAAGACATTGGTTGCCGGCCAGATTTCGATTACATACTGATATACTGTATCCTGTACGATCGGGCTCGGATTCTTTTCCGCCTTAAAATAGAAGGGATCGAAAGCCGTGTAGGCCGGATCAATCTGGGTGGGACTGGCCGGATTGTACGGCCTGAATTCCGCGCCGAGCCAGCCGGACGTAATATTTCTGGCCCGTCCATTGGGGAATACATCATTGACTTCAATCACCCACTGCACGTCCTTTCTGTCGGCCATGCGCAAGATCATGTCTTTATCGTCCCCGATATTGAATTTTTCCTTGATCTGGGCAATGAAAAGATCAATGCCGGCCTGTGTTAACGGACTGGTGAATTTGGTTTTTGCCCAGAAGGTGAGCTTCAGCGGGCCGGAAATTTCCATATCGCCGGCCAAAGGTTCCGTCGTGAATGTCAACACCCCTGTATCATCGTTGCGTTCATCTTCCCAGAAAAGCTGCGCATCCATATCGATACCCAGCGTGTACTTGGATATCTGACTGATCATGGTCAGAGGAGAGAAGCCGAGCCAGCGCTGAGCAGATCGGGACGGAAGACCGTGAAGCGCTTCCGGACTGTGATAAAGAACAGGATTAGGCTTGGGTGTTTTGATGCCGAGAAATACATTGTTGTAATCGGTCGCGGCTACACTGGAAACCAGTTTGTAGTTGTTGACCGCATTGACAACGCCAAACCAGTCACCCAAAATAAGCGAAGGGGCGGCCTTCGAGAGGTAATAGGTTTTTGACGCAAGCCGGGAAGAATCAAGCGGCCAGGTTTTTTCCGCCCGCCATTTTTCCTCTCCCAGAACATAGAGCAATACGGGGAACTGCTGCAGGAAGGGATCGTTTTTCCCCTTCATCCTCCAGTCCATCCAGCGCACGAGAATATCCCAGGAGAAGAGGCCATTCCCATTTTTGCCGACAAGACCCATTCCGTTAACGCCCGTCATCATGAAGGCGGCATCAATGTGATACCACGGTCCGACGATCATGGACTTGTTGGAAGCCGCGGTATTTTTCAGACCGTACTCATATTGCAGCAGATCGCCTCTTTCGAAAATATCAAACCAGCCCGTAGCGTTAAAGACGGGAAGGTTTTTCGGAATGACGTTCCCTCCGACCGCCGCGGGAAATTCGGAACCGAGATTCCATCCGCCTGCCGGTTTATCAGGCCAGTAAAGCATGGGAGATCTCTTATCAAACCAGGGATTTCTCGTTTCCATGGCCGGATCTGAAATCCATCCCAATGGCACGCCCAATTGATCAAAATGCTGGCCCCAGATCGCGAGACCGTTCATCAAATCCGTCTTATTGAAACCCGGCTCCGCCACTCCGCCGAGTATCAAGTCGGGAGGGAAGACACTGATCATGTCCGTTAAGACGATCCAGATGGCCATAAATTCCAGATCGAAATTACCGCCATGCATGACGATATCTTTAAACACATCGTTGTAGGAGGAAATGGGTGCGATCGCTTTGAGATGCGTGGGGGTGCCGTCCACCTGTTCGACCAGACCTGCGGCAAGATACTGAATGATACCCATGTAGGAACCGCCGACCATGCCGACCGTGCCGTCGGACCAGGGTTGCGCAGGTATCCATTGATCGATCATATAGGCAACATCATATTGCTCTATCGGATCGAGCGGACTCCAGACTCCTTCACCGGAACCGGTACCCCTCATATCCATCACCACGACATTGTAATCTTTGGGGACAAATGACAATACGGCGAACAGGAGGCCGATAATATCCCGGTGATAGCCGGTTGCCACTAAAATCGTCGGGCGCCTGGAGCTGCTCATGCCATTGTATGGAGACGTGTGATAAAAAGCCGAGGCGTAGATGTTGCAGTCATATCCGACGGGATTTTCGGCTTTTGTCATAGGAACGGCAATGTTGAAATCTATTTTTACATCGTCGACTCCCAGTTTCACCAGGGCGTCCGGCACCTGAGTTTTCAGAGAATCGTCCCAAACAGCTGCTTTCGCCGATCCGGCAGAGAAGATTAGCGCGAAAAACAACAGAAATAATAGAAGTGTTGTTCTTAAAACATTCCGATGCTTCATGATTCCTCCTTGATTTTTCGATTAATAAAAAAATTACTTTACAGATTTATACAGGTGTGGCGCTCCTGGAGACGCCACACCGTGAATGCTTTGTTTTTATGAATCAGTAGACAATCAGAAGCTTACGCTATTCATCAACTCGTGAAGCCGGCGTTGAAGTATTTACCGGATTGCCCGGTAGAGCATCAACCGCTTTGAGCCAATCGCCTAACTGCGGAAATACCGTGGTCGGCATTCTTTTGCCCATCGCCAAATCGAAATGGCCGGTGCCGCCGAGAACATACCATTCGTCATAAGCCGTGGGAGACTTTTTCGATATGATGAATTCGTAAGTTGCCTCCGGGCTGACCAGAGATCCCGTGCTTGATGAGAAAACAATCAGCGGGACGGTCATGCGCGACATGTTTTCGCTGAAGTAGTAGTATCCGTCTCTCCCGGGATTGGGCGTGGAACCTCCCGTGAACAATTTCGATAGATAGTTTTCCGACCCGTTTAGATAATGTTCACGAAGGGTGTTGTGCAGACCCATGTCCATATAGTGGCCGAAACCCCGTAAAGAAGCGCCGCCGATGCTGTAGCGAACAGTCCAATCCTCCAGACAGGGATCCATATCCTCCACCACCCAGAAGTTCAGATAGTCGAAGAAGTTGTTCAAGGCGGAATTTCCTGCCGCCACGCTGTTAAGCATTCCGAATACGCCTTCCAGCAGGCCGACTAACTCTTTCTCCGGAAACAACGAGATTAAATTATCTGAAATGTTATCCAGCGGCAGAAATAACTTGGTGCCTACAAGCGTCCAAATGAGAGGATCGTCCAGAAGAGCCGGCAGTGCCGGTACTCCCGCCGGATCAAGACCGATAAAGCCCTTGATGTCGGCGTTTCTTGTTTTGGCAAGCGCGGCGCTGGCTTTGACGTGCGGCATGATTCCCAAAGCATAGTTTAACTGATAATAGGCTTTCTTGGCGCCGGCCGTATTAATCATACCATAATCCAGATAGGCACCCTGCAGGTAGTTATAGGCAACCAGACCACCTGTGCTGTGGCCGCCGATGAACATTTTTTTGCCTGTAACCGACTTTACCTTGGCGATCGCCGCCGGAACATCCAGCGTGGCCCAGGTATCCAGAGTAGTGATGCTGTTGGGATTGGCTGCCGTGCTTTTTACCGGACTACGACCCGTACCCCGGTAATTGACAAGCCATGGATCAAATCCCTGGAGCCAGAGGTAATGCGCCAGGCTGTAATAACGCATCTTATCGGACTTGATGTATGGTTCGTAGTCTTTCTTATTCCAATTCAATACCCAGTCCGGAGCGCTGTCAACCGGCGGGACATAAACGCCGCTGTAAGCATCTTTCATGTCGGAGGGCGTGCTAGAAAGGTACTGGTTCATATTCATGCAAATACCTGTAAAGATCACTACCGGCGTGCCGCTGGTGCGGAACTTCGGAGTTTCGGTCGTATAGGGTGCATAGCGATATAAAAAGATCTTGCTGCCGTCATCGGCCGTCGTATTATAAATGCCGCCGGCGTTTAATGGCACGCCTGAGGCCTGGCTTACTCCCGGCGCCATCACCAATCCACAAACCATAACCATCATAACAATGAACAGGTTTGTGAAAAAAGCTGATTTACACTCCGGACGCACCCTCTTAAACCAAGTAACGTTTTTCATCTAGCCCTCCTAATGGATTTATTATTACTTTTTTCAAAAATGATTTTTTGTTGTTATTGATGCGTGAATAGTCATTATATCAGCATTAATTGTGCCAGTTTTTACAAGCACATGATAATGATGATAAGTGTTTGAAATGAAATATAAGTTGATAATATGGAATAAAAAATTCCAATCACCGCCATGGGGTATTAACACCCCAACAATGAATCAATTATTTATTAATAATGATATTATCAATAGTTTACATGGAATGAGCATATATCGCCCCATAATGGGGCATTATTGGGCGTTTAAGTTTTGGTCAAGCCAAATTTTTGCATTTTCACAAAGAGTGTTTTGCGGTTGATCCCCAACGCCGAAGCGGTCCGGGCGCGATGCCAATTATTCTCCGCTAGAATTGTTAAGATATGATCTCTTTCCAGTGCATTTAGTTTATCTTCTAAAAGCATGTTGCCATGATCTTCAAGCGATTGCTCCGGAACAAAATGTATTTTGTCCGATGGGAAACCGGTCATGAAAGGTTTCTTGTTGTTCCGCGTTATCTTTTCTGCCGGATCCGGTTTTGCCTGCGGAGCACCTGCAAAATCCAGCCTGTTTAAAGTCAGGTAGCGATGCAGTACATTTTGCAGTTCCCGGATATTCCCCGGCCAGTCATAGTTGAGCAAGGCTTCGGCGATGTGACCGGGTAACGGAGGATGATTCCGGTCGTACAGATCAAGGAAATGATCGATAAGCAGCGGCAGATCATCTTTCCTGTCGCGCAGCGGAGGAAGATAAGTGGGCAGGATATGAATCCGGTAGAAGAAATCCTCCCTCATCACTCCCTGCTTGACCAGATCCCGCAGGTTACGATTTGTTGCCGCAATGATCCGGATATCGGCATGCTTAACTATGTTGCCGCCCACAGGTGTGTATCCGTCACCGGCAATAGCCCGCAAAAGTTTGACCTGCATATTCAGGCCGATTTCCCCCACCTCGTCAAGAAACAGAGTCCCGCCGTCGGCTTCATCGAGATAGCCGGTTCTGTCCATGTTGGCGCCCGTGAAAGATCCCTTTTTGTAGCCGAAAAACTCGCTTTCCATGAGTGTTTCCGGAATCGCCCCGCAGTGGACCGTGACAAAGTTCTTTTTACTTCTGTCGCCCGTCTCATGGATCGCCTTGGCTACCAGCTCTTTTCCCGTTCCCGACTCTCCATAAATGATGACATTGGCCTGGGTCGCCGCCGCCTGAAGAATAAATTCGTAAACATCCTGCATAACCCCGCTCTTGCCGATAATATCACAAAACCGATAACGCTCCCGGATAGACGAACGCAAACGGATGTTCTCTTTCTGCAGGTGTTCCTGATTTTCCAGCAGGGCAAGCTCGACCTGCTTCCGGGCGGTAATATCAGTAAATGAAGCGATAAATTGACCTGCCTCCGGAATGCGTCCGATTCGGGTAAGAACGTCGAATTTATTTCCGTTTCGGTGGGCGATCCGGCATTCGTATTCAACAGGCTGATCACCCTTGCGGCGTGAAAAGCACTGCATAAGCTCATTAAGATCTCCCGAGGTGATAAAGTCCGTGAATTTCATCCGGTCTTCTATTTCCTTTTTTCCGTAACCGGACATCTCCACAAACCGGTCATTGACCATGAAAACAAGCAGCGAATCTTCCATAATCATCATGGGGAGACCTGAATTCTCAAAGACGCTGCGATAACGCTCCTCGCTCTTTTTCAGCGAAATCTCCATTTGCTTGCGTTCGGTAACGTCTCTGCCCACACCCAGAATGGAGACAGCCTTTCCGCTCTCATCCCTGATGAAACTGCACCGGATTTCTTCCCATACCCGGCGGCCATCTTTACAGCGTATTTCGATTTCCACCGAACGGTCCAAAAGCTTGTCCGGAGAATCCATCGTGACAGGCGTTACCTGCGCGACTAAAACCATTACCTTCTCCAGAGTTTCCGGCAGAAGAGCATTATCCCAGGCAATAGTATTTAATTCTTCTAAAGTGTATCCCCACAATTTTTCCACCGATGGGCTGACATAAAATAATTTAAAATTAAAATCCATCAGCCAGATCTGATCTTTCATATGGTCGGCCAGGAAACGATACTGGGCTTCCCTTTGTCTGAGCAATTTTTCCGCCGACTTTCGCCCGGTGATATCGTGCACAATGCCTCTAAAGCCGACCGGCCTGCCCGATGAATCTTTGATCAGTGAAGCGGAACCTTCCAAATATCTTTTGGCGCCGTCTTTTCTTATTACCTGCCATTGCGCCTCTTGGAACGGCTTCGCGGTTTTGTAAACGCCGGTAAATATTTTAAAAAGAATTTTAGAGTTTTTCTTATCCGTGTACTGCCGGTAATTCATGCCCATTAATTCTTCTTCGGAACAACCGGAGAGCCGGCATAAAGCACTGTTGAAGAATTTAAAGTTTCCGGCAAGATCAATCTCATAATAACTGTCTTCAATGTTTTCCAGAACCGTCCGGTATTTCTCTTCTTTCTTGAAATGCGTTGTTATGGCTGACTTGCGGCGGCTGGCGGTAGGATGGGATTTAGATTTGTTTTTCTGCACGGTGTTATTCTTCTTTTTCATGTTTGCTTTCCTTATACAGAGCCGCATACATGGTGACAAACTACATCTAAAACTTTAGCCGGGGTATAATTATGTGGGGTAAAATATATGAGGAAAGATTTTTTGTGTCAATTGAATTCTAGCCGCAAGACTATTTATTACGATTGAAATGTTATATAGATATCGATATATCGACTTATAAAAAATAATTATTGTATATCAATTATCAGGCAATGAATGCAAATGAAGTTAATCGGTATAAAATACTGCGGCGGGTGCAATCCTGTGATGGACAGGGCGAAACTGGTTCGGGAAATCAAAAGACGACTTCCGCCCGAATATATTGTGACCGAAGATCCAACGAAAGAGCAATGGGACATCGGGATCTTAATCTGCGGCTGCCTGACGGCCTGTGCGGATAAACCGGATTCTAAAAACTCCGCCGGTCAATGGATCATTGCGGCCGGCAATTCCGTCGACCGGGTTAATGCTCACGAAAAAAAATTAGCTGAAATGATCATCGAAAAAATCACCGACATGAGCGCTAAAGCGAACTTTTAAAAGCGCTAAGCCTCACTTTTGAAATTATTCCTCCTGCAACCTGCCGAAGGTTTACTCCCGTAATTATCTGATACTCTTCTGTATTTGATCATATTGCCACCATTTTTATCAGCCAATTTAGCTTTGATGTACTTCAAAATTAATTTTTATTTCATAGTCAGACTATGAAATAAAATAATTCTTGACAGTATGACTATGATGGTGTACCTTAAGACAACCTTTATGGAAGGGTATTATTATGATGGATAAGAACCGACCCAAGACCAGAAAAGACCGTATTATGGACGCCGCCCTGCGCATATTTGCAGAAAAAGGTTTCCAGAACTCAACGATTACCGAAATCAGCAAGGCAGCCGGTGTTTCGGAAGCCACAATTTATGAATATTTCGGCACCAAAGAAGATCTTCTCTTCGCTATTCCCGAAAAAATATCCAATGACACTTTTGAAGAATCATCAAAGGTCATTCCCTATATCAAAGGCGTGGAAGGAAAAATCAGAGCGATTCTGCTTTTCTATGTCCAGCTTTATCAATCCAATCCCAACTACTCTGCCCTGGTTCTGCTGCAGCTCATGTCGAACAAACGCTTTCGCCATACACCCGCCCATGCCGCAATACGCAAATCGTCTCATGCTCTTCTGGACTGCATCAGGGATGGAATCGCCGACGGAACGTTCAAAAAAGATTCCAATCCTTATTTGATCCGCTCCATGTTCATGGGCACCGTCGAGCACTTATTCATTCACTGGCATATGCAGGGAATGCCGAAACGAAAGCCGGGCATTGTGGATATTCTCGATCCATTAATCGAAATTGTTTTTGACGGCATCCGCGCCAGAAAAGAAGATTCCGGCACAACCCTTTACCTGAAACTGGAAGACGCCGGTGTTTTGGAACAAATGATAAAGAAAAAAGACGGAGGAACATCCTCAAAAGATAAAACCAAATAACCAAACACTTTTTTAAAAAAGAGGTATTAAAATGAGAACAAAACAAGATTTTATAAACGCCCTGTCGAAAATGAAACGCAACATCTATTATGACGGCAATCTGATCGATCGGACAGACGAATTGCAGAGCGACTGCATCAATGTTATGGGCACGACGTATGACGAAGCGGCCAAACCGGAGAATGAACGTCTGATGACTGCCACATCTCACCTCACCGGAGAAAAGATCAACCGTTTTACCCATATTCACCAGTGCAAGGAAGACCTGCATTGCAAGCAGGATATGACCCGCATGCTGTGCCAGAAAGTCGGCGGCTGCATCCAGCGCTGCATGGGAATCGATGCCACCAACGCCATTTACAATGTCTCCTATGAAGCGGATAAAGTAAAACCGGGCGAGACCAATTATCACGAAAACTTCAAGAAGTGGCTGACCCGTTTCCAGAGGGAAGACATGATTGCCGCCTCCGCCCAGACAGACACCAAGGGCGACCGCATGCTGCGTCCCGCTGAGCAGCCCAATCCCGGTTCTTATGTGTATATCAAGGAAAGAACCAAGGATGGCATCATTGTGGAAGGCTGTAAGGTGCACATTTCCGAAGCGTCCGTATCCGATGAAATTCTTGTTCTGCCTACCCGCGCGCTCAGGGCCGAAGACAAGGACTACGCCGTGGCTTTTGCCGTTCCCGCCGACTATGACGGCATGAAACAAGTCGTGACCATTCATAACTACCGTCAACGCGAACATTACAAACGCGGTTTTACCGCCGGACTCACCGACTCGTATCTGATTTTTGAAAACTGTTTCATACCCTGGGAGAGAGTATTCCTGGCCGGTGAGCATCTGCACGGCGGCATCCTGGCCCTGCTCTTCGCCTTGTTCCATCGCCATTCTTACTCCGGCTGCAAGCCGGCCATCGGCGATATACTGCTGGGGAAAGCCGCTCTGGCTGCCGAGGTTAATAACATTCACAAGGAATCCCATGTTCGTGAAAAACTGGCTGAAATCATCATGACCACCGAACTGGGTTATGCCGCCGGCTATACGGCATCCGATCTGGCCAAACCGGAAGTTTATATTCCGGGTATGGGTTTTGTTCCCTTCGGTCCCGGTTCCTATATTCCCCATTCGATTTACTGTAATGTCGGCCGGTGTCTCTCGGGAGAGGCGGTCTATCGTGAAGCAGAGATTCTTTGCGATATCTCCGGCGGTGTTGCGGGAACATTCCCGCATGAAAAAGATTTTGCCAATCCGGCAACAGGTGAAGCGCTTTTGAAATACACCAAACGCAATCCGAAGATGTCGGCGGAAGATCAGGCACAGCTCTGGCGATATATCGGCGATGAGATGTGTTCGGCAACCGGCGGCATTTACAATATTGGCAATTACCACGGCGGAGGATCGCCCATCATGGAACAAATCGCCATTACAACTCAGTACGACATCGAGTCCCGTAAAAAGCTGGTGAAGTATATTGCCGGCATGAGCGGCGGCGACCGTGAGGCGCTGGCGCCCAAAGTGACGAAAAAGTAATTTCCCCGTACATCGGTTGTCGGCGGATAAAATTGCCGACAACCGATGTCAACTTTTCAAAAAAAGGTTGCAAATTCCCCGCAAATCATTTTTTATCTAATATAGAAAATACAAAGGAGTCTTACCATGTTTGATATATCCTCGTTTTCACTAAAAGGAAAAGTTGCGGTCATTACCGGCGGCGGCCGCGGTATCGGTCAGGCCATCGCTTTCGCGTTCGCCAAGGCCGGAGCCAAGGTTGTCGTTACCAGCCGCAAGGCTCAGGATCTGGAAGCAACGGCAAACGAAATCAAAGCCTTCGGCGGCGAAGCTTTCCCGCTCCCGGCTCATCTGGGCAAAACGGAAGAAATAAAAAAAATGATCGATGCCGCGATGGCCAAATACGGCCGGATTGATATTCTGGTCAACAACGCCGGAGCGAGCCCCGCCATGGGCTCCGTTCTCGAATGCGATGACCGCCTCTGGGATAAACTCATGGACATCAACCTCAAGGGCGCATACTTTGTCAGCCAGGCCGCGGCTAATATCATGGTCAAGCAGGGCGGCGGCAAAATCATCAATGTCGCTTCCGTGGACGGACATAATCCGGAACCCGGCTTGAGCATTTATTCCATTTCCAAAGCGGGCATAAGAATGCTGACCAAAGCCTTCGCCAGCGAGCTGCTTCGTTATAATATTCAGGTCAACACCATTTCTCCGGGACCGATCAGCACCAAGATGATGAATTCGCACTGGGAGCTGCTGCCGCCCGAAGACGCTAAAAAAGTAAAAGAAATGGTCGAAAAAGCATTGCCCTCCGGCCGTCTCGGCAATCCCGATGAAATAGCCGGCGCCGCGCTATTTTTGGCATCCGATGCTTCCAGCTATACCACGGGAGCGGAAATTTTGATTGACGGCGGCTTACTGCTGGGCAATCATCTCGGATAAATACAATTGGGAGTAAGTTGAATGATCAGTCGCGACGCTGCGGTTTTAGTTATCATTGATATTCAGGGCAATCTTGCCCAGGTCATGTTTGACAAGGAAAATCTTTTTGCCAATACGGTAAAATTGATTAAGGGATTTAAAGTTTTAAACCTTCCGGTTATTATTACCGAACAAATCCCGCAAAAACTGGGGCCGACTATTCCGCAGATAGCCGCTGAACTTGACGGCATAAAACCTGTCGCCAAGGAATCTTTCAGCTGCTGGGATGAAATTAATTTTAAAAAACAAATAGAGAATTTAAAACGCAAACATGTGGTTCTTCTGGGCATTGAAACACATGTTTGCGTTTACCAGACCACTCTCGATCTCATTTCCAACGGTTACCATGTCAGCCTGGTTGCCGACGCGGTTTCGTCGCGCACGCCGGAAAACCGCCGGATCGGAATAGACGCGATGAAAAGCGCCGGCGCGCATATCACTTCCACGGAAATGGCTTTGTTTGAGCTGCTGCGCACAGCCGCCGATCCGAAAGCCAAAGAACTTTTTAAAATTGTAAAATAAAGTGTATTGGTAGTAAACTCCTGTTCACATCCTGATGACGGTTATCCGTCAGGAAAGGCGTTGAAAACATTTCGATGGTTGAATCTGTTCTGAAACATGGAGAATTAAAAGACAGGGAAGATATTCCTTTGACGCATGATCAATTCCGGGAAATTATGCGTCGGCGCGCAGTTGCGTTAACTGGAGCAAGGTCCTTTGATCAAGGCCTGACGATATGTAATTGTCCGAAGGAGCAATTGAGTCCAGGTTGTCTCGCCTGTAAATCCGGCGCATGGATTTGCGTTTTCCCCGGTTTCACCTGCAATGCATCCTGCCGCTTCTGCCCCCGCCTGACGGAACAAAACTTTGAACGTCGGATGAGTGAAAAACAAATGAATCTTCTTTTCGCACTGATATCCCGCCGGGCTCACCGCATTCGGGGACTTTCGATCAGCGGCGGCGAATTATTCCACGACAATTTCCAAGCCGCAAAGAAGATTCTCCGACATGTGAAGATGAATCATCCGCACATTTATCTCTGGGGCTATACAAACGGCATTGCCGCAACAGGCGACAATATGCAGGAGCTTCGCGATCTCGGTATGGATGAGATACGTTTCAATATCGCCGCCACGGATTTCCATACGGATACCATTCGGAAGATTCGGGAGCAGGCCATACGAATTTTCCCTTGGGTTACGGTGGAGGTACCCGCGTACGACCAGACGCGGGACTATATGATTCGGCGCAGCGGTCTGAAGGAATTATCGGACATGGGGGTTAAACAAGTCAACCTGGCGGAAGTACGGGTTCCCCGGCCGTCACCCGGACATAAGGATTTGGCTCCGGCGATCAAAACGTTTCTGGGACAAAGCCCTCTCTACGAATACCGGAATCCGTTTGGAAACAGTTTTTTAACGCTGGCGGAAAGTCGTCTGATCACCTGGGACATTCTCGATCATGCCCATGAACACGGAATTGACATTCCAGTGAATGATTGTTCGCAGGACGCGAAAACTCTGCAAATGGTCCAATGTTACATCAAGGGGCTCTTCATGGTCCAGAAATATGCCAACGGACCCATTGAAGATTTTATCGCAGGCAGAAGGCAACTAAGCTTTAGAAGAATAGTTCTCCGGGCTGTTGCCGAACTCTCGGCAATCGATCCGCGCCTGGGCGCTGTGGCCGCTCTGTCAGCAGGGGACATTTCTCTTCTTCCGTTTACACGCATCGGCAGAATTATAAGGCGCATCAAAAAGTCTTCCTGCTGAATACCGCAAAAGATCGTCCCGCTCCGATTCTTCCGTTTTTAGAACCGGTTCTTATCGATATTCCATTTGTTTCAGATTGCATTGGCAAAGGCTATGATCTTTTACAAATGAGGTGATCACGGACGCTTTTAAAATCAGATCGATCGACAACAGCGATCGGCATCGTTGTTTGCAGCTCAACATCACGTCGGAGGCGCTTGAAACCGCCGCCTGTAATATTGAGCATGATGTACGCGTCTTTCTCAACTGTTTTTCTGGCGACGCACTTTACCAGGCCGGCTACCGCGACAGCGGCTGCCGGATCGATATCTATACCCTCGGCTTCCTCAAACAGTTTCGAGGCAGCGCCGGCTTCCTCGTTTGCAATTCCATACGCATGGCCATTTGTCGCAAGCAGTGCATCGTACAGCCCGCCTGCGACACCATAGGGAGGTCTCCGATTATAAAGCACACCGGCATACATCTCTTCAGATGAGCAGCCTGGCAACGAATTCATGGATACTATCCGGCTGGAATGGCTTGTCCAGGATTCATAGATCGGCGCCAGGGGAAGATTCTGGGCGACATGAAGTCTCATCGGCCCACCCGGCCAAACCTTATTCAGGCTGAGCCGCTCGCTGGCTTCCCAGGCAGCGATGGCGCCTGTGCCGCTGCCCACCGCCTGGAAATACTCATCGGGAATACATCCTGCCTCTTCCGCACAGGAGAGGACTGTCGTTCCAAGACCGTCCCGCCGCGCCACATTTCTTGCACCACCCTCCGCCACAAAACCATCCATGCGACATATGCTGTCTGCCAGCAAGACAGCATCCGCGTAGTCGCTGTTGCCGCCAACGGCGATAATTCGCACGCAGTCATTATGCTCCGTTTCCCGCCACAGCATGGGAATCGACCATTCAGGAACAACGATCAGGGCACGGATATGATGCGTGGAACAAACGTGGATGAATGCTCTGGCCGTATTGCCCGCGGACGCGATCACGAGCACATCTTCGAAGCGCTCCGGCAAACGGGCACAAACGGCATAGGCCTCCAGTTCCTTGAAAGTACAGGTGCGCATTAACGCGCCCCTTTCGGGCCAGTAACCGCTGAAGGCAATAAACAGATTCTCCAGACGTAATTGTTCGGCAAGCCCCCGGCTCCGGTAGGTAACAGGTGCGCTCGATCCCGGCAAAGTCCTCCGGATGGGCAGCCATTCATGATATTGGAAGATCCCCATACCATCATCGCCCTGCCCCGGCCATGCCGAGGTATAAACTGTCTGCAGAAGTCCGGGCGGATCGCACCCCTTATGAAAAAGGACCAGTCCGTCGTCCGCCAGTTCTGTGCCGCACTGACGGCAGCGAAGAACGTACTTGATGGGTTGTTCCTTTATCATGAACAGCCTCTATTACATTTATGAAACTTAAGAAATTTTTGGACGCGTTTATCCGACAGCAGAGGCTTGTGAACTTGAATAACGAACAAGCCCGATCCGGGGTTGGTTTCGATTACCTGATATCCTTCCGGCGTCATGACTAAATCCCAGCCAATGATGGGAAGGTACGGCATCCGGGCAGAAAACCGAAGGATATCCTCCACCGTCTCCTTCCACCGCGGCACGTATCCGCCCTCAATGGGATTGCCGGTTTCCGGATGGCAGGCATACCGCTGCATGGGTCCTTCATCGGGCCGGCAAATACCGTATCCCAATCTTCCGGTATCGGAATCGACGAGTGCGCTTATCCCTCCGGCGCCCATTTTGAAATTATCCACCGGATAGGAACGCGACGTTCCTATGCGCTGAACAGCCGCAGCCAGAAAAGGCTGATTCGTATCGTAGTCCCAAAACGTCAACAAGCGCAAAGTGTTCGTTGTTCTTGGGTATAGACTTTGGGCGTATTCATGCTGAATGACGAAGTCGGTAACCAGGTAATTGTCAAGCTGCGACACAACGGCTTTCACCTCGTCATCTGTGGCCGTCCGGCCATTGAGTTCACAGCCCTCCTTGTTTCGTTTTAAAAAGGCAACGCCTAATCCCTCACATCCGACAATCGGCTTGAGCACAATACCCGGCGGATATTCTTCAATCAACTTGAATAACAAGTCGGCTTCGGCTAATTCCATCCCCTCAATAATGTAAACATGTCCTCTTACGATCACGGCATGAATGCGCGGACACGGCGCGCCGAGGCTTCCGACGTAACGGGAAAAAATTACTTTCTGAGCGCAGGCAGGCTGATGCGCCCCATTGATGAAATCCATTTCAAGAAACTGGACACGGTCACTAATGAACATTCGCGGATCATTTTTATCCAGCCCGTACAGGAAGTAGCTCCATCGCATGAAACCGTAACGCCAGGCCCGAAGGGTGTCCTGCATTGAAAGAGAGACCTTTGTTTGATAATCCGACCGCAGCATCCACAAAAAGCGCCTCAGCTTTTGTAATCGCAAGAACACACGACTGCCCATGCCGTTCGTTGGTTTATCGATGCCGAATTTATTTAATATATGGTTCATGATCTTTTAGGAATTGTAAAGTTAGCGTAACGTCCATTGATGATCGTTGTTGTCAACACAGCCTCTTCGCAAGCGTCTTCAATGAGATTCCATCACGGGTATGAAACACAAAGCAAGACGCCGTGTATTCCGCCCTCAGATCCCGGAATCGGGTTTCGGGAATAAATAATTTTCCCAACCCCAGTAGAACCGCCACTGAACAATTTATTGTATTGTTCCTTCGTTCCGGATGAACTGCACGTAGAATCTCACAACATCCTTGTAACCTTCAGTTGATATTCTTTCATCTTTACCATGAATTCTCTGCAGATCATCCGATCGAAGACGTACCGGACTGAAATGCAGAATGTTACGGGTCATGGCCGAATAGTGCCTGCTGTCGGTAGCCGCAATGACAAGCCCCGGAGCAACCAGGACTTCCGGGAAAACCTGGCGGATGGCCTGCTCAACGGCCTTGTAACCTTTTGATCCGGTGTCTGCTATCGGGGAAGGATCGCTCTTTATCCCTTCCAATGCCGCGATCTTCACCCTTGGATCGTTAATGGTTTTACGCACACTCAGCAACACCTTATTGATCGTCTCACCGGGTAACAGGCGGTAGTTGATAACTGCCCGTGCTTTTGTAGCCAGGACGTTTTCTTGTACTCCGGCCTGGAATATTGTAGGAGCTATCGTCGTTCTAACAAGAGCATTTGATCTTGGTGCGGAGGCGAGTTTCTTCTTCACAAGACCGTCGAAAAGCCAGAGATTTGCAAAGACTGCTTTCAGACCAAAGGGCATTTCAGGCGACAGGGTTTCAAACATCTTCCTGACAGGCGCTTCCATTCTTGCGGGAAACTGGTTCTTTTCAAGTTTACTGATTGCGGAACTTAAGATGCCAATGGCCGTTTGCCGCGGCGGCATACTGGAATGCCCCCCTTCGCTCTCAACACTAAGCTCTATGCTTAAGCATCCTTTTTCCGCTATGCCGATCAAAGCAACAGGCTTGGAAATGTTCGGAACCAATCCCTCGGTAATGGTGAGGCCTTCATCCAGCACGAAGTCCAACTTGACTTGTCTTGAATTCAGAAGCTCGGCAATTTTTGCCGCTCCATGCTGCCCCCCGACTTCTTCATCATACCCGAAAGCTATGTAAATGGTTCGGCGGGGCGCGACCCCGTCCTGTAGAAGTTTTTCCATTGCCTCCAGGAGGCCGAGCACACTTTCTTTGTCGTCCAGAGTGCCCCTTCCCCAGATAAACCCATCGACTGTTTTCCCCTGAAAAGGAGGATACGTCCATTGGCTGTCCGGTCCATATTCAGCCGGCACTACATCCATATGGGCGGCAAAGAGAATCGGCAATTCTTTATCATCCCGGCCTTTCCATGTATACAGAAGACCATAATCTCCGACAATTTCTTTCTTCATCGCTGCATGAACTCTCGGGAAGGATTGTTCAAGGAATTTTTGAAAACCGGTGAATGCCTCTTTATTCATTCTGGCCCGGTCTTGGTATGAGATAGTCTGGAACTGCACGGCTCTTTCCAATCGTCCGGCCAGGGCCTTTGTATCTAATGTGATACTGCTTGAAGGAAGCGCCTGAACCTGCCTGGAAGAAAGTGTAACGGCTCTGAATATAACAATTAAAACGACAGCAACAAGCACTGCGCCTATGAGTAAGAGCAATTTTTTCATTGTACTTCTCCTTTTTGCTTTGGTTTCCGTACTACCTCATTTTTGATTTTAATTTGATCTTCTTACCCCGCAGCCACGAAGCTGCCATATCCCTGAAGTGAATGGTTCGCGGATTTTTCACCGTGGGGTCTTCTCCTGGCTTTCACGACATCCGGAATAAACAATACTCTTCTGCCATCTTCGTGTCAACAACCCGGCACTCGGGATTTGCATAGCACTCATCATCCGAGGCGCTCCGACTTATGACTCTGTTTTAGGCATCACCTGTTCTTTAAAAAACTGTTCGATCTCCTTCTTGTGTTTGGCTACATAAGTACAGCTGGGCTTTTCACCGCACTTTCGGCATTTCAGATCGTAGGTGGAATTGACGGTTCCGCATCGCGGGCAGGCATAGTTTTCCCTGATTTCCCTGAGCCATTGCTGATAACCAACCGATTTAATTCTTTCCAGATTATCCCAAAGCTCAATCCGGTGAGGCATCGCAGATTGGAACTGCTTCAGGGTATCGCAGGGATACTCTGCGCACTCACTGCAAAAATCGATGCCTCGTTGGGCTGCGCAGGCGAACATCTCGCAGTTCTCGCAGTAAGACAACCTCTTGTCCGACCTGCACCCATAGCATTTGCTCTCTTCCTCCGAAAAATGCAATTGCGCCGCCATTTTTTTGAGCCTTTCCGGATCCTCAGCGGTGGCAATAAACCATGAGCATGCCTCACAGTATAGGCCGCAAACCGCGGCAAATTTTTTATCCGTTTTTTCCATATATCGTTTACTCCGTGAATCCTCTTTCTTTCATCTGCGGCGCTTTCAGGAAAAGCGCCATACCCGTTTTCATTTTCCTGAATCCCAATGTTTGATAAAATCCTTCTTTCCCGGGCGCGGCATATAAAATAAAATTGCAATTGGAAAGCTTATCCATGATCGTCTTGATGATGATTTTTCCTATGCCCCGGGCCTGATATTCAGGAACGACCGCGATATCATAGATCGCCGCCTGAAAAACATCATCGGAAATCGCCCGGCCAAAACCGATCAATTGACCTTCCCGATAAATAAACACGGTGACCCGGCTGTTCTCAAATGCCTTCTTGTGCGCGGCAGGTTCCCCGTACGCCATCCCCACGCGCTTCAGCGTCTCGGATACAAACTGCCAATTCACATCCGCATAGTCCAGTTTAATTTCCATTTCCATCGGATACTCCCTGCCATATGATGTCGTATAAAGCCGTTTTAAGTTCATCTCGTGACCATTCCGCCGGCCTGATATTGAAAGGACCGCCTGTGTTTCTTCTCACGCGCATATCCGTCAAAACAGCGCCGGTTTTTACCGAAAGCATCCGAACGCGAAAATCAGCCTCATTTGAACCTCCCCAAAGAACAGGCAATGAAAAGGTAAAGTATAGATAGGGTGTCAATTCTTCAATCCGTAAAATGATGATTGTATCAACGCCTTCCTTGGAAAACTGTTTGAGCAATTCTGATTCAGGTTTGTCCGACCAATGGGAAAAGTCTCTGATACCGCCAGGCGCCAAAAGACTTCCGCAAGGAAAACCTTGAAATGCGTTTTTGATTTCTTCCAACGCCATTGATTCTCTCTTAGCCGGTTCTTTCTGGTCACTTCTCCATGCGGTTTCAGGCAAAACGGCGATATGCCCGAGACTATTTTTTGCACCGGCACAAATAGCCGGCTTCCCAGCCGCCCGGTAAATATTCACAGATGTCCTTGCGCACCCGGAAACCGACAACATTAGTACCATGACAGAAAAGATATAAATGACTCTCATATTGATGCCCTTTTCATATTTCAGCGCCAAACGAAAAAATCAGCCGGTGCGTAAGCGTTCGGCGGATTTTTTTCGTTGGGTGGATTTCCTCTCGGTTATGCTGGCATTATTTATTTGTCTGGCGTCACAGGACCGCATCTGGGATCATCGCATGAAACAGGCGGTGCTTCGCCTACCTTATACCAACACTCACATTCACCATTTATGTCCTTTGGTATATCTACATCGTCGGGCACGCACTCACATGTGTTTTCAATAAGGTGGGTCCCTGGCGGACAAGTTTTATCTTCGCAATCGCACAATCCTTCCACACTCAGAAATAGTTGGATAAAAAAGATTGCCCCGACAACAATAATTAACTTGATTTTCATCATGGCATGGCCCTCCAGTTAATTGATTTGCTATTTGCCCAACCAAAAAAATCAGCGACGGCGTTAGCGATCATTTCTATCAAAAATTGTAAGACTTATCCGCGTCAGGGTTGATGCTTTTGTCAGTTTAGCATCTGGCGGCGTTCATCTTAGCGTTTTGGGGCTATTTGCTCTTTTTACGGGAGTATGAGATTTTCTTTGTGCCGCCGTCACAGGAGCCGATGATCTTTTGATCTTTGGCTTGATCTGTCGGTATAATCTCAAGCGTATATTCCTTGACGCCTTTCGCCTTTAACTTTGCTTCAATTTCCGCTTTCAGCGCGTCACATGATTTGATTTCAGCAAACGCTGATGTACCGCAAAACACCATGGCCGCTGCTAACAAAATAACGATTTTTTTCATACATTCCCTCCTTATTGTTGTTGGTCTAACGAAAAATCAGCCTGAGCGTAGAGATCGGCTGGATTGTCTGCCTAAGCGCGTAGTTTTACATACGGCATAACACCCTACAGCAAAATCTAACCTTTTAAACGTGAATCTAAAAATATTACTAGAATGGAGAAATAAAAGCACCTTTCATTATTATTTGTCAATATTTTTTGATTCCGAGAATAAAGAATAGCAGAACTGGATACCGGCCTGCGCCGGTATGACGAAAGAGATTGCCACCTGGCATTCGCCGGGCAGGCTGTTAACTGTCTTGCCCCCCGCACGCTTTGCTCGGAGCTTTGATTCACCGCAATGACAAAAGGACAACTGGATTACCTCCCGGCATTCGCCGGGCTTCGGGTCGGGAATGACATCTAAAGAAAACGAATTGTCAAACAGCGCGTTTTTGTTTATATAGTTACGGCACAAGGGCAAGCTTTTGAGGAGAGCATAATGAACACTGAAAACGCCGTCGGTCAGCACAGGTTCTGGGGGGAAACAACCGCTTTTCTCGCCCTGTTTCTTGATAACGTGGGAACGCTGATATTTTTCAGCGCAATCCTCGTCTTCACTTTCAACTATCCGGCAGACATCATCCTGACGCGCATGATCCCCGGCACGGCTGTCGGTATCTGTGTGGGCGATCTGGTGTATACGTGGCTCGCGATTCGTTTACGGCGGAAAACAGGAAGAACCGATGTCACGGCGATGCCTCTGGGTATTGATACGCCTTCCACGATCGGCATTGCCTACGCTGTTATGGGTCCCGCTTATGTCACCACTCATGACGCGCAACTCACCTGGCACATCGGCATGGCCACTCTCTTCATGATCGGCGCTGTTAAAATCGTCACTTCATTTTTCGGCGGATGGCTTCAGCGCATCATTCCCACCGCGGGACTGCTGGGACCGCTCGCCGGAATCGGGCTTCTGCTGTTGGGATTTCTGCCGATGATCGAACTATTTAACGAAGCCGTCGTCGGCATGGTCGCACTGGGTTTGATCTTTACGGCGCTGATGAGCAAAATGCATCTGCCGGGACGCCTGCCCGGTGTTCTGATGGCTGTCATCCTGGGCACGGGTATTCATTTTGCTCTGGGCTTTGGCGGATATCTGCCGGAATTTACCGCCCCGTCTCTGCAGATGACTTTTTCCCTGCCTGTGTTTTCCATCGATTTTCTCCAGACCCTGCCGCAAAGCATTCAGTACCTGACCATCGCTATTCCCTTCGGCATCCTGACCATCATCGGCGGCATCAATAATACGGAAAGCGCGCGGCTCGCCGGCGATAATTACCGGACAAGAGATATCTTACTCACGGAAGCATTTTCATCGTTGATCGCGGCTTTCTTCGGCGGGGTGGCGCAGACCACACCCTATATCGGCCATCCGGCATACAAAAAGATGGGCGCGACCTGGTGGTACACACTCCTGACAGGATTGCTCATCGGCGTCTGCTCCGTGGTCGGACTGCTTTCGCTGTTTGTCAGTCTTATTCCCCGGGCCGTCATCGCGCCGATTTTCATCTTCATCGGTTTTGAAATCATGCGCCAGGCCTACAAGGATTCGCCGCCGGCGCATTCCCCGGCGGTCAGTTTAAGTATGCTGCCGGTTATCGCTTCTCTGGTGCTCATCATTCTCGGCCAGTTCATGGGCGCGCTGGGCGCCACACCGGATAAGCTGCCTGTGCGTTTGCAAACTCTGCATCAAACACTGACGATGCTCAGTAACGGGTTTATCATTACGGGACTGCTGTGGGGAAGTATGCTGGCGTTTCTCATTGATCACAAAGCCAGGCTTGCGGCCCTGTTCAGCGTTATCTGCGCCTTGCTGACATTCTTTGGTATTATCCATTCCGTCATGCCCAGCGGCGAACTTTACCTGCCCTGGCACGTCACGACAACGCATGCCCATTACATGCTCGCCGCGGGCTATCTTGCGTTATCCGGTATTCTGATATCACTGACTAAACCGAGCCCATAGATATCAGGATTGCGCATCGGGAAATTCATTTGTCGTCATCGTGCTGCACAAAAATTAATTTCTCCGTTGCAAATCCCCGGGCGGCAGCTTTGTCGATCAGGTGCTTTTTCAGATGATCATCCATTTGCGGACTGCGCGCCAGAATCCATAGATATGATTTATCCGGGCCACAAACCAGCGCGTAGGAATAATTATCGCGATCCAGGTCAAAGACAACATAGGAACCGTAAAACGGACCGAAAAAAGAAACTTTCAGAAAGCCCGCATCTTTACGATTAACAAAGTACCCCTTGCCTTCAATTTCGTTCCATTTATTATCTTTTTTCGAATATCCGCGATTGATTACCCGAATGCCGCCGTCCGGCCGCAGGCTGTACTCGGCGCTGACAGAGGTCAGTCCCCTTTCAAAGGAGTGATCTAATCGCGCGATTTCATACCATTTACCAAGATACCGCTCGATATTGAAGTTATCAACGGGCGTTATATTCTCCGGCACGCCGACACAACCAGTCAAAAACAAGGTTAGGATTATTAGTATTCTTTTCATTTTGTAACAGTCCTTTCTCTTTACAAAGCTCAGAACATGACTTAATTTACTTGAAAATACCGGCAATTAAAAGGAGGATTTATGAATCTTGAGGAATATTTTGAAAACGCCAGAGGTGTCGGTGTTCTTTCCACCGCCGATGCGAAGGGAAAGGTTAATGCGGCAATCTATGGAAGGCCGCATTTTATGGATGAAAGTACCGTTGCTTTTATCGCTTCCGACAGGCTGACTCACGCTAATCTGAAAAAGAATCCTTTCGCGATATATCTTTTTAAAGAAGAAGGCTCCTACAAGGGATGCAGACTTTATCTGATGAAAACTCACGAGGAAGAAAACAGCCCGCTGATTGAAAAAATCCGCCGTAAAAAATACAAAGGCATGGGGCGAAAATACGACATGGAATCAAAATTTCTTATCTATTTTAATGTGGAAAAAGTATTACCGCTGATCGGCGACGGCGAGTAAATAATTTATGAAACCGTTTTAACTCTCTTATTTTTTAAGGAGGTTTTTCATGAATATCTTCATGACAGGCGGTACGGGATTCGTCGGAACATTTCTGGCAAAAAAATTAATTTCTGAAGGTCATAAAGTTACAATTCTTACCTCTTCCCCGGCCGAGAGCGTTCTAAAGTTAACCGGCCTCACTTATCTGAATGGTAACCCGACAGTTAAGGGAAAATGGCAAGACGCTGTCAAAGATCATGATGTCATCATTAATCTGGCGGGAGCTTCCATCTTCAGCCGCTGGACACCCGAGCAAAAAGAAATACTGTTGTCAAGCCGCATCGATACAACGCGTAATCTGGTTTCGGCTTTGCCTGACAACTCCAGGCATATAACTTTTTTCAGCACGTCGGCGGTGGGCTATTACGGATTTCATGATGATGAAGAACTGACCGAAACCATGCCCGCAGGCAATGACTTTCTGGCCCGACTGGCTGATGACTGGGAGCAGGAAGCCCTGCGCGCCGGGGGAAAAGGCGCACGGGTTGTCATTACCAGATTCGGCATTGTGCTTGGAAAAAATGGCGGCGCACTCGGTCAAATGATTCCTTTGTTTAAGCTTTTCCTTGGAGGCTCTTTGGGAAACGGGAAACAGTGGTTTTCCTGGGTACACATGCACGACTTGGCCGAAGCATTTAGCTTTTTGCTAAAACATACGGAAATAAGCGGTGCGGTAAATCTTTGTTCTCCCCGTCCGGTGCGCAATGCTGACTTGGGAAAAGCCATCGGCCGGGTTTTACATCGCCCGTCTTTCCTGCCGGCGCCGGGATTTATGATTAAATTGATGCTTGGAGAATTTGGTTCAGTCCTGCTGGAAGGTCAGCGAGTAATTCCCCGCCGTCTCCTTGATGCCGGTTTTAAATTTCAATATCCGGATATTGAAAACGCGTTAAGAAATATTCTGACGGATCAGTAAGATTATTTTTGATAAAAAAGAGGCCCGGAGTTCTTTGCTCCGGGCCTCTGCAAAAATTTTAAATACTATTTTTAGCTGATCGTTGCCTTACTTCTTTATAACCAGCGTTCCTTCATGTTCCATCTCTTTGTACCATTTCGGATGAAGCATTCTTAACACAGGTTTCTCCATGTAGCCGGTAAGCATCGCCTGAACACTTCCGGGATTACCAACAGTGCCCAGATACAAATGGACAAAGAAGAAAGCGAAGATAACCACAAAGCCCAATGCGTGCAAGGTATACATCCAATCCA
>PHBJ01000029.1 GCA_002840555.1 Deltaproteobacteria bacterium HGW-Deltaproteobacteria-13
ACCGAAGCGGACTTTCTCGTACGACTTGCATGTGTTAGGCACGCCGCCAGCGTTTGTTCTGAGCCAGGATCAAACTCTCAAGTTTTAATCCTAGAAGAAAGATTTCTCTTTCTATTTTTTCTCAAGTTATCTCAAATAAATTTATTAGGACCCACAAATTCATTTTCCCACTATTCAATTTCCAAAGAGCCATCTAAAAAAAGATTCTGCGCTTAAAATCAAAAACAGATTCTTTTGTCAAGAATAATTTCAAAAAACTTAAATGTTCAACCAGTTATAGTTGGAAGTGTCCGACAACCAGGAAACGTACTATCGGTGAACTTATTGAAATTTTCAATCTACATTCAAAACACTTTATTCTGATGAACAGAAAAGGGGTTCTACTCCCTCTTCTCGATTGTGTCAAGAAAAAATTTAATTTTTTTTCATATTATTAAAAGATAAATTTTTTCTTTTTTCTTACAGCTACTTACCGATCAATATTCTGTCGAAGGATTCTAACTTTTCCCCGATAATGTCAATTTACAAACTAAAGCGCTTTATTCTTTGTATTTCTTATAACACTATATTTATAATAGTTCAACATCTACTTTTTTATTTGCAAATACAAAGCATTATGTAATAGTAATTTATAGTCATAATCATTTTCATACTAATATCGGGAGCACAAACATGAAGAAGTCATATATCTTATCCCTTGATCAGGGAACCACCAGCTCACGGGCTATTCTCTATGACAGCGAAGGCAATGTCGTCAAAACAGCTCAAAACGAGTTTACTCAGATATACCCAAAGGCGGGATGGGTGGAACATGATCCGATGGAAATATGGGGATCGCAAAGCGGCGTGATGAGCGAAATTCTGGCGACAACGGGCATTGCGCCGGAGGAGATAGCGGCCATCGGCATTACGAATCAACGTGAAACGACAGTCGTATGGGACAGACAAACGGGCAAACCGGTTTACAACGCTATTGTCTGGCAGTGCCGCCGCACCGCGGAAATATGCGATGAACTTAAAGCCCGGGGCATGGAAAATTATGTAAGAGAGAATACGGGCCTGGTTCTGGACGCTTATTTTTCCGGAACAAAGGTGAAATGGATACTCGATAATGTAGAAGGAGCCCGGCAAAGAGCAAAAAACGGGGAACTTCTCTTCGGCACGATCGATACCTGGTTAATCTGGAATCTGACGAAGGGGAAAGTGCACGTCACGGATTACAGCAATGCTTCCCGTACCATGCTTTACAATATCAAAGACCTCCGCTGGGATGAAAAAATCTTAAAAGAACTCGACATCCCCATATCCATGCTGCCGGAAGTGAAGCCGTCCAGCGCGGTTTACGGCCACACGGATGCCCGGCTATTTGGGGTAGAGATACCCATTGCCGGGGATGCGGGCGATCAGCAGGCGGCATTATTCGGACAAGCCTGCTACACTCCGGGAATGGTGAAGAACACTTACGGCACGGGCTGTTTCATGCTGATGCTGACCGGTGAAAAGCTAGTTCATTCGGGAAACGGTCTTTTGACCACCATCGCCTGGGGTATAAATAATAAAGTCGAATACGCCCTGGAAGGAAGTATTTTTATCGCCGGCGCCGCGATTCAGTGGCTGCGCGACAGCATGAAAATCATTTATGATGCTAAAGACAGCGAGTATTTTGCCACGAAGGTTGAAGATTCACTCGGTGTTTATGTGGTTCCCGCCTTTGTGGGACTGGGCGCTCCTTACTGGGATATGTATGCGCGCGGCGCGATTCTGGGATTGACCCGGGGAACAACAAGAAACCACATCATCCGCGCCACACTGGAGTCCATTGCCTATCAGACCCGTGACGTTCTGGAACTGATGCGCAATGAATGCGGAATTGATCTTTACGAACTGCGCGTGGACGGCGGCGCCTGCGCCAATAATTTCCTGATGCAATTCCAGGCGGATATTCTTGGCGTTCCCGTGGAGCGGCCGGAGATCACTGAAACGACGGCAATGGGAGCGGCTTATCTGGCGGGTCTGGCGGTTGGTTTCTGGAAAGACCAGTCCATGATTGCCCAGCGGAGAAAAGTAAATCGCCGGTTTGCACCGGGCATGAACGAGGATAAACGGAAGATGCTCTATGGTAACTGGAAGAAAGCCGTAAAACGAGCGATGCACTGGGAAGAAGAAACATAAGAAATGTTCTATGTTCAACGTTCAATGTTTAAGGACAAAGAAAAATAAATAAGCATGATTAAAACGGATGTGATCATTATTGGTGGAGGAGCGACCGGTTGCGGTATTGCCAGGGATTTGGCGCTGCGCGGTATTCCCCATTGTCTTGTTGAAAAAGGCGACTTCGCGGCAGGCGCCACCGGCGCCTGCCACGGCCTGCTCCACAGTGGAGGCAGATACGCCGTCACCGATCCTGTGGCCGCCCGCGAATGCTACGAAGAAAATCTTATTCTCAGAAAAATCGGCAGGAAATGCGTCGAGCAAACAGGGGGACTTTTTGTTCGCCTGCCCGGCGATTCGAAACGTTTCAGGGAAGTATTTTTGAGGGGATGTGAAGAAGTCGGCATTCCCGCCGAAGTTATTTCCTCGACCAGGGCGCTTGATCTGGTTCCCAACCTGAACCCGGAAATCGAAGAAGCCATCAAGGTTCCCGATTGCTCCATTGACCCGTTTCGCCTTTGCATGCTCAATATTCGATCTTCCGAGCTTCGCGGTGGTATTGTTTATACAAGGCATAAGGTCACGGAAATCCTCAAATCGCACGGCCGTTGTATAGGGATCAAAGCAATTGATCAGTCCACGGGAGACACCCGGGAAATCCGCGGCAACATCATCGTTAATGCGACTGGGGCGTGGGCGAATATGATCGCAACTCTGGCCGGTTCCGAGGTGCCGATGACTCTTGTCAAGGGATCGCTGGTCATTACGAATCATCGTCTGACCAATATGGTCATCAACCGCCTCCGTCATCCATCCGACGGCGACATCATCGTGCCCAACGAAGCGGTGTGCCTGGCCGGCACAACAGCGCTGCCCATTGACGATCCGGATAATCTGATCACCGAATCTTCCGAAGTGGATACAATGATCAGTGAGGCCGGAAAAATGATCCCACACTTCAACAACACCCGTATTATTCGGGCTTTTTCCGGCGTCCGGCCGCTGCTGAAATCAAAGAAAGCGGACAGCCATGAAATCTCCCGCGGTTTTCAGATCATCAATCATAAAAACGGCATGTACAGCATCGTAGGAGGCAAACTCTCGACTTTCCGGTTGATGGCGGAAAAGATGGTTGACACCATCATGGCTTCTTTTAATCTCAAGAAACCCTGTGAAACGGCCGAAATTCCGCTGGAAGGACAGGAAGAATTGAGCGGCTATCCGCTTGCCAAACGACTCTCGAATATGAAAGGCATTGTGTGCGAGTGTGAACTGGTCACCCGGCAGGAGGTGGAACGGATTATCAAACAGACAGCAACACGGAATGTGGGGGATATCCAGCACCGGACACGTCTGGGCATGGGACCGTGTCAGGGCGGTTTCTGCACTTTTCGCGCGCTTGGCATCATGAACGATATGAGCGTTATATCGCCTGAGCAGTCCATGAAAATGCTGCGCGGATTTCTTCAGCGCCGTTATAAGGGCATAAGACCCGCTCTCTGGGGAGATCAACTCCGGGAAGAACAACTTGTGGAATATATTTATCTGGGCATCCTGGCCATGGAGAAACCCGAATGAGCGTTACCGAATACGATGTTGTGATCATCGGAGCGGGGGTAGCAGGTCTGACTGCGGGAGCGCTTCTTGCCGAACGCGGTTTTAAAGTCGCCCTCGTCACCCAAGGAGAACCGACAGCCTGCCTTTCCACCGGCTGCATTGACGTTTGTTCGCGCGGCAGCAGCCCTCTGTCAGGCATTCATGATCTGCCGCCGGAACATCCCTATCACCTTGTTTCTGAAAAAATTATCAGGGATGCTTTGAATTATTTTCAGGCGGCCATGACGGATATGGGAATTCCTTATGCGGGCGGGGCCGAAGAAAACCGTTTTATTCTTTCGGCTCTGGGCACGCTTAAAACTTCATGTCTGGTTCCGTCAACAATGAAAGAGGCGCCTCAAGACACGAAGGACAGTGTGCACATCATAACCTTCAAGGGGCTTAAGGATTTTTATCCCGGCTACATCATATCCCGGCGCAGGAATACTAAATCTTCAGTGTATGACGCCGGCGTTTACAGCACCATGAGTATTGCGTCACATTTCGAGGAAAAAGAATTCTTCGAAAAATTTATCATCTGGCTGGAGAAGTTAAACATTGATGAAGACAAGCTCGCCTTCCCCGCCGTTCTCGGTCTGGAATCGGCAAGTGAAATTGTCGATACCGTATCCATCCTCATTGGAAAGCCTGTATTTGAAATTCCGACCATTCCGCCATCCATGCCCGGCAGAAGATTGTTCAACGGGCTGAAGGGATATTTTCACAAAAAAGGAGGGACCCTTTACTGGGCATGGCCTGTTGCGGGAATAGAAAAAACGGGCAAGGTCATTGAAGCGGTAACAACGCCTTCCGAAGGAAGGCCTAACAGCATTAACGCCAAAGCTTTTATTTTGTCCACCGGATCGTTTGTCGGCGGCGGCCTTACCGCGACACGTGAATCAATCATTGAAAATGTATTTCATCTTCCGGTGCATATCAGCGGACCGCGTGAAACCTGGTTCGACAGTGATTATTTCTCTTTAAATCACGGCATCGGCAGAGCGGGTATTATCGCTGATTCAACGCTAAGGCCCGCCGGTTCTTCCTGGGAGAATATTTTTGTGTGCGGCGGCATTCTTGCTGATACGGAAATATTAAAAAACGGATGTGGTCACGGTCTGGCGCTGGCAACAGCCCATGCGGCGGCGCTATCCTGCGCGGAGTATTTATCCAGATGAAATATGAACATTGCATACGCTGCACGATTTGCGTGGAAAACTGTCCCGTATTTCGGGTAAACCCGGAATTTCCCGGACCGAAACAGTCCGGACCTGACGCCCAGCGATTCCGGTCGGACAGGGAAAGAGCGGAAGACGGATGGGTTCTTCTATGCAGCCAGTGCAAACGCTGCGAAATGGCCTGTCCCTGCGGTGTGGAACCCGCGCAAATCATTCTTAATGAACAACAGAGATACGGGAAGGAACATCCCCAAACACCGGCACATCTGCTTTTTGCGAATAATTATTATTTAAGCGCCCTTGGTTCTTTAACCGCCCCCATCGCCAACATGATCGCTTCCAGCAAAATGGGAAAGAAGGCCTTTCGGGCAATGGGAATATCGACTTACATCCCCTTTCCGAAATTTCATTTCCGGACCATGCGCCGGGAGAAGAAAATTCTGAACAGAAAGACAAGAAAAGTCGCCTTTTTCTACGGTTGTTTTATAAACTTTTACCGGCCGGATATCGGCAGAAAAATCGTTCGTTTACTTTCCGCCTTGAATGTTGACGTTGTCCTGCCGCCCCAGTGGTGCTGCGGCCTTCCCGCGCTGGGCAACGGAAACATCGCTCTGGCTAAACACTTCGCGCAAAAAAATGCTTCTTCCCTATCCAACTATATAGATGCGGGCTACGATATCGTTTACACCTGCACATCCTGCGGGCTTTGCCTTATGCATGATTATCCCGGCATTTTAAAAATCCCACAAGGCAAAAAGATTGCCGAAAGCAGCTACGATGTCCATGAATACATTATTAAACTCATCAATGAAGGGTATGCCAAACCTGTTTTCGGAGAAGTTCCGCGCAAGATCGCCTATCACATCCCCTGCCATTTAAGAGCGCTGGAAATCGGTTATCCGGCGGCAAAACTTATGGCGGCAATACCCGGCCTGGAATGTGAAATTCTTGATGATGCCTGTTGCGGACTCTCCGGCAGTTACGGTTTTAAGAAGGAAAATGAGCTTACCGCCATCCAGATGGGCAATCGGGCTGTCTCCTTAATCAAAAAAACAAAAGCGGAAAATATTGTTGCGGACTGCGGTTCCTGCCGAATGCAGTTAAGCGGCCTTTCCGGAATGACCGCTCTTGATCCGGCGGAGATACTCTGTGAAGCACTGGATATTAAAGATCAGAAATAAACCGCCCGATTCTCAGATCAAAAGAAAAATCGAAGTGTTCATGCCATGATTTACAACCCTTTGAGATTAGTGCGGATGATTGGATATCGCAAACTGTATTTTCCAGATCAATATTTCATTGACATACAAAATCGTTCTTACTATAATCATCAACAATGAAGGAAAAATTTATTATCAATAAATCCCCGAAAAAAATTAAAACAAAAGAGAAGAAAGAAAGCGTGACTTTATTTTCAGAGAGCGGTAACGTCAACAAGTCCGGCAAGAAATTTCATCCCCAATGGGGAGAACCTGTCATTGCAGGCGTTCCGGCCAAAAAATCTAAAATAAAATTTCGTCCTAAATGGGGTAAGCCTGTTATTGCAGGCGCTCCTGAACTTGAGACGCCGATCCCCGCAACATTTCCTTCTGAAGCACCTGTACATAACCAGAATGAAGATAAGATCAAGCAAGCCACGGTAAGTACTCCTATACTTGAGACGCCAGTACCCGCAACATCTACTTCTAGATCCCCGGTACCAGACCATCATGTGGTTGGGCCCATATCGGTAAAGGGAAATCATAACAAGCTGTTTACCGGAATCGTGGTCACGGTAGTAATCTTGTTGTGCTCTCTGGCAGGCTATTGGTCTTATCAAAGACAGGATTCTGAAAAAACCGCGAAAGAGGCTGCTCCCCAAGAAGCCGTTATTCCCGTACCCGCTGTCACCGATAAGAATTCAGTTCAAGTTGACAGCAAACCCAATGAGACAAAATCCATTCCTCAGGAAGATATCCGAAGTTTTGTAAATAAATGGCTAGCCGGTTGGCAATCCGGCAATATGAAAGCTTACCGCAGTTGTTATGCGCCGGATTTCCAATCGAAAGGAATGAATTTAGACGCCTGGATATCTTACAAAAGCAAGGTGAGCGAAAAGAGTAAAAATGTAAATATCAGCATTGATAATTTGCAAATAACACAGGATGAAAAAATTGCCAGGGCAGCATTTACCCAATCGTACAGCTCTTCCATCCTTAAAGATAAAGGCAAGAAAACATTGGAACTGAAAAAAATAGACGGCGAATGGAAAATCTACAGAGAAATCATGTAGCCGAATAAGAACATCGCATAAACATTAATTTTAATCAGCTTTTAATAAAAAATTGTTTGTCCTAAAGTCCCGGGGATCATGGTGCTAATTTCCATCTGCCGCATGGGTTCAATTTCCGCCCTGGCACCGTTGAAAAATCAATTTTTTTGCAATTTTATGATTGTAAATCTTTTTTTGATTTGATCTTTACTTTTCATTTTTTATCATATATATTTTAATATCAATTATCTTTTACGGAAAGGAGGACTGCTTGTGAAGAGAGCTTTTTACCCTTTTGTTGTGTTCAGTTTAGCAACATTTTTTCTGTTAACCTTTTCACTGTTTGCAACCGCGGCAGAACCCTTAAACGCCACTAAAGAGCCGGTTGAGATCTATCATCCGTTTTATCTCGGAGTTTTCGGCGGCTTTGTCGTACCTGACGATCTCATAGTGGAAAACGGGGGGAGAGAAGAGATTCAACTCAATAACAGTTGGACTGCTGGAGCCAAAGCCGGAGTTATCTTTCCATTCAAATGGATAGCTGCCGAGCTGGAGTATTCCTATTTCGACAACCAAAATGTCGAAAATAATGGAGGATCAGGCGGATCTGGCGGTGCAGGGCATTACAAAGCAAACAACGTTATGGCCAACCTTATGCTAAGGTATCCCCATGGAATGATTCGCCCCTACATTGGAGGCGGCGCCGGCTGGTCATGGGCCGAATTCTCCCAGGGAGGCGCTAATGATGAAACCCCTAATGCTTTTGCATGGCAGGGACTGGCCGGGATAAACCTGGAAATCATTCCCAGCTTGTCCGTGGATTTTGGTTTCCGTTTTTTCCAAAGCAAGTATAAAGTTAATGAGGGTCTGGGAGACATTAACGCGTCAGTCACAGATCACATTTTTTTAGCAGGATTGAATTACCACTTCGGAGGTTCAAAGCCCCTTCCCCCTCCACCGCCAGTGGTAGAAGAACCGCTTCCACCGCCGCCACCTCCACCTCCACCGCCGGTTAAAGTAAAGAAATGTCCTGATACACCTCCGGGCTGCGTGGTCGACGAGGAAGGATGTCCCATTGATTCCGACATGGATGGTGTGTGCGATGGTCTGGACAAGTGTCCCGATACGCCTCGCGGCTGCATTGTCGACAAGGACGGTTGTCCGATTGATTCCGACATGGATGGAGTTATTGACTGCCTGGATAAGTGTCCTGGCACACCCGCCGGTGTAAAAGTGGATAAGGACGGTTGTCCGATTCCGGAAATCATTGAAAAGGGAAGAACGACGCTGAAGGTATTGTTTGATTTCGACAAGTCCGTTATCAAAACAGGTTATTACGGTGATGTCGATAATCTGATCTCTGTTATGAAACAATATCCTGATCTCAATGTAGTGATCGAAGGACATACGGATAATCATGGCACGGCTGCTTACAATAAGAAACTTTCCCAGAGACGTGCCGACGCGGTGAAGAAATACATGGTCGAAAAAGGTGGTATTGATTCCAATCGTTTGACCACACAAGGTTACGGTTTTGAAAGACCCATTACTTCCAACAAAACAAGTGAAGGGCGTGCCAAGAACCGTCGTGTGGAAGCTGTAGCCGATTATATTATCAAGAAGTAAGACAAACCAAAAGCTGCTCCCTATTTTGGGGACGCGAGATTGAAGGATGTAAAGAAGGGAACGGTCACGACCGTTCCCTTCTTTATTTTATTATCCGTCACTCCCGGCGCCTTATACCATTTCTAAATCAAGATGACATCGAGGCGGCTGGGCGAAGAGGACGAGACATATTTTACATACGTTGAGGAAGCCGATAACGACGCCAACAAAAAGGGCGCCTCACCAAGGCGCCCTTTTGATATTGCTTGAGATGAATTTCAATTCTTAATTTTATCGTGTCCTGATATTTCTCTTTGCTCGGCCATTGCCGTTACCATCAGGATCATGCCCTCTTCTCAAGATATAAACTCTCTGGTCTCCGGCTTTGCAAAGAATCTTAACTTTTTATAACCGGCTTTGACGTATCGATGATATACCCCTGAATAGCATCAATATTAAGCTCCCGCAGAATCTGCCATTGCTTTTGAGTCTCAACGCCTTCAGCGATAACGATAACATCAATACTATGGGCCACGCTGCAAATGGAGCTGATGAAAAAACGGCTGTCGCTGTCTTCATCTTTTAATTCTCCTGTGTATGCCCGGTCAATTTTGACGTAATCCGGCCGCAGGGATTGAAGGTATTTCAGGTTCCCGCCGCTCTGGCCATAATGGTCCAATCCCATTTTATGTCCGTATTCACGAACAACCGCGGCGAAGGATTTCACAAGATTTTCTCTCTGAACGGCGCTGAATTCTGTAAACTCAAAAATTATCCTGGGTGTGTTTTCCGGTAAATTCACCAGTGTTTTTCGCACCCATTCAACGAACGATTCATCCTGTAATGAAGATGTCGATAAATTGACCGCGACAGCATCGGCGCCAAGCTGATTGCGATCAAGTTTCGTAACTTCTTCAATAATCATGCGATCCAGAGAAGAAACCAATTTTAAGCGCTCGGCAACAGGGATGAAAACACCGGCATTGACGATTTCACCTTCATCAAGAATGATTCGGGAAAAAATCTCCTGATGAAGGACGATATTCTTATCCCCGGCTTTAACCACGGGCTGGGAGTACAAGACGATCCTGCGGTCTTGAAGCACTTTCCCCAGCGCTTCCTTCCACTGTCCCTCGCCCAGGGGAACCTTATCGGTACTTTCCATGATCATGCGGACATGCCAGGCATTAGCTCCGGCTTGTGTGGCGGCGGCAAGCGCCAGGTCGGCTTCCGAAAGAAGCCTGTCAAGGTTAACGGACCGGTCATAGGCGCAGGCCCCGACATTAGAAACATTTTCAGTAGCCGTAATATCCGCGGCTGCCAGTCCGCTAAGCGTTTTAACCACTTCCCCGGAAAGCCTCTCCGCCTCCGATAATGGGTAATCGGGCAGGAATAAGACAAAATCACTCCCGGATAGCCGGGCAAGAACGGAACCCGCCAATCCCGCGGCAATCTCCTGTAATAACGCCGCCACCCTCTTCAATAATTCGTCGGCAACGAGGAAACCTCTTTGTTCATTGAGTTCTTCCAGCCCATGAATACGAATCAGCAATAAAATCCCTTTCATGCCGCTGTCTTTGTTATCAAGAAAGGCTTTTACCTGGCCCTCAAAATAGCGGCGGTTGCCAATGCCCGTTAATGTATCGTTATAAGCCCGCTTGCGGAGTCCTTCCGCATGACTTACCTGTTCGGAAAACATTTCTTTCACTTTTTCCGTCATGCGGTTCATCACCTGAACAATCCGCTGAAGTTCTCTTGTCCTTGGTATTTTTGTCTGGATTTCGTATTCCTTTCTGCATAAAGCCTCTGCCTGCTGTTCAACAAGGACCAGGGGACGAAGAAGCATGCGCAACCCCAAACCACCCGCAATCAATACGAAAATCCCGCAGAGCGCAAAAAGCAATGTTGTATGTTTAATATCCTGCCACAGACTGTTGTAAGCATATCCCGAATGGCTTTTTACATAAATGGTCCCGGCCTGACGCCAGCCGGCCATCACATAAGCATTTGCCTCGGGTGCTTTTAGCGGAACCAACTTGATAAACCATGAAGGGACTCCTTCAATGACTACCTTCAGGTTCCGTTCCAATAAAATCTTTCCCTTGGGGTCGACAAACCTGATCGTTTCGTAATAGCCCCTGTCAAAAAGGGCGTTGATCATCGTCTCTATACTGACCATGTCGTCAGGATACTGCGAGATGGCAAGACCGAGAGAACTTGCAGTATCCTGAGCATGAGATTCCAGCTGGTTGGTCAGGAATGATTTTGTGCTCTCCAGCTTGGCAAACCATGTTCCCGCAAAAAGAATTATAAACAATGATACCGTAAAAATAACAAGTTGCCTGTAAAGAGTCATTTAACGCCTCCTGTTAATATTAAATTCCATCTTCTGTCATTCTCTTCAGAAGATCATTCCATGCCGCAAGACGGCTGCTTTTTCCGGCCAATTTGCCCTGTCCACGTTCATGAGCCAGCCATAGTCCCGCACCGTTGAATGTAAAAATGGGTAAAAGATCCCGCCGCTCCGATGCCGGTTTAATGGAATCCACGAGACTGTCAAGGATTAAAGGTTCGGCTCCCGGATTGCTGTAATATACCATAACCATGTGAAACATATTGTATTGCAGGGATTTGACATAGGCAATTCTAATCTTTTCTTCAGCCACTCCCATCATTTTAAGGCTGAAATATTTGGCGATGGCATAATCTTCACAATCTCCAGCACCTCTGGAGAGAAATTCAACCGGAGTCGCCCAGTAATCTTCGACTCCGTAAAGATTGATATCATTTACGAAAACTATTCTTTTATTAAAAAAAGAATTTATTTTTTGGAGTTTCTCCCTGTCCGTTGTACTGTTATCCTGCCGTATAAGCTCTTCCCAGGAAACCAGACGCGTCATGGCTTCCGGCCCGTATTTTTCCTGCGCCTTTTGAAGGACCTTCCGGTCGATATGAAATTTTTCTCCCGTAAAGACCGATCGCGTGATGACCAGCAATCCGAGAAAAACGGCTAAAAACAGTATAAATGATATTTTGTTTGATTTTACGGTGGATTCAAGAGGCGCCAAGATTCGTGATCCTTTTAATAAATAACGAGAGCGGCTTATTGACTCCATTTACCTGGAAAAATTATGAATTCGTCTATTTTTTATTAATCACATATTGTGTTTTGTGTCAAGGTCTTTGATTCTTTTACATAAAACGGCATATGCAAGAATTAATCAGGGAGTAAGTAAAATATTACCGGATCCATGTATATAAGCATATTTCTGAAAGATTGTACCAAGGTACAATAGACTGGTAAATAAAAATGTGTAATGTAATGCACCATCAAGCTAACAATTAATCAAATTTTAAAAAATAAGGAGAAGCTATCATGGCCGAGATCAAGAAACCGGTACCAAGCGAAACGGGGCATCATGTAACAGGAAAAGTCGCTATCTTATACGGGACAGTAAAGGCCGTTTCGCCTGATGGTACAGTGCGATTGCTTAAAGTAAACAGTCCGGTTTTCGCGGATGACCACATTATAACAGGAGGAGATGGAAGCGTATCAATTGTTTTTGATACATTTCCCCCCACTCAATTGGATCTCGGCAGAATGTCCGATGTGGTTATTGATCAGGATGTCTATGGGAGTGTCTCGGATCAAGTGACAGCTGATGCCTCCGCCCAGCAGGAAGCCATTCAAACCGCACTTTTGTCAGGAGATCAACCCATTGTACTGGACGCAACAGCCGCCGGCGGAGAATTAAGCGCAGGAGGAGGACATCCCGTCTATGCCGTAGCCCCTGACTGGGCCGAGGTCACCCCGGGAAGCGGAGCTGAAACGACAGGGATAACATGGGGAGCCGTAAATTTGACGGATTATACCCCTACTATAGCGCAGAACAATCCACCGGCCGTCACCGTTGATACGGGCAATCCGGAAGGCGCCAACGATGTAGTTTCCGAAGCCGGTCTTCCCACGGGCTCCAATGCACCCGCCCCTGCCGAACCCGGCCATATTTTCGCTCCAGATGCCAGTGCATTTGCCTCCGGGACCTTCACCTTATCCGATCCTGACGGCCTCGCCGGAATCAAGAGTGTCACCATCAACGGCATAACGATCCTCATTGCCGACCTGGGCCATAATAACGTTATCAACACAACCATAGGCACCTTGACCGTCACGGCCTACGATAGCGTAACGGGTATTGCCACTTACTCATACCAGCTAACGCATGCAACGACGGACGGCCCGGGTACGGAAGC
>PHBJ01000011.1 GCA_002840555.1 Deltaproteobacteria bacterium HGW-Deltaproteobacteria-13
GAGCAGGATTCGAACCCGCGAGGCTTTCACCCAACGGTTTTCAAGACCGCCGCCATCGACCACTCGGCCATCCCTCCATAATTTACATTTTTCCGATTATCCTTCAGATTATCTTAAGGAGTAATTCGTTCCAGTCCTCTCATATAAGGACGCAAGACTTCGGGGATAATGATGCTTCCGTCCGCCTGCTGATAATTTTCCAATACTGCCACAACGGTTCTGCCGACAGCAAGGCCGGAGCCGTTTAAAGTGTGGACAAATTCCACTTTGCCGCTTTCTTTTCTGCGAAATCTGATCGAAGCGCGGCGCGCCTGAAAATCTTCAAAATTACTGCATGAAGAAATTTCTCTGTACGTATCCTGCCCGGGAAGCCACGCTTCCACGTCATATGTCTTGGCCGAAGAGAATCCCAGATCAGCCGTGCACAAACACACCGTCCGATAGGGAATGCCAAGCTTTTCGAGAACGTCTTCCGCATTGGCGGTCAGCTTTTCCAGTTCATCATAAGACGTCTCGGGTTTGGAAAACTTTACCATCTCCACTTTGTTGAACTGATGCTGACGGATTAAGCCGCGTGTATCCTTGCCGTAAGAACCTGCCTCCGCGCGGAAACAGGCTGAATAAGCCACCAGATATATCGGTAATTTTTCTTCTTCCAAGATTTCATCCCGGTGAATATTCGTTACCGGAACTTCCGCCGTCGGAATCAGGTAATAGTCCATGCCTTCAATTTTGAAAAGGTCTTCTTTAAATTTCGGCAGCTGGCCTGTACCGGTCATGCTTTCGGCGTTGACCATAAAAGGTGTAAACACTTCCGTGTAACCATGTTTTTCCGTATGCAAATCCAGCATAAAGTTCGTTATGGCCCGTTCCAACTGGGCGCCCGCTCCGCGATAAAGCGTAAAGCGTGCTCCCGTTATTTTCGCGCCGCGCGCGAAATCCAGAATGTTCAGACTTTCGCCGAGATCGAAATGCTGTTTGGGTTCAAAGCTGAAAACCGGTTTTTCGCCCCAGGTGCGCACAACCGTATTGTCTTCGGACCCTGCGCCTTGCGGCACGGATTCATGCTGAATATTCGGAACAATCATAACGAAGGCATTCAGCTCTTCTTCCGTGACGCGCAGAGTCTCGTCATATTCTTTTATTTTGGCCGACACGTCGCCCATTTTCTCAATGAGCGCTGATGCGTCCTCTTTCTTTTTCTTGAGTTCGCCGACTTGCTTGGAAACGCTGTTGCGTTCATTACGCAGGGTTTCTACAGCCCCTAAAATATCTCTTCTTTTTGCGTCTAAACTGATGAAACGGTCAAAATCGATTTTTTGGCCCCGTTCATCCATTTTCTGGCGGACAACCTCGACGTTCTGCCTTAAATACTTAATATCTAACATCTTACACCTTCCGTGTCTTTTGCCGGTCATGCCTGCCAAAGACTTGTATTTATATCACTTTGGCGTGTTGAAGTCAATCATTTTATCGTCTGGATCAATACTAGGGACGGCTTAACCTCTTTTTGATCATATTCATGAGGGCGTGAATTTCCTGACTTTTCAACACGTAGGCAGAGATAAAGAATGCCCCCGCTCCCGCGACAATTGCGGTGGCCAGATAAATCAATCTTGTTTTAAATCCGGCGGAAGTATCCCACGGCATAAAATAATCAACCAGCATGATCGCGCCGACCATAACGACGGCGGATAAAATAATTTTTAAAACAGAGGTATAAAAAGAACGGTCGAGGAATATGCCGATTTTTTTCCTCAAGACAAAAGACAAGACAAAAACGTTAACTGTAGCGGCAAGTGAATTGGCCAGAGCCAGGCCTTTGTGTTTCATGGAATACATCAGAGCCAGGCTGACGACTAAGTTGATCACCAGAGAAATAATAGCGGCCCTCATCGGCCACTTGGCATCCTGCAGTGAATAAAAGGACTGGACAAAAACACGAACAATGGAAAAAGCCCATAGACCCATGCCATAAAAAAACAGGGCCTCGCTGGTATAAATGGCAGAGGTCGCGTCAAAAGCGCCGCGTTGAAATAAAACGGAGATAATCGGCAGGTTCAGCGTCATTAAAGCAAACGTTGCCGGAATAGTCAAAAAAAGCATCAGCCGCAGGGAAAAAGAAATACTGGATTTTAATTCGTCCATGTTGCCGGCAGCGACATGTCTCGAAAAGCTCGGCAGCGATGCCGTTCCTATGGCAATAGCAAAAACGCCAAGCGGTAATTCCATGATCCGGTCGGCATAAAAAAGATAAGTAACACTCCCGCCCGGCAGCATCGAAGCCAGGGTACTCCCGATAAAAACATTGATGGTTGTTACTCCCGCGCCGAGAATCGCCGGAATCAGCATCCATCCGGCCTGTCTAATTCCCGGATGACGAAAATTAAACCGGAATTTTAATTTTACACCGAATTTCCGCAGGAAAGGCCATTGCATGGCCAGTTGTAATACGCCGCCGATTAAAACACCTATGGCCAATGCCGTAATCGGTTCGGCAAAAAAAGAGCGGAGGCCCAAAGCAGCCACGATGATGGAAATATTGAACATCACCGGAGATAACGCCGGGGCGGTAAAATGGCGGAAAGAATTCAAAATCCCCATGCATAAGGCGCCCAGTGAAATAACAAAAATATAAGGAAACATCAGACGGTTTAAAAAAACCGCCAGCGCGAACTGCCTCGGGTCCGAAGTAAAGCCATGTCCAATCAGTCCGACAATCAACGGCGAAAAAACAATGCCGAGAACGGATATAACGGCCAGAATCATGGAGAGTATGGTAAAGGCGTTATAAACCAGTTCGAGAGCTTCTTCTTTTGTTCTCTTGTGCAGGTATTCGGTAAAAACCGGAACAAAAGAAGCCGTAAGCGAACCTTCTCCCAGCAGACGGCTTAACGTCGTAGGAATGCGAAAAGCAATCCAGAAGGCATCCGTCATCCAGTTGGCGCCGAAGATGGCGGCAATAACCGTATCACGCAGCAAACCGAAAACACGGCTGACCATGGTTACCGCTCCGACAACTCCGGCGGCTTTGGCCATATTGGTATTTTCTGAATTTCCTTTTTTTTTCATAAAACTTGTCCGCAATATTATATCTTCATATATTTTCTAATAAACTTTTTTGTTCGAAGATTTTATTTGCCTTTAGAAAACGGCTGATCTTCAATTCCAATTCCATTTTGTTTATATTTTTAACCATCACTGTCTTTCTGCGCGATTTCGAACCGGAAAATATCTCCAACTGGCTTTTTTTCAGTCCCAGTTCCCCGGCCAGCAATTTTATACACGCCTCATTGGCTGCTCCCTCCACCGGCGGCGCGGTAACCTTTACCTTGAAAGCGCCATCCTGGATGCATACGATTTCCGCGCGCGATGCGTGCGGGATTACCTGAATATTAAAGGTCAGACCTTTTTTCGACTCGTTCAAGTTAATCATCATGTTCCGGAAAGATTCCTTTTTGAAAGAAAACTAAAGACGGGCGGCCAGCTCAATCATCGTTTCCACCAGAAAATACTGCAAAAATAAAATGACCAGGATAACGATAACGGGCGAAAAATCTATTCCGATATTGCGTATGGGCAAAATTCTGCGAACATACCCGAGAACCGGCTCCGTAAGTCGATACAAACCGATAACAATTTTATTATAGGGATCGGGATTAACCCATGATATCAGAGCGCGACAAATAATAATCCACATGTAAATGGTTAATACGATATCTATGATCTTCGCCACCGCAACAATAAAATGATTCAAAACAAACATAAAAAAACCTCTCCGTTCCGTGTTAGTGTTTTTTGAGAAACCTCTATGAAATTGATGCGGCAAAATTATTCAGAGAAACATTAAATTCTGCCGGTTTTTCCATCATCACCATGTGGCCCGCGCCTGCAACGATTTCCAGCTTTGCGCCTTTGATGCCTGCGGCAAGCGCGCGGGAAAGATCAGGCGGGGTCATTTTATCTTCCGCTCCGCAAATAATTAAAGCAGGCACTTTGATTTTATCCGTGCTTTGGGTCAAGTCCAATTCATTGCAGGCAAAGAGATCACCGTATAGAATCCCGACTTTTGCTTGAGATATGCTTTTTTGCAAGGGAACAAGGAATTGGGGACGGTTTTCTTTAGCCACTGAATATTTACTGATTAACTGGGCCACCTCGGCCGGCATCTGAGCCGGATTTGTTTTTAAATAATCTAAAAAGAAAGGATTAACCGGCATTTTCATTCCGGCGCCGATGCAGACAATTCCTGCGATTGCTTCAGAATGATCTATGGCAAATTGAAGTGCAATCGCCGCTCCCAGCGAATGACCCACAAGGACGGCTTGGTTCAGATCGAGGATATCCAGTAATTTCTTAAGCCACGCGCCGTAGCGCTTCACATCATTTTCTCCGTTGCCTTCGGAACGTCCATGCCCCGGGAGATCAAGTGCCACCATTTTATATTGCTTGCGCAATCGGGCATATTGGTGCGACCAGGCGCTGTGGTCGCTGCCGGAACCGTGGAGAAAAACCAGACTTTGTTTGTGAGCGCCTGATTCGCTTTCGCTGACCAGGCAGGCAATTTTTAACGATTCAATGTTAAAATATTTCAACATAAATTTAAAATCCTTTTAAACCCCTCGGGGGATGAATATCACAAAAGCCAAATTTAATACAATGGGAGAATAAATCGCTTGACCGGTTTTGGGTTGACGAGATAATAAAGGAATAAATTATTCATTAGCGCGCCTCCCTTGAGGGAATGCGCTCCCGGTTAACAGTCACAAAGACGCATAAATAGTATCGGAGGGATTAAAATATGCTTAAAGGGAAAAAGATAACCATCATTGGCGGCGGTAAAATGGGCAGCATTATTGCCCAGGGATTAATCAATAATAAGATCGCTTCATCTAAAGATATTATCATTACGGATATTGATGCCGGCAGACTGGATTACCTCCGTTCATCCATGAAATTAAAGGTATCTCAAAATAATGAAAAGGCCGTCAAGAACGCGGACATCATTATCCTCGCCGTTAAACCGCAAAATATGGCTGCCACCCTCAAGGGAATCAGTTCCGTTACGGACAAGTCAAAGCTTGTTATTTCCATAGCGGCCGGAATTACGACAAACTTTATTGAAAAATCCCTGGCCAAAGGCGCACGGGTGGTAAGAGTAATGCCCAATACGCCCGCGCTTATCGGTGAGGGAGCGGCGGCAGTAGCCGGGGGAAGTTACGCCAAAGCTAATGATGTTAAGGTTACACGCGCCATTTTCAATGCCGTGGGCATCAGCGTCGAAGTAGAAGAAATGATGATGGATGCCGTAACGGGACTGAGCGGCAGTGGTCCAGCTTATTTTTTCCTGATTATTGAAGCCATGATCGAAGCAGGATTAGCACACGGATTATCGAAAGCCTTGTCCAAGCAACTGGCGGTACAGACTATGCTGGGAGCCGCCCGTCTCTGTCTGCAAAGCGATAAGGAACCGGCTCAATTGAGGGAGATGGTCACATCGCCGAACGGCACAACCTTTGCCGGATTAAAAGTAATGGAAGAAAAAAACCTGCGCGCGATCATTGTTGCCGCGGTAAAAGCGGCAACGGCGCGATCCAAAGAACTGGCCTCGGGAAAATAGCGCGCGGATTCAATAATCATTGAATCTGTTATTTAGTCTTCACCCTTTTCCGGGGTTTCAATAATGTTATTTTCCGCTTTCTCCGGTTCCGGGGTAACAACACTTTCTTCCGGCTTAGCCGGTTCGATGACAAGCGGGAGATGCTCTTCGTGACGATCCTGCGTCACCGGCAGGTTTCCGCCTTCAGCCGCGGGCTCTATCAGAGTTCTTTCCGGTGCAACATTTTCGGCCAGAGGTGTTCCATTGGCGGCCTCTCCCGATTTTCTTTTTTTGTGGCGTGGTCTTCGCCGGCTTTTCTTTTTAACAGGTGCTTCCCCGTTTACTGAACCTTTATCATCGGCCAAACTTTTTTCATCAGTCGTTGCCTCTGAAATTTCTTCTGTTTTGGCGGAAGATTCCTCTTCCGGCTCGTAAATTTCCGAAGCTTTCTCTTTAATCATCTGCTGTATTTCCACACCATCCCACGGTATCTCCGCACTGCCCGAAATATACAAATGGAGATCAAATGAAGACTCCAGATTCAGAAGTTCACTTCTTTTGCGGTTGAGAATGTAATTGGCGATTTCATGCGGCAAACTTATTTTTAATTCGGAGTAGATGCCTTTGACGGCTTCCGACTCAATTTTGCGAAATGCCCCCAGCGCGGCATATTCCAGAGAGGGGCGCAAACCGCTGCCTTTGCAGTAAGGACACCTTGTGTAACTTATTTCCTGAATGGTTGACTGTTTCTTTTGCCGGGATAATTCAAGCATCCCGAACTTGGAAATACGTGAAAGCTGAATCCTTGCCTTATCAATACTCAGCGCTTTTTTAAAAGATTTCTCCACTTCGGCGATATGTTTTTTGTCCATCATGTCAATAAAATCTATAACAATCAGTCCGCCCAAATCCCTCAGGCGCAGCTGACGGGCAATTTCTTCGCTCGCTTCAATGTTGGTCTTGAAGGCTGTTTCCTCAATATTTCTTTTATTGGAACCGCGGCCGGAATTCACATCAATCGTAATCATGGCCTCCGTCGGATTGATGACAATGTGACCTCCGGATTTCAGATCCACCCGTTCCTGATAGATCACACGGATTTGTTCTTCCAGCCGGAAACTGTCAAACAAGGGGGTTTTTTCTTTGTAGTGCTTGAGCATTCTTATATTGCGCAGAGCGATCGCCCTCAGGTAAGCGCGCATTTTGCGGAAAGTTTCCAGATCATCAACCAGAATTTCGTCGATTTCCGACGTCAGGTAATCGCGTAAACTGCGCACACCGAAATCCGTTTCCTGGTAAACCATGGAAGTCTTGTTGATGGTGCTCGACTTCTTGCATATTTCCTTCCAGAGACGAACCAGATGCTGATAGTCGCGGGCGATTTCCTGTTTCGTCCGGTTGAATCCCGCCGTCCGCACGATAAATCCCATATCTTCGGGAATTTTGATCTGCTTCATTATATTTTTAATTTTCTGCCGTTCTTCTTCGTCTTCTACTTTACGGGAAATGCCGCTGCCGGGTTTGTTGGGAAGCAAAACCAGATATCTGCCGGGGAGGGAAATGTAAGAAGTTAAGAGAGCGCCTTTATTGCCGATTGCTTCTCTGACAGCCTGAACAATGATTTCCTGGCCTGCCTTCAAAACAGGTTTGCCGTCGCCCTGGCCGTTTGCCGGGGCGGTTAAATACTCATGGCTCACATCCTTAAGCGGAAGAAAACCATCTTTGCTGCCGCCATAATCGACAAAGGCCGCCTGCAGGCCGCGTTCAACTTTAAGAACCTTTCCTTTAAAAATATTACCGGTAATGGGTTCCCTTGTCGACATTTCAATGTTGAATTCAACAAGAATGCCCTTTTCGTTAACCGTAGCCATCCGCACCTGTTCTTTGTGAACAGCATTAATCAGCATCGTATGTTTCATAAATGTCCTTTTCGGCCGGCTGATATTTTGCGCGTCGTCCCGCCCAATAGACTTTTTGTGTGTCTATCTGCAAAAAATACCGCTCAACCTTTTGTATTTATAGAAAGGCGCTTATATCGCCTTTTCCTATTCTTATAATTTCTATATTGTCATCAACAAGACTGATGACGCTCGATGGTTGCGGCATAATAATACCACCATCGATAATTAAATCAACTATCTTGCCAAAATATTCTTTGATGACAGAGGGATCGCCTAAAGCTTCACCCGTTTCCGTCTCCACGCTGGTGCTGATGATCGGCTGTCGAAGTTCTTTAATCAGTGCCAGACAAATCTCATTATCCGGCACCCTTATGCCCGTCGTTGTTTTTTTCGGCAAAATAATTTTAGGCACCAGGCGCGAAGCTTCAAGTATAAAAGTATAAGCTCCCGGCAAAAGCCTCTTCATTGTTTTATAGGCGTAATCGGTAACTTTGGCATACTCGCTGATGTGCTTCAAATCGGAACACACAAAACTAAAAGGGTGTTTTCTGCTTCTTTTTTTTAATTCGTAAATTTTTTCAATTCCCTTTTTGTTGGATAAATCACAGCCTAAACCATAAACCGTATCGGTAGGATAAATTATTATCCCGCCCTGACTCAGTATTTCAGCGGCTTTTTTGATTAGACGCATTTGCGGATTCTGACTGTTGATAGACAGCAACATATTGCAACACCCTGATTACTTTTTAACTTTCACAATAAAGAAGTATATCAAGAAACGGATACTTTCGCAATGAGAGCTTAAGCAAGGGGAAAGAAGGCCGTAAAGTTATGATTACAGCCGCCCGGAATCCGCTGCCTGACGGGCGCCGGATTCCGGGCGGCCGGGTATTATTTTACGGCAAGATGGTCCTTGCTGAGTTTATATTCGATACTATCAACAAGGGCCTGCCAGCTGGCCTCAATAATATTTTCGGAAACACCGATCGTGCTCCAGAGTTCTTTTTCATCCGTGGAATCCAGAAGAACTCTGACGCCGGCCGCCGTTCCTTCCGAACCTTCCAGCGTACGCACCTTGAAATCAACCAGACGCATTTCCTTGATTTGCGGATAAAATTTCGTGAGCGCTTTGCGCAAGGCGTGATCCAAAGCATTGACCGGACCGTTTCCTTCCGCGGCGGTCAGTTCTTCTTCACCGGCAACAGATATTTTTATTGTCGCCTGAGAAAGGCAGGGATTATTCTCCGTGCGCGAGGTAACGACACTGAAGCACTCCAATGCAAACGGCTCAACAAACTCACCGATTGCTTTCTTAATCAGCAGAGAAAGTGAGCCGTCGGCGGCGTCAAACTGAAAACCGCGGTCTTCCATCAGCTTGACTTCTCGGACGATCTTTTTACTGACAGCGTCGTCCTTGGCCAGGTCAATGCCCAGCTCTTTTGCCTTATATTCAACATTGCTCTTCCCCGACAAATCCGAAACCAAAACGCGACGGTGATTGCCCACCAGTTCCGGTTGAATATGCTCATAGGCCATCGAGTTTTTAACGACGGCGCTGACATGCACGCCGCCCTTGTGAGCAAATGCGCTGCGGCCCACAAAAGGACGCGCGTTCAGCGGCGGAACATTGGCAACATCGCTGACAAAATGGGAAAGATTGGTGAGCTGCCGGATGGATTCCGGCGGCAAACAATTTTTGCCGAGCTTCAACTGCAAATTGGCAATCAGGGAAATCAAGTCGGCGTTGCCGCATCTTTCGCCGTAGCCATTGATGGTTCCCTGAATCATTTTCACTCCTTCCCGCACGGCGGCGATCGAATTGGCCACAGCCAGACCGCCGTCATTATGTGTGTGAATCGCGACAAGATCCAGGGGAATGGAAGAAGAAATTTTTCTTACGATATCACTGATCTCATGGGGCAGGCAGCCGCCGTTGGTGTCGCAAAGCACAATGACATCCACGCCGGCGGCAAGCGCCGTTTTTACAACTCGGATTGTGTAGCGGGGATTGTTTTTGTAGCCATCGAAAAAATGCTCAGCGTCAAAAAGAACTTCCTTGCCCATCGATTTCAGATACCCGATCGAGTCCGCGATCATCGCCAGATTCTCGTTCAGGTCGGTTTTAAGAATTTCGGTCACGTGCAAATCCCACGATTTCCCGACAATAGCGGCAGCGGGTGTTCCCGCTTTTATCAATGCCTTTAAATTTGGACATGATGCCGGCTTTGTATGCGGTTTGCGCGTGCTGCCGAAGGCCGTCAGGCGCGAATTTTTAAATTCAATGTTTTTAGCCATCTCAAAAAAACGAATATCTTTAGGATTGGAACCCGGCCAGCCGCCCTCGATATAATCAAAATGGGCGTCATCAAGACGCTGGGCGATGCGTAATTTTTCTTCCGCCGAAAAATTGGTTTGCTCCCCCTGTGTGCCATCCCTTAAAGTTGTGTCGTACACCAGTACTTTGTTTTTTGTCATTTTCTCCTCGCTTTCAAAAAAAAACCGCTGCCGGGTTTGCCTGGCAGCGGTTTGAGATTTTGCTTATTTTGAGTTGATACTATTCCGCGACCGGGCCTCCTATGAAGAAGCTAATTATAATGTTGCTAATTATTATGGTGCGAATGTCTTTTGTCATTATAACATTAACCTATAGCCAATTTGGTTGAATAATAGTTTTATAATGGCGTTTTGTCAATATAATTTTTTATAATCAAAAAGGTACGCTCATCAAAGAATATTTTCATAGAGGCGGAAATATGTTATTGTAATTAATAAATTCAATTTCAAAAAAGAGGATTCTTGACGACTAACCATCATAATCATCATGACCATTCCGAATCATCGTGGGGCAAGCGTTTAATTGTTTCCATGGTTATGAACCTGATTATCCCGCTGGTTCAGATTTACGGCGGCATTATCTCCGGCAGTATGGCGCTCATCAGCGACGCGCTGCATAATTTAAGTGATTTCATTTCTTTGATGATCAATTATGCCGCCCTTCTGATCGGCAAACGCGGGCCTACTAATTCACACACCTTTGGATACAAACGTGTGGAAATATTCGCAACTTTAATAAGCGTCGGGCTCTTGTATGGCGCGGGCATCTATATTGCCATAGAGGCATGGCAGAGATTCCGGGCACCCCAGCCAATTGCCGGACAATTAGTTATCTGGATAGCCCTTTTGGGATTTGCCGGCAACATTATTTCCGCCCTGATGCTGCACGCGGGTTCGAAAGTCAACTTGAACATGAAAAGCGCCTTTTTGCACATGCTCAGCGATGCCGCGACTTCTCTCGTTGTTGCCGTTCTCGGCATTGTATGGATTTTCAGGCCATGGTACTGGCTTGATCCGGTATTCTCCTGGCTGATTGTCGGACTAATATTATATGGAGGATGGGGTTTATTAAAAGACAGTGTTCTTATTTTGATGAATGCGACCCCACCGGGAATAGACCTTTTCGATATTCAAAAGTCACTGGAATCCATTGACGGAATCACGGAAATTCACGACCTGCATGTCTGGAATCCCTCGGCGGAAAATATCGCCCTGGCCGTTCATATTACTGTGCCCGATCAAATGCTCGGCAAGGTTGATGAACTGGCCCAAAGAGTCAGAACTGTTCTTGCGGATAAATTCAATATCGACCATCCGACCCTGCAGTTCGAATCCAGCACCTGCAACGGCGGAAAGCTTCTGTGCGGTGTTGTAAAACATCACCCTCACGATTAAACTGATTATCGTCAGACCCAAAAACACGCAGGACAAATCCATTATGCACGGAAATTCTAAAATAACACTTGCCATTGCAACATATAACAGAAAGCATATTCTGGAGAAGATGATCAAGTCTTTATACCTGTCGGACATTGGTAATAATGTTAATATAAGAATATATGATGATGCCTCTACGGATTTTGATGAAATTTTTTTGAAAGAAGCATTTCCCGATTCAAAAACCATCATTAGAAATCCGGTCAATATGGGGCCCGGTAAAAATATGCATCGGATTTTTACCGATTTTATCGCTCATGATGATGACATATTGATTCTTAACGATTCCGATCTGATATTTAATCGGGAGTGGCTGGCTATTGTTGAACAAATTATAGACCATACGGACGGTGTGATGAGTTTATATAATTCGGTTTTGCATACGGATATTCTGGAGAAATTTCAAATAGAGAATATCAATATGTTGAATAAACGAAGTATAGGAGGAGCCGGATCAGTTTTTAAAAAACATATTATAAAAAAAATCCTCTCGGAGCTGCCGCCTTCCGACACTTATGACTGGGACTGGTCGAACTATCTTGTCAAATCGGGCATAAGATTATTGGTAACGGAAAGAAGCTATGTACAGCATATCGGCATAGCCGGCTTTTACAGCGGTAATTATTTTGGCGGTGAAATGAGCGGTGCTTTGTGTGATTATGGAATTAATTTTATTGGCGGAAATGAATATAATGAAAAAATCCAGGGTGAGTTTTTCAATGAATTATTGCAGATTTACACAAAAGAAATCGAACGATTTAAAAAAATAATCATTGGCGGCAAATTACTGAGGACTTATCATATGCTGCGATCCGTCTACAGACTTTTGAAAGGCGGGATGGCGCTGAAAATCAATGAATTAAATGCCAATTTACACAAATTGTTTTTATTCAAACATTAATTGCTTTCTCCTGCTGGTTCAATCATTTTAATTGAACTAGCTCAAAATGTGTAGCAGGAGGCTGTTCAAAAGCTTGTCCCGTACTTGATACGGGATGCTTAGATGCAAGACGCGCAAAAAACGAATCGCGAGGCGTATATAGACATACGTCGAGCGGTGCGGTTTGCAGCGCAACACAGCAGATGAGCGTTTTGTAAAAACCTTTGGTTTTTACCGGTAAAGAAGATTATTGTTTATCACTGCGCTCTCCTGACGGAATGCGCTCCCGGTCAACAGCCGAACCTGATTTTTTCCAGACCGGAGAAAACAGCCTTCTCTTCCTGCCATTGAAAACCAATAACGGAAATGTTATTTCTTTGGAGTTCATCCGCGTAATGATTCCTTGTGTCCTTCGGCATAACCAAAACAGGATGAGGCTTTAGCGCGGCATCGGAAGTTTGCATAAGCAATTTACCCACCGCGGCGAACAAACTATTTTCTTTAGTATCCGTCAAAACTTCAAAAATATGAGAAATTCTGTTTTCAGATACATTCACCGTGAAAAGTTCGCTCTCCGTGTCGTTGCCGATTTTTATTTTTTGTTTCTGAAGCATAGCGGCCAGTTCGCTGATAACCAGTTCACGGTCGCAAGCGGAAACGATTTCATCCTCCGGGGAAGGCGTTGTACTTCCTATTAAATCTTCCCGAAAAGTTATTTCGGAAAAATTAATTTCCGTTTGCGTGGACGTGGCAACAGCCGATTTCAGCATTTCTATCTTTTTCACAAATTGAGCCGCCTGCAGGGCGAAACGTTCGGATTTGAGGTCGCCAATGACCGCCACCTGGCTGATGGAATCCCCGTCTTCCATAAACGACCAGACGCCGCGGTAGTTATGCTCAAAAAGCGATTTGCCGATTCCCTTTTTCCCGCCGCCGATTTTACCCCGATGAATGACAAAAATATTGCCCCAGGCGTCTTCGGCAAACGCACCGCCCGTTTTCCGGTCAATCTGGGCCCAGGGAAAATTAATTTCGGAGGCAATGGACAGAACACCGGGGGGTCCCGGCTTCTCCACACCAAAAGCATTCCAGTACCGGACTTCTTTTACGGCGCGTGAAAATTTCCAGACGCCCAACTTCTTCGACCATGACACTTTTGCGGGGAAACCGGCGCCCTGATGCCCCAGCTTAACTTTTATTTCTTCATCAACAAAGGGCTTGAACTTTTTATTAAATTGTCCGGCATATTTTTTAATAGCCGGTTGAGCTGTAATTACTTTGAGCATGAATCATAATTTCCTGAAATGTTATTTCATATCCTCCGCCGGCGGAGGTGTCACGCAGTGACGGAGGTGGACAAAAGACTTCCAATTTGTAATTTGTACGAGCATTACGGCTAAATACATCCACCCCCTTAATCCCCCGCCAGCGGGGGACAGGCAAAAGCACGCAATGACAAGACCGTTAATTACAACCCAGTTTAATTCCGAAGCAATAATATACGAGAATGCTTTTCTAATCCAGCCGTTTTTTGAACCGGATGATTGCGCCCGAAAAGACGATGGTTCCCAATATAGTCAGGGCCAGGTATTGAGGCCAGAGGACGTCAAAACCCACTCCCTTGAGAAAAATTACCCGGAGAATGACAAGAAAAAACCTCAACGGATTAAGATAGGTGAGCCATTGCACGACCTCGGGCATATTGGAAATCGGAAAAACAAAACCGCTGAGCATAAAAAACGGTAAAATAAAAAAGAAGGAGGTCATCATGGCCTGTTGCTTGGTCGAAGAGATTGTGGAAATATAGAGTCCGATGCCCAGCGTGCTCAGTAAAAATAAGCAGGTGGCCAGAAAAAGCAGTGGAATACTTCCCTCTAAGGGTATCTCAAACCAGTAAATAGCCAAAACGATGACCGCCGCCATCTGGCCCAGAGAAAGAAGAATATAGGGAATGGTTTTGCCGATAATGAATTCATATGATTTTAATGGGGTCACAATAAGCTGTTCCATGGTGCCGTCTTCTTTTTCCCTGATGATGGCGATAGAGGTCAGAATAAAAGAAGTGATCATGACCAGAACAGCGACAATGCCGGGAACAAAAAAGTACTGGCTGTTGAGATTGGGATTATACCAGGTTCTAATGCGCGCATCCAATTTGCCATAGTTCATTGTCCGCAGATACAGTTCATGCAGTTCTTCGCGGTTAAACTTATCCAGAACCGACGCGGTATAGGCCACCCTGACGGAGGCCATATTGCTCATGGAGCCGTCAACAAGAATCTGCACCGGCGCTGTTTGTCCTTTCCGGATCACGGATGCGAAATCCTGGCCGATCTTAATGCCCATATCAACTTTTTGCTGCAAGAGCAGTTGCGCCATCTGGCGTTCATCGGCTGCGTTATGGGTGATATGGAATATTTTACTGCCGGTAAAGCTGTCGACAAGCTTACGGCTCTCAGCGGTTCGGGAATAATCGAGAACGGCCACGCGAATATTCGTGATATCGTAATTTACGACATAACCGAAAATAAGCATTTGAATAAAGGGGAAAACAAACATCATCGCACGATTGCGCCTGTCACTCAGAAGCTGAATAAATTCCTTGCGTACCAGTTCTCTGATTCGAAGCCAGCTCATAGGCCTTCCTTTTTCAGCAATCTGTAGTTGGCGAACGTCAGCACCACGAACATCACAAACAAAACCAGCATGCTCGGCCATAAATAGGCAAAGCCCAGATTTCGCAGATAAATTCCCGATAAGATATCAATAAAATATCTCGCCGGAACCACCAGCGTCAGTATTTGTAAAAATTCCGGCATATTGATGACCGGAAAAACGAAGTTGGAAAGCAGCAGTGAAGGCAGATAGGTTGTTAAAATGGCTATCTGGTTGGCCATTAATTGCGATTTTGTCAAATTGGAAATCCAAAGACCCAGCGATAAAGCAACGCATAAATAAAGAGAGGCGGAGGCGAGCATCAGCCAAAAATTTCCTTTCATCACGATGCCAAACAATAATTGGCCCAGGAGAATCGCAATTAAAACATTCGTAAGCCCGATGAAAAAATAAGGAAGAGCTTTGCCCAGAAGCAGTTCTCCGGCTCTGACCGGCATGGATTTGATGGTTTCCATTGTGCCGTTTTCGTATTCACGGGCAATGATCAGAGACGTAAGCAGCGCGCCGACAATCATGATGATGACGGCAATGATTCCCGGAAGAATAAAATTACGGCTTTCCAAATCCTCATTAAACCAGATGCGGACACGCCCGTCCACGGGAGGGTTTATTTGTTCCTGCCCCTGCCGATTGAGAAAATCGAGCAATAACTTTTGATTGTACTGCTCAGTAAAAGAGGTGATGTAACCGCGGACAATGCTGCCGAAAGTCGGGTCACTGCCGTCAATGATAATTTGCATGGGGGTTTCCCTGTCGGCGCTGATGCTTTTCATGAAGTCGGGTGGTATGACAATCACCAGTTTCGCCCGGTCATGATCGAGAGAATCAATTGCATCTTTCGTCTGCGGAAGCAGTCCTGCAACATGGAAATAAGAAGAGGAGTCCAGCTTGCGGATAAAATCACGGCTTAATTCGGATTTATCATAATCGACAAATATCGTTTCCACGTTATTCACATCAAGGCTCAACGCGTATCCGAAAAGGATGATCAGGATCAGCGGGATGGCGAAAGCCAGATAAAGGCTGCGGTAGTCCCGGATCAAATGATAAAATTCCTTGCGGATGATGGCTTTGAGTCTGATGAATTTCAAGTCTCGTCCCTCTTCATCAATTTGATAAAAGCGTCATCGAGATCGGCGTCCGGCTTTTCCGGACAGGCGCGGGCAATAATTTCCGCGGGAGTTCCCGAGGCCACGATATTGCCCGTGTTAATCATGACGATTCTCTCGCAGAAACGCGCTTCATCCATGTAATGCGTGGTGACGAATATGGTCATTCCACTGGCGGCCAACTGCTTGATGAAATTCCAAAAGTGCCCTCTGGTGACGGGGTCAACGCCCGAAGTAGGTTCATCCAGAAACAGAATATCGGGTTTATGCAAGAGCGAACAGCCCAGGGCGAGCCGCTGACGCCAGCCCTGCGGCAACTCTCTGGTTCTGCGGTTGCGAACGTTCTGCAGCCGCGCCATGTTCAACACCCAGTCAATGCGCTCCGGCCATTGTGATTCCGGAATATTGTATACGCCCAGATAGAAACGCAAATTTTCAAAGGGCGTCAACTCTTCATAAAGAGAAAATTTCTGCGACATGTAGCCGATGGATTGTTTTATCTCTTCCGCTTCGGTCATGATGTCATGCCCGGCAACAGATCCGCCGCCGGATGTCGGCGTGATGATGCCGCAGAGCATGCGGATGGTCGTGGACTTGCCGGAACCGTTCGCGCCCAGGAAACCGAATATTTCACCCTTCTTTACAGAGAAGGAGATTTTATTGACCGCTACAAACGCGCCGAATTTTTTTTCCAGATCAGTTACGGAAATGGAATCAGAAGTGGAAGGTGTCATTAGCCAGTTCTCCGTCGGCGTCTTTAATTCGTTCAATGATTGCCTCTTCCAGTGTCTTAAAACTGCCGCGAAGAACAGATGGAGACGCCATATCCAGAAGAACGGAACTATGCATCAATCCCACCGTATCGCACTTTTCGCCTTCATCAAGATAGGCCGTAGAGACAAGGATCGTCATGCCTTCTTTTTGCATACTGCCCAGTATTTCCCAGAATTCATGGCGCGATACAGGATCAACGCCATTGGTCGGCTCGTCGAGGATTAACACTTGTGGTTCATGCACCAGCACACAGGCCAGCCCCAGCTTCTGTTTCATTCCGCCGGAAAGGTTACCGGCCAGCCGGTCGGTAAAGGGCAGGAGATTGGAAAAGCCCAGGTATTTATGTTTGCGCGTTTTTCTTTCCTTGCGCGGTATATCAAAAACATCCATGAAGAAATCCATGTTTTCTTCAACCGTCAGATCCTGGTACAGGCCGAACCGCTGAGGCATATAACCGATAATGTTTTTTATTTTCTGTTTTTCGGAAAGAACGCTGAGGCCATCGATATATATTTCTCCCAGCGTCGGCTTAATCATGGTGGCAATCAGCCGCAGGAGTGTTGATTTGCCGGCGCCGTCGGAGCCTACCAGACCTAAAACTTTTCCTCTGGCGACATGGAAAGAAACGTTTTTAACCGCTTCAACCGTATTAAAGCGCAGGGTAACGTTTTTGACGTCCACCATGGGGGTGGAATTTTCCTGGGATGCGACCATCCGGGCCCCCCGCTATTGCCGCAGCCAGGCATCAGCCGGCATTCCCGCTTTGAGCTCAAATGCCGGATTCAGAATGGATACCTTGACCAGATACACCAGTTTTACCCGTTCTTTTTTTGTCTGGATTATTTTGGGTGTAAATTCTCCTTCCGGAGAAATAAAAGATACATATCCCGTGTAACTTTTGCCCGGAAAGGTATCTACCTTCACTTCCACTTTCTGCCCCGGCTTGACTTTCCCGATTTCCGTTTCATCGACGAATATTTTCAGATCAACACGGGAAAGATCGGAAATGGTAATGACTTCCCGTCCGGGAGTTACCGTTTCGCCCGGTTCAACATTGCGGCTGGTTATAACGCCGTCGCCGGGTGATTTTAACTGCGTATAATCCAACTGGATGGCGGCTTGATTTAAGGACGCGTGAATCGAATTAATTTGCGCGGCGGCAACTTCAACATCCTGTTTGGCGGCGTCTGTTTTGGTTAAATTACCCTGCGCCAGTTTCAGCATGGATTCGCTTTCGGCAAGACGTGACTGGGCCACTTCATAGTTGAGCTTCAAGGTATCCCTTTCTTTTTCCGTAACCACGCCTTTGCTATACAGTTCCTGAAATCGCTGATAATTCTTTTTAGCATCGGCCAGAGTTTCCCGGGCGCTATCCACGGACGCTGAGGCTCTTGCCACTTCCGAGGGTAAAGTTTTCTTATAGATATTCAGCACGGTCCCCAGTTGATTTTTTGTTTTTTGCGCCCGGTCCAGATTCGCTTTGGCCTGCGCTAAACGGGATTCAAATTCCGCCCGGTCCAACTCGGCAATAATCTGATTCTTCGTCACGGACTGACCTTCCTGGACAAAGACCTGCGCGACGCGTCCGGGCACCTGAAAGGATAATTTGGCCTGCGTTGTTTCGATGGTGCCTGAATAATAGAGCTCTTTTTTCTGATTGTTTTTCTGCCCGAAATAAACGAGCAATCCGACTGAAACAAAAAGAATTATAAAAACGATGATAATGATTCTTTTTTTCAACGCCTATCCTCCAATTTTAGTTCGCGGTATTTTTTCTATCACCCGGCTGAATTTTGCAGCATCATGGGTTATCGCTTGATCGCCTTTAGCACCAGCGCCGCCACTTCTTCCCCTAAACTCGACTTTAATTTTTTATCATGGGCCTTGAGTGTTGCCGGCAGCCATAACTGCCTGTCTTTTACCGGCGCGGCTTTTTTATAAAAAACAATTGTCCCCACGATCATCATGTGGATGAGAAATGGAACCGTTTCAATAAATACTCCTTTTTTTCTACCGTCTTCGAGAATGCCGATCAGAATGGTCAGGACCGAAGCGATATCCTCGATCACAACTCGCGGCAGTGTCGCGCCGCCCGATGCAACTTCCCGCATCATAATCGGCGGCAATTCGGGATTTTTATCCACATTCTCCGCAATGCAATTTATATAAGCCTTGAGTTTTTCTTCGGGGGAATCAGCTTTGGCTACGGCTCCGGCAATATTCTGGGCGGTATTGCCCAGAACCTGATGAATGACGTTAGCATATAAAGTGTCCTTATCGCCGATCTGATAATAAATAGTGGCTTTGTTCACGCCGGCCCGCTCCGCGATTTCATCAACGTGCGCCCCGCTGTAGCCCTTCTCGGCAAACACCATTCTCGCCGCGACAAGAATTCGTTCAACGGTTTTATCTGATTTTTCTTTACGGATATCTTTCATCTATCAGAGCTCCGGCAATGACGGATTACTGGAATGTTCTTTTCCAGGCCATTATTTAACTAAACGGTTATTTAAACTGAACGGTTACATTTAAATAAAGATACCGGATTATGTCAAGATATTTTTTAACGTCTAAAAAGGCCCCATGATCTTACAACGATCACGGGGCCTTTCGTCTTTTTCCAGTTCTTAAACTGTTACAAATTTATTTTGTTACCATCGTTTCGATGACGGCCTCAATCCTGCGGTTCTTTTGCCGTCCTTCTTCAGTACTATTGTCGGCAATCGGCCTGTTCGGTCCATAACCGATAGCAGTGATACGGGATGGATCAATCCCGAAGTTATCTATCATGTATTTCCGGACACTGTGCGCGCGGGCCTGAGACAGTCGAATATTGTTGTCCGGATTGTTGAATCTGTCAACGTTATCCGTATGCCCTTCTATTACAACATTAGTATTGGGATACATTCTCATAAAATCCGCAACTCTCTTGATGTCGTTATAATATTTCTCTTTGACAGCGGACTTGGCAGAATCAAATTCCACATTCAGCGTTATGGAAACCCTCTCCTGCACCGGAGGAGGAGGCGGTGGGGGTGGGGGTGGGGGCGGAGGAGCCACAGGAAGTGGAGGAGGGGGCGGCGGGGGTGGAGGAACGACAACCTCTTGCTTCTCTTCTATGATAACATTTTGAACTTCTCTTCCTTCCCGCACGGGAAGGGCCCGGTTTCTCCATTTGTTAGAAATGGAATCCCAGGACCATGCGGCATAGTCGTAATCAAAGATTACGTATGCGGCCTGAGAACCTTGCATGTCGGATGCCCAGGGGAAAGATCCGGTCAGAGTTATCAGTTTCGTCAGATGATGACCGTTGTTTCCGAAAATTAACCGGTTATATAAACCCTTCAGTTCATCCTTCGTCGGCATTCGCCAGCCCTTATAACCGCCCGCGTTATAATTCTCACAATATAACTGGGCATCCCCCCAATCTATGTTTTTTCCATTGTCTCTGGCGGCCCACAATAGATTCGTTTTTGTATCTAATACTGTCCCGTCATCATAGGCAATAAAAGGCCCGTCGCTGGCCACCTCTTCTGCAGGGGAAGGCTTCGCAGTCATAAAAATCCCTGCTAAAATAATCACCACTATGATCGCTACTATCTTTCCTAACGTCTTTCCCATTCGTTATTAACTCCTCCTCTATTAATTTGTTTTCTCCCTGAGACGAGTTACTTTTCAACAGCGCTACATTGCTTTAATTATTAGTGTTTCTCAACATTGCATAATTTTTGGAATTCGTCAATTAACGAAATAATGCTTTTTAGCCTCCGAACTGCCTCCACCTCTGCACTTTTCCAGAGTTGCTGCATGACTTGTAGAGATATTAAGCACTCAAATTGATCAACCGGCAAAAACCGGCGGTTATTTTGATTTTACTTTTTTCATGAGTGTTTGAATCTTCTTATCTTTTTTCGCCCACAGATTCTGCACCCATTTATGCATGGATTCTCGAAAGACCGGATCGTCCTCGTAATCACCATGTAAAAGATGTTTTGGAATTTCTATTGTTTGCATGCGCACCGTTATGCGCTTGACTTTACCACAGAGAAAATCCCAGAAACCCGGGATTCCATCGGGATATACGATGGTAATATCCAACAGGGAATTAAACTTTTCTCCCAGCACGTTTAAGGCCAGCGCGAGCCCCCCGGATTTGGGACGCAATAAATATTTATACTCACTTTTTTGTTTGTCGTGTTTGGCTTCGGTAAAGCGGGTGCCTTCAAGAAAATTCATCACGCTGGTGGGAACAAGACCGAATTTCTCGCAGGCTTTGCGTGTCGCTTCAAAATCCTTGCCTTTTTGTTCGGGATGTTCTTTCAGATATTCGGAACTGTGCCGGTACAGGAAGGGATAATCCAGCGCCCACCAGGCAAAGCCCATTAATGGCACCTTGATAAGTTCTCTTTTAATGAAGAATTTCAGAAGGGGAATCCGGCGGTTCAACAGGTACTGCATCACAAGGATATCCACCCAGGATTGATGATTGCTGACAACCAGATACCAGCCGTTGTAATTTAAATTCTCAATGCCCTGGACATCCCACTCGGTTTTTTGAGTAAGGTTCATCCATCCGATATTACCGGCAATCCAATTTTCACCGATCCAGTGAAGAATCCTATTGATGACTTTCAGCAGCGGCGGCCAGGGCACAAGGATTTTCGGGATGGAAAACACGAATAAAATAGTCACCCAAAACAAAATATTGATAAACAGAAGGAAGCTTGCGATGGCTCCCACAAGCTTTGACGGCAAGAAATTCAGCATGATAATATCCTTAGAAATATAAAACATTTAGATTGATTTTGGTGAGCATAAGAAAAAGAGGTTTACAAGTCAAGAAAATTATAGCATACTAAGATATATTATATTACCTGTCTTAAAGTTAAACTGGTTGTGTTCAAAACTGCTATTCAATTAATAATTCAGTTCAAACTCATGACTCGGAAGGATTTTAGAAAATGAAGAAGAATCATTTACGTAATATTGCCATCATTTCCCATGTTGATCATGGCAAAACCACGCTGCTTAACGCCATGTTAAAGCAGACCGGAGTATTTCGGGTCAATCAGGCCGTCGAGGATCGCGTGATGGATTCAGGGGATCTGGAAAAAGAGCGCGGCATCACCATCACGGCAAAAAATACCGCTGTGGATTACAACGGCGTGAAAATTAATATTGTGGATACGCCCGGCCATGCCGATTTCGGCGGCGAAGTGGAACGCAGTCTCAACATGGTTGACGGCGCGATACTGCTGGTTGACGCCAGCGAAGGGCCATTGCCGCAGACAAGATTTGTTTTAAAAAAAGCTCTGAAGCTGGGTCTCCCCATCATTTTAGTCATCAATAAAATTGATCGGAGCGACGCCCGGATTGACGAAGTGATCAATGAAACCTACGATCTTTTCATCGATTTAGGGGCGGAAGAAAATCAAATCGAATTTCCAATTCTTTATACGATCGCCAAAATTGGCGTGAGCCATAAGAAATTAGGCGATGACAGCACCGATCTGCAGCCGCTGCTGCAGACAATCATCGAACATATACCCGCGCCGGAAGGGAATGATGAAGATATCCCGCAGCTTCTTGTTACCAATCTGGATTACGATCCTTATGTCGGACAGATTGCCGTCGGACGTCTGCAAAGCGGCAAACTGGAAATGAATACTAATTACAGCCTTTGCACCCAGGAGAAAATCATCCCCGGCGTCAAGTTCACCGCGCTTTACACTTTTTACGGCCTGACCAAAAAACTGGTGCAATCGGTTGAGTCCGGCGACGTTATCGCTTTGTCGGGAGTGGAAAATGTCACCATAGGCGACACGATATCCTCTCTGGTTGATCCGCAGCCGCTTCCGCGTTTGCAGGTGGATGAGCCGACGGTGTCTATGATGTTTTATGTCAACAGCGGTCCTTTTGCCGGCAAAGAAGGAAAATATCTTACTTCGCGCCACTTGCTGGAGCGGTTGGAAAAAGAAGCGCTGCGCAATGTCGCCATCAGAATCATAAAGCTGGAAAGGACAGATGCGTTTGAGGTTTGCGGACGCGGCGAACTGCAAATGGCGATACTCATCGAAACCATGCGCCGTGAAGGCTACGAACTGATGGTTTCGCGTCCCCGGGTAATTACCAGGGAAGAAAAAGGCAAAACTTACGAACCGGTTGAGCGGATCTTTCTGGATATACCGGAAGATTTTGTCGGGAAAATTACCGAAAAGTTATCCATCAGAAAAGGCCGCATGGAAAGCCTGGTCAATAAAGGATCAGGCCGGGTCAGTATGGAATTTTTAATCCCGTCGCGGGGATTGATCGGATTTCGCAGCCAGTTCCTGACGGACACCAAGGGCGGCGGCGTGATGAACTCATTGTTTGAAGATTATGCTCCCTGGTTCGGCCCGATTCCTCAGCGAACAACCGGCGCGCTGGTCGCCGACCGTTCAGGCCGCGTCACGCCATACGCGAGCTTTGCGATGGAAGACCGCGGGGAGATGATTGTCGAGATCGGCACGGAGGTTTACTCGGGCATGATCGTGGGAGAGCACAACCGCAACAGCGATCTGAATGTGAATATCACCAAGGAAAAGAAGCTGACAAATATGCGTGCCTCCACGTCGGACGCCACGATAATTTTGAGGCCGCCGCGTGTTCTGTCTCTGGATCAGGCCATAGAATTCATCGCTGAAGACGAGCTGGTGGAAGCAACTCCGAAAAGCATCCGCCTGAGAAAAATGGAACTGGACGCGACCAAACGGCAGATGAAAAGCCGCAAGGAAGAGTGAACACTTAAATTGGTTGAATGTTTTTCCCCGTCTTCTTACAGTCATTACGAAAATTTTCGTACTCCCCCTTTTTGTAAAGGGGGATTGAGGGGGATTTTAACAATTTTCAAAAATCCTCCCTTGCCCTCCTTTAAAAAAGGAGGGAATAAATGAAGTATGATAAGTGAAATCGAAAAAAATTTCTACCGCATCACTCTGCGCATGCCTTATCGTCTAAGGCATGTTCATGCTTATCTTTTAGCACACGGCAAAGAACTGGCTCTGTTCGACACGGGCCTCAATACACCCGGCGCCTATGAAACGCTGGACAAGGATCTGACCGGCGCGGGATTGAGCATTAATAACATCAGGCATATTTTTCTGACTCATGTGCATACGGATCACTGCAGTATGGCCGGCCTTCTGCAAAAAAAGTCAGGCGCGAAAATTTATCTCTCCCAAGCGGCTTTTGAAGAATATCAGCATTTCCGTCAAACGGATCCGGCCGTGAAGCAGCTGAAGAAATTCTATTCGCGCCAGGGCATGTCTCCTCATCAAATTGACCTTGTCATCGAAGAATATGAAGATATCCGAGGCATCATTGCCGAATTCAATGCCGATAATTTTTTGCAGAACTATGAATCCCGCGAATTCGGCGACTGGAAATTTGAAGTCATCTTCACGCCGGGGCATGCCGCCGGACATGTTTGCTTTTTCTTCAGAGCAAAAGGTTTTCTGCTGGCCGGCGATCACATTCTGCCTTACATAGCGCCGATCCTCAGTCCCGATATATTTGATGATCATTTCCGCCCGCTTAAAACTTATCTGGATTCCTTAAGCGCAATAGAGAAACTGCCTGCCGCCACCATCTATCCGGGTCACGGCAACGCTTTTGTTGATATGATGGAAAGAATTGAAGATATACGCAGTCACCATGAAAAAAGGAAACGGGTGATTTTTGAGCTTGTCGGCAAAGAGCCGAAGACAGCGTACGCTATTGCTGACGAAACATCCCGGTCCGTTACCGATGATTTTGATAAATTCATGGCCTTGAATGAAACGATGGCGTATTTGAAGGAACTAAAAGCTGAAGGCGTCATCTGTGAAAATACCGCCGGTAAGGTTCTGGTTTACACCAGGGCTTGAGGATAGTTGTTGACAGATATCTAATTATGATTAATATACGCGCCCTGATTATTAGCAATAAAAGGTTGTTATTTTGAGCAAACATCTGGAAAAAGAAATTGAGCGCCGCCGCACATTCGGCATTATCAGTCATCCGGACGCGGGAAAAACCACGCTCACGGAAAAGCTGCTGCTTTTTGGCGGAGCCATTCAAATGGCCGGAGCGGTCAAAGCCCGCAAAGCCTCCAAGCATGCCTTGAGTGACTGGATGGCCATTGAAAAAGACCGCGGCATTTCCGTCACCTCGTCCGTCATGAAGTTCGAATATGCGGACTGCGAAATTAATCTTCTGGACACGCCCGGCCATCAGGATTTTTCTGAAGATACTTACCGTGTACTTACCGCGGTGGACAGCGCGCTGATGGTGATTGACGGCGCCAAGGGCGTGGAGACGCAAACACAGAAATTGATGGAAGTCTGCCGCCTGCGCAACACGCCGATTATAACTTTCATCAACAAGATGGATCGCGATTCTCTCGCGCCGCTGGATATTCTGGCGGATATCGAAGACAAACTGCAGATTGAATGCTCACCGCTTTCCTGGCCTATCGGCATGGGCAAACGTTTTAAGGGCGTTTACAATATATACGATAAAAAACTGCATCTGTTCACACCGGGAAAAGCAAAGCGCTCGGAAGGCGGCGTTGTCATCAACGATTTATCCGATCCGCTCCTTGATGAATTACTGGAAAGCCAGGCGAATGAATTGCGCGAGGAGATCGCCCTGCTGGAAGGAGCGGCTAATCCTTTTGATATCAAGGAATTTCTCAAAGCAGGGCAGACGCCGGTTTTTTTCGGCAGCGCCATTAACAATTTCGGTGTCAAGGAACTCCTCGACGCTTTCGTGGAAATCGCTCCGCCGCCTGTTGCCCGTCCAACCACCACCAGGAATGTAGACCCGGACGAGGATGACTTTTCCGGCTTTGTCTTTAAAATCCAGGCCAACATGGACCCGGCGCACCGTGACCGCATCGCTTTTATGCGGATTTGTTCGGGACAGTTCCAGCGCGGGATGAAGGTAATGCATCACCGCATCGGCAAGGAAGTGTCTCTCGCCAACGCCACAATTTTTATGGCGCAGGACCGCACCAATATCGAAGAGGCCTATCCCGGCGACATCATCGGCATTCACAATCACGGCACGATTAAAATCGGCGATACGTTCACGCAGAAAGAACCGCTCAAGTTCACCGGCATTCCGCATTTCGCACCGGAGCATTTCTGCCGCGTACGGCTCAAAGATCCTCTGCGCATGAAACATCTGCAAAAAGGCCTGACGCAGCTCTCCGAAGAAGGCGCGATTCAGGTTTTTAAACCTTTGTGGGGATCGGATAATATTCTGGGCGCGGTCGGCGCTCTGCAGTTTGACGTGACAATGTCGCGTCTCAAAGACGAATACAGCGTTTACGCCGATTACGAAAAGACCGATTACGCCGCCGCCCGCTGGGTGACCTGCGATGACCCTAAAGTAATGGAAGACTTTCAGAAGAAACACCAGACCAATCTTGCCCTGGACACGGAAGGAAATCTTGTCTATCTGGCGCTCAGCGACTGGCGCCTGTCGCATACGATGGAAGAATGGCCGAAGGTGAAATTCCTTAAAACCATGGAAAAAAGCTGAATACCAGACCATGAAGTAGCGCAATACTGACGTATGGACTTTGCACTTAATAATATCATTCATTTTAATTTATATTTCTTTACTTCCCTTTGATTTTATGTTTACAAATTAAATATCTGAAATTAATTACACCATAATTTAATATTTTATAATTGAAGCAGCAGCTAATCTAAAAAGCGCATACTTTTGTTTTTTCTACATGCATTAATCCGCACAGCGGCAAGTGATGTTCTGATGTGAAATAAACTATGAGGAGGTTTTTAGATGAAACGATTTCTTGATGTAATTTTATTCCCTTGCTTATTTTTCTATCTCGTCATTATTCCCAATGTTGCAATTTCTGAAGTTATCGATAGCATTGAAATTATCGAACCGAGAATTCTTAACAAGTATGGCAATATAGTAGAAGAACCCCAAATTTTATTTTTGACATACTGTTATGATATTCTTAACGGAGAAAAAAATAAATGTACCACTGAAATAACGATATCGGAAGCTTTTGATGAAACTTGTACGGGCGCACCAGATATTAGATGCGGCCATAATGATGCGCAACATACACCGGCTAGCCGTTCGGCAATGCTCAAAAATAATTATCCAGATGTAACACGCATAATAGGTGGCTTGACTAATTCATGGCAGACAACAATGAAGACAAAATTGAACCCCATATCGCTTGCGGGGGACTATCATTATAATTATTTTCCAGGCGAAATAACGGGAATGGTCAGCATTAAACAATTTACTTATGGACTACCTCCCGGTTGGGTATTTCTTCCACCATGTGAATCTCCGTATACTTGTACTTATCTCACGCCTGTAATTACTGAACAACTCGGTTACGTTGAATTATTCGCACCGAACCCACCGACTGAAGAAAATCTTCCTTATTGGTGGTTGTGGGATGGTTATGTCCGCTGCGGCAAAAGCAGCGACTGCAATGTGCCTGATTACTATGATCCGGTAAATTGGCTGGAATATGACAACCCTTACAATTGGCCGGCCCATCCGACAACTCATTGGGGGCAATGGCAGTTTTTGGAGGAGCTCAAGATGTTTGCACAAAGGTGGTATCTGGCATTTGGTAAACCTCTGGTTATCAATGATATCAGTTTGCCATACGGTGGGCTCTTGGATTGCACAACTCCAAAGCCTGATTGGAAGGTGCCCCATTCTTCACACCGCAAGGGCATTGACGCTGATATTTTAAGCATGAGCGTACCCGAACGTATTGGAAGGCCTTCCGGAGCAAAAGATATAAAATGGGTAAAGCTCTATAAAAAATATAAATTGCTTAAATATTTAAATCTTATATATTTAACAAATCCAATAGATTATAATCACATGCATTACACCAAATCCATCAATGTGAATCTTCCTTAAGGAGGCAAGTATGAAAATAAAAAATTTATTAGTATATTTCCTGATAATTATTTCATTACTGTTTACAAATAATTTGTCTGCCCAAACTGCGCCACCGCCATTAAAGAATGTGAAAATCCAAGCACGGGTCGTACTGGATGATAATGGTATATACCACTATTTTCATACAATCACTAATCCCACAGAGAACAAAATGGGAATTGGCGATATTAACATTGATATTACTATTCCCAATTACGGTATTTCTCCTGAATACATATACATGGAAGGTTATGCCCAACCTGATCAATTCACACCCATACTGGCACAAAGAAATGGATTGCTCTATGTTTCCGTGGCATGGAAAGACACATCTCTGTGGTCAGGATCAGTGGACTTTGAAGATGGTCGCTGGGGTCTTATGGGCAATGCTGACGTTATGAATTGGGAAACAGAATATAATTTTGCTACAAATTTTCAATATCTCCTCAATCCGGGTAACATCAGTGAAGAATTGGAAAGCATCAGCTATGGCCTACCAGGAATCAGAAAAGTGGTATTTAAGCCGGATTGGTCAGAGCTGGATTTGCCTGATGAATTTCTTTGGGGAGAAGATAATACATTGGAAGAAAATATTGTAGCAAAGCATAATCTAGAATCCCTTGGCTGCCTAGGGACAACCATCGGCCCGACTGCACCACCATCCTATAATTCTCTGCAGTTTAATCAGATGATGCAAAACTATGTTGCCCAGTCAGTGACTCTAGGCTGGCTCAAGGATAATGCATTAACCATGCAACTAAATAATTATCTTACGCAAGTAGCTGCCGCTTTGAATGAAAACCGCCTTATGGATGCCCAAAGCACTGTTACGCAATTTATGAATGCCGTCAAAAACAGCACTCTCAGCCAGCGCACTGATGAAGCCTATGCCTTGCTGTATTTTAATGCCAAATATTTTTTTCAACAAATCCAAGCAGAGCTTCCGGTAATCGTAGAAATATCTCCCAGTAAGGGGGAACATTTTCTTAATGAAGAGCACTCAACGCAGGTGAAAATAACGCAGGGCAACCTACCGATAGAAGGCTATTGCCTTCCTCCTGCCAAGGTTATATCGGGGCCGAATACGGGATTGGTTTGGCGGGGCTGTACTGATACCGATGGCAAATGGTCATTTAGCTACAAAAGTGAAGTTTTAGGCACCGATATAATCATCTTCGCAATTGAACTTGCAGAGGCTGTTTCTTCTGATGCTATATTATGGCAGCCTTCAAAAATTAGTCAAAGCGCTCCAATAACAGTAATATGGAAAGGCGGGCCGGATTTGATGCTCGATAAGTTCTTCCCGCCCATGATTAAAATACCTTTTGCCAAACCGGCAATACCTTTGGAAGAATCAACCATAAATGTCGGCAATTCACCGGTGCCTGCCAGTGTTACACGTTACTATATAACCAAGAATAAGCAGATGTCGCCGGATGATATCGTCATCGGTGAAAGGCAGGTTCCGGCATTAGGTGTCAAGAAGATCAGTGAATATAAAGCCGACATTCCTGTACCGTCCAATTTAGAGGAGGGTTTATATTACATTTACGGTTGCGCTGATGCCGATAAACAAATTATTGAACTTAGCGAAACCAATAATTGCCGGACATTAACCGTGCAGGTATATTTTCCGGTTCAATCCACAAACAGGCCGCCGGATTGTTCACAGGCCAAAGCAGACCCGGATATCCTGTGGCCGCCAAACCATAAATACCAAAATATTAACATTGCTGGTGTAGCCGATCCTGATGGGGACCCGGTAACAATTAATGTCGATTACATTAAACAGGATGAAACTGTAAACGGTTTGGGTGATGGCGATACTTCACCTGACGCTGTAATAAATCCCTTGCAGGTAAGATCGGAGCGATCAGGCAACGGCAATGGAAGAGTTTACCAAATTGGCTTTTCCGCACAGGACGGGAAAGGTGGCAAATGTGAAAGTGTTGTGAAGGTATGTGTCCCGCACGATCAGGGGCAAGGCAAAGTTTGCGTCGACGACGGCCCACAATACGATTCAACCAAGCCTTAATAAGAAAGTTTTTACTAAAGTGATTATCTTGTTCATTTGGCGCTAAGCTCTTTTCGGCCATTCTTCAACCAGAAGGAAGAATGGCCGAATTTAAGAAGGGCACCCCATGATATTTTTTGAGATATCCTTTTCTTGATTAAACTGAATTTACCACGGCGTACCTACTATTATAATGACACCCCTTGTTGCCACAGACAGAGTGAAGTTTTCTGTCTATTCCGTGTCGAATACTACAGCGATCTGCCTGCTTTTCACAATTAGTACTTCCTTATTTTTTTAAATGCTTGAACTTCTGCTCAATCCTATGACTTAACCGGGAAGCTAAAGGTTAATCTGTCGGGTCAACGAAGAGAACTCGTTTACAAATATTATAAGTCAGCATACGCTTTCAACGGAGGGATTGTCCTTGCTGACAAAGATCGATTTTTTTAAGACGGGCGTAAAATAATGATTAATTTCTTCAATCATTTAACGCGACTGACTTTAAAATAAAAGATTAAGGATGGGAAAAAAGGGACTACCGCATCCGCCCATTAAAAATTCATATTGAAATTATTATCGGTATCTGTATGATACGGGCAATCCTTTAGAGATAAAGAATAATTGCCACCATGAACATATCCATTAAGTACTGCTAAAATAATTTTGGGAGACTATTATGAGAACCAGAGGACTATTGGTATCATTGCTGATTATTTGGATATTTGCGGTGATCTTTCTTAGCGGATGTGGAAAAAGTGATGATGCTCCGTTATCATCGGAAAAAGCGATTACCGAATATTCTCTGAACGGTATTGACGGAACGATCAATGAGACAGGCAAAACAATAGCGGTTACAGTGCCGTCATTAACAAATATTTATTCTCTGGTGGCAACATTCACAACAACAGGCGCCGGCGTTAAAGTAGGAACAGCAGCACAGGCAAGCGGAGTAACGGCAAATAATTTTGTCTCTCCGCTGACCTATACGGTAACTGCGGCGGATGGATCAACAACGACTTATACGGTTACCGTGACGGTCACCCGCGCCTGGCATCACCCCGCAAGTCTCTCCGACAACATCAGTCCCAATGGGCAAAATGCCATTCTTCCTACAATAGCGATAGACGGTGGCGGCAATCCCTTTACCGTGGAAAATAAACGTAATGTAGCCATGGATAATCAAGGCAATGCTATCATCGTCTGGACGCAGTCTGACGGCGCCACTTCACAGATATTCAAAAGCGAATTCAGAGGAGGCGTTTGGCATCATCCTTCAGGTCTCGGCGACCACATCAGCATTAGCGGGCAGAATGCCGGATTACCTAAAGTGGCCATGGACGATAACGGCAATGCCATTATTGTCTGGGAGCAGTCTAACGGCGCCAATTCGCAGATATTTAAAAGTGAATACAGGAACGGGACCTGGACTAACCCGTTAAGCCTCGACGACAACATCAGTCCCGATGGGCAGGAAGCCTATTTCCCTCAGGTGGCGATGGATAATAACGGCAACGCTTTAATTGTCTGGGCACAATCGAACGGAGCCAATTCGCAGATATTCAAAAGCGAGTACAGGAGTGGGACTTGGACTAACCCGTTAAGCCTCGACGACAACATCAGCCCCGATGGGCAGAATGCAGCTTTCCCCCAAGTGGCGATGGACGATAACGGCAATGCTATAATCGTCTGGTATCAATCTGACGGCGCCAATTCGCGGATATTTAAAAGCGAGTACAGGAGCGGTGCCTGGTCTTATCCAGACCTGACAGACGGCATCAGCCCCGCAGGGCAGAATGCCGGATTACCTCAATTGGCCATGGGCAACAACGGCAATGCAATAATCGTCTGGATGCAATCTGACGGCGCTAATGTTCAGATATTTAAAAGCGAGTACAGGAATAGTTTCTGGATTAATCCGTCAGATCTCTCCGTCCACATCAGCCCCGACGGGCAGGATGCTTTCTTGCCGCAAGTGGCAATGGATCATAACGGCAATACTGTTATTGTCTGGTTCCAATCTGACGGCGCAAATTTACAGATATTCAAAAGCGAATATCGGAACCCGAGCAGAGTTTGGGTACATCCTTCAAGTCTCTCCGACAACATCAGCCCCGATGGGCAGAACGCCGGTTTCCCTCAGGTGGATATCAACGACAGCGGCAATGCCATCATCGTTTGGACTCAATACGACGGCGCCACTGATCAGATCTTCAAAAGCGAGTACAAGAACGGAACATGGACTAATCCGTCAGGTCTTGCCGACAACATAAGTCCCGACGGGAGCCCGGCTATTTACCCTCAGGCGGCGATGGACGATAACGGCAATGCGATCATCATCTGGCAGCAGTCTGACAGCGCCAATTGGCAGATCTTCAAAAGCGAATACCGCTAAGCAGCAATACTTTTTACCCGGGCAGGAGATAATAATTTCCTGCCCGTTTTTTTTCATTGAAGTTTTCCTTAATTTAACGTAACTGGTTTTTCAATAAGATTGAAGTAAGTCATGATCCGAAAAAAGGGGAGGCCGTTTAGCTTGCAGTTTCCATTGTTTTTTCGGGGCATAAAAAAATAAAACCCCAATATACACAAGGAGATTAATCATGAATAACGCAAGCGGAACAAAAATAACGGATATTAAAATAGATCCCAACAATCTTTACAGGGAAGAATCCTTCACCGATCTGACTTTTGCCACTATCAGACGCCTGACGCCCGTCAAGATTGACGGTTCGGTCGACGAAAGCAGGGAAGCTATTTTCACCGGCATGACCCAGCTCATGTCGCCCAATGGCCCGATTCCCGTTCAATGTCTTATTGAAGGCGTAAAAAACTTAAGTGAAGCCGCCGCCAAGCTGCCGGAAGCGATTGAAAAAACCGTTCAGGCGATGATTGCCGAGGCGGAGGAAATGAGACGTCAGGAAGCTTCGAAAATAGTTATTCCCGGGCAATAGGAAGTGAGGGGAAGCCGTCCTTCATTTTCGTTATATTGATAAAGAGATTCCCGATTGACCCTGAATAGATTACTGTAGAAGCGCCATCAAATGGAAATAATCTAGGATAACGAATAATGGATTATTCTTCATACGCTGCCCAGTCAACGAGTGTGAAAGAATACATGTTGGAAGTTTCAGACGGGGTTTCTGTCAAGATAATTGAGTTCACTCCAAAAAATGTCTCTCCTGAGAAACCCGTTATTCTTTTTGTGGCCGGATGGATTTCATTGATTTCGGGATGGAAAGACGTGCTGAAAGTTCTGACGTCAGAGCACAGGATTATTTACCTGGAATCAAGGGAAAAACATTCATCAAAAGTTCCTGATGTCAGAAAAGTAAGTTTCTCCATGGAACGTCTTAAACTGGATATCGGCGAGATGATCAAAAAAGACATCTCGCCGTCTGAAAAGTTTATTCTCGCAGGCAGTTCTCTGGGCGCTTCCGCCATTCTGGAATATTGCAGATCGGAAGGCAGAAAACCGCAATACGCCGTGTTGATCGCGCCCAATACCGAATTCAGATTCCCCAAGGTACTGGGATCAATCATTCCGGCCATTCATCCGTCGCTCTACCTGAGTGTGAAGCCTCTGATAAAATGGTATCTAAAAAACTTCCGGCTGGATAAAAAAGATTGCAAGGAACAGATCGAAAAATATGAAAACACGCTGGATTGTGCAGATCCTTACAAACTGAAGGCTAACGCGCTTGCGATCAAGAATTACTCGATCTGGGAAAATCCCGACAGCGTCGACATTCCGTGTCTTATTATAGGTGCTACCAAGGACACACTCCATGACGCCGACAACATCAAGCGTCTTTTAAAGGTAGTCACTAAATCTACTTATATAGAACTGGAAAGCAATATGGAAACGCACAGCGAAAAAGCCGGGCATATTATTGCTCAATACATTCAGGGTATTCAGGATTAATTTAAGATCTTACTTCAGCCGTTTATCCATGCCCGTAAAACCGCAATCGGGCTGGTAGCAGGTCACATTTAGAAATTCACATTTCTGATTGCAGACCGGGCAAACTTCAGGCGGCTTAATTTCCACGATTGTGTTGCCGCAATTACTGCATTTCCAGGTATTTTCGGGAATTGATGTCTTATTGTCCGTCATTACCGTATTTTCTCCTTATTTGATTTTTTTATCAATCCAACGCAAAAACAGCAGGATTAATATTTTTCGTTTCCTAAATGATTGTTCTTGATATTATACCCTACTTTCGGTAAACGAATATATTATTTTTATTCGGGGTAAAGCGATGCCGAAAAACACAAAAATAAACGATCTGGCAGGTTTAACGCTGCTGGGAAAACCGGCAAAACCGGTGCGTAAGCTCGAGACATTTCCCAACCACAACAACAGCCGCGATTATGTAGTTACCCTGCAGACCGAAGAATTTACCTGCGTCTGTCCCAAGACAGGCCAGCCTGATTTTGCCAAAATAAAAATTCAATACATACCGGATAAGAAAATTATCGAATCCAAATCGCTGAAATTGTACTTGTGGTCCTTCCGCGATGAAGGCGTTTTTCACGAACACGTCACGAATATAATTCTCGATGACCTGGTCGCGGCGCTTAAGCCTCGCTGGTGCAAGGTCAGCGCGGATTTTGCCGTGCGCGGCGGCATTGGAATAACAGTTGAAGCGGAACATCCGGACAAAAGAAAATAAGTTAGATAAATCAAATCTTTAATTTATTGTAAAACTCAAATCTTAATGAGACCCAGGTTTTAGAAACATAGCGCACTGAAACTTGCAAACCGTAATGAGGCTCAAACTTTTAAAAGCGAAGCTCATTAAAGTTTGATAGTCGAATTATCCCATAGTCAAAGAATATCGAAAATTATCCCGCGTGCATAGCTTATCTAACAATCCTGCAAAGCCAAAGGCATGATCCTCTGGATTTTGTTTGAGAATCGCAGCCAAAGCCTGCTTTGGGGTTCAGACCTGTGATTTGTGCTTTTTGCGTCACAATTCCTTTGACACGTTAGGCCAATCTACGTATACTCCCGCAACAAATTTGTTCTCAATAGAATACATAAATGTATAAAAATAAATCAATGGGAAACTGAGAGGTTCAACTATGGGAAAACGAACAGATATAAAAAAAGTTTTGATTATCGGCTCGGGGCCTATCGTTATCGGACAGGCGTGTGAATTTGATTATTCGGGAACTCAGGCCTGCAAGGCGCTGCGTAAACTGGGCTACCAAATAGTGCTGGTAAATTCCAATCCGGCAACGATTATGACCGATCCGGGAATGGCCGATGTCACCTATATCGAGCCTCTTAATTTACAGACATTGACCGAAATTATCGAAAATGAAAAACCGGACGCTATCCTCCCCAATCTCGGCGGGCAGACAGGACTCAATCTCACCTCGGAACTTTACAAAAAAGGCGTTTTAGAAAAGCACGGGGTAAAGGTCATCGGCGTTCAGGTTGACGCCATCGAGCGCGGCGAAGACAGAATCGCTTTCAAAGAAACGATGAACAAGCTCGGCATCGAAATGCCCGCAAGCTCGCCGGCCACTTCCGTGGAAGAAGCGGAAAAGATTGCCGGGAAAATGGGCTACCCCGTTGTCATCCGGCCGGCCTATACGATGGGCGGCACCGGCGGCGGCATTGTTTATAATCTGGAAGAGCTGCGCGTCATCGCCAGCCGCGGCATTTCGGCCAGCCTCATCGGCCAGATCCTGATTGAAGAGTCGGTTATCGGATGGGAAGAGCTGGAACTGGAAGTCGTCCGCGACGCGAAAAACCAGATGATTACCGTCTGCTTTATCGAAAATGTTGACGCGATGGGCGTGCACACCGGCGATTCCTACTGCACCGCGCCCATGCTGACCATTTCCCCCGAACTGCAGAAACGCCTTCAGAAATATTCTTATGATATCGTGGAAGCGATACAGGTTATCGGCGGCACTAACGTGCAGTTCGCGCATGATCCAAAAACCGATCGCGTGGTAGTTATTGAAATTAATCCGCGTACGTCGCGCTCTTCGGCGCTGGCATCGAAAGCCACCGGTTTCCCCATAGCGCTCATTTCCTCCATTCTCGCCTCCGGCGTGACAATGGATGAAATTCCTTACTGGCGCGACGGATCTCTGGAAAAATACACACCGTCCGGGGACTACGTTGTCGTGAAATTCTCGCGCTGGGATTTTGAAAAATTCCCCGGAGCGCAAGACAAGCTGGGCACGCAGATGCGTGCCGTCGGCGAAGTTATGAGCATCGGCAAAAATTACAAGGAAGCTTTTCAAAAATCCATCCGCTCTCTGGAGAAAAAACGTTACGGACTGGGCTTTGTCAAAGACTTCAACACAAAATCGCTTGACGAATTGATGGAGATGCTTTCCGAGCCTTCCAGCGAACGGCAATTCATTATGTATGAAGCTCTGCGCAAGGGAGCGGCGGTGGATACACTTTGCGCCAAAACTTATATTAAGAAATTTTTTATCGGACAGATGAAGGAACTGGTCGAGCTGGAAGAAAAAATTCTCCAGTACAAGAACAAGAAGCTGCCTGATGATTTACTGATTCAAGCGAAAAAGGACGGTTTCGCTGATAGATATCTGGCGCAGATTCTGGACAAGAAAGAAGAAGATATCCGCAAACAGCGCCTTGCCTTGGGAATCACTGAAGCCTGGGAAGCCGTGCCGGTCAGCGGCGTAGAAAACGCGGCGTATTATTTTTCCACCTACAACGCGCCCGATACGGTTTCCGTAACCTCCAACCGCAAGATTATGGTTCTGGGCGGCGGCCCCAACCGCATCGGACAGGGAATCGAATTTGATTACTGCTGTGTGCACGCGGCCTTTGCCCTGCGCGATGAGGGAATCGAATCCATCATGGTCAACTGCAACCCCGAAACCGTTTCCACGGATTATGACACATCCAACAAACTTTATTTCGAGCCGCTCACCGTGGAAGATGTTTTGAGCATTTACGAAAAGGAAAAACCCGAGGGCGTCATCGTCCAGTTCGGCGGCCAGACTCCGCTGAATATCGCGGCGGATCTCGCCAGGGCGGGCGTGAAAATAATCGGCACATCGCCGGAAACGATTGATCTGGCTGAAGACCGCGACCGTTTCCGTAAGATGATGGACAAACTGGGCATCCCCATGCCCAAATCCGGCATGGCCAGCAATCTGGAACAGGCGCTCAAAATCGCCAACGGAATCGGTTATCCGCTGATGGTTCGACCTTCTTACGTGTTGGGCGGACGAGGCATGGAAGTCGTGCACGACGAAGAAATGCTCAAACGCTACGTCAACGCGGCAGTCGGCGTCACGCCGGACCGGCCGATTCTGATTGACAAGTTCCTGGAAAACGCCATCGAAGCCGAAGCCGACGCCATCTCCGACGGCACGGACGCCTTTGTCCCGGCGGTGATGGAACACATCGAGCTTGCCGGTGTTCATTCCGGCGATTCCGCCTGCGTCATTCCGCCGGTCAGCATTCCGCTGCGCCACATTGAGACAATCAATGAATACACGAAAAAAATCGCCGTGGAATTCGGCGTAGTCGGATTAATGAATATTCAGTACGCCATCGCCAATGATGTCGTTTACATTCTGGAAGCCAATCCCCGCGCGTCACGGACGGTGCCGCTGGTCTCCAAGGTCTGCAATATTTCCATGGCGCGCCTGGCTACGCAAATCATGCTGGGCAAGAAGCTTAAGGATTTAAAATTAAAAAATAAAACGTTTCATCATTTCGGCGTGAAGGAAGCTGTGTTCCCCTTCAACATGTATCCCGAAGTGGATCCGGTTTTAGGGCCGGAAATGCGCTCAACCGGTGAAGTTCTGGGACTTGCTGATTCCTTCGGCCTGGCTTATTACAAGGCGCAGGAAGCCACCCAGCAGAATCTTCCTTCGGAAGGCACGGTTCTAATTACCGTGGAAGAAAAGGATAAAGACGGCGTTCTGGAAGCGGCGCGCGCGTTCAAGAAAATCGGCTTTAAGATCAGAGCATCGGAAGGCACTTACAAATTTCTGAAAGAAAACGGAATAGCCGCTGAAAAAATATTAAAGATGCACGAGGGCAGACCCAACATTGTTGACGCCATCAAAAACGGCGAGATTCAACTGGTGATCAACACCCCGGCAGGACGCCTCAGCAAATATGACGATTCCTACATCCGCAAAGCGGCGATCAAATATAAAATACCTTATATCACCACAATCGCAGCGGCCGTCGCCGCAGTGAAGGGCATCGCCGCTTTCCAACAGGGACATGGGCGGGCAAAATCTCTGCAAAGCTACCACGCGGAGATCAAGTAAAAACTACTCCATTGGATTCCCCGGTTGATCCGGGGAGTCCAATCTCGGAACTGCCTGTGCGATCTGGACAGGGATCGGAGCAGCAGGCACGTTCGTGGTGGGGATTATCTTCTCCAAAGATCCGGCAACCCTGTTTCGCATAGCATCAGTAACATTAATCATTCGGGCATTATCGGGCTGAAACTGTCTCACACCTGAGGATAAAGAATATCCAGAATATCCTGCGCCCCGGTTGATTTTTTCATTTCGAAACATTAATTTAATTTATAAAAACAATATACAATTGCTTTATTTTTAAATTAAACACTAATGTGAGGTAAAAACGTCTCTTGGTTTGGCCATATATATTTGAAAAATAAAGCCCATTTAGCCGATCGCTACGCACCGGATAATTTTTTCCAATGAAAAGAAAGGAGAAAAAAATGAAATATTATTTCAGTACCACAATGGCTGTCCCGTTTGATGACGCGATCATCAAAGTAGTTGATGAATTGAAGAAAGAAGGTTTCGGCGTTTTGACCGACATCGATGTTAAAGCGACATTAAAGAATAAATTGGACGTTGATTTTCGCAAATATCGAATATTGGGAGCATGTAACCCTCTGTTTGCCTTCAAAGCATTGCAAATTGAAAACAAAGTAGGAACAATGCTTCCGTGCAATGTCGTTGTTCAGGAAATTGACGGCGGAAAAGTTGAGGTTTCCGCCATAGATCCGGCTGCCTCAATGCAAGCGATTGGCAATGAAGAGTTGCGAGCCATCGGAAACCAGGTACAAGCAAAACTCCAAAAAGTTATCGACAGCCTCTAAGAGACATAGAGCCGGACACGGTAACTGACTGTCATGCTTGCCTTTTGCTGCGGCAAGACAGTGCAATAAGTGCCGAGGAGAAGGCGGGAAGCAACCGCACATGACGCTATTCGCCTGCTGAAATGTTCTTCTATTTTAATTTTCAGGGATATTTTTTATTTACACATTTAATGAAACGAAGTAAAATCGCGCAGACATTTCAAAAAAGCCATTTGGATATATAAATCTGAACCGTTAGCTTGCAACGAGGAAAGACAATTATGCCATCCGATTTATGGTCTCTTTACGCCCTGATGCTCAAAAGCCGTTTGTTCGAAGAAGCCACAGCAAAACTCTGGCATGAGGGTTTGATCTCCGGCGAGATGCATCTTGGAACAGGCGAAGAGGCGATTATCGCCGGCGTGGTTTCACACTTAAATGATGGCGATGCCATGGCACTGGATCACCGCGGAACGGCGGCTATGCTCATGCGCGGCGTAGACCCCATCTTGCTCCTCAGGGAATTTCTCGGTTATAAAGACGGCCTTTGCGGCGGGATGGGCGGACATATGCATCTATTTTCCAAAGAACATCTGGCCGCTTCCTCGGGAATCGTGGGATCCGAAGGACCGGCGGCGGCAGGCTTTGCCCTGGCGGCGCAATATTCGCGCCCCGGCGCGATTGCCGTTGCCTTTTTCGGCGATGGAGCCATGAACCAGGGTATGTTGATGGAATCGATGAATCTGGCTGCCATCTGGAAATTGCCGGTGTTGTTTGTCTGCAAGGATGACGGATGGGCCATAACCACAAAATCGGAAAGCTCGACCGGCGGGGATTTGAACGAACGGGCCCGCGGGCTGGGCGTCCCCGCTCTTGACTTTGAAGGATGCGATGCCGCCAAGGTTTGGGATACCGCAGGGACAGCAATCGAACGTATCCGCTCCGGCGAGGGACCCATCTTCCTGCATGCCCGATGCGTACATTTTGAAGGCCATTTTCTGGGATTTCAGCCGATAAGGATCGTGCGTGATCCTCTCAAAGAAATGCCGAAAGTGGCCATCGGCCTGACCAAGTCTATTCTGCGATTGGACGGCGCGGCCCTGAGCGAGCGGCTTGCCGGTTTGAAAAATGTTATGTCTTCCGTCATCACGACTCTGCGCGATCCGCGCCGCGATCCGGCAAACGACCCGCTTCTTCACACCCGCGCGGCTCTGCAGTCAGACCCGGTCCGATTGAAGGAACTGGAGGACCAACTGGAAAAAGATATAAACAATATCCTTAAAATTGTCCTCGGGGAGGTGCCGTCATGAAAACCATGTTCTTCACGCAGGCGGCCGATGACGCTCTGGCCCAGGCAATGGCTGATGATCCCCGCATTGTTGTGTTCGGCGAAGATATTCCTCTCGTCAGGCGTGATCTTCTGGTGCGCTTTGGACCCAAGCGTGTGCGAGGCACACCGATCAGCGAAAGCGCATTCCTGGGGGCGGGAGTCACCGCTGCCATGGCCGGACTGCGCCCTGTTGTGGAAATGTATATGGTGGATTTCTTTGGAGTCTGCGTGGATGCGCTGCTGAATCATGCGGCCAAAACAGAAGCTTTTTCCGGAGGCAAATGGACCGTGCCCATGGTCGTGCGCGCGCCTTGCGGCGGAGGCTACGGCGACGGCGGGCAGCATGAACAGTCGCTGTGGGGATGGCTTGCGCACATTCCGGGGCTGACGGTAGTGGTTCCATCCACACCGGCTGACGCGGGCGGTCTGATGCTGGCCTCGCTGCAAAATAACGGCCCGGTAATTTTCCTCGAACATAAACTGCTTTCGGAGTCCTGGCTGGAGTTCCTGGGCTCAGGAGCAAGAAAAACTGTCAGCTACGATATCCCTGCCGAAGGCGCAAAAGGCGAAGTGCCTTCAAAATGGGAACCGATTCCTCTGGGGGAGGCCGCCCTTCGCCGGACGGGAAGCGATGTAACAATTGTCAGCTTGGGGGTTAGTGTGCACCGCGCTTTAGAGGCTGCTAAAATCCTCGAAGCGGAGGGAATTTCCGCAGGCGTGCTGGACTTGCGAACCGTTTCTCCTTTGGATAAAACGACTCTCTGCAAAGCAGTTAAGCAAACCGGGCGTCTGTTAGTGGTGGATGAAGATTATGAAACCTTCGGTTTATCGGGTGAATTATCAGCGGTTGTGCTGGAAGCAGGTCTTTCATGCAAGTATGCGCGCGTTTGCACGCAGACGACTATTCCTTACAATCGAAATCTCGAAGATCAGGCTCTCCCCAATGTAGAGCGCATCTGTACGAGCGTTCGACAACTGATGAAATGATTGTTACCAATACGGGTAGACGGTGATTCATGAAAAGATCGCCTGGCGTTTCTTTCCTGCGTTTACAGCTCCTTTGGCCTTACAGCCTAAAGCTTTCTCTTATCAATCACACGGGTGGCTTTGCCTTCTGAACGCGCTATGGTATTGGGTTCCACCAATTTGACCTTGGCGGTAATGCCCAGATAATCCTTCATGTCTTTCTTCAGCTGCCCCTCCAGTTTCTGGAGCACCTTGACTTCATCAGCGCCGGCAAACTGTTTTTCCGTTAATTCGACCTGGACCTCGAGGGTATCGAGCGTGCCTTCGCGATCCACGATGAGCTGATAGTGCGGCTCCAATCCTTCGATGCCCACCATCACCGCTTCAATCTGCGAGGGGAAAACATTGACACCGCGGATGATGAGCATGTCGTCGCTGCGTCCCATGACGCGCCCCATGCGATGGTATGTCCGTCCGCAGCGGCAGGGTGCCGTATTCAAACGGGAAATATCGCGCGTCCGGTAGCGGATGAGCGGAACGGCTTCCTTGGTGAGTGTTGTAAAAACCAGCTCACCTTCTTCGCCGGGAGGGAGCACCTCTCCGGTTTTCGGATTGATGGTTTCCACGAGGAAATGATCTTCAAAGATATGCATGCCTTCGCGCACCTCGGAGCACTCCATCGCCACTCCCGGCCCCATGATTTCAGACAGGCCGTAAATATTCATCGCCGTGATATTCAGAGCTTTTTCAATTTCGGCGCGCATCTTTTCGCTCCAGGGTTCCGCGCCGAAAATGCCCACGCGAAGCGCCAGCGCGCGCATATCCACGCCCATGGCCCGCCCCTGTTCGGCCAGATTGAGCGCGTAGGACGGCGTGCAGCAAATAGCCGTCGGCCGGAAATCCTGCAATATCATAATCTGGCGTTTGGTGTTGCCGCCGGACATCGGAATCACACTGGCGCCGATTTTTTCCGCGCCGTAATGTGCGCCCAAGCCCCCGGTGAACAGGCCGTAACCGTATGCGTTATGGATAATGTCATTTTTGGTGAGACCCGCGGCCACAAAGCAGCGCCCCATCAATTCCGCCCAGATTTCGATATCGCGCTTTGTGTAGCCGGCCACGGTGGACGCGCCGGTTGTGCCCGACGAGGCATGCAGACGGACGACATTGCTCATCGGCGTGGCAAATAATCCGAAAGGATAATTATCCCGTAAATCCTGTTTGGTGGTAAAAGGAAAACGCTGAAGATCGTCGAGCGTTTTCAGATCAGCGGGCGAAACGCCTGCTTTATCAAAAGATTTTTTATAGAAATCAACATTGCTGTGAACCCTTGACACGACCTGTTGCAGTCTTTTGAGTTGCAGCGCTCCCAGAGCTTCCCGGGGCAGGGTTTCAAATTCTTCATTGTAGATCATTCGTTGCAATTCTCCTGAAGCATAAATGCTTGGGACCCTATAGCATAAACTTAAATTCAATGCCAAATTAAAGCTGGTTTACGGATAAGGGAAGCATTGGGTTTTCGATGTTCGTTTGGAATGAGTCAAAGCGTTTACGGAAAATTATTTCATAAATATTTAATTTTTTTCCAAAAATCCCATATCCTGTAAAATCTCGATTGTCCGTTGAGCTTCTTCGGCTTTTACCAAAAGGCGGGCGTAAGCTCCTCCTCCAACCATTAAGTTAGAGTTTTCTCCCTCAAAATAATAAGTAATGTCTTCGCCATCCAGGACGGATTTAATGAACGCGATATCGCTTTGTTGATAAGTGGAGAAGACTTCCACAAAATCCACATAACCAACCCCTGTTTCCGGTTCCGGCGGCAACGAGGCAACAAGATCAACGCCGCAATCGGAGCATTGATAAAGTCCTTCCCTGTATTCGCTTTTACATTTCGGGCAAAACATAACATCGCTCTATTATTTCTATACTGGATTCCCCGGTCAAGCCGGGGAATGACATCATTGAGGCGAACTTATCCGCATTACTAATGAACGTCTATGGCAGATAGACACCGGTTCCGATAAAATATTTTGTTCCCGGAACAGGCTCAACATAACCCAGTTTTTTCTGTTCACCTTTGGCGCCGGGTTTCAACCAGTAGAACTCAACGAAACCTCCGCCCTTCTTCGCCGCAGCGCTCAACTCGCGGATAACATATTTGCCTTTGGCGTCTTTATGATCATAAAGATTCTTGCCCTGTAAATCTTTTTGCGTCGCGTGAGCAATATTCACACATTGGAAATCGTAAACGTAAAAATATCCTGAGTTATCCGGATAAAAGCGTATCGGACCGACAAAGGCACGAATAAGAGCGATGCGTTTTTCTTCGCCTTTTACGTCTTTCAAAATATTACCTAATCCCAAAGCCGTCGTATGGACAACCGTTTTTGCGATTTCCTTGCTGCATTCAATGGATTTGTCCTGAGCGGGCTGGGCGAAACCGGCACTGGCGTTAATCATAAAAAAAATCGCCGCAAGCAATACAATCATTCCATAACTTTTAAAACTTTTCTTGATCATCTGATCCCTCCTCATTGTTACCGGATATTTAAGTTATTATTTTATTTCCCTGTACGCCACAACAATCCAGTCGTTATTAAAGAAATGGATTGTTTTCCACGCCGCCTGTTTCTTTACGATACTCTTTGTTCCAAGAGCCTGGAAGGTATAGAAGCCTTTCCCCTTCTTCTCCTTGACCATCCTCTTGCCCAAAGCAATTAATTCTGGATAATTTTTATAGAGATCATCTGAAAAGATATTAAGCCCTGTCTGCGCCGGATCCGTTTCATAAAGAATCACCCCGTCTTTCTGCATGACCCAGCAATGTACGCCCGCATCTTTTTCAATAGCGGCGGCAACCGAACGAATTAATTCATCCGGTTTTACCAGAACACTGACAGAGCCGAGGAATTGCTGTCCTTTTGAAAAAACAGGACATTCAATATCGACTGATTTTATGCCTTCAACGGCAAGAAATAAATTTCCCATCCGGGGCTTTTTTGTCTTCAGCATCTTAATGACAGCTTCCTGTTGAGAGATGTCCGATCCTTCATACTTACGGTATTGATCCGGTTCGATCATCTTCATCATTCCCTTGCCGTCGATGAATGCGGAATTGATGACATGAGGTTTTCCGTCATTGTAATTTTTCTGAAGGAGTTTTCTTATCTCAGCTTCGTTATGAAGTCCAAGCTTTCCTGTTTCTTTTGCCGCATGAGAAAGTGTATTACCGAGCTCGTTTAAGATATTTAAAATGCCGGCATCCAAGTCTGCGGTCGCCCGGGTCAAAGCATCAGATGACTGAGTCATTTTCCCATGCGCGGCATCTGCCCGGTAATATCCCGTGCCGATGACCCATCCGAAGGGAGCAAAGGACATCACATACGCCCGCTTCGCCAAGGGCTCGGTTTTCCCCTTCTTGGTGAAAATATATTCAACATAGCCGCCGCCCGATTTAGCCTTGCGAAGAAATTCCTTAATGTAATAGACGCCTTTAGCGTCCTTATCCTCGAACCGGTTGCGTCCCTCCGTATCTTTTCTGCCGTAGAGGACGACATTGACACCTTCGTTTGTGTCTGCCCAGAAATAGCCGTCTTTGCCGTAACTCATGTTGCGAAGCAGGTCAGCCCCCAGTTTCTTTGCCTCGTCCAGCGACATCTCGCCTTGTGCCTGTTTATAGGCAAGAACCTGGAGCATGCTAACCGCCGTCTCAACCTGGCTCTTGATCAGTATGTCCCGCGCGGACGAATTGCCGGATGTCTTGGCCCAGGCGCCGGCCGGCAGACAGAAAACAGCCACCGCCAATAAAGTCATTAATACTCTTTTCATATTTTTCGCTCCCCCCATCATTACGTTATTGAAAGACGAACAACCTTGCCTGCTTTGACGCCGGGCAAAAAGCGGGCATGAACATCATCCGGTTCGCCTGCCGCTCAGAACGAGTAGTTCCGGACACGAACGGAACACTGGTCAATCCGGAGCAAATCTTCCACTCGCCCCCTTCTTTGAAAAGCGTCACAGCATACCGGAAAAGCGTTTTAACTTTTCCCCCGCTTTTCTCAGGCGGCCATCGCAACACAAATCCGGTAATGAAGATAAGCGACGAAACCATCAGGTGTGCGCCGAAAAACATTCTCCATTTCGCCAAACTCCCCCGTCAACCTATCGCAGATTTTCGTGAAAGTCTGTGCATCCAATCCGTACCGCCGACCGAGTTCAACAGAGGATAATTTCAACGGCGGCGCAGGAGCGATATCGATCACTTGCCAATTTGTATCAGCCATACAGCCGCGCAGTTCGCTGATTGTCGGGTACCACTTCCGGGTGCCCATCTCTTTATACAGAAGATTGATGCATTGCGCCTCCACGGCATTCTCGAAACAGGCGGTCTGGTGGATGAACATCTCTCCGGCCCGGGCCTGATTGCGAATGTGGCGAAGGACCGGATTCAACCCGTCCCTGCCGAAGTAGTGCAGCACGGAGCGCATAATAAAAAAAATCCTTTTGTCGGGTGCGGCAAGATTATTCCTGCGGAAATCGGAAATCAGACCGTTGATACAGGAGATCCCTTTCTTTTCCATGGCCTCCAGTTGTACGGCGGAACAGTCCAGATTCACAGGAACCATGTTTTGAGCTGCGCCTTGCGAGATGAGTTCTAACAGAACGAACCCCGTCCCGCCTCCCAGATCCACCAGCACATCCGTATCAGAATCCGACAGATACTGAACAATCTTCGTTATCAGGGGACGAGCGATGACGGAATCTGAGAAATATCCTTCATGCATCGCGTTCCATAGTTTCCCATGCACGCCCATTTCCCGCATTATCTGTTCATTGATGTCCATCATGCAGCCTTGCCAAACCATTCATCTGTGGCACCGGCATCATCATACCACAGGAAGGGTATGTGTCAACATCGTTCACAAGGACTATTGACGGCATTAAAATCTCCGGCTAAAATAGCGTCCATTAAACCAGCCTTATTTTTCGGAGGAAATAAAAGAAAATGGGGAAATATCTGTTTTGTTTTTTTCTGACCGTTTGTTTCATTGCCGGCAGTGCAGAAACGCTGAAGGCAAAAGATCAAGTCCATGCTCAAAGAAAAGGAGGAACAATTATGGAAATAACAAGTTCGTCGTTTAATCATGAAGGAATGATTCCGGCAAAATATACCTGTGACGGACAGAACATTTCGCCGCCGCTTTCCTGGAGCAAAGCGCCTGAAAAGGTAAAAAGCTTCGCGCTGATCTGCGATGATCCCGACGCGCCTGCGGGCATCTGGGTGCACTGGGTCATCTTCGATCTGCCGGCGAATGTTAATTCTTTGCCGGAAAAAGTATCCCGTCAGGAAGAAATCGCCGGATTGGGGAAAAACGGCAAAAACACTTCCGGGCGTTATGGCTACGATGGCCCCTGTCCTCCCGGCGGCACACACCGCTACTATTTTAAATTGTTCGCTTTGGATACCATGCTGAATCTTAAAGCAGGATTGACAAAAGAAGACCTGCTCAAAGCCATGAAAGGGCACGTTCTGGCCGAAACGCAGCTCATGGGAAAATATAAACGATAATTTTATAAAAGCGTTTCCGGCTGCTCATCGGGTAATGTGCAAAAACAGATTCACGCCCAACGACTCCGATTTCACGGCAATATTCCTGCTGGGAACGTCGCATTCGCTCGCTATTCTAATCAAATCATCGGGTGAACGATGATGAAGAAACCAATGGCCAAACTCCATGTAATCCCGGGAAGGATTATTCAGAGAAAAATTCCCGACCACCAACTCTCCACCGGATTTCACAAAAGCCAGCTGCTTCATTAATAACTTTTTAAAAATTTCGTCGTCCAGATAATCGAAAAGCCCCGCTGACCAGATTAAATCAAATTGTTTAGACGGTTTGAACTTGAAAGCGTTTTCACGATGAAATTCAATATTATTCAACAAACCTTTATCCTTCGCTTTGTTGAACGAATACTCTATGGCATTCTTATCGTAATCGACACACTCAAATAGTATCTGAGAATTTCCTTCTGACAAAAATTCCACAACATCCTGTATCGGACCGCAGCCTATATTTAAAACCGTGCCCTTCGTCTTTTCAGCCCGAAGAGATCGCAAGAGATCAACAAAATATTTTTTCCGGTTTAAAATCGCACGGGGCGCCGCCTGAGCGTGAAAATAATGATCCCAATTGACCAGATGGGGATGGGGAGACAACCAGCCCGAATAAATTCGTTCAATGATCATATAATCACCGGCGTATCCATGAGGCTTGAGAACCGCATATCCCTGCATGGTGTCCGTCGTAAAAAAAACATTAGGCAATTCATGCCACGCTTTTTGGATATCACTGTCGCTGATAATTCCTTTTTTACGCTTCAAATTTATGGATTTATATAAGTTGCCAAGTTCCTCATACTGACTTTCTTTGGGGCCTCCGTTTTTCTCCAAACCCTTCAAATACTCAATTTCCTCTCGCATTAGCTCTCCTTAGTATTTATTATCAGATCAACATCTGAATCCAATAACCGCAGTTCGTTTAATCGTGCAGTTTTTTTAATATTATTCAAAACAAATTCTGTCTTTTCCGTTCTTTTTGCTGCGGTACATCAGGTGGTCAACCCGGTTGACAAAAGCCCTCATCTCCTCTTGTTTTCTGTACTGAGCAAGTCCTATGCTGACGGTAAGGTTGACGTTTCTTTCCCGCACCGGAGAAAAATTCTCTTTTTTAAATTCCTCTCTGATTCTCTCCGCGGTAACAGCGCCTTCCTCCTTTGTGGTCATGGGCAGAATGATGGTGAATTCTTCACCCCCATAACGATAGGCCGAATCTTCCTTGCGCAGGCATCTTTTTATCACCTGGCCAAGCCTAAACAAAACCAGGTCGCCCTCAATATGGCCGTAAGTATCGTTGAATATCTTGAAATCGTCAAGATCGAGAAGCAGAAGCGCCAGGGGATATTCATGGCGTTCAAGCCTGTCTATTTCCATCTTCAGTTGATAGTAAAAATACCGGGAATTATAAAGCTGCGTAAGATCATCAATAATACTCAGGTCGCGGTATCTTTCTTCGCTTTCCCTTAACTCTTTTTCCAGCCGCCTGCGTTCGGTAATATCGCGGGAAACCGCCTGAAAACCTATAACCTTACCATTGTCAAATATTAACTGAGTATTTTGCCCCAGCCAAATTTCATTGCCGTCTTTTTTGACAACAGGATATTCCGAATATGTGTTTTGAATTCTTTGTGCAAATTGATCGCTGAAAAATTTAGCGGCTTCTTCATGCATACCGGGATGGAGCAACTCCAGATAATGCTTGCCGATCATTTCTTTTTCTTCATATCCCAGAACACGAATCATCGAAACATTGGCGAAAGTAAAAAAACCATCATGATCCGTCTGGAAAACAATATCACTGGCATTTTCCACCAGCGTCCGATACTTTTCTTCGCTCTCACGCAAAGCTTTCTCGGCACGCTTGTGGCCGATGATTTCCTTTTCCAGCGCTATATTAACAAGGCGATAATCCTCCGTTCGCTTTTTGACTCTTTCTTCCAGTTCCTCATTCATCTTACTGACATTTTCCCGTTCAATCTCCAACTGCCTTGTCAGAAAAAAATCGCGCCGGGCATAGAACTCAATTGAATAACAGGCCAGCATTCCAATAGCATTGGCGCTGATAAAAAAGAAATTGTTGCTGAACAGAACGGTAAACGGCGTAGGACTTATCCAGATGGCGGCGATCTCGTATAATGCCACCTGCACCCATCCGGCTAATGACGCCCAGAGAAATCGAATGCGAACGAAAGAGTAACCCCACATAAAAACCAGCAGCAGGCCCGCATAATAATAATAATTGATTGGTCTTGGGGCAATAACAATCATGCCGACAATGCCCCCGCCGGCAAGAATCAGATTGGCCGCCAGAATGGGCTGCATATAATGTTCAAAGATTCTTGAATAGGAGAGCAGATAAGTTCCCAAAAACACGGGACAGGCGACGAAAAAACGAATAAACCACATGGTGGCTCTCTGCTCGGGCATGAGCACCGCGTCCAGTTGGCCGAATGCCGCATAAAGCAATGCTCCCAAGACCAGAGACAGGCGGATTTGAGGGAGTGACACCTCATAATAATCGTTTAGAAATGGTTCTTCGAGATTTGATGACTCACCTGAGAATTTCAATGTCAACAGATTCAGCGTCATGGTGTACCGGATAAATTACGATTCATTACTTTATTCACTTAAAGCAAACTCGTATCAAATATACACTGTTTGATGCAGGATTTTGCCTTCAATTAACATTTTTTGAATGCATGCCGCAGTATTTCAATTATATATATTGACTCAGGAAAACAATAATCATTTTATATCTTTATTTAATTGTATCATAATTACCGGCAAATAACAACTTTCATCGAACACTTCTTATTTACAGCCGGTTATCACATTTCGTTTTGGCAAAAACGTGTTTGATAAAATCACGACTCAAACAAGTTTACTATTTTTTATCGGTGAGAAAAAATTTTTCAATCCGGCGGCGGTCAATTTTACCGGTGGCTGTTCTGGTTATCGAGGAAACAATTTTCACGCGACGGGGAACAGCGTAGGGCTCCAGCATATCCATTAATAGCTTTTTTAAGTGTGTTTCCGTCAGATCGCAGGCAACCACTGCCGCGATAACGCTTTCCCGTCCCTTGTCCGTGGGAAACGCCACAACAACGGCATCGCTGACCGTAGGCAATGTTTTTATTTTATTCTGGACATCCAGCAAATCAACTCTTTTACCGGCGACCTTCACAATACCGTCGGCTCTGCCCAACAAAACAAAACGGTTTTCCCTGTCTTCACGTGCTTCGTCTCCGGTCAAACAGAAGCCATCGGCATCGCGCTCCATTTCGCATGATGCAAAATCGGATTTGACGGACAGCCTGCTGCCTGTCAACTTCCAGGATACGGTGTCAAAAGCCTTCCAGCTATCCGTTTGTTCGCTGATGTTGCGCGCGGCAACGCCGCCGGTTTCCGTGGAACCATAGATTTCCGTTATTCCCAATCCCGTTTTTTTATAAAAATACAATCCATCGGAACGATCCAGCGCTCCGGAGGAAGAGAAAGCGACCTTGAGAGAAGGAAGCGACAAATTGTCAACTTTCATGGCGCGGTAATGAATGGGCACGCTGACCAGCACTGAGGCTTTATGCTTGTTCGTCGTGGAAATGATTTCCTGCGGAAAGGTGTAAATATCCGGCAAGATCCGCGCGTGAGCGATAAAAGGAACTAAAACGGAAAAAAGCAAACCGTAAATATGGTAAGGCGGAACGGTAGCCACAAAAAGGTCTTTATCCGAAAGAGCAAATTTTTCCTTTAAATAAAAAGCTTCCGCTAATAAATTGCGGGGAGATTTAGACCAGACTTTCGGTTTGCCGGTGGACCCCCCGGTAAAGAGGCGCAAGAACGGCTCATCCGGATGACGGATCATTTCGGGGTTAATATTTTCTTTTGCAGCGGGAAGCGGCGTTATTATTTCTACTCCCGCCGGTATTTCTTCGGGATGATCGGCTATGGCGAAGTTAAACCCCGTGGCCTCATACATTTCCGTCATGGCATGGGCGGAAAAAGAATAAGGCAGGATCAATTTACAGGAACCGGCAAGCGAAGCCAGAACGCATGCGGCAGTGACCGCCTTGTTCGCGGTGCAAAGGCAAAGAACTTTCTCTCCGCCGCGCCGCGCCAGGGTTTTTTTCAGGCCGGCGGCTAATTCAAACACGTCGCCGTAACTGTATCCGGAAAAAGTAAATTCTTTCTGACAAACGGTTTTGGACGGCGTCAGAATTTTCTTATATAAATTGATAAAAGGGTCGTCTTTTATATCGTTCATATTCAGATCATTCGATCAAATTATTTTTTTCTTATTTACCGTAAAAAAAGAAAAAAAGCACTTAATATAAAAAGAAGTACATTTCTTGTTGACTTCTGGGCGGTTTTTTCATTAGCTTATAGAAAAATTTTCTAAAAGTTGCTTATGCTTGACATTGATATTGACAGTTTAATTCCGCATCGCGAGAAGATAAAAATTATCACCGGAATTATTGAAGTAAAAGAAAACTCCGCCATCAGTTCGGCCACTGTAAATTCCGGATGGCCTCTTTATGACGGAGATGCGGTAAGTTCACTGGTCTTAATCGAGGCCATCGCTCAAACCGCGGCGATCGTGGAGGGTTACAAGAGAAAGCAACAGGGCAAGTCCGGCGTTAGAGGATGGCTGGTCGGCATCAAGAGCGCGGAATTTAATGTCGATAAAATACCGGTGAACACAAACCTGATGATCATGATTACCAGTAAGTATTCTTTTGATAATTATGGCGTGGTCGGAGGGACGGTTAAAGCCGGTGAAAAAATTCTGGCGACAGCCACTCTTCAGGCCCTGCGCCTGAATGAAGATAATCAGTAATATTTTAAGGAGCTCTGGAATATGGATGAGAATAAAACAGCGATCGTCACAGGCGCCAGCCGCGGCATCGGCCGCGCAACAGCCGTTGAACTGGCAAAAGCCGGATATTTTGTAATAATAAACTTTAAATCCAATGAAGCGGCGGCGGCGGAAACATTGAATCTCGTAAAAGCCGCAGGCGGAGCCGGAGAAATTTCTCAATTTGATGTTGCTGATAACACGCAGACCAAAGAGGCCGTCAAAGCGATGACCGAACGTCATAAAAATATTCAGGTGCTCGTTAACAACGCGGGAATAAATGCCGACGGTCTTTTTATGCTGCTGGGCGAAGAAGAGTGGGACAGCGTCATCAACACAAGCCTGAAAGGTTTTTACAACATCACGAAACCTTTATTACGCGAAATGGTCCGGAAAAAATGCGGTTCCATCGTTTCCGTTTCCTCTCTTTCGGCATTGATGCCCAATCGCGGACAATCAAATTACTCCGCGGCCAAAGCCGGAATCATCGCCGCCTCCCGCTCTCTGGCCACGGAAGTGGCGCGTTTTGGCATTCGCGTTAATGTCGTCGCCCCGGGTTTAATTGAAACGGATATGATCAAAGACGCTCCGGTTGCCGAAATCAAAAAAATGATTCCCATGGCGCGTTTAGGAAAGCCGGAAGAGGTAGCCAACGTCATTCGCTTTTTGTGCTCGAATGATGCCTCTTATATTACCGGACAGGTCATTGGTATTAATGGCGGAATATGTTGATGCAAATTCATCGCAAATTATCTGTTTTTGTGTGTATGGCTGCCGGCTTTTTTTTAATTTTCAGTCAGCTGGCTGACTCCAAAACAAACGATTTTGAGAAATTGCGCAGGGAATCAGCCAATATCAAAACGCTTCAGGCGGATTTTATTCAAAAGAAATCCATGAAAATATTATCGAAGCCTCTTATTTCGGAAGGCCGTTTTTATTATGCCGCCCCCGATTCTTTCCGCTGGGAATATCTTAAACCTTTAAGAAGCGTTGTGATGGCTTATAAAAACAGCACCAGGCGCTTCATGTATTCAGACGGAAAGATGGTGGAAGATAAAATGGGCGGCGCTCAGGCAATGAAGATTGTGCTGGGTGAGATCGCCGGCTGGATGAACGGCCGGTTCGATCAGAATCCTTCTTTTACGGCGGCCATTCATGAAGGAGCCGTCACCAGGATAACTTTGACTCCCGTGGGAAAAAGCATGGGTGGCATGATTGAAAAAATCGAGATCACTCTTTCTCAAAAAGCGGCTGCGGTGAAGTCTGTAAAAATTATCGAAGACGCCAATTCCTTCACTCAGATCAATTTCCAAAATGTAGAAATCAATAAAACGATTGATCCTTTGGTATTTCAGGATGTGAAATGAAGAAGATATTTTTTTTAATATCGACTATTTTTCTTTTTTCCTGCCAGACACTGCCTTTGATTAACTCACCGGCTTCTTTGTCCGGTCAAAAATCTTTCACTTGTCCTTCGCCTTTTTTAAAACAGAAATATCGTCTGGTGCACTCCATTGAAACACGCATGGCCGGAAACACGCAAAGCGCAATTATCGGAGTAACTTTAGCCGATCCTTTTACCCGCTCCGTCTCCTGCGCTATTATAACCGCGGAAGGCATGACCCTGTTTGAGGCCGAGTCCGGTCCGCGCGGAATAAAAGTCCGGCGGGCGCTGCCTCCCTTCGATTCCGCGGATTTTGCGAAAAATATGATCGACGACATCAAACTGATTTTTTTGGCGCCGGAGGGAAAGCTCCAGGCGAAAGGCCGGCTTGCCGACGGATCTACAGCCTGCCGCTACCAGGAGAATAACGGAGAGTGGATCGATGTGACGGAAAACAAATCGGAAGGTACGCAGATTAAGCGCTACACATCCTCGGGCGCGCTGAAAAGACAGATCAGCTTTATGAGTACGGCGGGAAACATCTATCAGCGCATTGAACTGCGGGCAAAGGAGACCTTTGATTATTCTTTGTTGATGACCCTTATCGAAGCCCAACCGGTAAAAACAAAAACATTTAAAAGAAAATGAAGAATCGTGCGAATGGCGATCCGTTTTCCCCCGCTTGTTTATTATTCCATTTCTAAATCCATAAGAAAATCGTTGCAAACAAGAGGAGGCGGCAAGGCATATTTACATGCGTTGAGGACACCAGCATAGCGCGTTATATCAAATCCGCGGCAAGTTTTCTCTCCATTTCTTTTGCCGTTGCGGAATCAATCGCCTCGGTTTCCAGCTGTTCCGGGATCATATCCAGCAATTGCCTGGCCAATTGCCTGCGCTGAGCCGTGTTTTCCCCGGAAGAGAGCCACGCTTCTTTTTTTTTGCTGAACAACAGTTTGTTGACAAGGTTGGTTAATTGCTTTTCACTGCCATTAGGATGTTGCTTGACAACGTTCTGAAGCACCTGCCACTCGGTTTCCGATACATAATCCGGACGTTGCGTTACCGCACTGGAAACTGTTTTGCCGGAAATAGCCGCCATTGCCGCCGCCTGTTGAGCATCCACAAGTACCTTTTCATGCATGTTGACGGCAACGGATTCCATTGGCGAAGCAGTCTGGCCGGCATTTTCGTCATCTCTATTGTACCCATACAAAAGAGCAACGATCATCACGACTCCGGCTATAAGCGCGACGATTATTATTTTTGTTCCCGACCCGCTTTGGTTCATATCATTTTGGGGCATCCCTGAGATCTCCTTGATCGTTTGTTCAAAAATCATGAAACACGATAGCGTTAAGACACCGCTCCAGTCCAGCCACGCATGGCGGCCGGACCGGAGCAATGAATCATACTAGGTAAAAAACATTACCACGTTGTCGGTGCCGGCGGAGTTACGGTGAATGTGAAAGTCTGGCCGGGACCGGACATCAAAGTTGTAAACAGGCCTTGCCACGTTGCATCCCCTGTCATTTCCGGGAACGTCGTGGTACCGCTGAATGTCAAACTGCCGTCTCCCAGCGACGAAACGGGTCCGTCAAAGTCGATGGGGAAGTCAATCGGCGTTGCGGTATGCAGTGTCGTGCCAAAAAGACCTACGCCTAACTCGCCAATCTTAGTGATGTTGAGATTTACAAACATATGCCCATGCACATGCAGTATTCCGTTATTATCCAGGGAAGCCGTCCCCGTCATCGGCGCGGCGGGAACAATCTCCATCGAAATTTGTAATGGAAGGAGCACCGTAACATAGGGCGCGAAAGCCGGAGCAGACAGCGAACCGGTAATGGTATTGTTCGTCATATTTGTTTCAGCTGAGAACGTTGAACCATCCGGCAAATCCACATCCTGAGCCAGTGTTTTCAAATGGATCGCTCCGCTAAGGGTCCATCCTTTGAGAGAAAAAATAAAGTCGCCGTTAACGGGGTTGGCCGTGGATACCGGACGCGGCTTTAAAGTGATGCATGTAGACGAAGCGGTTTTTCCACTAAACCGGTCTGCCAACCAGGACAGGGCATAAGGTGCAGCCTGGAATTGTGTGGTGATGTGTTCACCGGGGAAAACCATATAGGATGTTTTGACGCCAAGGTTACAGTATTTTTTCTTAAGATCAAGAGCCTGATTCAGTTCAATAAATTCATCGGCAGTGCCGTGGTACAGGAAAACAGGCACATTGATTCTCGTTTTCCCGAGCGCCTGCGCATTTACAACGTTAGCAACTTCCGGTATCGCAAAAATCTGATCCGCAGTTTCGCCGTTCAGGGTATAGAGAGAAAGCGGTTTATTCATGAATGTAAGCAGAGCCTCAAACACCCCCATGGACAGGCCGCTTGTGATGGCTGACCTGCCGTAGTTATTCACCCGGCTGTCAAGGTTAATTTTTTCCGGATACTGCGCGTTCAGTCCGATGCAGGTCTCAAGCAAAAAGGCCGATCCATTATTGCCATCCAGGTTTCTTCCGACGGCAAACAATTCAGCCGGGACTCCGCCAGCTGCAACACCGACCAGTTTGATGGACGATGCATAACTTGGCTGTAACTGGCCTGCCCATGCTGCCGTCTGGCCGCCCTGGGAATAACCCCAGATACCAACGTTCGCGGTTGATTTGAGGGTGATACCCGGTATCTGCAATGCCGCGGTAACGATGTCGAGAGCTGCATGCCCCTGGGCTATTCCCGCCATGTAGGTGGGTACATCGCCGGTTGTATAACCGGGATTATCAGTGATAAGAACGGCATAGCCCTTCTTAAGCGCCGCGTTAATATTCGAGTTTTCGTAATCTACGCCATTTTCGAGCTTAATTGAGGGGGCCCATTCCTGAGCAAGGCCGTGAGTGCCGACCGCGTAACTGATAATGGGACGTGTACCATAATAGTAAGCCTTCGGCACCAGCACCGTACCTGTAACTGCGTTGGCTACTCCCAGTGCATCCTGTGAAATGTACATGACGGTCCATGAGTAGCATGATGGTCCGCCCGGCGGAACTGATGTTGAAGTGCGATACCTGATCAGGGTACCATGCGTACCACTAAGCGTGGATGGCGCCGTGTAAAAAGCCATGCCGGCAGGGCCACTCTGCGGGGCGGCAATTGCCGAAAACGACAAAAGACATCCCATTGCAAAAATGATAAAGGATATAAAAAACAACTGCTTATAGAAAGACATCCGTTTCATAAAACCTCCCTGTAAAATTTTCTGAATTAGAGAATGAAGTGCAACCCATAAGACGACAACACCACAACGAACGGGTGTTTTTATATGGGTCTTCTATGGTCAGAAACGTGCAGGGGAGGCCAGAAACGTACCGTGTGAGTTTTGAAAATATTACTATTTTTAAAATTATTGTCAAGAAAAAATGTTAATCTCTGCGGGTTACAATAATCATAAAATCTTCCGCATGCATCCGTCTTGTTTGCCGGACATAACTTGTCAATTGATATTTTCTGAAGTTTGCCCGCCATTGTTCTTTCTCCACGATTAATCTGTAAAAACATATGCTTATGCTTGCCCAATATGTTTTCTTCCAGTCCGTAATCAAGGACAAAGATTTTCCTCTTTTAAAGGAAAACTATGTTATGATTATTAACGGATGAGAGGAGTATCAGGGAGTATCCATGAGATACATAAAGTTCCGGCCGGTCAGGCCGGGTAAGCATATCATGTTTATCTTTTTAATTGTTTTACCGGTATTTTCCGTGGTCGCAGCGCAGCGGGTCATGGCAGGTGTGGCAATCGATTGTGAAGGATCGGCGAAGGCTTACAGGCTGCAGGGGATTCCCTGTGACTGTGTGAACGGACAGATCGTCTGTAATCAGTCTTCATCGAAAAGTTCTTCGAAAACCGGTCTTTCCACCCAAAATCAGATGAAGCTGCAGGTGATGCAATCCGTAACGGATGCGACGGCTGACGCTTTTGTCAGATGGATAAACGGCCCCTCTCCCGAAGAACGCGCAAAAGAGGCACAGCGGCAGCAGCAGCTCGACAGGAATCAAAAAGAAAGGGAAATGTTTCTGGAATCCCAGCGGCAGAAGAATTTTGACGGAAAAAAGAATCAAATCATGGGATCTCTCAAAGGAGTGAGTACGGAAACGCTCGGACTCAAGACAAACTTCGATGAAGACGCAAGGGGCTCAAAACGTGTCGATCTGACGCTGATCAAGGAGCAGGACGAATTTGAGACCATGAATGGCGCATGGATGAAGAAACAAAAACAACTGATTGATGAGAGACTAAAGAAGCCAAACAAGTATGCCGACGCTCTCTATAAATCACTAAAGTCGAACGTCCCGCCGCTGCCGTGGGAAAAAATTAATGAACTCCAGCCCGGTGATGTTCTGCTTTTTAAGGGAGAAGCAATAGCATACGCGGACAATAAAATATCCGGCGGGAACGCGGCATCCACGGCGGCGCATACGGTTATTTATCTTAAAGATGTACATGGCAAAAAGCTCTTTTTAGATAATCAGCCTAATCAGGGACCGCGTATCATTTCCGCGGAAGAGTTCCTGAGTTTGTACGGACACCGCGGGGCTGATGTGGCCAAGCTGGCACAGCCGCTGAATGAAAAGGAAGGCAAGGCTCTTTTCTCGGCGGCCGTGGAGATGGCGCAAAAGAACAATCAGCAACTGGTCAATAAAGATACATGGTTCGGTAAATACCTGCTGACCGACACGAACTACGGCGCCTGGGGCGACAATAATGTTGTTTGCTCTGAGTCGGACTGGGCGCTCATCAATGCCGCCGGCCGCACGATACCGCACACCGATAATATACTGAAATTATCCCTGGGCCTTAATTTCAGCCCTTCGGACTTCTACAATTCACAGTACTTCCTGGTTACGCGTTTTCAGTAATTTATCCGTTATCCGTTTTCATGGAGGTTCACAGGCAAGAAAAAATAAATAGATTTTAAGGGTGGTAAAACTATGTTAATATTCGGCAAGGCGACGGATGGATAATCCGTCAAAGTAATTTTTAAATCAGAAAGGATCATCGTAATGAAAAAATCTTATTATCATATAATAATGGCGGCATTTATAATCATGGCGCTGGCGGCGCCGGTTTTCGGACAGAACAACTCTGAAGAAGCCCGTAAATACATGGTGCGGGGCATGGCCGCCATTGAAATGGCGAAAGACAATGAAGGACTGGAAGCGGCGGCGGCGGAATTCGGAAAAGCAATTAATATTGATCCGAATCTGGCGGCGGCCTGGTACAATCTGGGGTCGGTTCAGTCTAAATTGGGACACCTGAGTGAGGCAATCAAATGTTATCGCCGCTATTTAGTTCTGGCACCCGAAGCCAGTGACGCGCGGCAGGTCAGCGACGAGCTCATTAAGCTTGAGTACAGGATGGAAAAGGAAGAAGCGAGTATCCTGAAAAGAGACGATCGTTTTATCGCTTATAAAGATGGAACAGTTCTTGATACAAAAACGAAACTGATGTGGGCCGCCAGAGACAACGGGAGCGATATTGACTGGCCGGTAGCCCGATCCTACTGCGAGAACTATCGCGGGGGCGGTTACATGGATTGGCGGTTGCCAAGTTATGCTGAACTGGCAACTTTGTATGACACAGGCAAAACGTACAAGTCCGATTGCGGTTCCGAAGTCCATATCACGGACCTGATTCATCTGAGCTGCCGCATGTTCTGGACTTCAAACACCAGTGTCCTGACCGGTACGAATATGGCCGCTATCTTCAAATTTGACGGGTCCGCGACGGGACCCTGTGATCAACACGGATGCTTCGGCAGACAGATGGCGCTGCCTGTACGTTCAGTAAAATAGATTCGAAATCCTGCGACATCAGAAAATCCGGGCTACACCATGCCGGTTTTCAGCCGAATTCATTTATTGCATCTTTCTATCATTGGCCGGCCCGACCGGAAAATCCGGTTTTTCTAACATAAACAAGAGCCGGCGTGACACCTTTGGGGGTATTCAATGGGCAGGGTGGAAGTCACAGGGGCACACTGAATCTTCTTATGACCCCCTCATCCTATGTAAGCTTATAGCCTTTCTCCCGAAATAATCTCAGGCAGGCATCTGCGACCGTTTCGTCATAAAGGATCCCCTTGTTTTTTTCAATTTCTTCGAGGGCGGCTCCGATCCCTAAAGACGGACGATGCAGACGGTGGGAAACCATAGCGGCCACAACATCGGCTACAGCCAGAACTCTCGCCTCCGGCAAAATTTCATCTCCCTTCAGACTTCTTGGATAACCGGATCCGTTCATTCTTTCATGATGCTGGTGTACAATTTGTGCCAGCGGCCAGGGTGATTCCACATTTTTCATAATCTCGTATCCGCTCCGGGAGTGTTCTTTAATTAAAGCAAACTCAACGTTTGTCAGCTTGTCAGGCTTGGTCAATATCTCCGGAGGTATGGACAATTTCCCGATGTCATGAATGGCGCCGGCCATGCGGATTCCGTCAATTTTATCCTGAGGCAATTTCATCTCCGCGGCAATATCCCGGGCAATATCGGCGGACCGGACCTGATGAAGAGCGGTATAGGGATCTCTCACCTCTACCGCGGAGACCATGACCTGAAGAGTGCTGTCATAAGCTTTGCTGAGACTTTCCAGGGTCTGCTGAAGTTTTTCTTCCATATTTTTGCGCTCGGTAATGTCGCGAACGATTCCTCTGAAACCAACCGGTTTCCCCGATGAGTCCTTCTGCAGTAATATGGATATTTCCACGTATCTTTTCGTCCCGTCTTTTCTGATAATCTGCCAGTCCAACCCTTTAAGAGGCTCTCCCGTTTTGTAAACTTTATTAAAAGCTTTAAAAACCTTTTTCGCGTTATCTTTATCCGTATATTGCCGGTCATTCATACCCATCAATTCTTCTTTGGAATAGCCATGGATTTGGCACACTGAGTTGTTGAAAAATGTATAGTTGCCGGCAAGATCAATCTCAAAATAACCATCCTGTATGTTTTCCAGAGTCGTGGCTAATTCGAACAATTTGGCATTTTCAATAGATATGGCGGCCTGGGCGGAAATGAGCCGGAGAATTTCCAGACGTTCCGGCGTAAAGGCATCCACGCTTAAATTGTTCTCCATATAAAGGATACCCGATATCTTGCCCTTGTTCATGATGGGCGTGCACAGAATGGATTTGCACTCCGTGCGCATGATATAGGGATCGTCCGTGAAGGGACCTTCCCGCAAGGCATTACTGAGGATGATATCTTTCCCGCTGTGATGGACATAGTTGACGATGGCATGACAGATGTCGGGGCATTCCTGAAGAGAAATGGATTGCATCACCGTGGTGTCACTTTTACGAATATCTTCGCCGGCCTCAATCATCAGCTTGCCCTCCGACTCCAGCATCAAATACCCGCGCTGGGCGCCTGCATTGGTCAGGGACATTTGCATAGTTTTTTGCAGGAGCCGGTCAAGCATGATCTCGCTGGAGAGGGCCTGGGAAACCTGCATGACGGTGGAAAGGTCAAGCGCCGACATGGTACCGTTTGCTTTGGCGGGCATATCCCTCAAGATACCGCGGGAAACCTTGCCTTCCGACGGGACCAGATCCGGGTACATTTTATTAATTTTATTCAGCAGACCTTTCGCTCCCCATTTGGAATAGCAGGCATAGGCTTCGGTCATGTAATGTCCGGCCTTTTTATCATCTTCGATCGAACGATATATCCCCGCAATAATCTCGGAGGCAATTCCCTCGACGACAAAGTCTTCATATTCTCTACATTGCTTAATGGCCAGCTCAAAATTTTTTTCCGCTTTCTCCAGATTTTCATGAATAATCCAAGCGTATAAAGCCCGCATTAAATTATACATGTAGGAACAATTCATGGGGGCGCTTCTTGCCCATGCCCGCATCTTAAGCTGATCGATTCCTATGAGCACGCGGTGCTTTATCTTGTTAAAGAAAGATGCATCTTTATACGCCATCAGCCTCGCCACGGAGTCCAGCACAACGGAGTATTTGTTAATCAGAACTCCCTGTTGAGCATCCATATATTTTCTGAATTCATCAGAGGCCTTGAGGGCCAGTTTATATTCGCTGAATACAGAGTACATGATTAATTTTACAAACCAGTAGACGGAAAGAGCGGCGCGGTTTTCAGCGCTCTTCCACGAAGGAAGAAGTTTTTCCGCGTCTATCGCCTTACCTGTCAATTGAAGCGGATCATCGCACCGTCCCAGCAAATTCAAAATCGACTGCCAGGTAATCGACTGCAAAGTCAGCGTGTGTCCCTGTTTCAATCCCGCTATGGTTCTGTTATTTCTTTCCATGGTTTTCTCCAGCCCGGAGAGTTCCATGCCGGTAAATATATGGTGCACTTCCGTGAAATAGAGATTGAATGTGGCAAAGCCCAGGTCGCCAGTCTCCATCCCGATTCGGTATCCCTCCATCATCGGTTCGATACTTTCCTTCATGGGATATTTCCAGTGCCGCACCAGGGCGTTATATACAAAGATCGTTCTGCATTCCTGATCCCTGACACCAAATTTTTCCACAAACTTCAGCCCGAGTTTTCCAAATTCAATGGCGCTCTTAAAATCCCATAGTCCCACCGCCAGCACAATTCCACAACCGGTAAACGCAAAAGCATGTTCAGGAACCAGCTGGCGATATTTGAACATCAGTCCGAAAGCTTTTAATATGATAAACGCAAGTAAATTGGGATCCGTGTAAAACGCAGCGTGCCCCATGCTCGCCAGAATCTTTCCCAGCGCAATGAGTTCAGGATCGGTCGCCACCGGAAAATCGAGCAGGCTTTCCGGTTTTTTCCCCAGGAGATTGATTTTCAGCTTCATCAATTCCATCGCCACATGAATCCGGGTCGGCTTTCTTGGTATCCTGACACCGAGGAGTCTCGCTACAGGCAAAGCCACATCGATAGCGCCCTGGAAGTCCTCTCTTGCGACACAGGCATAAATCCTCGGTGTATAAATTTTGATCTTTTCCAGTGTCGTTCTCGCGTACTTCAACGCGACCCCGGCCAGTTCATTCATTTTATCGTAATCGCCCATCAGATAAGCGGCTTCAGTGGACTCGCTATAAAGATCGAAGGCAAGATCCTCCTGCTGCTCCCGGGGATTCTCTTCCAAAAGATCAATCCCGCTTTTCAAATAATTGAAAGCCGGAGCGTAAGCCGCGGATGCCTTGGCTTTTTTCCCGGCCTCCAGATTGAGCCGGACAAGCATTTCCCGCCCCTCTCTGTCCGTTATCATTTTAACACCGAGATTGAGCTGATCCACTATGTAGAATAACTTGTTGGGCAGTTCATCCTCAGTAACCGTATCAAGCGCCAATTTCCCGATCCGGTAGTGGAGTTGAAGTTTTTCTCTATCGGATACCAGCGAATAAGCGGCCTCCTGGATCCGGTCATGATGAAAGACGTATAAATCCCCCATCCGGCTCACCATTTCCTCGTTGATGGCTTCGGTCAGATCGCCAAGCGCTGTGTCTACCGATGTGCCCCTCACGGAAGCCAGGGTCTCCAGATCGAACCGGTTGCCGATGCAGGCGCATATCTTTAAAACATCCTGCGTGTTCGTTGACAGTTTTCCGATTTTCCCGGCCATCATTTCCACAAGATTGTCCGCCACTTTCATCCTGCTGATCTCGCCCACATCCCACTGCCAGCCCGAAGCGCCTTTATGGACAATCATTTTTTCATTATGCAATGTATGGAGAAACTGGCCTACAAAGAACGGATTGCCCCCTGCTTTCTTTTGTACAAGCTCGGCAAGTCCGAATCCCCTCTCTTCCGAACACTTCAAAAAATTAACGATGAGATCCGTAACGTCTTTTTCTTTCAGGGCTCCCAGCTTGATCGTGTCGACGATGATGTTATTCTTCCGTGCTTCATTCAGAAGATCCGCCACCGGATGGGTTTCATCCACTTCATTATCCCGGTATGAAAATATCGAATAAAGATGATGAATATCACTGTGCAGTATAATATTAATCAGTTGAAGACTCGCCAAATCCGCCCATTGCATATCGTCCAGAAACAAGACGATCGGATGTTCTGTCTGCGGAAAGACTCTCATAAATTTTTCAAACACAAAATTAAATCTGTTTTTGGACTCTTCCGGACCCAGGACAGGCAACGGAGGCTGTTTTCCTATGATCAACTCGATTTCGGGAATGACCTCCGTTACAATTTTTCCATTATCTCCCAGAGCCTTTAAAAGATTATCCCTCCAGCGGCTGATTCGCTCTTCGCTTTCCGACAATATTTGTTTCACGAGGACCTGAAACGCCTGGATAATTGCACTATAAGGTTTATCCTTCATGAACTGCTCGTACTTGCCGGAAATAAAATATCCTCTCTTGGCCACTATCGGCTTATGGATCTCGTTCACCAGCGCCGACTTGCCTATTCCCGGTTCCCCTGTAACAACCATCACAGAAACGCCTTTTTCGCGATTCGCGACATCTTCAAAACTCGCTATCAATTGTGCTATTTCTTTTTCCCTGCCGAAAAGTTTTTGCGGGATGATGAACCTGTTGGATATGTCATGCCTGGCCAGTTCGAACGGCGATATCATTTTCTTTTCTTTAAGCCGTTTTAAGCACTCTCTGAAATCAGCCTCAAGACCGAAGCCGTTCTGATACCTTTCTTCCTGATTCTTTGCCATGAGCTTCATAATGATGTCCGAGACTACAACAGGAATACCGGAATCCAACCGCACGGGAGAGTCCGGTAAGATGGCGATATGTGAATGGATGAGTTTCATGGGATCGTGGGATTTAAACGGCAAAGCGCCTGTAAGCATCTCATAGAGGGAAATTCCGAACGAGTAAAAATCCGTCCGGTAATCCACAGTCCGGTTCATCCTTCTTGTCTGCTCGGGCGACATATAAGCTAATGTGCCTGTTATAAAATCAGGATTGTAGATTTCATCGTTTTCGTTGGTCAGGATCGCCGATATTCCGAAACCCGTGATCTTCACCTGTCCGGTTTGCGGATTAATCAGGATATTGTTCGGTTTTATGGCGCCGTGAACGATTCCCTGAGCATGGATATTCCCCAGCGTTTCGGCAACACTTGAAGATATTTCCAGAAAGGATTTTATGTCAAATTTCTCTTTTTTATCTAATAAGCCCTTTATGGAAACCCCGTCAAAATCCTCCAGAACGATGGCAAAGCCTTTTTCGTAATCGATGACATCGAATGTTTTGACGACGCCCTTGATATCGCAACCTTTAATCAGCTCATACTCCTGCCTGAAACGGGCGATTTTCGAAGACGTCGGATTCACCGTTTTAAGGAGTTTGATGATTAACGGTTGTCCTTCATTTTCATTATGACCGCGGTAAATAATTGAATTTCTGGTCTCCTGTATTTCTTCCTGAAGGATGTAATTGCCGAATCTTTCCATCGTTGTGCCTCTCCCTAAAAGTATAGTCACACCTGCATGATACTTTTCGATGTTCAATTAAAAAATTCGCAGGAGTGACAAATGTCCCCCACGGTATTTTTGATAGCAATTTTTCTTGAAGTGGCGAGGAGTATAAGAAGAACATCTTTTCGTGTCAATATAATTTTGACCGGCGATGATGGAACAAGACATGAGATATTCATGGTTGATCACAGACAGAAGCATTCTTACGGACTTCTATCAAACGGACGAATGCGAAAAGCACGATCCGGAGAAGTCAAGGAGGGAACGAAAATCTTTCCTTTTGTACCTGATCGTTGCCCTTTGAATCCTTCTTCGTTCAGGACATCCCGTTCTTTTCAAACAGACTCGCACGATTCTTTCCGCTGCGTTTAGAGGCGTAGAGCGCCGCATCGGCAGCGTGGATAAGCTCCTCTTTTTCTTCGGCGTGATCAGGATATGTGGAAACGCCAAGGCTGATAGTCACATGCAGTGCCTGATTTTCATGAAGGACTTCTATTTCGGCAACGCTCTCCCGTATTCGCTCGGCTAAGATCATGGCCTGACGGGAATCCGTTTCAGGCAAAATCATGACAAATTCTTCCCCTCCATAGCGCGCCGTGATGTCCTCGGCGCGGGAAATTTTCCTGGCCGCAGCGGCAACATCCTTTAAAACCTTGTCTCCGAGTTGATGGCCGTAGGTGTCGTTGAAAGATTTAAAATTGTCAATATCCATCATGATGAGCGAAAACGTCTTGTTATGACGTTGAGACCGGTAAATTTCCTGATCCAGAAGAAGTTGGAAATAGCGGTGTACGTAGAGTTTGGTCATGCCGTCGGTCGTGGCCAATTCGAAGAGCCTTGCGTTTTCGATGGAGATAGCGGCCTGAACGGAAAAGCTCCGGAGTATTTCCAGACGTTCAGGCGTAAAGGAATTCTCGCTCAAATTATTCTCCATGTACAGGATGCCCGATAATTTACCCTTACTCATAATAGGAGTACAGAGAATGGATTTACATTGTACCCGCATGATGTAAGGGTCGCTGGTAAAGAGCCCTTCTTTAGAGGCATTGCCCAGGACAATGTCCTCACCGCTGTGATAGACGTAGTTGACGACGGAACGGCAGATTTCATCACAATCTTTAAGCGGCATGGACTGCATGACCTGCCCTTCGTTTTTATCCATATCTTCACTGGCCTCAATGGTCAGTTCGCCGCCGGATTCCAGAATGAGATAACCGCGCTGGGCTCCGGCGCTGGTAATGGATTCATGCATGATTTTCTGCAGCAGACGATCCAGCACAATTTCGCTGGAGATGATTTGGGAGACCCTCATGGCGGTGGAGAGGTCGAGCATTCTTGTGCTGCTTGTGGTTTCGGTGACGCCATTCATCGTCATGGTTATCGTGGAGCCCCTCATGGTGATGGTTTCATTTGCCTGTTGTTTTTGCTCTCGCGGTATCAACGACGCATACTTTTCCTCCAGCTCATTGACTTTGGCTAAAGCCCCCCACAAGAAATAGCATCGGTGAGCCTTCTGCATGAAGAATCCGGCCTCATCCTGACAGGAAGAATCGAGATAAAAGAGCGCCAGGCGTTCGCAGGCAATGGCTTCTTCCTGCAGGTACCCGTTTTTCCGGGCTCCTTCGATAGCCACATGATAGAAACGCTGCGCCTCCCGGAAGCGTCCTTTGATTTTCATCAGTTCCGCAGCCACAAGATCATATTTATGCTTAAAATTTTCAGGACAGGATTTTGCCCAGATGAGCATCTTCATCTGATTCAACCGGAGACGCATTTTGTATGATCTTCTCTTGAGAAAACCGGCATCGGCATAAGAAGCGGTGAGGGTCAGCGAATGGTAGAAGTAGAATTCCGGTATATGCAGATTTCCCAGGGCGGTTTTCTTCCCGACAATCCGCTGCATGTCAGGGACAAGATCGCGGCATTTTGAAAATTCTCCGAAAAGATAATTGATTCTCAATCGGACAAGGGAGAAGTAGAATGTGCCGAGCAGGTTATTTTCAGCTTGATAATAATTCGCCTGCTCTTCCTCGTCAAAACCATCGCCGTTTAAACTTCCCCTCTTCTCAGTTAAGCCGATGAGACAAAGGCACATCCTTGTATTTTCCGTATAATTCCGGGCAATAAAAGGGTCTTTGCCTTCCAGCTGGAAGTCTTTATATTTTCCGTATTCTTCAAGGATTTGATCGAGATTATCTCCCATCATGATGCGGGTCATGCCGATCAGATTAACGCTGTGTCCGCTGAAGATCAGATCGCCGTTTTCAATTCCGTTTTTGTAGGCGTTTCTGAAGTAATCAAGATCGTATCTGGCATGTTTTTTCCAGTGTTGGATAAACATCGGAAAAGAAAATTCTACCCGGCATCTGTTCTTGGTGTCGGCAATCTTTTCATTAATCTTCAAGGCCGTTACGCCAAACCGGTAACCATGCTGATAAAATCCAAGAGAAGAACCCACGATAGAACCCATCGCAATATAGGCGAAGGGGGAATATTCGAACGTGATGTCAAAGTCCAACAGGTAATTAACGCCGCTAATGACGATATACGCGAATAAATTGGGATTATAATAGAAGGCCACCGTGCCGGTATGTATGGCCAAATAAGCGTAAGATAACTTTTCCCATAATTCCAGAGCAGGGTTTTCAAGCGACTTTGACGGATGCAGCCGCATATATTCAGCGGCTAATTCTTGCATATGAATTAAATTCTTCGGCTCGGGAATATAGTGTATATCGGCCAAATCTTCTATTTTTCTGCGGCCGAACTTTAATCTAAGCTTCAGCAGTTCCCATCCCAGGCGGACATTGCCGGGCGTTGAGGGGGTCTTGAAGCCGACCATTTTCATCCCCTCCAAACCAACCTTCAGCGCCGCTTCATAGTTCCCCTGTGTTGTATATAAGACGATCATCAGGGTATGGACATTGGCTTTGTCAATGTTCGTTTTTGCATTGTTAACCACAATCTCAAATAATTTTTCCGCTTCGCTGAAATTCAAATTGAGATACTCACATTCTATGGCTTCTCTGTATATGGGATAGGTCAGTTCATAATGGTTTGTCCAGCAGTCGCCGGGAAGGAGTCCAATGGCGGTTTTTAAATAATAGGAAGCCGAGGCGTATGCCGTGGACTTTTTCGCTTTCTGCGCGGCTTGCAGGTTAAGCGTTGCCAGCCTGATTCTTTCATCGGCTTCGGCCACGAGCCTGATCCCGCGGTTGAGCTGGTCGACAATATAAAATATTTTTTCATTGAGATTTTCAGAGCCGGTTTTATTAAGAACGTTACGGCCGATGCGATAGTGCATGGCCTCCTTTTCATCTTCCGGAATCATGGAGTATGCCGCTTCCTGAATGCGGTCATGAAGGAACTTGTAGATGTTTCCGTGGATGCTGATCATATCCTCCTGAACCGCGGAATTGAGATCGGCAAGCGTCTCTTCGATTGATTTTCCGGCGACGACCGACAAGGACTCCAGATCGAACCGGTTGCCGATGCAGGCGCATATCTTTAATATTTCCTGCGTCTTTTTCGGAAAATGAGAAATTTTTTCCGCCATGAATTCTATGACGTTTTCGGTAACCTTCATTTCCCGGATTTTATTGATATCCCACTCCCATCCGGTTTCGGCATTGAGTTCCAGAAGATGATTATCGTAAATGTTTTTTAAGAACTGGATGACAAAGAAGGGATTGCCGGCTGTTTTTTTACTGATGAGTTCGGCCAGAGACAAGGATTTTTCAGCAGGACAGATCAGCACATTCATGATGATCAGGTTGATGCTGTTCACGTCCAGGGGGCCAAGGGTTATATAATTTATTTTTCTGCCCTTCTGACGAATTTTATTAAGCGCCAGCGTCAGGGGGTGCGCATCATTTGTTTCGTTATCCCGGTAGGCTCCGATTAACAGGAAATATTTCGTTTCATAAGTGGTCATCAGGTTTTCCATGAGCTTTAAGCTGGCTTGGTCAGCCCACTGGAGGTCATCTAAAAAAAGAACCAGAGGATGTTCTTCAGAAGTAATGATATTTAAAAAGTTTTGAAAGACCATATTGAATCTGTTGATGGATTCTTCCGGACCCAACAACGGCACTTCGGGCTGTTTGGAAATGATCAGCTCCAGTTCGGGTATCACATCCGTGATAACTTTTCCGTTTGATCCCAGAGCCAAAAGCAGTTTTTCCCGCCACGATTGGACTTTATCCCCGCTCTCGGTGATGATCTGCCGTATGAGTCCCTGAAAAGATTGAATGATGGCGCTGTAAGGAACATCCTTGCGGAACTGGTCAAACTTACCAAAAATGAAATAACCCTTTTTAGCGATAATCGGTTTGTAAATTTCATTAATAAGAGCCGACTTGCCGATACCGGGCTGACCGGTCACAAGGATTATCTCGCTTAAGCCCCTGCTGGTGCGTTCAAAGCCCTTCATTAATTCAATGCGTTCATTGTCGCGGTCTACAAGACTGCGGGGGATATTAAACCGTATGGAAATATCCTTTGTGGCAATGGGGAATTCATCAATTCTGCCCGTTTGATTCAATTGATTCAAACATCGGTCAATGTCCGTCATTAATCCGAAGCAATTCTGATATCTCTCCTCGGGATTTTTTGCTAACAGCTTCATCACCATGGCGGATAAAACCCGTGGAATGGAAGAATTGACATCTCTCGGGGCGGACGGCTGACGCGCAATATGCGAATGGATCAATTCCATCGGATCTGTTGATTTGAAAGGAACATCGCCGGTGAGCATTTCGTAAAAAGTTGCGCCGAGGGAGTACATATCCGTGCGGTAATCCACGCCTCTGTTCATCCTCCCGGTTTGCTCCGGGGACATGTAGGACAAGGTGCCCTCAATAACATCAGGATTATACAGTTCGTCATTGGCATGCGTTAATAACGCTGAAATACCGAAGTCGGATATTTTGATATTATTTTGTTTCTCATTGATTAAAATATTATCAGGCTTAATATCCAGATGCATGATATTGTTTTTATGAATCAGTCCTAATGTTTCTGATACTTTCGATGCAATCTGCAAAAAGGATTTTAATTCGAGTTTGTTTGTTTTTAATATTTCTCTCAACGATATGCCGCCGAAATCCTCTTCAATAATGGCATATTTATCATTATATTCCACCAGATCGAATATCTTGATGATGTTTTCAATGTCGAGTTTTTTTACAAGCTCATATTCCTGTTTGAACCGCGCGATCTCCGCTGGGGTCGGATACATGGTTTTCAGCAGTTTGATAATCAGGGGGCGTGATTCGTTTTCTTTATGCCCCCGGTAAATAACCGAATTTCTGGTTTCATGGATCATTTCCTGCAGGATGTAATCGGCGAATTTTTCCATCATTATTTATAACTCCCAGGACCATTGTTCTTTAATGAAAAGCTGCTAATACCGTGAGAAAATTTACAAAGAAATTGAATGAAGCAGATATTAAATGATTATCAAATAATTTATGTACTAATTCAAGAAGAAATTACAGTCACAGGATATGGCTTAAGATTGTAAAAGTTATTGATTTTAAATAACACGCAGAACAATTCTTATTGACTTTGGGAGGGTGAATTAATACAAAAGAACCGTCCGAGGAAAATTCCAAAATGAGAAATTCTATCGACGGTAAAAATATTGTTATCATCGGCTCCGGTATCGGCGGGCTGAGCGCGGGCATTATTTTGCCGCTTTTAAATTTCCGCGTAACCGTTGTGGAAAAAAATCCGCTGCCCGGCGGATTGATGCGTTCTTACAGCCGTTCGGGATTTGATTGTCCTGTCGGCGTTCATTATGTCGGCGCGTTGGGTGAAAAAGAGCCTCTGGGCAAAATGTTCCATATTCTGGGCATTCCGGTTGATGAACTTTTTACTCCCATGGGACAGCAGGGAATTATTGATCGCTATATTTTTGATGATTTAATCTTCGATTTACCCGCAGGCCTTGACGCGCTGGAGGAGAAGCTGCAAAACGCATTTCCCGAAGACACAACCGCTCTGAACGTCATCATGAAAAATTTGCGCGATATTTCCCGGCGCATGATGGAGCCTTCTTTTTTGCTCAATCAGGGAGATCCCTTTCAAAACATGGATTATTATCAACCCATGGGAGAATTACTGGATAATTTTCAAGCCTCCGCGGGATTCCGGGCGGTGTTGTCCGTTCCCTGTCATCTGATAGGCGTGCCGCTTAATGATTGCCCGATCATTTTCCACCACATGGTTTTAGCCAGCTATTTGCTTTCTTCCTGGAGATTGAAGGAAAGCGGCAGTAAAATGACCGATGTCTTTGTCCGCCGGTTCAAGGAATTGGGCGGCTCACTGATCTTAAATAACGGCGTCAAAAAAATATCGCTGGTTGAAGGCAAGGTGGCCGGAGTTATTTTGGAATCAGGAGAAAATCTTCCGGCGGATGCCGTTGTCGCCGCCATCCACCCGAAGATATTGCTCGAATTACTGGATGAAGATGCCCTGCGCGATTCTTTCCGCAGACGAATACGCGGACTGAAGGAAACAGAAGGTGTCATCGCGGTCCAGGCAAGCGTGGATGCCGCGGCTCATCCGGAAATTGATCACAATATTTACCGGCTCTCCAAAAATGAAAACGGTGTTATCGAAGATGGGGCGTTTTACCAACTGCGCAGAACCCATTCACCGGGCGCCAATTTGCTGTCCATCATGACCAAATCATCATATGAAGAATGGAGCCGGTGGGAAAACACGGTGTCCGGCCGACGCGGTAAAGACTATGAAGAAAAAAAAATGAACCTGGCCAATATCCTTTTAAAAAAAGCGGAAGAACACTTTGGAAACCTGAAAGACGCTCAGATTCTTGATGTTTATACGCCTCTCACTATCCGGGATTACGTGAACACTCCCGAAGGCTCCTGTTATGGAGCAATGCGCTCCGCGCGTCAGTTGCTCAAAGTCGTTTCGTTAAATAATATTCCCATTCCCGGACTGTGTCTGGCGGGACAAAACGCGATGGCGCCGGGAGTTATGGGCTGTGTGCTCGGCGCTTTTAACGCGGCCAGACAAATTGCGGGTTCCGAGAAATTTATTCAGAAATTTCAGCGTGATGCGTAACAAATATAAATCATTGAAAAGCAACGCAATATTTGTTAGAAGCGACAAAATCCATTCGAGAAGTTAAAAAGGCCAATGACTCGTCAGGAAATCGAACAGGAAGTTAAAAATGTTTTTCATCGGGAGTTTGAAATCGAAAACCCCGACATGGATGCCGATCTGCGTGAAACTTACGAATTCGACAGCATCGACGCCATCGAACTCTTACTGGCCATCGAAAATTTTCTGAGTACCGAAATCAGTCAGGAAGAAAAAAAACAAGCCATAAATATCCGCACGATAAACCAGATTTGCGACTATATCGAAAAGATCGCGAAACAACGAAACCTTTTTTCACCGGCATAAAATCATGATGGAACGCAGAGTTGTTATCACAGGCATGTCCGCTATTACTCCCATTGGTCATGGAAAGGATCAGATAGTCAAAAGCCTGCAAAATGGAGTCTCCGGCATCAAACCCCTGCGCGCGGAAGAGTTCCTCAGCCCTTATATTCATTCCAAGGTGTATGGAACGGTGGATTATCCCGTGGAGTATGACTTTAAAAGAAATCACCGCAAAACCATGGGGCCGGTTGCTTATTATGCCTGCCAGGTGGCTAAAGAAGTTTTGGAACAGTCGGGCCTGACCGAGGAGTTCATCACATCCGGAAGGCTCGGCGTGGCGTTTGGCTCTATTCACGGATCGCCCACCGTGCAAAGAAACATTTACCGCATCTTTTTTGGCGCTACCGAAAAATCAGCGGTCAGGGAAATCGGCGCGGTTGATTACCTGAAATCCATGGTGCACACGACCGCCGTCAACATCACCAAAATGTTTGGCATTACCGGCCGCGTCATCGCTTCGGGAACCGCCTGCACGACAAGCTCGCAGTCGATAGGCTACGGCTATGAATCCGTCAAATTCGGTATGCAGGACGCCATGCTCTGCGGCGGCGCCGATGAATACGACACAACGACAGTGGCCGTGTTCGACAATCTGCTAGCCTGTTCCACAGCCTTCAATGCCGAACCTCACCGGACGCCCCGCCCGTTTGATAAATTGCGCGATGGCCTCGTGGTGGGAGAAGGCGCCGGCGCGGTCATGCTGGAAGAGTATGAATATGCCAGGAAACGCGGCGCGAACATTTTGGGTGAAGTCATCGGTTTTGCCTGCAACAACAACGGCGGCGACATGATTCTGCCGAATTTAACCGGGATAACCAGCACTCTGAAGCTCGGCGTGGAAAACGCCGGCATTAATCCTCAGGATATTGATTTAATCAGCGCCCACGCGACAGCCACCAAGATGGGTGATATCATCGAAGCGCAGGCCATCAGCGCTGTTTTCGGTAACAATCCGTATGTCGTCGGCTTAAAAAGTTATACCGGACATACCATGGCCGCCTGCGGAGCCATCGAAACCATTATGTGTCTCGCCATGATGCAGGAAGGGTTTATCGCGCCGACATTGAATCTGGAAGAAATTGATGAACGCTGCGCGATGCTCAAGCACGTGCAAAAAATATTGCAGCAACCGGTAAAAACAGCCGCCATACAAAATTTCGCCTTTGGCGGCGTCAATACCATCCTGATGATAAGAAAATTTTCCTGAGACTAAAATGCCCCTTGTCCGATTTTTTCAACGTATTCCTGATCTGCTCGTCACATTAATATTGTGGTGTTATTTTCTTTTCGGCTATCTTTTTATTTTGCCATTGTTATTTATACCTGCTTACATTTTCGCGGAGAACGGCGCCGCCGCTCTTCAAAATTTGAACCATTTCCATTTGAAATGCTTTTTCGCGTTGACGCGATTTCTTGTTCCCCGCACGACCTTTAAAATATCCAAAGACGTGCGGGACATTCATTCATCCGTTATTGTTTGTAATCATCTTTCTTATCTTGATCCCATTTTACTGATATCGCTTTTTGGGCGGCATCGAACGATTGTCAAGCATACTTTTTTCAAAGTTCCCATTTTCGGCCGGCTTTTAAAAAATTCCGGTTATATTTCTTCGGGAGCAAGAGATATGCTCGGACCGGCAATGATCAACAATCTGGAAGACATCAAGAAACATCTGGCGGAAGGAGGAATTTTATTCGTCTTTCCCGAAGGAACCAGAAGCCGCGATGGAAGACTCGCTCCTTTCAACAAGGGTGTGTTTACGATCGCCCGTTACTGCAACGCGCCGCTGAAACTTGTTTTTATTAACGGCACCAATAGACTGTTTCCTCCCGGACATTTTCTTTTTAACACTCATGAGTTTAATGAAATCAAACTGGAATTAATCGGCTCTCTGGAACCGGATTACAAGGGGAATAATTTTTCTATTTCCTCTGTTGCCGATGAGACCAGAAAGATATTTGAAGAAAAAGGATGATAAAAATGTAGTGCGTACCTTTAGGTGCGCAGGATTAACGGGTCTGAAGAACCGCACTACGTATTCAAATGAGAGGAACAATCCATGGAACTGCAGGAAGTTAAATCATTCCGATCCACCGGCAGGGTGTCTTCTCCCGGCCTTGGCAAAAAGGGAGTAACCTTGGCTTCCTGCTGCGTTATTCTTGAGTGAAGATATAAAAAAAAGGTGTCCCCTGATTTTATATGCAAATAAAAATGGAAAAACTAAAGACGTGGGCACTCGCAAATGTACCTTTTCGCTGGTTTGAGCGTTACAAACTCGGAGGCAACTGCCTGGTCATTTCGTTTGATCCTTTGGTCATTTACATGCCGGATTGGGCCATCCGCGATATGCCCCTCGCCATATTGTCCGTTCTCCGGGAATTAAGACAAAAACCTGTGTATTTGTTAATCAGTTTATCCTGGGCTCATGACAATCCCTGGAATATTGACGGTTTAAAAATCTGGCAAAAGAAGCATCTGAATAAATTCCCCGGCCACAGAGTCATCATTCTTGCCAATGATGAAACAGAATATCAAATGCTTGGGGATGCGGGACTTCAAACCGCCTTCGTTAATCATAACGCTTTGCTCAGCCCTCTTACTTTCAGAATCCTGCATCAGGTGGAGAAACGCTTCGACGCGGTCTATGACGCAAGAATCAATCCGTTTAAAAGGCATCAACTGGCTATCGGTATCAATAGCCTCGCGCTGATTACCGCGAGGTCCCCGAATCATCATGAGACAGCGTACAACCATTCCGTCAAAAAAATGCTTCCGCAGGCATACTGGTTCAATGATCCTCTCGCGGCAGACTACAGCAACATGAGCCTTCCCGAAATCAATGCCGCAATCAACCAATGCCGTGTAGGGATCTGCCTGTCTGCCGAGGAAGGACCAATGTTCGCAAGTACACAATATCTGTTGGCAGGATTGCCGGTCGTTTCAACGAAAAGCCGGGGTGGACGGGATGAATTCTTTGAGCCTGATTATGTGCGAATTGTTGATGACAATGCCGAAGCTGTTGCCAATGGAGTAAGGGATATGTGCCTCTGTCCCATTCCGCCGGAGGAGATCAGGCATCGGACGCTTCAAAAAATCGAAATTCACAAAAATCGCTTCTTTGAACTGCTCGATTCAATCTGCGACGATCAGAATTGGCGAATCATCATGCGTGGCCGGTGGGATTCATGGAGGGTGTTACCCATTGGACAACTGGTAACACCGGATATCGTTCGCAGGCGTATAAAAGATGCCGCGACTTGATGTAGAAGGAAAAGGAGCAGACCATGCTTAACGTGATGCCAGATGGAATTCAGAGGGAGCAGGATGCTTTATGTAATCATTCTTTCCCGGCGTTCATTGAGGATGTTCAAAACACGAAAAAATATGCCCGTAGTTTGTCTCCGGTTGCGGACCGTATTTTAAAAAGGTTACGCCGCGGTCTCAAAAAAATTACAAATTTCTATTTCTGGAAGAACAAGATCATGCCTCTTCCAAAAAAACGGGAACAACTTTAGCTTAGGTATAATTTTCAATCAACACCATTCGCCCCATGCATTCCATCATCAAGATTACCTTGACATAACCAGTCCAAGTTTTTATACAAACAATACAAGCCTTGAATAGCTTAATAATTCAATCAACTCTTTGGACGGCAATTTGTTTCTATGCAAACAGGCTTGTATTAAAGGGAAAAATGACGAAAAACAAAAAAACAAGTAAAGCTAAGTCGCCGGATACTGCCGAAAAGCAAAAGAATACTGAGGAAAAATTACGATACGAAGAACAGCGTTTCCGCGCTTGTGTTGCGCATTCTTCAGATCTTATTGTTCTCTTGAATCTGGAAGGAAATATCACCTATATCAATCCGGCAATTGAGAGTGTTTTGGGATTCAAACCGGAAGAAATGATCGGTGCCGGAGGATTTGATCTTGTTCATCCGGATGATCTGAAGTTTTTAGTTGATTCATTCAATACTTTAGCCGGGGATGCAAACGCACCGGTTATCAAGGGTGAAATACATCTTCATCATAAGGATGGCGGATTGCGTACGCTCGAAGTTGCGGTAAGCAATCTCGTGCACAGCAATGTCGTTGAATCTGTAATTTTTAACTGTCATGATATCACCGAGCGCAGGCAGGCGGCAAAAGCTTTGCTCGAAAGAGAAGAACAATACCGTCTTATTACTGAAAACACCGTAGATACAATAACTATTTTTGATATGAATCTTCATATCGTAACTTATGTCAGTCCTGTAATACGAAATCGACGCGGCTACACGGTTGAAGAAGCGACGTCTCAAACATTGATTCAAATGCTGACACCCGACTCTCTGGAGAGAGCAAGTAAGCTGTTCGCTGATCAATTGGCATTGGAGGCAAGCGGAACCGCCGATCCGAAGAGAACTCTTTTGATTGAGCTTGAGGAAAATTGTAAAGATGGTTCTACGATTTGGGTTGAGGTTGCGGCAACATTTCTAAGGGACAACAATTCCAAACCGACAGGACTATTAACTTTAACAAGGAACATCACTGACCGCAAGCGGGCCGAGCAACGACTGAAGGAGACTCTTGACAGCCTCAGCAAAGCTTTTGCTTCAACAATCAAGGTCATGGTAGCCACCATTGAGATGAGAGATCCTTACACATCCGGTCACCAGAGCAGGTCTGCGGACCTTGCCGGGGCAATTGCTATGGAGATGGGATTAGATCAGGATAGAATTGAAGGAATTCGTATGGCCGGTGTCATCCATGACATTGGAAAACTATCCGTCCCGGCCGAGATATTGACGAAACCTTCCAAACTGACAAGCATCGAATTTTCCCTGATACAAGAACACTCTCGGACGGGATACGAAATGCTGAAGGACCTGGAATCTCCCTGGCCGCTGGCGGAAATAATTTACCAGCACCATGAGCGTATGAATGGTTCCGGTTATCCAAGAAATTTGAAGGGGGATGAAATTCTCATGGAATCACGGATTCTGGCTGTTGCCGACGTCGTGGAAGCCATGGCTTCTCATCGTCCCTATCGTCCAACCCTGGGTATCGAGGCCGCTGTTGAAGAGATCGAAAAAAACAAGGGAATTCTTTATGACAGCGCCGTCGTAAATGCTTGTCTGAAATTATTTAGAGAAAAAGGCTATCAGTTAAATTAGAGAGGGAAACCAATCCTGTAGAAAAAATGATTGGAAAAATCGGGCGACGACGTCCCCTATTGCAACTAATCGGCGGGCGGCCCACAAAAAAGCATAGGAATAATTAACATCTGTCCCCAATTTAAAAAGCCGCACCCCTGTAACCGGGGCACGGCTTTTTTCCTGAAGCGGCATCCCGCTAATATTAATAAAGCGCCAAAAGCTGGTCTTTGTATTTCGTCAGAACAATGGTCCTTTTGAGTTTCATGGTCTGGGTCAGCATGCCGTTGGCAACGCTGAAGTCGTCTGCAAGGAAAAGGAACTTCTGCGGCACTTCATAACCGCCGAAGGACTTGCGCACATGCGCCATGACCAGTTTGGACAGATAATCTTTTAATTCTTCGCTCTTGAGTGTTTCTTCCAGCGTGTCTTTGACCCATCCCCTGGTTTCCGGATTGGATTTCAGCGCGGCAAAATCAGGAACAAGAACTGCCACATTATATACTCTGCCTTCGCCGTAAACCATGGCATTGGCGATTTGGGGCAGAAGTTTGATTTCATTTTCGATGCTTTCCGGGTGCACGTACTTGCCGTTTTCCAGCTTGTATTCGTCCTTGAAACGACCGGTGATATTCAGGAAACCGTCCTCGTCGAGCCAGCCGCGATCGCCCGTGCGGATGCCCGTAAAGCCGTTCCATTTATCCGGCATCATGACTTCTTGATTGAGTGCCGGTTTGTTATAGTAGCCCATCATGATCTGGGGTCCGTAAACGCAGATCTCGCCGTCGTGGCTCTCTTCTCCCACGCGGGATTTGTCGATCACGACATGCACGTGCGGGAGCGGCTTGCCCACGGTTCCCAGCTTGTTGCCGTATTTGGGGCAGTTCAGGGTAATCCCGCCCGAGGATTCCGTCATGCCGTAACAATCGTAGGTCGGCTGGCCGATGTCATGGAAGAACTGGGCAATTTCCGGCTTCAACAGAGAGCTGGAGGTGACAATGAATTTCAGGTTGCCGCCGAAGATGGCGCGGACTTTGGAAAAGACGAGTTCGTCGAGCTCCTTGAACTCTTTTGTCTTCTCGGTCAGCCCCCGGTTCTTGGCTGCTTCCGCCAGTGCCGCGTCGAAAAACTGCTTTTTCACGGGGTCGGCATTCACGCCCTGCATGACAGCATCGTAAATCTTGGTGACGATGCGCGGAACGCCGTTGATGGCGGTGGGTTGCGACTCCTGGACATTCTGCATGAATTTTTCCAGCGATTCGACAAAGGCAATCCCGCCTCCGAAGGCCATATAATTATGCAGATCGCAGTTTTGCCCGTAGACATGCGCCCAGGGCAGTATTGAGATCACCTGCGCCGTTTCGTCGAGATCGAAGGTGTCGATGCTGGACCGGGCGGCCCAGGTCGCATTGCCGTGGGAGATCATGGCGCCTTTGGGATCGCCCGTGGTACCCGATGTGAAGATGATGTGGGCGAGGTCCGACCAGAGCGGCTTGATGGAAGGAACCGGATTTTTCTTTCCCATTTCCTCCAGGGCGGAAAGGCTGTTTTCTCCCTTACCGTAAACGACAAAAATCTCTTGCAGCGTGCTGATTTCTTCTTTGAGGTTCTTGACTTTTTCATAAACGGTTTCGTCGCGGACAAAAAGGAATTTGACCGCCGCATCGGTGATGATGTGTTTCCATGTCTTCGGCAGTTCCTGCAAATACATGGGGACAAAAGCCGCGCCCAGCCCGTGGACGGCCTGCTCGCAGACAAACCATTCGACGCAATTGTTGATGATGATGCCGGCTTTGTCGCCTTTGGTTAAACCGAGTTTGGAAAGGGCGCTACGAAGGTTGTTGACCCTCTCGGCAATCTGCCCGCGCGTCAGCCATTCATACTTTCCGGATTCCTGATTCTTGGTGCCTAGGAATCGAATGTCCGGAAACTTGGTTACGCTTTCCTCGAATAAATCGACCAGGTTGTTCGGGTAATCATAAACTGTGTTTGGATCCATGTTTTCTCCTTCCAATCTTTTAAAAAGATGACTCTTCCGCCTTTTCTGGAAACCGGCTGCCGTGTAAAAAGGCCACTTTAGTTCATTGAGAGTTTTTAACTTTTCCCTAATTGCCAAGTTAGGCCCCATGATCTTTTAATTATTTATATTCGCTGGCGAAAAGACAGTCAATCTGATATGTTGGTTTACATGAAATAATGAATTATAGGTAAACCAGTGTAACAATATCAGCCCGATTTTCAACCCGACAAAACTTAGGATATGTGCTATAAGTCATTTAAAATATGGAGAAATACGATATGAATCGAAACGGAAAGGCAATATCAGCTCTTTTTTCAACATTTCCATCTTCTGAATGTTTTACGTCTTTTTGTCAAAACAGCAATAATTCACCAATCTGTTATTCCTTTGTCGATTTCGCCTTCCGGAATGGAATCATCAAAACACCGGATATTGAAAGCCTTGAACAGTTCATTCACGCCCATACAGAACACGCGGCGAAATATAAAGTCACCGGCGATATCAATTTCGAAGAACTGTTCAACAAAAAGGGAGAAATGCTGCGGCTGAACTTGTCTTTGCGCGCGTTTTGCAACCGGATCAACACGCTCCTGACCGCAAACCATATTGCCTTGCCGCCAGTCACACATTCCATGCTCATCCGATTAAAAAAAGAACCGCTGGACACGGACTACAAGCGCAATGTCTTAAGAAGCATTGCTTTCTGGCTGGGACACGAGCGGGCTGAAATTTCCCGGACGTGGAACTTTGAAACTTTGAGCAAGTTATTTCCCGACAAGGGCGGGTCTCAAAAATATGGCGACTATAAAGAAGGCGTCCGCATCGGTTTTGCTCTGACCAGCCGCGGTGAAGTCATCGATCATGAAATAATCGGCTGGCTGAAAAAAGCCATTAAAAGTTACATAAGCGAATCCGTCAGTCATTTCCTTTACGGCAAATGGGGCAAAGTCAAGTCCTACGACATTACGACATTGTATATCGATTTCCCGAAAGAAAAAGAGGGCGGCAATCTTCTCCACTACATGGAATGCCTAAAGAGCGCGGTAGCCCTGGCTCACCAGATCGCCATACGCTGGCCGCTTTCAAAATATTACAGCAAGAACAGATTTTTATCGATTGCCATTACAGCCGGAGAGTACGGGGTTCTGGACAATCACCTGTTGTCTCTTTTGAACGCCAGCCTGCCGGGCGACCCCATGATTCGCGTGTCCGATTATGCGCGACACGGCATTCTCATCAACGACATCCATGTTATTCTCTGCACAAAACCTGAAGAAGCCAGATTGTTCAACGGAGAATCTCTCCCCATCTGGTGGATAACATCGATCTGGACAACACACTATTTCGATTTTGTTCCTGATCTGCTGCATGACGAGACATTGCAAAATTCGCCTGCTTCAGTAGAAAAACTCGGCCGTCTGCTCTGGCCCATGGAAGACGCTGATCCGGCATTCCCCAACATCAGCGACGAAAATGCGATCGCCACTTTTTTTAAATATCCCCATAATTCTTTGCTGGGGGTGGAGATTGCAAAAACGCTGTTCTACCGCAAGCGCTGTTCAGAAGCCGCGGAAATTCTCCGGATTGTTTTGTCCATCAATCGGAACGACCTGGTTGCGAGGACACTGCGCATGATGCTGCTGAGGGATATGGCTCTGGATACGCCTTCTCTCCGGACGGCGGCCGCTGTTTTTCGTCAGGCCATCCAGGAAGCGGACAACATTCAGGAATATTGCGATTTCCATGCGGAAGATTTCTATTGTGAATACGCCATGATCTATCTGGGTCAGGCCATGTCGACCGTCATGCACATGCGGACTCATCCTGAGGCCGGGGCGAATATCAAAGAATTTAAGAGGCTTCAACAGACAGTCTATACGGGACTGGATCAGGCAAAACTCCTTTTTGAAAAAGGAATGTCGGTGTCTTCTTCCGGGACCCGCGCGTCTTTTTTACTGAAAATAGCCGCCGTGCTGAAAACGATGCTGGAAAACGATGAGGAACTCTTTGTCAACCCGGAGAAACCGATCATCGGCGGCGCCGAAATATTTCAGCGGGAATCGATGGATGTGCAATGGCAAATCGGTTATCGCCGCAGCGAATTGCCTGTTCAGAAGCAGGATGAAATGGTCGTGAAAATCACCCGTCAGAAAGGCGACATCTACAATGCCGCCATATCATTGTTCAGTTATCAACCGACAACCCTGTTTTGCAATGCCGTGGCCCTTTGGGATTTTCTACCGGTCCACACGGTGCTGACGGCAAAAATCGCCAGACAAAGCTTACAGCAGGCGATCGACATTGCCCGGCGGGCGCAGGCAGAAAATGTTTGCATCTATGCCTTCACACGCACTTACAGCGAAATGATTCCGGCAGATGAATATATTGACCATATGCAAAAGGCGCTGAAAATCATCGACGATGAAGTCGGCGGAGATTTGAGCGGTCGTCAGGATTCAGAAATTATTTCAGGTCCGCCACAGGATAAGCAGCCCAAGCTCTTTACGCTTAACGTCTGAACGATTCGGCCCACACATGATCAGGGACGGCCACTGATTTAAGAGGAGGGGCAGGAACTTTAGTCTGAATAATTGGAAATCGAAAAAAATAATTTAGATTTATTGCTTGATTTCATCAAAATATTTTCGCATAGTACCTTCCGTATCATCAGATAAAACGATTAAATTTCCAAAGCAGTGCAAAATCCTCGCGTGAGGGTTTGTTCAACTAAGTTTTTACGTCTTCTCCGCGACGTAAAAACTCTTAAACGTCGGGGAGACAAACACTATGATTGGATCACGATAGTATCAGGAGTGCCTCTCAATGAATGACGAACCAATACCGGTCAAGGTTACCGGCCTCCCAGAAAAGAAATTATGGGAACAGCAATGGATTAGCTATGCTTTAGTAGTGGCCTCTATCCTTTGTTCCCTTGCAGTGGCTTTCATGGGTTGGAAAATAAACGAGAGGATAACAAAAAGCAACATAGACGCGAGTGACAAAATAGCAACGAAGAATCGGGACTTTAGCAAACTGATTCACGCTGAAGACGCCGACTCCAAGAATCGGAGTGACAGCTTGGCTCGGTCGATGGCGCAATCAAGCATTGATCAACAAAAGATTTCTTGGACGGTTTCATTGCTTCCGCATCTGTCCAGCACCGATCCGAAATTGCAGTTATATGCATCGTTGGTTCTAAGAGACCTGAAGAAAAAAGGTGTTTTTCCAGATCATCTGGTGCCGGCAATAGCAAAAGCAGCGTTTGACACAGAAACCAATCCTGACGCTGCTCGTATCCTTAAAGATCTTTTGGGAAAGGGCCAGGGTCAGTATACCGTCAGCGTTGGGAGTAACCTATTTGTGAATGTTCCATTCCCTTTATCACTTGACGAAAAGAGATATTTCATAATTAACTCGGATAAAGGACAATTCTCAATAAGCGTGATAGTAGGCAATGAAGACATCGCAGAATTTGAGATTGTCAACAATAAGCCGGTTCGTAATTCTCTATCTAATGCTTTTCTAACGGACAGCCAAACATTGGTTGTTTCTAACCTGAATGATGGTAAGCAGGTATACAAAATCGATATTGGGAGAGAGATTGACTTAACGTATCTATCGCCAGACAAGCCTGTTTCCATCAAGGTCTTCACTGATAAGATTCAAGTCGGAAGCAATACTCTTTCAAACAACTCTATCCAGGGTTTTATGGTGGGAATAATTGTTTTCAAGAATGGTGACTTGGCTATGGGAGGGACAAGAATAGCCCCAAGAGCCGTGTCGGAACTCTTTCGAAGGGCTTTGCAAATGGGAAACACTCACTAAACCCTGCGTTGAAACAACGGCAATACTCGACAAGCGGTTCCAGCCAATCGGCCAAAGATAGCCTCTGGCTGAACCTAGTCTTGAACCTTTCAAATAGTAATCCTCAATTCTGACAACTGCTAAATGTTGTTGAGTTGTAGGTAAACTCCCTTTACGGCACGATCAGAATACGTTCTTAATCTTTCGCTGCACATCTGGCATTGACAGCATCCCTCTCCATATGAAATAAAACAATCCATTAAATTGTTTTCCGGAGAAAAGAATTGCCCGGTTCTACGCAACATATTCGGCAAATTAAACAGAGCCTTGATCGTGCGATGATTGCGGATTATTACAATATTATCCGCGAGCTCAAACACATTGATCAAAATAAACTTAAAGATGAGACCGCTTTTTTCAAAAAAATAAACCGGCTCAAAAGAATCGTATTTCTTTCCAATAAGCGTTATCTTGCGCGGGCTCAAAATATCCCGCCTCTCCAATATCCGCCTCAACTGCCGATATCGTCCAAAAGGCACGAGATCATTGACAGCATTAAAAAACATCAGGTCACGATTATCACCGGCGAAACCGGTTCGGGAAAAACAACGCAAATTCCCAAAATGTGTCTGGCCGCAGGTCTGGGTCTGCGGGGCATGATCGGCCTCACCCAGCCGAGGCGAATTGCGGCCACCAGCATTGCCCAGCGCATTGCGGCGGAATGTGGTGAAGAGTGCGGAAAATCCATCGCCTATAAAATCCGCTTCGAAGAAAAGACATCCGCCGAGCCGCTGATCAAAGTCATGACCGACGGCATCCTGCTTGCGGAAACAGTTAAAGACCGTGATCTGCTGGCCTACGATACCATCATTGTGGATGAAGCCCACGAACGCAGTCTCAATATCGATTTTATTTTAGGCTATCTGCGGACACTGCTGACCAAAAGAAAAGATTTAAAGGTCATCATCACCTCAGCCACGATCGATACGGCAAAATTCTCCGAGGCTTTTGACAACGCGCCGGTCATCAAAGTTTCCGGCCGGATGTATCCGGTGGAAGTCCGCTACCGGCCGGTTGATCCGATCAAGGAAGAAAAAGGCGAAACAACCTACATCGATGAAGCCGTCGCCTGCGTGGAGAGTTTACAGCGGGAACGCCGTTATGAAGATATTTTGATTTTCATGCCCACCGAACAGGATATCCGGGAAACCTGCGGGCTTTTAGACAAAAGATGCACCGGCCTGGTCCTGCCTTTATACGCGCGGCTTTCCGGCTCTCAGCAAAGACTTATCTTTAACGCTGCCTCTGAACAAAAAATCATTGTCGCCACGAATATCGCGGAAACGTCATTGACGATTCCCGGAATCAAATATGTCATTGACGCGGGACTGGCGCGCATACTGGAATATAATCCCCGCAGCCAGACCACCGGCCTGCCGATAAAACCCATATCATTGAGCAGCGCCGAGCAGAGAAAAGGACGCTGCGGCCGGGTGCAGAACGGCATTTGCATCAGGCTCTATTCGCAGGAAGAGTTTTCGCAAAAACCTCTTTACACGCCGCCGGAGATCATGCGTTCCAATCTGGCCGGCGTCA
>PHBJ01000012.1 GCA_002840555.1 Deltaproteobacteria bacterium HGW-Deltaproteobacteria-13
ATAGGCCAGTAGCTCTAATGGATAGAGCGCCGGACTCCAAATCCGGATGCTGGGGGTTCAAGTCCCTCCTGGCCTGCCATTTTTTCCGTTATTTAAGGATTTAAAGTATGGAAGAAGTAAAAGAAAAAGTAAAAGTTATCATTCAAAAGGTAACCCAGTTTCTCAAAGAAGCCAAGGCGGAACTAAAGAAAGTTACCTGGCCGACGCCGAAACAGACGATGGCTTCCACGGCAGTTGTCATAGTTTTAGTTTTTATTCTTTCAATGATTTTGGGCATCATTGATTTTGCCCTCGCCAAAGCGGTTAAACTTATATTAGGTTAAAAAAATGGCTTTTAAATGGTACGTTGTTCATACTTATTCCGGCTATGAGAATAAGGTAAAAATAAGTCTTCAGGAGAGAATTGAGATAACGGGCTCCCAGGCTTATTTTTCCGACATTCTTATTCCCGAGGAAGATGTTGTGGAATTGATTTCAGGGGAAAAGAAAAATTCCAAACGCAAGTTTTTCCCCGGGTATATTCTTGTCCGGATGGAAATGAATGATGAGGCCTGGCATATTGTAAAAGATACTCCTAAGGTTACCGGTTTCATCGGCAGTAAGGATAAACCTTCGCCCATACCCGATAAAGACGTGGAAAATCTGAAGTTCAGGATTGATGAAGGAACTTTAAAACCCAAACCCAAGTTCAAATTCGATGTCGGTGATCATGTTAAAATCATTGACGGGCCTTTTACTAATTTTGACGGAATTATCGACGAATTAAAACCGGAAAAAAGCAAATTGAGAGTTATCGTGAGTATTTTTGGCCGGCCGACGCCGGTGGAACTGGATTTTATTCAGGTGACTCAGGGTTAATGTTTCCCGCAGCGGAACAGATAAGTTTTAAAAATATTTAGATCAGGGTGGTTCAACATGGCAAAAAAAATTATAGCGAATATTAAATTACAAATAAAAGCGGGCAAGGCGACGCCTTCACCTCCCATCGGTCCGGCATTAGGTCAGCATGGCGTAAATATTATGGAATTCTGCAAAGCTTATAACGCCATGACACAAAATCAGGAAGGGATGATTATTCCTGTCGTGATCACCGTTTATGCCGACAGATCGTTTACATTTATAACAAAAACACCGCCGGTATCCGTTTTGCTCAAGCAGGCGGCGAAAATTGCCAAAGGGGCCAGCGATCCGAAGAGGGAAAAAGTTGGAACCGTTACGGCCGGGCAGGTGAAAGAAATCGCTGAATTAAAGTATAAAGATTTAAATGCCGTAAATATTGAAGGCGCAATAAATATTATTGCCGGCACGGCAAGGTCAATGGGAATTGAAATTACAGGTTAATAAATACGAGGTTTTATCATGTTAAAAAAAGGCAAACGTATATTAGCAGCGAAAGCTAAAGTTGAACCGGGCAAAAAATATTCACTGAAAGAGGCTGCGGAAATTGTTGCATCAACGGCCGGCGTCAAATTTGATGAAACCGTGGATGCGGCTATTCGTTTAGGCGTTAATCCTGCTCATGCCGATCAGATGGTGCGGGGAAGCGTTGTCCTGCCCCACGGTCTGGGGAAAACGGTGCGGATTTTAGTATTTGCTAAAGGCGAAAAGGAAAAAGAAGCTCTGGACGCCGGTGCGGATTTGGTCGGTAACGACGAGATTATCGAAAAAATTAAAGGCGGCTGGATGGAGTTTGACCGTGTTATTGCCACGCCGGATATGATGGGTTCCGTGGGAAAAATTGGTAAGATTTTAGGACCGCGCGGTTTAATGCCCAATCCCAAGGTGGGAACGGTGACTTTTGAAGTGGCCAACGCGGTGAACGAGCTGAAAGCAGGTAAAGTTGAATTCCGCGTGGAAAAGGCGGGAATCGTTCACTCTCCCGTCGGGAAAGTATCTTTCGGCGCCGAAAAATTAAGAGAAAATGTCAGCGCTCTGCTGGAAACAATTATTAAGTTAAAGCCGGCATCAAGTAAAGGTATTTATATTAAAAGCATTTCTCTTTCCAGCACGATGGGTGTGGGCGTGAGAATTGACCCTCTTGATATTAAAGCGGCTTAGTTAAATAATATTAAGAGTTATTTGTAATAAGTTATAAGGTCGAAGACAGCAGGTACGGAAGTTTAAACGCAGTAAGGCCTGCCGAGACTCGTAAAATGAAAATAGTTACTTTGTTTTTTATGAAGGTAAGTAATTTTTGTAAAACGGGAATCGGAGTTTAGGCAGGGTTACCGTTTTTTTGTTCTGTATGTGAGTTACTTCTCCGGCCTCGAGAAATAAAATAAATTTGAAAGGAGGCTGATATATTGGATCGTAGAACTAAAGAGCAGATTGTATCCGAACTGCAAAAGAAACTCAAAGAAGCAAATCTGGGCGTTCTGACCAGTTTTAGCGGGATGAATGTCGAAAAGATGGAAACTTTGAGAAATGAGTTGCGCAAGTCCAATGCTGAGTGGAAGGTTGTAAAAAACACTCTTTTGAAAATTGCTTCAGACGGTACTGATTTTAGCATTCTAGCTGATCATTTCAAATGGCCTGTTGCCGTGGTTTTGAGCTATAAAGATCCCGTGGCGCCGGCTAAGATTCTGGTTGATTTCGCTAAGAAGAATCCGGAATTGGAAATCAAGGTTGGCGTGCTGGATAAGAAGCTTTTGACGAAGAATGATCTTACCGTTTTGGCGGAATTACCCAGCAAAGAAGTTCTTTTGGGCAAACTGGTTTCGGTCATGGCGGCAGTGCCGACATCGTTCGTAACTGTTTTAAGCGGCGTTCCGAGAAGCTTTGTGCAAGTACTCAATGCCTATTGTGACAAGAAAAAAACTTTAAACTAATAAAACATACAGAAAGGAATAAAACAATGTCAATAACGAAAGATGATGTAGTTAAATTTATTGAAGGAATGACGGTACTGGAGCTTTCCGCTCTGGTTAAAGAACTGGAAGAAAAATTCGGCGTTTCCGCTGCCGCTCCCATGATGGCTGTTGCCGCTGTTGGTGGCGCTGCTGCTGCCGCTCCGGCTGAAGAAAAAACAGAGTTTGATGCCATTCTTACGGGCTTTGGCGCGGAAAAAATTCAGGTCATTAAGGTTGTTCGCGCTATCACCAGTTTGGGTCTTAAGGAAGCAAAAGATTTGGTGGAAGGTGTGCCCAAACCTATTAAAGAAGGCGTTTCCAAAGATGAAGCCGCGGATATCAAGAAGAAAATCGAAGAAGTTGGCGGGACCGTTGAGGTTAAATAACGCAATCTCCAATATATAATTTTATTTAAGGATACTATGGGTGACTTTAGAAAATATTTTGGTCAGGTAAAGAAAATACTGGATATCCCCAATTTGATTGATATTCAGACACAATCTTATGAAAAATTCCTTCAGAGGGAAATAGCGCCTGCAAAGCGGGACAATCTTGGTTTGCAAGGCGCTTTTAAGAGCGTCTTTCCCATCTCGGATTTTAGCGGAAAGTGTTCCCTGGAATTTGTCAGTTATAAGCTGGGCGATATCCGGTATGATGTGAATGAATGCATTCAAAAAGGAATGACCTATGCCGCTCCTTTGAAAATTGTGGTCAGGCTGGTTGTTTTTGAAGTTGACCGTCCGGCTGACGGCAAAAATAACCGCGAAACAACTGAAGCAAAGCAGATTCGCGATATTAAGGAGCAGGAAGTTTATTTCGGCGAAATTCCGCTGATGACTGAAAATGGTACTTTTATCATTAACGGAACGGAGCGGGTTATTGTTAACCAGCTGCATCGTTCGCCGGGTATCTTTTTTGATCATGACAAGGGTAAAATTGTCGCCAGCGGCAAGTTGATTTATTCTGCGCGAATCATTCCGATCAGGGGGTCCTGGCTGGATCTGGAATTTGATTCTAAAGACATCCTTTATGTAAGGATTGACCGTCGTAGAAAAATGCCGGTGACCATCTTGTTAAAGGCACTGGGTAAATCGACGGAATTTATTTTAAATTATTTTTACAGCATCAACACGGTTATTATTGAAAATAAAAAGGTTTATGTTGCCGTTGATGATGCTCTTATCGGTCAGAAAGCGCCTGAAGATATAAAAGATCCCAAAAGCTCAGAAGTGATTGTCAAAAAGGGTCGCAAGCTGACAAAACCTCATTTGAAGAGGATAATGGATGCCGGCATTAAGCGTGTGGCCATTAATGAAAATGACCTCGCCGGTAAAATTCCTTCTCTGGATATTCGTGATCCGGAAACCAGTGAGATTCTTTTCCGTTGTAATGAGGAATTGCCGTTAAATTTTATGGAAATCATCAGAGAAAAGGGCGTCAAGGAATTTAAGATTATTCATATTGATGAAGATATGGATAATGCTTCCATCAGAGATACCTTGCTTCTGGATAAAATTGATACCACCGAGGACGCAATCATGGAAATATACCGCCGTTTGCGTCCCAGCAATCCTCCTACGCCGGAGACGGGAGATAAGTTTTTCAAGAGCCTTTTCTTTGAACCGGGAACTTATGATTTATCGAATGTGGGCCGCGCCAAAATGAATTACAAATTACACATGAATGTGCCCACGGATATTACCGTATTGCGTAATGAAGATATTTTGGCCGCGGTTAAATATTTGATTGACCTGAAAAACGGTGTCGGCGACTGCAATGTTGATGATATTGATCATTTGGGAAACCGTAGAGTGCGGTCGGTCGGCGAACTGATTGAAAACCAGTACCGTATTGGTCTGGTGCGCATGGAGCGGGCGATCAAGGAAAAAATGAGTCTGCAGGATATCGAAACCATGATGCCGCATGATCTGATTAACGCCAAGCCCGTTTCCGCTGTGGTGAATGAATTCTTTAATTCCAGCCAGCTCTCTCAGTTTATGGATCAGACCAATCCCCTTTCTGAAATTACGCACAAAAGACGTCTTTCAGCTTTGGGACCCGGAGGTTTGACACGGGAAAGAGCGGGCTTTGAAGTCCGCGACGTTCATCCCACGCATTACGGCCGTATTTGTCCGATAGAAACGCCGGAAGGACCGAACATCGGCTTGATCGTGTCTCTCAGCACTTACGCGAGGGTGAACGAATTCGGCTTTATTGAAACACCCTATAGAATGGTGGAAAATGGCCGCGTTTCCGGAGATGTTCGTTTTGTAACGGCCATTGAAGAAGAAAATCAGATCATTGCCTCGGCAGACCGTCCGCTCAATAAACAAGACAAATTTGTTGAGGAGTTGATATCGGTCAGAAAAGGCGGCAGTTATATTTCGGTTGTGCCGGAAGAAATTAAAATGATGGATGTATCTCCCACCCAGCTAGTCAGTATTGCGGCGGCATTAATCCCGTTTCTGGAACACGATGACGCCAACCGGGCTTTGATGGGATCCAATATGCAGAGGCAGTCGGTTCCGCTGATGAGGCCGGAAGTTCCGGTAGTCGGAACAGGCGTGGAAGCCGTAGTTGCCCGTGATTCCGGCGCTGTTGTCGCGGCCAGAAGATCGGGAGTCGTGGAAAGCGTCGATGCCTCGCGGATTATTGTCCGGGCAGACCATGTGGAAGAAGACGGCATCGACAGCGGTGTTGATATTTATAATCTGGCTAAATACCAGAGATCCAATCAGGATACTTGTTTTAATCAAAAACCGATCATCAATGCCGGTCAGCGCATTCACAAAAAAGATATATTGGCTGACGGACCGGCCATTGATAACGGCGAACTGGCGCTGGGCAGAAATGTTATGGTTGCCTTCATGTCCTGGGGCGGCTACGATTATGAAGATTCTATCCTGGTCAGCGAAAGAGTCGTTAAAGAAGACATCTTTACGTCAATTCATATCGAAGAATTCGAAACCATGTCCCGCGATACTAAACTGGGCAAAGAAGAAATCACACGTGATATTCCTAACGTTGGTGAAGAAGTCTTAAAAAATTTAGATGAAAGCGGCATTATTTCCATTGGTGTTTCCGTAAAGCCGGGAGATGTTCTTGTCGGCAAGATCACGCCTAAAGGAGAAACCCAGTTATCTGCCGAAGAAAAACTTTTACGGGCAATATTCGGAGAAAAGGCCAGCGATGTGCGCGACACATCTTTGCGCGTTCCTCCGGGTGTCGAAGGCACGGTCATTGACGCCAAAATCTTTACGAGAAAAGGCGCGGAAAGCGATCTGCGTTCGCAGGCAATCGAAAGCGACGCTATTGAACAGATAACCAAAAACAGAGATGATGAAATCCGGATCCTCACGGAAACAATTAAAAAAGACATTACAAAAATTATTATTGGAAAAACTGCAGCCACCAAAATAGCGGATGCCAAGAAGAAAACAGTTTTAAAGAAAGGTGATAAAATCACAAAAGAGATTTGGGCTGATTTGCCTTTCTCCTGCTGGAAAGAAATTACCATTTCCGAGAACGACGGCACGGAAGAAAAGATCAGTAACCTGATTGCCTCCCTGGAGAGGAAAATTGATTTTGTCAATGCTCATTTTGAAGAGAAACTGGATAAGATCAAAGCCAGCGATGAACTTCCCCCGGGCGTCATCAAAATGGTCAAGGTTTATATCGCGATCAAGAGAAAGCTTTCCGTGGGCGATAAGATGGCCGGCCGCCACGGGAACAAAGGCGTTCTGTCCCGCATTTTGCCGGAAGAAGATATGCCTTACTTTGCCGATGGTTCCGCTGTGGATATCGTCTTGAATCCCCTGGGCGTTCCGTCTCGAATGAATGTCGGGCAGATTCTGGAAACGCATCTGGGCTGGGCGGCAAGGTCGATAGGCGAGGGCTTAAACGAACTTTGGGAAAAGAACTCTAATTTGAGTAATATTAAAAACGAATTGAAAAAAACTTATTCTTCTCCGGATTTTGATAAATTTGTTGATCAGGCTTCCGGTGAAGATATCAGAAGGTTTATGGGACGTCTGAAAAAAGGAATGCTGGTTGCCAGCCCTGTTTTCGACGGATGTCCCGAGGAACAAATTAGAGAAATGTTAAGAAGAGCTGATTTACCCCAGTCAGGTCAATCCGTTCTTTTCGACGGAAGAACCGGCGAAACATTTGATCAGGAAGTAACGGTGGGCATTATTTACATGATGAAATTGCATCACCTGGTTGATAATAAAATTCATGCGCGTTCTATCGGTCCCTATTCACTGGTAACACAGCAGCCGTTGGGCGGCAAGGCACAATTCGGCGGTCAGAGACTGGGAGAAATGGAAGTCTGGGCGATGGAAGCCTATGGCGCGGCCTACGCGCTGCAGGAATTTCTCACGGTCAAATCCGATGATGTGGCGGGGAGAACCAGAATTTACGAATCTATTGTAAAAGGTGAGCATACCTTTGAGTCGGGTCTGCCGGAATCCTTTAACGTGCTTGTTAAAGAACTCCAGGGACTTGGATTAGATGTGGAATTGATTGAGGAAGCTGACAACTTGAGCTGACAGGCAAAAGTTGGCAGCCAGTGGAAAACGGATTAACATAATTAACTCATAAATTTCACTTAAGCTTTTAAGTACAGGAGAAAATCTGTGGAAGATGTTTTCAGTTATTTTGAAAAACCGAAAAATCTAGTTAAATTTAATGCAATGAAAATTTCCATTGCTTCGCCGGAGAAAATTCTTTCCTGGTCGCGCGGCGAGGTAAAGAAACCGGAAACGATCAATTACCGGACATTTAAACCGGAAAAAGACGGACTTTTCTGCGCAAAGATTTTTGGCCCGGTGAAGGATTATGAATGTCTCTGCGGGCGTTATAAGAGAATGAAACACCGTGGCGTGGTTTGCGAAAAGTGCGGTGTAGAAGTTATTCAGTCCAAGGTTCGCCGCGAACGGATGGGTCATATTACCCTGGCAACTCCCGTGTCTCATATCTGGTTCTTAAAGAGTCTCCCCAGCCGTATCGGCAATGCCGTGGACTTGTCACTCAAAGAGCTGGAGAAAGTTCTTTATTTTGAATCATGGATCGTTCTTGACCCCAAAAGCACTCCCTTGAAGAAAAGAGATCTTCTCACCGACGAAGAATACGATGAAGCCAGAGAGCAGTATGGCAATGAGGGCTTCGTTGCGGGAATCGGCGCCGAAGCCATCAGGCAGTTATTGGAAGAAATCGATCTGGAAAAACTTTACGAAGAACTGCGCTCGGAAATTGTTACCGCCGTTTCGGATACCAAGAAAAAGAAACTGGTTAAAAGACTTAAGGTTGTGGAAGCCCTGCGTAAATCCCACAATAAGCCGGAATGGATGATTTTAACGGTGCTTCCCGTCATTCCGCCTGATTTACGTCCTTTGGTTCCACTGGATGGAGGACGTTTTGCGACGTCCGATCTGAACGATTTATACCGGCGGGTGATCAATAGAAATAATCGTTTGAAACGCTTGCAGGAGTTAAACGCGCCGGAAATAATTATCCGCAATGAAAAACGTATGCTGCAGGAAGCGGTAGACGTTTTGTTTGATAACGGCCGCCGCGGCAGGGCGATTACCGGAACCAATAAAAGGCCGCTTCGCTCCCTGTCCGATATGTTGAAGGGCAAGCAGGGCCGTTTCCGCCAGAATCTGCTGGGCAAACGTGTTGACTATTCCGGACGCTCGGTTGTTACGGTCGGACCGGATCTGAGACTGCATCAGTGCGGTCTGCCCAAGAAAATGGCAATCGAACTTTTCAAACCTTTTATCTACAATCGCCTGCTGGAAAAAGGATATGTGACTACTGTGAAGAGCGCCAAGAAAATGGTGGAAAAGGAAACATCCGAAGTTTGGGATGCGCTCGATGAAGTGGTGCGAGAATATCCGGTTATTCTGAACCGCGCGCCAACCCTGCACCGTTTGGGTATCCAGGCTTTTGAACCGGTGTTGATTGAAGGCAAGGCCATTCAATTGCATCCTCTGGTTTGCACGGCTTTCAACGCTGACTTTGACGGTGACCAGATGGCTGTTCATATTCCGTTGTCCATTGAGGCGCAGACAGAAGCCCGTGTCCTCATGATGTCCACCAACAATATTCTTTCTCCGGCCAACGGAAGCCCGATCATCATTCCCAGTCAGGATATCGTTCTGGGTATTTATTATCTGACAAGAGTGAAGACCGGAGTTAAAGGCGAAGGAATGGTTTTTGCCGGTTCGGATGAGGTGCGTTCGGCTATTGATGCCGGCGTGATTGATTTGCATGCAAGCATTAAAGTGCGCATTGATTCGGGTTTGAAAGAAACGACGGCCGGAAGAATTATCCTTTCGGAAATCGTTCCTGAGCAGATCAGTTTTGATATGATCAATAAGTTAATGAATAAAAAGGAACTGACCAACTTAATTGATCATTGCTATCGTTTGTGCGGAGACAAGGCAACGATTATTTTAGCCGATAAACTTAAGGATATGGGCTTTAAATATGCCACTGTTTCCGGGATTTCTTTTGCTATCAGCAACATGATTATTCCGGAAAACAAAAAACGCATTGTTTCGCAGGCCGATAAAGATGTTTTGAAAATCCAAAGACAGTATATGGACGGTTTGATTACCGATGGTGAGCGTTATAATAAAGTCGTAGACATATGGGCGCAGGCGACGGAGAAAATAGCTTCCGAAATGATGAAAGACATCAGCACGGAAGAAGCCACCTCCGCTGACGGGAAAAAACGTAAAATTGAAAGTTTCAATCCGATTTACATGATGGCCGATTCCGGCGCTCGTGGTTCGGGACAGCAGTTAAGACAGCTGGCCGGTATGCGCGGTTTGATGGCTAAGCCATCCGGCGAAATTATCGAGACACCGATTACCGCTAATTTCCGCGAAGGTTTGACCGTTCTGCAGTATTTTATTTCAACGCACGGCGCCCGCAAAGGTTTGGCCGATACGGCGTTGAAAACTGCGAATTCCGGTTATCTGACCAGAAGACTGGTGGACGTGGCGCAGGACTGCATCATTACAGAGCATGATTGTGAAACGGTTGACGGCGTGTATGTTTCCGCACTGATGGAAGGCGGCGAAATTATCGAAACCGCCGGCGAGCGTGTGCTGGGCAGAGTTGCCTTGCAGGAAATTAAAGATCCCTTTACCGGGGAAGTCATCGTTAAAGCCAACGAAGATATCGATGAGGCGCTGGTTGAAAAGATCGACCATGCCGGTATTGAACGGGTTAAGATAAGATCAGTTTTAACTTGCCGTTCCAAACATGGCGTTTGCGCCAAGTGCTATGGACGCGATCTCGCGCACGGCCATCTGGTCAACATCGGTGAAGCGGTCGGTATTGTTGCGGCTCAATCCATTGGCGAGCCGGGCACACAGTTGACCATGAGAACTTTTCATATCGGCGGTACGGCGAAATTTGACGAACATTCCACTCTGGAAGCTCATCATGACGGTATGATTAAATTTGTCAATTTGAATACAGTAAAAACCAGAGAAGGTGATCTGGTTGTGATGAAACGTCATGGTGAGATCCATGTTCTGGATGAACAGAAACGCAGTCGCGGGAAATATACCGTGTCTTATGGCGCCCACTTGAAAGTGGATGATAACAGTTCTATTAAAAAAGGTCAGTTAATTGCCGAATGGGATCCTTTCTCTATACCGATTTTAGCTGAAGTTGATGGAACCGTTAAATTTGATGATATTACCGAAGGAAAAACGATGCAGGAACAGGTTGATGAAGTTACCGGTCTGTCCCGTAAAATTATTGTCGAATTTAAAGGCGGCGATTTAAGGCCTCGCGTTTCGATCAAGGACAGCAAGGGCAAAACAGCCAAAATACCCGACTCGAATGCTGTGGCCCGGTATCTTCTGTCCGTGGGAGTCAATCTGGTTGTTTCCGAAGGTGATCAGGTCAAAGCGGGTGACATTATTGCGAAGATTCCGCGCGAAACAACAAAAACAAAGGATATTACAGGTGGTTTGCCTCGCGTCGCCGAACTTTTTGAGGCTCGCAAACCCAAGGATTTTGCTATCATCAGCGAAATCAGCGGCGTCGTTTCCTACGGCAAAGATGCCAAGGGCAAGCGTAAGATCATTGTAACCCCGGAAGTTGGAGAAGAGAAGGAATACCTGATTGCCAAAGGTAAACATATTAGCGTACAGGAAGGCGACCAGGTTATACCGGGCGATGCCTTGATGTCCGGCGTAAATAATCCTCATGATCTTCTGTCCATTAAGGGCGAAAAAGAACTGGCCAGATACCTGGTTGATGAAGTGCAGGAAGTTTACCGTTTGCAGGGCGTCAAAATTAACGATAAACACATGGAAGTTATTGTTCGTCAGATGCTCCGCAGGGTTAAGGTCATGGATCCGGGCGATACAACGTTTCTTGCCGATGAGAAAATTGAGCGTTACCGCTTCCAGGAGGAAAACGATAAGGTTATCGCTCAGGGTGGCCGTCCTGCCATCGGGGAGCCGATGCTTTTGGGTATTACCAAGGCGTCGCTGAGTACCCAGAGTTTTATTTCCGCCGCTTCGTTCCAGGAGACCACCAAGGTGCTTACGGAAGCCGCGCTTTCAGGTAAAACCGATTATTTAAGGGGTCTTAAAGAAAACGTTATTATGGGCAGATTGATAACAGCCGGTACCGGCTTGGTGATGTACAGGAAGCTCGGTATTAAGCCGGCTGAGGACGATGTCCAGGCGAATGCGGAATAAATTGAAATTAGATTAGAAAATGCTTGACATATATAATTTGAATTGATAGTTACCAGCGATTTACTGCTACCGAAAAAAAAAGAGCAGTGATGTGGTTTTGGAGGAAAATGCCTACAATAAGTCAGTTGATCCGGAAAGGCCGGATCAAAGTAGAAAAGAAAACAAATACGCCGGCGCTGGCGGGTTCGCCGCAACGTCGCGGTGTTTGCGTCAGAGTGTATACGACGACGCCCAAAAAGCCGAATTCCGCTTTGCGGAAAGTGGCCAGGGTTCGTCTCACCAGCGGTTATGAAGTTACGTCTTACATTCCGGGTATCGGTCACAATCTGCAGGAGCATTCCGTTGTTCTGGTACGCGGAGGCAGGGTTAAGGATTTACCGGGCGTAAGGTATCACGTTATCCGTGGCACGCTCGATACCGTGGGAGTGCAGGATCGCAAACAGGGTAGATCAAAGTACGGCGCAAAAAAGCCAAGCTAAACTAAACGGAGATAATTAAATGCCGAGAAGACGGGAAGTTGAAAAAAGAGATATTTTGCCCGATCCCAAGTTTAATAATAAACTGGTAGCAAAATTTGTTAATTCTTTATTAAAGCAAGGTAAGAAAAGCGTTGCGGAAAGTATTCTTTACGGGGCTTTTGACATCATCGAAAAGAGATTAAAAGAGCAGCCGGTCGAACTTTTCGAAAAGGCTGTCAATAACGTAAAGCCGGTGATTGAAGTAAAATCCAGGCGCGTCGGCGGCTCTACTTATCAGGTGCCGACGGAAGTTGTTCCGTCCAGACGCACCGCACTGGCCATTCGCTGGCTGATATCCAACGCTCAGGAGCGCACGGAAAAAGCCATGCGTGAAAAGCTGGCCGGTGAATTGATTGACGCCGCTAATAACCGGGGCGGATCGATTAAGAAGAAAGAAGCTGTGCATAAGATGGCTGAAGCCAATAAAGCTTTTGCCCATTATAAATTTTAATTGAATAAATTTTCTTAAAACGACAAGGAAACGAATCATTCAAAGTAAGGAGGAAAGGTGAGATGGCAAAGAAAAAATTTGAAAGGACTAAGCCGCATTTAAATATAGGAACAATCGGTCACGTTCACGGTAAAACCACATTAACGGCCGCAATTACCAAATATCTGGCAAAGAAAGGTTTGGCGGAATTCCGGGCTTTCGATTCGATTGATAACGCTCCGGAAGAAAAAGAACGCGGTGTTACCATCAACATTTGCCACGTGGAGTATGAAACAGAAAAAAGGCATTACGCGCATGTCGATTGCCCTGGCCATGCTGACTATATCAAAAACATGATTTCCGGCGCTGCTCACATGGACGGAACAATTCTTGTTGTGGCCGCCTCCGATGGTCCCATGCCGCAAACACGTGAACATATTCTCCTTGCCCGTCAGGTGCAGGTTCCTTACGTTGTCGTTTTCCTCAATAAAGTTGATCTGGTTGATGATCCCGAACTTCTGGATCTGGTTGAACTGGAACTCAGAGAACTGCTGACCCAGTATGAATTCCCCGGTGACACGATTCCGATCATTCGCGGCTCCGCACTGAAAGCTCTGGAAGCCGAAGATACGAATTCTCCCGATGTGAAATGCATTCAGGAACTGATGGATGCTGTTGATAATTACATTCCCGAACCCAAACGCGATACCGACAAACCTTTCCTCATGCCGGTCGGCGATGTTTTCACCATTTCCGGTCGTGGTACAGTTGTTACGGGCAGAGTGGATAGGGGTATTGTCAAGGTTGGTGAGGATGTTGAAATCATCGGAATTCGCCCCACAATTAAAACCGTTGTGACCGGTGTTGAAATGTTCCGCAAAACCCTGGATGAAGGCCGTGCGGGTGATGATGTCGGTTTGTTGATTCGTGGAATCAAACGTGAGGAAGTGGAAAGAGGCCAGGTTGTAGCCAAACCCGGTTCTATTACTCCTCATACAAAATTTGAAGCTGCTGTTTATGTTCTGACCAAGGAAGAAGGCGGCCGTCATACACCGTTTTTCTCAGGTTATCGTCCGCAGTTTTACTTCCGTACAACGGACGTAACCGGAATTGCAACACTTCCGGAAGGCGTGGAAATGGTTATGCCCGGCGATAATGTCAACATGACCATCGAGTTGATTATGCCGATCGCGATGGAACAGCAGTTAAGATTCGCTATTCGTGAAGGTGGAAGAACCGTAGGCGCTGGAGTCGTAAGCAAAGTTATTGAATAGAAAATTAGAATAGGTTATTTGATCAATGAAAGAACAAAAGATTAGAATTCGTCTCAAAGCTTACGATTATAAACTGTTGGATCGTTCTGTAGAGGAAATAGTGGAGACCGCTAAAAAGACAGGCGCGCGTGTGGCCGGTCCTATACCTATTCCCACGGAAATCAATAAGTATTGCGTGAATCGCTCACCTCATGTGGACAAAAAATCTCGCGAGCAGTTTGAAATCAGAACACATAAAAGATTGGTTGATATCGTCGGGCCTACTCAAGCCACCGTGGATGCTTTGATGAAACTGGATCTCTCCGCCGGGGTGGATGTGGAAATAAAAGCGTAGGCATGCTTTTAAATTTTTGAAGAATGGCATCAGGTATGGGCCATTCTTCAAATAGAATATTATTGACTTAATATTGATTAATAAAGTTGGAATATCAGATGAGCAATGGAATTATTGGAAAAAAATTAGGAATGGCTCAGGTGTTTGCCGAAGACGGAGCCGCAGTTGGTGTTACCGCCATTGAGGTTGAACCATCCGTTGTTTTGCAGGTCAAAACAAAAGAGAAGGATGGTTATGATGCCGTCCAGATTGGTTATGGCCGTATTAAGCAGAAAAATGTTACCAAGCCCCTGCAGGGTCATTTTAATAAGGCGAATAAAGGGTTCTTCCGTTTTGTGAAAGAATTTCCTGTGCTGTCTGAAAAGTACGAAGTGGGACAGGAAATTACAGCTGATATATTCAAAATGGGCGACTATGTTGATATTGTCGGAACATCAAAAGGAAAAGGATTCCAAGGTGTTGTTAAAAGACACGGTTTCGGCGGCGGCAGGGCTACACATGGTTCCATGCATCATCGGGCGCCGGGTTCCATTGGCGCGAGTGCCGATCCGGCGCGTGTTTTTAAAGGAACTAAAATGGGTGGTCAGATGGGCAATGTTCGAAAGACTATCCAGAATTTGGAAGTATGGCAGGTTCGTTCCGATAGAAACTTGCTTTTGTTGAAGGGTTCGGTTCCTGGCAGTCAGAACGGTTTTCTATTAATTAAAAAAGCTAAGAAAAAGAGTGCTTAAGTCACATCTGGAGTTATAGACATGGCAGTTGCTGATGTTTTTGATATTGAAAAGAAGAAAGTTGCTGAGGTTGATTTAAATGACGCCGTATTCGGCGCTGAAGTCAACGAAGCTGTTATACACGATGTGGTTAAAATGCAATTAGCATCGCGCCGTTCGGGCACTGCTTCCACTAAAACGAGAAGCGATGTCAGTGGTGGCGGGAAAAAACCATGGCGTCAAAAAGGGACTGGCCGGGCTAGAGCGGGAACAACGAGATCACCTATTTGGCGTGGCGGTGGAATTGTTTTTGGTCCGCATCCCCGGGATTATTCTTACAGCATACCCAAGAAAGTGCGTAAGAAAGCTTTGATATCCGCTTTGAGTATGAAATTCAAAGAGAACAAAATGGTGATCCTGAAAGATTTTCCCATGGAGAAAATCAGTACGCGTGTTTTCAAAAACGTTGTTGATCTGTTTAGTCTGAAAAAGGCGCTTTTTGTTTTGGATGATAACAGTGAAGTTTTGTTAAAGTCATCGCGAAATCTGAAAAATGTTAAGATGGTCAGGTCAGAGGGCATTAACGTTTATGATATTTTAAATCATGAACATTTGATCCTTCTTGAACCCTCTGTAAAAAAGATTGAGGGAGCATTGCTGGTATAATGGAAATCAATAAAGTTATTAGGAAATTACTGGTTACGGAAAAAAGCACAATGGCGCGGGACAAATCGAATAAATATTATTTCGAAGTCGATCGCCAGGCAAACAAAGTGGAAATAACCAACGCAGTGGAAAAGCTTTTTAAAGTCCAGGTTGTTGACGTTCGTGTTATGCACGTCTTAGGTAAAAAGAAGAGAATGGGAAGAACTATAGGTCAAAAGAGTTCCTGGAAAAAAGCTATAGTGACTTTAAATGCCGGCAGCAGTATTGAATTTGCTGAAGGCGTATAAGAATTGGTTTAAGGACTGGACTCATGGGAATTATTAAATATAAACCAACATCACCGGGCAGAAGATTTCAGAGCGTTTCCGATTTCGCGGAAATTACTTCTTCCGAACCGGTGAAAAGGCTGCTGAGGCCTTTAAAAAAGAAAGGCGGCCGTAATTGTTATGGCAGAATTACTGCCCGTTTTATTGGCGGTGGTCATAAACAAAAATATAGAGTGATAGATTTTTGCCGCAACAAAGCGGATATCCCGGCAACAGTTGCCTCGATTGAATATGATCCGAACAGGACGGCAAGAATTGCTCTGCTCAACTATCGCGATGGCGAAAAAAGATATATTGTCGCGCCGGCCCAGGTTAATGTCGGAGATGTTTTATTCAGCGGTGATAAATCCGATATCAAGCCGGGCAATGCCGTGCCTTTAAAGAACATCCCTTTGGGATCGTTAATTCATAATGTGGAATTAAAAGTCGGCCGCGGCGGGCAGCTCATCCGATCCGCAGGAGCTTACGGTCAGTTAATGGCCAAAGAAGAAAATTATGCTCAGGTCCGGCTTCCGTCAGGCGAAGTGCGCAAGGTGTTTATTGATTGCATGGCGACCATCGGACAAGTGGGAAACAACGATCATGAAAATATCAGTATCGGCAAGGCCGGAAGAACACGCTGGCTGGGGAAGAAGCCGCATAATCGCGGTGTCGTCATGAATCCGGTTGATCATCCGATGGGTGGTGGTGAAGGCAAGTCCTCCGGCGGCAGGCATCCGTGTACGCCTTGGGGTATACCGACAAAGGGTCACAAAACAAGGAAAAACAAGAGCACAGATAAGTATATTATTAAGAGAAGAGGTAAATAAGCGTGGCACGTTCGGTCAAAAAAGGTCCATATATTGAAGAAAGGTTGCTGGCTAAAACCAGGAAAATGGAGGCTGAAGGCAACAAGAATGTCATCAAGACTTGGTCGCGGCGTTCAACCATAACACCGGAACTGATTGGATATACTTTTGCCGTGCATAATGGGAAAAAATTTATCCCGGTTTATGTGACGGAAAATATGGTAGGCCACAAACTTGGTGAATTTGCACCGACCAGAATATTTTATTCGCATTCAGGCGATCGCAAGACGAAGGTCAAAGCTTAGATATCCCGGCAAGACAGCGGATAAGTTTGGAGTTAATAAACATGGAAGCAAAAGCAGTTGCAAAACATATAAGAATGTCATCACAGAAAATCAGACTTGTGGTTGACTTAATAAGAGGGAAAAAGGTGCAGGAAGCACGCAATATCCTTCTTTACACCAGAAAATATGCGGCAGGTATCGTTGCGAATGTGCTGAAATCGGCTGTGGCCAATGCCGCTCAGAATCCGAACATTGACGAAAATATTCTTTATGTAAAGGAAATATTCGTGGATCAGGGACCGTCATTAAAACGCTGGCGGGCAAGAGCACAGGGAAGAGCGGCAGGCATAAAAAAGAGAAGTTCACATATTACCGTCATTTTGGATGAAATGTAAGGAGGTAGAATATTGGGTCAGAAGGTTAACCCGGTAGGATTACGATTAGGCTACATTAAGAAGTGGCAATCAGTATGGTTCGCCGATAAAAAATATAGCGAAACTCTGCATGAAGATTTAAAGATCAGAAAGTATCTGAAGAAGAAACTGTATCATGCGGGAATTTCCAAGATTGAGATTGAAAGAGCGGCTAATAAAGCCAAGGTCAATATTTATTCGGCCAGACCCGGTGTCATCATCGGGAAAAAAGGTTCCGAGATTGAAAAACTCAAATCGGAAGTCGAAAAATTTACGCAGGCGGAAATCATCATCAATATTTTGGAAATACGTAAACCGGAAGTGGATGCTCAGCTTGTCGCCGAAAATGTTGCCATGCAGTTGGAGAAAAGAGTTGCCTTTCGCCGTGCGATGAAAAAATGTGTCGGTTACGCCTTAAAATTTGGCGCGAAGGGAATAAAAATAGCCTGTTCGGGTAGACTGGGCGGCGCTGAAATGTCGCGGTCGGAATGGTACCGGGAAGGCCGGGTGCCTCTGCATACTTTGCGGGCGGACATTGATTACGGCTTTACGGAGGCCAGTACGGCTTACGGATTGATCGGAGTCAAAGTATTTATTTTCCACGGAGAAGTTTTACCGACAAAGAATAAAAAATAAAATGCTTCTTCCCTGCCGGTTGATTGGGCTGATATCGGGCAAGGAATTATGTAGTGAGGAACAACGGGAGTTTTAGCTTATGTTAATGCCGAAAAGGGTAAAATACAGAAAGTTGCAAAAAGGCCGCATGGGCGGTAAAGCAACAAGAGGAAGCTCGATAGCTTTTGGTGAATATGGATTGCAGGCTGCGGAATGCGGCTGGATCACTGCCAGACAAATCGAAGCGGCTCGTATCGCCATGACCCGTCACGTCAAGCGTGGAGGCCGGATTTGGATAAGAGTATTCCCTCATAAATCCATTACGAGCAAGCCTGCTGAAACCCGTATGGGTAAAGGAAAGGGCGCTCCCGAAGGATGGGTGGCCGTGGTTAAACCGGGTTCGGTTCTCTATGAAATGGAAGGCGTCACAAGAGATGTTGCCAAGGAGGCTTTTCGCTTGGCCGCGCATAAATTATCCATAGCAACTAAATTTTTATCCAGGGAGATATCTGATGAAAATTAATGAAATCAGAGCTCTCGATATCAATGGGCTCAAACAAAAGATCGCTGAATTAAGTGAAGAACTTTTTCGATTAAAAATCAGACATGCATCCGGGCAATTGGAATCAACAGTCATGCTTGCGCGCTTCCGTAAGGATATTGCCCGCGTCAATACAGTGTTGAAAGAAAAGGAGGCTGCAAGTTAAGAAATGGCTGAAAGTGGGAATAAACGCACTATTAAGGGCGTCGTTGTAAGCAACAAGATGGATAAGACAATCGTGGTTAAAGCCGAACGTTTAGTAAAGCATCCTATTTTTCATAAGTATGTGCGTAAACATGTCAGATACAAGGCTCATGATGAACAAAATCAGAGCAAGCTGGGAGATACGGTTTTGATTATTGAGTCGCGGCCGTTGAGTAAAGAAAAACGCTGGCGGATGCTGGAAATTCTGGAAAAAGCAAAATAGATTGACTAGCTTGTTTGAACAAGTAGTTAGATGAGGGTTTTTTTATGATTCAAATGCAGACCATACTAAATGTTGCGGATAATTCCGGCGCCAAGAAGGTTGCCTGTATTAAGGTGCTGGGCGGATCGAAGCGGCGTTATGCAAGTTTGGGTGATGTTATTGTTGTTTCGGTGAAGGAAGCAATTCCGAATTCCAAGGTTAAAAAAGGCGACGTGATCAAAGCGGTCATCGTACGCACCGTTAAGGAAGTAAAAAGACCGGACGGTTCTTATCTGAAGTTTGATGATAACTCGGCGGTTTTGATTTCCAACCAGATGGAACCGGTGGGAACAAGAATTTTTGGACCTGTTGCCCGTGAATTAAGAGCAAAACAGTTCATGAAAATTATATCTCTAGCGCCGGAAGTTTTGTAAAAATGCCTTGCAGAGGGAAAAAATGAGTTTAAGCAAATTGAAAAAAGGGGATATGGTTAAAGTTCTTGCCGGTAAAGACAAAGGCAAGACCGGTAAAGTATTAACGGTGATTCCCGAGAAAAACAAAATAGTGATAGAAAAGGTTAATCTGATTAAGAAACATAAAAGACCTGATCAGAAAAGCAAAGGCGGTATCGTAGAAAAAGAAGGGGCGATTCATATTTCTAAAGCCGGATTATTTTGCAGTAAATGCAATGCCGCCGTCAGGATAAAAAGCAAGACACTCGATGACGGGAAGAAAGTACGCATCTGCAGTAAGTGCAACGATGTAATTAATGTAGGTTAAATAAAAAATGGCAAGACTAAAAGATTATTATTTGGAAAAAGTGGTTCCGGCTCTGACAAAGGAATTTAATTACAAAAATCCGATGCAGGTGCCCAAGATGGAAAAGATTGTCATCAACATGGGACTTGGCGAAGCCATTTCCAATGTCAAGATTATCGATGGCGCCGTTCAGGAAATGGCTGCGATTACCGGACAGAAACCGGTAGTGAACAAGGCCAAGAAATCCATAGCAACTTTTAAGTTACGGCAGGGCATGCCCATTGGATGTTCGGTTATCTTACGAAAGAACAATATGTATGAGTTCTTTGATCGTCTGGTCAATGCCGCGCTGCCCAAAGTGAGAGATTTCCGCGGCATATCACCCAACGCGTTTGACGGCAGGGGAAATTTTTCTATCGGCTTACAGGAACAAATTATTTTCCCTGAAATTGAATATGATAAAGTGGAAAAAATTAAAGGAATGAATATAACCATCGTGACTACGGCAAAAACTGACAAAGAAGCCAGATTTTTACTAAAGTTGATGGGAGTTCCTTTCAAGCAATAAATTAATGGAGCTCCGGAGGAATTTGGTGTGGCTAAAAAGTCATTAATAGCGAAAGCGAAAAGAGAAAATAAATTTTCGGTAAGAGATTATAACCGCTGCCCGCTTTGCGGACGGCCGAGAGCGTACTACAGAAAATTTGATATGTGCAGAATTTGTTTGCGTAAGCTTTCCCTGGCGGGAGAACTCCCCGGGGTAATAAAATCGAGTTGGTAACTTTAGTTTAAGGAGAAAGAAGCATGGGGATGACGGATCCTATTGCCGATATGTTGACCAGAATCAGAAACGCTAATAAGGCTCGTTTCAAAACGGTCAATATTAATATGTCTCAGATGAATATTAATATCGCCAAAGTATTGAAGAAGGCCGGATATATCACTAATTATGATAAAGTGAAAAATGAAAAAGACCAGCAGATGCTGGAAATAATTCTTAAATATCCGGATGCAAAACGTACCGTGATTACTAATATCAAAAGAATCAGTAAGCCGGGGCGCAGGGTTTACGTTGCTTCCGACAGCATTCCTAAAGTTTTGAATGGTTTTGGAATTTCCATTCTCTCAACTTCAAAAGGTGTTATCACTGATGCCGAAGCCAGGGATTTGAATGTTGGCGGTGAAATTCTTTGTAACGTTTGGTAATTTGAATAAATGATATTTTAGCAGGAGCGCTTGTTCATGTCGAGAATAGGTAAAAAAATAATAACTTTTTCCAAGAATGTTAAAATCAGCCAAAGTGCCGATTTAGTTAAGGTGGAAGGCCCCAAAGGGAATCTTTCTACTAAATTGCCGGATGGAATTACCATTAAAATAAGCGACGGCAACCTGGTGGTTGAAAGAAGCTCAGAGGAATTACGCGTGCGTTCTTATCATGGATTAACGAGGACACTCATAGGAAACATGGTGACGGGCGTTACGACTGGTTTTGAAAAAAAACTGGAAATATCCGGTGTCGGTTATCGCGCGGAATTCGCTGATAAGACCTTGAAGTTTATTTTAGGTTATTCCAGTCCCGTACAGTACGATATTCCCAAGGGAATAGAGGTAAAAGTGGACAAACAGGTTAATATAACCGTTTCGGGTATTGATAAAGAATTAGTCGGCAGGGTTGCCGCGGAAATCAGAGCGTTAAAAAAACCTGAGCCTTACAAGGGCAAAGGCATTAAATATGCTGATGAATATATTAAGCGGAAGGCCGGAAAGTCGGCGAGCGCTTAATGAAGTAAAAATTTAGCCGTAAAGAGGTAGAACATTGGCTTCCAAAAAGACATTAAAGATCAGAGAAAAAAGGGAAAAAAGAACAAGGGCCAAACTTGTCGGAACTCAGGAAAAGCCCCGTCTTTCCGTATTCCGGAGTGATAAGCATATTTACGCTCAAGCCATCGATGATACACAGGCGAGCACCCTGGCAACGGCATCTACTTTGTGCAAAGAATTGGCAAAAAAAATTAAAGACAAGAACAAAGTGGATGTAGCCAAGGAAGTGGGCAGGTTAATTGCAGAAAGATTGAAAACTCTGGGAATTGAGAAAGTGGTTTTTGATAGAGGGAGATTTCTCTATCACGGTCGCGTGAAGGCTTTAGCAGACGCCGCAAGGGAAAGTGGTCTGAAATTTTAATTTTATTAAATAATAACCGATAATAAAGGAAGAGTCTTTGGATAAGAGAGAAATGAAAGATGTGGAATTACTTGACAGAGTTGTCGCTATTAACAGAACGGCAAAAGTAGTCAAGGGCGGCAGGAGATTTCGTTTCAGCGCCATTGTTGTTATAGGCGATGGCAAAGGCATGATCGGGACGGGATTGGGTAAGGCTCATGAAGTGCCGGAAGCTATTCGCAAGGGTATGGACATGGCCAAAAAAAACATGGTGAAGGTTGCCATTGTGGAAAGGACGATTCCTTACGAAGTCATTGGCCGCGCCGGCGCGGGTAAAGTTCTCCTGAAACCGGCATCCGAAGGAACAGGATTGATCGCCGGCGGCGCTGTAAGAGCCGTATTGGAAGTTGCCGGTGTGCATAATATTTTAACGAAATGCCTGGGATCTCATAATCCGCATAATCTGGTGAAAGCCACTCTGGAAGGCCTTTGCCAGTTGAAACATCCGGAGGAAATTGCGGCGCAAAGAGGCAAGTAGTCTTGTCAACCATACATGAGGTGGATCAGAGTGGGTAAGATGTTGAAAATTACAAAAATAAAAAGTGAAATCGGCCGTCCCGAAAAACAAAGAAAAATTTTAAGGGGAATGGGCCTGAACAAATTAAACAGCACGGTAACTTTAACTGACACTCCGCAGGTACGCGGTATGATAAATAAAGTTATTCATTTAGTTTCTGTGGAAGAGTCAAAGGAGTAGTATATGGATTTGGGTACGCTTAAGGCTCCTGCCGGCGCGACAAAAAACAGGAAGCGTGTGGGACGTGGTGATGGTTCCGGGCACGGTGGAACATCCGGCAAAGGGGATAAGGGGCAAAAAGCCCGCTCGGGTGGAAAAGTGAGAGCCGGGTTTGAAGGCGGACAGATGCCGATGGCACGCCGTTTGCCCAAACGCGGTTTCCGTAATCCTTTCCGTGAAAAATTTGTCGCTGTAAACATTCTGGATTTATGCCGTAAATTCAGCAAAGGAGCGGTCATTAATGAAGCGTCTCTTTTGGAGAGCGGCATTGTGAAGAAAAAAGGCAGTAATATTAAAATATTGGCCAAGGGAGAAATCAATTTCCCTGTTACTTTAAAAATTGCGAATATCAGTCAGGCCGCGAAAAACAAAATTACCGCAGCCGGTGGTTCCGTGGAAGAGGTAATATAATTTGTTAGAAGGGCTGGGCAGCGTATCAAAAATTCCGGAATTGCAAAGAAGGATTCTATTCACGATTCTTCTTTTAGGTGTTTACCGGATCGGTGTATATATTCCAACGCCGGGCATTGATAATGTCGCATTATTGGCTTATTTTGAACATGCCAAAGGTTCCCTGTTTGGCCTGATGGATATGTTTGCCGGTGGTGCTTTTAGTAATTTTTCCATTTTTGCGCTGGGCATTATGCCCTATATCAGTTCTTCAATTATTTTACAGTTATTAACCATTGCTGTCCCTCATCTGGAAAGACTTTCTAAAGAGGGAGAGTCCGGACGGCGGAAGATCACGCAATACACCCGCTACGGAACAGTTCTTTTAAGTACGATTCAGGGTTTTGGCATCGCTTTTGGTTTACAGCAGATGACAGGTCCTTCAGGCGCTCCGATTGTTTTGCAGGCCGGCTGGGCGTTCATCATCATGACCGTTATTACATTAACTTCCGGTACAGCCTTTATTATGTGGCTGGGTGAAACGATTACGGAAAAGGGGATTGGCAACGGCATCTCCCTGATAATTTTTGCCGGTATTATCTGCCGTATTCCCGCGGCGATTGGCAATACATTCAGATTGGCCACAGCCGGTGAACTGGGCGTGCTGGTAATTTTGTTAATTACAATTTTGATGGTCGCCGTTATTGGCGCGATCGTTTTTGTTGAAGGCGGACAACGCCGCATTCCCGTGCAATATGCGAAAAGAATAGTGGGGCGCAAAATGTACGGCGGTCAGACCACACATTTACCTTTGAAGGTCAATACGTCGGGCGTTATTCCTCCGATTTTTGCATCGTCGGTGATTATGTTTCCGGCAACGATTGCCAATTTTGCACCGCAGGGTTGGATGCAATCAATAGCCGCGCAATTAAAGCCCGGTCAGTTAGTTTATGAGTTGCTTTATGTAGCGTTTATCTTTTTCTTTTGTTTCTTTTACACGGCCGTTACCTTTAAACCGGATGATGTTGCCGACAATATGAAGAAGTTTGGCGGCTATGTCCCCGGGATCAGGCCCGGTAAAAAAACAGCGGAGTATATTGAAAACATATTGGAAAGACTTACATTCAGCGGGGCCATTTACGTTTCTCTGGTTTGTGTTTTGCCCAGTGTTTTAATTGCTCAACTGAATGTTCCCTTTTATTTTGGCGGAACGGCGCTTCTGATTGTTGTCGGTGTGGCCATGGATACGGCCAGTCAGGTTGAGTCGCATTTACTGACAAGGCAATACGAGGGATTCATGAAAAAGGGACATATTGTCCGCAGGAGATAACGGAAGATCGGTTATTTATAATGGTAATTTTAAAGCTTCCGGATGAAATTGAAAAAGCAAGAGCAAGTAATCGTATCGTTGCAGAGGTTTTAAGCAAACTCAGGGAAAAAGTTAAACCGGGTGTTAAAACAAAAGACCTGGATAAATTTGCCGAGGAAATCGCCCTGAAAAGAGGAGCCAAGCCGGCATTTAAAGGTTACCATGGTTATCCCTATTCCCTTTGTATATCGGTAAATGAAGTAGTCGTACACGGGATGCCTTCAGATCGTATATTGGAAGAAGGCGATATTGTTGGTTTGGATTTCGGCGTTTATTATCAGGGTTACTTCGGTGATGCAACGATAACGTTGCCGCTGGGGAAAGTAAGTGAAAAAGCTTTAAAGCTGATCAGGGTTACTGAGCAGAGTCTATACGCAGGTATAGAGCAGGCTGTCGACGGGAACAGACTGGGTGATATATCCGCTGCCGTTCAATCTACGGTGGAAGATGCAGGTTATTCGGTCGTTCGGGATTTTGTTGGACATGGAATAGGTAAAAATCTGCATGAAGATCCGCAGATTCCTAATTTTGGAAAAAAAGGACGGGGAATCGAACTTAAAAAAGGTATGATTTTGGCCATCGAGCCGATGGTAAATGCCGGGAAATATAGAGTAAAGATTTTACCGGATGGCTGGACAGTGATTACAGAGGATGGAAGTTTGTCGGCTCATTTTGAGCACTCGATAGCAATTACTGATAACGGACCGGACATATTAAGTAAATTGAATTAATCATTTTCTTGATGTAAAAGGTGAAAGTTAAGCAAGACAGATAAAAGTATGGCCAAAGAAGAAGCAATAGAAGTTGAGGGTCGGGTTATTGAGCCGTTGCCGAATGCCATGTTCCGGGTAGAACTGGAAAACGGGCATAAAGTGTTAGCTCATATATCCGGTAAGATGCGTATGCATTTTATCAAGATATTGCCGGGGGATAAAGTGACGGTAGAGCTTTCCCCTTATGATTTAACCCGGGGCAGAATCACTTACAGAACGAAGTAAAAAATATTTTTTTACTGAAAATAAGGAGTTAAAACCGTGAAAGTAAGATCGTCAGTGAAAAAAATATGTGAGAAATGCAAAATTGTCAAACGCAAGGGAGTTTTGCGCGTTATCTGCGAAAACCCCAAGCATAAGCAGCGTCAGGGCTAGTTTTTAACATTCAGGAGGTTATAGGTGGCACGAATTTCAGGTGTTGATTTACCGAAAAATAAAAGAATGGAAGTTGCTTTAACTTATATTTACGGCATCGGCAAAACGAGGGCAAAGCAAATCCTGAAAGATTCGGGTGTTAGCCCGGATACAAAGACTGACGAACTGGCCGACTCCGAAATATCGGCGATCAGGGGCATCATCGATAAAGAGGGCAAGGTTGAGGGCGATCTGCGCCGGGAAATATCCATGTCGATCAAACGCTTGATGGATATTGGCGCTTACCGCGGATTGCGGCACCGTAAAGGGCTTCCCGTAAGAGGACAGAGAACTCATACAAACGGAAGAACGAGAAAAGGTCCGCGGCGCGCTATTGCAGGCAAGAAAAAGTAATTTGGAGGCATAATGGTTAAGGCAGTCAGAAAAACTGGCAAAAAGAAAGAAAAGAAAAATATTACCGACGGTATTGCGCATATTCAATCGACTTTTAATAATACGATTGTTTCAATAACTGATTTGAGTGGTAATGTCATTGCATGGTCGTCATCCGGATTACAGGGTTTTAAAGGTTCCCGCAAAAGCACTCCTTTTGCCGCGCAAATGGCGGCGGAAGATGTTGTGCGTAAAGCCAAGGAGCAGGGAATGCGCCGGGTACAAGTCTATATTAAAGGTCCAGGATCGGGGAGAGAATCGGCATTGCGATCATTGCAACTGGCCGGGCTTACAATTACTCTGATTCGCGATGTAACGCCTGTTCCGCATAACGGATGCCGGCCGCCGAAACGTCGCAGAGTATAATAGAAGCGTAAATTACGAATAATAACTTAGATATTAAGGGAGGCTTTTTTTGGCAAGATATACGGATTCCTCATGCAGGTTGTGTCGACGTGAAGGATTAAAACTTTTTTCTAAAGGCGACAGATGCTATTCGGAAAAATGTTCCTTTGAAAGAAGGGATTATGTTCCGGGAGATCATGGTCAGGCGCATAAAAAGCAGCGTTCTGATTACGGTGTGCAGTTACGTGAAAAGCAAAAGCTCAAGAGAATGTATGGTCTTTTGGAAAAGCAGTTTAGAGGCTATTTTACAAAGGCTGATAAGCAAAAGGGCATTACAGGAACGAATTTGCTTGTGCTTCTGGAAAGAAGAATGGACAATATGATATTCCGGATGGGATTTGCTAATTCCAGAGTTGAGGCGAGGCAATTAATCAGTCATGGTCATTTCCTGATTAATGGCAAGCCGTTTAATATTCCATCATATTTGCTTAAGGCCGGAGATGAAGTCTGCGTTAAGGAAGGCAGCCGTAAGATGACTCGCATCATGGGAGCGATTGAAACGGTGGCCAGACGCGGTGTGCCTCATTGGCTGGAATTGGATAAAGATAACTTCAAGGCCTCTATTAAAATGCTGCCGGTACGGGAAGATTTAACCATGCCGGTACAGGAACAACTTGTTGTCGAACTTTATTCGAAGTAAAAAGATAAATTATTTTCATAAACCAGCTACTAAAGGATGGGCTTAATTATGCAAAGGAACTGGTCAAGTTTGATTCGTCCCAAGCGTATTGATGTTGATGAAGCGACTCATACGAATTTATATGGAGAGTTTGCCATTCAGCCTCTGGAAAGAGGGTTTGGCATAACGCTCGGTAATGCGTTAAGAAGAGTGTTGCTCTCTTCTGTTCAGGGTTGTGCGATTGTTTCCGCCAAGATCGAAGGCGTGTTGCACGAATTCTCCACGGTACCCGGAGTGAAGGAAGATGTAACGGATATTATTCTGAACTTAAAAGGTGTGCGCTTTAAAATGGGGCAGGCGAACACAAAAGAAGTCAGCATTGATGTCACTCGTGTCGGAAACATAACGGCAGCCGATATTATTACGGACGGCACGATTGAGGTTTTGAATCCCGATCATCATATCGCCACAATATCCAGCGGTTCTTTTAAGGCAAAATTGATCGTTAAAATGGGCAAGGGGTACGTTCCGGCCAAGAAGGAACTGGAGCCTGATCAGCCGAAAGGAACGATTAATATTGACGCAATTTTCTCACCCATTAAGAAAGTCAATTATATTGTTTCTTATGCGCGCGTGGGTCAAATAGCGGATTATGACAAGCTTACCCTGGAAGTCTGGACCGATGGCAGCGTGAAACCTGAAGATGCCATTGCTTATTCCGCGAAAATATTAAAACAGCAACTGGACGTGTTTATTAACTTCGAAGAAGTCGAGGAAGAAGTTATACCGGAGAAACTGGATGATCAGGACAATGTAAATAAAGTTCTGCTGCGTTCGGTGGAAGATCTGGAGCTTTCCGTCCGTTCAGCCAACTGCCTGAAGAATGCGGGAATCAACACCATCGGCGAGCTGGTGAAGAAAACGGAAGCGGAGATGCTTAAAACAAAGAATTTCGGGCGCAAATCGTTAAGCGAAATAAAAGATATTCTCAATGAATATGATCTGACTTTTGGGATGGATATTGATTCCAAAAATTAGAATGTAAAAGTCAATTGATAAAGATGATTTTTTAATTTAATAGTTAGGAAAGGAAGATATCAGCGATGCATCACGGTAAAACAGGCAGTAAACTAGGCAGAACTTCCAGCCATAAGGAAGCGATGCTTCGTAATATGGTGACTTCTGTTATAAAACATGAACGTATTCGTACGACAGACATGAAGGCCAAAGAATTAAGAAAATTAGCCGACAAGATGATTACTTTAGGCAAAAGAGGCACTTTGCATGCGCGCCGTCAGGCCCTGGCTGTTGTTCGGGATGAAGATATGGTCAGTAAACTTTTCGGCGAACTTACCGAGCGCTTCCGTGAGCGTGAAGGGGGATACACAAGAATTGTCAAAACCGGTTATCGTTTTGGTGATAACGCCCCTGTTTCCATTTTAGAATTTATTCCTGACGAGAAAAAGAAGGAAAAAGCAAAACCAAAGGCCAAAGCGAAACCAAAAGCAAAAGAAAAGACAGCAGAATAGGTTGTTCATACATAGAAATTAAAAGGCAGGGCTTTGACCCTGCCTTTTTTATTGTTGTTTTTTAGCGGCAAAAAATGTATTTATCTAAAAATGGCATTTTTACCGATGCCCTTTTGATTCATTCTTTTGTTGAAGCATTAATTTGCACACATCATAATTGTGGAGGTTTGATTATGTCAGAAAAGAAAATTGGCGAAGTAATGAAGTTTTTCTCGAAACCTTCCGTCGCCGCGGTAAAAATAACGGAAGGAGAGTTAGCTGTAGGCGACAGCATTAAATTTTCCGGACATACGACTGATTTTACCGATGTTATCGAATCCATGGAAGTGGATAATAAATCCGTGCCAAAGGCTGTGGCTGGTGATTTTATCGGTGTAAAAGTTTCCGATCGCGTGCGGCCGGGCGATGAAGTGTTCAAAGTTATTCCGGATTAATTTTCATCATCCTGATATGTTCCGAACTTGTTGTAAATTCCTTTTACAAGAAGCTAAAGGAATGGTGTATTTAAAAAGCAATATTCAACGCATCTCCTGCTCAGGGTTTAGATGTTTATGTCTAAAATTCTAATTGTCGACGACGAACGGGATATTGTGGAACTCCTTTCTTACAATCTGGAGAAAGAAGGATTTTCTATAGTCAAAGCGTATGATGGCGTTTCTGTCTTCAATGTCATCGCGACGAAAAAACCGGATCTGATGATTCTGGATTTGATGTTGCCCGGGATGAACGGACTGGATGTTTGTAAAAAAGTTCGCGCCAATCCGGCGACCGCCGGCTTGCCGGTCATCATGCTTACGGCCAAGGGTGAAGAATTAGATAAGATTATCGGACTGGAAATAGGCGCCGATGATTACATGACCAAACCTTTCAGCGTAAAAGAATTGATCGCCCGCGTCAGAACAATTCTAAGACGCTCGCAGGACAAGCCGGAAACGAAATTGACGGAAGCGTTTCATTACAAGGGTCTGGCGATCAATTACGCCTCATGCGCCGTGAAAATTGACAGTAAGCCGGTTACGCTCAGTCCCATGGAACTGAAGCTCCTTTTCTTCTTATCCCGCAATCCAGGCAGGGTCTATTCGAGAAATCAGCTTCTGGATCATGTTTGGGGCGATGATACATTTATTACCGACCGCGCCGTGGATGTCCATATCCGCCGCCTGCGCAGCCAGATCGAAAAAGATATGGAAAATCCACGTTATATTTTAACAATTCGGGGCTTTGGTTACAAATTTGCCGATACAAAATAATTTGCCGGCTGTTTTCCTGTGTGTTCGTTGAGATTATTCCTGTTCATAAACTTTCTTCCATCTGTCATCAAACTGTAACATTGACTATCTATAATACACTCAAATTAAAATCAGGGAGGAAAAGAAAATGATAAGTATGGTTAAGAAAATAATTTTCAGCATGGTGTTTGTAGCTTTTACGGCTAGCCTTGCTATAGCCGCCGGGTCCGTCGTTATTAAAGGCTCGACAACCGTTTTGCCCATTGCGCAGGCGACGCTCGAAGCCTATATGAAAGCAAATAAAGGCGTCCAGATTTCTTTATCCGGCGGAGGTTCCGGGGACGGCATCAAAGCGCTGATCGATAAATCCACGGATATCGCCACTTCGTCCAGGGAGATAAAAAGAGAGGAAATCGCATTGGCCGGATCCAAAGGAGTCAAACCTGTTGCGCATGTTATAGCCTATGACGCAATTATCCCGGTAGTGAATCCGAAGAACAAAGTCCAGGGTTTATCCACTGATCAGTTAAGCCAGATTTATCAGGGGAAAATTACCAACTGGAAGGAAGTAGGCGGTGACAATTTAAAAATAGTCGTTATTTCCAGAGATTCCTCTTCAGGCACATTCGAATCGTGGGATCATTTTGTCATGAAAAAATCCAGAGTTGCCGCGACCGCGCAGATGCTGGCATCCAATGGAGCCATTGTTACGGCGATTGCCAAAAATAAATATGCTATCGGCTATCTCGGTATGGGTTATGTCAATAAGAGCGTTAAGGGGTTGCAGGTCAATGGTGTTACGGCTTCGGCCCAGACGGCATTATCCAAACAATATCCAATGTCCCGGGAACTTTACATGTACACAAACGGCGAACCGAAAGGTGAAGTTGCCAAATTTATCGCTTTTATTAAAAGTCCTAAGGGACAAGAAATTGTAAAGAAAGAAGGGTTCGTGCCGCTGACAGCTTTTAAAGAAGGCAAAAAAGCCGGGAAATAATGTTTCAAAAAATTGATTTAAATCAGGCGGCCCCGGCGAAGCAACGGCTTGATTTTAAGAGATGATTCTTAAGGGATTATGGAAAAGCAAAAAGTTATATTTGTCTGCACGAATAATTCCGTCCGGTCGCAAATGGCCGAAGCGATTTTAAATTATTTTTATGGAGATCGTTATGAAGCCTTCAGCGCCGGTTCGGCTCCCTCTCAGGTAAACCCGATGACTACGTTAGTTTTGAAAGAAATCGGAATTGATATGAGTCACCATTACTCCAAAGGACTCGATTTATACAAAGATGATAAGTTCGATTATGTCATTACGGTCTGTGACCGGGCTAAAGAATCCTGCCCTTATTTTCCCAAGGGCAAAGAACGGCTGCATAAAAGCTTCAGGGACCCTTCATTGTTGAAAGGATCACCGGAAGATATGATTGAAGGCTTTCGGGAAATTCGTGATGAAATCAAAAAATGGATTGAAAGAAGGTTTAAATAGAAACAGCGCTTTTCCGGCTAAGCCAAGAGCCGGAATGAGAGAATTGAGAAAAAAATAATGAACAGAAAAATCAAAGAAAATATTATCAAATATATCTTTTTTGCGTTTGCGCTGGTGTCGATTATCGTACTGGGTCTGATTGTTCTTTCTCTTTTTCGCGAAGGAATGCCGATATTCAAATTAGTTTCATTAAGTGATTTTCTTTTAGGAAAAGACTGGTATCCGACATCCGATCCGGCGTCTTTCGGCATTTTCTCGCTCATCGTGGGATCTGTTATTGTGACTTTCCTAGCCATATTCATTGCCGTTCCGCTGGGCGTTCTTTCCGCTATCTACATCGCGGAAATTGCACCGGCTTCGATAAAAGAAATATTTAAATCGGTCATTGAGCTTTTAGCCGGAATACCTTCCGTTGTTTTAGGTTTTTTCGGCATGGTCATTATCGCCCCCTGGATGCAGGAAACTTTTGATCTGCCCACGGGGCTGAATATTATCAACGCCTCTGTTATCCTGGCGATCATGGCCATACCGACCATATCCAGCATCTCGGAAGACGCTCTCTACGCCGTTCCTAATGAATTTAAAGAAGCGTCCTACGCTTTGGGCGCGACCCGATTTGAAACGATTGCTAAAGTGATTGTGCCTTCCGCGCTGTCGGGTATCTCCACGGCGGTTATCCTGGGAATATCAAGAGCGATTGGTGAGACGATGGTTGTCTTGATGGTGGCGGGCGGCGCCGCGGCCATTCCCGGAAGTATTTTTGATTCGGTCCGGCCGATGCCGGCCAGTATTGCCGCGGAAATGGGGGAGGCGCCTTTTGGCGGAGCCCATTATCATTCTTTGTTCGCTATCGGCATCGTTTTATTTTTTCTGACGCTGGCCTTTAATCTGATTGCCGATTATCTTTCTCATAAATTTCATCAATCAGGTTCGGCAACACTGTGACGGGATTGAAATATGAATGAATCAATAAACAGTTCCATGAAGTGGCGATATTTCAAACAAACACTTTTCTTCGGCATTGTGCGATTATCGTTCCTGATTATCGCCCTGGCCCTGGGCGGGCTTTTATTATATATTGTCATTAACGGGATTGGCGTTATTAACCTTGATTTCATTACCACGATGCCCACGGATTCCATGACGAGGGGCGGGATCATGCCGGCCATCGTGGGCACCATCTATTTAACGGTTGGGGCGATCTTAATCGGGTTGCCGCTGGGCGTGGCTTCGGCAATATATTTAACGGAATATGCCGTACAAGGCCGGATGATCAGAATTATCAAGATCGGAATAAATTGTCTGGCGGGAGTACCTTCCGTTGTATTCGGGCTTTTCGGCCTGGGATTATTTGTTGTGATGCTGAAGTTCGGATCGAGCATTCTGGCCGGTTCACTGACCCTCGGATTTCTCATTCTTCCGACAATTATCGGCGCCGCCGAGGAGGCGCTCAAAGCCGTGCCCCAGACATTCCGCGAGGCATCTTTAGCGCTGGGTGTCTCCAAGTGGCAGACGATTTTCCGGATTGTTTTACCCAATGCCCTGCCGGGAATTCTGACAGGCTCTATTCTGGGCGTCGGCCGCGCCGCCGGAGAGACGGCGCCGATCATGTTTACGGCGGCGGCTTTTTTTACGGCAAAATTACCTGAATCCATTTTTGGCGAAGTTATGGCTCTGCCCTATCATATATACGTTCTGGCTACGGCGGGCACGCACATTGAGGAAACCAGGCCGATGCAATTTGGAACGGTGCTTGTTCTTATTGCCGTCGTTCTGGGGATCGATCTGCTGGCCATCATTATCCGCAGCCGTATGAGGAGAAATAAAAGGTGGTAAGTATGGATGCGAACATGATAATCAGTCTGCATAATGTAAATTTTTACTACGGGCCGTCGCGCGCCCTGAATGACATCTCCATGGATTTTCCCGAAAAGCAGGTGACGGCACTGATCGGACCATCCGGCTGCGGCAAATCCACATTGCTGAGACTGTTAAATAGGATGAATGATCTTATTATCGGGACCCGGGTGGAGGGGAAAGTCCTTTTTGAAGGGAAAGATATTTATGACGGTCACGTTGATCCGGTGGAAATTCGCCGGAAGATCGGTATGGTTTTCCAGAAACCCAACCCTTTCCCGAAAACGATTTATAATAATATCGCTTACGGTCCGAAACTGACCGGCGCGAATGCCGGCGATCTGGATGCGCTGGTTGAGCAAAGCTTAAAGCAGGCGGTTTTGTGGGATGAAGTGAAAGATGTTTTAAATAAGTCCGCCATGAATCTTTCCGGCGGCCAGCAGCAGCGGCTTTGTATCGCGAGAGCGCTGGCCATGAAGCCGGATGTCCTGCTCATGGATGAACCGACTTCGGCGCTTGATCCCATTTCGACCGCGAAAATTGAAGAGTTGATCGAAGAACTGAAAAAGAACTATACTATTATTATTGTAACACATAACATGCAGCAGGCTGCGCGTATTTCCGATTCAACGGCGTTCTTTTATATAGGGAATTTGATTGAATATAACAAGACGGAGAAAATTTTTACCAATCCGGATGTTAAACAGACGGAAGATTATATCACGGGAAGATTCGGTTGAGAAACAGCTGGAGGACAAAAGATGGAAGAGAAAAGACACACCAGTTTGCACTACGAAAAAGAATTACAGGAAATCAAGAATAGCCTGATTTATCTGGGCGCGCTGACTGAAAAGGCTATTCAGGATGCGATGAAAGCCCTGTCGGAAAGAAATTCCGAAATGGCGAATAAGATTATTAAAGACGATGATGATATCGATAAGCTCGACACGGAGTTGGAAGAACGCTGCATTCGCGTTCTGGCGCTGCGCCAGCCGACCGCCATCGACCTGAGGTTTATTACCACGGCGATTAAGATCACCGGCCATCTGGAACGAATCGGCGATATGGCGGTGAACATTGCCGAGAAAGCGATCCAGCTGAATCAGGAGCCGCAGCTCAAACCTTATATTGATCTGCCCCGCATGACGGACCTCGTGACCACCATGATCAAGGATTCCCTGGACAGCTTTATCAACAATGATCTTGAACGCGCGGAAAAAGTCCGGCGAATGGAAGAGGTGATTGACGACCTCAATGAACAGATTTTTCGCGAGCTTTTAACCTTCATGATGGAAGATTCCAAATCCATTCACCGCGCTCTTTTAATCATGCAGGTTTCCAAAAACATGGAACGGATTGCGGATCATACCAAGGGCATTGCGGATATGGTAACTTATATGATAACCGGTGAAAACGTTCGACATCAAACCAGGGAAATCAGTTAGAGGGAACCGGCGTGAAGAGAAATCTTTTTCTGAAAATATTATTCAGCTATCTGATTATTGTCTGCCTGTCTTTTTTTATTTTAGATCTGTTTGTGCGCGATGAAGTAAAAAACGTTCTTACTGCTAAAATCGAAACGGAATTGTTTTCCTATGCCGGGCTTATCGACCTGAGTTCTCCGGGGAAATCCACGGATCGGCTGAAGCAAATTGCCGGGATATCGGCCTCCCGGGTTACCCTGATTGACGCTCGGGGAAAGGTCTTTGCGGATTCGGAAAAAGATGCCGCTCTTCTGGAAAATCATTTAAACCGGCCGGAAGTACAGGAGGCACGGTTGCGCGGCAGGGGCAAGTCCGTCCGATTCAGCAGTTCGACCGGCATGGATATGCTTTACGTAGCTGTTGCCGTCAAGGACGGGCCGCAAACCACCGGTTATATCCGGTTGGCGCGTCCTCTGCATGATGTGCAAAGCGCTATTGAAAAAGTCTATCAGTCTATTTTTCTATCCATGATGATCGTGGCGATTATTTCGCTGGTGATCGCGCTGATCTTCTCTTACCGCCTGTCCGCGCCGATCCGGGCCATGGAAAGATTTACCGAAAGGCTGCGGGAGGGAGAGCCGTCCGGGACAATTATTCTGGACACATCGGATGAAACTAAAAAGCTGGCTGATAATATTAACTTTCTTGTTGATGAACTCAAAAGTAAAATCAGGATTGCCAATGAAGAAAAAAGCAAGCTGATGACGGCCTTTACCAGCATGCATGAAGGTGTTCTGATTATCAATGCGCAAAACGTCATAGAGTTCGCCAGCCCTGTTCTTGTTCATATGCTGGCTGTTCATTACGATGATGTTAACGGTAAAACACTTATGGAGGCTTTTCGCAGTGTTGATCTGCAAAAAGCCTTTCTGGAATTTAAGGAAACGCGCATCAATGTGTCCCGCGAAATTATTCTGGATAATATAGAACCGGTTATTTTAAGCGTCAGCATTTCCGAAGTTCATGATCATCCTGAAGAAGAAAAAACGATGATCGTGTTTCACGATGTAACACGTCTTAAAAAACTCGAACAGATTCGAGTGGATTTTGTGGCCAACGTTACTCACGAAATCAGAACGCCGCTGACGGCGATTATCGGATATCTGGAAACAATCAAAGACGGCGCGATTGATAATATCGAGGAGACGAAAAAATTTATAGATATAATTTTAAGACAAGCCGAAAGACTTCATCGCCTCGTGGAAGATTTGCTGACCATATCCAATATTGAAATGAAGGAAACCAAACTCAACTTCGAAACGGTTTCCTTGAATACGGCCATCGCTAATGTTATGTCTCTGGTGGAAGGGAAAGCACATTTAAAAAAGATAACGATGAACAGCAGCGTGCGCGAAAATATTGCGCAGGTAAGAGCGGACAGGGACAAACTCACGCAAATATTTGTAAATATTTTAGACAACGCGATCAAGTTCACTCCGGACGGTGGTCATATTTTTATCACGGCGGAGGAAACCGCTGATTACGCCGTTGTATCGGTCACGGATACGGGAATCGGTGTTCACCGGGATGAAATTCAGCGTTTGGGCGAGCGTTTTTATCGGGTGGACCGGTCGCGTTCTCGCGATTTGGGCGGCACGGGCCTGGGTTTGTCCATTGTAAAGCATCTGATGATGGCGCATGGCGGAAGGATGGAGATCGAAAGCCAGTTGGGCCGGGGCACTAAAGTATCATTATTTTTTCCCGTTGTAAAAGGATGATGATTTAATAGAGATAATTCATTTGAAATATAAGGAGGAATATGATGAGCAATGAAACTCCCTGGTATTTGAAAAAATCACCTTTGGGGAATGCGTATCAGCATTTTTCCAATGTCGCAAAACAGGAAACTGTTTTAGATGCAAAAACAAAAGAATTAATCAGGTTAGCCGTCGCCTCCGTTTTCAGGTGTAATCATTGTACGGAGCACCATATTAAAGACGCCCTCGGCGCCGGCGCGACAAAAGAGGAAATATCGGAAGCTTTGCTTCTTGCTTCGTTGCAGTCAGCGGGGACCCAGCTCAATTGGAGCAAAGAATTATTTGAAAAGTATCTTGGAAATTAATTCGGTTGAAATTTCATCAAATAAATGTTTCGATAATCACATGGAAAGTTTGATAGCCAAAGCAATACAGCTAAAATACCAGCCGGTGGCGCTGATGTGGTCCGATGAAAAACCGGCGGACGCCATGCAGTTTGCCGAAGGCAAGTGGGGCTGTGTGATGTGGCTGGCGGTTCACGCGGCTAAGGGGAAAGCAGCAGTCGCTGATAAAAAGACATTCGGTTGTTTCGGCGGCGGCGTGGGGTTGGGTTTCGGTAACCAGTATAAAAATTTCCCCGGCGGCGAGGAAGGATTCTGTTACTTTCTTTCCACCGGCAATGCCGACCGCGAAGGCGGAATGGAGATTGCCGAAAAGATTAAACCTTACATGACCAAAGAAAGCTACGATCATTTCCTGTATGGCGAGCGCAACATTAAAAGCCCGGAACTCGTTGAAGAATTTGTCAAGGCGCTGCCGCTCACGGAGATTCCTGATCAATATGTTGTTTTCCGGCCGCTGTCGGATGTTGATCCCATCAAAGCAAAACCGCAGACGATAATATTTTTCGTCAATCCCGATCAACTCTCCGCCCTGACGCTGCTGGCCAATTACGAACGTGTCGATAATGAAAATGTGATTATTCCCTATGCCGCCGGCTGCCAGACCATCGGCATTTATCCATACCGTGAGGCAACGTCAGCCAAACCGCGCGCCGTGGTGGGTCTGACCGATCTTTCCGCCCGCGTTTACGTTCGCAAACAGCTGGGCGATTCAAATTTTATGACCTTTGCCGTTCCTTTCGCTCTCTTCGAAGAAATGGAACAAAACGTTCCCGGTTCTTTTCTGGAGCGTCATACCTGGCAGAGTTTGCTTTCCGAAAAGAGTTAGCCCTGATCATATGGGAACAGCATGAGTCCGCATCATGAATAGGGTGGTACGCCTTTCGAATGATCTTTGGGTTGCCCCGGTGTGCCGGATTGCCGCTGCTACCTGCTCAGCGTATATTCATTCATGACTTTCAGCTTTTCCATAATGAATTGACGTACCATTTGCGCCGTATCCGCCGCTGATAAACCCTTAAAAACGGAATATGGGATTTCTTCATAAATTTTTATATATATTTTTTGCACGCCGGTAAAATTCATGCTGTATTTAGGCAGAGCCTTGTTTGTGCCGCTGATGACAATGGGCAGAATGGGAACTTTCTCCTTCAGAGCCATTTCAAAAGCGCCGAGCTTAAAGCTTTTAACCTCTCCATCGGGAGAGCGGGTGCCTTCCGGAAACATGAAGATGGAACTGCCCTCACGCAAATGGATTGAACAATGCCGCAGCATCTGGTCAACGCTTTCCTTATCGCCACGTTTCAGTTTCACGTAACGGTTCAGAATCATATTCCAGCCGATGAACGGCACCCGGAACATTTCGGCTTTGGATACCCATTTATAATGAAAAAAAAGCCGGAAAGCGACCAGGATATCCATCTGCGACTGATGATTGGAAACAATCATATAAACGGAATTTTTTCTGACATTTTCGCGGCCTTCGATGCGAATCCTCCAGGCAGGCATCACCCAGGTATAAATCGAAGCCCAAAAGCAGGTGAACAAATGCAAAAGACGCAAACGCCGGTCAAAGGGGTAAGAAATGATGCGCAAAAGTAAAGCCATCAAGTACAGAAAGCTGGACGTCAAGGCGATAAAGAAAAGAAAAAAAGCGCTCACGGAACGATTTAGCATATCAAATCCATTTATATATGATTTTGAAAAACACTTAACGGTAAGAATATAGAAAGAAGCGATGTCCGTGTCAATCAAATATTAATGGATAAAGGTCTAACCGGTTCAGCCGGGGATATTTAAAGCTAATGATTGGGATTGAATATAAAAAGGCAATCCTCTGAATTTTTCTCTGAAAAATTTAGATCATATTCTAAATTGAAATCTTTCCGAAAACATCAAAATGCCGCTTTTGATTAATATAATACGGCTTCAAATCTTAAGTTTTATTTCTTGATACCTTAACGGGATCGTCATCATTCTGTAATGCAAAGCGTGTACATCTGCTCTCGCAATTGCATAAAAATAACTTTTAATTCAGGAGGGAAAAATGAAGAGATTTTGGTTAATTTTGTTATCACTGGGGCTGGTTATGGCTTTCAGTGCGTCGGCCTTTGCGGTTGACGTTAAGGTGAGCGGCGAGTTTTATGCCGCCGGAATGTATTTAAATAAAACCAATGTAAATGATAAAGACTATTCCGTTAAAGATGTTGATTATCGCTCGAATCTGAGCACGGCCTTCTTTTATCAGAGACTGCGCGTCGGGACAGATTTTATCATAGATCCCAGTTTGAAACTGGTTACCCGCTTTGACGCCATGGAAAGAATCTGGGGAGGCACGAGAAATACGGGAAAAGAGCCGCCATCGCTGGCTATCGATTCATCAGGAAGCCGCTCGGAAAATGAGAACATTGCGATTGACTGGGTATATATCGATTATAAATCACCTGTCGGTATTTTTGATGTCGGTATTATGAATGACGGAAGCACCGGAACTATTTTCGGCAACAGTTTAGCGCCGGCCGCCAGGATAAAGTATTCTTATGCTTTGGCTCCCTTCACTATTAATGCCGCTTATACAAAAGGGAAAGATCAGAGCTATTCAGCCGTTACTACAACATCTTCCTTCACGGATGGGGATAATGATAAATATGGTCTGGAAGGAGTCTACTCCTGGAAAGACGGCAAGGCGGGCCTGAATGTTAATTACTATCGTTATGCCGAAAAAAAGCCAGGTTCTGATTACATGAAAACTTACTTTCTTTTCACTCCTTACGCCATTGCGAAAGTCGGTCCGGTTGCTCTGCAGGCGGAATTTAATTACGCAACGGGCAAGTATAAAAAATATGATAACGATGCTTTAGGTTCAGACCAAAGACTCGAAAGCATGAGCGGTTGGATTGACGCCACCGCCACCTTTGCCCCCATCTATGTTGGCGCAACCATAGCTCATGTATCCGGTGATGATCCCAGTACTCCGGATGTAAAGAAGGGCGCCCTGGATGGCGGCCGTGATTGGAATCCCTGCCTGATCATGTTTAACTACTATGATGTGGCTAATTGGGTAGGAGCTGTTTCCGGTTACAATAGCTCACAAGTTACAGGTCCCATGACCAATGCCTGGTTCGGTCAGGGCAGAATCGGTGTAAAACCCGTTCCCGAGTTGGATGCGATGCTTTCAGTTTCCTATGCGCAGGCGGATAAAAAACCAACAGGCTATGCCAATGGTACTTATGGTACGGAAATTGATCTTACCGGCACTTACAAAATCACCAATAATCTGTCCTATATGCTGGGCGTTGGTTACCTTTTTACCGGTGATTATTTCAAAGGTTACGATTTACCGGGAACCAAAGTTAATGATGATTTCATAGTGATCAATAAACTGACCCTGGCTTTCTAAAAGCAACGGTGCTGGGTAAAGCACTGCTGATTTAAACCCTACCTGAGACTTCTAACATCAAACGCATGTTAGAAGTCTTAAAATTTAAGCTGCCTTTAAAAGCTCTCATGACAATTTCCCTTATAATTTTTATTCGTTGCCTGCCCGGATAAGGTGTGCTAGTTTACGAAAAATTCAAGAGGAATAATACGCATTTAAGCAACCGATAGGGAAATGAATCAATTAAAATCCACCACATATCTTGCCGGTTTGAATGTTGACAAGATGCATTTTGGGCTCAAGGCAATAACCCGGCTTTTGTCGCGTCTGGGGAATCCTCAGGATTCATATAAGACAATATTGATTGCCGGCACCAATGGCAAGGGATCAACCGCGGCAATGACCTCTTCGATCTTAAGCAGCGCCGGTTATAAGGCCGGTCTCTACACCTCCCCGCATCTGGTTGATGTTCGGGAGCGAATCGTGATCAACGGGAAGAAAATTCCCCTGAATGAATTTAACCGGATGATAGCGTACGTGAAAGATAAAATGGAGCAGCCGGTTACTTATTTTGAATTTTTAACCGCCGTTGCTCTTGTCTATTTCCAAAATCAGCAAGTTGATATTGCCGTGCTGGAAGTCGGATTAGGCGGCAGACTTGACGCGACAAACGTGTGCCGTCCGCTGGTTTCGGTCATCACCAACATTGCTTTTGACCATACGGCCTATCTGGGTAATACTCTGGAATCGATTACCCGTGAAAAAGCGGGAATCATCAAAAGAAACGGCGTCTGCATTACAGCGGCCGGACAAAAAAAAGTTCTGGATGTTCTGGAGGATGTCTGCCTGCGGCGCCGGTCAAAACTTTACCGCCTCCATCGCGATATAAAGATCAAAAAACAAAAAGACGGTCTGTTGACTTATCGGGGGCTATACCGTGATGTAAAAAATCTGACCATTCCTTTGAGAGGTGAACATCAGCGATCTAATGCCGCCATGGCGTTAGCGGCAATTGAACTTTGCGCGAAAAAAAGTTTCCCTGTTGATGATACGGCGATTTATGCGGGACTCAAAAATACGCGTTGGGAAGCCAGAATGGAAATTATACAAGACCGGCCCCTTTTTCTTCTCGATGGAGCTCATAATCCTGCCGGCATTGACGTTTTGTGCCGGTCATTAAAAAACGATTTCTCTTCTCAACGTTTAATTCTTATCTTTGGAGCCCTTGCCGATAAGGACTATCGTAGGATGCTGCAAATAATAGCTCCTCTTGCCTCAAAGATAATATTAACACAAATAAAAACCGGGCGGGCCGTGCCGGTAAACGATATCATGGAGACCGTAAAGGAATTGGGCTATGCGGCAATTGTTACTCAAGATGTCAATCAGGCCATTAAGCAGGCGATGGCTATGGCCGGGGAACAGGACTTGATTTGCGCGACGGGTTCTTTTTATTTAGCCGGTGAAATAAAACAGGCATTTCGGAAATTTTCCTTATATGATAATAAAAAGCCGGTAAGGAAGATACAACCCAGGCCGGCAAAGGTAAAATAATGAGTTTGATTGGATATCAAAATATTAAATCAGAGAGTAACAATATTTTTATATTAAATCTCGTTTTAACGATTGCCTTTCTTATGGCGATAATAATTATATTTTTATCTCCGGCAGCTTTTGCCGCTGAGGCCGGAAACCTGGATAATGATAATTCTTATGATGTGTACAAGGCTAAAGAGAAAGCGGTAATCATTTACAGTGGTGACGCTGCTTATGCCGGTGATGATGAGTTGGATAATAAAAAAGATTCTGCGCCTGTTCCGGACAATGCCCTTCTGAAAAGTTTTGATGCCGGGAATAATAAAAGTCCTGTGAATATCGAAGCGGACAGCATGGATTACGACAATGTTCGTGATGTGTATCACGCACAGGGCAAAGTGAAAATAATTTATAGCGGCGCCGCTCTTTCGGCCGATGATATGGAGTTGGATCATAAAAACAATGTTGCCACGGCTCAGGGCGGCGCATTTCTGAAAATGGGAGAAGATAGCCTGAGCGGTGAAAAAATTGTTTTGAATATTGCGGACAAAACAGGCGCCGCTTATAAAGCCCATGCTTTTTACGCGAGGAATAATTTTTATGTCAAGGGCGATAAAATCGAAAAAACAGGTGAGAATACCTATTCCATCAAACAGCCTGTTGCCACAACGTGTAACGGCGAGGCTCCCGATTGGGAAATCGCCGGCAGCGAAATGAAGGTAACCCTTGAAGGATACGGTTTGATGAAAGACGCCCGGTTTCGGGCGAAAGGTTTGCCGGTGTTTTATTCTCCGTATCTTCCCTTTCCTGCGAAAACCATACGCCAGTCGGGATTTATTCTTCCCTATATGGCGTATTCCCGGGATAAGGATGGCGTTGATATTGAGATTCCTTATTTCTGGGCTATTTCCCCCCAGATGGATGCGACTTTTTACCAGCGGTACATCGAAAAAAGAGGATTTAAAGAAGGCGCGGAATTCAGATATTATCTGGGAGATAAGTCTTCCGGAACTTTCTACGGCGATTACATCGAGGATACGCGGCATGTCACCGATGCGACCGATATGGGAACAAGCCGCGACTGGCAGGAGGGGCACAGGCGCTGGTCTTATTATTTGAATCATCAGACAAATTTTGATTCGCAATTTTATGTCAGAACCGATCTGAAAAAAGTATCCGACAAATGGTATTTTAAAGATTTTTCCGCTCACAATTACTACCTCGATAATTATGCCCAGACAGCGGAGGACAGTTTTAAAAAAGTTCCTTTTAGGGGAGACCAGTCTCTTCGTTATCTGGAATCGACAGCCCGCGTGTTTAAAGGTTGGTCTAATTACAGCTTGACGGGATCGGTCAACTCGACTGAAGATTTCGCGGCCGTCAACAATGATCAGACTCTGCAACGATATCCTGAGATCGTTTTGACGGGCTCTAAGCAGCAATTTCTGAATACGCCATTGTATTATGAATTGACCGGAACTTATGATTATTTGTACAGGGGGGAAGGGCAAAAAGGACATTACGTTGATTTCTCACCGACGGTTTCCCTGCCTTTTAATATTGCCAGCTATCTCAAGGTCACTCCCCAGTTTTCTCTCAAAGAGACACTCTGGAACCGTGATGACAACCAAACCGGTTCGGAAAGTAAAACCGGCGACAGAACGATTATCAACGCGTCATTATCCTTAAGCAGTCAGGCCTCCCGGGTTTTTGACGTCAATGTGAATCATTGGGAAAAAATAAGACACGAAATAAAACCGGAAATAATCTATTCTTATGTTCCCGGCGTGTCTGGGGATAATATGCCGGATTATTATTTACCCGCGTCGTCGCCGTTTCTATTGCCTGTCACCACCCCCATCACAACTTTATCGGGGAACACTTTTGCAGAACAAAACGCCGTTGCCTGGTCGCTGACCAACACCTTGACGGCCAGAGTAAAGGACGGAGCCGGCGCATACAGCTATCTGGAGTTTCTCCGGCTAAAATTATTTCAAACTTACGACATCCATGAAGCCAATAAAGGCATGGAGGGGATTACGGTAGAAAGAAGGCCTTTATCGGATATCGGGATGGAATTTGATTTTACTCCTCATAAATATTTATCTTTTATGGCACGCAATCTCTACAATGTTTATGACGGCTGGAAACAAACGAATTATGATTTGAATGTCAAAGATGGGCGCGGTGATTCTCTGTCGGTCGGTTACCGAAATACTTTGGATGCCATTGAAGAAATAAACGTTTATTTAAAAGCGGTCATTACCGGAAATATTGACGCGACGGTTATCGCAAGACGCGATCTGTTAAATTCCCGGACCATAGAAAATACGCTGGGATTTGTTTATCACAAACAATGCTGGAGCATGGGATTTGATCTTTCCCAGACTTCAGACGACACGAGATTTTTATTTAAAATATCATTGGCCGGTTTTGACAAGTTAGGAGTCAGATAATTTTTTTTAAAAAGGGATTTCTCGTACTTTAGCGGTATTGATTTATTCTGCGGCCTCAAATTTAACCTTTGCGTAAAAAGATTCTATGTAAGGTAATTATGGATACACTTATTTTAGCTGCGACCAGTTTCACGATTGCCGTTTCGCTTTTGATTACCGGCAAGAAGGATAAACTGCAGGAATCTTTCTCCGGATTATGCGCGGCTGTCTTTATTTCGCAAACGGTAATTTTTCTCGGAAAGATTTTTCCCTCGGAGATCCTGTTAAGAATTGAATATCTCGGCATTCTGGCGCTTGCGCCATTCGCGCTTTGGTTTTTACGTTATCTTACCCGAAATAAATCCGTAATTTCCCCAAGACAGTTTTTTGTTTTCGCTTCGGCAGGCTTGTGCGGCGCTGTTTTTGTTTTTACGCCGTTATCCGGCTGGACTTATTTTAAGGCCGCCATCTTATCCCTCATGCTCTTCATTTTGGGATTCTGCTATATTGCCCTGATGCGTCATGTGCGTAAATTGCCGTCAGGCGATGAAAAAAGACGTCTGGGCTATTTACTTTTTGCGTGTCCCCTTGCTTTGATTCTTAGCAATATGGATTTATTAAATTATTTCGGATTCAACTTTCCGGTGATCAACGGCATTGTTTTATCCTTTTTGCTTTATTTTATTTTACTGGTTATTGCTTACCCGCAGCTGCGTGAATTGCATGATTTTTTCGCGCGGTGGCTGGTCATTTTTATCAGCACGGTTACCGGAGCCGTTATTTTTTATTTCGCGGCCTTATTTTTTGGAGGCCGTCCGCCTTCAGTCATGGGATTGTTAATAGCGGCATTCCTGATTTCCATTTCTTTTTCGCCGATGAAAATGATTTTAAGAAAAATTTTCAGTTATTTTTATCCTGAAAGCAAAGATGTTTTTACTTCCCTTTATGAATTTGATGAAAAGCTGGAAAGGGAAAAAGCCCTGATGCTGGAGGAAATGGCACCGGTTCTTGCCCATGAAATCCGAAATCCGCTTGGCTCGATTAAGGGCGCGGCGCAGTATTTAAAATCAGAGGCCTCTACCGAAGAACAGCAGGAGCTCCTGAACGTTATTGTTGACGGAACGGATAGACTAAACACCGTTGTCAGCAAGTTTCTGGATTACGCGCGGCCATATAAGCTCAATCTCAGGCTTCAAAATATCAACATGATTATTCGGAAGGCCCTTTCCATTATTTCCGTCAACAAACTGGTGGAAAAAATTACCATTGTTCAGGAACTGGATGACAAGCTTCCCGATATAGAAGTGGATGAGCAGCAATTTATGCAGGTCATTTTAAATATGGCGCTCAACGCGATCGAATCCATGCCGCGGGGCGGCACCCTGACGTTTCGCACCTCCGGCGTGGAATCCAAGGCGGATGGAGAAATAAGCATCACGATTTGCGATACGGGAGTGGGAATAAGCAAAAAAGAAATCAAAGATATCTTCAAACCATTTTTTACGACCAAAGAAAGGGGTGTCGGGCTGGGCCTGGCCATTTGCCAGAAAATAATTAAGGAACACGGCGGCCATATCAAGGTGAAATCAATTCCCGCTCAGGGCACTGTATTTACCATTAAACTCAAAACAGCCGAATAGATATTGCCAATCCGTTTTCGTTGGCTAACTTTGTTGGCATCGTCGTCGGCTTCCTCGACGTATTATCATATACGCCTGCGGAGCCTCCTCCTTGCCGCCGCGTTATCCTTTGAAAACGAATTGGCATGAATGGAATCCGGCTTGATTTAAATTAAAAAGCATAATAATTACAACCTATGAAAAAGATTTTAATCGTTGACGATGAATTGAATATGCGGCTTGTGCTGTCCGCCATGTTGAAGAAAGAAGGCTGTGAAGTCTCCTCCGCCGCCAATGGAATCGAAGCGCTCCAAATTTTGAAATCAAGTAAAATAGACGTGGTTGTAACCGATTTGAAAATGCCGGATATTGACGGCATGGAATTGCTGACCCGTATTTCCGAACAGTATCCGGAGATTCCCGTTATTATGATCACCGCTCACGGCAGTATAGCCACTGCTGTTGAAGCCCTGAAGAAGGGCGCGCTGGATTATATTACCAAACCGTTTGATCTCGATGAGTTAAAGAGTGTCATTTCCAAAGCCATAAAAACACGCACGCTGAAAGAAGGCGAACTTTTTTTGCCGCCGGAAGAAATTGAACGCATCGGGATTATCGGCACGAGCCAGAAAACCATGGAAATTTTTGACGTGATTAAACGGGTGGCCCAGACAACCACAACCGTTATGATTACCGGTGAAACGGGCACCGGCAAAGAGCTGGTTGCCGAAGCGATTCATTACAACTCTCCGCGTAAAAATAATCCGCTGATCAAAATAAATTGTGCCGCCATTGCCGAAACGCTGATGGAAAGCGAACTGTTCGGTTATGAAAAAGGCGCTTATACCGGGGCGTCCGTTACCAAGCAGGGGAAATTTGAACTGGCCCACAAGGGGACTTTGTTTCTCGATGAGGTGGCGGAAATTCCGCGCGAGATGCAGGTAAAACTCCTGCGCGTTATTCAGGAGCAGGAATTTGAGCGGGTCGGCGGATTAAGGACGATTAAAGTTGACGTGCGCATTATTGCCGCCACCAATCAAAATCTTTCGCGCCAGGTACAGGCGGGCAATTTCCGTGAAGATTTATATTATCGTCTCAATGTCTTTCCCATTGAAATCCCGCCGCTGAGGGAAAGAAAAGAAGATATTCTGCCGCTTGTGGATTACTTCATGGATAAGTTCAATAAAAAACTTGATCTTTCCGTGAAGATGGACAGCGAAGTCAATGAAATACTTTTGCGCTACGGATGGCCCGGTAATATCCGCGAACTGGAAAATCTCATCGAGAGGATGATGCTTCTGTCCAGGAATAATCTGATTACGTCCGCGGAAGTTCCTGCCGAATTGAAGGAAGCCGTGGATAAAATGATAACCGCTCCGGAGGAGGACAGCAAAAAACCTTTCAAGGAGTATATTCGCGGCCACCTGGAAAATGTTGAAAGTCAGATGATTATCAAATGTCTCGAAGAATCCGGCGGCAATGTCACCAACGCCGCCAAGAAAATGGGTCTCAGCCGCAAGGGATTGCAGCTGAAAATGATTAAGTACAACTTGCGTAAGGATTCAAAGTAAAAAATATTTTGCTGTACCATTTCCCGTGATTTAAAATTCTGTTTTTGATTTTATGGGAGTGCTTATATTCTCAATACAATGAACAGACTTTTCTGGCTATTGCTGCTCATCATTCCCCTTGTGCCGTTTTTTGAAAGCCGGGCTGATTTTTTAACACCTGTTGAAGGCCGGGGAGAATACAGAAGCCGATGGAATTATACAATGTCTCGTTTTGATAATATAGAGCCCATCAAAAACCACAACGCGTGGGATATGATCAAGTGGCGTGTGACAGGTAAACGTGAGAAGTGGCCGAAGACTGTTCATATCGAACCGGGCGACGCACCGCCCGCGCGGGTTGAAACGGGGATAAGATACACAGTGGTGAATCATTCCACGGTTCTTATTCAAGTCAATGGCATTAATATTCTTACAGATCCTATCTGGTCCATGAGGGCCAGCATGTTGTCCTGGATGGGACCGAAGCGGGTCGTGCCGCCGGGCATTACTTTTGACCAACTTCCGCCCATTGATGTCGTGTTGATCTCCCACAATCATTATGATCACATGGATATTCCCACCCTGGTGCGTCTTGCGAAACGGGACAATCCCCTCATGATAACAGGCATTGGCAATCAGCGAATCCTTCGGCAAAAGGGCATAAATAATATTCAGGAACTGGATTGGTGGCAGGGATTTACCAGGGGCGGCATCGAAATCTTCTTTACACCGGCCCGCCATTTTTCACGCCGTGGTGCGGACGACTATAACCTTAGCCTGTGGGGTAGTTTTGTCATTAAGACTTCCAGCGGCGTCATCTGCTTCATCGGCGATTCCGGATATGGAAGTTTCATCAAGGAAATACACAAACGCTTCGGTTCCTTCGACCTTGCTTTTATTCCCATCGGCGCCTATAAGCCCGCGTGGATGATGGAGACAATTCACCTTACGCCGGAAGAAGCCTGGCAGGTGCACAAGGATTTAGACTCCCGATTATCAGTGGCTATTCATTTCGGCACTTTTCAACTCACTGATGAGGGCATTGATGAGCCCGCTAAGAGACTGCGCAATGCTATTTCCTCGGATAGTGGAGCGTTCGGCAAATTTGTTGTACCGGCATTTGGCAAAGGTGAGGAAGTAAACAAAAAGAATTGAAAACTTGATTAAATGTCGCAGTTGTTAAACTGATTGCAGGAGGATGAAAAAATGAGTTTCAAAATGGGGCTGGTTGCTCTTCTTGCTTTGATCGTTCTTATTTTTTTGGCTCAAAATTTTGACGTTGTTACCGTGAAATTTTTGTTCTGGGAACTTCCCATGTCGCGCGCGATACTGCTTTTTTTCTCCCTGTTAACCGGTTTTATTGCCGGATGGTTTCTGCACGGCTTTCTGACTTATCGAAAAAATAAAAGGGCATCTTCCAATTTTAAGATCTAGGAAATTCTAGGGGCACAACACTTAATTCAGCTTTTTTTGTTTGTTCTTAGGTCTGGGCTTTCCTCACCGGAAGAAGCCGTATCTCTTCTTGGCTAATTAGCGGTGTCAAATACCATAATTCAAATAGTAATCTTCAATTTATTTTTCAAGTAGCATGTGCGGTTTGTAGGTGTAACATTTAAAATAACTTTTCATCGTAGGGAAGCAGCGTTGTATCTGTACTCCCGGCAATTGCTATTATGCGCTATGCGGCAACGATGATCGTGCCTGGATTACATTGCGACATCTATCCTTTTAAAAATTTACCTACTGGCTTTTTCTTTCCTTCTCGATGAATTTAGTCGTATTACGAAAACTGAAAATGCACGGCAGAGAAAAATAATCCTGATATTTCTTTTTCAGATCCGCTTGTTTGTCCGGTTTTCCAATAGCATCGCCGATGGAAACAAAGTAATCCCTCATTGTCGCCAGAGCACTTTGATCCGAAATTTTCCCATGACCGGGAATGAGGATTTTAATTTCATATTGTTTGGAAAGTGAATCAAGAACGCCTATCCATGAAGCTACGCTGGCCCCGCTCTTGGCATACAAAGCAGGGTGCATATCGATGAAAACCAAATCGCCGGTAACCAGCAGTTTGCGTTTTTCACAATAGACAATCACATCGTTCCATGTATGCGCCCGTCCCATATTGCGAACATGCACAATCTCGCTCCCGACATTAATCACTTTTTCTTCGCCGGTTTTTAAAACAACATCAGGATACCTGCTGGTTTTTTTAGATTCGTTGTTCCACTGTTCAGCGGTGTAGGCTCCGGAAATGATTTTTGCCGACGGATAAAGAGAGTTGCCGCCGGTATGATCGAAGTGCGCGTGCGTATTAACGATTGTGATATCAGAGGCCTTCACGGTTTCTCTGAGTTTTTCTGCCGCCTTTTTCATCTTTGTATCAACGACCAGAGCTTTGGAGCCATCTTCGGAAATCAGTACTATCGAGTTTCCGCCGCCGCCAAGATATACCGTCAATTGCGGGTCAATCTGGACAGTTTCCACTTTCACGAATTGCTGTTTTATCTTGCCGTAATAAAAACCACCAACGGCTAAACACGCAACGATTAACAAAATAAGGATAAGCAGAAATTTTTTCATGATACCTCCTTTTGACGCTGATATAGGCATTGCCAATGCAGGACCTTTCACTCCTTGGTGTGAGTGTCCTGATCTTTCGCAGAAAAATAATTCCGGAGCCCGTCATAGATATAGAGAACCGCTTTGACGTAAACATCGCTGTGGTTATAGGCAAAAACGGCTTTATATTTACTGGCGCCATCATCTATATTTTCGCCCGACAGGTTATGTCTGTAAAGGTAGTTTTCCACACTGAAGATCGTATCTTCTATGGAGAATGGATCGATATCATAATTAATTCCGTTGGAGTCTATGAAAAATGCCTGCAGGGAGGAAGGAATAAACTGTCCCCAGCCGATTGCGCCGGCATATGAACTGGTGAAGTACTGTGGCGGATGTTCCGTCATCCGTGAAAATTTATAAAGCGCCGTGATTTCCCGAACAGCAAAATTCATCCGGTTTGCATAAATATACTGAGACACTAAAGAATTGAATGCATAAAAATTCCCGCGCTGATGGTGATCGGCGAAATTTGTTTCAATACCGATAATGGCGGCGATCAATTCCTTGTGGATTCCGTGCTTCGCCTCGGCGCGCTGGAAAAGCTCAAGGCGGTCTTCGATGAACGGCTTCCCTTTTTCTATTTTGGCATCCACGCCCATTCGCGCGAAGTACCAGGCCGCATCGCGTTTCTTGTCATGATCGGTCTGCTTTTCCGCGGATTTCTTAAAATATTGATCTATGTTGGGGTAAATCCGGAAAGTGTCATTTTGAATCTGTTCGTCGAACCATTCACCGGGGACTCCGTTCGCCATCAGACGCTGTTTCAGTTCTGCAATTTTAACCGGGACAACGGAATCAGGAATTTTCTTAACCTGCTCATTGCTTACCGCGCAGCCCCAAAACATGAAGGTCATCAGAGCCATGATCAGTGAATATTTCAGTTTCATGTTATACGCTTTATATATGAAAATCATTTTCTGTCCATTATATTTTACCCTGTCAGGAGGCGCTTGTCCTGCTTGTGGGGTTTACTAGACAATAAACGATATTGTCAAACCGTTTTCGAAACGGACTTTCTCTGTCTTTCCCAAGAGATGTATGCCCTTGTAATAACCCGGGGGTTAATGTATAAATCTTGCAAGTCTGGTGATTGTATCGGGAAAAAACAATGCATTTAAAAGAAGTCATATTTCATCCCTGGAAATATCCGGTTGTAGATTGCTATCCTTTCAATCTGCCGCTTTTCCATGAAACAAAACAAGTAACATTTGATTCACCGGTCACCTTATTCGTTGGTGAAAACGGCACGGGGAAATCCACTCTGCTGGAAGCCCTTGCCGCCGCCTGCAATATTCACATCTGGCGCGATACGCAAAGGACCAGGCCGGATTATAATCCCTATGAGGATAAGTTTTATCAGTATCTGTCCGTCGGGTGGTCGAATGGCCGGGTGCCTGGTTCGTTTTTCGGATCAAAAGTGTTTCAATACTTTGCCGAGTTGGTGGATGAATGGGCGGCGGCCGATCGCGGCCAGTTGAATTATTTCGGCGGAAAGTCCCTGACCACCCAATCGCACGGACAATCTTTAATGTCATTTTTCCGCAGCCGCTATCAAATAAAAGGCCTTTACCTGCTGGATGAACCGGAAACAGCTCTATCCCCGCGTTCGCAGATAGAGCTTTTGGATATTCTGGAAAACATGAGCGCCGCCGGTCATGCACAATTTATCATCGCGACCCATTCGCCGATTTTACGGGCCTGTCCGCGGGCGAAAATCTATACTTTTGATCATTCCCCGATTCGGCGGATTCAATACGAACAAACCGATCATTATCTCGTCTATAGAGATTTTATGATAGATAGAAACAAGTATCTCAAACAAAACGAAGAAAAATAAAAAAAGGATTGAAGGATTATGCTGACCAAACAAGACATCATCGCTGAAGCCGCGCGTTTGAACTTTGCCGATATCGGATTTACAAGCGCCGAACCATTCGTTTCTCAGAAGGAATATCTGCTTAAGCATCAGGAGGAATACGGCTGGGCGGAGGCCGTGGGCCTGGGGCTTCTTGCCGGGACCGATCCGAAAACGATTCTTGCCGGAGCGAAATCCATCATCGTCGTGCTGCAATCTTATTTTGAAGAATCTTTTCCCCTGGAGATGGAGCGTCATTTCGGCCGCTGTTATCTTGATGATGACCGTGTGACCAAGGACGGTCTGGCGCTTAAAATAAAGGCTTTCCGGAAATTCTTAAGGGAAGGCGGTATTGATTCCAAAGTGCCTTTCAATCTGCCGCACCGCTTGTCGGCCGCGCGCGCCGGATTGGGAACTTTTGGCAAAAACTGTCTTTTTTACGCGCGGCGCGCCGCCTGCGAAAGTTCTTTTGTTTTTCCCATTGCTCTCGTGATTGATCATGAATTTGCAGAGGATGAACCAACTGTTTCCAGGGGTTGTCCCGACTGGTGCCGCAATGCCTGCGTGGCGGCTTGTCCCACCCGCGCCCTCAAGGGAGACGGAAAAATTGATCCCCGCCGCTGTATTTCCTTTCTGACTTATTACGGCGAAGGACTGACACCGCTCGAACTTCGCGAACCGATGGGAATGAATGTGTACGGATGTGACCGCTGTCAAAATGTCTGTCCCCGCAATATCAACTGGCTGACACAGCAGAAACCTCTTAATCCCCGTGTTTCAGCCAAAGCCGCGAATTTCGGCCTTGCCGGCCTTCTGCATATGGACAAACCGTATTTCGTGCAGAACATCTGGCCGCACATGTTCTATATGTCCGCCGATGATCTCTGGCGCTGGAAGATGAATGCCGCCCGCGCCATGGGAAATAGTCTTAATCCGGCTTATGTCGCGGATCTCATCCGGGCCTTCAGGGAAAATCCTGATGAGCGCGTCCAATGCATGATTGCCTGGGCGCTGGGGCGCATTGGCAATAAAGAAGCGATGGCCGGACTGGAAGAATTTTCCGGGGACAGCACGGGTATGGTTAAGGAAGAAATCGAACAGGCCATGGCGGGAAGAGTGAAGAGTGAAGAGTGAAGAGAGGCGGAGCGGCTTTGCATGTTCCGCCCTGCCGCTTAAAGGAAGTATCTATTCTTCTTCAATCGCAATATCAGTGAGTTCAAAGTTGCGCGTCCCGCCGGGAGTTTTAACGCTGATTTCACTGCCGATACGCTTGCCGATCAGGGCTTTGCCGATAGGAGATGTTACGGAAATTTTGTTTTGACTGATGTCGGATTCATAAGGGCCGAGCAGTTGATATTTAATTTTTTCGCCGCTGTCAACATCTTCCAGGCTTACATAACATCCGAAAACCACTTTATCCGTACTCATTCCTTTTATATCGATAACATTGGCCAGGGCGAGTTGATTTTCCAGGTCCTGCTTCTTTCCATAGAGAAACGACTGCCTTTCCTTGGCGGCGGAATACTCGGCATTTTCGGAAATATCACCGTGAGCGCGCGCGACTTCAATATCACGGACATTTTCAGGAATGGACACATTCTTTATGATCTCGATGTCCTTTTTTAATTTTTCAAACCCCGCTTTGGTTATCGGTATTTTTTCCATAATAACTCCAGATTATTTTGCTTATGTCCTGACGTGATTTGTTTAAAACGACGGGCAGGATAATCAGTTTAGATTTGTTTAATAGAGAATAAGTACCCTGTCAAGAAACATTTAATAGCTCTGTCCGCACAATTATGGTATTTGAAGTAAGATAAAGAAATAAGGTTTTAAAAATATGCTTGATAAATTCAACAGGGAAATAAATTACTTGCGTGTTTCCATCACGGACAGATGCAATCTGCGCTGCAGTTATTGCCGCCCCAAAGAAGGAATTTCTTTGCAGGGGCATGAAGATATTTTGCGCTATGAGGAAATAATTCGCATCGTTTCCATCGCCGTAAAAATGGGATTGGTCAAGGTACGGGTAACGGGAGGCGAGCCGCTTGTCCGCAGGGGATTTGTTGACTTTCTTGCCGATCTGAAAAAAATCAGCGGTTTGCGGGATATCAGCCTGACGACAAACGGAATTCTTCTGGAACAATTCGCTCAAAATATTTATGATGCAGGCGTCAGCCGCATTAACATCAGTCTTGATTCACTCAATAAAGATAAGTATTTTCGCATTACCAGAGGCGGAAATCTTGATGACGTTTTGCGAGGCATTGCCCGGGCGGAAGAGGTCGGTTTTTTCCCGATTAAAATCAACACCGTTGCCATCAAAGGTTTCAATGATGATGAGGCCGCTGATTTTGTCCGATTGGCCGCGGAAAAGCCCTTTCAGGTGCGTTTCATTGAATTGATGCCGGTCGGGCATACAAATCTCGATTACGGTGAAGATTATATGCCGACATGGCAATTAATTGAACAAATAAGCCGGCACTATGAACTTGAGCCGGTAAAAAACAAAAGAAACAAATCAGACGGTCCGGCAAAGATTTTTAAAATAAAAGGCGGACTGGGTGAAATCGGTTTTATTAATCCGGTAAGTGATCATTTTTGCTCGACCTGCAACCGCATGCGTCTCACGTCTGACGGGAAATTGAGGGTTTGCCTGCTGAATGAAGCGGAAATTGACTTAAAAAAGGCGCTGCGGGAAAATTGCAGCGACGCGGAACTGGAAAAGCTTATCCGGGACGCTGTATTATTAAAACCAAAACAGCACGATCTGATCTGCACGGACAATAGTGTAAAAAAATGCTACCGGAACATGTCGGAGATTGGTGGTTGAAAAACAGTAATCAAAAGGATATATTTTCAATAGAATATATATCATCGCGTTAATAAGACGCGGGCGGAAAATGCCCGGTCAGCGAATCCCGAATAAATTTATCATGGATCTAAGGTGAAAGTTTAGCCAGGGACAACTTAAATGTTTTTCGATCAAAAAACGGCCGGATTGTCCGGAGAAAGATTAAAAACACCGCGAAGCGATTATATCTTTGCGCGGCAGAAAGAACTTGTTTTAGATTTAGCGGCTCCGCTGCCGGGAGAGCGAATTCTTGATGTCGGCTGCGGCACGGGCAATCATTTGCAATTCTTTCGTGATAAGTGGTGCTCTCTGACGGGCATTGATTCCTCCCGGGAAAAACTGGAAATTGCCCGGCAAAAGTATGGCAATCATGCCGAATTCATTTCAGGCGAGACTCAGGATCTTCCCTTTTCCGACAATGAATTTGATATTGTCACCATCATTAATTTTCTGGAAATCGCCGATAGTCCGCTAAAAGTCATCCAGGAAGCAATCAGAGTATCCCGTAGCCGTGTTTTTATCGGATTTTTAAACAACTATTCCTTCGCGGGAACGAGACAAAGCTTGAAAAAAATATTCGGATTTCCACTTTCGCAGGAAATGCGCTTTTTCAGCTTTCCGGAAATAAGAAACATGGTGGAAATATCCGCCGGCGATACGACCGTTAAATGGGGCAGTGTTATTTATTTCCCCGGCATGGTTTACGCTCTTTCTGAGGAGCTGGAAGAAATGTTTCCTGTCCGGAAAAATCCACTCGGCGCATTCTTCGGTTTGACCTTTCCGGTGAAATACACTTACCGTACGGCGCAAAGCCCGATCATGAATTCATTTAATCTGAAGGCAAAAGCCCGCGACGCGGCTCCCGAAGCCGTGCGGGGCATGTTGAGGAGGCGGATAAATGATTAAAGAAGCCATGCTCTACGAAAAACTTGACGGTCTGAACGTGCATTGCAATCTATGCGCGCACAGGTGCACCATTAAACCTGACCGGCGGGGCGTCTGCGGCGTAAGAGAAAATAGAGACGGTATTCTGTATTCTCTGGTTTACGGAACACTGATTGCCGAAAACATCGACCCCATCGAAAAAAAACCGTTCTTTCACGTTTATCCCGCATCCCGATCTTATTCCATTGCCACAGCGGGATGCAATCTCCGTTGCGACTTTTGCCAGAACCACGAAATTTCCCAGATGCCGCGCGCCACGCGGATGATAACCGGTGAAGATTTTCTGCCCGCGGAAATTGTGGCGAGGGCGAAGAAAAGCGGCGCAAAAACTATCGCCTATACGTATACCGAACCGACCATTTATTTCGAACTGGCTTACGATACCTCGAAAATTGCCATTGATAATGGCTTGAAAAATGTTTTTGTCACTAACGGTTTCATGACTGACGAAACCATTGAAACGATAGCGCCGTATCTGACCGCCGCCAATGTGGACTTGAAATCCTTTCGCGATGAGTTTTACAAAAAACAATGCGGTGCCAGACTCAATCCCGTTCTGGAGAGCCTGAAAAAAATGAAAGAGATGGGAATCTGGGTGGAGATAACAACTTTATTGATTCCCTCCTTGAATGACAGTGAAGAAGAACTCAAAGACATTGCGCAATTCATTGCAAGCCTCGGCGTTGAGACTCCCTGGCATATCAGCCGTTTTCATCCGCAGTTTAAGATGCAGAACCTGCCGGTAACGCCGCTCGCTTCCCTGCATAGCGCGGTCCAAACCGGAAAACAGGCCGGATTGAAATATGTCTACTGCGGCAACGTTCCCGGCGATAAAGGCGAAAACACCCATTGCTTTAACTGCGGCAATCTTCTGATTGAACGCTACGGTTTTCAAGTCAGCAGCATTAATCTTAAAGGTAATAAATGCTCGAACTGCGGGACGGAACTGGAGGGTATATTTTAAAATAAATATTTTTTAGAGATTTATTCCTGTCAGAGATATTTTTCGATTCTGATTATAACCTTTCAAGTCGTAATCATGAAGGTTCTCTTCCCGAAACTTCTCGTGGACGTGAGTTCCCGGCACTATTTATACCGTGAAAAATCAACGCCTCTCATCCGGCCGCGTTCTTCAAACCAGGCATCTTCATTGACCGAAGGCGTCACAATTTGATCCTTTTCTTTACGAACCAACCGGACGGCCTCGCTCGGACAGGTGCTGACGCACAGGCCGCATCCGATGCATCGATTCTTGATTACATGGTAGGCATCGTCGCCTTCTTCTATAGCACCCACCTGACATCGTTCGTCCGCACATAACCCGCAGGAACTGCATTTATCCGCATCGATCTCGGCATAATAACTGGAATTGATAACCAGCGGGGCGGGAATGCCCAGTTCATTGATGGATCGCAACACGCCGCAGCAGCATTTACAGCAGTTGCAAATATAGAAGCCGCCGCCCTGTACATTATAGGTCAGATGGACAAGCCCTGCCTCTTCCGTCATTTTCATCAGGTCATGCGCCTCCTGTTTCGTCAGCACCTTGCCTATAGGAGACTTGTCGAAAACCCCTGCCACGGGAGCCATCGCCAGACAGACCTGCATCGGACGGTCGCAGGGTTGCCCCAGCAGTTCCTTTTCTTTTTTACAGACGCAGTCGTTGACCAGAAAAGACTGGTTGGCGTCAATAACATCGGAAACCTTCTCGTAAGATATAACCTCCTGCTGGCCGGATATTTCTTTTTCCACAGGCAATGTACGCATCAGTTGAGGCGTCTGCGAGAAAAACTGCTGACCGAAATACGGCGCATATTCCTCATTCAGTTGGGCGAATTCCTTATCCAGCCGTTCGAGCTGAAATTCATATATTCCGAAAACCCAGGGAATCATCCGAAAAACCCGGATTCCTCCGAAATTGATGGAAAAAAGCAGTCCGGTCTTCCCCATATCTTTGAGCTGTCTGTCCAGCTCTTCCAGAGGGCGGCCTGTCCTTTCGGCCACTTGCGGAGCTGTTTCAAAAGTCAGCCTCATATCGCAAAATAATTCGGCCTGCTCCGGCGTGAAAATCTTCTTGAGCATTTTAATCTCCGCGCCGCCCGGGGTTGAGGGAAAACCGTTGGGCAGGGTATCGAGTACCTTTGCCAGTTTATGATATATTTCATCCGACATGTTTCTTCTCCTTCTGTTTCTTCTTCTTTGCCGCATGAAGGTCTTGCAATGCCTGATTACACCAGTCAATCGCCATTCGCGCATGGCGTATGCCGTAATCAAGCGACAGACCCCAGTAATATGCTTCTTCGGCGAAACCCGGCTTTGCCGATTGCCGCGCAATAACCGGCATGGCCTCCATTTCATACTGCTTGAGTAAATTAATATTATATTCCCGCCAGTTTTTCAGGTGATCCGCCAACCGGTCGGGTGGCAACTGTTTTGCGAAAAAAACCTTTACCAGCATTCCGTGTCGAAATTCAGGCGCTTCCGGCGGCTCGTTAAGCCACTGAAGAAGTTCTTTTTTCCCGTCATTCGTTATCCGGTAGACTTTGCGATTCGGTTTTCCCGACTGTTGCTCAATGGTCGAAGCGATCCATCCCTGTCCTTCCATCTGCTTTAAAGACCGGTAGATATGGGGCAAGGCGGCATTCCAGAAAAAATGAATGGAATTCTGAAATTTATTTTTCAAGTCATAGCCGGTGGACGGCTTATAACTGATTAAACCCAACAGGGCATGGGGCAGCGACACGGCAGCTTCCTTTGAATAGATATTTTAGTCCATATAAACTTATGTACATATATATCTTTATCCATATAGGGTGTCAAGCATTATTGTACGATGAGCGTGTCCTTCTGATCAGCCGCAAATCGTTAGATAACCGGAGCTTCGCCAGGGACGGTTTATATTTCATTGACACGCGAAACAGTTCTTCTTATACTCCCATGAATATAATTCAATGGCTTATCAAAAGTCCTTGTAATGGAGGCATTCTATGCAATTCCCAAATCTTTTCTCACCGATCACCATTAACGGTATGACCGTGAAAAACCGGGCGGTCATGCCGCCGATGGGCACGGGTTATGGCAATGCCGACAGTACGGTCAGCGACCGTCTGCTTGCGTATCTTTCGAGACGGGCCCAGGGCGGTACCGGTCTGATTATTACCGAAATAAGCGCGGTTGTTCCGCGCGGCAAGGGTTTCCCTAACCAGATCGGTGTCTGGAATGATGAGTTTATTCCGGGACTGGCGCGCATTCCGGAAGCCCTGCATCGTCACGGGGCCAAGGTCGCGCTGCAACTGCACCATGCCGGCCGCGAGACTTTTGAGACCGCGGCGGGCGCTATGCCCGAAGCGCCTTCAGCCATACCCAGTGTTATTCTGGGCCAGCCCTGTGAAGCGATGTCTGAGGAGCGCATTGCCGAGGTGATTCATGCCTTTGCCCGGGCGGCCGACCGCGCGCGTCAGGCGGGTTTCGATGCCGTGGAGCTTCACGGCGCGCATGGATACCTTTTGAATCAGTTCCTTTCGCCTTTTTCCAACAAGCGGGAAGATCAATATGGCGGCAGCGATGAAAACCGCATGCGCTTTATTCTGGAAATTATCGCGGCGGTGCGCAAGATTGTAGGACGTGATTTCCCCGTCTGGATTCGCGTTTCGGCCGATGAACTGGTACGCGGGGGCTATGACCTGTCCTTTATGCAGAAGTTCGCTCCCAGGCTGGTTACGGCCGGAATTGATGCCATCCATTGTTCGGTCGGGGTCTATTCCACCCCCGGCAATCTGGCGATCGCGTCCATGGATACCGATCCCGGTTTCAATTTGTTCCGGGCGCGCGCGCTCAAAGACGTTGTGAATGTGCCGGTGATCGGTGTGGGACGGATCAATAATCCGGAGCTTGCCGATCAGGCCATTGCGCGGGGCGATGCCGATCTGATCAGTTTCGGACGTCAGCATCTGACTGATCCGGATTTCATCAACAAAGCCCGGACTGGCGCTTTTGACGATATCCGCTGGTGTACAGCCTGCAATCAGGGCTGCATTGAGCGCTTGAGTTTCGAGATGAAGTCCGCTACATGCAGTTTCAATCCCGAATGCGGCCGCGAATATAAAGGGCCGGCGCCCAAGGCCGATCCGTCCAAACGTGTGTGGGTGATCGGCGCGGGACCGGCCGGTCTGTCGGCGGCCATGGCGGCTGTCGCGCGGGGGCATAAGGTGGAAATATTTGAGAGAGAAACGCAGCCTGGAGGGCAGCTGTTGTCGGCCAGCCGGCCGCCGCACAAAGCGGTTTTCATGGACTGGGTTGCGTGGTCGCTGCAACGCCTGAAGAAAGCTTCCGTTCCGGTTAACAGCGGTCACACCGTAAGCGCTGAAGAAATAAAACAGCAAAGACCTGATGCCGTAATAGTGGCCTGCGGCGCCTATCCTGTCGCCGTTCCGATTCCCGGTCTGGATTCCAAAATCGTGGCGGATGCCCGCGACGTGCTCACAGGAAAGGTCGATGCCAAGGGGCCTGCCGTGATTCTGGGCGCGGGATATGTCGGTATGGAGACCGCCGATTATCTGCTGGCCAGGGGGATTGCTGTAACGGTTCTGGAGATGCAGGCTTTCCCGCCGGTGGGGAAGTTTACCGCGCATGGATACTGGCTGCACAAGCGTATTAAAGATGCCGGAGGAATATTGCACTTCGGCGCCAGGGTGCTGCGTATTGAAGACGGCGCTGTGCGCTATCATCAAATGGATACTGAAAAGGTGGAGAAAGCGGCCACGGTCATAACCGCCATGGGCGCAAAATCGGAGAATGATCTGGAAGGTGTGCTCAAGGAGTTGGCCATTCCCTACCGGATAGCCGGCGACGCTAAAAGCCCCCGCCGCATATTGGAAGCCATTCACGAAGGTCATAAGGCAGGGGAAGAGATATAGGATCAATAAAATAGCGGGCCATGGCGATCCATTTATATAAATGTATATAAATGCTTGCTATCTTATTTTTTTTCTTTTAAAATAATGACAAATCATCATAGATAAAAGAGGAGGTGTTTGGTTATGCAGAGAACGAGTGATCTATTAAAGAGCAAGACGAAACAGCTATGGACGATTCTGCCGGACGCTTCGGTATTTGATGCTCTGAAGCTCATGGCGGAAAAAGAAATCGGGGCAGTAATGGTTGTTGATAAAAAGGGCAAGGTTGCAGGCATCATGACAGAACGTGATTACGCGAGAAAAATTGTCCTGAAAGGAAAGACTTCTCCGAAAACACTTGTGAAAGAAATTATGACGCCTTCCAGTAAAATGTTTACGGTGAATCCTGACACTTCCGTGGAGGAGTGCATGGTGCTGATGACCGGCAAACATATAAGACATTTGCCTGTTTTTGACGGCGCCAAATTTATCGGACTTGTTTCCATAGGAGACGTTGTAAAATCAACTATTTCCGAGAAGGATATGCTGATTGATCATTTAAGCAATTATATCGCGGGGAGATATTAGTTTTCAGGATATTATACTGATAGATCATTGTTTTTCAGGGCAGGGTCATCACGACCCTGCCTTTTATATTACCTGATTTGTCTTTTGTGTCATTTTTTGATGTAAATTATCTTGTAAACAATAAATTTGGCAAAAAAGTTTAAAAAGATCAAAGCACTACATATTGTGGTGTAATTATGACTATACCACATTTTATTGTGTTTTTTTCTTTACAAAGGGTAAATCTTTTGTTACGATTTCCCAAATTTTCCAATAGAAAAAAGATGTCTTTATGAATTTAAAAAGATTAGAAATATCCGGTTTTAAGTCATTTCGCGACAGAGTCGTCCTTGATTTTTCCAGCGGCACGACAGGAATTGTCGGTCCTAACGGCTGTGGAAAGTCCAATATTGTTGACGCCATCCGGTGGGTCATGGGCGAGCAAAGGGTCAAGGCTCTGCGCGGGAAAAAGATGGACGATGTTGTTTTTAACGGCAGTCAGGATTCCGCGCCGGTCAGTATGGCGGAAATTACGATGACTCTGGTTGCCAACGGCAACAATTTCCCCGGCGCTTATGCCGATTTGAATGAAATATCCATTTCCCGCCGGGTTGTTCTGGAAGGCGAGAGCGAATACTATATCAACAAAGCCCCGTGCCGTCTTCTGGATATTAAGGAATTCTTCATGGGCACCGGTGTCGGCGCCAGAACCTATTCCCTGGTGGAACAGGGACATGTGGCTAATCTTGTCGAAGCCAAGCCCGAAGACAGAAGATTGTTTATCGAAGATGCCGCCGGCGTTTCCAAATATAAAAGCCGCAAGGAAGCCGCCGTTCGTAAAATGGAAGCGACAAAGCAAAATATGGTTCGGCTCAACGACATTCTCAAGGAAGTAAAATCCCAGCTCAATGCCATTTCCCGGCAGGCGAAGCGCGCGGAGCAGTATAAAAATATCAAGCAGGAAAGCAAAGAAACGGAATTAACGATTGCCCTGCAAAGTTACGTTGAGCTTGCTGAAAAAGAATTATCTCTGCAGGCGGAGCGCGCGGATCTGCAAAGTCAGGATGCCGTTATCCACGCCAACATCGAAGCGAAGGAATCGGCAATCGATGAGTTGAAAGTGAAGCTTTTGGAAAATGAAGAGTTGATTGCCAAAAGCCAGCATGAGCTTTACGAAATCAAAAACACGATCAGCATTAAAGAGAAAAGCATTGAATTCGCCCGCGTGCAAATCATTGACACAACGGAGCGCAAGCAAAAAGATATGGCGGAAATTCAAATGCTGCAGACCAGGAAAGACGATCTAACCGCCGAAATTGACAATCTGCAAAAGAACGCCGCCGAAGCCGAAAGCAAAATTGCCGCTCTGAAAACGGAGCATGAAGAAGGTCGGCAAAAAGTCGAGCAGCTTATCAATGCCAACAAAGAAGTCATCAATCAACTGGAAGAAAAGAAGATTTTATATATTGATATCGTGACGGAGAAAGCCAAGTTCAAAAATATGGTTTCCAGCCTGAGCAAAAATATTGAGGATTTAATAAAACGCGAAGAAAGAGAAACGCGGGAACTCGACGAAGATAAAAAGATGTTTGCTGATCTGGCAGGCAAGCTTTCGCTGGTCATTGAAGAATTAAAGCAGGATGAAGCACAAATCGTTAAACTGGAAGAAAGGAAAGCGGCCGCTTCCGCCGAACTGGAGCGGTCTAAATCGGATTTGCAGTTAAACGAGGAAGATGTCGCAAAAATCAGGGAAGACACCAGCGTCAAATCTTCCCGGCTGGTGTCTCTCAAAGAATTTCAGGACGCCTATAAGTGGTGCAATGAAGGCGTCAAGACCATCATCGAAGATAAGGAACACAGCGATAAATTTTACGGAGTCGTCGCCGATCATATCAGCGTGCCCCGCGAATATGAAGCCGCCGTGGAAGCGGTTTTGGGAGAGAAATTGCAGTATGTCGTGGTGAAGAGTCAGGAAGACGGCGTGCACGCGATTGATCATTTGAAAAACTATCAGTTGGGCAGAGGCAGTTTTGTTTCGGTCGATTTGAGAAACCACAACGCGAAAACTTATAGCGATGAGCATCTCAATGAGGCGGAGCTTTTATTGGAGAAAGTCAAGGTCCATGAAGATTACAAACAAATTATTGATTGCCTCCTGGGCGATGTTCTGCTGATTCCGACCATTGAAAACGGAATTTCTCTGTGGAAGAAAAATGGTTTTAAAGGAACTTTCGTCACGCCGGATGGCGATATCATCAGTCCGCATGGCGTATTAACCGGCGGCAGCGGGTCGGCGGTGGAAAAAAGTCTTCTGGCGACCAAAAGAGAAATCGGCGAACTGGAAATCGACGTAGCGGCATTGGCTGCGGATCTGGAAGTAAAAACAAATCAGAAAAACAATCTTGTTTCCACGATTGCCCGCTGGGAAGAAGACCTCAGCCAGGCCAAGACGGATATTCACTCGCTGGAAATTGCCATCAACGGCAGAAAAAAGGATCACGAGCGGTTTGAAGCCGAGACCAACAGGCTGAAACAGAGAATTACCGTTTTGGAATTTAACCGGCAAAACCTTAACGCGGAAAAAACCGAAGCTGAAGAGAAGTCGAAAAAATTCAACGCCGATATCTTACTGAAGGATGAAGAGGAAAAACAAATCAATGAAGTCATTTCCGTCTTTAACCGGCAGCGGGAACAATCCCGGGCGGAAATCGACCAGCAGGAGCGTTATTTAACGGGTAAGAAAATAGAGATGGCTTCTCTGGAAGAGAAAAAGGAAGCCGATCTGCGGACCGTCTCCCGTCTGCAAAATGATATCAGCTCCATAGCCGGTGAAAATGAAAGTAAGAGCGAAGAAATTGTTTCCTGCGAGAAGCAGATTGTGGAATTGACTCAAACAATAGAGAACGAGCAGGCGTTGCTCAAAGATCTTTATCAGGGATTTGCGGCGCAGGAAGCGCTTCTGGCCGAAAAGAAGGCGGGACAAAATCGTGAAGACGCGGAACTGAAAACAAAAGAAAATGAAATCAGGGAAGTGAAAAAGACGCTTGATGAATTGCGCCGGCAGATCAATGAAATGGAAATGCAGTGCAGGGAAGTGGCCTTAAACAGCGAAAATCTGAAAAAAGTAATTGCCGAGAAACACGATGTTGATCTGGCCGTTATGGCTCAGGGATTTGAAAAGATTGAAGAAGAAAAACTCGCCGGACTTATCGCCTTATTGGAAAAAAATAAGCAAATCATAGACGATTTCGGCGAGGTGAATCTGCTCGCTCTGAATGAATATGAAGAGCTCGATAAACGCTACAGCTTCCTTTCAACGCAGGTGGCCGATCTGAGTTCTTCTCTCAATGTTCTGCAACGGACGATTACGCGCATTAATAAAATTTCCCGCGCCAGATTTGCCGAAACCTTTGAGGCGGTGAATGCCTGCTTCAAAGAAGTCTTCACACAGATTTTCCCGGGAGGCCGCGGAGAACTGCTGCTGACTGATGAAAATGATCTGCTGGAAACAGGGGTGGACATCGATATCCAGGTCCCCGGCAAAAGGAGGCAAAATGTTAATTTGCTTTCCGGCGGTGAAAAATCGCTGGTGGCTGTCGCTCTGATTTTTGCCATTTTAAAGTATCGTCCATCGCCGTTCTTGATTTTAGACGAAGTTGACGCCGCTTTGGATGACGCCAACACCAATCTCTTTAACCGGTTGATTAAGGATGTTGCCAACCATTCTCAGGTTGTCATGATTACGCATAACAAGAGCACCATGGAAGTTGCCGACACGCTCTTTGGCGTGACCATGCAAAAACAGGGAATATCGACGCTGGTTTCCGTCAATCTGAACTGATACCATTCCTAAATTAAAGCGATCTCTGTCGGTCCCGATTCATCGGGATGACCGGCTTTTGCAGCGTATGCGTCATACACCTCATCGCCTCAGGCCTCGCCGTCCCGATATCCTCTTTGATGTGGAAATGGCATAATAGAGAGCTTTACTTCTTTATAAAAAGTAGCTATTAACTAATCATCACGCAGGAAAGGTGTTGTTCTATGGGAAAGATAAGTTTTTTTGAAAAATTAAAAACGGGCTTAAGCAAAACGCGAAATGCTCTGACGAAGAATCTGGACAATCTTATTTTTGGCAAAAGGGTCATCGATCAGGAGCTTTTTGACGAACTTGAGGAGCTTCTTATTCTGGCGGATATGGGCCCCCAGTTTACCTACGATTTAATTGATGATGTCAAGCAGCGCGTCAGCCGCAATGAACTGAAAGATGCCAACGAAATAAAAAAGGTTTTACAGGAGCGGATGGATGCTATTTTACGAAAGATGGAAAAGCCTCTGACCATTCCCAAAGGAAAACCTTTTATTATCATGGCGATCGGGGTCAATGGCAGCGGCAAGACGACCACCATCGGCAAACTGGCCAATTTATTGAAAAGCAACGGTCATGAGGTTATGCTGGTCGCCGCCGATACTTTCCGGGCGGCGGCGGTCGAACAGCTGGAAGTGTGGGGTTCACGCGTCGGCGCGCAGGTTGTTAAGCATAAAACGAATGCCGATCCGGCGGCGGTTGTCTTTGATGCCATGACAAAAATTAAAGCCGGTTATTCGGGCGTTGTTATCGTGGATACGGCAGGCCGTCTGCATACCCGGATAAATTTGATGGAAGAGTTAAAGAAGATAAAGAGAATTATCGACAAGGAAGCGCCCGGCGTTTCGCCGGAGATATTACTGGTTCTGGACGCGACAACCGGCCAGAATGCCGTTATTCAGGCGAAGATATTTAAAGAAGAAATCGGAGCGACCGGTATTGTTCTGACGAAGCTCGATGGAACCTCCAAGGGCGGTGTAGTGATCCGGATTGTCAGTGAGCTGGCTCTTCCGGTTCAATATGTCGGCGTCGGTGAAGGGGTGGATGATTTGCGGGTTTTCGACAGCAGTAATTTCACCCGGGCGCTTTTAGATTAACCATTACGAAATTTCGGCAAAATATTATGAGTAAACTCTTTGCCATCGGAGATATTCACGGTTGTTTGGATAAGCTCGAAGAGCTGATGCCCAAGATTGGCATTGATCCTCTCCATGATACATTAATCTTTATCGGCGATTATATTGATCGCGGTGGATTCTCCAGAGAAGTTGTAGATTACGTCATCCGGTTGCAAAGCCAATATAAAAAGGTCATCTGCCTCCGCGGTAATCATGAGGACGTATTTGCGCGTTATCTGGAAGGTGTGGATGAGGATGTGCATTTGAATATCGGCGGCATAAGCACCCTTCATTCCTATAAAATATCACCTGCGGATGATATTAAAAAAAGAAACAGTAAAATTCCCGCAAAGCACCGCCTGTTTTTCGAATCGCTTTTACCGTATTATGAAACGGATGATTATATATTTGTTCACGCCGGCCTGAGACCGGGATTGCCGCTTAAAGAACAGGCCATGCATGATATGTTATGGATACGGCACGAGTTTATGAATTCGGAGAAGGATTTCGGCAAAGTCGTTGTTTTTGGCCATACCCCTTTGTTTTCCCCTTTAATTAAGAAAAATATGATAGGTATAGATACTGGCGCGGTTTACGGCGGGAATCTGACCTGCGTGGAACTGCCCAAAATAAATATTTATCAGGCGTGAATATGAAAATTATCGAATGTGTGCCGAATTTCAGCGAAGGACGCGATTCCAGGAAAATCGCGGCGATTGCCCGGGTTTTTAAATCATTTCCCGGTGTGCGACTGGTCGATTTCAGCGGTGACGCCGATCATAACCGAAGCGTTTTTACTTTTCTGGGTAAACCGGAAGATGTCCTGGAAGCGGCGCTTGCCGCCAGCGGCAAAGCCCTGGAGCTAATCGATATGCGTGAACAAGCGGGAGTGCATCCGCGTCTGGGCGCTGTTGATGTCGTGCCATTTATTCCGCTGGGCAAAACGAAAATGCAAGACGCTGTTGATTTAGCGCATACTTTCGGACGTGAGTTATATGAGCGCTTCGGTGTCCCGGTATATTTCTACGGCCATGCGGCACTGGTGCCCGGGAGAAAAGAACTGGCCGATGTCCGTCACGGCGGCTATGAAGCGCTGCAAAGTAAAATGATCAATCCCGGTGATGCTCCCGATGTGGGCAAACCGGAATTTAATGCGCGGACAGGCGCGACTGTTGTGGGCGCGCGCGTGCCGCTGGTTGCTTATAACATAAATTTGATTTCCGATGATTTACGTTTGGCAAGAAATATTGCTTCACAAATCAGGGAGAAAAACGGCGGACTGCAGCATGTCCGGGCAATCGGTGTCATCCTGAAAAGCCGCGGCATCGCGCAGATTTCCATGAACCTGACCAATTGCAAGGAAACACCTTTTAAAATTATTTATGATCAGGTGGAGCGGCTGGCGGCCGAGCGCGGCGTTGAAATACTGGAGTCCGAGTTAATCGGCCTGGTGCCGAAGTGTGCCTTTGCCGGTACGAAACCTGAATATCTGAAGCTGAAGGGTTTTGACAAAGACCGCCTGCTGGAAACGCATTTGAAAACTTTAACCGATTAATATTTTATTTATTTTTCTTCGCTTCTTTTTTCCCGGCTTTGGCCATTGCTTTGATCAGTTTTTTATCGGTCTTTTCGGCCGGTTCAAGTCTTACGGAGGGTAATGCCGGCGTCAGGGAATCGGGAGCCGCTCCGGTTGATGAATCTGCCGGGAGTTCGCTGTCTTTCTGCGATGGCATTTTTTCCACGCGGCGCTGCCGGACTTTTTTGACGATAGCCTCCGCCGTCATCTTGCCGAACTGTCCGATAAAACCGGCAATGAGAACCAGAACGATCCATTTAAGAACAGACCATGTGCCGATGTATTCCAGAAAATCCGTCATTTTTTAAACCCTAATTTAATTGCATAAGCTCCCGGGGATTGTCAAAAAGAAAATCCGGTCCGGCGGCGGCCATTTTTTCTTTGCTGTGCCAGCCCCAGGTCACGCCCACCGTTTTGACTCCGGCCTGTTTTCCTTCCTTGATGTCGCCGGTTGTATCGCCGATGTAATAAATATCCTGAAGGGCAACCTGAAATTTATTCGCGGCGTAAAGTATTTTCTCTTTCTTGCTGAACATAAAATCGGAGCCCAGAATTTCCTTGAAATATCCGTCGTAGTTAAAAATATCCAGCGCTTCTTTAATGGAGGCGCAATCATTGGAGGAAACAACGATGAGGCAGTGGTTCTTGTGCAATGCTTCTAAAACCGGCGCGATTCCGGGAAAAGGTTTCATATCCCTGATTTTTACCTGCGCGAGAATGTCTTCGGCGGCTTTCATAAAAACATCCAGATCGATGCCTTTATTTTTCAGAGATTCATAAAAATTATCTTCAAAGAGTTCCAGAAATTCTTCCCTCGTTTGTACGATGGGTTGATTTATTTTTTGAAGATTGTCCTTGACGGTTTTTTCATAAACAGCCAGAGAGTCGACAATAACACCGTCAAAATCAAAAAGAAACAACTTCATGAACGTTTTTCCCCTTTAACCGCGCGGGCAATGGATACGCCAAACGGTTTTTGAAGGACCCCTTTTTCCGTAATGATTGCCGTGATGAATCGAGCCGGTGTCACGTCAAATGCCGGATTATAAACTTTTGTTCCCGCGGGCGCGCTGCGGACTCCCTTAAAATGAGTCACCTCTTCGCTTTTTCTTTCTTCAATAGGAATGCTCTTGCCTGTTTTCAAAGAAACATCAATGGTCGAAAGCGGTGCGGCTATGTAAAGCGGAACGCCGTGCGCCCTGGCTAAAACCGACAGAGAGTAGGTGCCGATCTTGTTGGCCGTGTCGCCGTTTGCGGCTATCCTGTCCGCGCCCACGATAATCTTATTAATCTTTCCCTGCTGCATGAGGAATCCCGCCATATTATCCGTAATCAGGGTGAAGGGGATTTTTTCTTTTTTCAATTCCCAGGCGGTAAGCCGCGCTCCCTGCAGGACAGGCCTTGTCTCGTCCACGTAAACATGCAGTTTTTTGCCCTGCCCGACGGCCGCGCGAAGGACACCCAGCGCCGTACCGTATCCGGCTGTTGCCAGGGCGCCCGCGTTGCAGTGCGTCAGAACATGATCGCCATCGGCAAAAAGCGGGCTGCCATACTTTCCCATTTGCCGGTTGATTTCTATGTCTTCCGAGCAAATCATCTTCGCTTCATGGAGGAGTTGCCTGACAAGATGCTGCTGATTTGCTCCACGGGTCCGGTCGACCACTTTTTTCATGCGTTCAAGAGCCCAGAAGAGATTCCGCGCCGTGGGCCTGGACATCGCAATTTCGCCGCAGATGGTGAAAAATTTATGCCGGAATTTCTCCGGCTGTAAAGAGGGAAGGCGCAGTGCTCCCAGCGCCGCGCCCATCGCGGCGGCCACGCCTATCGCCGGTGCGCCGCGCACGGTTAAATCTTTGATGCAGGAAATGACTTCTTGATAGGATTTGCAGGTCACGTATCTTTCGGCAAGCGGCAGAGCGTTCTGGTCGATTAAAACGACGGCATTGTTTTTCCAGAAAATTGTTTTAATCATTGTGAAACTCCAGTTCCGAAGCAAAGTGTAGCCGAATGGGCAAGTTGAACAATCCCGCGCAGCGGAAGGGGCTGTATTCCGAAGCCTGCTTCGGAAACATACCCGTTATTATCCGGCAAGCATTTTTTTAAGAAGGTCGTTGACGAGCTGCGGGTTCGCTTTTCCCTTAGTCGCCTTCATGACCTGGCCGACAAAGAAGCCGAAAAGCTTTTCCTTGCCGCCGCGATAATCCGCAAGCTGTCCCGGATTGGCTTCAATGATAGAGGTGATTGATTTAATCAACTCGCCTTCATCCGTGATTTGCACCAGGCCTTTTTCTTCGATAATCGTCTGCGGCGATTTGCCGGTTTTATACATGTCTTCAACGATTTCTTTGGCCATTTTCCCGCTGATGGTTCCTTCTTCAATCAGCCGGATCATATCAGCCAGAGATTTCGCCGTAATGGGACATTCACGGATGCTTTTCTTTTCTTCGTTGAGAAAGCGCATCACATCTCCCATGATCCAGTTGCTGGCTGCTTTCGGCTGGGAACAGAGCTTCACCACCTCTTCATAATAATTAGCCAGCGCCTTATCGGCGGTCAGCACGCCCGCGTCGTAGGCGGGAATCTGGTAATCGTTGACAAATCTTTCCCGTTTGGCCAACGGCAATTCGGGAAGATCTTTTTTGATTTTTTCCACCCAAGCGTCATCAACCAGAATAGGAACCAAATCGGGATCGGGGAAATAACGGTAATCATGGGCTTCTTCCTTGCTGCGCATGGAATTGGTCGCACCCTGAGCGTCATCCCACAGGCGTGTTTCCTGAATGACCGTTTCGCCGTTTTCCACAAGGTATTGCTGACGTTTAATTTCATATTCGAGCGCGCGCTGCACATTACGGAAGGAATTCATGTTTTTCAATTCCGTCCTCGTGCCGAATTCTTTCTGGCCCATCGGCCTGATGGAAACATTGGCGTCGCAGCGGAAAGATCCTTCCTCCATATTCCCGTCGCAAATTTCCAGATAAACCAGGATTTCATGCAGGCGCCTGAGATAGTCGGCCGCTTCGTCGGACGATCGCATATCCGGTTCACTGACAATTTCAATCAAAGGAACACCGGTGCGGTTCAGGTCAACGTAACTTGCCGGGTTGTGCTCATCGTGCATCAGTTTGCCGGCGTCTTCCTCCATGTGAATTCGGGTGATGCCTATTTTTTTCTGCTCTCCGTTAACGTCCAGCGAAATATGGCCATGCTCCGCGAGCGGATAGGCGTATTGGGATATCTGATAACCCTTGGGTAAGTCGGGGTAAAAATAATTTTTACGGGCAAACTCGCATGATTTGTTGATTTCACAATTCGTCGCCAGCGCCATCTTCATGGCGAATTCCACGACTTTTTTATTTAACACCGGCAAAACGCCGGGCATGCCTATGCAAACAGGGCAGGTATGGCTGTTGGGCGCTCCGCCGAATTTGGTGGAGCAGCCGCAAAAGATTTTTGTTTCCGTTAACATTTGGGCGTGAACTTCCAGCCCGATGACTATTTCGAACTCCATTATAACGCAGGCCTCCTCTTTTCAATTTTAGCGTTTTTCTCGTACGCAGAGGCAATTTGGATTAACTTTCCTTCCTCAAAATGGCTGGCCAGAAACTGCACTCCGATCGGCAGGCCGCCGGACGTAAATCCGCAGGGCAGTGAAATTCCGGGAATTCCCGCCAGGTTGGCCGATATGGTGAAAATATCGGAAAGATACATTTGCAGCGGATCATCGGTTTTCTCGCCGATTTTAAAAGCCGGTGTCGGCGTGGTGGGCGTCAGGATGACGTCACATTTTTTCCAGGCCTCTTCAAAGTCGCGTTTAATCAGCGCCCGCACCTGGGAAGCCTTTTTATAGTAGGCATCGTAATAACCGGCGGACAAAGCGTAGGTGCCGATCATGATTCTTCGTTTGACTTCCGCGCCGAATCCCTGCATCCGTGTCTTTTTATACATATCCAGAAGATCGCGGACATCGGCCGCCCGAAGGCCGTATTTAACACCGTCGTAACGCGCCAGGTTGGAACTGGCCTCCGCCGGAGCGATAATATAATAAGTTGCCACACAATATTGCGTGTGCGGAAGCGATATATCCACGCACTGCCCGCCGCTTTGTTCGATGACCGCGATGGTCTTTTGGATGGCGGCGTTCACTTCCGGATCAATGCCTTCCACAAAGTACTCTTTGGGAATGCCTATTTTCCAGCCCTGGATATCCCGTCCCGCAAATTGCCGGTAATCGGGAACCTCCGTCGGCACGGAAGTTGACTCTTTCGGATCATAACCGGCAAGCACATTCATCATAATGGCGCAGTCTTCCACATCTTTGGTAAACGGACCGATCTGATCCAGCGATGACGCGAACGCGATCAGGCCGAAGCGCGACACGCGGCCGTAAGTCGGTTTCATGCCGACAACACCGCAAAGCGCCGCGGGCTGGCGGATGGAACCTCCGGTATCGGAGCCAATGGAAGCGATGCATTCATCGGCGGCAACCGCCGTCGCCGAGCCGCCGCTGGAGCCGCCGGGAATCCGTTCCAAATCCCATGGATTGCGGGTCGGACCGAACCAGGACGTTTCCGTGGAAGACCCCATGGCGAATTCATCCATGTTGGTTTTACCGACAAAGAGTGCTCCGGCATCCGTCAGTTTTTCAACAACGGTCGCGTTATAAGGCGGAACGAAATTATGTAAAATGTGCGAACCGCAGGTCGTGGCGATGCCTTTCGTGCAGACAATATCTTTTAGAGCGATGGGAATTCCGGTCAACGGTTTTATATCGCCCTTTTTAATATTCTCATCCGCTTTGGCCGCGGCGGCAAAAGCTTCTTCCTTCATCATACGAATGTAGGAATGCACCCGTTCTTCAACGGCATCGATTCGTGAAAAAACAGACTCGGTAATCTGAGTTGCCGACACGCTGCCGCTTCTTATTTTTTCCTGCAACTCGTGAATGGTTAACTGATGTAACTCCATAATCTCCTCAATATCAAACCTGTAAATTTTCAGCAACGACGTAAAAAGCTTCAGATGCAAGGCGCGCAAAGCCTGGGGAATAATCCGGCATGCGCGGGGGATGCTGAGCATATGCGTAGCCCGGCGAATGCCGGGAACTTTGGCGTCGTCAGTCGATAACTTTGGGCACGCGGAAAAACTCGCCGCGCGCGTCCGGCGCGTTGCTAAGGGATTGTTCCGTGCCGATGGAATCCAATATCTTATCTTCGCGAAACGCGTTCGTTATGGCAATCGCATGGCTCATCGGCTCCACGCCTTTCGTATCAAGTTCGTTTAACTTATCGATGTAGAGCAGAATGTCGTTGAGCTGCGCGGTAAATTTTTCTTTTTCCCTGTCCGTGACGTCCAGACGCGCCAAGTTCGCCACATATTCAACTTCTCTTGCGCTTATTTTCAAAGCACATCCTCCTAAACTTTTCAGTAGGCTTAAAACACTTTCCAGTAGGGACTGATTCTGGCGATCACTTTATGAATGGTTAATTCACTGGCTTCCTCATCAACCTCGTTTTCCAGCAAAGAGAGTCTCTGCTCCGAGATATGTGTTTCATCCAGCATTTCTTCCAGAACAGCCTTTACCGATTTGGTTAATCCGGCCACATGATAACCGCCTTCCAGCACCGCGACAAAACGTCCCTCGCAGCAGGCATCGGCAATATTGAGCAATATGCGCGTCATGGCGGCAAATCCTTTGGGTGTTACGCGCATGCCGCCCAGCGGATCTTGAAAATAAGTATCGAAACCGGCGGATAATAAAACCAGTTCCGGTTTATATTCCAGGGCTACCGGCAGTAAAATCTTATGAAATATTTTGACGAAGGCGGAATCTCCCGCTCCCATGTTCAAGGGAACATTGATGGTATAATATTCTCCCTGGCCGCGGCCGATTTCCTGTACGTCTCCCGTTCCGGGGTAATAGGGATACTGGTGCGTGGAAAAATATAAAATACGCTGATCGCCGTAAAAACTGTGCTGGGTGCCGTTGCCGTGATGTAAATCCCAATCAACGATTAAGATTCTTTTAAAATTGTACTTTAAAATGGCGTGCATGGCCCCGATGGCAATATTATTAAACACACAGAAACCCGCGGCGGTATCTCTTTCCGCGTGGTGCCCCGGAGGCCGTACAAGAGCGAACGCGTTATTTACCGTGCCTTCGACAACGCTGTCAATGGCATTACAGACGCCGCCTACCGCCAGTTTCGCTATTTCGTAAGTTTCCGGAGAAGTGGCCGTATCAGGGTCAAGATAAACGCTTCGCTTCCCTGCCGTGCTCGCAATAAATTCTACATAGGAAGGAGAATGAATGGTTTCAATTTCCTCGTGGGTTGCTTCACGGGGTTCTATATGAACGAATTTCCAGGATTCCAGAGGATTATCCAGCATTTCATAAATTGCCCCCAGCCTTTCCGGACTTTCCGGATGGGCAAATCCTGCCGAATGCTGTAAATACCTTGTATCCTTAACAATACCTGTTTTTCTGGACAAGCGATCCTTCTTTTATAAGAAAAAACTTAAATTTTATTTTGTCTATCATAAATAGATTCAAAGAGCAAAGGATTTCCCCTGCTGTTTTGAATGTCTGTTTTGTCCTTCTACTATTTTTAATAAAGCAAATCCGATGAAATTCCGACCACGGCGGATTACAAAAAACATTGACAAAAACAGCAATCAATATATAGATGTAGCGATAATATGGGAACAGAGGATTGATGATCAATGTTTGGCATAGGAATGCAGGAACTTATAATAATTGTGATAATTGCGCTGCTTGTTGTCGGCCCCAAAAAATTGCCTGATGTGGCCAAAACTCTGGGCAGGGGATTCAGTGAATTCAAAAAAGCGGTTGACGGTGTCACCGACGATTTTAAACAGACCATACAAAGCGAGGAAAAACCGAAGGACGAAAAGCCCCGGGACGAGGGGTTGAAAGATTCGCTTTTATCCAAACAAAGCGGCACGGAAGAATCCAAAAACGATGCCGAAAATTCTCAACCAGATTTATTCAATAAAACTCCCGACAAACAATAAATTCAAAAATAAATTTTTCCGGTTTATAAATCAAAAATAACTGAAACGTTGAATGATGGAAAATAACGAAGATAAAAGAGATAACGGAAACAATGAAAATAGTGGAGAGAGCGAAGACAGAAAAATGTCTTTGACCGAACATTTAATCGAATTGCGCAAAAGCCTCACCAATTCTTTAATAGCGGTGGGGATCGGCTTCGGTGTTTGTTATTATTATAAGGACTTTATTTTCAGCATCGTCACCAGGCCGCTGACTCAGGCCCTTCCCAAAAACAGTTATCTGATTTATACGGGTTTAACGGAAGCCTTCTTCACCTACATGAAGGTAGCCTTCTTTGCTTCCCTGATCATTACCAGCCCGTTTATTCTTTATCAGATATGGAAATTTATCGCGCCGGGATTGCTGCCTCGGGAAAAAAAATATGTCGTCCCTTTTGTGATTTCTTCATCCGTTCTTTTTATCAGCGGTGTTTTGTTCGGCTATTTTGTCGCCCTGCCTCCCGCTTTTGAGTTTTTTGTCAGTTTTAATAATCAATATTTGCAGGCCATGCTGTCCTTCAAAGATTATCTTTCCCTTTTCGTGACCTTTTTGCTGGGATTTGGAATATCTTTTGAGTTGCCGATATTTATTTTTTTTCTGACCAAGCTGGGGATCGTCAATGCGGCAATGCTTTCCAAGCAACGAAGGTATGCCATTCTGATTATTTTTATAGTTGCCGCCATTTTAACGCCTTCACCTGATGCTTTAAGCCAGGTCTTAATGGCAATCCCCTTGATGTTTCTGTATGAAGTGAGTATATTCGTTTCGAGATTTGCCCAAAAGGGAAAAGTAGAATCGGCAAGTAATAAAGAATAATGGCTGGTAAAAATTATGCCTTTGCGTCGTAGAAGGTCCAATAGAAAAATTGCGGGGGACAATAACGGGGAAGTTAGAAAACTTTCCTCGCTTTTCAACGTTTTTCTGGCGGCAATCGTTTTTGCCTTACTGGTGACGGTTGGCGGAACCATTGTCTACTATGCCTTTACCCTGGATTTACCGGGTATTGATGCGCTTAAAGATTATCGTCCCAGTATTGCCTCCCGTGTTTATGATGATAACAACCAGCTCATTGATGAATTCTTTCTGGAAGACAGAAAACTTGTCAGGATTGTCGAAGTCCCGCAGATAGTGACTCACGCTTTTGTTGCCGCGGAAGATTCCCGTTTTTATGAACATAGGGGGGTGGATGTCCAAAGTATATTCCGCGCAGTATTAAAAAATTTTGAAGCAGGGCATGTCATCCAGGGCGGCAGCACCATCACGCAGCAGGTGGCCAAGATGATGTATCTTTCGCCTGAAAAAAAATACACCCGTAAGCTCAAAGAGGCCATCCTCGCCTATAAAATTGATAAGTACCTGAATAAGAATGAAATCCTCAATTTATATTTAAACCAGATTTATCTGGGACATGGCACTTACGGGATAGAATCGGCGGCATTAGGCTACTTCGGCAAAAGCGCCAAAGAACTGAAGTTGAACGAGGCGGCGCTCCTGGCCGGTATGCCGAAAGCGCCCACCAACTATTCTCCGTTTCTTCATTATGACCTTGCCAAACAAAGACAATTATACGTTCTTACGCGGATGATGGAAGACGGCTACATTTCGAAAGAAGAAATGGAGCAAGCCTACGCCGCTCCGTTGAAATTGAGGCCCATCAAACCGAAAGACAAGGTTGCCGCTTATTTTGTGGAAAACGTTCGCCGCTATGTGCAGGAAAAATACGGCGCTGATGTTTTATACAAGGAAGGCCTTTCTATCTATACAACGCTTGATTTGAACGCGCAAAAATACGCGAGCGAAGCGATGGAAAAAGGTTTGAAGGAGTTGGAAGAAAGAGAAAAATATCAACCCGGCCTTGTCCAGGGCGCGCTTTTTTGCATGGACGTGAAGACCGGCGCGATTCGCGCGATGGTCGGGGGGCGTGATTTCAATAAAAGCGAATTCAACCGAGCGACACAATCCCGCAGGCAACCCGGTTCGGCTTTTAAACCGATTATCTACACGGCGGCTTTTGATAAAGGCATGACGCCGGCAACGGTATTTGTTGATTCCCCTATTTCTCTCCCGGATGTCTCTCAGGAAGGCGGTGTCTGGAAACCGAAAAACTTTGATGAAAAATTCATGGGGCCGATTACGATGAGGACCGCGCTTGTTCTCTCCCGCAACGTTGTTACCGTTAAAATATTGCAGGACATCGGCGTGGATTACGCGGTATCCTACGCCGCGAATATGGGGATTACTTCGCCTTTGGTCCATACCTTGTCGCTGGCGTTAGGCGTATCCGGCGTGACGTTGCAGGAGCTCGTCCAGGCCTATGGCGTTTTGGCCAATCAGGGCAAAAAAGTAACTCCTTATTTCATTAAAAAGATTGTTGACCGCACCGGCAACGTTTTTGAAGAGACCAAGGTTCAGGAGGAACAGGTTATTGATCCCCGCATCGCTTTTATCACCACTCACGTCATGCAGGATGTTGTGACAAGGGGTACCGGCACGCTGGTGAGAAGCATCGGAAGGCCTGTTGCCGCCAAAACCGGAACGACCAATGACAATCGCGACGCCTGGTTTATCGGCGCCACGCCTTCACTGATTACCGGAGTCTGGGTGGGTTTTGATCAGGAAAGATCTCTGGGAGGTCATGAAGTGGGCGGCAAAACCGCGGCTCCCGTCTGGCTTTATTTTATGGAAAAGGCTATGCAAAAAATGCCGGTGGAATCATTTCCCGTACCGCAGGGAATTGTGTTTGTCAGGGTTAATTCCCAAACGGGCAAACCCGCAAGCGGAGCGGGAACCATTTCCGAAGCCTTCATAGAAGGCGCAACGCCAAAAGATAAAGCCGGCGGCATGACTGAAGAAAAAGAAGATATCTTCCGATAGCGCTTCAACCGTGCGGGTAGTACGATTTGATATACTCCCCAAAGTTTCCGTATCATTGAACCGGGCACATGGGCTTTGGCAACGGCTGATGTCCTGTATCAGACTGCGAAGGCCAGGAAGGTTATGAATATGTATGAGCATCATTCCCAGCCATTGATATCGACCGGGGCTTACCTTAAAAGGCAGGCTTTTCATGTTGCCCTTGCGGCCATGATGATCATCGGTTCCCTGCTGCTCGGCATTGCCGGATATCATTGGTTTGAAGGACTTCCATGGATCGATTCACTGGTGAATGCTTCGATGATTCTTGGCGGTATGGGACCGGTGAATTCACTCCAAACCAATGCCGGCAAAGTATTCGCCTCGTTCTATGCGCTTTACTCCGGAATCATATTCCTGATCGTCGCCGGCGTCATGTTTGCGCCGCTGTTTCATCGATTCCTCCACCGGTTTCATCTGGAGGAAGAGACTAAAAATTCCGCCGATGATCAGGGGGAACATCCTTAATCTTATTCAAAATCAGATTTCATTTCATTTGATGATGGCGACGATCATGGGTTGAAAAAAATTATGAATGCCTTATTCGAATATCTGGATAAAATCCCCAAGGCGGCCATCTTTGTCGTTAGCGTCACCCTGGTCATGTTGCTCGGTATTATCGACTATCTAACCGGTTATGAAATAGCGTTTTCAATATTTTATTTGCAGCCGGTTTCGCTTGTTTCATGGTTCGGCAAAAGAAGCTACGCGGTGATTATATCTATTCTCAGTGCGGCGGCATGGCTGTTGGCAGACGTTTCCTCCGGCGATCCTTACTCTTATTCCTTCATTCCTGTGTGGAATGCAGTCATGAGGCTTGGATTCTTTTTGATAACAGCATTTTCATTATTGGAAATTAAAAAATTGCTGGACCATGAAAAAACCTTTGCAAGAATTGATTTTTTAACCGGCATCGCTAACAGAAGGGCCTTCTATGAATCAGCGGGAATCGAGATCGACAGAACGGTCCGATTCGGCCGTCCGATTACCATTGCTTATATCGATATTGATAATTTTAAACACGTGAATGACTCGCTGGGACACATTCAAGGCGACAGCCTTTTACAATCGGTTGCCAAAACAATAAAAAATAACACACGGTCCATTGATATGGTTTCCAGGCTTGGAGGAGATGAATTTGCCGTCTTATTTCCGGAAACGAATGAGGCGAATGCTCAAACAATAATGGACAAGGTGCAAAAAGAGCTTCTCGACATTGTGAGAAAAAACAATTGGCCTGTAACGTTCAGCATCGGCGCGGTTACATGTTATCAATCATGCAACTTAGACGAATTGATAAAAGAGGCTGATCATTTAATGTACACGATCAAAGAAAGCGGAAAGAATGGCATTGCCTATAAGATTCATGAAACGCCGGCGGGAGCGGACATGAGGGCCTCGCGATAAACACTTACAAATATCATTTTCTAAAATAAAGTTACAGGTCGGCAAACCGTCAGAGGTTTGAACGATAGTGATGATATGAATAAAAAATTATTATATTTGTTTCTCGCCTTCATCTCCATATTCGCTGTGGCCATGATGCATTATTATCATAATTCTTTTGCTTATGACTCTTTCGGATATATGAAAAATGCTCATTATATAATGGGCAATGAGGCCACATTTGATTCTTTTAGAATTGGTCTGGTTCCATTTTTTATTGCCCCGTTTGTCGGCAATTTTTTAATCCTCTATGTGTATTATTCTATCGTCACTTTCCTGTCGCTTCTGATCATGGTGAAAATCGTCGATTTTTTTGAACCGAAAAATCAGGAATATATTCTTTTTTTTGTGATTCCTTCCTATACGACTTATATATTAACCAGTGTTCTGCAGGAAGCATTCGCCATGTTTTTTATTTCGCTGTCGATCTATTATTTGCTGAAAAATAAATATGTTTTGGCCATGTGTCTGATAACCCTTTGCGCGTTATCCAGGCCGGCCATGCTCGCGTTCCTGCCGGGTTTTGTTTTGGTCCTTCTGTTTTATAAATATATATTTTATGAAATTGATTCAAACAACTTCTTCGGATCTCTTGATCATGCCTTAAAAAAGAATTTTCTGAAGCTCCTGGCCTATGGTCTGTTTTGTATATTCATATTTATCGCTATGGCCGCTCTTTATATTGTCTTGCTTTCATTTTTCTTCACGGATCCATTCGCTTCTTACAAAGCACTGTCCTCTCGTTGGGATTTCGATGCAAAATTTTTAATGGGTTATCCACTGTTCTGGTTCTCCTTGTTTGGAATATTTTTTTCTCCGGTTATCGCGTACTGTTATTACAAGATATACGAATTCGATAAAAGGTGGGTTCTCTTTTTTTTGTTGGCATTTCTCCCTTATATATTACTGATATGGTATCAGGCAAACATTCGCTACGTCATTTATTTAGTCATCCCGATCATGATCGGTTTTTCGCAAATTCAAATATCATCCTTTAAGAACTGCACAAAAATATTAATTTTTATATTATTCGTTTTTTCCACATTATATATTTATGGTCCGGTTGTTTATTATTATGAACCCAGTGTGCATCATCGGGTCATAAATTTAAATTATAAACCGTTTATCTATTTTGATTCTGAAAATAAGTCGAATCAGTATCAATATTTTTGTCATTTCAAAAACAAAAGAGAATATAGCCAAACGGATAAAGAGATGATTGAGAAACATGCAAATATAATAGAATTCTTAAATAAATATGTTTGTAAATAATTCAGGACCATTGGAATAAATGGAAAGGAAACTTCCGGCTATGCAGGATCGCAACGCAAGCAGCACCGCCTTCGGCACATTATATATGCGGGCGGTGCATCAATTACTGGACGCGCAGCCTTTAGTTCTTGATGATCCTGCCGCGATCACGCTGCTGGGAGACGATGCCGCGCGGCAGATCAGGAAAAGCCATAAACACCATCGCACACTGGAGGCGCGTGCGCTACGCACGCATGTCGTCCTGCGGTCGCGCTTTACCGAAGACCGTCTGGCCGACGCGGTTGAACGGGGAATCGTACAATATGTAATCCTTGGAGCGGGCTTCGATACCTTTGCCTTCAGGCAGCCCTCCTGGGCCCGGAATTTGCAAGTTTTCGAAGTCGATCAGCCGGCAACACAGTCCCAGAAACGGACCCGGCTGGTTGACGCGGGCATGGCTATTCCTTCAAATCTGCACTTTGCTGAAATTGATTTTGAAAGCGAATCATTGCGTGACGGACTTATCCGGCATGGCGTTTCCATGACCGCGCCGACATTCTTTTCCTGGCTGGGCGTGACCATGTATCTTCAGGAAGAAGCGATTGATGCGGTGCTCCGGACCGTCGCCGGATTTCCGGCAAAAAGCGAGATCGTCCTCACCTTCACGCAGCCTCCGGATTTATTATCGGGGAGGGAAAGCAAACTTCATTCTTTCCTTGCCAAAGCTGTTCACCAATCCGGAGAACCTTTTGTCAGCTATTTTACCTGTGCGGCCATCGAAGAAAAATTGCATAACGCCGGATTTAAGAAAATCGCGTTTCTTTCGGATGAAGAAGCTGATCAACGATACTTCCGCCATCGCCCCCGGGACCTCTATATTTCAAAACGCTCCGCGATAGCCTGCGCAATGCTTTAAGACTCCCTACCAGTGCGGCTGGTTGCCGATACGGTAGCCCATGACCTCTGCGGTGTCGCTGATGACAACGAAGGCATGGGGATCGATCCGGTTGATCAGTCTCTTCACGCCTGCCAGCTCGCGAAAGGCGATCACCGTGTAGATGATATCCGTAGGTTCTCCTGAATAAGCGCCCCGGCCTTTGATGACCGTCACCCCGCGATTCAATTCCTTCAGAATCCGGATGATGATCTCTCCCTGCGATTTGGAGATGATCATCACGGATTTTCTCTGACTGAGCCCCGTGACGACAAGATCGAGAATGTGAGAGGAAACGTAGATGTAGACGAGGGTATAAAGAGCAATTTCCAGGGAAAAGAGAATCGCCGCCGCGATCAGAACGATACTGTTGAAGGCCAGCACCGTATTTCCCAGGCGGACGGAAAATCGAGTTTGGACCATGACGGAGATGATATCCGTTCCTCCGGAGGAACCGGCGGAGCGGAGGATAATGCCGTTTCCCGCGCCCATGATGATTCCCGCCAGAAGAGCGCACAGAAGCGGATCCTGGACGGGAATGGGCACGACAATCCACTCCACAGCGGCGGAAAAAATGGCGGTGCCGGCGACGCTGTAAAGAAAAAATCGCCGGCCTACGTATTTCCATCCCATTGTGAACAGGGGAACATTGAAGAGCAGATAAAGAACGCTTACCGGCAGAAAAGGGATGATGTAGTGAAAAATCAGGGCAACGCCGGTCACGCCGCCGCTGACGAATCCCCGGGGGATGAGAATCCCGTTGATCGCGACGGCGCAAATACAGCTTCCCATAATGATGAGAACGAGGTTCCAGAGAATCTGCCCCATGCTCTTCGCCGAAGCCGCCCTCCAGGATGATATGATGCTTGCCATGCTTTCTGCTCCACCGGTGGATATGAGTGACAACAATGTCTGAATTTAACAGCGATTTTGTTTTCGTGCGAAGAAGTATAAGACAAGCAACCCTTGATGTCAATGGAACGCTGATAAACAAGAGAAAACCCTGTGCTTTTCCCGGTTAACATCATTTCATTGCTATTATAATTCGAATAGCAGGATTAAAAAATATTATTGACAAACTTTTTATTTTTCGTTATTAGTTATCATAATCGATTCAATGGAATGAATATTTATGTTTCTTAAAGTAAAAGATCGCGGCGTTATACAGATACTGACCAAAGTATTGGTCCTCGTAGTAGTCGTACTTACGGGGTCTGCCGCTCTGTATCTTTAAGAAAAAAAATTAAAGATACAAGCCGCAGGCCCCTAAAGCCCGCGGCTTTGTTGTTTTAGGAGCAAGGCCGCTTTTTCTAAAGGAACTGGCGGCTTTTTTAGTTTTAAGGGATTCGAATTTATAAATTAAATTTTCAGGGAGATATAAAATGAAGCTGAAAGGAACACAAATACTGCTGAAGGCGCTCGAAGAAGAAAATGTTGAGATTATCTTCGGGTATCCCGGAGGAGCCGTTCTGGATATCTACGATCAGCTTTTTAAAAACAATACGAAGCATATTTTAGTCCGTCACGAGCAGGGCGCCGTGCATGCCGCTGACGGCTATGCCCGCGCTACCGGGAAAGTGGGCGTGTGCCTGGTGACGTCCGGTCCCGGCGCCACCAATACCGTTACCGGCATTGCCACTGCAAATATGGATTCCATTCCGCTTGTCGTTTTTACGGGACAGGTGCCCACGGGGCTTATCGGCAATGACGCTTTTCAGGAATGCGATATCACGGGCATAACCCGCCCCTGCACCAAGCATAATTTCCTGGTGCGCAGCATTGACGATCTTGCCGTGACAATTAAGGAAGCCTTTGATATCGCCCGTTCGGGACGTCCCGGCCCGGTTCTTATTGATTTGCCCAAAAATGTGATGGCGGCTCAAACGGAATATGATCCCGCCAACGTTAAAATCAGAAATTATGAAGCTCCCTATCGACCCGCTCCCAAGAAAATGGCCAACTTACTGGAAATGCTGATGGCGGCTAAAAGCCCGCTGATTATGACCGGCGGCGGTGTTATCCTCGGGAAGGCCTCGGATCAACTGACCAGGCTTGCCCGTAAATATCAGATTCCCGTCACCGGAACGTTGATGGGGCTTGGTTCTTTTCCGGGGAGCGATCCGCTATGGATGGGAATGCTGGGAATGCACGGCACTTACTACGCGAATATGGCCATCAGCCACTGTGATTTGCTTCTGGCTATCGGTGTTAGATTTGACGACAGGGTCACCGGCACGATTGAAACATTTGCCGCCAACGCCAAGATCGTACAGATAGATGTTGACCCTTCTTCCATTAATAAAAATGTTGCTGTTGATCTGCCGATAATCGGCGATACCACCGCGGTGCTTAATGATTTGCTGAAATTCCTGGATGAACACAATTACACCTATGAAGCGGGCGAGCGGAAGGAGTGGCTGGATCAGATTGCCGAATGGAAAGAAAAAGTGCCGCTGACGTATTGCCAGAACGGCAAAGTGATCAAACCGCAGTTTGTGATTGAAACCCTGCATAAATTGACCAAAGGCGACGTGATTATCACAACGGAAGTCGGTCAGCATCAGATGTGGACGGCGCAGTTTTTCACATTTGATAAGCCCAATACTCTTATTACTTCCGGTGGCCTGGGAACAATGGGTTTCGGCCTGCCTGCGGCCATCGGCGTCAAATGCGCCTTCCCGGATAAACAGGTTGTGGATATTGCCGGCGACGGCAGCATCCAGATGAATATTCAGGAACTGGCCACTGCCGCGCAATATAAAATCAATGTGAAAATAGTTCTGTTAAACAATGAATTTTTAGGTATGCCGCGCCAGTGGCAGGAATTGTTTTATGAGAAGCGCTATTCGCATACCGACATGACTTACGCCCCCGACTTTGTGAAACTGGCGGAGGCGTTTGGTGTTGTCGGCCTGCGCGCCACCAAGCCGGAGGAAGTGGAAGCTGTTTTGAAAGAAGGGCTTGCCCTTGATAAACCTGTGCTGATGGATTTCCGGGTGTCGCGGGAAGAAGGGGTTTATCCTATGGTGCATCCGGGCGATTCAATTGCCAACATGTCGTTGGGCAGCAGGGAGATGATCAACTAACGACTTTGTAAAAAGTCCATATGCTGCGTTGCGCTTCATCATTCGTCACTGCGGCCTACCAAAAAGTAGGCCTCATTCCTCATGATTCGCGCGCCTTGCCTCTGGAGCTTTTTACAAAGTCGTTATGAAGCTATTAAATATAAAAAATGTGAGGGAGAAAATGGAAAAAAAGGAACATATAATTTCAATACTTGTTCACAACAAGCCGGACGTGCTGGCCAGAATTGCCGGAACGCTGGGCGGCAAGGGCTATAACATTGAAAGCCTCAGCGTGAATTCGACCATGCAATACGAAATATCCAAAATAGTTATGACGACCTTTGGCACTCAGGAAACAGTCACGCGTATTGAAAATCAATTGCAGCGGCTGGTTGATGTAATTCAGGTTGATGATTTAACCAATGTGGAATCCATTCACCGCGAAATGATTCTCGTCCGCCTGAATTTGACAACGGATAAAAAAGAACAGATAAAGAAAGCGGTTGACACCAATAAATGGAAAGTAATAGTGTCCGCCGATACCTATATAATTTTGGAGATAACCGGCGATCAGTCGCAGATTGATTTTGCTTTGGCTAAACTTACGCCGCTGGGTATCGCTGATATAACAAGAACGGGAATTATAGCGTTGAATTTGGAGAACTAATAAAATTTATCAATATTTAATTATAGGGGGTTATTATGGCAAAAATTAATTTTGGCGGCGTTATGGAAGACGTCATCACATCGAAAGAATTTTCTCTGAAAAAAGCTCAGAAGGTTTTGAAAAAAGAAGTAGTGGCCGTGTTGGGTTACGGTGTTCAGGGGCCGGCGCAGGCTATGAATATGAGAGATAACGGCATCAATGTCATTATCGGACAGGCCAAGGAGGACATGCGGTACTGGAAGAAAGCGATTGCCGATGGTTGGGTTCCCGGCAAAACGCTATTCCCGATTGAGGAAGCGGTTCAGCGCGGAACGATTATTCAGTATCTTGTTTCCGATGCCGCGCAGAAACTTCTCTGGCCCAAAGTTAAAGCTAATTTGAAAAAAGGCGACGCGCTTTATTTTTCGCACGGATTTTCCATTGTTTATAAAAAGCAGACCGGCGTTGTTCCTCCTCCTTTTGTCGATGTGATCATGGTCGCGCCTAAAGGTTCGGGAACATCCGTTCGCAGGAATTTTCTGGACGGCAGCGGCATCAACTCCAGCTTTGCCGTGCATCAGGATTACACCGGCCGCGCCATGGAAAGAACAATGGCTCTGGGCATCGCCATCGGTTCCGGCTTTTTATTCCCAACTACTTTCCAGAAGGAAGTTTACAGCGATTTGACGGGAGAGCGCGGCGTTCTCATGGGCGCTCTGGCGGGAATGATGGAGGCGCAGTACAGTGAACTGCGCAAGCATGGCCACACCCCCAGCGAAGCCTTCAACGAAACGGTGGAAGAACTGACGCAGAGCCTTATTCGATTGGTCGCGGAAAACGGCATGGATTGGATGTACGCCAACTGCTCCGCTACGGCGCAGCGCGGCGCACTGGATTGGCGGCATAAGTTCCGCAAAGCGGTAGCGCCTGTTTTTGCCGACCTTTATAAATCCGTTGCGACCGGCAAGGAAACGGAAATTGTTTTGAGAGTCAACAGCGCTCCGGACTACAAAGTTAAACTGGAAAAAGAACTCAAAGTAATGCGCGATTCCGAATTGTGGCAGGCCGGAGCCGCCGTGCGCGCGTTGAGACCGGAAAAGAGAAAGAAAAAATAGACGACTCCTTAAAAAGTCCATTTTATGCCCTCTCCCCCGATGGGAGAGGGGTAGGGTGAGGGTGAACATTGGTAATTAATTTCCCCCTCCCCTTAATCCCCTCCCTCCAGGGGCGGGGAAAGTTTTTAATAAGAATATTTTTCAAACCAAGGGAGAAAAGAAAATGAGAAGCGATCTCATGAAAAAAGGTTTTGAGCGGGCGCCGCATCGTTCACTTTTTAAAGCGATGGGCTACACGGATGAAGAAATTGCCAGGCCGATAATCGGCGTGGTCAATTCGGCCAATGAAATTATTCCCGGACACATTCATCTGGATTTAATTACACAGGATGTCAAGGCGGGAATCCGCATGTCCGGTGGAACGCCGGTGGAATTTCCGGTCATCGGCGTTTGCGACGGCATAGCGATGGGGCATGAAGGCATGAAATATTCGCTGGCCAGCCGCGAGCTGATTGCCGATTCCATCGAGATTATGGCCAAGGCTCATCCTTTTGACGCTCTCGTTTTCATTCCCAACTGCGATAAGATTGTTCCCGGCATGCTCATGGCCGCTCTGCGCCTGAACATCCCGGCTATTTTTATCAGCGGCGGCCCGATGCTGGCGGGAAAACTGATGGGCAAGGCCGTTGACCTCATCACTGTTTTTGAAGGCGTGGGCGCCGTCAAAGTTAAAAAGATGACCGCCTCCGCGCTCAAGCAACTGGAAGATTGCGCCTGTCCCGGCTGCGGCTCTTGCTCCGGCATGTACACGGCCAATTCCATGAACTGTGTTACGGAAGCATTAGGTCTCGGGTTGCCCGGCCATGGAACAATTCCCGCGGTGCTGGCTGCCCGTCACCGGCTGGCCAAACATGCCGGAATGAAAATAATGGATTTGCTCAAGCGCAAAATCAGACCGCGCGACATCGCTACCCTGGCCGCTTTTAAAAATGCCATCGCCGTGGACATGGCGCTTGGCTGTTCCACGAATACCGTTTTACATATTCCCGCTGTTGCCCATGAAGCGGGAATCAAGCTCGATTTAAACCTCTTCAATCACATCAGCGCCAAGACGCCCAATATCTGCAAACTGAGCCCTGCCGGACATCATCATATTGAAGATCTGGATTCTGCAGGAGGAATTCAGGCCGTGATGAAAGTCATCAGCACGCTCGGCGTCATTGACGAAAAGACAATAACAGTAACCGGTAAAAATGTAGGCGCGAATTTAAAAACAGCCCGTGTTTTGAATACGGATGTCATCAGGACTCTGAAAAATGCTTATTCACAGCAGGGCGGCATCGCGGTTTTACGCGGCAATCTTGCGCCGGACGGAGCGGTCGTCAAGCAATCCGCGGTGGCAGCCGCCATGCAGAAAAACGAAGGGAAGGCCCGCGTGTTTGAATGCGAAGATGACGCCATCGCGGCAATCCTGGGCGGCAAAATTAAAGGCGGCGACATTGTTGTTATCCGCTATGAAGGCCCGAAGGGCGGTCCGGGCATGAGAGAAATGCTCTCTCCCACATCCGCTATCGTCGGCATGGGACTGGACAAAACCGTGGCGCTTTTAACGGACGGACGTTTCAGCGGCGGCACGCAGGGCGCGGCCATCGGCCATATTTCGCCTGAAGCCGCGGAAGGCGGCCCCATCGCGCTGGTTAAGGAAGGCGACATCATTGCCATTGATATTCCAGCCAAGAAGTTGAATCTGAAAGTAAGCAATGAAGAATTGGCGAAACGTAGAAAAGCTTTAAAGCCGTTTAAACCGAGAATTACGACGGGCTACCTGGCGAGGTATGCGAAGATGGTGACGTCCGCATCAACGGGAGCAATCTTCAAAGATTAATAACAAACCGGAAAAAGCTGTCATTGCCGGGCTTGACCCGGCAATCCAGTTTTATTAATTCCTGGATTCCCGCTTCCGCGGGAATGACAATCTTCTTAATGTATAAAAATTCCCCTGATCCTCATGGCTCGCGCGCCTTGCATCTGAGCATCCCGTATCAAGTACGGGATAAGCTTCTGAACAGCCCTAAAATTTGTTTGAAAAAATTTGTCATTGCCGGGCTCGACCCGGCAATCCAGGATTATATGTATTAAGTCAAGTTGAAAAACTTGTCGCCTTGATATCATCTTTGATTTGAAACCGGGATGTAAAAGGGACGTCATTGCCGGGCTGGAACTCAGGCGAATGCCTGATGACACTTTACTCGTCATCTTTGATGCCGAGCCAGGTGAGAGCTTTTTTCTTGTCGTTGAAAAATTCGATACGGACGCCTCTGTTATAGGCGACATTCATGAAAAATTTTGTCGTTTCGTCAGGAGCGTACCCCTGAAGGCAGATTGCCAACGACAGGCCGGGTATAGATTGTGATGCCTGCGTCCCCGATTGGAATGCTTCCATCGAACCAAGATCCCGTTTTTGGTTATGGCCTTCGGCGAGAACTTTCCTGCAGTTGTATTTTTGGCATGCGAGGGATAATTCGGCCCACAACTTATCATTGCTTTCCGGCGTTATTTCATAATCCGACGCGTGAATAATGTGGATGTACTTCCCATTGAACTCAAGAGAGAAATCGTTGCCCATATAAATCCTTCCATAAGATAGTTAATATATGAACTAAGTTTCTTCAATTCTTTTAACAAAATATACCACGAGTTCCTGTTGGGGAAAAGGGATTAATTCATATAACCGGCAATCAAATGTCTCAGTTCCATTCCGCGATCATGAGTCCGACACTGAATCGGTTGATACTTTTGTTGTAATCCATGAGTCCCTCTCCATAACCGTTGAAATACTGAAAGTAGAGACTGAATTTATCCGAGAGATATTTGTCCGCCCATTCAGGAGAAATAATCCAATCCGGCAGAAGTTTGCCGAAAGAGGAAGGTGGAATGCTCCATCCCAGTTGTATCGCGCCCATATTCTCCTGCCTCAGGTTATTGCGCAGCATCGTTTCAAAACACATATCTTTCCAATACAGCGTCGCCCAGAGTTCTCCATATCCCACGTATCGGCTCAGATCCGGATTGTCATCATCAGCTTCATCTTCCGGCAAACGGTACCATGTTTTTAATTGCAGACTGAAAGAATTTTTCTTTTCCGATCCCAGATTCTTTTCAAAACCGGCATTGGCGATAATCCGGTTCCAACTGCGTGAAAGAGGACGCGACCGTCCGTTGGATTGATGATTAAATCCTACATTTATAAATTGGAGTTTAACCCCCCGGAGACCGGGGATTTCATATTGAGTCCGGATATTCAAAAGTCCCTCCGGTTCATAGTTTGTGTCCCTGAAGGGTGACGAGAACGCGGAATTGTAAAGCTGCCAGAATGAAAGCTGAGTGTAGCCGATCCACAAATCCAGGCCTTTAATGAATTTATCTTTGTCACAGCCATCGCCGTTTATATCATTGACAATATGAAGTGCCTGAAGCGGGGTTTGCAGAAAATCTTCCCAGATTTTTGCTTTGAAGCTGAGTTGAAATTTTGCCTCATTAAACTGTGCTTTAGCGGCCGGATCATATTCCAGATTCGTTTCATCATTGGGTGACGAATTATAGGCCACCGGTAAAAAATAATTCGAGCGGTAGGGCCTGATCACAAAAGAGTGATGGCGTTTGCCGGGGATTAAATCCCAGAGCCTTTCCATAACCGTCAACTCTGTCAGTTGATTAAAACATTTCAATCTTGCACCATCATCCTTGAGCGCTGTGCAATTGACCAGACCGTAATCAGCCCCTCCAACCGAAATTTGCTTCCCGGCCTTATCATCGAAGCACTGCAATCTTGCCCCTTCATTTGTCAATCCATCACACTTTTCCCAATTGCAGTCATCCTGAGAGACGCCGGCGTTTGGGGGGGGCGGCAGATTCGTTTTTTCCGGGGTAATGGCGGTGACAACTTCTTTTGCCGAAGATTGTTTTTTGGCCAGATCATCGAAACATTGCAATCGTTCCGTGTCATTCTTAAGTTGTGAGCATTTTGAGATACTGTCGTCGATTTCGGCGGCGCTGCCGGGGAATGCCGCGATCAGCAGAAAGAATGCACACAATAGTGCCACTCTAAATTCCATCCCGGTTTTTAGAATTTTCATCCTTTCACCCCTTATTGTATTTTTGCATTTATTTTTTTGCCGTAAGTATCCGGCGGACTTTTTCCAGCTCCTGCTGGTTGTCCACCTCCACGGAATCATGAGGCGTGATGACAACTTTAATTTTATAGCCGTATTCCAGCGCGCGCAACTGCTCCAGGGCTTCGAGTTTTTCGAGTTTCCCTTCGGGCAATTTGGTGAAGATATCGAGAAAATCACGGCGGTAGGCGTAAATGCCGTGATGCTTATAATAATCGGCCTTCAGAGATTTATCGCGGACATAGGGAATCGTCGCCCGCGAAAAATAAAGGGCGAAATTCTGATGATCGAGAACAACCTTAACCGCGTGCGGATGGGTTATCTCCTCATCAAGAATAATCTTATAAATCAGCGTGGACATGTTGATTGCGGGATCATCGAGGAGCGGTTGGATCACTTCATCCACCTGCACCGGTTCGAAAATCGGCTGATCGCCCTGAATGTTGACAACAATCGCGTCGGCGGAAAGATTGAGCTCCTTTACCGCTTCGGAGATCCTATCCGTGCCGGAGCGATGCGTGGCCGCCGTCATCACGGCATTGCCGCCGAAACTTTTTACCGCGTCGAATATTCTCTGATCATCAGTCGCTACAGCAACATAGGGGACAGCTTTTGCCCGGGCGACGCGTTCATAGACATGCTGAATCATCGGCTTTCCGCACAGATCGGCCAGAGGCTTGCCGGGAAAACGGCTGGATTCGTATCTTGAGGGGATGATGCAGACAATTTTTCTCTTCATTAACAACTCCGTAAAAAGTTCAGATACTGCGTTGCACTGCGTCCTTCGTCCTTGCGGCCTACGCTTAAGTAGGCCTCACTCCTCAGGCCTTGTGCGCCTTGTCTCTGAAGCTTTTTACGAAGTTGTTTCGAGCAGTATATTTGCATATAAATTATTCTTAATTTTCTTGTCATTCCCGCGTAGGCGGGAATCCAGGACATTTATAATAGTTATCTTCCTAAATGCGGATCGGCCTGCTGTAAATAATTCACCACATAATCACGCACGGAATCTTCCAGGGAAGAAAAAACTGCCGGGCAGCCCGCCGCGCGCAGCTTGTTCATTTCCGCCTGGGTGAAGTATTGATATTGATTACGCAGCTCCTCGGGCATTTCAATATATTTGATATTGGTTTCAATCCCCATAGCGCTGAAGACGGCGCCGATCAAATCATTCCATGTTCTGGCTTTTCCCGTTCCCAGATTAAAAATGCCGTTGACGTCCTGATTTTTAAAAAGCCACCACAGAACATTAATACAGTCTTTGATATAAACAAAATCCCGCATCTGGCCGCCGTCTTTATATTCCGGTTTATAGGATTTAAAAAGCTTCACCTTGCCGGTTTCTTTAATCTGATGAAACGCTTTAAAAATCACGCTGGTCATATCCGCCTTGTGATATTCATTGGGGCCGAAGACGTTGAAAAATTTGATTCCCGCCATCTTGTTTTCCAGTTGCCGCCGCAGGACCCACAAATCAAATACCTGCTTGGAATAGCCGTACATATTAATGGGCTTAAGCGCCTTGATTTTACCGTGGTCGTCGGAAAAGCCCTGCCTGCCGTCGCCGTATGTCGCGGCGGAGCTGGCATAAATAAAACGAACATGGTGTTCAATCGCCCATTCGGCCAATGTTCTCGTGTAGAGAAAATTATTTTCCCAGAGATAATCCGCGTCCCGCTCGGTCGTTGAAGAACATGCTCCCATGTGCACAATGGCGCTGATCTCAAAAGGCAAGGTATCGTCGCAAAGCATATTAAAGAAATCGTCTTTATAGATGTAATCCTCAAACCGGAGATTGACCAGATTTCTCCATTTATCGGTCGTCCCCAGGCGGTCGACGATGACTATATCTTCAATGCCTTCCTGATTTAACTTCCAGACAAAAGCGCTGCCGATAAATCCGGCGCCACCTGTAACAATAATCATTTACTTGGCTCCTTTTCTTGTTAAAAATGGTTGATGCATCCCGATCATATCGGGAGTTTCCCCACCCCACTTCCTGGATTCCCCGGTCAGGCCGGGGAATGACAAGGTGGTGTATAAGTAATACTGAAAAGAGATGCTGTCAATACCAATGTTTTCTTATTGAATCCGCGGATATTCGTCGCCGATGGTTAAAACGCGGCAGGGGGCATCCCCCTTAATCATCATAAAATTAACCTGCCTGCCCGTAATTCCGCCCGATCCCCGATGCGAAAAAAATAAATCCTGACGGCAGGACGTACACAGATCCGCGACATCTATGTTTTCTTCCGGAATATCGCAATTCAGAATTTGCCTGCGGTTGGCCCCGGCCAAATCCAGTATCCATTTATTTGTTCCGAAACAGGAGAATAAAAATTCCTCATTATTTTTCTGATTAAAAAAAGCGTCCGCCGTTGTGCCGTCAACCTCAAAGCAGCATCGACCGATCGCCGGGCCTATGGCCGCCAGGATATCCTGTTTTGCCGAACCATATTTCTCCCGGAGCAGCCGGATGACTTTGGCGCTGATTTCCAGCGCGGAGCTTCGCCAGCCGGCATGAACCACAGCGATGATTTTTTTTATCCGATCAACAAAAAAAACAGGCACGCAATCCGCCGTCTTGATGCAAACAGCCAGATTTGTGCGGTTGGTGACAATGGCGTCATGGTTCAGTTCCGCCCGCGTAGAAAAAAAGTCGCCGTAAGGGGGGATGACCAGAACATCATCGCCGTGAACCTGATTGACGACAAGGAATTGTTCCAGCGGTATGGCAAAGGCCATCGCTATACGATTCCAGTTATGCAAAACCTTGCCTTCTTCATCGCCTTCTTTAAAACTTATATTGAGCGACGCGTATTCATTCTCGGAGACGCCGCCAAGTCTCGTACAGAAGGCGTGCGTCAAAAAGTCGCATTTGCTTAAAAGCGGAGATTCCAGATATTCTATGGAATGATTTTTGACCGAACGGAACATACTTTTACCTTCATTTGCCTTTCCCGTCAGAAGTGGTTGAATCAATGACGGACACTCTACCATATTAGTCAAATGATATAAAAACCTTTCTCTCGATTTTTTTATCTCTTTTCTAATATTATTTTTCGAAGAATTATTCCGGCCTGATTTAAAATGTCAGGGGGATGCCGGGTGAGGGGCAATCCGGTCCGGACAGCGCGCACCTTTAATTCCCCGATCAGGTTTCTAAGGCAGAATCAAATCAAATGGGTAATAATATTCTTGACTTTTCAAACGATTTTGCTAGAAATAATCGACTGTAAAATCCCGCTTAATCGGAGAGGTATTCTATGAAAAAAATATTTTTATTTGTAGTTGCGTCATTATTATTGTTTTCCAGTGTAGCAACGGCAAGCAGCGTTGCCGGTAAGGTTGGTATAACAGCACGAGGCGGGTCAGGTTATTTTTTTAATAATGAATTTACAGATGCGGCTGCCGCGCATTGGGGTGTTGAAGGAAAAATTAAAGGGGGCACAGGATGGACCGGCGGCGGTGGAGTCATGTACGGTATTACCGATAATCTGTCCGTTGACTTTGATGTCATTTACTCGCAGGTCGAGGTAACAATGACAACGCTGGGCGGAGTTGACCATGTATTTGGAAGAGGTAAAACCATTGATTTTTCTTTTGGCGCCCAGTGGCGCTTCATGCCGAAAAGCGCTTTTGTTCCTTATGCCGGGGCGGGCGTTGATTTTATGATAAATAAATTTGATCTTTATGACGCATACAGCACCCCTGGTGAAAGTCTCGAAATTGATAATACTTATGGCGGTCATCTGAATCTCGGCGCTGATTACTTCATCACGCCCAATATCGCTCTCAATGCTGAGTTCCGGTACCTGTACAGCACAAGTGGCGATATGAAAAGAAAATATGCCGGTGACCCTGATGTCGTCGCGGCAACATATAGCCCCGGCAATGTTTCCGCTTTTGCGGGTATAAGATTTTTCTTCCCCTGATAGAAAAGAGAAGTTAAACAAAGTTTAAGATTTAAGTGAATCGGTGTTACTTAAAACTGAATTACTTAAATCTTAATTACTTTAAAGTCTGAATCTGAAGGAGCAAATTATTGTGAAGCAACTGACTGTCAAATCTTTTCTTGCTAAAAAAGATAAAATTGCCATCGTGGGTCTGGGATATGTCGGGCTCCCCCTGGCCGCTCATTTATCCCGTCATTTTTCAGTCATCGGTTACGACAATAATCCCGTTAATATTGCCGAATTTAAAAAAGGTCACGACCGCACCATGGAACTGACCGATGCGGAATTAAAGAAATCCCGCATTCATTTTACATCCGATCCGGCCGAGCTTTCCTCATGCCGTCTTTTCATTGTGTGCGTGCCCACGCCGGTGGACCATTTCCATGTTCCCGATTTAAGCGCGCTGGAAAATGCCTCCTCCATCATCGGCAAACACTTACAGGCAGGATCATGCGTTGTTTATGAATCCACGGTTTATCCCGGAGTCACGGAAGATGTTTGCGTGCCTGTTCTGGAGAAAGAATCGAAACTTAAATTCGGCCGTGATTTTGTTGTGGGCTATTCTCCTGAGCGCATCAATCCGGGCGATAAAATCCATACCCTCGATAAAACCATAAAAATTATTTCCGCATCCAGCGGCATGGCGCTTGATTTTCTCATGAAAATTTACGGCAGGGTGGTTAAAGCCGGTCTGCACCCGGTTTCTTCCATAAAAGTTGCTGAAGCGGCCAAGGTCATTGAAAACACCCAGCGCGACATCAACATAGCGCTCATGAATGAACTGGCGATAATTTTCAATAAAATGGATATCGATACCCTGGAAGTTCTGGAAGCGGCGGGAACAAAATGGAACTTCCTGCCTTTCCGTCCCGGTCTTGTCGGCGGGCATTGTATCGGCGTCGATCCCTATTACCTGACCTACAAAGCCGCCAGTATCGGCTATCGTCCGGAAGTGATTTTATCCGGCCGGCGCATCAATGACAATATGGGAAAATATGTGGCCGAAAAAGCAATCAAGATGCTCATCCGTGCCGATAAGCAGGTACGCAGCGCGCGCGTAGCCATTCTGGGAGTTTCTTTTAAAGAAAATGTTCCGGATATACGCAATACCCGCGTAACGGATATCATTAACGAGTTGAAAGACTTCGGCGTGGAAGTTCTGGTTCATGATCCCCTGGTAATCAGGGAAGAGGCGCGCCGTCATTGCGGTGTGGATCTGGTTGCGCTAAAAGACATTCATGATGTTGACGCAATAATTCTGGCTGTGGCCCATCGCGCCTATACGGATATGGGGCTTAAAAAAATTGCGGCGCTTGGCCGCAAAAAGAACCCGATCATGATTGACATAAAAGCCATGTTCCAGCCGGAAAAAGCCCGAGCACTGGGAATAAATTACTGGCGATTATAAAAATAAGATTTAAGGAATTAAGCACCTTTGTCATTCCCGCGCAGGCGGGGGTGCAGGGGGTGGAAATTTTGAAATCTATTTCCTGGATTCCGGGTCACCCGACATCCGCCGGGCAAGGAGTTTGGCATGACAAAATAGTGTCATTCCCCGGCTCGACCGGGGAATCCAGCTTTTATCTATTTCCTGGATTCCCGATTTCCTTAACTACTTAAATCTTAATACTTTGTTTAACTTCTCTACTTAAAACTTAATACTTCTCAATTCCGTCAATGGAATCACCGTCATGTTTTTATTTAAAGCATAAGCTTCACTACCCGGATAGATAACCCACAAATGCTTTAAAGCAAGCTCTTCGGATGCCATACGCATAGATGAAGTGAAACCCGGCGCCTGCGCGTACTTGACCTCGATACCATAGAGACGCCCGTTTTTGGGGAACACCAGATCAATCTCCGCCGACGCATGTACTCCCCAGAAAAATATTTCATTCTCCTTCAATCGGATGGCCTTGATTGTTTCCTCCAGCGCGAAACCTTCCCATGATGCGCCGAGTTTCGGGTGTGAAAGAACATCATTTTTCTCCTCCAGATCAAACAAGGCATGCAAAATCCCCGTATCGCGAAAATAAATCTTTGGCCTTTTGATAATTCTTTTCTTTGTGTTGTAATTCCATGGACGCAACTGACGAACCATAAACGTTGCTGAAAGCAAATCCAGATACCTTTGCGCGGTATGGTCGGAGACCGCCAAACTCTTACCAATTTCCGAAGCATTGAATATCTGGTCGTGATAATGCGCGAGCATTTGCCAGAAGCGGCCAAGCGATTTGGAGGGGATATTGAATCCCAGCTGAGGGATATCCCTTTCCAGAAAAGTGGCTATAAAATCCTGACGCCACTGGTAGGAAGCCGCTTCGCTCGACGCGAGAAAAGACCTGGGGAAAGCGCCTCTTATCCATAATTTATCTTTCTTTGCCATCCCTACAAGATCAAGAGAAAACCCGCCTATCTCCAGATAGCTTATGCGCCCGGCCAGCGACTCCGAAGATTGTCGCATTAGATCGCGTGACGCGCTACCTAAAATCAGGAATTTAGTTTTTTTGTTTGGCCTGTCGGCAAGTACGCGTAAAACCGGAAACAAATCCGGCGTCCGCTGGATCTCGTCGAGAACAATCAGCCCCTCCTGACTTTCCAGCGCCAACAGAGGTTCTTCAAGCTGCCTCAGATCTCGCGGATTCTCCAGATCAAAAAAAGAGACATTCTTCGGCCACTGATCGGCGAACTGCCGGGCAAGTGTGGTTTTCCCGCATTGCCGTGGTCCAAGAATCGCCACGATAGGATTATTCCTGAAGCGCGCATTTAAAAGATCGATTTCATCTGTTCTTTTTATCTGCATGAAAATATTTTATCATGAAATTTCGACATGTCAAGGCGAAATTTCATGATTCGCGCTTATCACTTTTTTAAACCTTGAACATTGAACTTAGAACTTTTTTGTCCTCCGCTGGCGGGGGTGCAGGGGGTGGAAATTTTGAAATCTATTTCCTGGATTCCGGGTCACCCGACATCCGCCGGGCAAAGAGTTTGGCATGACAAAATAGTGTCATTCCCCGGCTCGACCGGGGAATCCAGCTTTTATCTATTTCCTGGATTCCCGATTAACATTGAACTTAGAACATAGAACTTAGAACGGTTATTTTACTCTTCACTTTTTCCTTGTTTTCCTTAACTACTTAACCCTTAAATCTTAAAACTTTTCTCTCTTCACCCTTCACTGGTTTTTAACATAGAACGTTGAACTTAGAACTTAGAACTTAGAACTTAGAACTATCTCTCTATTCACCATCCACTATAAACTAACCACTGTCTTTCAACCTTGAACCTAGAACATAGGACGTAGAACTATTATTTTGTCCCCTTCACGATTTTTTTTATATCTGCAAGAACTTCCTCTATGGAAGCCACTGTTACTCCATCGCGCAGATCCCAGCCTTTGGCAACCGGACAGACGACCCATGCATGAGCAGGCGCAAGATCTCCGAGCATTGTAACACAACCGCGTGTCAACTGCGGGGAAGTGGATGCCTTAAACTCAAAAGCCAATCGTTGCCGGCCTCGTTCCACCAACAAATCAATTTCCTCGCCGTTAGAAGTACGGACAAAAGATGCTCGCCAGCCGGGCAAAGCCGCGCAAATCTGTTCAATGCACCAGCCTTCCCATGACGCACCCACCACCGGATGTCCCAGCAGATCATCCATACCTTCAATCTCCAGCAAACTATGAAGAACGCCTGTATCACGTAGATATACCTTCGGCGACTTGATTAAGCGTTTTTCAAGATTAACTTTGAACGGTTCCAGAATGCGCAACATGAAATTCTGAGTTAAAATGCCGATATATTTTCGCACCGTAGTATGAGTCACACCCAGAGCCTGACCCAGGCGCGCGCTATTGAGCAACTGGCCGTGATGATGCGCCAACATGCGCCAGAGACGCCCCATTAATTCCGGCGACGCGCCAACGCCCAGGTATGCGACATCCTTTTCCAGAAAAGTTCGTGAAAACGACTCGCGCCATGCCACGCTGGATGAATCCGAACTTGCCAGCAGGCTTCCCGGAAAACCACCCCTTATCCAGTGCTGTTCGCGATCCTTCATGCCCGCTGCCATACATTCCTGCCATAAAAGCGGAGTCAGTTCATGGTAACGAATGCGACCGGCAAGCGATTCCGAACTTTGCCGCAACAACGCGGGAGAGGCCGATCCCAGCACCAGAAAACTATACCGATGATGCGGATCGTCAGCTAAAACCCGCAGAGTCGTGAACAATTCCGGTACTCTCTGGATTTCATCGAGAATCACGAGCTTGTCCGCCTGACGTGACAGAAACCATTCGGCATCGGATAACTTGCGTTGATCCGCGGTACGTTCCAGATCTAAATGAACAACACTATCCGGTTTACGTTTAGCAGCAATGTGCCGGGCAAGGGTTGTTTTACCGCATTGTCTCGGTCCTATGATTGCTGTTACCGGCGCTTCCTGCAATGACGCAATAATATCCGGCTCGTGAAGTCGTGGTATATAGCTATGTAATTTGCCACTCATACTTTCATTTTACATAATTAAAAAAAATTGTCAAGCAGTCTTCCAGCCCGTCCAATGTTTTCCTTAATTACTTAACTACTTAAAACTTAAACCTGTTTTTCCTTTCCCTCTTCACTAGTGTCTTTCCTGTTTCCCTTAACTACTTAACTCTTAAAACTTAAAACTATCTTTTCTTAACATTGAACTTAGAACATAGAACTTAGAACTATCTTTTTAACATCATCTCCCCGCGGCGGATAGTCCAGAAATCATCAGAAAGATTCCGGTTGGTAAGATAGGCATACGGCATTGTAAAGTAGCCTTTCACGCCCCAGCCATCGCCCCAGGAATTGCGCACGATAAATCTTTTCTTAGCGTCATCATAGCCAACAGCCAGAACGGCGTGTCCCCCCAGCGCCTGCTCATTCTTTTTCGGCATATTGACAGTTCCGGTTTTGGCCACGGCCTGCGATTCAAAACTTTCATACACCATAAAACCGAAAACAAACGGAAAGCCCTCAGCCAGGCAGGCGCGCATTTCATCGAGCGTCAGAACGCGGCGATAGGAAGTGATTTTGTGATTTGTTGCGTCTTTGTAGCAGGACGCGGTCGGTTTAACTTTAAATTTTGAAACAACATAAGGCCACTTTATCTCCGAGCAGACGCCCTGTTTGGCCAGCGTTTTGATGCCGTCGCGAATCATAGCGCCGGAATCGGAATCGACCGAATGTTCAATGACGCGTTCATTATAATAAATAATCTGCTGAAGTCTTCGAAGTAGACCTTGTCTTTAATTTCCAGAAACTCCAGCGCTCCCGCCAGAGCATTGGCGGTGCAGCTTCCCAGTTGACCCTGGTCTTCCACTATAGAACACAGCGGACGCAAATCCACCTTGCGGGGCAGTTTTGCCGGCACACGAAGTATGGCTTTGAGCAAAAAATCCCGTTGATCGGGAACATCAGGAACCCAGCCGTAACGATTGTTTTTCATCCTCACCTTTTTAGCAGCAGCAACTTTTTTTACAGCCATATAAACAACCTCCTTAACAAGAATTTGATTGTGCTTATACTACTATAACCTTCCGAACCTGCTTCTTCCTGATTCTCTATACCTTAAACTTAGAACTTAGAACTTTGTTTCTTTCTTTTCCCCTTCACAGTTTTTACTTAACTACTTAAATCTTAATTACTTAAAACTATTATTTATTGTACTTAATTCTTAATCTTTCCTGGATTCCCGATCAGGTCGGGAATGACAGCGGAGGAGTTCTTTTTTACTTTTCACCTTTCACTCTTCACTTTTTCCTTGTTTTCCTTAACTACTTAATTACTTAAAACTTAAATCTGTCTTTTCTTAACATAGAACATAGAACCTAGAACGTAGAACATAGAACTGTTATTTTTCCCCTTCACCTCTTTGTTGTCAGTCTTTTCAATATCGGAAGCAAAGTTCGCCGCAGATGTTCAATACGACGTATCGTATAGGGCTGAAGACGGCTCAATCTTAAATCCTTAACCAGAATAAGCTTGCCCATGAAATTATCATCCCCGAACTCTCTCAGCGGAATTTCAATTCTAAACAAACCATCTCGATCGATAACTTCATTATTTTCAGAAACGGTATCATTCGATTTTGAAGGATAATTTTTCCATTCACGCATCGGCTCATTGGCTAAATGCAATTGAGCCTCATTAAACTTAAGCATCTCCAGCGCTTCACCGACGTTCTCCCACAGTTCAGCCATGTTCTGCGATTTGCCTGCTTCAATCTGCAGAGAAAGAAAACTGCGCCGTTTCCGGCTGAAACCAGCCACATCGGTTACATCATTAAACCAGCCATAGAATTTATCAAAGGCCAGATATTCCATATACCCCAGTTTACGCACCAGAAAGATCAGACCAAGCAAAAGTCCGGCAAGAAAAAACCCTTCCAGTCCATGTCCGCGAAATGTAATGATAATGATAGCGGCGAGACACAACAGCATCGTAATGCCGTAAATAAGCAAGACAGCACTGCGCGATGAAAAACCTATTTTCAAAAGATGATGATGAACATGCTCCTTATCCGGGTGGAACATATTGCGTCCGATGATCCAGCGCCGGATCGGCGAAAAGATTGTATCGAAGATCGGCACGCCAAGTGCCAGCAGCGGAATAAGCATCAGGACGCCCACCTGACTTTTCATAGAACTCTGTATTGCCAGAATAGCCACGACATAGCCAAGAAAATAACTGCCTCCGTCGCCCAGAAAGATACTCGCCGGATTGAAATTATATCTCAAAAATCCCAGAAGCGCGCCGCCTAAGGCGCAGAAGTAAAACGCGGAAGTATAATCGCCGTTCATGTATGATAAAAATGTCATCAAAGCGCAGGTGAAAAACACAACGCCGCTGGCCAGACCATCCAGGCCGTCAATCAGATTCACGGCATTAATGAACAGAAGGAACCATAAAACCGTGATCGCGTAACTGCTGATAAAGCCAAACTGCATGCCGTGGCCGTCGATAAAGAATCCATTGATAGCCATACCGCCGGCAAAGGCCAGTGACGCTCCCAGAATCTGGAAGAGCAATTTTATCCCGGGGCTGAGGCGGCGGAAATCATCCCAAACGCCGCAGCCGAAGACCACAAGCAATCCAGAAAAAGCATACCAGTTAAGAGGCTTAAATTTGAATAATTCCGATAATGAGGGAAAAAAAACAGGAATAAATCTTGCTATTACAAAGACGATAAACAACGCAACGCCGCCAATACGGGGTATCGGCTTTGTATGGACCTTGCGTTCCATCGGGATATCCATAGCGCCAAGCTTGATTCCCATGGCGCCTACTGCAGGAGTAAAAACAAGAGAAAAAACAAAAGCAAACAAAAACAACAAAATCAAAGCGCTAATTACCGTCATATTTCACCAATCCCGTTTGAATTTTGACATTTCACAATTGCCAGAACTTTCCAATTTCCATTTTCATATTTCACAGGAGTTTTTCTTAATTACTTAAAACTGTTTTTTATTACTTCCCAAATTCTTTCCGCCGCCTTGCCATCCCACAAAGGAGGAATCGAAGCGGTTCTTACTTTCGCAAAGCACTGCTCATAAGCTTTGAGAATTCCTTCTTTGGTCGTGCCGGCCAGCACATTGGTACCCAACTCTACCGTAATCGGCCTTTCCGTATTCTCCCGAATCGTCACACAGGGAATTCCAAGCGCGGTTGTTTCCTCCTGAAGGCCGCCGCTGTCAGTTAGTACAATCTTAGCATCTTTCCAGAGAAATAGTGATTCTTTAAATCCCAACGGCGGCAACAACTTTATATTGTCTGAGAAATGGATATTAAACTGTTCCATCATCTTTTTCGTCCTCGGATGGACGGGGAAAAGAATTATCAACTCTTTGGCAATTTCATTTAAAGCCCCGGCAATACCCAGAAAGGTGTTTTTATCATCAACATTGGAAGGCCTGTGCAATGTCATAAAGGCATATTGTCCCTTCGCCTTTAAACCTTGAACATTGAACGTTGAACCTTGAACACTTTTCATGTTCTCCAGCTGATAAAGTAGATTATCAATCATCACATGACCGACAAAATGGACACTCTCTACTGATCGCCCTTCCCGCAGCAGATTAAGCTTGCCGCTTTCTTCCGTTACAAAGAAGTAATCCGAAATGGCATCTGTTACCATGCGGTTGATTTCCTCGGGCATGCTGAGATCAAAACTGCGCAGACCAGCCTCCACATGGGCAACTTTTATCAAGAGCTTTTTAGCAACGATACTACAGGCCAGAGTGGAATTAACGTCCCCGACAACCAACACGAGATCAGGTTTCTCCGACTCACAAATCTTCTCAAAGGCCACCATTATTTTTGCCGTCTGTACGGCGTGCGAACCGGAGCCGGCATCTAGAAAATATTGCGGCTGAGGAATCTCCAGATCATCAAAAAAAGCCTGCGACATTTCATGATCGTAATGCTGACCGGTATGCACGATCCGGCAATCAACGCCGGGCACCGTCAGTGATGCCCTGTATATCGGAGCAATCTTCATAAAATTAGGCCGCGCCCCGGCAACTAAAAATACTTTCATTTGTTTACGTTTCACTTTTTACCCTTCACCTTTTCCTTAATCACTTTCCACGCAAACACCGGTAAAGCTTTCTGGCGACTGGCGCGTTGCGGATTTGTAACCAGACGATAAAACCATTCCAGCCCGAACCTGCAAAAAAATGCTGGTGCCCGCTTTACCGTTCCGACAATCGTATCTAATGTGCCGCCGATTCCCTGAATAATATTAACATCAAGCTTGTCAGACCACTTTTGAATCCACTGTTCCTGTTTTGGACTACCCAAGGCAACAAAAAGAATTTTTGCACCGGAAGCGTTGATCTGTTTGACCAATTCCGGCATTTCTTCTTCTTTGAGATAGCCATTGGCACGTCCCGCTATTTTCAATCCAGGATACATTTGGTTCAGTTTCTCTGCGGACCCGTGATTCACATCTTCCTGCGAACCGTAAAGAAATATTCCATATCCTTTTTCAGCAGCCATTGCACAAAGGCGGGGCATCAGCTCAGAGCCCGGCACCCGAACAGTTTCCAAACCATGCAACCAGCGCATAGCCATGACTACACCGATGCCGTCGGGAATCAAGAGCTCAGCAGAGGAAAATGTTTTGAAAAGAGATGTATTTTTCAAAAGCGCCATCACTTTTTCCGGGTTGATTGCCAGTATGTAGCAGGCCTTCTTATTTTCATCTATGAGACGTGTTGCATAATCAACAGCGCCATCCATCGTGATACAATCAACAGGAATTCCGAGAACGTCAGTACGTACAGGTTTATTTATTGCCATGATTCAAAGATACTCCGTCAACGCATGATAAGCCCAGGCCTGTCCCCAGCGCATATAAGGAATCTTATTTGTATAATATTTATGTTTCTGAAAATAAAAAGCCCCGTTTGGCCCTTGCATATTTTCAATCATCCAGTTCAGTATTTTATTGGTCAGTTCCTCATATTCTTTGCCCATGCCGGAAAAGAAAACCACTGCCTGAGCAGGGCTGTGAATATCAAGGGGATAAACGCGGTCATGATAATATTTAGGCGTGCCGTCCGCCAGAAAGAAATTATCTGCATAAAAGCGCACACCTTCCTCATATTGTGGCCTGTATTCTTCAGCAAAACCCAGATCAAGAAAATAGCGGATTGCCTGAAGATTGAATCCCGTATGAAAAGAATCAATCCAGTGGGAAATATCTTTCTCCGCATAGAACCATGAACCATCCGGATGCTGATGTTTCATGGAATAGGCGAGGGCGGCCAGCGCCGTATCCCTGTATTCCTTTTTTTCTGTCACTTTGAACAACCTGATTAAAAGCGAAGCGCCAAGCAGATTGGCATTATGGACAAAATAATGGTCAATCGGGGTATAGCTGAAACAAATAGTGCCATTTTCTTGGTGTCTGTGTAAACCATGTAAAATGAAATTGCCGATAGGCAGAGCCATTTCCCGCGCTTTTGATAATCCTGTGAAAGTAAATGTATCGAGCAGAGCATGGCCGATGAAAGAAGAATTTACTACCGTTGGTGTGTATTTGGGAACAAAGAAAGCCCGTGATTGCCAATCAAAATTGTATCCCCAACCATGTCCAGCCCGGCCGTCATACCGGCGAAGGCCGGTATCCAGTTCCGCGCTGTCATTCCCGCCCCATCTCTTGTCATTCCCGCGAAGGCTGGAATCCAGTAACATTGACGTTTTACATCCATCCAACAACCCCAATATTTTTTCTATCTGAACAAGATATTCAGCGTTCTTTTTAACTGAGTACAATTTTGCATATCCCCAAAGAAAAAGCCCTAAGCCCTTAGGATTATAATCTTTCGGCACTAAAAAAAGTGGACGGAGATTTGCCGGCAGTCGCTTCAACCCTTGCGTGAAAGCTATACGTAAATATTTGTTGCCGAAAGAAAGTCCACTTAAAAGAGGACTATTCAGAGCATCGTAAGGATCGTAACCAGCAAATTGATCCTTTTCGATATAAGATTTTAATTTTTCAAGAGGTTGTATCAATTTTATATTTTAACGCTCTGTCCTGTGCGTAGAGATTCTAAAATTTTAAAAGTAGTTAGTGTAACCATATAAATGTCGTCAAAGGCTATTGGGGTTGTGCCCCCCTGAAGAATTGCTTCGATAAACGACTGAACCATCCTTTTCTGTCCTTTATCTTGACTCCAAAGTTTTTTCCGAATCGTCTTTTGTGCACCTGTTATTTCAATTTCCTTGAAATCCCGGATAATTCCTGCCGAACCGGCGCTGTAAATTTCTATGTATTCCTTCGGGAGACTTTTCGGTCCGTTTGAAAAATAAGATATTGTACCGATGGAACCATTGGAATATGTCAACGTGACGGTAATTGTATCGTTCAAATGATGTGGATCGGGGAGAGCTTGAGCGTAAACCGATATAGGCAATGAACCATTTATGAACGTAAGCAAATCAATGAAATGACACGCCTCACCAATGATTCTTCCTCCGCCGGTTGCCATATCCTGAATCCATGAATCTTGCGGAATCTTGCCCGCATTCACACGGCAAATCATAGACATCGGTCCATCACCGAATTTTTCTTTTAGCATCACAGTCAGGGGCGAAAAGCGGCGATTGAAACCGACCATGAGGTGCTGGGCATTGTTTTGGTAAGCAAAGCGTATTGATTCCAACTCATCTTCTGTCAAACAAAGCGGCTTTTCTACGAATACATGTTTCCCTGTCTCCAATGCCTTCAATACATAACCCGCATGGCTATCATGACGCGTCGCAATAAAAACCGTATTAATGCCTTTGCTATTGCTGCCTTTTATATTGGCATTCCCGCGAAGGCGGGAATCCAGTCCTTCTTTTCTACTCTCCCCTAAAATATCCTTCACATCAGATGTGCAAAACTCAAACCCGAACCGCTCCGTCACGGATCTCGAACTTGTTCCTGAAGATGTCATCACGCCTATTAAAGAAACATCTTTCGATTTATGCAGATTCGGCAGCAAATGGCTTTGGGCGTAACTGCCCGCACCGATAAACGCAATTCCAACCTTGCCTGCCGCATCAGATGGACGAATCTTCACTCGACCGCTTTCAATCGGCTTCTGTGTATCGTATCGGATCAGTATTCCCAGGTAATGCTCCTTCTTCTGGAGGATTATGTCGTAAGCTTGCGGGGCTTCCTCAAGATTAAATTCGTGCGTTGTCAAATAATCAAGTTTGATTTTCCCTGAATGAATCAATTCCTGAAAAGCTTCCATATTACGCTTTTCCGTCCAGCGGACATAGGCAGCAGGATAATCCATCCCTTTTTCTTCATAGGCGGAATCATACCGTCCCGGTCCATAGGAACAGGACATCCGCAGATCAAGTTCTTTGCGGTAGTAATAAGGATCACGGTCAAATCCAGTGGGAACGTTTCCGACAATAACCACTTTTCCTTTTTTACGGCATATCTGACCGGCAAAGTTGACCGGATCGAGACTATCGGTGCCTGCTGTGATAATTACAGCATCGGCACCCAAGCCACCAGTAAAGGAAGCAACCTGTTCGTCAATCCCCGCGGTATCTCGCGCTATCGCCAAATCCGCGCAGTGTTGCCCGGCAATGTGAACAACCTGTTCATCAACATCAATGCCGATAACTCGTATTCCCCCTGCCATTAAAAGTAATGCCGATAGCTGGCCGATTAACCCCAAACCGATCACCGCGCAGGATTCCCCAAGACGCAAATCCGCCTGACGTACCCCCTGCATCGCAATTGCCCCGAGGGTATTAAAAGCTGCCGCCTTCAAATGTTCATCGATATTTTTTAACCTTTCACCCTTCACATTTATCTTTTCACGTATATCTAGTTTCACACATAGATTAACCGGCACCGCCACAACCTCCGCATGCGCCGCTGTCAGTCCACCACAGGCAACAAAATCGCCGATAGAAAAATCCGATATATCAGACGCCACACTGATAACTTCACCGGCACAGCTATAGCCCAATGGCGACCAGGCATCGAGCTTCTTCATCACCGCCCGGTAAGTTTGCACTGGCCCCTGCTGAACCAAAACATCCAGAACTTGTTTTACTTGCTGAGGACGTTCTTTAGCTTTACCGATTAAACTTTTACGGGCAGCATTAACTGTACTACTTTCCGTCCCGGCACTGATTAAAGAAAAATAATTGCGGACAAGAATCATACCACACCCTAATACCGGCGTGGGTACTTCCAGCACTTGCATTTTACCATCCTTTAGCTTTTGGGTTAGTTGATTCATTTTATATTTCTATTTATTTTCCCGTATCTGTGAAAAATAATTAATCGCTGCTTTAAGGTTTCTTTCATATGCGGTAATCGTATAATTATCCTCATATCGTTTTCTCCCTGCGGCACCTAATTCTTTGCGTAATTTGGGGTTTTTAATCAGAGCAATTACTTTCCTCGCCATTTCCTCTGTATCTTCCGGTGACACAATAAAACCGGTGATACCATCAATAACTATTTCAGGTATGGATCCCTCATTGGAAGAAATAACAGGTATTCCATATTTCATAGCTTCTAACGTAACAAGAGGAAATGCGTCACGCTTTGTCGGAAAAACGAAAATATCGCTTTCAAGGAAGACACCTTCCTTATCGGAACCATAAAGACCACCTGGCAACACAACACAATTTCCAAGATCCTCATGCGCGATAAAATCGAGCAATTTTTTGTAGAAATCTTCTTCTCTTTTGGGACCACCCAAGATAAATCTTGTCTCTGGAAATTTTTTGGTAACTATTGAAGCCATCTTAAGAAATTCCAACGCACCTTTTGTTGGCGTCAGATTTGATAGGTAAAGCACTCTCACTTGCTTCTGATTTATTTTAGGTTCTGTAAATAACACATCACTCTTATCAGGAATAGCATTTGGAAGTATAAACATATGTGATTTAGGAATAGTCCATAAAAGATCTGACGACAACCGATCTCCTAGAATAAGGGCACCCAGCAATTTTGAAAAGATTAAATTTAGCACATAACCGCTGATGTTGCCCTGATATTGTTTGAAACCTTTACCGTGAACATAAATGACAACATGAGTTTTGAATAGTCGAAGCAAGAGGAGAAATAACAGGTCAACAATTAGAGAACTAAGCCCAATTGATATAAAATAAACGCATACATCAGGGTGCTTGCGCTGAAGAGCACCAAGTAATTGATAAAAAATAACGGGGATTTTTAAAATCTTCCGTGCAGAGATTTGCCCGACTTCTTTCTGATTGCGCGAAAAAGTTTTTTGCACAATAGAAACTTCACAACCGATGTTAATAAGTGAATCAAAAATTAATTGAGTCATTACATTTGAGCCATGAACGGGCGGGGGTAGCTGCCCAACAATAAGAATATTTTCAATCATTTAATTTACACTTAAAAAGCTACTATAGAGAAAGATAAAAAATTAATTGTATGATATCAGTGTGCTGAGAAAAGCATATTATGACTGATAAGAAGTTGTCTCTCACATTCTTAGAAACGATTCCATTGCACAAAGGAATCGCTCAACGTTCTTGCTGGGATAAAAAAATGTAGCCACGATTTTTGAGTGCGCGCCATGTATTGTCGTCATTCCTGGACTTTTTACGTATTTTATCATCGCATTTGTCAGCGCATCAACATCATCAGCCGCTATCCTGAATCCATTTAGACCATCGATTATAATATGATGCGCAGCACCACAGCGCTCTGTTGCGATTATAGCCTTCCCAATAGAAGCTGCCTCATATATTACCATGCCCCACCCATCTCTACGTGATGGCAATATAAAAACATCACACAAAGGCAATAGCGATTGCATCTGCTCGTACGCAACAGAACCAGTAAATAGAATCTTATCTTTTGAAATATTACTTTTTTCAGCATATGCTTTATAATATTGTTCTGTTGTGTCAGGTCCAATCATAATCAGAGCAACATTTTGATAGTGCTCTGTTATGCGTTTATACGATTTAAGAAGCAAATCTGTCGCCTTCCGTTGACACAAGGCACCGCTGAACATAAAGACAAACTTATTTTGAATAAATTTTTTAATTTTATCATTCACATTATACGATTCTATTAATGGGTTTGCGGCATAGGGGAGCCATCTTATTTTTTTCGATGCGATACCCCATGAGATAAATTCAGTTTCCGCTGATTTGCTGATTGCTAATGCACCTAAAGCATATCTATTTATTTTTTTACCATATCTTTTACGAAATGGTAATCGAATAATGCGACTCCAACCCGGTTTGACATCTTCACTCCAATGGACCCAATTGACTTTTTCTCTGATCAAACGATCCACCAACGCCATAAGAAACTTGTTGCCAACCGTACCGGGAATTACATGCACTCTTTCCCGCCAATCCGGTATAGATTCGTCCAACGTATCAATAGATGACTTAAAATATTTCGAGAATTTTCCAAGTCTGGGGGCTGAATCCCATCCCATAATCTTTCGTCTCTCATCCACTTGTCCGTAATACCTAACAACCATATCAATATCTGATTCATGTAACGCCTTTATAAAATCAAGCTGGTGATGAGATGGCATATTCATCCACAAACAATATTTCTGGCTTTTTGCTAATGGGTATACGTTTTTATTAACTGACATGGCGCCCCTTCGCGACATCGCGATAAATATTTTCCATATCACTTACATACCGACTGATAACAAATTTATTATTTGCCTGTTTTCTTGCTTCTTCACCTAACTTCCTTCTTAGGTCCCTATTATTATGTAATTTTATTAAAGCCGCTGATAAAGCTGCAGCATCCCCAGTAGGGACAAGAATGCCGCTGACTCCCTCTTCAATCAATTCCGGTAATGCACCTGCATTGGCCAGAACTACAGGCAGGCTGGACTGCATCGCTTCTATCACCGCGATGCCAAAACCCTCTTTTCTAGCCATGTTCACATACACATCAGCCATTGCATTCAATTCTGGAATATCGCTGCGATATCCAAGGAAACGCGTACGAAGGCCTAGCCCAAGCTCTTTGCTTTCTGTCTCCAACCACTGACGCAAGGGGCCATCACCTACAAAGACAAGGTACACATTATTACCGGCATCAGCACATTGTTTCACGGCTTGTATAATGAAAGATTGGTCTCGCAATGCGATCATACCACCTACATGAATTATGACAAATGCATCTGGCGGAAGATCCAGTGCATTTCGTTTCATCATCTTCTGGTCGGGTGTCAAATAAACTGCATGATTCATAACGCCGTTATATATTACCTTTGTATTCTTTGCGCCAGTTTGATAAATTACAGAGCGCCGCGTCGCTTCTGAATTGCAAAGAGTAACTGTTCGTAGCGGCGACAATAGCCCATCTATTTTTTGTAACCAGTCTGAATCATTCCACAGAATACCGTGTACAGACTTAACGACAGGGATATGGCATAAAACACCGGCAATTGCACCGTAAATGTCTGCGCGGGCAAAATGGGTGTTGATGACGTCGCACCTGTATTGCTTACGTATTTTCAGGATATCCCATAAAAGCCGGATATCCCAATTCCGGAGTCTATCAATCTCCTCAATAATGGCGCCTGCCTTTCGATATTCTTGATTGAGATTCTCGGCTCTATTGGCAAAAACAAGAAAAACATGATGAAATTTATCACGGTCACCGTTGACTACAAGACTGAGTAGCTTCCGTGGTGTACCACCACGGGAGGATGTTTCCTGCATAACATGCAATACTGTTATTTTTTTACTCATTATCATATTCATCTTTTATTAAGAATGCGGTTATTTGCAACGGTGTACCGCATAATATGCAAATTCCATAAAGGGTTAAATAATCTTTAAATACAGATATTCGTCGTAGTTTTTTACAATATATATGAATCGCAGAAGTTAGAAACGAAGCGGAGTGTCAACAAATCCCTAAAGTGCAAAGATTAACATTTTCCCTTTATTCTAAAAACATTTGCAATCAAGAGTTTCTTATATGAATCAATTGTAAATAATTGTACATCACCAGCAATATCCATTCTGCGATCAGGATAACAATCCCTTCTTAGGTTGCGCCCTTTGCCTGATAATTGTAATTAAATTTAATTATAATCAACTCAACAATAGCAAGGGGTACAAAAATATATTCATAGTGTGTAATCGATGCCGTTTGTAGGTAAGATGGCATTTGTGCAACAATTACACCAATCACTGCGGCGGAGAATAACCGTAAATCTTTTTCTTCAACAAAGAAAAATCGTTTAATATTTAACCACAATAAAAATAAATAGGGCAAGATACGCAGGAACAAGCCGCCCCAACCTTCACAATAAATGATGGAGGCTATAGGCGCATCTTCGCCCATCGCGTATGAATATGTTTTGCCGCCTAAGATATTGTCGTATTCCCGTTGATACCCCATGCCCCATAACGATTTTTTATTTTCGTCCAGCGACTTTATTGAATCCTCCAACAACCGCTGGCGAAACACATATGTGCCAATATTTTCCGGTTCAATACCTTCCTCTATGACAGGTGATATTTTTTCAAACCAAATATTAAAACGTGACGGCTCGATGGCATAAAACAACATCAATACGCATATAAGGATAATAGGTGCTTGCCATATTGCTTTGTTAGTTCGCGCAAATGCTGTAAGAGAATAAATGGCCGCTGTCTGAAATGATAATACTATAGAATACATTCGTCGCGTAAAAAGAAATGGCAAGGTGAAAGCCACCAGGAACAAAATGTTTTTTATATACCCACTTTTAGCACGAAGAAATAGTATAAACAGAAACGCCGTGCCAACAAATATATGTATGGGAAAAGATCTCAGATTGGTGTCAGCCAAGCCCTGTTCAAGCAACTGATAACTTTTTTTAAAATCATTCTTATTTAAGAAAAAATCAATGTTTGTTACCATTGAAATTGCGGCGAGACAAACATGGAAAGAGAAAAGTATCAAAAAGGTGCGCATTATGACGTATAATCTTTCAATTGGCAGGCGGCTTGCATAATGTAAAAGGCACAAAGCGTATATCGGCCATATAAGGTTCCAGCGCAAAACAGCGAACATTTCCATTACTGGAATACCTTCTACATACGACCAGACCGCGCGCAATAATACAGACAAAGCGATAAGGCACAGTAATTTGATTCCCGGTATTTTCCAAAAAACTCTGCTTTTTAATCGTGGCCCAATAAATGGTAAAGGCAGCGCAAGAATAAAAGTTAATAGCCTGTAATCCATCAAGCCAGGCACATAAAGCAACTCATTGGGCAAAAAACCGATGAAAGATGTAGGCATTAAATAAAACACAAAAATGAAATACCAATCTGTCAAGGTCAGGCTAGCATAAGGTATTTCTTTTTTATAAATTGAAGGAAGGACAAACATAGTTAGATAATTTTCCGAAATTTCCGTTGAAAATAACGGATGCCTTTCTTCCAGAGCGGCCTTGGTCTTGAAAATGATTCAACAGTGTATTCCAAACCATTTTTTAGCACACTGCGCAGGTACAGATCGCGCCATATATCCGGTTCGGTTGGTCTTTTAAGTTTTTGCTGTTCGCTTTGTTCAAGCTGCGCTTTTTCATAAATTAGTTTTGGCAATATTTTAGAAAAATATTCCTCACCTTTTATACTGTTTAACAATACAAGACTATGTCCTTTGTCATCAAATAAGTGAGGCTTCGTGTGTTCAATGCCCCAGAAATCGCCAAGAGTTATGTCACCAACTCTCGCTGTTTTAGTAAAGGGACATTCAAAGCAGCATTCCCGCAAATCATAATTGCTTAAAAACATATTGTAAAATCTGTCTTCTTTACCCGTCCTGCAGTAACTTTGTCCGTTCTCGAATTCAACACAGAACGACAATGATTTTTTCCACCCCTGTTGCTTGTCGCGGAATTTGACTTTCACCGCTTTAGTGTCGAACTCTTTTTCCAAAGCTTTAATGTGATAGATTGCTACATCCGGTGCTAAAACGCCGTGGCAGATTAAATCCACCGTTGTTAAATTGTTGTAATTTTTACCCAGAAAAGTTTTTAATCCGGCAATCTGACACGGAGTTCCCGTGAACAATACAGGCCTGCTTTTTCCCAAGTATTCTTTAGCCTCTTTATAAGTTTGGCCGATTCTGCTTTGAACGTATTTCGAACCACGCATTACTGCCAGTTGTTCGATATTGACAGCGGATTGATGAATTACTTTGAAATCATCGGTCAATACTGCACCAAATACAACACCACCTTCTTCCAATATAGGCATTGAAAGTTCTGTAAAAATGCCGCCTGACGTACTTTGTTCTAAAAGACCATTATTTTTAGTGCGCGCCGCGTAAGCTACAGGTCTCTCTTTGCTTGAAAGAATATTTTCGATTTTTTCATAAGGGCAGACTTTTTTGCAGAGATTACAGTTGGTGCATTTTTCTACATCAATAACAGGATACCAGAATCTGTTAAAACTGTATTTTAATTCTATGCATTCCTGCGGGCAAATCTGTGCACACGCCTCGCATCCAAAACAATTGCTGTTAATGCCCGAAATAATATATCCGTGTTGCAAATTCAATACCTTATAAATACTTTTAAGTTATTAGAAAAGAAACATCTATACTGAAATATTATTAGTCAGGGGTTTTTCAGAATATGCTTTACAACGCATGGCAAAAAGACTGTCACCTAACTTAGAAAGATCAAGTTTTTTGCATTGATTCTGACCTGTTACTAAACTCATCGATGGCACATCATGTGTACAAACGCTATGGGCGCCAATTACGCTGTGACTACCAACCGTGATGGGACCGGCAACCACGCAATTTGCTGCAAGAATTACATTGTCTCCGATCCATGGTGTCTTAATTGTTTTGCCGTTTTCAACTTTGCTTTTACGAAAATTACCGCCAATAGTTACTCCCTGATTTATCTGTACATCATGTCCCAGATGGACGCCATTAGCAATAATTATATTATAAGGATGCGGCAGCATTATACGATCACCTATAACGCAATCGGCTGAAATTTCGATAGAGTACCGAGAAAGCAGAACAGTGCATATACGGCCTATAAAACTCTGCGGTAATGCCAAAAGAAGTCGCAAAAGGAAATTTATTTTAACACGTCTTGAAAATGGCACTTTCCATAGCCTGTTCGACGAGTTATCCTGCAAAAATTTATAATACCATAGCATTTGTGCAATATCTCCGATTCTTAATAACCTGAAAACATAGTGATGAACTTATTTGAATATTTTTAAATTGATGGCTAAGTCATGTAGATATTTAAATCAAACGGATTTTTTTTCTTAAAACAATCAATCTGCTACGTTCTTCTTTTGTTAATCCAAAAAGATAAATAGCCACACTGTACACAAATGTAAATATTAAACATTGTCCTAATAAAATCTTAACTGAAATACCTGGTATGGCTCCAGCTGCGTAACCGGCAAGTGAAGCACATAAAATAACGATTGGCGCGCCGGAAAACATTCTTCTAAACAGCAATTTTAGATTTATTCCTACACATTCTTTAAAATAAATATTGGCAACTATGACGTTTCCTATTATAAGTCCCACAGCCGCGCCTGAAATAACACCGGTTAATCCGTAGGGTTTTGCCAGTACCCATGATAGTGGTACAGAAAGCGCGGCTACTGTCACATAAACCATCGCAGGTACACGTTGCAGATTCTTCGCTTTCAAAACATTATTCATGCCGGACTGTATTCGTGGAATTGCTGCAGCCGCAAGAGCAATAAGTGTAACATAATATGCTTCGTCAAACCCTTTGCCCGCCCAGAGGCGAATAAATGATTTGCCAAAAAAAATAAACCCAATAAATATGCCGCCGTAAAGCATTAAAATAATTCTGCCGATTCCTGCCACAAAAATTGTTGTATCTTCATTTGATGCATTATTCACCATCATTTTAGTTGCGTGGGGTAAAAAAAGACTATTGATTGAATTGGAAAACTGAACCGCAAAAAGATTTAACTGTATACCTATAGAATAAACACCCACTGCTGCGGCTGACATCCGCATGCCTACTATCATAATGCCGATATTCCAATATAATAAACCCATAATCTGCAACAAAAAGTTGTATAGTGAAAAAGACAGTACCTCTTTGATTAGCGATGTATGCCAAAAATGCAGTTTTATTTTTACGTTATATTTTTTAATGACGTAAAAAGTATTGATGGCACCTGAAATAATGGTAAGCGTGGCGGTTAACATGGTAATAGCAACTGCTGTTGGGCTTTGTATTAAGATGACAATTGTTGCCAGTATTCTGCCAAGCAGAGAAACATTGGATACAATTCTGGGGAAAATGAACTGCTCATATCCGTTCAGTATGCCGACAAAAACATTGGTTACTGAAAAAAAAGCCAAGCTCACCGTTAATATAGACATCATGATGACTGCTTTTTGGATATCGGTTGCATTAGTCAAAGATGCGGCAAATATTTTGTCTATTTGCGTTGTTAAAAAAAATCCAGTTATTAATATCAATAAGGCTACGATAATGTGAATATAAAGAATCATAGCCAGAAAATTTTCACGACCTCTTTCATCTTTTTCAGCATTGTACTTTGCAACATAGCGAATAACGGCGGCGCTCATTCCGAATTCCAATAAGTTCAAATAGGCGGCAAAAGAACCGATTAGGCTGTAAATACCAAATTCATTTTGTCCTAAATTTCTAATAATAAAAGGGGTTAGAAAAATAGTGATGATAAACCCCAATCCTATATTTATGTAATTTAAGAACCAGGAAATTGTGATTTGTCTTGTGAACATAGAACCATAGCCTAGGATATTTATAATTATTTTAAAGCAGTTATTAGGTATTTAATGGATTTATTACGTAAAACGGACAACTTTTCTTCAACCCTTACGTAATTAATCATTTCATCATGTTTAACTTGTTTTGTTTCATCATTTATAATTAACCTGTCTTCAAGACCAAGTTCTTTCAGTAAATCTTTCAGTCGCGCCCCCCTTATATTTATTACAGAATAAAAAGGTTTTTGTAATATGATGGAAAAAGCTGTGCCATGAAACGAATTTGTGATGACAAAATCTGCTTTTTCAAATAACCCTAAAAATTCACTGGGTCCGGCATTTGGAAAACGTTTCAATTCATTTTTGTAATGCCGCTGTTTATGGAATGTTACAATTTTAAGTCCTTTGTTCTTTGCTATCTGTTCAGTGAGTTTTCTTAAGCCCGGTGATATTCCGAAAGAATACACTAATAAATATGGCTCTTTTATTTCGATATCTTTAGAATATTCTACCCATTGTTCTTTTGACAATAGTAACGTTGGATCCAAAACAGAGGCTATTTCTTTGTCTGCTAAAGAGCTTATGAAACCACGAGAGCTTTTTTCTCTAACTGAAATTGAATCAAATTTTCTAAGACATCTTTTAAAAGTATCATGCCACTTTTCATCTAATGTATCATTGCCTAAACTTGGTGCATACGCGATACGGCGTAAGTCTCTTTTGTTTGGGAAGTCAAGTAAATAGGATAATTGCGACTCTCGCGTTAGCTCTGGATTCCATACTTGATCACTTCCGCATATTATCGCATCGTATCTGTCGGAAAGAGCGGCCAAATCATTTAAATCAAAGCATATTTTAGGTGACATTTTAATGTTTTGCGATGTAAAATTATTGAAACGTAAATTTCTCTGCCAGTTAAAAGTTTCCAGCATTAATCCTCTTGCCGCACGTTTTAACTGACCATTTTGCAAGTGACGTAAACTTTCACTAATCCTGCAGTCTTCTTTTCGTTTGTAACTTATAAGCTCACAGTCGAAGCCGAGTGAAGAAATGACAGATTGCAATGCTAGTGCCTGAAGTTTGGCACCATAATTCATAGACCAGATAAAGGTTAGTATTCCTACTTTTTTATTCATGTGTTTATTTTTTCAGTGATTAAAATTTAAGCATTAAGAACGCTGTTCATGATTCAACGTTTAAAGAAGGTGAAAAAATGAGCACAAAAGACAACGGCGGTCTAGTCTACCAAATGCTTCAACGATGTTAGAGCTGATAAATCCGGCACCGCCGGTAACAAGATAGTTGGACATTTAAAAACCCCCCGTGTGAATAAATTGTGAAATGTGAATGGTGAAACGTGAAAAGAAAAAAACAGTTTTAAGATTTAAGGGTTAAGTAGTTAAGTAGTTAAGTAAAAAATGTTCTATGTTCAAGGTTCTAAGTTCTATGTTAAAAACCATGTAAAATGTGAAGAGTGAAGGGTGAATCAAACACCAGTGTATAGTTGATGGTGGATAGTACCTTTAAAAGCCTGTGAAAAGTGAAGCGAAAAAAGTTCTACGTTCTATGTTAAGAAAAGATTGTATTTAGTTGTTTTAGGGGTAGTGCGGTTACGTTCTTGCCTAATGGATATTTTTCGCTACCCGGATATACGACATAGCCCTGCTTACATTGCAGGTCTTCATAGGCATTCCAGAATCCTCTCGAAAGGGCAGGACTCAGGGAATATTTAATTTCTACAGGGACCGGCCGGTTTTGTTGATTGATGTATAAGAAATCGATTTCCGCGCCGGCATTGGATCGGTAAAAATAGTATTGGCTGCTTTCAGGTAAAAGAGCGGTAAGTTGTTCAATGACAAAACCTTCCCAGGATGCGCCGATAGAAGGATGCCCCGTCAGATCTTCAAATGTCCTGATCCGCAGAAGGGCATGATTCAACCCCGAATCACGAATATATACCTTCGGCGACTTGATCAGCCGTTTTTTTGTATTGGCGTGATAGGGCTGAAGCTGTCTTACAATAAATGTCGATTCCAGAATATCCAGGTAACGGCGGACGGTCGGCGCGGTAACTCCGAGACTGCCCGCAATTTTGCTGGCGTTCCAAAGTTGGCCGTGGCTGTGTGCCAGCATTGTCCAGAATCGGCGAAGTTGCACTGAAGGTATATGGATCTCAAGCTGGGGGATGTCCATCTCCAGATATGTTTTGATATAGCTTTCCCTCCAGACAAAGCTTTCATCGTCATTTTTCGCAAGATAACTATTTGGATATCCGCCGCGAAGGAGCAGATTCTGAAACTGCCCGGCTTGGGTTTCAAAAAGATTCAGAGGGGAAAGTTCGTGATAAATGATTCGCCCGGCGAGGCTTTCCGAGGCTTGCCGGATTAGTTCAGGTGATGCAGAGCCAAGAATCAGGAAACGACCGCCGATCCTGTTTCGGTCAACTAATGCTCTTATTAATGGATACAATGATGGCATCCTCTGAATTTCGTCGATGATCACGAGGGATTTTTCGAATTGTCGAAGATACATTTCAGCATCCTGAAGTTTGTTCAGGTCTGATGGCAATTCGAGATCAAGATAGACAGCATTGGGTCTGGCAATTTTCTTAACGGCTTTGGCAAGGGTTGTTTTGCCGACTTGCCGTGAGCCAAGAATGCCGACCACAGGATAAGTTTTTAGTGAATTTAGAATAATATCTTGTGCTATACGCTTAATCATTATTGTATTTTAAAATAAGACCTTTCAATTTGCAAGGATAAATGTTGTTAGGTGAAAACGACAAAGAATTAATCTTTGATAACTAAACCTTTGGATGTTTTCTTGTACTGCAGTTTACATGCTTGACATTTTAAACCCGGTGTAAGTTTTTCGCCGCATTCACACATCCAGCTAACAGAAAGTGAAGGGTGAAGTGTGAAAGGTGAAAAGACAACACCACGAGATTTAAATTCATTAAACCTTTAATAAATATATTTTGTCACCCTTTTTCTTGTACTGTAAGTTACATGCTTTACATTTTAAGTCCGGTGTAAGTTTCTCCCCACATTTGCAGACATATCCAATCCTGCGCGCGGGGTTGCCTACCATTAAAGCGTGGTCAGATACATCTTTTGTTACAACAGCACCGGCACCGATGAAGGCGTAACTGCCAATGGTATGTCCGCAGACGATTGTACAGTTGGCTCCCATTGAGGCACCTTTCTTAACAAGAGTGGGGCGCACCTGATCCATCTTTCCGATTTCCGCTCTGGGGTTGTAGATGTTGGTGAATACCATTGATGGCCCGCAAAAAACGCCATCTTCCAGTGTAACACCTTTATAGACACTGACATTGTTTTGTATTTTGCATTTGTTGCCGATTATTGCATCGGGGCCGATGACAACATTCTGTCCGACGTTGCAGTTTTCGCCGATTTTTGAGCCGGAAAGGATGTGGGAGAAGTGCCACACCTTGGTTTTTTCGCCAATTTGTACATTATCATCCACTACTGCAGTGGCGTGGACAAAATAGTCATCCGTGAAGGGTGAATGGTGAATGGTGAATGGTGCGCTACCTTGCTCTTTTTGTTCGATGGATTGCTGGCAAGCTTCAAGGATTTTAAGGACGCGCAGACCTTCCTCGCCGGACGTGAGTGGTTTGGTATTATTGGCAATGGAATCCAGAAATGCCCGGCATTCAGCTCTCAATGGTTCTTCCCATATGTCGCTTAGATCAATAGCGTTTCCTTCCACCTTTTCCGAAACGGGCATTCCGTCTTTCCAAGTGATTTGGTTGGGGTAGTGCGTCAATTTTTTCTCAATAGGTTGTGTATCATCAAAAACCATCATTCCCTGGCTACCGATAACGACCAAGCGTTGTTCCTTGAAGGGATTAAGCCAACTGACAAAGATATGCGCTCCAATGCCGGAGGGAAACTTCAAATTAGAAACTGTAACATCGGGAATTCGCGCGTGCAGGAAGTTACTTCCCATTGCATCTATGTAACATGGCTCTTCTCCGGTGATGCCAAGAATGACTGAGATATCATGGGGGGCAAAAGACCACAGAATATTTTCCTCCCGGCGAATCTTACCCAGAGAAAGCCTGCGGGAATAGATATACTGAAGCCGGCCAATCTCACCTCGATTGATCATTTCTTTCATCCGGATTACTGCCGGATGATAATGAAGAATGTGGCCGACAAATAGTTTCTTGCCTTTTTCGCGCGCCAGGTCAATAAGCTTTTGTCCATCTGCGTAAGTTAAAGATAAAGGTTTTTCTACAAAAACGTGTTTGCCGGAGTTTAATGCTGTAGCGGCGAGATTGTAGTGTGCTACTGCCGGTGCGGCAATTACCACGGTATCAATAGAGGCATCTTTGAATATTTCAATTTCTTTGTCAATTATCCGGGTGTCGGGATAATCTTTTGCCAATTGCTGACGAATTTTTAAGTCCTCATCGCAAACTGTTTTCAAGACTCCCAGTTGATGAAAGTTGCGAACAAGATTCTTGCCCCAGTAGCCGGCGCCGATGACCGCGACGTTAGGGGCTAGGGAGGCGTTTTTTTTATTCTTCATATGGGCTCCTTTGACGGGTGAAAAGATAAGTAATTAATATTTAATATTTAAGATTTAAGATTTAAGTAATTAAGGGTTAAGCTCAACAAACACCGGTGAAGGGTGAATAGAAAAAAGAACAAGTAATTAAGATTTAAGTAGTTAAGTAATTAAGCAAATACAAAAGTGAAAAGTGAAGCGAAAAAGAACAAGTAATTAAGTTTTAAGTAGTTAAGGGTTAAGCAAATACAACAGTGAAAAGTGAAACGTGAATGGTGAATAGTAAAACACTGTTCAAAGTTAAAAACCACCGCTTGTCATTCCGGCGTGCTCCTAGCCGGAATCCAGGAAAGATTAAGTTTTAAGTGTTAAGCAAATAAAAAAGTGAAAAGTAAAAACAACAGTTTTAAGGGTTAAGTAATTAAGTGTTAAGTAAATACAACAGTGAAAAGTGAAATTACATCCTTAATTTCAGGCGGCCTTTTTTGTTTTTCCAGTACCAGCATGTAGCTTAAGCCCAAGCGCATTCACGACTTTTAAAACCGTAGAAAATTCCGGATTCCCGTCCGGGTAAGACCAGTCAAATACTTATGCCAATGCTTTTCGAAGACGCTGTCAAAATGAATTGATTTAGGTTTCATTCAACTTATATGGTGTTGATAAAATCCCGGATGGCAATTGTTTTAATCTTGCCCATAGAAAGATTACGCTCAGCTTCATCAATCCTTACGAGAAAAGCCTGACGTTTAACTGTGCGATAAACTTCTTTGAGCAGATTATATTCTCGCTTTGGTATTTTGATATAATCTTTTGCAACAATTTGTTCCATAATAAAACCTCTTCGTGTCGTTCAATCTACTTGATAATTTACCACTACATGGTTAATTGTCAATCCATAATTAGTCGTGGTTTTCAACTTAAAAAATTGTCCGCATCCGTTACTTTGTGACGGCTTCGCTGGTGTGGGACAAATTCAGACGATTAACGCCGCGCATGGAATGAACATCGGTGCCGAAATGCGTGTAGATTTCCATTTTTTTAAGATAGTTCGCCGTCTGCTGTACGTCCGGGCCATACCAGGCATCAAAGCTGCCGAAGTTGCCCTGAAAGGCGCAGCCGATATCTTTCAGATAATCTAAAAGGGCCGTCTCATATTGTTTTTCGCCTAAAGTTTTCTGCTTATTGCTGGTGAAGCGGAATCGGGACACTGTTGTTTGTTTTTGCGCCATGGCAATAAGACTGCATCGCTCCGGATGAGCAATCATCGGAATGAAACCGCTGCATTTGATCCGAAAGCAGGTTTCTTTTACGAGTTGGGTGGATGCATGGTTGGGAATTTCTATCAGTATGTAACGTGTGTCACCAAGCGTTAGCGGATTTTTAAGATAGTTGCCCAGAAATTCATCCAGGTAATATTCACGCCCGGGGAAAATTTTAAGGTCGATGTTTTCCGCGTTGAGTCTTGTCTGTAAAGTTGAAGCGGCTGATAGGACGGCTTCATTATCAGCCTCGTAGGAGCCTTTGATCAGATGGGGCGTGCCGTAGATGGTGCTGAAACCGGCTTTGCGCAAGGCCGCTGCCATGGTTACGGAATCGTCGATATCAGCGGGTCCGTCGTCAATGCCGGGAAGGATGTGGGAGTGATAGTCGTACATTTAAAAAACAGGGTTAAGTAATTAAGATTTAAGGGTTAAGTAGTTAAGATTTAAGTAATTAAGGGTTAAGTAATTAAGTATTTAAGATTTTGGAGCCAGGGATTTGATCAATCCTTGAAGCATGGACGATATTTCTTTTAGTTCATTAACGAATTTTGTTGTTTGCGCGTTTTTGTAAATACCGATTTGTTGGGCAATATAAACTTGCGTACGCAATTCAGCGGCTGATCCTTTGGCAATGTGCAAAAAACGAACATAATCTGCCTTGCTGTTTCTTTCGGCTCCTTCAGCAATATTGGAGGCGATTGAGATAGACGACCGGGTCATCTGATCCTTCAATCCATAGTCACTACATTTTCGCAAACTTTCATATATATCTACAGCCAAACGACAAGCCCGCTTCCAAACATCTAACTCTTCAAAAGAATTATAAGACATAAAAATAAGTAATTAAGGGTTAAGTAGTAAAGATTTAAGTTTTAAGATTTAAGTAGTTAAGTAACACCGTCTTTTCTTAAAACTTAATTACTTAACCCTTAACTACTTAATTACTTAAATCTTTTTTTTATTTTTTCCGGAATGAATTTTAGGAGGGTCTTCCATCGGGAAACTTTTTTTCCGGGTTGTTGTTCTTCATCGGAATAATAGCCGTAGCCGTAACCGTATCCATAACCGTATCCCTTGCCGTATCGGTAGTAACGGCCGCCATAGTATCCGTAGCTCTCGCCTTTGCCGGTCTTGTCATTGATCACTAGTCCGGCAACCGGGGCCTGGATGGAGGCCAGGGTCTCACGCATGTGCTGGGCCGCTTTGATGGGAACGCGTCCCGCTTCCATGATCAAAATGACGATGTCCGAAATCGTGGTCAGAACCGGGGCATCGGTGACGGCCAGAACCGGCGGGGCGTCGATAATGATATAGTCGTAGTTTTCCCGGTGCGTCAAAAGGAACCGGCGCATTGCCTCTGAGCCAAGAAGCTCCGAAGGGTTGGGCGGCGTTGTTCCGGCACTGATCAGGTCGAGGCCGGGAATGCCCGTGTTGTGCTTGGCTTCCGCAAAAGTGATATCTCCGGTTAAAAGCTCGCTCAGGCCCGGAGTTTTGCTGTGGCTGAATTGTTTATGGAGTGAGGAACGGCGCAGATCGCAGTCTACGATAAGCACCCGCGCTCCTGTCTGGGAAAAGATGACCGCTGCATTGGAGGAAATGATACTTTTCCCTTCTCCCGGAAAGGAACTGGTGAATAGAATGATCTTCTTTTCTTTGTTAATGGCGGAAAAATGCAGGTTTGTGCGCAGTGAGCGGAATGCTTCGGCAACGGCGGACTTCGGTTCGCTGCGCGTGATCAGCGCCTCTGCTTTTCGGGCGCTTCCATTGAGCTTGGGGTCAGGGCCGGGAATGTGGGGGATAGTCGCCAGCAGCGGGAGGCCCATGGCCCGCTTGGCCTCATCGGCGTTCTTAATGGTGTCATCAAGGTATTCCTGGAAAAAGGCAAGACCGATTCCCAGCGCCAGGCCGAAGATTAATCCCAGGAGAAGGTTTTGTGCCTTCTTGGGTTTAATCGGGGTGCCGGGAGTGATGGCCGGATCAACGATATCGATGTTGCTGATGGTGGAGGCTTTGGCAATGCGAGCTTCTTCGTGCTTCTGAAGCAGGAAGGTGTAGATGTCGGCGTTGACCTTGGAAACCCTGGTGAGACGCGCCAAATCGCGTTCCACATCAGGGAGCCTCCGCATTTGCTTTTCATAAACGGACAACTGCTGGGTGACATCTTTTTCCTGTCTGGTAAGATTAGTCAGTCCCGTTTCGTAGATGGCCAGCATCTTGTTCTGCACTTCTTCGATTTGACTCTGCGTGGCTTTTACAGTCTGATGCGCCTCAGTATATTCGGTCAGGAGCCCTTTCTTTTGCACTTCGAGCTCGGCCAGCTTTGCCGCCAGACCGGCCACAAGCGGATCATTCCTCATGATTCCCGGGGAGTATATGACTCCCTTCTTAATGGCTCTCTTGAGTGAATCGCGGGCAAACTCCACCTGCTGCTTCTGGAGGGCGACCTCGGTCCGGCTCTTTTCCATTTCCGAGAGCTTGCCGATCAGCGCCGTGGCTTCGCCGTCGAGATTAATGACCCCGGCGGTGCTTTTATAGGTTTGGAGGTTCTTCTCGGAGTTGTCCAATTCTCCGCGCAACCCGTTCATTTGTTCATCGATGAAGGAGACGGTCCTGCTTGCCTCTTCGGTTTTGAAGACGACGGTCTGCTCCAGGTAGGCCAGGACAAGATTGTTGACGATATCCCGCGCCAGGACAGGGTCTGTGCTGGTGTAAGAAGCCCGGATGATGCCGGTCTGCCTTCCCTGTTCGATTGCTTTGATGTTGTTACGCAGCCCGTCAACCACGTTGTCAAATGGCGCGAGCTCCAGTTGAAAGCTGTCGCCGATTTCACCTTTGAGGTCTGTGATGAGAAGGCTGAAGCCGTCTTTTTTCATGAGGACTCCGGCGTTGCCTTTTCCAATCAGGTCTCCATTGTCATCTTTCACTTCGAACGTGTCGGCGGCGGTCATTTTGATCCGGTAAACCGGTTCTTTCGCGGTGGAGGCAAATTCGAGAATTTTGAACTTAAAACCGTCTGACTTTTTCGTGATCAGCCAGTTCAGATGCAGCCTCTCAACAACCTTCTCCGCGTTGGAGCGCGATTTGAATATTTCGATCTCCGCGTTGACAGGGTTGGTGGTGTTGAGCGAAAGTTCGCCCAGCAATTCTCCCTTACCCTTGACATCTTTGACGTGGAGGGAGGAGGAGGCTTCGTAAACCGGCTTCATGAGGAAGGTGTAAAGGGCAACCCCTATGAAGACGGCGCAAAGGGCCAGAAGAAATATCTTCCAACGCCGTATGATAACAGCTGCGTATTCGAAGAGATTGATTTCTTCTTCCTGAGGACGTGGTGAAGCGGACGGCTGCATATTGGATGTAGGGTTCATAGTTTCCTTCCAAAAGAGTTAGTAGTTAAGTAAAATAAAAAAATAGTTTTAAGTAATTAAGGGTTAAGTAGTTAAGTAAAAAAAGTTTTAAGTAATTAAGTAATTAAGTTTTAAGTAGTTAAGTAGCACCTTTGTCATTCCCGCATGGTTCTAGCGGGAATCCAGGAAAAGACAATACTGGATTGTCCAATCAAGTTGGACAATGACAGTTAAAGCTGTGAATCACATGTTAATATCCACCTCCGTCACTACGTGACACCTCCGCCAGCGGAGGATAAAAATGTTCTAGGTTCAATGTTCTAAGTACAATCTGTGAAAAGTGAAACTGTTAATCTTTGAAAAGGTATTTAAGCTGAACGAAGGGCGAAATGATTGCGCCAAACGCCTGCAATGTCGGCAAAATCTCGCTGACGGCTTCGTTCCAACTTGTCATCGCGCTCTTGGGTATGTAAATGACGTCGCCTTCACAAAGTTCTATGGGAAGGGCTTCGCCCCGCGTGATCATATCAACATCGACCATCATCAATTGTCCACGGGTCGGTGAAAGGGAGCGGATGAGGAACACGCGCTTTGCATGATAGCCTATCTCCTGAAAGCCGGCTATCGCGATGGCTTGCAAAAGATTAAGACCCGACGACGGCAGCGGTATTGACATACCGGTTTTTCCCGCCCCGAAAACCAGGACGACCTGATTTTTGTTGTCGGGCATAAAGATGGTATCACCCGGTTTCAACCAGATGTTTTGGGCCTGATCGGCCTTCATAAGCAATTCGTAAACATCTACGGGCAATACTTTTTTATTCCGGATAATCCTCGCGGATTTCGGATTGGCGGAAGAGATATCGTATCCGCCGCCCAGGGCAAGGCCCTGAAGCACATTAAATGGACGATCCATGTAGAAAACGCCGGTATTTCTAAATTGCCCCAGGATGTATAAAGGATAACTTTTGTATTCGGTCACTTCAACGACAACGGATGGCTCCTTCAGGTATTGCTTAAGGATTTCCTGTATATTATTCCGTATCTGAGGCAGGGTCAGCCCGCCCACCTTCACCAGTCCCAACGTCGGGATTTGGATATTTCCATTGCCGTCCACGCGGCTGCCGCGCTGTGTGCCAAAGGTGCTAATCTGTGTCGTGGAGGCGCTGAAAAGACCGGCGGAGTACTCAGGGTGATTGCTGACGGTGACCATGATGGTGTCGTTAGGACCGACAATATAATCGAGAGGCGGAGGAGGCTCCTGTAGGGTAGGGATGGTTACAGTCTCCATTTCAACAATGGCACTCCCCGCTTTAGCGTTAGAGGTTTGCCTCATGCCGGGTTTCTGCAAAGATGCCGGTGTTCCATTGCCGCTGATTTCTTTTACATCGCCGGTAATCAGATCCTGATTCCGGGCGCAGCCGATCGGCAGCAATACGGTAATGATCAGCAATGGAACAAGTATGTATCTGTAAGTTTTGAATATTTTATCTTTCATAAACCTCCATTTTGCAAGTCGTTGCATAGCAAAAATTATTTAAAAAGAATAGTGTTAAGTAGTTAAGGGTTAAGTAATTAAGTAGTTAAGTTTAAGAAGAGACGGTGTTACTTAATTACTTAAATCTTAACTACTTAAAACTGTACCACTTTCCTGTGGTGTAAATTCTGGGACAATTTCTTTGAGTTTCCGTTTTATACCTGTTGCGTCGTGACGCGCCGCTATCATCGCCAGTTCGTCAATTTCGCGATAAAGAGATTGACAGCCTTCCTGCGCATTTTTTGCGCCATTGAAGTAAGTGCTTGGGCGCAAAACCATGACCTTGCTATGACTGGTGGGCAGAATATCTTCGCCGATGTTGATCAGTTCCTCGTATAGCTTTTCACCATCACGCAAGCCGGTATAAACAATTTTGATGTCCGCATCCGGCTCTTTTCCTGAAAGGCGGATCAGGTCGCGCGCCATATCGGCTATCTTTACGGGCGTTCCCATTTTCAAAAAAAAGATTTCGCCGCCCTTTCCCATCGTGCCGGCCTGCAGGATCATCTGAGAGGCTTCCGGTATGGTCATGAAAAAGCGGTTCACTTCCGGATGGGTGACTGTCACCGGGCCCCCATGTTCAATCTGCCGGCGGAAAAGAGGAATGACGGAACCGGACGAGCCCACCACGTTGCCGAACCTCACCGCCATTAATTTTGTGCCGTTTCCCTGCTGGCATTGCATGATCAATTCCGCGACGCGCTTGCTGGCGCCCATCACGCTGGTCGGGCTAACAGCCTTATCAGTGGAAACCAGGACAAATCGTTGAGCCTGATGCCTGATGGCTGTCTCCATCACCACACGGCTGCCGATGATATTATTGGTAACGGCCTGCCAGGGATTTTTTTCCAGCATGGGCACATGCTTAAAAGCCGCCGCGTGAAAGACAACCTCAGGTTTGTATTTTCCAAAAATATCATTCATGAGAGCCTGGTCCTGCACCTGTCCTAAAACGGCTTCACAGTTGCGGTAGTAATTTTCGTTTTGCATTTCCATCTGGATGCTGAACAGATTGGATTCGCTCTCGTCCAGCAGGATGAGTTTGCGGGGTTGATATTTGATCACCTGCCTGCATAATTCCGATCCGATCGATCCGCCGCATCCGGTTATTAAAACTGTTTTCCCATCAAGGAAATTATAAATGCCCTTCACATCCAGTTGTACGGCGGATCTGCCCAGTAAATCTTCGTAGCTGATGTCTCTTAACGCCTTAACACTGACCCGGCCGTCAATAAGTTCGCCTATTCCCGGTAATGTTTTGTAGGGGACATTACAACTCCGGCATATATCGACAACACGTCTTATTTGCTCGCCGCTGGCTGAAGGGATGGCGATTAATATTTCCTGCACATCTACTTTTTTTAAAATATCAGGCAGCTTTTCAATATTGCCGAGAACCGGTATGCGGTGAATTAAGCTCTTTTGCTTTTCCGGATCATCATCGATGAAGCCGATGACCCTGTAATTTAATTGCTGATTATCAAGGATTTCGCGTAATATTTTTTCGCCGGCGGAACCGGCTCCGATGATTAATACTTTTTTCGCCGGCATGTTGGAAAGCAAACCGGCCAAACCTTTCTCGTTTGGATAATTGGCAAAAAATGTTCGAATCAGAATAAGTTTCCCACAGATAAGCAGGAAAGAAAAAAGGCCGTCGATGACAAAAACGGCACGGGAATATCCCGCAAATCTTTCTACAAAAAGGATGATGGATATAACCAGCAGGAAGGATAACGCGCAGGCCTGCGCTAAAAACCAGAAATCCTTGATGCTGGTAAAACGCCACATGCCGCGGTAGATGCCGAAAGCAAGAAAAACGGCAATTTTCAGCGGGATCATCCAGACAATGAGAAATAAAATTTGCCGGATATTATAGGAATCAAGAACGAATTCGAAGCGAAACAAATAAGCCAGAAATATGGCCATCACGAAGATGATGGCATCGCTCAAGATCATTATGTAAAAATTGCGGTTTTTTAGTTGAGAAATAGAAAGCATAAGAAAAAAAAGTTTTAAGTAATTAAGATTTAAGTAGTTAAGGGTTAAGTAATTAAGTGAAAGTGTAAAGCTTAATATGATTCTTTCTTAAAACTTAAATCTTAAAACTATTTAAGTTTGATACAGCTCCGCCCTCTGACTTACATTAAAAAATGAAAATGAGAGCTATTCTAAATAATTAACTAATTCACATAAGAAATATAAAAAATTTTGTCAACTTAAATTAGTTGTCAATTTTGACATAATGGGTTTCTTTTAACATATTATTTAAGCAATTAAGCGCTAAAGGACAGGGAAAGGGTGAAGGGAAAAAACCTCCTCTGTCATTCCCGCGCAGGCGGGAATCCAGCCCTACTGTCATTCCAGCGTGCTCCTAGCCGGAATCCAGGAAATAGATTTCAAAATTTCCACCCCCTGCAGCGGGGGACAGTTTGTTTCCACCTCCGCCCGCGGAGGACACAAAAAAGTGAAAAGTGAAAAGTGAAGGGGAAGAAAAAAGGTTTGTAACGGTGAATGTTACAAACCCTTCAATGTTCTGGTGCCGGAGGTCGGAATCGAACCGACACTTTCGCAAGGAAAGGGGGATTTTGAGTCCCCTGCGTCTACCAATTTCACCACTCCGGCACGGGCAGCGATTATATAGATGGGGTGCGAAAAGTCAAGCTAAAATCTGTTGACAAACAATTATAGCGTATGTTAAGGGGGCTGCTCAATTCATCTGGGATTTAATTGGGGTTGTAGCTCAGCTGGGAGAGCGCTTGAATGGCATTCAAGAGGTCAGGAGTTCGATCCTCCTCAGCTCCACCAAGAACTAAAAAGGGGAAGGGTTTGCAAAAACCCTTCCCCTTTTTCTATTATAAATCTGCTGCGTTCTTTTTGATGCTGACTCTTTTCTCCTTAATCATTGCGGCTTTGTTGCCCTCCAGCCATGTTTGCAGGGCTTCCTCCCGCTTGATGTTAATCAATATCTTTTTGTACATGGCCTTCTGTGCTGCAAAATCTTTCTCATCCGGTTTGCTGACATCCTTAAGCTTTAATATGAAATAGGCATTGTTGATGAAGAGCGGCTTTTCCGCGTAAGGCTTGTTGGTAGAAAGCTGAAAAAGAACGCCGGCGGCATCCTGGCTTTCGCCGATCCTGGGGATTGTATTCCCCGGCTTGAAGAGTCCTGTTTCGTTTATCTTTATCCCTTTCTCTTTGGCGATTTTATCAAGACTTTCGCCCGATTTTAAACGCTCTATGATTGCCTGCGCTTCTTTTGAGGCCAAAATCTGTGTCTGACTTTCTATAAAACGGCGCTTGACGTCATTTTCTATGGCGCTCAGTTTCGGCATGTAAGCCGGTTTTATATCAATAACTTTTACCAGATAATAACCGTTATCGGCGGAGATGACTTTACTGATTTCGTTTTTCTGCAAATCCAGAATCATTTCGGTAAAGTTTTTAATGGATGAAAATTCCTGCGGCGGTTTGCTTACCGAAAAGAAATCAACGTTATTAACTTTTAAATTATTTTTACTGCCGTATTTCTCCATGTTATCATCCTGATAGATAACATCGCGGGCTTTTTTCGCTTCTGCATAAGCGTTGGGCAATCCTCTGGTTTTCTTTAATTCTTTCATGATGGAACCCTGAGCCTGAGGAAGCGTAAGTTGTTTGCCGTCTTTTGCTTTATATTTATCCTTATTGCTCAGGTAATAGCTTTTGATGTCCGAATCACTGATATTCTGTGAGAAAGAATCGCCGGAGAAGTAGATGTATTGAATTTTTATCTGTTCGGGGACACGGAATAAATTGCCATTATTCTTTAAGTAATCTTCCAACTCGGCTGAAGTGGGCGAGATTTTCTTTTTAACGTCATTGCCGGAAATCTGCGCGAAATTAACGTTTATTTTCTGATTTTGCAGTACGTAAAGGTCGTAAACTTCCTGATCGGAAATTTTCACGCCTTCACGGACAAGGGATTCGATTTTGTAAGCAATCAGATCCGCTTTATGGAGCGCTTCAAAATCTTCAGCGGACATTCTGTTGTAGCGAAGCATTTGCTTAAATTTGCCTTCATCAAATGAGCCGTTGGTTTGTAATACCGGCAACGACATGATGCTGTTTCTTAATTCCTCGTCGGAAACCTTAATATTTAAATCACCGGCTTTCGCGATAATGATCTGCCGGTTGAGTAATTCATCGTATGTTTTTTTCTTGAGATCCATTTGCTTGAGAATTTCCGGAGTAAGCTTTGCCCCCAGGCGCTGCCGGACCATATCCAGTGTTTTTTCGTACTCGCTGTGAAATTCATTTTCGCTGATGACTCTTTTGTCAACGGTGGCAATGGCGTTCGCGCGGCCGCCGCCTCTCGCACCGGAACCGAAATAAAGAACAAAAACGATGATAATGATTCCAAGAATTCCCAGCATGAACCAGCCGCGTGCGTGTTTGCGAAAAAATTTCAGCATAAAAATCACCTCAAAAAGATAACGGATTTATTCTATAACAATTAAACTTTTACTTCATTATTATAGTCATTTGCAAAATGCAAACATAATTTAAAAAGGCGTTGATTAGCATAATGAAATACTGTATAGATTACAATTCTACGGAATTGTCATTATATTAATTTACAAAGATACAGGAGGATAAATGCTGTTTAATTATATTTTAGGAAAATTTTCCAACGATCTTGCCATTGATCTTGGAACTGCCAATACTATTGTTTATGTCAAGGATAAAGGCATCGTTTTGAATGAGCCGTCTGTTGTCGCCGTGCATCAGGATTCAAGAGGAGCAAAAACGGTGCTTGCCGTAGGCAATGAAGCTAAAAACATGCTCGGACGCACTCCCGGTAATATTGTTGCCATCCGGCCGATGCGCGACGGTGTTATTGCCGATTTCGATATAACCGAAAAAATGCTGAAGCATTTCATTTTATCCGTACATAACCGCAAATCTTTTGTGTCGCCGCGAATTATTATTGCCGTTCCTTCAGGTATTACTCAAGTGGAAAGAAGAGCCGTACGTGAAGCGGTGCAATCAGCCGGCGCCAGGGAAATTTATCTGATTGAAGAACCGATGGCCGCGGCCATCGGCGCCGGTCTGCCTGTTTCCGAGCCGACCAGTTCGATGGTGGTTGACATCGGCGGCGGGACGACGGAAGTCGCCGTTATTTCTCTTGCCGGAATTGTGTATTCGAAATCCGTAAGAGTCGCCGGCGATAAGATCGATGAAGCGATTGTTCAGTACATGAAACGCAAGCACAATCTGCTTATCGGAGAAAGAACAGCGGAAATTATAAAAATGGAAATCGGCTGTGCCTATCCTTTTGATGAAATTAAAGTCGGTTCCATCAAGGGACGCGATTTGATTTCAGGAATTCCCAAAATAACGGAGACCAATTCGGAAGAAATAAGGGAGGCCATCAACGAGCAGATCACCTTTATTGTTGACGCCATTAAAGACACTCTGGAAAATTCTCCGCCGGAACTTGCGGGTGATATTGTTGACCGCGGCATCGTTCTGACAGGCGGCGGCGCCCTGCTGGCTAATATTGACATTCTGGTAAGAGAGGAAACCGGATTGCCGATAACGATTACGGATGACCCCCTGTCGGCTGTGGCCAGGGGCGCAGGCATGGCTCTTGATCAAATCAATGTGCTGAAAGACATTGCTCTTGAGGTATAAAAATATCCGGGGCGCGGCATCGCGGTGAAGCATTTATCGTTGATCTTTTGTGAATGGAAGGTAAACCGGTTAACGAACCGCGTTTTATTTATGATATCTTTATGAGTTGTTAAAACCAGATCCGCAAATCTTCTATCCCGGCTGACAGCGTTCTATACGGCTTAATAATTATTTTCCTTATCAGGTAAAAAATGTTTTTTTTAAGGAAATACAAAACAATTATCTTCGTTGCTGCTCTTCTTGTCGTAGCTCTGATAATGATTTCCTATAATTTAAAATATGGAACGGATCAAAGTTTCTCAAGAAAAATTGTATTGGAAGCCATGGCGCCGGTGCAAAAGGTTTTGAACTATTCCATCACCGGTGTAAAAGATAACTGGTTGCGTTATATTTCTCTTGTCGGCATGGAGGCGGAAAATAAAAATTTAAAGAAACAAATTAATGAGCTCAAAGCCGTTCTGCTTTCGTACCAGGAGGGTTATCAGGAAGCGCAAAGGCTGAAAAAGCTTCTTTCCCTTTCCAATGATTATAATTATCAGTTCATTTCCGCCCGGGTTATCGGCCGGGAGCAGGCCGCGCTTTCCCGGATCATATTGATTAATAAAGGTTCAACCGATGGCTTGAAAGCCGGTATGCCGGTTTTGGCGCCTCCGGGATTAATCGGCCGCCTGGTTGATGTTTCCTGGCATGTCTCCAGGGTGCTGTTGTTCATTGATGAAAACAGCAATATTGACGCTATTGTGCAGCGAAACCGTACGCAGGGGATTATCAGCGGAGCAGGCTCCCGCGGGCTGATATTTAAATACATTTCTAAAACTCAGGATGTCAAAGAAGGCGATGTTATTATTTCTTCCGGCATGGGCGGTGTGTTTCCCAAGGGGATGCTGATTGGCCAGGTCAGCCATGTTGACAGACAAGACGGCGGCCTCTTTCTGAAAATTACTGTTGCCCCATACACTGATTTTTCCAAGCTGGAGGAAATATTAATTTTATCTTCCGATGAAACTAAAATTAAATAACGATGCTTTATTATTTATCACTGCCATTCTTATCCATATTGCTGATAGCGCTGCAATCAACTGTTACCGATATAATTTTTTCCGGCCGGCTGGTGTTTGAGCTGTCATTAATTGTAATCATTTATGCCGGATTTCATCTTGATTTAATCAGAGGGGCGATTTTAGCGTTCGTTTTCGGATTTGTCTGGGATTGCGTCGGCGGTTCGGTGCCGGGATTATATACTTTTATTTATATCCTCATTTTTTTATTTTCATTTTTTGTTTCCGACTGGCTGGATACCGGAAAAATTTATGTTATCGCCTGTTTTTGCTTTCTTTGCTCTTTCCTGAAGGAAATTATATTATTTTTATTTTATTTTTTAGCTTTCAAAATTGATGTATTAATGAATACATATTTTGTTGTTATTTTCTTGCAGGCCTTGATTTTAGGCTTGTTTGCCCCGGTATTTTTTTACTTGACGGACCGGGCAGAGGCATTTTTTTATGGAAAGAAAGCGTGACCTGGTCAATGCACAGGAGCCAACCGAATTCAGGCGGAAAATAAAAATAGTCATCGTTTTATTTTTGATTGCCGTTTGTGTTCTGATTATGAGGCTCGGCTATCTGCAAATTGTCAAAGGAGCGGAGTTTAAGAAAAAGTCAGAAAACAATTCTGTCCGCTTCCGGCAGATCAAGCCGTTGCGCGGCCTGATTATGGACCGCAATGGTTTTGTCCTGGTGGATAACAGGCCGTCTTTTGATGTGCTTTACGTACCCACCAGAAATAAAGGCAATGAATTGTCGGTGGAAAAACTTAAAGAACTCTACGAAAGCAAATCCCTGGATTTTTCTTATGATCAATCTACGCTGGAAGACGCGAAACTCTATCTGCCCATCAAATTAGAGAAGAATGTGAGCATGGATAAAGTTGCTGTCGTGGAAACCAATGCTCTGAATTTGCCGGGTATATATATTGATGTTTCACCGATTCGCTTGTACCTGGACGGAGAGATGCTGGCGCCGGTTATCGGTTATACCGGGGAAATCAGCAAAGAGGATATTGAGAAAAGTAATGACAAGTACGCTTACGGAGACGTTCTGGGAAAGCATGGTTTGGAAAAGTATTTTGACGCCTACATTCGCGGCCGGCGCGGCGCGGAATTGATTGAGGTCAATGTCCATGGCAAGGAAATTAAAAATCTGGGAAGGATAGATCCCTCCTCCGGTTATAATATGGTGTTGACCATCGACGCTGACCTGCAAAAAGCGGCATGGGAGGCGATCGCGGGGAAAGCCGGATCAGCCGTTGTTCTGGATACACGCAGCGGCGAGGTTTTGGCGATGGTCAGCTCTCCGTCTTTTGATCCTAACTTGTTTAATAACGGAATTTCCAATGAGCAGTGGGCCGAATTACAGAATAATCCTTTTGCTCCTTTATCCAACAAGACAATTTCCGGGCAGTATCCGCCCGGTTCAACTTACAAGCTGATTGTGGCCGCCGCCGCTCTGGAAGAGGGCATTATTACGCCCGATACCAAAGTGCTTTGCAAAGGCTCTTTTACCCTGGGCAATAGAACGTATCGCTGCTGGAACAAAAAGGGTCATGGTTATGTCGATCTCCATAAAGCGATTGTTGAATCGTGCGATGTTTATTTTTATACCGTGGGGAAAATGCTGGGAGTCGATAAGATCGCTGAGTATGCGAAACGTTTTGGCCTGGGAGAACTCGCCGGCATTGATTTGCCCAACGAGAAAAAAGGGCTGGTGCCTACCAAAGACTGGAAGTTAAAAAAGAAAAAAGAAGCATGGCAGATAGGCGAGACGATTTCCATATCGATCGGGCAGGGGTTTAATTTGATCACGCCGCTGCAATTAGCCAATGCCTTCGGCGCTTTCGCCAATGGAGGAACGGTGTGGCGGCCTTACTTAGTGAAATACATTGAGTCCACAGACGGCAAAATATATAAAGAATTTTTACCGGAAAAAAAAGGAGAGTTGAAGTTAAGTCCAAAAACCATTGAGATTTTAAACAGCGCTTTGTGGGGGGTGGTTAATGAACCCGGAGGCACCGGACGCGCCGCCGGCATACCGGGAATCGATGTTTGCGGCAAAACGGGAACTTCACAGGTCCTGGGATTGCCCGCGGATGAAAAAGCCCGCCGCAGGAAAATATTAGGCGCTTTTCAAAAAGATCATGCTTTGTTTGCCTGTTTCGCTCCGTTGAAAAATCCGGAAATCGCTGTTGCGGTGATCCTGGAAAATGCAGGCGGCGGCGGAGCGGTTGCCGCACCGGTCGCCCGCAGGATATTATCCGCGTATTTTGAAGGGAAGAAGAAAGATAAAAAAGCGCAAGCGGTGGATCAAAAACAGCAGCCCCTGGAGCAAAAAAAGAAACCTGTGGAGCAAGAACAGCAACTTGATGATGAGAGCGATTAAAAAGAAGTGAAGGGTGAAAAGAATAGTTTTAAGATTTAAGAGTTAAGTAGTTAAGGTAAACAAGTGAAGGGTGAAGGGTGAAGAGAAAAGACTGTTCAACGTTCAAAGTTCTATGTTCAAGGTTGAAAAAAGACAGTTTTAAGTTTTAAGATTTAAGTAATTAAGGGAAGAGCAGTGGATGGTGGATGGGAAAAAACTCCTGTCATTCCCGCGCAGGCGGGAATCCAGGAAAAATTAAGTTTTAAGTGAAGCGCATGGGGTATGAATAAATTGTTCGAGGCATATAGATGATTTTTCTTAAATTTGATCGCCGAATTTTTCATTATTTTGACTGGGTGCTGCTGTCGTTCGTGCTGGTCATTTGCGCCATGGGCGTCTTAAATATTTATTCCACCGGCTTTAGCGCCGCAGAAGGTCAAATCCCTCTTTACTTAAAGCAGATTCAGTGGATTGTGCTGGGATTAATTTTTATGATGATTATTTTTTTCATCGATTACCGCGTCATTGTTCAGTACGCTTATATCATTTATGGTGTCCTGATCGCGCTCCTGATTCTGGTGCACATTATCGGTTATGCGGCACATGGTTCACAAAGGTGGCTCGGCGGCGGTTTTTTCGCTTTTCAGCCTTCCGAATTAATGAAGGTGGTGATCATCATTACGCTGGCGCACTATTTTGACAATCACAAATCCAACGAGTCATACAAATTAAAAGAGCTTCTGGTGCCTCTTTTAATCGTTTTGGTGCCTTTTGTGTTGATTTTAAAACAGCCTGATCTGGGCACGGCACTGATGTTAATTGTTATTTTCGTTTCTATTGTTTTTTTTATGGGAGTGGATAAAAAATCTTTGCTCGCCGCTTTAATCAGCGGCTTGATATTAATTCCGACCGGCTGGCATTTTTTAAAAGATTATCAGAGGGAAAGATTGATTACATTTCTTGATCCGGAAAACGATCCGTTAGGCGCCGGTTATCATATCATCCAATCCATGATTGCCATTGGCTCCGGAGAAATTTTCGGCAAGGGATTTTTAAGCGGTTCCCAAACCCAATTGAAGTTTCTGCCTGAACAGCAAACGGATTTTGTTTTTTCTGTGTTTGCCGAAGAATGGGGCTTCGCCGGCGGTCTTGTTTTGATCATTCTGTTTATGGTGATTATCCTTTGGGGATTAAAAATTGCCTTGCAAGCGAGAGATTTATTAGGCACAATTACGGCGTTCGGCGTAACGGCTTTTATTTCATGGGAAGTTTTTATCAATATAGGAATGGTTTTGGGCATCCTGCCGGTTGTCGGTATTCCGCTTCCTTTCTTCAGTTACGGCGGATCCGCCATGCTTTCTCTGATGGTGGCGATAGGGTTGTTAATCAATGTAAGCGCGCGCAGATTTATTCTGCAGCGTTAGCCATCCATTGAAGACGGTAAAAACATTGTTGATAAAATTGTGATGGATTAATTTAATTTGATGCGGGAAATTCAAGGGGGATAACGTGTGGGAGAAAAAGAAAGAAGTCGAAGAGATTAAGGCCTTCCTGGGCCAGGGAGCGGAGTTTATCGGTAAACTGATCTTTAACGGGTCTGTTCGTATCGACGGAAATTTTCAGGGAGAGATTTTCGGGCAGGGATCGCTGGTTGTCGGAGAAGGCGCGCTGGTTAAAGCGAACATCGCGGTTAAAAGTGTTTACATCAGCGGCGACGTGCAGGGCGACATTGAAGTAAAAGAGAAAATCAATATCCACTCAAAAGGGAAATTTTCAGGCGACGTTCACACACCGGTGTTTATCATGGAGGAGGGCGCTGTCTTTGATGGCCGGTCGCATATGGCCGGGATATTGGAGGAGAAAAAGGATTCTCCTCCGGCGGAATAATCGGGCGGAAAAGATTGCCGGCCGGGTCTTGCGGAAAATTAACCGATTAAACAATGCTGATATCATTCAACCATTTATTATCATTGTTGAAAAGGCGACGATTAAAAAAATTTAGACTGCTGGTCAGAAAATACTTGACAAGCAAATAATGTTATGATTAGTAACTCCCAGTTTTGAGTGGCAGCAGTAAGATTTCTGGTCCTTCCTGCAGTTCAATATTCAAAACATGTTTGATTGAAAAACTTCATGCATTTTAGTTTATGAATGCCGGTAAATGTTGCTAAGCGAAAAAAGGTCACATGCGGCTTTTGTAAGAAATGCAACAGACAGAGGTAAACAACTGCGATGAAAAAACAGCTTTTCTTTTTTTCCTTTTTACTTTCCGTTTTAATTTCAACCAATGTTGCTTTTGCTGCCGAAGAAAAGTCACTGGTTGCCGTCATTCCTGATATTTCGCTTCTCTATCAAATGGGTATTTTTCTGGCTTTGGTCTTTATCCTCAATATACTCCTTTATAAGCCAATTCTATCCATAATCGACCGGCGCAAAAAACAACTTGAAGAGTCGGAAAACGAAATTAAACTTTTTAATGAATCCGTGGAAAAAAGAGTTGCCGAGTACGAAGAAAAATTAAAACAGGCAAAACTCAAAGCATCAGACCTGAAGAAAGAAATAATTCAGGAAGGCGCAAATCAGGCTAAAAACATTGTTGACGCGGTTCGCAATGAAATACCGGTGATCGCCCGCGAGTTTCAGCAGAAAATGGATAAGGAAGTCGACCGGGCTAAACTGATCCTGGATGGTTACTCTAAGGAATTATCTTTGCAGATTGCCCAGAAAATATTGGGGAGGCCCGTACAATGAAAAAAACAATTTCCTCAATTTTTGCTATATTTATTTTACTGGTTGCGGTTGGGTTCGCTTTTGCCGCGGAAGCCGAGGGTGGCCACGGTGCTGCGTCATTGTGGAAAGGCTTAGGCCTGAAAACTTTTAATTTTGTTGTCCTGGTGGGTCTTCTGTGGTGGCTTTTAGCCGGAAAGATTAAAGAATTTTTCTCCGGGCGTCGTGTGGAGATCAAAGAAACCCTGGAAAAAGCGGTAGAGAGAAAGTCTGAAGCTGAAAAGAAATACCGCGAATATTCGGAGAAACTTGATAAAGCCTCTTTGGAAATCGACGGAATTTTTGAGATGATCAAGGCTCAGGGCGTTACCGAAAAGCAGAAAATTATTGAAGATGCCGAAAAGACCGCCATAAAAATGAAAGAAGATGCCGGCGCCCGTATTGAGCAGGAAATGAAGAAAGCGACAGAACAGCTCAAAGCGCAGGCAGTTGAATTGTCGGTGCAAATGGCTGAAGAGATTCTTAAGAGAAGCATTACAAAAGACGATCACAAAGCAATGGTTGAAGACTACATAAATAAGGTGGTAATCAGAAATTGATAAGTAATATTTCCAGACGCTATGCGCGCGCTTTTTTTGAAATTGCAACTGAGCAGAAACAAATAGAGCAGTATTATAACGAGCTCGATCAGTTTGCGTCAATTATTTCCCAAAACAAATCTTTGAGCGATTTCCTGGCTAATCCTGTCTTTGAGCAGGTAAGCAAAAAAGGTGTTGTGGAAAGTTTAATCGCCAAATTGAAATTATCCGCCATGACGGTCAGTTTTTTAAAGCTGCTGGTGGATAAGAAAAGAATAGATGTTTTAAATGACATCGTGACTTGCTATCGCCAATTAATGGATGAAACTCTAAAAAGAGTAAGTGTTAATGTGAAAACAGCATTTGCCCTTTCCGATGAGTTGCGTTCTTCCATAAGTTTGAGCCTCGAAAAGGCAATAGGTAAAAAAGTGGAAATGACTGTGGAAGAAGACCCCACTCTTTTAGGCGGAGTGGTGATTGGAGTTGGCGATACACTTTACGATGGAAGTATAAAAAATCAATTGAATAATATGAGGAATCTCTTAGGGGAGGCAAGATAGGACATGGAAACAATTAAAGCGGAAGAAATCAGTCAAATTATTTCTGAGCAAATTAAAAGCTACGAGAAAAAGCTGGATATAAGCGAAACGGGAACTGTCCTGTCCGTCGGTGACGGTATAGCCAGGGTTTACGGTGTGCAAAACGCCATGGTTATGGAGCTTCTCGAATTTCCCGGCGGTATCCTGGGCATGGTACTTAACCTCGAAGCGGATAACGTCGGTGTTGCCGTTCTGGGAGAGGTTACGCACATTAAAGAAGGTGACATTGTTAAGAGAACCGGCAAAATTGCACAGGTTCCGGTAGGCGAGGCACTGCTCGGCCGCGTTATTGACGCGACGGGAGCACCGCTGGACGGCAAAGGTCCCATTGAAACAAACGAGTTTCGTCGAATTGAAATGGTTGCCCCCGGTGTTATTGCACGCCAGCCTGTTAATGAGCCGATGTACACGGGTCTCAAAGCCATTGACGCCATGACGCCGATTGGACGCGGCCAGCGTGAACTGGTTATCGGCGACCGCCAGATCGGCAAAACGGCCATTTGCGTTGATGCAATCATCCGCCAGAAAGACACAGGCGTAAAATGCATCTATGTTGCCATTGGACAGAAGAAATCTACCGTGGCTCAGGTTGCCGAAAGATTGAAACAACATGACGCTTTGTCTTATACCTGCATCGTCGCCGGTTGCGCCTCTGATCCGGCAACGCTTCAGTATATCGCGGCATATGCGGGTTGCAGTATTGGTGAATATTTCAGAGATAAAAGCCAGGATGCGTTAATCATTTATGATGACTTGTCCAAGCAGGCTGTTGCGTATCGTCAGATTTCTCTTCTGCTTCGCCGTCCGCCAGGACGTGAAGCTTATCCCGGCGACATTTTCTATAATCACTCCCGTCTGCTGGAGCGTTCAGCACGTGTCAGCAAGGAATTAGGCGGCGGATCGCTCACCGCTCTGCCGATTATCGAAACCCAGGCCGGTGACGTGTCGGCTTACATTCCCACAAACGTTATTTCTATTACAGACGGTCAGGTTTATCTCGAACCGAGTTTGTTCTTCTCCGGTATTCGTCCGGCCATCAACGTCGGCTTGTCGGTTTCCCGCGTCGGCGGCGCCGCCCAGGTTAAAGCCATGAAGCAGGTTGCGGGAACTTTGAAACTGGATTTGGCTCAGTATCGTGAACTGGCGGCATTTGCCCAATTCGGTTCCGATCTGGATAAAGCCACTCAAGCTCAGCTGGATCGCGGTGTTCGTCTGGTGGAATTGCTCAAACAGCCTCAGTATAAGCCGATGTCTCTCGGACAGGAAATCGTTGTTCTCTTCGCGGGAACCAGAGGATTTATCGACAAATACGATGTCGAAAAAGTTCGGGTCTATGAAGAGCAGCTTTTGAGTTTTGTTGAAAGCAAGCACCCGGATATTTTGAAAGAAATAGAAGATAAGAAGATCATCTCTCCGGAACTGGAAAAGAAGATGAAAGAGGTTTTGACAAATTTCGATTCAGTTTTCGTTGCGGATTAAATTAAAACTTTCATAAGTTCAGTATAAATTAAGGTTGAGGAGAAATTCAGGTGGCCTCGCTAAAAGACATAAAAAGAAAAGTCGTTGGTGTTGCAAAGACGAAGCAAATTACACGCGCCATGAACATGGTTGCTGCGTCGAAATTTAAATCGGCGCAATTAAAAATGGAAGATTTCCGGCCGTATGCCGGAAAGTTCATGGATGTGCTCAATAGCCTGGCATTGCGCGTGGATACCAACACGCATCCGCTTCTGGCTGTTCGCGACCCGAAAAAAATTCGCGTCATTTGCATGACTTCCGATCGTGGTCTTTGCGGCGGTTTTAACACGAACCTGATCAAGGCTACGGATAGATTTTTAAAGGATAAAACGGCGGAAGGTAAAGATATTTCACTCATTTGCGTTGGCCGCAAGGGTAGAGATTTTTACCGGAAAAAAGCAAATGTTATTGCTCAGAAGGTTGATATACTCAGTAAATTTGATATGACGCTTTCCGTGGCAATCGCTGATGAGGTTATCCCGTCTTTTATAAAAGAAGAATATGATGAACTTTATCTGATTTATAATCAATTTGTCAATGTGTCCGTCCAAAAGCCGACGGTTGTAAGATTATTTCCCTTACCGTCTATCGGACAGGACGTTGACGTGGATGCTGATAAGCGTCTTGATTATTCCTATGAACCGTCGGAAGAAGTTTTATTGCATAAGCTTTTGCCGATGTATGTTCACGTTCTGGTTTATCGTGCTCTGCTGGAAACATCGGCGGGCGAAAACGGCGCGCGGATGGCGGCTATGGATAATGCAACCAGTAATTGCGAAGAACTGATCAGCAGCTTGACGCTGAAGATGAACAAGGCAAGACAGGCGGCAATCACCGCGGAGTTGATGGATATCGTCGGCGGTACCGAAGCTCTGGCGAAAGGTTAATTTTTCTGCGGCAATCTGCCGCATGTAAAATATATTAATGCGACTATTTGTAAGGAGATAGTTATGAATATCGGAAAGATTGTTCAAGTTATTGGACCCGTTGTTGACGTAGCTTTTGAAGAAGGAAAGCTTCCCAGCATTTTAAACTCTATTTTAATTACCAATCCGGCGATCAACGACAACGAAGATAACTTGGTTGTCGAAGTAGCGCAGCACTTGGGCGACAACGTTGTCCGCTGCATCGCCATGGATGTTACCGACGGTTTGGTTCGCGGCATGAACTGCAAGGACACGGGAGCGCCGATTACCGTTCCCGTCGGAAAATCATGTCTTGGCAGAATTCAGAACGTTGTCGGTCGTCCAGTGGATGGTCTAGGCCCCATTGACGCAGAGACGAAAATGCCGATTCATAGACTTTCACCGACTTTCCTTGAGCAGGACACATCCGTGCACGTTCTGGAAACAGGCGTTAAGGTTATCGATCTGCTGGTGCCTTTCCCCCGCGGCGGTAAAATGGGCATGTTCGGCGGCGCAGGCGTCGGCAAGACGGTTGTTATGATGGAAATGATTCATAACATCGCCATGCACCACGGCGGAATTTCAGTTTTCGCGGGCGTGGGTGAAAGAACACGTGAAGGAAACGACCTTTACCGTGAAATGCTGGAATCAGGCGTTATCAAGCAGGCCGCTCTAATTTACGGGCAGATGACGGAACCGCCCGGAGCCCGCGCTAGAATTTCTCTGACGGCTCTGGCCAATGCGGAATATTTCCGCGATATCGAAGGTCAGGACGTGCTTTTGTTCGTCGATAACATTTTCCGTTTCACGCAGGCCGGTTCTGAAGTTTCCGCTCTGTTGGGACGTATGCCTTCGGCCGTCGGTTATCAACCGACACTGGCCCAGGATCTTGGTGAATTGCAGGAACGCATCACATCAACCAACAAAGGCTCAATTACAGCCGTACAGTGTGTTTACGTTCCGGCGGACGATTTGACCGATCCGGCGCCGGCTACCACATTTGCGCATCTTGACGGAACCGTTGTTTTGTCCCGTCCGATCGCTGAACTTGGAATTTATCCCGCAGTGGATCCCCTGGATTCCACATCGCGTATTCTTGATCCTAATGTTATAGGTCAGGATCATTATCAGGTTGCCCGACAGGTACAGGTGACATTGCAGAAATATAAAGATTTGCAGGACATCATTGCCATTCTGGGTATGGACGAACTTTCGGAAGGTGATAAGCTGACCGTCAGCAGGGCACGAAAGATTCAGAGATTCCTGTCCCAGCCGTTCTTCGTTGCCGCTCAGTTTACAGGCACAGAAGGCAAGTTTGTTTCCGTCCCCGATACCGTGAGAGGATTTAAGGAAATTTTGGAAGGCAAACACGATGATCTGCCCGAGCAGGCTTTTTACATGGTTGGTGGTATTGAAGAAGCCGTGGAAAAAGCCAAAAAGATTGCCGGTTAATTAATATTGTGCTGGAGAAAAGTAAATGGCAGACGAATTAATGCTTGAAATTGTAACGCCGGAAAAAATGGTTTTTTCGGATAATATTGAAGAAGTTACCATTCCGGGAACGGAAGGGGAGTTCGGTGTGTTGCGCGGCCATGAGGCATTCCTGACCTCTGTTGATATCGGTGAGTTAAATTATATTAAAGACGGCAAAAAGACCTATTATTCGGTCAACACCGGTTATGCTGAAGTTACCGGAAGTAAAGTTACAATTTTGATTGAAACAGCCGAAAGATCCGACCATATTGATAAAGAACGGGCTGCAAAAGCAAAAGACAATGCGGAGTCGCGTTTGGGACAGATGACAAAGGAAGATGTCGAATACGAAAGAATGCGCGCCGCGTTGACACGGGCAATAACGCGTTTGAGTGTTGCTGAAAAACAATAGGTAATTATTTACTTATAAATCGTAAATTTAAGAAAAAGCGGAGCCCGACATATGTCATGCTTCGCTTTTTTCATTCGTGTTGCAAAATAAAATAAATTAAGATAAATTAAACCGGTGAAATGAATGTTATCCATCTGACATTCAAAAATAATTTAGGAAAATGAAGAGGAGGTTATTATGAAGAAAGGATTTTCAAGATGTTTAGTAGTAGCTCTTTTGATGGTGTTTTTGTCTGCCGGATCTGTTTTTGCAGCAGATGAAGCTGGAAAAAATTTCATCGCTAACAAAGTTGGCGTTGGTTATCAGGGAATGGTTGTTGGTAGTTTTCTGAACGGTATTTCCGTGCGCGGCTGGATTGGCGAACGTGTTGGTCTGGAAGCCAGTGGCTTTTACGGCAGGGTAGACGCTGAAATCGAACAGGGAAGCGAGAAAGAGACCTTAATGAAAGCAGATTTGTGGATGGTTGAAGCCAAGGCCATGTATGCCATTATTGCCAGAAGCAACAGTAAATTCTATGCCGGTGGTAAAATCGGTTACGGCCAGTTAGGTATGACAGATGCTCCCGGTAATATTGATGGCTCAAGCATATTGACTCCCGGATTATTCATCGGTTCGGAATGGAGTTTCCCTGGGCTTCCTGAAGTAGGATTCAACTTCGATGTGGGTTATTCATGGCTGATCTACGACAATAAAGTCAATGATGATCCCTATGTATACATGGACGTCAACCTCAGTGGCGTGAATGCTACATTTGGAGTTCACTACTATTTCTAAACGTTGATTTAGAATAATTTAATTAATGCGGCGGTTAGTTATTTTTACTAACCGCAATATGACGCTCATCGCCGATGAATACACACGTTGACATTGTTATGCAAGTGGATTAAAATTTAACATAATGATCTATGACATGAACGAATGGATGTCTTTCCAGAATCTTAATTGTTTTTTAACTTTTATGGTGTTTTAGAAAATGAAGAGGAGGTTATTATGAAAAAAATATTTTTTAGTGGTGTCGCCATAGCGGCTTTCATGTTGTTCCTGTCTGCCGGGTCTGTTTTTGCTGCTCCAAATACAGGTTTTTATATTGGTATTGCCGGCGGTTATGTTATCCCTCAGACAATGGAAGTTTCTGATCCTGATAATAGTGCCGATAAGTTCGATATAACTTTGAATAATGGTTATCTTCTAAGCATAAAAACAGGTTGGAACACTCCCTTCACTAGAAGAATCATGGCGATGGAAGTAGAGTATAACTATATCAACAATGATTTCGATAACAGCAAAATTATTCCTTCACCTGTCGATGGCTATCCTTCTACGTTGGATGCAAATATGAGCATACATGCCGTTCTCTTTAATCTCAAAGCACGCTATCCGGAAGGGCCAATCCATCCCTATATTGGGGGTGGCGTTGGTTACGCGTATGCCAGTGTTGGTGATATAACCGACAGGGCGTATGACGGATCGGGCACATACATTTTGACGGGTGAATCAGGAGGAGGGTTCTGCTGGCAGTTTCTGGCCGGTGTGGATATTGATGTCGCTCCTAATCTGAGTTTAGGCGTAGGCTATAAATACTTAGCGGCCTATCCAAACATTGGTAGTAGTCACAGTGATGGAATCTATGCTGATCTTGATTACAGAGCCAGTATTATTACTGCCGGTTTGACCTTTACATTTTAAGGGTGATTTAATAGTCGGATAGAAGAGCTTAATCATTGCGGCGGTTAAAGATTTTTCCATGGAGTCCGCAATTCTCTAGTCATCCGAAAGATGTTCCAGAATAAGTTTCCCATCCAGCCGCTTATTGGCTTCATTTAATTTTTCCGGAGCGGAATATACAGCCACGGCCGCCGATTTTGCCGCTTGCGAAAAATAATCAACCAAAGTGTTTTTTAATTTTTGCGGAGTAGCCGACAGGATATTGTTTCTGAATGTTTGGCGCATATCGTCTTTAATTTCGGAAAAGCTGCGCATCAGGGAGATATAACCGCGGCCTGCCGGATCTAATGGTTTGTCCACCATGCCAATGGTGCTGATGATTGCCTTCTCCATTTCACCCGCGGAAATTTCATTTTGGGAGTAGAAGACTTGCGCGTCTTTGAATACCTGCAATGTTTCCACAATGTGCGGGTCGCGATAGGAAAGAAAAGAAAATAATCCCATCAACGGATCAAAGGAGGACATGCCTCCGTAAGCGCCGCCCTGAACACGAATATGCTTGTAAAGATAACTGTTGGATAATTCTTTGGCCGAAATCATTAAAAGGGGACAAGCCGGATCGGTGTAAGCAGGCGTTTTCAAAACATAGGCGACATAAGAGACCTGCGCCGGTATGGAAATCCCGGCAAATACAGGAGCCAGCAGGGGTTTGCCCGCCGGCTTTGCCGTTGCCGAAGCCGGAAGCTTATTGAGAAGTTCCGAAATATTTTCTTTGACGATATTCAACCCTTTAGTGTCGGCGGTTAAATTGATAACAAGATTTTCTCTGTTAAAGACGATTTTTCGTAACAATTCCAGTTTCTCGCGCAGATCTTGTTTTTCCCGGCCGAAATGATTGGCTGTATTCTGCACAAATTTCAATTGCGTGCGTCCATGCCATTGTTCATCCCGGTAAGCGGGCGTGGTGAGCGCGGCGCCTGCCGCCATTTTGGCAAAAATGTGGCCGGAAGGGACAATGGCCGATTGCAGATTATTTTTTCTTTCGGCTATCAAATCCTTCATTCGCGCGTCCGCGTTAAGATCACTGGCGAAAATAATATCGCTTAAGATGTTGATCGCGTCCGGCAAATTGCGATAAAGCGCATTGAAAGAAATGATCACTTTCTGCCAGGTCGCGCCTGCATCCGCGGTGAAGCCCGTGGCCAGATCATAGCCCAAGCCGCCCATTTTCAGGGCGATGCGTTTGGCCATTTCCTCATACGTGAAGCCGGCGGCTCCCATTCCGGTAATCATTTTGCCCATCAGCGGAAGGTAAGGCTGAAGCGCTTCCGGCACATGCGCTATATCAAAAGCCAAATCCACATAGGCGATCCCGTTGGTGAAAATTTCGTGTTCGAGAGCCGGTACTCCTGCGATGAAAGAATTTTGTGTGGGAATGGTATCTATTGATCGGGGAATATCTTCGAGTTTCAGCTTGGGTATGGTTGCCGCAGCCTCGGGCGAATCCTGCCGGGCCTGAAATTCCTTCAACTCTTTTGCCTGGACGTTTATTTGCGCCAGTTTGCTTTCCGGCAGTGATGATTTCAGCTTAGCCATTTTCTCCTGATAAATTTTTTCTTTTTTCTCATTGAAATCAACATCCGGTTCCATAATCGCCAAAATGCGATGGAGATTATCCACGAACCATTGCTGTGTCATCTTCTGAAAAATTTGAGGATCATCCGTCCAGCGCCGGCGGATAGTTTCAATCGCCTGCGGAAAATCCAATCCGATTAACGGATCGCCGTCATAGAGCCATGTTTGAAAGACGCCGCCCATCAAAGAAATGCCGTAAGGGTAAGAGCCGCGAACTATTTCCTTGCCGTGAAACTCAACCTGATGCAGCACGCCTTCGATCAGTTCCTTATCAAAACCATCAATAACAATATTCCGTAATGTGTCAAAAATCAGTTTTTCAATTTTTTCCACATCCGAACTTTGCGTATTTCTTAAACCCACGCAAAACATTAATTGCTTCAAGTCTGCTTCCATACCGCACACCGGCGTCAGATCTTCCCCCAGGCCGGAATCGATCAACGCTTTGCGCAGAGGACTGGCGGCGCTGCCTACAAGGAGGGCTGATATGATCTCCAGCATCAGAGACGTTTCATAATCCGTGTTGTCGGACATCATCCAGGCCATGTTTACCATGGTTTTGTGTTCAAGAGATTCGTCTTTTCCTATGGGATAAAGGCTCCGGACGACACGGGGGGCTCTCAGGCGCTCCTGGCTTTTAATAGATGAGTTTATTTCCACGCGCTCAAAACCGTCGAGCATTTCGGAGAGAAACGCCAGATGCTCGGATGTGGCGATGTCGCCATAAATAAAAAACCGCGCGTTGGTCGGCGAATAATAAGTGCGATGAAATTCCCGAAACTGTTCGTAGGTGAGGGTGGGAATCACATCGGGATCGCCGCCCGAATCAAAAGCGTAAACACTGTCGGGATAGAGATTTTCCTGCAGGACTTTGAACATCAGGGAATCCGCAGATGAATAGGCGCCCTTCATTTCATTGTAAACGATGCCGGAAATAATCAGATCGCTGGATAAATCATCCGGCGTGGAAAATTCAAGATGGTGGCCTTCCTGAAGAAAAGTTTCCTGAAGCATCCGCGGATGCAGGACTAAATCGATATAAACACGGGCGAGGTTGAAAAAATCGCTTTTGATCTGGCTGGCGACCGGATAAATGGTCTTATCCGGATAAGTGAAGGCGTTGATAAAAGTTTGCAGGGTCGAACGCATTAATTCTTTAAAAACGTCTTTCAGCGGATATTTTTCGGAACCCGCCAGTACGGAATGTTCCAGGATATGCGGCAGTCCCGTGGAATCGGACGGCGGAGTGCGAAATCCAATCGCAAATAAATTTTCATGGTCAAACGAGTGCAGGTGCAAAACTTTTGCTCCTGTCTTTTTATGCTCGATTTCATAGGCCGTAACCCGGATTTCGGGGAACGTTTTCACGCGTGCAATTTTAAATCCGTGTAATTCTTCACCGGCTTGCAATGTCGGCTCGGGGAAATGCGATTGAGACATTCAATGATACTCCTGTTCTTTTTAATTCCGTTAGATTGATATATTTTTGACGTCCAGCAGTGAATTGGCAATGGCCCAGATTAAAATCAAGACTGTAAGCAGGATACAGGCATAGGCCAAAAGCTTGATCCATGCGCTTTCCTGCTTATTATCGTTATAGCCCATCAGGAAGGCCAGGCCTATTCCCGACAATATTCCGCCGCCATGTGCCCAGTTATTGATACCGCTGAATATAAGTCCGAAAACTACCAACCCCGCGATCCATCCCAATGCCTGTTTATATATGGCTTCTCCATAAGAGTCGCCGCGGCTTTTGCCGTAATAGATAATGGCGCCGATTAATCCGCAGATACTGGCGGAAGCTCCGATGGTGAAGGGAACCCCAAACAAAACGGAAGCGGCAAAACCGCAGGCTCCGGTAATAATATAGAGATTAATAAAGCGATGGAAGCCGAATTCCCTCAGCACGAAAGGACCCAGCTGGTATAAGGCCATCATGTTAAAGAGAATATGAAAAATTCCGCCGTGCAAAAATGAAGCGGAAATTAAAGTCCAGAAACGATGAGCTCCGATAACAGGAATCGTACCGCTTGCTCCCAGTAAGAAAAGACTGTCGCCTGATGGCGAAAGCAAATTGAAAGCGCCTCCGCCGGCAAGGATTCCTTGCGGATCTAAAATCAGAGACAGAACATAAAAAGCAATGTTAACATAAATAATTGTTCTGACCGGGTCTGAGCCTAAAAAAATTTTCCGGATCACGCCGGCCGTATTGTGCAAACCGGGACGAATAAGTCCGCAATAAGGGCAGACAGGTTCGTCCACACTGATTAATTTGCGGCAATTGGGGCAAAGAATCGATTTTCTTTCTGACATTTAACGACCTCGTAAAAAGTCCATGTGCTGCGTTGCACGGCATTCCTCCCCGGCCTTCGCCGGGGCAGGCTTGCGGCGTATTAAAATATACGCCTCATTCCTCGGCATTTGTGCGCCTTGCCCCTGGAGCTTTTTACGAGGCCGTTTACAGCAGATAAGTAATATAATTTTTTTAAGCGCATAATTTCCTTTTTAAGACATAGTTAATTAACAAGATTAGTTCGAGTTGTAAAGAAAAATACCATTGATCATTGACGGTCGCTTCGTCTATATGTTATTAAGATCAAAGGGGAATTATTTTGCAGATCAAAGACCGGATAATAATAAAAATTGATTCAGTGGCCTTCGGCGGTGAAGGAGTGGGACGTATTGATAATTTTGTTGTTTTTGTTCCATTTTCCGCACCGGGCGATGAATTGGAAGTTGAAATAACTCAATTGAAAAAGAGATTTGTCCGGGGCAGGATATTAAAAATAATCAAACCCTCTCCATGGCGGACAAAACCTTTGTGCCGTTATTATGAAAAATGCGGCGGATGCTGCTATCAGCATCTGGATTATGAATATCAGCTGTCCATCAAAAAGAAGCAGGTACAGGAAGCTTTCTGGAAAATCGGTAAAATCGGGAATCCGCCTGTTTTGGACGCGGTAGCCTCACCGATGATTTATAATTACCGCGGCAAAGCTCAGTATCACGCCCGATTTATGCCGGATAGATGGGAAATCGGTTTTTTAGATATTTCCGGCGGCAAGCTTGTGGATATCGAAAATTGCGGGATAATGGAAGAAACCATTAATGAAAAAATACGCGCTTTGCGGGAGAATAAAGGCCTGAGGCATAATAAAGATGCGCCGTTGACAATATGGTCAGACTGTCCGGCCGGCCAGCCCGGTAAAAAAGAGTCAGTTATCAGAACCGTTAAAGGAGAAAATTTTCTGGTTCCCCGCGATGGATTTTTTCAGGCCAATTTATATCTGACGGATAGATTGGTGGATGAGGTCTGCCGTTTGGCTGCGGCCGATAAAATTAATACTCTTGTTGATGCCTGTTGCGGGAGCGGGCTTTTTTCTATTTTTCTTTCGTCCTGCGCCAAAGAGGTCATTGGCATAGAAATAAATGAAAAAGCGGTAAAATATGCGCAAATCAATGCCGAAAATCTGGGCGTAAAAAATGTAAGATTTATTCACGGGGATATTGGAAAAGTCTTGCGGGAAAGATTTCTGCCGCAGGGGGATAAGGTCGATTTGATCGTTCTTGATCCTCCCCGCACGGGCTGTGAAAAAACAGTGCTGCAATCCATTGCAGATTTGCGCCCCCGTAAAATTATATATATTTCCTGCAATCCGGCCACACAGGCGCGGGATGTTCAATATTTAAATGGATGCGGTTATAATCTGCTCAGTCTCCTGCCCGTTGATATGTTCCCGCAAACAAGTCATGTTGAAGTTATTGGATTATTGGCGCTAAAATAATAAATTAATTGTAATTTCATGAAGAAAATTAATCTTATCTGTGGTAATAATATTTATAGCTTTAAAGCAAAAAAATTGTTATTTCAAAAATAAACCATATCATAAACACAAGGAGAGGAAAAATGGCATCAAAGAGCAAGAATGTAAGGGTTGAACAACTCCGGGTATTTGAAAAAAAACTGGCCCTGCGATTACAGCAATTGGATCAAAAAGGGATCGGCAAAGAAAAAGCTCAGAGCGATCCTGTTGTTAAAAGCCTGAAATCAAAAATTAGAGAGACCAATGTAAGGATTGCGGCATCGGAAAAATTAATCAAGCGTGCTCAGGAATTAGCGCAGGCGAAGGCGCAAAAGCTGGCTGAACCGGCAAAGAAAGAAGAAAAATCAAAACCGGCTCCGGAAGCAAAACAGGCCGAGCCGAAACAAAAAAAGAAAGCGGAAACTGCAGAAAAAGAAGCTAAGAAACAACCGGCCACTAAAGATGAAGCTCCGGTAAAAGAACCCAAGAAGGAATCGGCGGCCACGGATGAAGCGGCGCCGAAAAAAGCCAAGAAACAGCCGTCTGCTGATGGTGAAGCAGTGCCCAAGAAGAAAACTGCCAAGAAAAAAGAAGAAGAATAAGATTTATATTCAGATCAATAAAAAAGGACAATTTGAGAAAATTGTCCTTTTTTTATTTGTGTTTTGGCGTCCCCACGGGGAGTCGAACCCCGGTTACAGCCGTGAAAGGGCCGTGTCCTAGGCCACTAGACGATAGGGACGTCCTAGAGCCTTTTTATGTAAGTTGCGTTTTATATATTGATAAAATCATAATGTCAAGCATTGACTAACAAATTAATTCATAAAAAAATAACTCTAATATTAACAGTCTTGTTGATCCGGCAAGCATTGGAAATATTCAGAAAAAATTAAACTTTCATTTGAAATTGAAGATTTGCCTATGTTTGAAATCTGCCATTTAGAAAATTACTGATTTCAAAGAACTACTTTACAAACAACAAAATCCGTTTAACTTCTAATGCTTCTGGATATATTTTTTAATGTTGTTATTTTATATATCCCGCCTTAATGGCGTCTTCAACGGCCTTATTGTATTTGGATGCCTTAGCCGCCGCAACGATTTTATGATCTTTGGCCAGTTTCCTCATGTGCTTTAAACTTTTAAGCGGAGTCGTTTTGATCAACATATTTGCGACAGATTTTGGTAAACCTTTGCCCAGATCCGGATCAACCGCCAGACTTATCCTCGTGTGTCCCTGGTCCATCCACTCAAGTGTAAACACTGAACTAAATGAAGGCATTCTGATGTATCCCTTGCCTGCATCATGAGGGATTTCAGTGGTTAAGTCGCCATGAACGATAACCATTCCTTTGTCATATTTATTTTCTACATAGCTTTTAATGACCATATCCCTGTCTGTAAACAGATCAACATGCTGACGGAACCAGAATATAAAAACATCGTTTTGATCATCTACTACTTTTAATATTTTTGTGTCTTTGCAATCTTGCATCCATTCCGGATAGTTGGCAATATCCCTGATGATCAAGCCCAGTACGTCCATTCTAGCGGGGATGACGCATGTAGCTTTAGCGGCGATATATTCTTTACCGGGAACCGCGCTGGTGTATACTTGACAGTTGTCTTCGGTATCGACAAGTTTCCATTGATACTTATCAGCGGCAAAACCGGTTGTAGCAACAATCAAAAGCATCAATACTACGGTAACGATAACATTTTTTTTTGACATGAAAATCCTCCTGCGAAATTTGATATATTATTATATTGACTTCAATATAACTTTAAAAATAATAGAAAGGCGGGTCATGGAATGGCCCGCCTTGTATTAGATTTACGGGAAGGCCGGGTAATTATTTATGTCCGGATTTAACAAAATCCTCAGCCATCTTATTGTATTTAGATGTCCTGGCGGCTTCAATATAGTTGCTCTTTTTCACCATGTGCATCATCTTCTTTAAACTTTTATATGGAATTGATTTGATCGTTTTATTCGCGATTCCGGTCGGAACTCCCGGGCCAAGGTCAGGATCGATCATAAAGGTTACCTTGGTATTTTCACGGTCAACCCATTGAAGCGTGTATAATGAATAAAATGCAGGCATCCTGACATATCCTTTTTTCGCATCATAGGGTATTTCATTGGTTGAATCGGCGTAAACCAGATTTGTGCCATTCTTCATATCAATGACGGTCTTGCTTTTGAGAACCATATCCCTGTCCGTAAGCAGCGTAACATGCTGACGGAACCAGAATATGAACACATCATTCTGGTCATCAACAACTTTTAACATTTTTGTTTCTTTGCAATCCGACATCCATTCCGGATAATTGGCAATATCTCTGAGAACGGTGGCAACGACTTCTATTCTGGCTGGAATAAGGCATGTGGTCTTAGCCGCTATGTATTCTTTGCCGGGAACCGCACTTGTATATATCTGGCAGTTATCTTCGGTATCGGCAAGTTTCCATTGATACTTGTCAGCGGCAAAACCGGTTGTTGCAACAATCAAAAGCATCAGTACTAAGGTAATAATAACGTTTCTTCTAGACATAAAAATCCTCCTGTTTTTTATTAATAATACTCTTCTCTTGACCTGAAAATTGCAATGATGCGGAGTCTATTGCATGTAGAGAGTGATTTGTCAAGAAATATACGGAACTGGTTGAACCACTCACTCTGCTGTGGTATAATAACATTACACATTTTTTTGCATTGCAATTTGATTCCCGAAATATATAAACAACAAGGAGGTCCATGAGCGATGTCGGAAGAAACCCACAAGAAAGAAAATCATGAAAAACACCTGGAAAAGCTAACCATTAAGGAATTACGGGAGATTGCCGCGGAAATACCCCATGAAAAGGCGATCCATGAAATGAAGAAGGAGGAACTCGTTATCTTTATCAAAGAAGCGCGGGGCATCAAGGATGAAACTCCTGTCAGAAAAAAGAAACATACCGGCAGGATCAAGATGACCAAAACCGAACTCAAGGCAAAAATCCGTGAGCTCAAAGCTTTGAGATTAGAGGCTCTGGAATCTAAAGAAAACGAAAAATCCATTCGATTCAGGCGTCAGATCAGTCAGCTGAAGAAAATATCCCGACGCATTGCCGCCGTTTAGGAAATTATTTTTCTCCTGCTGATAGATGCGTTTTTAATGCATTGAGTCCGTTCCATATCTCTTCATCGCCAACGAATTTTTTAACATCCGTGGCTGAATACCTGATGATGCAGGTGGGTGTGGACTTGATATTATTTTCATTAATCATTGACGAAAGTATTGAAAAAATCGATTTTTCATCAATCGGTTTTAACGATATTTTCTGTTGTTTTAAATAAGCAATCAGAGCGTTTTCCGTCTCGATATGTTTAACCTGTGCCGCTTCAAAGAGTGTTTTTCGGATATGAAAAACATTCTTTGTGCCGGAATGGGCATTAACCGCGTAAAGATAATATTTAATGTAGGTCGGCGTAAAGCGATGAAAAGGCACATCAGCAAATGTTATTTTTATCTTGCCGGTTGCCAGCAATTCCTTCAATAGAGGTTCGGCCTTTGTATCAATACGAAGGCACGGCGGGCAGAAATAGTCGGCAAACATAACAATTTCGTATTTTCCTTTTCCCAGAGACGGGACTCCGGCTGCAACTTCCTGCCCGAAAGCCGGTGTGACGGAACCGGAAAAAGTAAATAAAATAGATAAATACCCCAACAAACTAAAAAGCAGCAACGGCAGCTTGTGAATCCTTAACATAGGAAAATCGACCTCCCCGAGAAAATATAGCCACAACCGGCGTTTTTTTTCGCGCCAGGCGGATGGTACTTCATAATTAATGATAAACGACAAGATCAGCAAGACCGAAAATGCCAGACAAAAGGGGCAATAGACGTCGTTCTGTATCTGAAATGCATAGAGATGCACTTCCACGCCGAGGCCTGCCGCCAGCAGCGCTCGTACAAAAGACGATTGACGGAACGCGGCAAATATAATCACAGCCGTCATATAAGCGATGCCGACCCATTTGAGATCAATGCCCCAGATATCACCCCGCAGATAACTGCATTCCGTATCGCAATAGTCATAATACATCATCAATACGATGCCGGCAAGCGACAACGCAATGGTCATAAGGTTACGATATTTTCTAATAAATTCTTTCATAAATATTGTCAGCAATCATCCTTATTTATCAGAGCGGTCTCCAGCGTGGAACGCGGCAATCCTTCTTAGCGCCCCGAAATCACCTTGTATTTAGAATTCGCCTTATATCTTATTTTAAAAAATATTTCTTTTTAAATTTTAGCGCGACATTAACCAAGCCGATCATCACCGGCACTTCCACCAGCGGACCGATGACGGCGGCAAAAGCCGCGCCGGAATTAATGCCGAAGACGGCAATGGCCACAGCAATCGCCAGTTCAAAATTATTGCTTGCCGCCGTGAAAGCCAGCGTGGTTGTTTTCGAGTAATCCGCTCCCATCTTTTTTCCCAGATAGAACGAAACCAGAAACATAACGACGAAATAGATCAGCAGTGGAATGGCAATCCTTACAACATCCAGAGGGAGTGTAATAATCAGATTGCCTTTCAGACTGAACATGACAACGATGGTGAAAAGCAGAGCGATGAGTGTCAGCGGCGAGATCAGCGGCACAAAGCGCTCATGGTATTTTTCTTTGCCCATGATCTTTACACCGATAAGTCTCGTCAATGCTCCGGCAATGCAGGGAATGCCCAAATAAATAAAAACGCTTTTGGCAATCTGACTGATGCTGACCTCAACGATACTGCCGGAAAATCCGAAATAGGGTGGCAGCACGGTAATAAAAAACCAGGCAAAAGCGCTGTAGAAAAGAACCTGAAAAATACTGTTAAAAGCGACAAGGCCTGCGGCGTATTCCGTATTGCCTTTGGCCAGTTCATTCCAGACGATCACCATCGCGATACAGCGCGCCAGCCCAATCATAATCAGGCCGACCATGTATTCGGGCTTATCGGGCAAAAATACAATAGCCAGAATGAACATTAAGACAGGACCGATCAGCCAGTTTTGTACAAGTGATAATCCGAGAACTTTCCCATTATGGAATACTTCCGGCAATTCCTCGTATTTTACCTTGGCAAATGGCGGATACATCATCAGAATAAGGCCGGCGGCAATGGGAATATTCGTTGTGCCAATTTGAAATGTATTGATGAAGGCCTCGACGCCGGGAATGAAATAACCAAGCCCCACACCCAGAATCATGGCTCCGAAAATCCACAAAGTCAAAAAACGATCCAGAAATGACAATTTATCCGCAACATGTTCCGACATACATATATCCTCCTGATTATAATATGTTTAAAAGTATTAAATAGACGCCGCCTAAAATCACAAAAATACCGCAAACCTTCTTGAGAATAACCGCGCCTTTCGATTTTTCGCTCCAGTGGAGATAGTGCTCAACTACCTCCGTGAAAGTGCCCGCTAATACAAGAACCGTGCAGTGTCCGATACCATAAGCCAGAAGCAGAGAAAGGGCAAAAACAATTTTTGTGGAAGCTATGTTGAAAACAACGCCCAGCATTGTAGCCATGTAAGCAAAGGTACACGGACCCAGAGCAATGCCGAAAAGTAGTCCCAGAATGAAAGCCGCCAGAAAACCTTTTCTTTTATAATTCGGATTCGCACCGCCTTCCATAAAAGGAAGCGGTAGAAATCCCAGCAAATTGAGACCGACAGCAAAGAAAATAACAGCCACAAAATAGTTGCCATAGCCGCCGATATCGCCGATCATTCTTCCCGCAAGTCCCGTAATGAGTCCGATAATGCCGATCGTGATCAGAATACCCAGCCCGAAGAGAAGCGAAAGGCCGAAAGCCCGCCTTGTGCTGATGTTTCCCTGGCCGTCAATGAATCCGACGATTAAAGGAATGCACGCGATATGACAGGGCGACATAGCCACAGAAAGAATTCCCCAGATAAACGCTGCCCCAATGGCGATTTGCGGAGATTGGGTCAGAGCCTGCGAAAGCCAGGTGAAAAGATCGACGATCATTACTTGACACCTTGCATCTTGAGTACTTTGACAAGATCATCCTTTGGAAAGTAGCCTTCATGACGGAAGTATTCCTTGCCGTTTTTATCCAGAAAGACCTGCGTGGGAATCATCCTGATGTTGTATTTCATCCCATCGGCTTTACCTTGTGGCGTCCAGACATCGTGAAAAACAACATTGATCTGTCCCTTGTATTCCTCAGCCACCGCTTTCATGATCGGCTGCATGGCCTTGCAGGGGATACATTTGGCCGCGCCGATTTCCACAAAGGTGACTAAAATAGTATCGGATTTTGCAGTCGATTTACTGGAAGTGTTTTGTGTATCAGCATAAGAGCAATCAACCGAAAGTGAGGAAAAAGTAAATGCTACCATCAACGCCGAAGTTACAATAAATAATTTTGAACGGAGTTTCATGTGTAATAATCTCCTTGTCCTATTCACTGCAGGGGATACAGATCAGTTTGCCGCCGGACCCCTCTTTTAACTTGTCTGTAAAAACAGCCTCACCGCATTTGGCGCACCTTTTAGTCTCGAAGTTCCCCTTGCCTCTGGTTATCTTCCTGGTAAATACCTCGCTTATGTTGAGAAAATCGCCTTCAGGTAGAGATAGTATCCGGTCTACTTGGGGCTGTGTGATCTCCGCGGGGATATTCTGGGGCAACACACCCTCTTTCCTTTTTTGCACAAATGGTGATGCCAGAGCTTTTTCGAAGAACTCCGGTTTGAGAGAGACGCGGATGGCTCGGTCTGTTGCCGTATCGATAAGAGTAAAAGCCATCTTACTATAGTTTAGTTTTTTTATATTCGACTTGCCGTAGGTTGCGCCCGTGGCGACCATGATGCCGTCCACGAAGCAGCCCGCGGCATGTCCCTCTCCTGTTTCGGCCTCTACGACCAGTTCCTTGTCCTGAGACCGCTTTACACCCAGGGCCTTCAGCGCGGCGAGACCGGCTCTGATCCCCATAGGCATGGCCGGGCATTTGTGTCCGTGAAACTTTAATCCCAGTTCATAGAGCTCTTTCAGTTCGTTCATGATGCATCTCCTTTTTTGTCTGAAAAAATAATTTTGTTAAAATCTATTCAAAGTTGTCAACCTTCATCATATTTCGGTGGAACATAATTCATCTTAATAAAAAACTTTCTCTTGTTAGCTTATCTGAATATATCAAAAATCATCTTGGCGGCGATGGCCATGAGCAACACACCGATGATTTTTTTTAATTGTGTGCTGGATATCTTTGTTTTCATCATCTGCGACCCGACAATGGAGCCACCGGCGCTCATCAAAGCCATTATTCCGAGAAAAACAGGACTTAGTCCTCCAAGGGTAACATGGCCGAGGAAGCCCGATAAAGAGGCAAACACAACAATCATGGCCGTGGTTCCGGCGGCAACCTTTGCATCCATGCCGAGCCAGTTAAGAACGGGGACGATGAAATTCCCGCCACCTACACCCAGCAAACCACCAAGAAAGCCGGCCACTGTGCCGACAGCTGCACCGGCACCGGATTCGACCGTGCGACTCAGTGGCTGCAATCGCGGCTTTGGTTTGTAAAAGAGCATCATGAAGCCTGCAAAAACAAGGAAAGCTGAGAACATACCGAGGAAAAGACGTTTGTCAACAAACGGCGTTGTGTGAGCGCCCAGGGGCGCCAGCAAAACCGCTGTGATCATAATCGGCAGGCCGATACGCCAGTTGATCAGTCCGCCGCGATAATAATTTACGGTCGCGAACATCAGACTAACGACGTTGAGTAAAAGCGCCGTCGGCACAGCTTCGGCCAGCGGCACTCCCAGATAGTAAAATAGAGGAACGAAAATAAAAGCGGCGCCCAATCCGGCCATAGCTAAAAGACCCGAAAAGAAAAAGACCGAAACGGCGCTGATCAAGTAGATTTCTAAAGTCATAAGGCCAATAGCCTCGTTGATAACGTCATGGTTGTCTCCTGAAATTAAGGCCTGCTATCAAATAAACCCTGGCATGTTAAAGTCATTTCTTGGGCTCTTTTATTTGCAATGCCTTTTCCAAATAATTATTTTAATAGATCAAATTAAACATGAATCCCACAATCATAATGTCTGTGGCGACCACACTGATAAATATGGCAATCAGCGGCAGTTTGATAATTTTTCTTTAATCTCATCGCTACGGACAGCGTAAAACTCCCTGCGCCCAAAGGCAATCTCCGCAAACGGGAAATTTGTTATTATAACAATCCTCTTCGTTTTTTTCAGATAATTCGCATCCAACACAATCCGTACAGGTTGGGAAATCAAAAACGCGGACACGGTTACGAAAAGAGAGATATTCCGCATCAGTCCAGATTTCTTTCAGGGAACGGTTTGGCAGACGTCCGTATTCGCAACGGAGAAACCTTTTCTCTTTATTACGGATGAAACAAGAATATGAATGCATAAGCGGCACACAGGGGCTAATGCCGCCATGCCAGCCCACGGAAACACTTCCGGCAGCGACAAAAGGGCAATAATTGTTTCGCATGCTCAAGGGTAAATCAAGAAACGCAAGATTTGACGATCCTTTAAAGATTTCGGATAAAGGCTTCATTGTTTTTTCGTTAAAATCCATATTCGGCAGTATCCAGAGAGGGTGTAGAGCCGAACCCGGCGGTTTTTTTGCGACCGGTCTGAAACGATAGAGAATTTCATCTTGCAGGCCGGCCGTGTAAGGCAGAACATTTGTCACGAGGATAAAGGAAGCTCCGATATTTTGTGCGATTTTTTTGATTTGGGGTAGTTCCTGGATATTGCTTTGCATGGCCACGAATACAACGCCGATTCTGATCAGAGTCGGTGCGGCGGCACAGACCCGACCAGTGACATTTTTTACTCTGCTGATACGACTTAGATGCGCAACGTTCTTGATGATTTGTTCCAGAGAAGAGCCCTGGCGGATGTTTTCATAAGCCTCATTCGAACCACCGTCGATGGAAACGGCAAACTGATCAAGTCCGGCATCGACAAGCTGACCGGCTATTGCCGGGGTCAGAAGCATGGCATTGCTTGTCATCTCTGTCCTCAATCCGCGTTCATGGGCGAGATGAATCATTTCAGGAAGTTTCGGATGGAGCAATGGTTCTCCCATTCCGGCAAAAGAAATTGTTTTCACTTCGGGAAAATCCGCCAGACCGCCGATCAATGTCTGGTATACGGACCAATCCATATCTCCGAAAGGTTCGTCCCATGAATTACGAATACAGGTGACACAATTCAGATTACAACGATTCGTTGGTTCGATATATATCTTGTTTAAATCACCCATGCTTTTTTAATAAATCCAATTGAAGAGGAATCCCACAATCATAATGCCTGTCGCAACAACACTGATAAAAATAACAATCAAAGGAATCTTGATAATTTTTCTCAAAATAATCATTTCCGGCAGCGATAGCCCGATAACCGACATCATGAACGCCAGCGCTGTGCCGAGGGATGCGCCCTTTTCCAATAGCGCCTGAAGAATCGGAATGATGCCCGCCGCGTTGGAATAGAGCGGAACACCGATCAACACCGCCAGTGGAACAGACCACCACGCTTCCTTGCCCATGATGGAAGCCATAAAGTTTTCCGGCACATAACCGTGAACGGCGGCGCCGACGGCAATGCCGGCTACAATGTAAATCCAGACTTTGGAAACAATATCCACCACGGCGGTATGACCCGCCTGAATTCTGTCGGTAAAAGTAACCTTTTGTTCTGCCATCTGAAAATCGCCGGCTTTGATTTCATAAACCCATTCCTCGACAAAGCGTTCCACTTTCAGTTTGCCGATAACCCAGCCGGAAACTATCGCGATAAGCAGTCCGGTGGAGGCATAGAGCAGGGCGGTTTTCCAGCCGAAGAGGCCGAAGAGCAGAACCAGCGCGACTTCATTAATCATCGGCGCGGCAATAAGAAAAGAAAAGGTGACACCCAGCGGAATTCCGCTTTCCACAAAGCCGATAAAAAGAGGAATGGCCGAGCAGGTGCAAAAGGGTGTTAAAATACCCAAAGAAGCGGCCATGACGTTACCGGCAAATAGAGGTTTCCCTTCCAATGCTTTTCTTGTTTTTTCCGGTGAAAAGTATGACCGGATGATTCCCACAACAAAAACAATAACCGTCAGGAGGATAAACACCTTGGGCGTGTCATAAAGAAAAAATCTGATTGACTCGGTCAGGTGCGAATTCTTATCCAAATTCAAAATTCCATAGACAAGAAAATCAACTCCCTGCTCTAAAAAAATATAGATCAGAACCGCCAATGGGATCAGCAAAAAAGGAATATAATAATTTATTTTTTTCTTGTCGCCTTTATCGGTTTTACAGCATTCAGCCATTTTAACTCATCCTCATGATTTTTGTCATTCCCCGGCTTGACCGGGGAATCCAGTCTTTTTGTCCCCCTTTCCTAAAGGGGGATTGAGGGGGATTTTTTATCCGCCGATCATCTTTTTAATATCCGCCAGAGACGGAAGTTTCCCCGCCGCTACAACTTTTCCGTCAATGACCAGCGCGGGAGTTGTCATGACGCCGTAGGCCATAATTTGTTTTATGTCTTTAACATGGTCTATCTGCGCGTCAACGCCTGTTTCCTTAACGGCAAGACGAACCGTATCTTCCAGTTTGTTGCAGGTCGCGCAACCCATGCCCAATATTGCTATTTTCATAATTTCCTCCCTTATTTTTTGCAGCATTTCAAAATCTTTGCGCTGTCTTTAGCATTGGCAGATAAGACGTCTTCGATACAGGCGAAAAAGTCTATGATGCAAGGCACGCGTAAACTATAGTAGATGGAATTGGATCTTTTTTCATCAATGACCAGGCCGGCGTTTTTTAAAACGCTCAAATGTTTCGAAATAGTTGACGCATCCGCGCCGATCATTTCCGTCAGTTCACCAACGCAGTGTTCTTTTTTATTCAGCGCTTCGATAATAAACAGCCTGCTGGGATGAGCCATAGCCTTGATAATTTTTGCCCTTGCTTCATGCTGCGGTTTTACCATGCTTTTCATTTTGTCTTCTCCTTAATGTATTTGGTAATATAGCCAAATAGCCATGCTATGTCAAGCATTATTTTTGTCTTCTTTTTTTTATTTCTTTCCTCTCTCTTGAGGGTCATGAGCGGGCATGAGGAAAGATGATATTCACTATTCTCCCTTCACTTTTCACTTTGCTCTTCTTTTTATTTTAATGTATTATCAATAAAAACCGGTAGAAAATGATATGGCTAAAATATTAATCGTTTATCATTCCCAGACGGGCAACACAAAAGAGATGGCCGATGCCGTGGCGCTCGGGGCGCGCGGGATTGAAGGCGTGGAAGTGGTTTTAAAAAAAGCGGCTGATGCCACGCTGGAAGATCTCTTGACAGCCGACGGTCTGGCTGTCGGTACGCCGGAAAATTTCGGTTACATGTCGGGAATGCTCAAGGATTTCTTTGACCGGACATATTACAAATCCCAGGAAAAGGTTTTTCGCAAACCTTTCGTTGTTTTTATCAGTGCGGGTAATGACGGAACTGGAGCGCTCAGAGCAATCGAACGCATTGCTTTAGGCTACAAGTTCAAAACCGTTTATCAGCCGGTTATCGCCAAGGGTGCGATTACGGAGGACATTATCAATAAATGCGTCGAACTGGGCGCAACAATTGCCGGCGGGTGCCAGATGGGCATCTATTAGCGTTTCCCTATGCCACTGCGGGTTCACAACAGCGAGTGTGGCAATCATTTTCATCCTTTGGCTTAACGGTCAACTTTTTTTACGAGGTTTATTTTTTGCAAACGCCGGGGGAGGCAAAGGTTTAACGCCGATTTCTTTGTGATAAATATCTAAACCTGTCATTTTGTTATCATTTATTTCTTTGACACACAATAATTCTTCGTGTATTTTTATTTTGCACAACCTTAGTTTGACGAAAACTTGATCCTGAATCCACCACTGTACGAGTGCCATTGCGTTGAAGGAGGAAAAATGAAAGTGAGAAGTGACGAAGCGAAGAATAAAACTGAAATTCAGGATACTGCCGGCAGGGGTAAGCGGGTGGAGGAGGAGTTTAAGAAAAGCGAGGAATTCTACCGATTTTTGACAGATCAATCAATCATGGGAATGCAGGTTATCCAAGGTGGGCGAATTAAGTATGTAAACCACGCAACAGCTTTAATCACTGGTTACACATCAGAAGAAATAATGAATTGGGGACCTGACGGGTATCGCATCGTCCTTCACCCTGATGACTTGCCTTATGTCATGGAGCAGGCTCAAAAAAAACAGACAGGCGATCTGAACGTCGTCGCTAATTACACATGGCGAATCATAGCCAAATCCGGCGAGATAAAGTGGATAGAATCTTTTTCCAAAACAGCATTATTTGAAGGTTCCCCCGCTGATTTCGTGATGATGATCGATATTACCAAACGTAAACAGGCTGAAGAAAAATATCGGAACATATTTGAAAACGCCGAGGAAGGTATTTACCAGTCAACACCCGAAGGAAGATTCATCATTGTCAATCAGTCCCTCGCACGGATGCTTGGATACGATTCCCCTGAAGAGATTATATCCAATGTTACCGATATCGCCCGTCAGCTCTATGTCAATCCTGAGGACCGCGCAAAGTTCACCGTGCTGCTGGAAAAGCAAAGCCTCACCAGGAACTATGAGGTCTGTTTCTACAAAAAGGATGGCAGCACGATCTGGGTTTCTCTAACCACTCGTACGGTTCGTAATGAGAAGGGTGAAATTCTATATTATGAGGGGATTGCTGCGGATATTACCGACCGGAAAGAGAGCGTTGAGCGGCTGAGAAATGCCCTTGGAGGAACCGTCCGGGCGATAGCCTCCATGGTGGAAACAAGAGATCCTTACACGGCGGGTCATCAGCGCCGGGTGTCTGATCTTGCCCGCGCCATTGCTACGGAAATGGGTCTCCCCGGTGATCGGGTCGAAGGTCTGCGTGTGGCGGCTATAATCCACGATATAGGGAAACTGTCTGTTCCGGCGGAAATGCTGAGTAAGCCGAGTAAACTGACGAAAATCGAATTCAGTCTCATTAAAACCCATGCTCAATCCGGTTATGATATCCTGAAGGACATCGAATTTCCCTGGCCCATCTCGAGGATGGTCATCGAGCATCATGAAAGGATCGATGGTTCAGGATATCCTAACGGTTTAATCGGGGCCAATCTCCTTCTGGAGTCCCGGATTCTGGCGGTGGCCGATGTGGTGGAAGCCATGGCGTCACACCGTCCTTATCGTGCGGCTTTGGGAATTGAGCCTGCTCTTGAAGAGATCCAAAAAAATAAGGGAATTCTTTATGATGCCGCTGTAGCCGATGCCTGCGTGAGATTATTCAGACACAAAGGCTACAAGCTTACATAATATGGGGAAATCCATCCCCGCAAAAAAAACATCTCTGCAAATTACAAAATTTATACCGGGAAAGAGCAAAGCTACGCTAAAAGTGACAGCCAGGTAAAGCAGGGTATTCCTCACACCTGTCGCCTGAACTCACGACGTGACATTCATGGCCATCAATTTCACGGAATCATTAAATAACACGTAGATGCTTTTGTCCGAAGCAACTTTTTCGACAAACCCCACCCCGAATTTCGGATGATTGATCACATCCTTGACTTTGTAAGTTTCCTGGACTGAATAATCACGTATGGATGTTCCCTTCGGCATATTGCGGCTTCTGAGATCCCATTGCTGGGGCGAATCATTAACCGTTCCCTTTGCCGCCGCCGGCTTTTTAGCCCGGTTGACACCCGAAACGCGCGCGGCTGCGGGCTTTTTCGCGGCAGGCAACGTTCCCCGATATTTGTGTTCCGCACCGCAGGTTTTACATTTTACACGGCTCACCACACCATCCACTTTGAACAACACGACGTGAGCCAGCTCCAATTTGCATTTTAGACAATAAGCATCAATTTTATCACCGACAGAAATCACAATTATCTCCTCATTATTTTATTTTTAAAATTCCAATTCCAAAAGCAACACACCTGGTCTGATCACTGAATCAACTGACAGTAATTCGAGGGTATATGTCGGCATTGATAAGTTGAGCTATTTCGCAAAATTGAAGGGAACATACCCGTGGTTTGCAGAATACAACTGATGACAACCTATATCAGATTGCCCGAGGATATCCTAATGAAATTTTTCAAGATGGCGTCTTTTGGGCTTCCCTTTGCGCGTCGCGCTCAAAGTCACCGGCCCGGCTCGTTTGATCCTGATGGTTCTTTGCCGCGTCTCCGTAACAGGTGAGAAAGGTTTCGATAATCTTCTCATAAGGCAGATCCGCAAACGAACCGTGATCGGTAACGTATTCCATGTGACGACGGCCTTCCATATCGAAAGGATGAAAGATCGCGTCGTTCACCCCGTCAAAATCCAACGGTTTCACCTTGAATTTTTCACACAGGGATAAATTGAAAGTGGGCGTCACCTTGACCCATCGCCCATCGAGAAAAATATCATTGTAGCCGTGGTAATAAAACATATCCGTCTGCATCAGCTTTTTGAGCCGCTCCGTTGTCAGATGATTGCGGACATCGGCAAAATGCAGCTTGGAGGGGATGCCTTGCGCGCGCAAGAGGGCGGTCAGGGCTACAGCCTTGGCTACGCAATAACCATACCCCTGGCGCACAATGGTGCTGGCCTTAAAACCCTCGCGGGAAGGATCGATCCGGTATGGATCGTAATAGATTTTATCCCGGACGGCATAATAAAGCTTAACGGCTTTCTCCCGAGGCGTTTTAGCGCCCGCAACAGCATCTCGCGCGAAAGCCTGAACCGCAGGCGAATGGCTGTCGATAAATTCTGTCGGTTCTAAATAATCTTTATTCATAATATTTCTTTATGTAAATCATAGAGCGCTGTTGCTGATTATCCCATAATTCCGATCGTGGCAATCTAAAAGATCATTGTCATTCCCGTGTAGGGGGAATCCGGAAAGCTGAGACTGGCAAAGGTTTGCGTGGTTTTCCCAATTAAAAAGAACCGTTCCCCTTATTCCTGGCGTCCCTGGATTTTGAGGATTTCCTCCCGGATTTCCCGGAATTTTAACCCGCTGATAAAGGCGTAAACACCTTTGATTCTCGTTGACCAATAATATATTTTGCTTTCTTCATATCCGGAACGTGTTTTCAAATTTTGAGATGTTTCATTAATCAAATGATTTTTATAATGATTAATTACTTTATCAATTTCGTCATGAGGATTATTGCCCCATATGGCTTTATTAAATTGATTTAACTGAATTAACCAATCCTTTTTTCTTTTTATGGCAACTTTCTTTATATTTTGTTCTGATAAAAAACACCCTGTATATGGATCACTCATATTTGGAACTATAAAATCTTTAATATTTAAATTTACATTCTTTTTATAAAAACATGAAGTTCCCACACCGGGCATGTTGACTTGAGTATTTTCTGATAACTCATCGGGGAAATAATAAACGATTCTATTTTGCCGATAATAATCAGATCTAAGATTTAAATCAACAATAGACCCATGAACACAACAAACACTTTTATTTTTATATTTTTTCATGTGATCAACCATAACTCGAACATAATCCAAAGGGTATAAGATGTCATCATCAATTGTAAAATAATAGGAATCATCATCGATGTCATTATAGTTAAAAAATCTAATTTCTGATCCAGCCTTATCAAATTGGTTTACTTGAATTTTGGGATGATTCGATATTTGGGGTATATTATCGCCACCAACAAGATTAACATATAGTTTATCACATTGTTTTAATATGTTCGGAATGATTAAATTAAGATTTTCCCGTCTTGGTTGTATGGATGATAAACTGAATATTATTTTTGACATTTAATATATTTCACAATTCTTAAAACTGCTTATATCTTATTTCCCATAAATCATTCTCGGCATTTTACTTACGCAAGCCTAATTTGCGTCGTTGTAAATGAATAAGCAAAGTAATTAAGATCAGGTCTTGAAAAATAAGTTTTCAGTCTTAAGTTGAATTCCGCAATCTTCACTTCATCTTTTCCAGCATTTCGCCCATCATTTTATGGATCAGGTTGATGGCTTTGAGCGGGCGAATCATGACTTTAAAGTCGGTGATCTTTCCATCCGCGCCCCAGGTAATCATGTCCACGCCGTTAATGGTGATTCCATCTATCACGGTGGTGAATTCGAGAACGGCATTGTTGCCCGAAATGACCTCTCTTAAATATTTAAAACTGCCGTTATTAAAAACGTAAAGTGCCGCGGTAAGATAAAGTGTGGTGATGGGCTTTCCCACTTGCGGCGTATGAACAACCGGGGAATGGAAGACAACATTGTCAGCCAGAATATTGTCTAACCCGGCGACATCTTTCTCTTCAAGCACTTTGTGCCATGCGGCTACGGTATTTTCAATCATCGGTAAACCTCAAAAGGGATGTGGATTTTGTTTGTGAAGGTCGGGCGTTATTTATGCAAATTATTGAAAGTAATGCAAGGGGAAACAGGGGAATGGTAAATAGTAAAAGGAAAGATGTTTCCTTGCGGTTCGACATGGCAATTTAAAAAACTATTAATGGCGCATTATATATTTTTGCTAAGAGTCTTTTAGTTCAAGCTGGAAATAAAGATCATCATCACCCGATGCAACACTCCTGATTCGTTTCACAACATTTTTCTTTCCGAAAACTTTGAGTGCCTGCTGATTAAAACCCATGACCAGGTTCTCGAAATAAATATGTTTAACATCAATTCCTGTGACTTTGAGATGTGCAACGTTGTTCTCGAACTTAGAGGTAAAAGTTCCTCCGTCAAAATAGGTCGACCAGATCTTAGGCATGCTCAACTCGACGAATTGCTTTATATCCTTTGTGAGCAGATAAGAACTGTATGGGCCCCCGGGCGACAGTGTAGATTTGGCGCCGGCCTTTCCAAACATCGAGTACTGCGTTTTGTCATTATTGAAGAATTCCTTGCACAACTCATCAAAAAAAATAATTATTTTTTCCACAGGAATGAGGGTAATAGACATAATCATATTGCTGAAAAATGGATCCTTTGCTACCAGTTTGTCGTTAAATGAATTCCAGCCTTTCTCACCGAAAGCTTCGTTAATAATAGCCTTTGTTGTAACATAGCTAGAGCCTTTTATATTCATATTGATCCCCCTCAATAAGGTTTACATGAATTAATATGCAAATTATTGAAAGTAATGCAAGAGGAAAGTAAAAAGTTCTAAGTTCTATGTTCAACGTTCCAGGTTAAGAAAAAACAGATTTAAGATTTAAGTGAAAAGCGAATGGTGAAGAGTGAAGAGGGGATGGACTAATCTTTGTTATCTGCAACTTTGGGGAGGAGGAAGCCCAGCAGGACCATCACGATATTGGCAAGTCCAAGCCACATCAAGGCCTTTGAGGCGTTGTGCCCAAGGCGTACGTAGAGTTCGCCCACGATGCTGGGCACCGTACCGCCAAGACACCACGCCCAGCCCATCAGGATCGCCGATACGATGCTCACATTTTCCCGCGGCGCTATCCGTTGGCCGAATGCGACGCCCAGCGGATTTACCGTTCCTAAAAACGCCCCGCCCACGATACAAAGCACGATGAACGCCGGTACGGGCACTGTCAGGCGAACGAGGGCATGGTAGCTGACGGCCGACATAATCATCATCGCAATCAGCGTCCTGCGCCGTCCAATGCGGTCTGCCAGATGACCCATCGGCACCATGAACATCGTAGCGCCGATGATGATCAGACCGAACGCCCCGCCCTGTCCGATCCAGGCCGGGTAGCCTTTCTCGTGGGCGAATTCCGGCAGGAGGAAGAAAAGTCCGCTGTTCACGCCGGCCGAAATCGCCAGGATCAGAAACAGCACCAGGATCGGTCCTGCCACCGGACGCAGGGATTTAAGCGATGCGATGACGGATATTCTTCTTAAGAGCGATACTTCCGCCGGACGGCACCATTTCCAGATGATTGCCCAGAGGATCGCCGCCGGAATGAGAAGGATTTCGGTGTGATGACCGAAGCTGTTGTAAACGGTGCGAAACCCGATCTGGCTGAGACCGAAGCCGATGCTGCCGACGGCAATAAAAACGGCGAGGAACGTCGAACCGCGCCGGGCGGAGAAGGTGCCCGCCAGGCCCGCTCCGGCCGGGTGGAACATGTCCTGCCCGAGACGGCCGGCGGCAAGGATGATGAACATGACAAGGTAAAAGCCGCTCAATCCGAAGAGGGCCGGCAGCAGACGGTCCAGCGTTGCCTGATAATCGGTAAGCGGGCCGAGCAGCAAAGCGAACGAGGTGAGCAGTGTACCCAGCAGGATGACGCGCCGCGGGCCGAAGCGGTCGGCGAGTGAACCGAACAGCGGCTGAAGCGCTGTTCCGCTCATGGCGATGACCGTGGCGATCCATCCGGCTTTGGCGACATCCAGACCGGCAAGTGTCTTGTAAACCGGCCAGACGCTCATACCCATGAAATCAGCCATGACGTGCGCGACAACAACGGCGATAAACGTGCCGGCCGTCAGACGCGCTGCATCGGCCTCTGAAGATCCGCGGCCGGAAGGTGCACTCCCCAATTTGCTTTCATCTTTTACGGGCCGGATCGATGTCATGGGGTCAAGAATCTTTTAGTTCAAACTGGTAATAAATATCATCATCGCCGGCGGTGAGACTTCTGACCATGGTCGCAGCGGATTTCTTTCCGAAAACTTTGAGGGCCTGCTTAAAGTAACCCATAAGAAGTTTTTCATAGTAGACATGTTTGATGGGAAATCCTGAGATTTTGATATGAGCTATGTTATTTTCGAACTTTGCGGTAACCGAACCTCCATCAAAATAGGTTGACCATATCTTCGGTAGTCCCGATTCGATGAATTGTTTTATATCCTTTATGAGCATTAAAGACTGATAAGGACCTCCCGGCGATAGGGCATGTTTGGCGCCTATCATCCCAAACATCACATAGGATGCATTTTTGTCGCCGTTAAAGCATTCATCAATCAGCTCGTCAAACAAAAGGATGCATTTCTCCATAGGCATGAGTGTTATGGACATTATAACTGTGTCTTTGAAATATTTGTCTTTCGCTGCCAGTCGGGCCATAAATTTATTCCAGCGTTCCGGACCGAAAGCTTCGGTAACTGTGGCCTTTGTTGTAACAAAAAAGGTGCCTTTTACGTTCATGTAAAAACCTCCCGGGAATGTTTTGTCTGCGGCATTAAATTTCGGACAGATTATACTCTGAGCGTATCGATATGCAAATACTTATTTTATTCGCAGGGGGAAATGGTGGACGGTGAATTGAAAAGATAGTTCTAGGTTCAATGTTCTATGTTCTATGTTAAAAGATCAGGAGATTAGGCTGAAGACCGAAGTGAAAAAGGACAAGGGGTAAGGGAAAAGGTGAAAAGTGAATGGAGAAGGGAGGTCAGCAGGCGATGATTTCTTTGATCATAAACTCTTTTCCGCTTAATATTTCCCGGTCTTGACTTCCGCATCTCGGACATCGGTTATTATTCTCGATGAGATTAAAAACCTTATTACAATTTTTACAGATCGCATTGCCCGGCATGATCTCAATTTTTAATTTCGTTTCCTGCAGTAACGTGCCGTCGACCGCAGCCGGGTAGCACGCTTCAACATATTTCGGAATCATCGATGAGAGCTCGCCGATCTGGAGGACTAAAGTATCGATCTTTGTCACTCCGTTTTTTTTCGCGAAGTCTTCAACCGTTTTAATGACTTCAATCACAACCCCTAATTCGTGCAAGGGAACTCACCTCCCTCAGGAGAAGTTTAAAGACCGGAGGAACGGTTGTCCCGCCGGTCTTTAATTTCGTACAATATGTCAATTTCTCGGGATCACTTTTTATTTACCGAAAATTGACCGGACCGGCTTTATGAATTTTTTCAAAGCGATTTTACCCTTGCGTTTGAGAACCTGTTTAATCACTACCGGTTTCAGGTTTTCCAGCGATACGCCTTCGCCGTCGTATTTTCTCACAAGAGTAATAGCCTCAAACTTGCATTTTGTTGTACACATGCCGCATCCGACACATGAGAATTCATCCACGACCGTCGCGCCGCAGCTCAGACATCGTTCTGTTTCCTTCTTAACCTGCTCTTCCGTGAATGTGCCGCGTAAATCCCTGAACGATTTTTTTGCTTTCGTTGCGTCGGCATGTCCTGCTTTTTGTCTGGGCATGCGATCATATCCCTGGAAATCAACGTTTTCTTTATCGAGCGCGCGGTATTCTCTTCTGTCCCGGCCGATAATTAAGCTTTGCCCCGGCTGGACATAACGATGAATGGATATAGCGCCTTCTTTGCCCGCGGCAATTGCATCAATGGCGAATTTCGGACCTGTAAATGAATCACCGCCGGCGAATACATCCGGCTCTCCTGTCTGATAAGTAAAGGGATCGGCTTTGATGGTCTTGTTGGGATTCAGTTCTATCTTGCTGCCGGCAATCAGGCCGCCCCAATCTATTCCCTGCCCGACTGAAAGCAGGACATGGTCCGCCTCCACGGTCTTCGTTTCGGCTTCATTGTATTTCGGATTAAATCTTTTATTTTCATCGAAGACGGAAGTGCATCTTTTGAATTCCACGCCGGTGACACGTCCGTCTTTCGTAATAATGCGTTTCGGCCCCCAGGAATTGTTGATGCCGATATCTTCCGACATGGCTTCATCAATTTCTTCCGGGAGAGCCGGCATTTCTTCACGGCTTTCCAGACAGAACATATCGACTTTTGCCGCGCCTTGCCTTACGGCGCTTCTGGCCACGTCAATGGCCACGTTGCCGCCGCCGACGACTATGACTTTTCCTTCAAGCCGAACGTCGCTGCCCAGGTTGACATCACGCAGGAAATCAACGCCGGAAATAACTCCCCGCGCGTCTTCACCTTCGACTCCGATTTTTCTGCCGGACTGGGCGCCGACGGCGAGGTAGAATGCTTCATAGCCCTGGCTTCTCAGGTCTTTAAGGCTTACATCCTTCCCGACTTCAATACCCGTCTTAAACTCAACCCCCAGTTCTCTCAAAATCTCGATTTCCGCGTTGACCACGTCTTTTCCCAATCTGAAAGAGGGAATGCCGAGTGTCAGCATACCGCCAAGCGCTTTTTGTTTTTCAAACACGGTTACCTTATAACCGTCAACAGCCAGGTAGTAAGCGCAGGAGAGTCCGGCCGGACCGGCGCCGACAACGGCAATTTTCTTTCCATAGTGATGTTTTATTTTAGGCACATAGCGGTGAGCCGTGTTTAAATCCTGTTCCGCGATGAACTTTTTGATTTCATCAATAGCGATCGGATCATCAATATCGCCGCGGGTACAGGCGGATTCACATGCTCTGGGGCAGATGCGTCCGCATATGGCCGGGAACGGATTTTCATGTTTGATCAGTTCAAGCGCATCGGTATATTTCCCCTGGGAGGCGAGCTTGATATAACCCTGAATGCCGATATGAGCGGGACATTCTGTTTTGCAGGGACTTGTTCCGGTATCGACAACATCTTTCCGATTGATGCGGTAATCGATATTCCATTTGTCCGGACCCCACTCCGTATCGCGCGGGTTCTCTTTTTCTATCTCGGGGATCGGCGTTTTTGTACAGATTTTCTGCCCCAATTGTAATGCGTTAACCGGACAATTTATGACGCATTCTCCGCAGGCGACACATTTATCTTTATCCACCTGTGAAACATAGTTTGAACGCACCATATCAACGTTATTGAACATCTCGGCGGTTCTCAAAGACAGACATGAACATCCGCAGCAGTTGCAAATGGCGTGCGTTTTTCCCGAACCATCCAAATTCGGTATCTGATGCATCAAACCGTTTTCTTCAGCCCTTTTGATAATTCCAAAAGCTTCTTCACGGGTAATCTGTCTGCCCCTGCCGGTGCGGATATAGTATTCGGCGGCATGACCCATTTGAATACACATATCTTCCTTGAGGTGGCCGCAGCCTTCTCCCATGACTTCTCTCGTCGTCCGGCAGGAACAATCCGAAACCGTGAAAATAGTATTGTCGTTGAGATATTTGGAAACTTCTTCATAGGAAGCTCTTCTGGTTTCGCCCTCAATGGCGTGTTCGATCGGAATAACACGCATAAGGCCGACACCCACGGGGAAAGCGCCTGTTGTCATCGGTCCCCTGACTCTTCCGTATGCTTCGAAAGCCCTGGCAATCTGCGGATACTTTTTAACGTTCTCCCTGTTGTTCGTCATCATTTCCATAATGCCGGGAACCCAGGTGTCATGCCAGTATGTATCCGCGCCGTCTATTTTATTAACAAAGCAAACACCGGCAACGGCCAGCTCCCATAATAGTTTCGCTGTTTCTTCTTCGGATTTACCGCACAGGGGAGCAATTGCTTTTGCCGTTGTCTTTTTACGCATTTCCAGGCAAAGCGCCACTTCCGCCATTTCTTCCGTAACGACAGGCTCCAGAATCATGTATTCCGGATCTGTCGGTTTGATTTCACCTTTCTCGCCGCGTTTTTTCCTGCTGATCTTGTTGGCAAGATCCAACACTTTTTCTTTTACTGCCATTGGTACACCTTCTTATGATAAAATTTGATCACGCGTTATTTTCCGTTCCATTTTTTGACTTCAGTGCGCAGCCAGTCGGCCCACCGGTCAATTCCCTCGCCCGTCGTCGCCGTGATCGGGATAATTTTGATATTCGGATTTATTTTTTTTACACGCTCTTTAACGGCCTCCAGATTAAAATTGAAAATGCCGATGGCGTCCATCTTGTTGATCAGCAAAACATCAACAATTGAAAACATCAGGGGATATTTCAGAGGTTTGTCATCTCCCTCGGGTACGCTTAAAATCATGGCATTTTTCGACGCTCCGGTGTCAAATTCCGCCGGGCACACCAGATTTCCAACATTTTCCAGAATGACGAAATCAAGCCCATCCGTTCCCATTCCCGACAGACCCTGTCTGGTCATATCCGCGTCGAGATGACACATACCGCCTGTATGCAGCTGGATTACTTTTGTTCCGGTCTGCGCGACAATATCCGCATCGACAACCGAGTCAATGTCGGCTTCTAAAATTCCAATGCGCATTTCATCTTTGAGGGCTTCAATCGTTCTTAAGACGGTTGTTGTCTTGCCCGAGCCCGGTGAGGACATCAAGTTCAACAAAAAGGTCTTGTTCTTTTTCAATTCTTCCCGGAGCAGGTTCGCCTGCCGGTCATTATTTTCGAAAACACTTTGCTTGATCTCCAGAACTTTATAGGTGCTCATATGATGGTTCTCCTTCGTTACGGGAATAAAAAATACCTGGATTCCCGCCTCCGCGGGAATGACAGCGGAGGGTTGATGTCATAAAAATCATATCACAGTCGCGAGCTGATACGCCGCCCTGACCGCTTCCAATAACCTTCCGCAGGCAAATGAATCGCCGATGTTATATAATTCGGGCGCGACATTTGCCGCTAAGCATTCATAATACAGTTCGTCGCCGGGGCGCGCTCCGGCGGATATGACAACCAGGTCGGCCTTAATCGTCCGCGACTGAAATTCATCCTTAATCTTTTTGGCGAAGGGATTCTCGATGTTTTCCGGTAAGAGCGGCGTCCAGGTTACATAGGGATCAGGCACCGTTTTCGATACGTTTTGTTCGACCAGAACTTCTTTGTCGCCGACTTCCTTCAGCTTTGAGCAGTTCAATAATTCCACACCCATTTTTTCCAGATAATGAATGAGGAAGCCGCGATTTGAGGTGCAAACCCCTTTCATGATTTCGGGGAGCATTTCGACGATTTTAACTTTCTTCTTTTTTTCATGAACCAGGTAATAAGCGGTTTCACAGCCGACGGAGCCTGCTCCGATGATAACGACATCTTTCGCGCCATCGGCAAGGGATGGATCGCGCAGCAGATCAACCGCCCAAACGACATGAGGCGCATCGATACCCTGGGCCGGCGGCTTTCTTTGAACAGTGCCGGTGGCGCAAATGATCGCGTCGTAATGACCCGCCCGCAGTAAATCAAGATTTATTTCACGTCCGTATTCGGCCTTAAGCTTGTAGTTTTTTATTGTTTCCGCGAGCATCGTTTTCAAATAGGCTCTGTAATTGAGAATATCGAATTTGATGGCCGGACGTGATCCCGGAATCAGCATGCCGCCGATTTCCTCTCTTTTTTCAAAAAGCGTTACGTTGTGTCCGCGGTGGGCCGCAATCATCGCGGCGTTTGCTCCGGCCGGACCGCCGCCGACAACAGCGATGGATTTAACTGTCCGGGACGGACGCATTTCGCTTCCATTATAAATATCTTCATGTCCCGTGCGGGGATTTACCGTGCACTGGGGATGGCCGCCGTCGACGAATTCATTGATACAGCCTTCCTGATCGCCGATGCACGGGCAAATCTGATCAATGGCTCCGGCATAGACTTTGTTCGGCCATTGCGGATCGGCAAGAAGGGGACGCGCCAGCATGATCATATCGCATTTTCTATCGCGCAGAGCCTGTTCGGCAAGATCGGGATAACCGAGCTTGCCCACCGCGACAACCGGCACGTCCATTCCAGCGTTGGAGCGTATTTTGTGTTCCTCAAAATAATCTTTTGTAATTTTTGATATTTCCAGAAAACAGCCGGGCGCCATGAATCCGGGAGGATGGGGCAGCCACCAGTTGTCATAACAGCCGAGGTCAACATCGAACATATCGACTCCCGCACCGACCAGCGCCGCCATGTATTCGAGCGACTGCTCGACCGTGCGTTCGTTTTTGAATTTGCGCAGAGATTTAACCGTGTTCATCCTTTCCCCGTAAGTTTCGTTCAGCGCCAGGGAAAGATCAATCCGGTACATGACGGGATAAGATTTCCCGACGCGTTTACGGATCTCTTTGACGAGTTCGATACCGAATCTCTGCCAGTCGGAAAAGGCGCCGAACGACCGCCGGTTAAAAGCGGGATTGGTCATTTGCTCCAGAAGGTATCCTTCATGGCCGTGCAGATAAACGCCGTCGATCAAAGCGGCTTTGGCGTCTGACGATGCCTGCCCTGCGTTTTTGATGATCTTCCACGCCATCCGCCCGGAAAGAGGCCGGCATGGTATCGAAGGCAGATAAAAATTAGGGTTCCATGATGCCGATACGGGGAGCTTGAATTTATTGACCAGACATTCCGGAGACCCGACCCGGCCTAAACCGGGGGTAAGCTGAATAAAGAATTTCGCGCCGTAACCGTGACAGCGCTCGGCAATGTCCCGCCAGCCGGCAAAGCGCGTGCGCGACGCGTCGATGCGCGGGAAGTAGGAAAGACCGCCCAGCTCCGTAACCGTGGGATCGATGCCGTGGCTGATCGGTATCAGCCCGGAGGTGATAAGGCCAACGCCGCCTTTGGCTCTTTCCGTAAAATACTGGATCATCTTGGTATTGGGGCGTCCCGTTTCTTCCGCCATGCTGATATTGCCCATCGGCCCCATCACCAGACGATTCTTAATTTTTACCCCGTTGACCTGCAGAGGAGAAAATATCGATGTGTAGGGGTGAAGTTTGGAAGTTATTATGCCGTCATCAAGACGGGCCTTGTCCTCGTACCAGGTGCCGAACTTTTCCACGACTGCCTTCATGCGTTCATCATATTTCCCTGTCATCATCAACCTCGCGAAATAGTATTAGTCTATCGAAAAAATATCTGCCGGGTATCCGTTGTCATTCGTTGTTAGCCGCCGGGCGCCGAAGATGACCGTAAAGTACGACGGGTTCCATCGCTTTCCGCATGAACTTGCCTTGCTTTCCTTCCATGATTGCTATTTCTTTATCGGTTAAGGGCATGGAATACTTATCGGGCATGGAAAAATCCTTTTTCGGTTAACAGCTCTTCAATGTTTAAAAGATTATACCGGGTTGTAAATAATGCAGAGGGAGTTTAGGAAAATCATCATACAGGGGAACCAGCTATAACTTGTTTTGGCTAACTAACCTTAACATCAAGAGCATTATGACACAGGAAGATAACGTGGTCAAATCATTTTTCTAAGATTTAATAAAAAATAATAATGATATTCATGGGGTAAAAAGAAACCGACACCGTTGCCGCGAAGGATAAGGCTATAAACAATTTTCTTTGATTAAAGCCTGAAACGGCGGTATCATGTCCCTGAAAAATTCATCATTTTTGTTAATACAATGTCCAAAAATGGCATGTAATTTGATTAATCTATTTGATGGTATTTTATTAGATATAAGCAATTTGGTGTGAATGGATTTAAGAACATAGACATAACGTAAGTGTATTCAATGCGTTATTGAATTACTTCGATAAAGTTTATGAGTAATGAGTTGCATATGAAACGGATAGGAAACAGATATTCTGACACAAATTTGTATCACTCAATTTCAATAAAGAGGGAAGATCATAAAATGACACCATTATCCCACGTTAGTACCGGTATCAACGGATTAGATGAAATACTCAATTCCCTGCAAATGGGTGATAATGTCGTCTTTCAGGTTGATGATATTGCCGATTACAAAAAGTTCGTTGAGCCGTATGTGAAGACTGCTCTGGCGCGAAAACAGCGTCTGGTCTATATGCGTTTTGCCAATCATCCGCCTCTGTTGGAAGCCAACAAAAATATAAAAGTTTATAAGCTCAATGCCAACAGCGGATTTGAATCATTTTCCACCCAGGTCCATAATATTGTTCGCGATGAAGGCCTTGATGTGTTTTATGTTTTTGATTGCCTTTCCGATCTGCTGATGGCCTGGGCCACCGATCTGATGATCGGCAACTTTTTTGTAATCACCTGTCCCTATCTGTTTGAATTAAATACGGTGGCCTATTTCGCCATTCTGAGAGGCCGTCATTCCTATAAAACCATTGCCCGGATTCGCGAGACCACCCAGGTTCTTCTGGATATTTATAACAATAGCGGCAAACTTTGCGTCCATCCGCTAAAAGCCTGGAAACGCTATACTCCAACGATGTTTCTTCCTCACATCATGGAAGGCGATAAGTTTGTGCCGATCTTAAACAGCGCCGATACGGCCAGTCTGCTTTCGTGCTTAACCGATAAGGATTCAACCAGCGGTGTGCGTAATCTGGACTACTGGGACCGTATTTTCTGGCGCGCCAATGAAATTCTATACGATCCATCCGCGGTGAAAGAGAAACAGGAAATGGTGGAGAAATTATCCAGTGTGCTCATCGGGCGGGAAAAAAGAATGCTTTCTTTAGTGAAAGAGTATTTCACGCTGGAAGATCTTGTCGAGATCAAAAAACGTTTGATCGGCACGGGATTCATCGGCGGCAAATCCGTGGGCATGCTTTTGGCGCGCAATATCCTGCTGAAGGATACATCTTTTAACTGGGCCGAACAGATGGAGCTGCACGATTCTTTTTATATCGGCTCCGATGTTTTCTATTCCTATATGGTTCAAAACGGCTGGTGGAAACTGCTGATGAACCAAAAGACGGAGGAAGGTTATTTTGAGGTGGCTAAGGAACTTCAGAATAAGATGCTGCATGGCGTGTTTCCGGATGAAGTGAAAGAACAATTCCAGTTGATGCTGGAGTATTTCGGGCAATCGCCGATTATTGTGCGTTCCAGTTCTCTTTTGGAAGACGCTTTCGGCAATGCGTTTGCCGGAAAATATGAAAGCTATTTCTGCCCCAATCAGGGAACACCGTCCCTGCGTTACAATAATTTTGAAGAAGCTGTGCGCAGAATATTTGCCAGTACGATGAATGTTGACGCTTTAACCTATCGCCGTCAGAGGGGATTGGCCCAGCAGGACGAACAGATGGCTCTTTTAGTGCAAAGAGTTTCCGGGTCGCATCGCAAATATTATTTCTTTCCTGATCTGGCGGGCGTCGGCTTGTCCTATAACGCGTTCGTCTGGAAAAAAGAAATGGATGCCCAATCCGGAATGCTCAGGATTGTCTACGGTCTGGGAACGCGGGCGGTAAATCGCGTGGAGAATGATTATCCGAGAATTGTCGCCCTTGACGCGCCGTTGGTTAAACCTTATGCCCGTCAGGAAGACATACAGCGTTTTTCTCAGCGGGAAGTTGATATTTTAAACTTAAAAGAAAATGAATTTCAATCCATGCCGCTTACGGAAGTGCTGAATGAAAATTATGAGGCACATATGGACCTCATCGCGGTGCGTGATCTCAAGGCCACGGAATATATGAGATCAAAGGGCAAGAAAGCGCAGGATGTCTGGATGCTGACTTTCGATGAATTGCTCTCCAGCACGCCGTTTGCCGGAACAATGTCCAGGATGCTTAAAAAGCTGGAGCAGGTGTACCGCTATCCGGTGGATATTGAATTTACGGTCAACTTCAACGCGGAGGGCAAACCCCAAATCAATCTTCTGCAGTGCCGGCCGTTTCAGACAAAAGGCCATTACAGCAGGGTGGATCTGCCGGAAGAAATCAGCAAGTCCAAGATACTGCTGCGGCAGGAAGCCAACTTTATGGGCGGCAGCGTCTATCAGTCGATTTCCCGTGTTATTTATATCGATCCTCAAGGTTACGCAAAATTGCCGCTTGCGGAAAAATATGAAGTTGCCCGGCTGGTGGGAAAACTCAATAAGATGATCGGCAAGCGGGAAAAAATGCCGACAATTCTTTTGGGCCCGGGCCGCTGGGGAACGACAACTCCGGCAATGGGGGTGCCGGTGACTTTCTCGGAAATCAACAACATCACCGCAATCGGTGAGATTGCCTATAACGACGGCAGCTTGGTTCCTGATCTGTCTTTCGGCACACATTTTTTCCAGGACATGGTCGAAATGGATATTTTCTACGTGGCGATATATCCGGAAAGAAAAGATGTCATTTTTAATCTGCCCTGGCTGATAAAACAGACCAATATTTTCACCGATCTGATGCCGGATGATCAAAAATACAAGAAAGTTGTGCGGGTGTATGATGTGAGGAATCAGGACCTGCGCCTGCTTTCGGATATTGTGACACAGAAGATGATCTGCTTTTGCGCAAAATAAAAATTAAAAAAAGTAATGCGGGTCTTCAAACCCGTCAAGACACAGCGAAAGCTGTGTACGAATTGATTGGCAAGGGTCCCTCAGTATTAAATCATATAAAAAGCTGCGGCCCTCAAAAGGTTGCTGCTTTAAACTAAAATAATTAAATCAAATATTAATAATAAATTATATTTAAATGATCAGTTTCGGCGAGGAGGGGGCTCCCCCGGCGCATGACTTACTCATACACCGAAGGAGCCCATTGACGCCTATAAGGCGGCAGATTCCAGATAACTTACTGCTATTACACGATACCATAGGCCAGCATGGCATCGGCAACCTTGGTGAATCCGGCAATATTTGCGCCGGTGACGTAGTCGCCTTTTTTACCGTAGGCTTCCGCTGTTTCGTAGCAGGCCTTGTGAATGCTCTTCATAATGAGGAGTAGACGGTTGTCCACTTCTTCGCGGGTCCATAAATATCTCATACTGTTCTGGCTCATTTCCAGACCGGATGTGGCTACGCCGCCCGCATTGGCTGCTTTGCCGGGACCGTAAAGAATTTTCTTATCCTGGAAAATCTTGATCGCTTCGGGAGTGGAGGGCATGTTGGCGCCTTCAGCCACGCAGATACAGCCGTTCTTTACTAATGCCGCGGCATTCTTGCCGTTGATTTCATTTTGTGTCGCGCAGGGCAGAGCGACGTCAACTTTAATGCCCTGTTCACGAATAACGTCCCAGACATTTTTGCCTTCGTAGCAGGTCGCTTTATACTTGTCGGAGTATTCGGCGATGCGGCCGCGTTTGACATTTTTCAATTCCAGCACGTAATTGCATTTCTTGTTGTCGATACCGGCTTCATCAATAATGGTTGCGGAAGAATCGCAAAGAGAGATAACTTTTCCGCCCATCTGATTTACTTTTTCCACTGCATACTGCGCTACGTTTCCGGCGCCGCTGATGGCAACTGTTTTTCCTTTGAAATCCAGTTTGCGGGTGGCCAGCATTTCCGCGGCGAAATAGGTTGTGCCGTAACCGGTTGCTTCGGGACGAATCAAGCTTCCGCCGTAGGACATGCCCTTTCCGGTAAGAACGCCGGTGTGCTCATTGCGGATTTTTTTGTAATAGCCGTACATATAACCGATTTCACGGCCGCCAACACCGATGTCACCGGCGGGAACGTCAACATCCGCGCCAATGTGACGATATAATTCGCGCATAAACGCCTGGCAGAAACGCATGACTTCGCCGTCGGATTTACCTTTGGGATCGAAGTCGGAACCGCCTTTTGCGCCGCCCATGGGCAGAGTGGTCAGAGCGTTTTTAAAAATCTGCTCAAATCCCAGGAATTTAATGATGCCCAGATTGACGGAGGGGTGGAAGCGCAGACCGCCCTTGTAAGGGCCGATGGCGTTATTGAACTGAACGCGGAATCCTCTGTTGACGATAACCTTGCCTTTATCATCTACCCAGGGAACTCTGAACTGCATTCCTCTTTCCGGTTCCACAATGCGTTCATAGATATTGGCTTTGACGTATTCCGGGTGTTTTTTTACTGTAGGTTCCAAGGTCTCCATGACTTCTTCAACAGCCTGATGAAACTCCGGCTGGTTGGGATCGGTTTGCTTGACTTTGGCGATAACATCACTGATTACTGACATAATTTAATCCTCCTGAATAAAATTTATTATTTGTTTCATGCAATTGACATACATGGGTCAACTCAATCGATTTTATCTAAATCTCCTCAATGCCGCGGAGAGTTTCATACTCCATGACCGTGGACATGGCTTTGTTATCCACATCGAAACCTTCTTCATACGCCGCGGCAACCGGATTGAGGCCGCCCAGCAGGATCATGCCGACTCTGTTGATATCCACATCGGTCTGGCAAATGGGTGCCCCGACAGTGCCTATGGAAAGAGCTCCGCGAATTCCCGCTTTATCAAAATCGGCGATGACGTTTTCTACCAGCGCGCGGCTGATCGATGGTATTTCGCGGAAGTTGGCCAGAATATTTCCTTCGCCTTTTTCCACGACTTCTTTGACCGAGGTCATTTTGCCGCGAATAAAAATTTCCGATGGATCAAGCGATGAGCCGGAGTAATTGATCAGCTCGACAAATCTTAACGGCTCGCCGTTTTTTACCTGGAGTATTCCGCCGAACTTGGAATCAATGGGAATGCCGTATCTTAAAAACACACTGTTGATTAGAATGCTGCAAACCGTGGCTAACCCGATTTTCCCTTCAGGAATAACCACATCGCCCAGCTTCTTTCCCGCCGGGGCAACGGCAACACGGTCGGAAACAGCTATTTTCTTTTTGAAAACCGGTTTCATCACCGCAAGAGCTTTTTTAAACTGATTTTGCGGGAAAAAAGAAATGTTGACAGGAACAAGACCTCGGCGCTTTTTGAGGTCGAAAGTTGTTTTGAAAGATAAAACATCAATGCGGGAAATGGAAAGGCTTATCTTATCCCGCACGCGGGCATTGGTAATTTCATCCAGTCCCAGATTGGTAATTGTTCTGCCGTCACGACGGCCGATAAGTTTCGTCAGCCCTCTTTCATCCATCAGTTTCAGATGGTAGCGGACTGTTCGTTCACTTAATTGGATGCCCCGCTCTTCCATTTTTCTCGCGATGACGCGCGCGCCCAGTGATTCCGGGTTTTCATGGAGGATCTTTAAGATCAGAATGACTTTTCGTTCAATATCTTCCGGGTTAAAAAGTTGTTTCATAAGGTATAAGGCAATCGGCAATCGTTTGCCGTATTCCTAACGATAAAAAACAATCTTGTCAAATACAAAATTGTATTTTTTAAATTATTTTGATTCAAAAATGTACCGTTATGTTGAGACGGAAGAGCAGAAATTAAATATTGATTAATGATATCAAAGGTGTTTGTCTTAAGCGGTTTCTTTTCAGACCGTTCCGTCTAAGAACTTTTTTCTTTTAGACGGTGTATATCTTTCAATCGCGTAACGCAGCATGGTGCGGGGCATTGTCCGGCAATGCGCTTTTAAAAAAGATTCCGCGCGCTCAATATCACGCTTTCCCGCTTCGCGCAGCATCCAGCCGACGGCCTTGTGAATTAAGTCTTCTTTATCTTTCAGTAAAAGCTCCGCGATTTTGAGCGCATCGTCGAACTGTTTGTATTTGATAAAATAAAAAGTGGCGAGCACCGCAATGCGCCGCTCCCATAGACTTTTTGATTTTACCAGACGATAGAGTGTCTTTCTGCTTTTTGTAAAAAGATACGCTCCCACAATTTTAGGCGCGGAAACATCCACCAGGTCCCAGTTGTTAATGCAATCTGTGTTTGCCAGATAAAGGTCATAGATTTTCTTTCGAATGGTTTCGTCACCTTTGGCAAAGGCGTTGACAAACAAGATGAGAACGAAGAGCCTTTCTTCATGGAAAGGAGATTTCAAAAGCAACAAGGCTTCCTCAAGCGGCAGATTTCTGAATTCTTCAGCCAGTTTCCGCACTGCCGGAACACGAATGCCCAGAAAAATATCTCCTTCACCATATTGACCGGCGCCGGTTTTAAAAAATCCCTGCAGAAACCGGGCGTCTTTCTTATCACCCATTTTTTGCAGGCGTTTGCTGATTTCGTTTGCATTCATATTATTTAACTTTTTGCGGCAGATATTCATCGCGCACGGGTGAAAAAACCTCAACGGCGACAGATTCTTTCAATATCTCAGCGCTGTGCGAAGTATTACCCGGGATACACCAGCTGTCTCCCTTGTTAACTTCAAATACCTGTTTGCCGATAGTCAGCCGGATTTTTCCCTCCGTCAGATAACCTGTCTGTTCATGAAGATGAGCGTGTTTTGGCAATACCGCACCGGCATCCATTCTGAATTCGGTAAAAAGGGTCTTTTCTCCATAGACAAGCGTTTTGAGCTTTATTCCCGGCAGGACTTCTTTAAATCCGTTTTGATCCGCTTTGTAAAACAATCGTCATCTCCTTTTATTGGATTATTGTATTGACGTGTATTTCCGGCGGTGAGAAAAGATGCTTTCTCACCGAACAGGTATCGGCGGCTTTGATGACCGCGGCTTTATATTTTTCGGGAAAATCAGGAGGCAGAACGATATCAAGATTTATTTTTTCTGCCATGTGTGTTGAGTCATTGCGAAAAACAGTTTGAACGATTCTAATGTTGTCCGTCGGGATGGAACGTGATTGACAGAAGGATGCCACGTAAAATCCGGCGCAGGTGCCGAGAGAGGCCAGGAAAAGTTCGAAAGGCGAGGGCGCGGTATTTTCTCCGCCATCCGCTTTCGGCTGATCCGAATGAATCGTAAAATCCCGGAAATGTGCGGACACTTTTTTATTGCCGTCAAATGTAATGTCAAATTTTGATTCCATGATTTATACCTCCTCAAAAAATGCAAAACTTCAGTTGACTATCATGCTTTGGGAAAAAATTTATTAATATCTTTTGTTACTGAGTCCAACCATTTTTTACGCCGGGTTTCTGAACTGGTGACAACGACATTGAACATCCGGCGCTGGAAGTTATCGACACCGCAGAGGCCGAAGATGCAATTCTTCCAGATCGTCTCCAGCGGATCGCCGAAAACATCTCTTTCTCTTTTGGTTTTAGTGTTGGAAGTGTTGTAAACGAGCGCCGCCTTCGCTTTGAGCAACCCTTTGGGGACACCTTCACCGGAATCGCCCTCCAGAAATTCGTAAGCCACATCGGGACGGATCACACGATCCACCCATCCTTTAAGAATAGCCGGAGGCTGCCCCCACCAGTTGGGATGAACAATAATAATTCCATCCGCCGCCGCGATTTTTTGGCAATGTTTTTTTATTTTAGCAGGCAGTTTGGCGTCATTTGAAATTTCTTCGGTGGGAAGAAGCGGATCAAATTTTTCCCGATACAGATCATGAAAAAAGACTTTGTGCCCGTTTACCTTCAGCGCTTCAACCGCCGTTTTAGCAATGGCGTGGTTAAAGCTTCCGGGATCAGGATGGGCAAGGATGAGGGAGATTTTCATTAACTACAACCATTAATCTTCATACGGTCCGAGGAAACGTTCACCGTTGAAGTGAATCAAATGAGTAGGTGATTCGGCAACCCAAACCTCAGTTTCCCAGGAAATGTCTGTTAAGTACTTCAACATGGCGTGTCGATCCATGAATGCTGTAACAAAAACCAGACCGGCTGAAGATTTGGCAAATAATTTCTTCAATTCCTGCCGCCGTTTGGGGTTAACCGGGCCATGACTGGTTACCGCTTCAATCAGCACGAGCCAGTTCCTTTTTACATGATGCACAACAACATCGGGCATCTTGCCGTGTTCTTCTATCATAACGCCAAGAGAAGCCAGCTTCTCAGCATCGTAATAAGCCAATATTGAATGAGAATCTCGGACATAAATTGCGTGGCCACCGGGTGTGAATAGTGAACAGAAATCTTTGATAATTTTCTTTATCAGAATATTCTGCCCACCCGGAGAAAGCTTGATTTTCTGACCTTCTGCAAACTGGATGGGCAATCTTTGCATCTTCCTTTCCATAATATCACCAATGGCTCATAGGAATTGTTTAATACATTGCTACATTCACGACATGTACGCATGATCCAATATATTTAAAGATTGAAAAGCCATAGTAAATTCTTTTAAACAGATTTGTCTTTTTCATCTAGATCAAAAAGACCTTTCCCTGTAGGTTTGCAAGTCATCATCTGTCATTTCTTCGGGATCGACAAGGTGGTAATGCTTCTCGGATGATACGGCGATGCCATGATCATTCTCCTCGAAGGCAAATAATGCAATACAATTATCTTTAATGAATTGTGCGGCAATTGGACGGCAAATCAATGATGCAAATTTTCTGTTACATAAAGCGAAATCCTGTTCTATTTGCACTATGCCAAGCTGATCACTTCCACCTTTCGCTTGCACCGGAAAAACATATTGTGCTCCCCGTTGATCCACTCCGATATATATCTCATCCGTCTCAATTTGCCCCATTTCGGGAACGGTAGTCCTTAGGTGATTCTGTAGAGAGTAACAAGTGACGCCCGTAAATATATCGACAAGGCGATTATATCGTATGATTGCAAGCAAAGCTTGTTCATCGTTCAAGGCGTATCTCAAAATTATTCCAGGCGTGGCGTCCGGAATTTTTGTTTCCGCAAGCAATTCATTTGGAAGAATTCGTGGCATTGATGATAATGAAAATTTATATTTGGCTTTTCCAATAGGTCTAATGACCCACTCCAACCCTTCCGGCGCATATTTTTTTATCGATTCAGGTAAACATGCGCGATAACGGAAACTGTATAATACGTCACCAAGATTTTTAGGAAGAGAGATCCCCAGTTTTTTTGCCGTTTGAACAAGGTCATTTCTTTCGAACAGAACTTCTTTGTCGCCCTTCTTGTATTTGTGAGAAAAGATACTTTCTATAATGAGCGTATAACGGTTTTTTGGTTTTACCATATGTGCCTCCCTTAGCTGTATTTATCCAGGCCATCTTAGAACAACAACTTCCTCACGCATTTGTTTTTTTGTTGCGGTTGCTAATCTTGTTCTAAATAAATCCAAACTTACGACTTCATAACCTAAAGATTGTGCTATATCCGCAAGCAGTTCACCCGTTTTAATTAATATCTGTAAATAGGATGCTTGATCTCCAACGACATATCCCAGGTAAGCGCCAGGCTTCAAAAAAGTCCTTAATTCGGCTAAGTGCCTTGCCATTCCGCCAAAGTAAAGCTTTGTTACTTTGCCATATAACTTTTCAAACCCGGACGTCTTGCCTAATAGTATTCTTTTACTCTCGATCTCGTCCGCTATTCTTTGAATTTCCGCATGCCCTGCCACCCACAAATCATCATCATCACCTTTATAAACGTTCCTTGTATTGGAACGTAATAAAGTTCTTTTCAATGACTGGAGTTCTTTCTTGTCATTAATAAATCCTAGAATGACGGACTCCAATCTGGTGGTACGTGTATAATCCTTTTCATTGGGATATGGTGGCGAGGTAAAAACCGCATCAATACTTTTAGGTTCCAGTAGGCTGCAAACTTGTCTTGAATCGGCTTTATGCACGATCGAATGCGTATAATTTCGATCAGCCCGGTCTATATCACGTGCCATAATATCTATTTCCGACAACCAGCTTTCGACAACAGGAGCATCACTTTTTTTATTGCGATGAACACCGACTTCCGGACCGAAATGTAAATTACTGATACTGAAAACCAGTGATTTAGCCAGTGCCAGTAACTCATGATTATAAAAAAGCGATTCTTTCTCCTTGTTTATTTGTTCTAGAAGAATCAATGCTTTGTGCAAGGGAAGCGGACTAATCGAATCCGTTAAAAGTAAAGCTTCCGCCTCTGTGGGTAATTTGCGCAAATTCTCCAAATTGCTCTTCTTTATTTTTTCCTTTGCGCATTCAGAAATGCAATGGGCATGTTTAAGCAATTCCTCAGAATTGAGATTCCAATCACTTTTTACACAACTTGCAAAATGAGCCATCGGGTTCGGCTCAATCCCGATTGAATTAATACGACCCAATTTAGCTTCAACTATCGTAGTACCTGTGCCACAAAACGGGTCTAATATGGTCTGTCCATTTTGTAGTCGAAACTTATACAGATAATCTCTAACAAGATGAGGCGGGAATGAAAGGACAAACCTATACCAATTATGGAACATTTTGTCGCCGTTATCGATTTTGTTTGCAAGGCCATTTGATCTCAGGAGTTGAAATTTATTATCCATATGATCATATAATTTTGTTTGAACAGTTAAGCTCATTAATCACCTTACATTATTACTAATATTATTTCACTGCACCAGCAGTTTTTCCAGCGCAGGGAAAACTTTGCCCAAGTTTTCCGGCTGGGAGCCGCCGGCCTGAGCCATGTCGGGACGGCCGCCGCCGCTGCCGCCGACCAGCGGAGCCAGTTCCTTGATAATATTTCCGGCGTGATATTTTCCGGCTAAATCCTTGGTCACCATGCACAGGAGCATTACTTTTTCACCGGTTTTGCTGCCCAGAAGGATAACGCCCGATTCCAGCTTGTCGCGCAGTTTATCGCCGAAGTCGCGCAGTGTCTTGGCGTCAGCAATGCTTATTTCCACTGCCAGCACTTTCACCCCATTGATTTCCTTTATCTGACTCATCAGATCGCCTGAATCCTTAGCTGCTAGTTTTCCCTTAAGCGCTTCAATTTCTTTTTCCAGTTCCTTTGTATGCTTAAGCATTTTTTCGGCTCGGTCATAAACTTCCAGTTGACCGGCTTTGAACAACCCCGCTGTGCGTTTTAATTCTTCTTCAGTGTTTTGTGCGTGAGTGAGAGCCGCTCTGCCGGTTACCGCTTCGATTCTGCGGACACCCGCGGCAATGGCCGATTCATGCAAAACTTTTAAAAGACCGATATCGCCGGTGCGTTTTACATGCGTGCCGCCGCAAAGCTCCATACTCAATTCGCCATCTATTCCCATTTTTACTATACGTACTGTGTCTCCATATTTCTCGTCAAATACAGCTGTTGCGCCGGTTTTTAGCGCATCTTCCAAAGAACATACTTCTGTTTGCACTGGACGATTTGAACGAATCATATCATTGACGATGGTTTCCACTCGCCGCATTTCATCATCTGTAATTTTGGAGAAATGTGTAAAATCAAAACGCAGACGCTCTGAATTAACCAGCGAACCTGACTGTTTGATATGATCGCCCAGTACTGCCTTCAGCGCAGCTTGTAAAAGATGAGTGCCAGAGTGGTTGGCCGCAATAGCCTCTCTTCTTTCTGTATCGATAATGAATTGAGTCTTTGCACCAATTTTGACCATACCTTTTAATATGGTGCCTTTATGAACAATGAACTTATCAAGAGGTTTCTTTGTATCCTCAACAATAAATGTAAAATTATCACCATCCAAGTAACCTGTGTCCCCAGTTTGGCCACCAGCTTCACCATAAAAGGGCGTTCTATCCAAAACAATCTCCGCTTTTTGGCCTTCCTGAGCTGAATCTACCGTTTTGCCATCTACAAATATACCTATAACGTTTGCATCCTCCTTAATGATTGTTTCGTAGCCGCAAAATTCGCTGACAATGCCCGAGCTCGAAGCTTTGAGATAGCATTCGGCTATGGCTTCTTCGCCGCTGCCTTTCCACGCGCCGCGCGCTCTTTCCCGCTGCTGTTCCATTTCGGCTTCAAAACCTTCGTTGTCCAGCGTAAAGCCATCGTGCCTGACGATGTCCGCGGTTAAATCCGTTGGGAAACCATAGGTGTCGTAGAGTTTGAAAACCAGCGCGCCGGGCAAAACCGACTGGCCTGCTTTTTTCAGCGCGGCGGTTTCATCATTGAGGATGCGCAGTCCGGCATCAAGTGTCTCCATGAAACGCTGTTCTTCATTTAAAATCATCTTGGTAATAAAAGAAGCCTTCTCCACCAGATCGGGATAAACGCCCTTCATCATGTCAATCACGACCTGGGTGCTTTGGTTTAAGAATGGTTTGTTGATGCCGAGCAATTTCCCATGGCGCGCGGCGCGGCGAAGAATTCGTCTGAGCACGTAGCCGCGTCCTTCATTGCTGGGCGTGATGCCGTCGCCGATTAAAAAAGTAATCGCGCGGCTGTGATCGGCAATGACCCGGATGGAGACATCATTGTCCGCGTTTTTCCCGTAAGTTTTTCCTGATGTTTTTTCCACAAAGTTGATAATCGGGGTAAACAGATCGGTATCGTAATTGCTTTTCTTGCCCTGGATGACCGCGGTGAGACGTTCCAGTCCCATGCCCGTGTCGATGCTGGGCTTTGCCAGCGGGTTTAATTTTCCATTTTCATCGCGGTCGAACTGAGTGAAGACGTTGTTCCAGATTTCCAGATGGCGGTCGCAGTCGCAATGGACGTCGCATTCGGGACGGCCGCAGCCAGTGCCTTCGCCCTGATCGTAAAGGATTTCGGAGCAGGGGCCGCAGGGGCCGGTTTCTCCCATCATCCAGAAATTGCTTTTCTCGCCCATGCGGACAATGCGGTCCGCCGGCACGTTCATTTTTTTATTCCAGATTTCAAAAGCCTCGTTGTCGTCTTCATAAATCGTGATCCACAATTTGTCTTTCGGAAGCTTAACGACATCAATTAAATATTCCCACGCCCAGGAGATGGCTTCTTCCTTGAAATAATCGCCGAAGGAAAAATTGCCGAGCATTTCGAAGAAGGTATGATGACGGGCGGTAACGCCGACATTTTCCAGATCGTTATGTTTGCCGCCGGCGCGCGCGCATTTCTGGCAGGTTGCCGCTCTGGTGTAGCCTCTGTTTTCCAGTCCCAGAAAAGCATTTTTGAACTGCACCATGCCCGCGTTGGTGAAAAGCAGAGTGGGGTCATCCTTGGGAATCAGCGATGAACTCGCCACCCTGGTGTGTCCCTTGCTCTCGAAATATTTTAAAAAGCTTTCTCTTATTTCATTCCCAGTCTTCGCCATCGATATCTTCCTTTTTTATCTTTCCCAATTTATTTAAAATCAAGCCCGGCGGAAAACCCCGTCCCATCAGGGCCTGAAAAATTTTCTGTTTTTCTTTGACATCAAAAGCGGGCGGCTTCTTTTTCGCCGTCTTTTTTTTGATTAAAACCTCAATCGCCTCTTCTTCCGATAATTCCTCGCGCGCATTTTCTATAGATAAATTAATTAAATCCGCAGCTATTCCTTTTTCCCGCAAGCTGGTGATTATCTTTTTGTTTCCCCAAATTTTATTCACAACAAGATTGCGTGCCCATTGACCGGCAAAAGATGCGTCATTGAGATACTTCAAATCGTGGAGTTTTTCCAGTGTTTCTTTAACGACGACTGCGGGAAAACCTTTTTCCCGCAGTTTCTTTTCCAGCTCTTTTTCCGAATGCGGCCTAAGCGCCAAAAGGCGATACGCTTTTTGTTTTGCCGCCGCCAGATCTAAAACTTTCACTTATCTTCTTCCAAATCTTTAGCTACGATACCCAGCTTGGTGCGCACATCATTTTCCACAGCCTTCATAATATCAGGATTTTCTTTCAGAAAAACACGGGAATTGTCCCGGCCCTGTCCTATTCTATCACCGTTGTAGGAATACCAGGCGCCGCTTTTCTCAATGATGCCGTTTGCCGCCGCCAAATCCAGCACATCTCCTTCTCTGGAGATGCCTTCGCCGAAGATAATATCGAATTCCGCTTCCCGGAAGGGAGGAGCCATTTTGTTTTTGACCACTTTGACTTTGGTTCTGAAACCGATGACATCCTGACCGTTTTTGATGGAGGTCATCTTGCGGATATCGAGCCGCTGTGATGAATAGAATTTCAAAGCGTTGCCGCCGGTCGTCGTTTCCGGATTGCCGAAGAAGACGCCGATTTTCATGCGTAATTGATTGATAAAAATGACGGTTGTTTTGGATTTGCTGATACTGCCGGTAAGCTTACGCAACGCCTGCGACATCAACCGCGCCTGCAGGCCCATCTGCGCGTCGCCCATTTCGCCCTCCAATTCCGCTTTGGGAACCAGCGCGGCTACGGAATCGACAACCAGAACATCAAGCGCGCCGCTGCGCACAAGTGTTTCGGCAATTTCCAACGCCTGTTCGCCCGAGTCCGGCTGAGAAATAAGAAGGTCATCAGTGTTCACACCGATTTTTTTGGCATAGGTCACATCCAGTGCGTGTTCGGCATCGATAAAAGCCGCAATCCCGTTCTTCTTTTGCGCTTCCGCCACGATATGCAGAGCCAGCGTGGTTTTCCCGCCTGATTCCGGCCCGTAGATTTCAATAACTCTGCCTCGCGGGACGCCGAAAGTTCCCAATGCGATATCGAGGCTCAGCGATCCGGTGGAAATTGCCGGAACATCGGCAACAGCCTCCGCGCCGCCCAGCTTCATAATCGAGCCCTTGCCAAATTGTCTTTCTATCTGTGTAATTGCCAAATCAACGGCTTTTGATCTGTCCATATCTGCCATAATACAATAACCTCCTTCATCCTGTTATTTTTTATAATTTATTTGTATTTATTCCTTTAATATGTGTCTGTCATTCCCGACCTGACCGGGAATCCAGTATTTCTTTTCTGATAACTATTCTTCCATATAAGGTTTTACAAGTGAATCACACTCACTTTTAGACTTACATTCCTTTTCTAAAACTTTACCAAGAATTTTATCTCCTAGATCAACTATAGCCCCGTATCGCTTGTTTTCTTTAACATCATACAAAAACTTTGTATTAACGTTTTCATCATCTATTAAAATAAAGCATTTATTAAGTTTTTTATTATAGTGATTTTTATATGACCTTATACTTAAATCATTATCATCTTTCTTAAAGAACTTTTCGCTGTCCTTTTTGCATTGTTTCTGTAATTGATAATCCACCTTTTTATCATTTGAATATCCGACTATGGACATAAATGATATTATGAGAAAAATGATAAGAATTGATAGAAACAATTTTCTTTTCATCTTAGTCTCCTGTTTAATTCTTGGATTCCCGCTCCCCGATTAAAGCATTCGAGGACAAGCTTCGCGGGAATGACAACAATAAAATTTTTATCCGCCCAAAGCAAATTCCGCCAGTTTTGTGTAAACAGCACCCTGCGGAGAAAGATTGCTCTGAAACAAAAACAATTTGCCGGCGACAAATTCCCCGGCTGTAAACTCATCGTGCTTTTTCAGCGCTTCGCTCATGCCCGTGATGCCGCGCGGGTCTTTAATCCGCGCCAGTGTCAGATGCGCCTGAAAAGGCCGGTCCTCCCCGGGGAATCCGATGTTCGCGAAATCACTATCCAGTTTTTTCTGGAGTGCCAATAGTTTTTCCACATCGCCCGTCGTGCCGCACCAAAGCACTCGCGGCCTGCGCGCGTCCGGGAAAACACCCAACTTTTCAATGATCAGATTTAAAGGCGGCTTGGCAACTGTCCTGTTTTTGACGGCAATGCAAATATTTTCTACATCATCTTGAGAAATATCGCCGAAAAATTTTAATGTCAGGTGCTGTCCTTGCGGCCTCGTCCAACTTATCCGGCAGCTGATTTCACGCTTTAATTTTTCCTGCAGGCCGGATATTTTATGCAAAATATCTTCCGGCGGTTCAATCGCCAGAAAAGCACGTATGTTTTTTTCGGAATCGGCCATGAATTAAACTTTCCTTTGTCATATCGACCAACGGGAGATATCTTTTATCTTTTAACAATCGTTAAGATTTCTCGCTTCGCTTCGAAATGACACATTGTAAAGCTTTTACAAAACACCACACTTAAGAATAAGCGCACCTAAAGGTACGCACTACATTTTCATCTCCCTTTATGAGAGTAAATTGTCACGTCAGTTTGCCCTGCAGGTAATTATTCAATAAAAACAGCGCCGCTTCGGAAAACATTTCTTTATTTCTTTGGCGATCCCATCTGTATGAATAATGGCGGCAAATCGTTTGTTTGGCATCAGCCAATGCGATATAAACAGTGCCGACAGGTTTTTCCTTGCTTCCGCCGGTGGGTCCGGCAATGCCGGTGGAGGAAAGTCCCAAATCAGTTCCGGCTAATCTGCGCACACCTTCAGCCATCAATCGGGCTGTTTCTTCGCTTACCGCTCCGTGTTTTTCAATGACTTCGGCGGGAACACCCAGCATGCTGATCTTAGCGGCGTTGCTGTATGTCACCAGGCCGCGTTCAAAATAATTCGAACTGCCGGATACATCGGTGAGGCGGCTGGCAATCATTCCGCCGGTGCATGATTCCGCCACTGAGATGGTCAGTTTCTTTTCTGTTAACAGGTCGGCGATCACTTCTTCGAGCGTTTGTTCTCCATAGGCAAAAATATAATCCTGTACATGAGCGGAGACTTCATTCTGCGCTTTTTGCAGATGGTTTCGAGCTTCATCCTGATTCCGGCTGCGTGCGATTAAAACGATATGGTTTTCGGGAAACACCGGATAAAAACCAATGTTCACGCCCAGAGAATCAAAGTCAATATCTTTTACCTGCTCGTCAACCGCGGCTTCGGAAAGCCCGAAGGTCCTGATGGTTTGTTTGACGATATATTGTTCTTTCTGCGGAAAATGCCTGCGCAGAGCGGGAATGACACCGTTGGTCACCATTAATTTCGCTTCAGCGGGCACGCCGGGAATGACAAAAATAAACTTTCCATTCAGGGAAAGGGAAAAACCCGGTGCTGTGCCTCTGGCGTTGGGTAAAATCTCGGCTCCCTTCGGGAACATGGCCTGTTTGGCGTTATTTTCGACCCATTTAAAATTGAATTTGGTGAAGATATCTTTTATAAAATTCAGGACGCTTTCATCCGTATGTAAAGGAAGGCCGAAAGCTTCGGCGATAGCGGCGGTGGTAATATCATCAGAGGTTGGCCCCAAACCGCCAGAACAAATTACGGCGTCCGTCATGGAAAGCAGATAATCCAGACGGTTTTTGATCAAAGCAAAATCATCGCCCACGGACATGATCGCTTCCACGCTCCAACCCTGAAGGTTGGCTTCGCGCGCGATGAAAGAAGCGTTCGTATCTGAAATACGACCGTTCATTAATTCATTACCGATTGTGAGGATGCCGATCTTCATAAAATACCCCTTCAACTTTGGAAAATGTCACCGGCATTCGCCGGTCTGTGCATATGCGGAGTTTATCCGGCGTATGCCGGATTGTTCCGCGCCTTGCCTATGGCGCATTCTACAAAGTTGACTCATAAAATGTCAAAATTTCAAAAAATTTATTACCAGCCACAAAACTATGGCCGCGTAAATTCCCGCGACGACGTCATCGATCACAATACCCCATCCGCCGGGAATTCTCTGCAGGTTTCTGATGGGGAAAGGCTTTAAAATATCAAAAATCCTAAACAGAACAAAAGCGACACAAATATTAAGGATGTTTATTTCCGCCGGCAGCATGGTTATCTGAAAGCCGATTATCTCATCAATAACAATGCGCTGGTCATCTTTTTTCTGATAAAGATTTTCCGCCTGTTGTGCAACATAAACAGACAGCGCCAGCAAAGCAAGCACGAAAAGGAATCGTATCATCCAGGGGAAGGGCAGAAAAAGGAGGCAAATCAGAACACCTACCAGTGTGCCCGCTGTTCCCGGAGCAAAAGGCGCCAGCCCGGAGCCGAATCCAGTTGCCAGGAATGTTATCAGTTTTTCGTTCAAAATTCCTCCGAAACTAAAATAAAAAATATGGGAACCGGAGTCTCATTTTCCAGCGCTTTGCGCCGGATAGTTCGTCCGGCAAATTTCAGTGCGCTGCGCTTCTGAAACTTGGGACTTACTAAAAAAGTCTTGACAATAGAACGATCGTTCTATATCATGTCTTCCATGAAAGTCAAGCGAACTTTACAGGATGTAGAAAAAAAAATCACCGCCTTTTTCCGGGATCACGGAAGAATGCCGACATATTCGGAAATTGCTGAAATTATTGGAGTTCGTTCCAAGAGTGTTGTTCATTTCTGGGTGGCCAAATTATTATCCGCGGGAATTTTGCAAAAAGATGCCAAAGGATTTTTATCTTTTTTACGAAATCCGCGGGCACTAAAGCTTGCCGGAGAAGTTTGCGCCGGATTCCCCTCGCCTGCGGAAGAAGAACTGCGGGATATTATCTCCTTCGATGAATATCTGATCAGAAATCCGGATACATCATTTTTACTTTCCGTTACCGGCGATTCCATGATTGACGCGGGGATTCAAGAAAAAGATCTGGTGATTGTTGAAAAAAATAAAGATCCCAAAGACGGCGATATCATTTTAGCCGAAGTGGACGGCAACTGGACAATGAAATATTTTCGCAGAAAAGGAAAAATGGTGATTCTCGAGGCGGCCAATTCCAAATATCCCCCGATCGTACCGCGGATGGATCTGCGCATTGCCGGCGTGATTATGGCGGTTGTCAGAAAATATCATAAATAGAGCGCTCTATAATAAGGTCAGATATTGCCGATCAATACAGATATTATTAATCACCGGCAATCGCCATTGTTTTGAGCTATTTCTAATACTTTGCAATTCCCCAGTTCACAAGCTTTTTGCGCGTCCCGGCAGCCAGGTTCCTTATTGCCCAGATCTAAATAAACAGCGCCCCTGTTATTGTATGCTTCGGCGTAATCCGGTTTCAGATGGATGGCTTCGCTATAGTCGGTGATGGCCGTCTGATACCGGCCGAGCTTGGAATTAACCACTCCTCTGTTATAGTAAGCACGGATATAATCCGGTTTTATGCGGATGGTTTCATCATAGTCTTGAGCGGCTTTTTGATACTGGCCGGATTCAAAATAAGTGGTTCCTCTGTTGTAGTAAGCGTCGGCATAATCCGGTTGCAGACGGATAGCCTGAGTATAGTCTTCGATGGCGCGTTCTTTCCGGCCAAGACCGGAATATGCCGTGCCTCTGTTGCTGTAGGCATTGGCATAATCGGGCTTCAGGAGGATGGCCTTATTATAGTTGTCGATAGCCAACGGATACTGACCGAGTTTGGTATAAGCATTTCCGAGAAGATCGTAGGGTGTGGCGGAATTCGGTTTTATAAGAACAGCCTTTTTATAATGATCAATCGCTTCCTCGTTTTTCCCATCGGCCAACAAAGCGGCGGCGAGATTGCCATGCGCCAGGTAATTGTTTTCTGTTACTTGCAAAGCGTGATGGAATACCATGACACTGTTTTTCCAGTAACCGCATTGTTTCCATGTTAAGCCTGACATGATGATAAGTAAAACCATTGTCGCCGGGAATAATATTTTTTTACGTGTTGCTTCATTTTGAATAAGAGATGGAATGCCCCATGCCAGCATCATGGCGATGCCGATGGAGGGTAGATAAGTATGACGATCAGCCATTGCCTGTGCGCCGGTCTGTATCAGGCCAATTAAAGGAATCATGGTTCCCATGTACCAAAACCAGCCGACGAATAAGAAAGGCAGTTTCCTTACGTAATCAATAACAACAAGAGTAATGACGATAAGAATCATGCCGGAAATAAAAACTTTCCATGAAGGTATGAAAGAAGCATAGGGATAAAACACGGCAAGATTAATCGGATAAAATAGTTCTCCCAGATAAGCTGCATAAGAAATAATGATGTTGGTGAAACGTGAAATAAGAGGCAGCTCTTTCATAGAGACAATCATGCCGCCTTTATTTTGCGTCCAGAAAATAAGAACGCTCGCGGCGATAGCAAGACAGATAAAAGGAATCTTTTCCCATAAAAGTTTTTTCGCTGAAATAAAACCCTTACCCTGCACATCCGATGCTTTCTGCCAGCGCTTGAGCGGCCAGTAATCAAGAAGCATCAGAACAAAGGGCAGAGTGACCATCATTTGTTTGGACATCAGAGCCAGAGCGAATAATGTCAGACATAGAAGATATCGGAACGGTTTTGAATTCTCAGTGTAGAAAGCATAAGCGTAGAGACTGGCCATTCCGAAAAACATACATAAGACATCTTTGCGTTCCGCGGCCCAGGCGACTGATTCCACCCGCAATGGATGGAGGGCGAAAAAAGCGGCGGCAAAAGCGGAAGGCCAGAGGCTATTCGTTGTTTTATTTAAAAAGAGGAACAAAAAAACAGCAGCGCCTATATGCAGGATCAGGCTGACAAGATGATGGCCGGAAGCATTTGCTCCGAATAAGCTCCAATCCAGCATATGGGATAACCATGTGAGGGGATGCCAATAACTGAAATGCGTCGTTGTGAATGCCCACTTAACGCTTTCAGAATTAATTCCGGACTGAATATGAAGATTCTCAGTAATATACTGATCGTCATCACAATTGATAAAGCCATTGTTTAAAATTCGTTCATAGGTTACAAAAGACGCACCGATCAAAAATATAACTATAAGATAAATATATTTTTTCTTCATGAATAGAAAACAGCCACATAATAATTAAAATAAGTAACCGGTATTTACTGTGCCCGATTAATTCGTGTGCCTGAATCGGGATCAACATGAATCAATTGCAATATCCCCTGGCTTTAGCCCATTCTAATGTTTTGCCTGCTCCCAATGTGCATGCTTTTTGCGCATCAGAACAGCCCTGGTTTTTGTTGCCGAGATTTAGATAAACAGTTGCCCGGTTGCTGTAAGCATTTGTATAATTTTTTTTCAGGCTGATAGCTTTATCGAAATCCTTGATGGCCATTTGATACTGACCGAAGACAGCATAAACAAACCCCCGGTTGTTGTAGGCTTTGAAATCGACAGGATCCAGGCGGATGGCTTCACTAAAATCATTGATGGCAAGTTGATGCCGGCCGATTGCCGTGTATTCAGCGCCTCTTCTGTTGTAGGAATCGGCATAATCCGGTTTGAGACGGATGGCTTCACTGAAGTCTTCTATGGCACGTTGGTGCTGGCCGATTGCCGCGTAAGACTTTCCCCTGTAGTTGTAGGAATCGGCATAATCCGGTTTCAGGCTGATGGCCTGATTGAAATCATCTATGGCCAGCTTCTGCTGTTCGAGTTTAGCGTAAAGAACCCCTCTGAAATTGTAGGAACCGGCATAGTCCGTCCTCATGCGGATGGCCTTGTTAAAATCATCAAGCGCAAGTTGATACCGACCGAGCTGGGCATAAGCAGATCCTCTGTTATCGTAGAGGAGGATTTGATCAGGCATGATCGCAATGGCCTTATTATAATGATAGATAGCTTTTTCATTTTTCCCTTCATTAAATAGGGCAACACCTAAATTGCCGTGCGCAATATAATTGTCTTTTGTTACCTGCAAAGCATGTCCAAAAAGAGCAATATTGTTTTTCCAATAACCGGATTGTTGCCATGTTAGAACAGCCAATACAGCCAGAACGGTTATTCCCGCGGGGAATAAAATCTTTTTGAGCGTGTTTTCATGCCGAAACAAAAGAGGAACGCCCCAGGCCAGCATGACGGCAATGCCTATAGAGGGCAGATAATGATAACGGTCAGCCATCGAAAAGTCTCCTGTCTGAAGAATCCCGATGACCGGAAGAATCGTTATGGCGTACCATAGCCATCCGACAAAGAGATACGGCAAACGTCTGACCATTACAATGATGGCAATACTAATAACAATAATCAGAAGAGTGAATCCCAGTACCTGCCCGAGCGGAAGCTTATCTGAGAAAGGATAAAAAACAGCCAGATCATGAGGCCAGAATGTTTTCTCCAGATAAGTTATAAAAGAAACAGGAGCATTGGCCAGCCGGGAACCCGGGGAAAAATGTTTTGCTGACGGGTTGGATTGAGTATAAATAGTGACTATGGAGAAAATTGCTGACAAAAAGAAAAGAGGAATTTTTTCCTTCAACTGCCAAAATATCCAATTGTTTTTTTTCGATTCAAAACGTTTAAGCGGCCAGTAATCCAGAAGAATCATTATCACCGGCAGAGTAACAACCATAGGCTTGCTCATCAGAGCGCAGGCAAAGCCAAATACAACAAGCAGATATCTTCTAAAAACCGGTTTCTCCGTAAAATAGACATAAAGGCACAACGTCATCATCCAGAAAAAAGCGCTTAAAACGTCTTTGCGTTCAGCGATCCACGCAACTGATTCCACGTGAAGCGGATGAAGCGCAAAAAGCGCCGCCACAAAAGCGCTGCGCCAGATGGATCCGGTCATGCGGTTGAAAAGCCAGAACAGTAATAGCGTACTCAGAATATGCAGTATAAGGTTGGTCACATGGAAACCTGCGGCATTCAGGCCATAGAGCTGATAATCGAACATCAATGACAGCCAGATCAAAGGATGCCAGAATTCGCCATAGGTTGTGCTGAACGCCCAACGAAGTCCCTCCAGAGTTATTCCAGATTGAACATGGCTATTCTGGGTGACATAAACCTCATCATCAATATTGACGAAGTTATATTGATAAACCTGCCCAAAAACTGTGAGTGTCGCTAATGTCAAAAAGATATAAACGATCAGGATCTGCTTTGATGGATTAATGTTGATCTTATTTGACATTCGGTCTAATACGTTTCTAACAGTAGTTAATTATTTTTTGTCTGAAGCTTCTTGATATTTACAATGTTGCCGGAGGCGTCCGAATCGGCTGAATTTTTTATGTTGAGAACAGCCGGTTTGCCGATCGATGGTTCCTGATAGAAACCTTCAACCAAATCCAGATATTCGGCAAGCAATTTGCGGCTGACGACAAAGATATGTCCGATGTTTTTTTCAATAACGCGATTAAGCCCGCCGCTTGTGAATTTGACATTTCCTTTATCCACCTGCCCCCAGGTCTCACCGGCCACGCAGGAACCGGCCGGCGCGATGGGATCTCTGGAACCTTTATAATCGAAAATCCTGACTCCCGCCTTTTTCAGGATGGACATGTTAACCGGTTTGCCGTTGAATTTGGGATTGGAGGAAGGAAGGCAGTATTTGCCTTCGTAGATCTGATTGCCGATGAATACATTCTGAATCCACTGAATGTGAGCGCTGACAGGGAATTTGGTTCCATGGGTCAGCCAGTAAAGAAAGGGCGCCGCATCGGTAATGGATTCTTTTGTTTCCGCGCGTCCGTAAAAACCCAGCACAACCGTATGCTGCACGCCGGGCTGTATCTCATTCATGCCAGCTTCAATGACCTGCGGCGGAATATTGACCGAGCCGAAAAGTTCTTTCATCAGATCAGGATCGTAATCGCGGCGGATGAGTGAACGGATCGCATGGTGACCGCTGCCTTCATCATCAAATTTCACCGGTGAAGCCATCAGGGCGACTTTCTTTATGTCCATCGGAAGGCCCGCGGCCAAACGTTCCTCCGCCCGACGGGCCAGATAAGGCATAATCAGCGTCCCGCCCATGCAATAGGCCATGATGTATATCTCATCCCGCGGATGTCTCTTTTTGATGATATCCAGGTAAAAATCGGGAATCGTTTTTCCGTAAAAATCCAGCCCCAGTTCGGTTTCTTCCCAGCCCGGATCACCGTGATCGACCACATAAATGATGTAGCCTTTCTTGAGCAAAGCTTCGATCACGGACTTGCCCGTGGCCAGATCGAAAAGTTCCGGTTTGTTGATGAGCGGAGTTGCCATGTATATGATTTTGCCGTTGGGTTTAGCGCCTTGAGGAACGGGATAACAACGCAATCTCACCCGGTGGTTTAGTGACCCTTCCACAAATTCATAGGCGGAACAGCCGATATTCCCGTGTGTCGCTCTTTCGGAATACTCCTTGATGTCAAACGCGTTGGCTTCATAAAGATTTTCCATGCGGACACGGTTTTCCGCAAGATATTGCTCAAAGGAGGTTTTCAGCGTTTGGTCGGAATTTGTCTTGGCAAACGGCAGGGGACCATCGGCCAATGGTTTTTCCGTGATCAAAACAAGCAGGCATTTTAAGAGCTCCTTCATGGCATTAAGGCGCGAAAGTCCGATATTATTGTATTGATATTCCAGTTGGGCGAACTCATCCATATAGTTTTTCAAATACTCCCTGCCCTTCGGTGTCGTGCAAATCATCTTTGCTTTTTCCGGGTTGAATTTTCCGTCTTTAATGAAAAACCCGGTCAGGGTATAAAGAAGACGGGAGTAGCTTTTGTAGATCCAGCCGTTCATGTCGGCAATGGCGTCGGGATTTCTGGAGGCGCCTACGGAGAGACGCGCACTGGCTTTGACAGGCCGCAATACCGTATCGAGTATCGCGCTTTGCCATGAAGCGGCAATCGCCCATGGTCCGAAAAGCCACGACTCTTTTTTGATGATGTCCAGCATTTGCTGATAATTGAACAGATTTCTGACCTGCTGGCCGATCATTTTACTTTTCCAGGGCACGGTTGTCGAAAGATCTTCCAGATTATCGGCGGGAGAGAAATCTATCACACTGAGCAGTTCATCCGGTGTAATTCCAGAATTGTTTTCATTGGACATAAATCAACCTCTTCATAATTTAATTAGAAAATGTTGTCGATGTTCACAAATTACTTGCGCAATTCCCCCATGCGACGTGCAAATCATATTGACAAATCAGGCCTTCACTATTAAATTATAAAAAAAGTTCAAAAGAGTTTTGGCCATAAGCCGCTATGAGAGCGCCGTCAACAGGCATCCATACAAATTGTTTCGGTCATCATTAATCTTAAGTGTGAATAATTATTCTTTTTTTAGTTTTTTAGCATTTAATTGTCGTATTATTCAATAGTTTTTTTATGTGAGGTACGAAATGACTGAGGAAGAAAAACAATTTCAATTCTACGAATCCTCTATTTCCCCTTGGCTGCAGGCTGTGACCGATATGTGGCTCAATATGGCCAAAACAATGCCGGCCGAGCCGCCGGCCGTCTTCAATACCCAGCCTCCCGCGCAGAATCGTTTCGCTCAGCAATTGGATACAAGTCTGAATCTGCTTAAATCTTTTTCCCGGATGATGGAACAGCCGGAATCCGAATCGGCGGCGGCCAATGCCGTCAGCGCACTGCCGGAAATCTTTATGAAGATTGCCAAATCCGGTTTTGACACGGCGCTGCAAATACAAAACCATTTGCTGGAAAAAGCCGGCAACATCGGCAAACGAACGGAAGCTTATCGTTTTGAAAATCTGGATCAGGAAGCATTTAAAGCCTTGAATGAAGTTTATGAAAAGGAGATCCGGCAATACTTTAAAATTCCGGCGTTGGGGCTTACCCGTTTTTATCAGGAACGTTTGAATGAACTCCTGGACAAACAAAATGTTTTTGAAACAACACTGGCCGAATTTCTTTCCATCCTGTACTTGCCGATGGAAAAGTCTTTCAAGGTCTTTCAGGAGAAACTTCTGCAGATGGCTGAAGAGGGCAATTTCCCAACGGCGATAAAAGAAAATTATACGATGTGGCTCAAGATACTGGAAGGCCACTATATGAATCTTTTCAAATCGCCCGATTACACTGAAGCGCTGCATCGGATGCTCAACAATCTGGAGGATTTTATCAGTGTCAGAAACGAAGCGATTCAGGATTCTCTCAAGATGCTGCCGATTGTCACGCATAAAGACATTGATGATTTATACAGGGAATTCCATCTGCTCAAAAAGAGGGTGAAAGAGCTGGAAAGGCGGCAGGGTATTTCCGCCAATACTGTAAAAGTGGAGAAATAGCCGCGATGCTTTAATCCGGCGGGCAATGGTCGGAGATTTTCGAAAGGAAACTTCTTCATGAGTTCGACAAAAATTCCTATAGATCTGATCCTGGAGCGGATGGCTGAAGACGCGGAGCAGGCGCAGCAGCGCGTTTCCAGGGCGTCCGAGGTTTTACAGGGGCAGCTTAATTGTGAAATCGCCTCGACGCCTTATGAAATTGTGTATGAAGAAGACCGCGTCCGGGTCAAGCATTATTCCCGTAATGAGAATGCGGAAAATAAGTTGAAAGTGCCGCTCCTGGTAGTTTACGCACTGATTAACCGGGAAACCATGCTTGATTTGCAGCCGGACAGAAGCGTTGTCAAGACCTTTCTGGAGGAGGGCATTGACCTTTACATGGTGGATTGGGGTTATCCGAAGCGTAAAGATTGTTTTTTAACCATTGACGATCACGTCAACGGTTACATGAACAACATCATTGATTTCATCCGCGAAAAGCACAATGTTGAGAAAATCAATCTTATGGGAATATGTATGGGCGGAAGTTTTTGTGTCATGTATTCGGCGCTGCATCCTGATAAGGTAAAAAATCTGATTACCACCGTTACGCCGTCGAGCTTTGATACGGACAAGGGTCTTTTGCATGTATGGATGAAAGATATTGACGTGGACCGGATGATTCGGACGTTCGGCAATATTCCCGGCGATCTGATGAACATGGGATTTCTTTTGCTCAATCCCGCGCGTTTGCTGATAGATAAATATGTCGGTTTTATGGAAAACATGGACAACAAAGCTTTTGTGGAAAACTTTGTAAGAATGGAACGCTGGATTTTTGACAGTCCCGATGTCCCCGGAGAAACATTCCGCCAGTTTGTGGAAGACTGCTATAAGAAAAATTTGTTGATTCAAAGTAAAATGTTTCTGGACGGCAAAAGAGTTGATTTGAAAAAACTGACGATGCCTCTTTTGAATTTTTTTGGAGAATATGACCATTTGGTGCCGCCTCAGGCCTGTAATCAGCTAACCGGGGCTGTGGGCAGCAAGGACGTGGAAGATGTCTCTCTGGAAACAGGGCATATCGGCATTTACGTCAGTTCCAGATTTCAGAAAATGTTTGCTCCGAAAATTGTCCGGTGGTTGAAAGATCGTGACAGGGAAGACCTTATCGCGCCAACGCCTGCACACGCGCAACGTGTTGGCAAACGGCAGATTCCGAAAAATCAAAGAAACGCATTGGCGAGTATGAAAAAGTCTGCCGGAGCGGCTGCATCTGAAAAGAAATTGCCGGGCATGGCGCCAACCGGTAAAACGGACAGGATTGAAAAAAACAGATTATTGCTCATCAAGAAATCGTTGAAGACATAGATAGGGGAGGGTAGTATGTCAGTTAAAGAAGGATATTTTCGCAGCTTGAGTAAATTGAGCCGGGAACTTGCCGCGACAGATGATCAGAATGAGATGCTTAATCTGATTGTGTCGGCGGCGGTGGAAACATTGAAGGCCAGGGCGGCTGTTATCTTCTTGAGAGATGAAGATTCGGAAGATTTTATTAATAACGCCGCGGCTGCCCAGGTGGGACTTTCCGAAAAGTATATCCACGCGGGCGCGGCTCACGCCATCAAAATCAGCCCGCAGTTGCTCAAAGACGGCTATATGTATTTTCGTGATGCCACAACCGATAAGCGGCTGCTGAATCATAAAGCAAAAAAAGCGGAAGGCATCGGTTCTATTCTTTCCGTGCCGATTATGGATAAGGGTAGAATGCTGGGCATCCTGAGCCTTTACACCAAAGATATACGTAAATTCACAAAAGATGAAATTGATTTTCTTTCCATTCTGGCCGAGCATGGGGGCTTTGCCATTGAGAACGCCAATCTCATCCGGAAACTGCGCAATCATTCACAGATATTTCTGAATCTGGCCGCAAGCCTTTCATCAAGTCTTGATGTGAAAAATATCCTTCAGGCCATGACGAAGGATCTGGTCAAAGCGTTGCAGATAAAAGCCGCTTCGGTCAGATTACTGGATGAAGAAAAACGCACGGTGGAAATGGTTGCCAGTTTCGGTCTGAGCGAAAAATATCTCAACAAAGGGCCGGTCGTCGCGGATAAAAATATCGCCCGGGCGCTGAAGGGAGAAACGATCGCCATCAAAAATGTTTCTGATGATCCGGGAATTCAGTACAAGAAAGAAAAGAAAGAAGAGGGGATTGTCTCCATGCTGTATGTTCCGATTAAATCCAAGGATAACATTATCGGCGTGCTCAATGTTTACAGTAGCTGGTCGAGAGAATTTACGGAAGATGAAATCATGCTGGTAACCGCCCTGGCCTATCAGGGAGGGTTGGCCATTGACAATGCCTGTAAGTATCTGGTGATACAGGACGACATTAAGGATTTAAAGGAGAATATCTGGGGGCATAAAAGCTGGTTCTAGTCGCCAGTTGATTTTCATTTAAACACGTGAGCCTGAAATTCAGGTTACATGGCTGCAAGAGGAAAGAGAGGATAAATCACAATGATTGCCGGAAAAAGTATTGAAAAACTGAATGTCGGAGATGTTGCGGAATTCGCCAAGACAGTGACGGAAACGGATATTTACTTATACGCGGGCATAACGGGCGATTTCAATCCGGCGCATATCAATGAAGAATACGCCAAAAACACTTTTTTCAAGACGCGCATTGCGCATGGTATGCTGACGGCGGGATTTATTTCCGCCATCATTGCTAATCAACTGCCCGGTCCCGGAACTATCTATCTGAAACAGGATTTAAGCTTTCTGGCGCCTGTGCGCATCGGCGATACCATTACCGGACGGGTGGAAATTCTGGAATTGAATATGGAAAAAAATCGCGTCCGGCTGAAAACGACCTGCAGCAATCAGGACGGCGTGGTCGTCATTGAAGGCGAAGGACTCGTCAGCCCGCCGAAAGCTTCTCATAAATAGTCACGGGAGGCGTGATCGTTTATTTTTTTACAAATGAAAATCTGGAATGCCCGAAATAACTGATGACCGCGACGACGGGGATTAACAGTGCGCCGGCGATTCGGGGATCTATCTTCAGAACCTCGACAAAAAAGGGAAGCAACACAAGACCGAGAAGATTTGTCACGGTGTACATCGAATAAAATTTAAAAAATTCGGTGATGACGGCTTTTCCCCTCACCGTTGATTGAAAAGTGATATATTTATGAAAAATAAACGCGCTGATCGTGGCTATAATATTCGACAGCACGGCGGCCGTCATGTAGGCTAAATAGCGTTTTTGAAAAACTAATGTGAACAGATAATCAAGGCTAACGTAGGCGAAATAACCGAAAATGGTGTTCCAAACACCAATGAAAAGAAAACGGATTTTAACCTGGTGTTTCTGCCATAATTGTTGCCATGATTTGTTCAAAAGGGAGCTCCGTCAAAACTAATCGAAGTTAATTCGTTCTTTTTCGATAACCAGAGGCCGTTTAAGCACCTGGGTGTGAATGGAACCGATATACTCTCCAATGATCCCGATAAAAAATAACTGGACGGAAGAAAAGAAAAATAAACCAATGACCAGAGGAGCTATGCCGACAGAAAAACTGTTCCAAAAGATCAGTTTATAGATTAAATACCCTAATGCACCGATTAGACTGATGATTGAAACGGCAAATCCAGTCATCGTTGCCAGTCTCAACGGCACTTTGGAGTGGTTTGTAATGCCCAGCATGGCGAGGTCGTAGAGTGTATAGAAATTATTTTTTGTAAACCCTCTTTTTCTAACAGGCTGGTCATATAAAATAATTGATCTTTCAAAACCGATTTCGCAAATGAGTCCCCGGAAGTATGGATAGGGATCATCGATATGTCGTAAAATTTCAATTACCTTTTGGTCATAAAGGCCAAAGCCGGTGAAGTTTTTTATTATGTCTATCTCAGATAATGTTCCTATGATTTTGTAATATAGCTTCCGTATGGCAAAGAAAACAGGTGATTCCTCACTTTTTGCTTTTACACCGATAACCAGTTTATAACCTTCCTCCCATTTTTTAATAAATTTAGGAATCATTTCCGGAGGATCCTGTAAATCGGCTACTATACCGATGACTGCGTCACCCTTGGCTTGTAGTATGGCGTAATAAGGAGAACGGATATGACCAAAGTTTCTTGAATTTATTATTACTTTAATATTTTTATCTTGTTTAGCAATTTGTCGCAATATGTCAACCGTTCTATCTTTTGAAGCATTATCTATAAAGATGTGTTCATACGTGTAGTTAGGCAAACCATTGAAGACTTTTTTAACACGCTCATAAAGCTCCTGCACATTTTCCTCTTCGTTATAACAGCCGGTCACGATACTTATACATTTCATGTTCATAATATGGAAACCATCCTTAGTAGTTTCATTTTTCAAGTATCTCCTGAATTGACATTGAAAAAAGTTATCAGTTCATTACGGAGATTAAGCTCATTACGAATTATGTGAATTATTTCTTCTTGATAAACGCGAGTTGCTATTAAAATTGATTCATTGTGCTTTTTCAAATCAATCGGCGCTATAATCGGAACACCATTCAATTCTTTACCCTGATAGTGCTGATTGGAATCGACAAACGCAGTAATTTTGGCTTCTGACAGCCTGCTATTGGCTAATAGTCTGAGTGCGAAAGCCCCCGCACCCCAAACAATTACGGATTTGCCGCTGTCAACAATTTCATTTATGCTTTTATAAATATGATTGTCCATACGGCTGGATTTACTAATGTAAGAATCTAGACCAAGTTCGGTATCTTTGTCTAAAATAAATTGATTATCAGGCTTCAGGTCAGGACCTTTTCTGTAAATACTACTGATTACAGGTATTTTTGTTTGGTAACTTGGCTCTACTGTTATTTGATCGAGGTGAATTTGAGAGAAGCCATACCTGTGCATTAAATTCGTTAGAGATATCGGTCCGAAGAAATTAATATGCTCTGTGCTGAATTCCTGGAATGGTGCATCTTCACCATATACATATCGGGAGGCATCAGGCACTGCTATATAAATTCTTCCGTCAGATGACAACATTTCTTTGAGTTTAATCATAACAGAGTCCAAATCACAAATATGCTCTAGAACCCCCGCTAAAATCAAGAATCCAACTGAATGTTCAGCAATTTTTATATCAGATAACGTATTGGTCAAAACCTGAATGCCATATAATTGATCAGCGGATTTAGCGCAAGCGGGCGAAGGATCCGCCCCTAAAATATTAGTATACCCTCGTTTTTTGAGCAGCGACAATAGATCTCCATTTGCACAACCAATCTCAAGTATACGCGTCTTTTTATCCCGCAGATTGGACTCGATAGTCGCTGCTATTATAGCGAATTTTGCCATGTCGTATTCTGTTGGCTTTAAATCTCTATTCTCTGCCTCATATTTTGACATTTCTCTATAATAAACATCAAACACGTTTTGATCGGGAATATTATCAGCAAAACAGAACCCACAAGATTGACAGGTTACTACATCATAGCCCTTGAGAAGTCCACTATTTGAATAGCTTGAAAATTTTTGTGAATAAAGCAGGCGGGTATTATTATTTCCACAAACCGCGCACGTTCTTGCGCTCTTCCAGATTTGTTCAGGCTCTTTAATAGTCATGTTCTCTTGATTAGCCTCTCTTGTGGAATCGCGTAAAGAATTAAATCCCAGGCTTCTTCGTTATGGGGTCGTAAGAAAAAGCTGTATTGATCACAAAATGACTGCACAATCATGGGAATCCGCCATAAATGGTTTTGTTGATGGTATACGGAAATAGCCAATACAGGTTTGAGCTTTTGTATTATTTGTTTTGCCCCAAGAAGGGCATCAAATTCAGCGCCTTCAATGTCCATCTTAATATATGTTGGGTGGCTATCGGCCAATATTTCATCTAAAGGGGCGCAATTAATTTCTATGGTGCCCGTCTCACTAATCGTAGCGGCAGCCGTTCCTGTGGCGTCAAAGCGCAATTTCCCCCGTTTGTTAGTGGCAGCCAAAGGATATATTGTAATTTTTTCTTTGAGTGAAGCCATCATTGAAGATATATCGTGTTCCAGATTCTTCAAATTTACCGGGTCTGGTTCCAAAGCAATATATCTCTTAAAATTATCCCCTCGGCGTCTAATAAAACTTTTCAACGAGTCACCATCAAATGCACCGCAATCCACAAAGATCTCATCTGAGGCAAAAGAAAAAAGATCTTCGGGGAAATACTGTTCATGGACGACTGGCGAAGATAATCCATCAAAATCTAGAAATAGTCGCCATCTTAATTGAGTTAAATATTCAAGTCTGGAAGCATCATCAGACCAAAGTGAAAATATGTTTATTATTTCACTTGCCTCTTGATAAATTTTATGAGGTAAATCTATACAATAGTACGGTAAGAATGTTTCATGATATTTCCAAAATAAATGAGCAAATGATACAACACTCATACATCCTAAATTGGAAAGTTGTTGCTTTGTATTAGCTAGTCGATGTTGTCCGCCCGCCCTCCAAATCGTTATAATGAAGCTCGCATTTTGCCCATATTCTCGAGCTGCTTCTTCTGGTGAAAGAACATTTATCCCATCTAAACGTTTTCCCCATAATTCAGCATTATTGTCTGCAAAAGCCAGTGGTTCCAAGCCGACTTTTCGCAAGCCGGCAAGTGTTTTTTTACCTAACCCTCCGGCACCAAAAAGGACAAATGAATTTGTAAAAGGCTTCGTCAGCTTATCAAAAGAAGATCTCTCGCGTTGTACAATTTCTTCATACGTTTCTTGAAAAAGATTTTCAATCTGTGCTTCCAGAGTTAATTTAGCAGTATTCATCTCTCTCTCATTATTGAATAAAAGATCCAATCAATTTCATATCGCATTGTTCCGTACATTTAATTCCTTTTGTCAAATTAAAGTGATCTTCCCGGAATATTTTATATGCTTCACCATTCCATATTTCATAAAGAGACTGCTTTTTCACATTGCCGAGAATAATTTCATTATTAAAGTCTTCCATGCACATTACAGCGTCGCCATTCGATTTTATTGTCATTGACATCCATGGATGTTTACAAAATTCCGACCAATGTATAGAACACGTTCCATGATAATCTTTCCGATACCACTGCTGATCTTCACTTTTCAAATATGTGTATACATTCTGACCTGCGAATTTCTTTTTTAATAGTTCAAAATCTTCCATTTGATCCACTCTGTTAAGATTTAACATGGTTATTATAATTGTTGTCTTATATCCTTTTTTTTCCTTAATCTTGAGGAGTTCTATGATTTTATTGTAGCTATCCGAAAAATTTGACGCTTCACCGCGAATGTCTTTATGTCGCTTATCATCAACGCTTTCAATAGAATATTTGATATAATCAAGTCCATTTTCAAATATCTGAGCGGTTTTTTTAATATCAATATTTGCCGGATTACAACTGAAATAAGAAGGTATATTCCGCTCCGATAAAATTCGTATATATTCCGGCATGTTCTTATCTAAGAGGGGATCACCATATCCATGCAGTTGTAAGACCTTTGGAATGATATATGTGAAAAAATGATTTTCGCTTATATCACCACTTTTTATCCCATATTCACTTTCTATAAATTTCTCCCATTCCCCCCATTTACTTTTGGAAAATGGTTCGATTTGGTCGACTAAATTGATAAACGTTTCCTTATTCATAGTCTTGACTTGACGTGTCATCATCGTTGTACGGGGGCACATTTTGCACTTCATATTACAAGCGTTCGTTGTTTCTATATTGTAAATTATAGGCGTCTTACTTCGATATTCTTCGAATTTATTTAATAAGTATTTCTTCTCAAAATGTTCTCCATTATAGATTTGTTTTCGTATTTCATTAATGTTCATAAAAAAATCTATATCAAACATCTTTGCTTCCCTCGTTTCTATCATGAGTATTCAAATTAATTAAAAGATCACAAACTTCACGAACAGCGCCTCTTCCTCCTTCACTTTTCAATATCATATCCGCTTTCTGGCGCGCTAAATGATGCGCATCGGCAGGAACAATTGCGTAACCGACCAAAGAAAAGCAAGAAATATCGTTTACGTCATTGCCGACATAAATTACCTGACTTGGATCCATTTGATGGGTGGCCAACCAGTTATTTAAAATATTTACTTTATCTTCTACTCCCTGAATGACTGGAATGCCTAATTTTTTACATCTTGCAGAAACGGTTGCATTGGTTTCAGTGGATAAGACCATCATATTAATGTTTGTCTGTCGCTTTAATAATGATATTCCCAGACCATCGCTACGATTAACAATGACCTGCTCATGTCCTTGTTCGTCGACTAAGGCACAATTATCAGTCATTACACCGTCAAAATCAAAAACAATTAGAGAAATCACTTTCGGTAGTGGTCGATTCTGACAATAGCTTGATACGTCAAATGCATTAGCAGAATTATGTTTCAGGATTAAATCCAATACACGTTCACCGTCGAGCAAAGAACAGGATGGTTTTGCCTTACCATAAACAACATCCACGAAATGTTTCATTTCAGATAGAAACATATCATTCCGTTCAAAACCAATAGGGGCAGGAATAGTTTCCCAACCATTGCCTGACGATCTATAAATACGTAAAATATTATCGTCTTGATTCCACTTGATTGTGCCTTCTGTTCCAACAATTTCAAAATAATGCGTAGGCGGTTGCTGATAGTAATTCATTTGTACACTGCCAATAGCGCCTTTCTCAAATCTAAGGCCATACTCTCCAATATCTTCCACCAAGATATCCAAGTCACTGATCTTATCCGTTACTTTCCATAAAGTTTTAGCCTCACCGAGAAACCACATAAGATAATCCAGAGGATGACAAAGTGTCCATGACACACCTCCACCGAGTTCTGCTCGTGCACTGTATCCCTGACGATAATCCTCCCAGGGATGCCATTGTGGCAGATAATCACCATAATGTGCCCGAACTGACAATGGACGACCAATCTTTCCTTCGTCTAACAAGATTTTTGTTTTCTGGAAATGAGGATGAAAACGAAAGTTATATCCAATCAGTACCTGACTGAACCCCTTTTGCAGGGCGGCTTTTAGATAATCTAATTTTTCAAAGTTATGCGATATCGGTTTTTCAATAAGTAAATGGCAACCGGCTTCCGCTGCCGGTATTGCTACATCCATATGATGTGCCGTGGGATTGGATATGATAACCGCATCCGGTCGATGTTCCAAGGCAGCAATGATATTTGTTTCCGCAGGAAAACCACTTAGCTCTTCATCCGGTAGTGTGCTTTTGAATGTCCGAAAGAGGACAATATCCCTCTCATTTAGTTTTAATAGATTGCGCAGATGACGGTGTCCGATGGAACCAAGACCCGCAATAAGAAATTTCATTGCAAAACCTCCATTAGCAAAGGTCTAATCACAAATTCTCCTTTAGCGGGGGAATAATCATGTTGGCAAAAAATTCCTCTCTTTTCAGGAATGGCCAAAGATCTTCCAGTGGTTTTGAAACCATCAAGCCATTTTTATTTTGTGCTGATGATAGAGAAGGTGCTCGAGCTTCATCGGCTCTCATTAATACATCACATATTACCGGTCCCGGCATCTCAAGAACTCTTTTTACTTGTGCTCTTAGATCCACTTGATCATTGATGCGACAAGCGTTTAGATTGTAAGCAGCGGCAACTTTTACAAGATCAGGCAGTGTCATTCCGCTATCAGCATCAGACCCCATTCGTTGCCCAAAGTATCTATTCTGCATTGACCTGATAGAAGCATATCCTTTATTGTTCAATACAAAAAATTTAATCGGAAGATTAAGGCGATGTAATGTTTCAAGTTCCTGAATATTTAATTGAAATCCTCCATCTCCATCAACACAGATAGTCCTTTTCTTTCCTGAAGCCAGACAAGCTCCAATAGCTGCAGGGATACCAAAGCCCATAGCGCCTAAGGCGGTTGTATTGAACACTCGCTGCCCTTTTTTTACCTTAAATGCCAATAGGAATATTTCAATCCCGAAACCGGAACTACCCGGAACGACCAGATCATTTGACTGTAATTCTTCCGAAATGATTTCTGTTAAATAATAAATGCTCACTTTATCATTGTTTTGTCTATGTTCTGGAAGCACCACTGGATATCGCTGTTTCCAATCTTGGCAACGGTTATGCCATGCTGAAATATCTCGCCTTTTGTAACGATCTATCCTTTCACAAAAACCACTTAGAAAACGCTTTGCGTCCATGCAGATAGGTAAATCAATATGGTTTTTTAATTTATCCAATTCGCAAGGATCAATATCAACCATAACCTTTTTTGCGCCCCGACCAAATTTTTCTGGCGCATAGCCGGTCAGGGCAAAATCCAGACGTGTGCCGATCATCAGAATCAAATCAGCATTCTGGAGCGCAAAATTAGCTCCTCGTGGTGCGATTGAACCGGGTCTGCCGACAAGAAGAGGATAGTTATCCGGCAAAATATCCATAGCCGGCCAAGTTAATAAAACTGGAACATTCAGCGCATCTATCAGTGTGTAAAAATATTCTTGTGCTCCGGACAGACGGATTCCATTACCGGCTAGAATAACCGGCCTTTCCGCAGAATTCAGAAGATCAATAACTTTTATGATTAGATCGTTCAGTTGGTCATCATCTTTTGGAATAGCTTCGCTTTTTTCTTGGAAGCCTTCCAATTCATCTGGATTAATATCCACCGCTTGTACATCAAGCGGTATGTCTATCCAGACAGGACCCGGTCGGCCGGCCTTTGCCAAATGAACCGCCTTTTCAAGGTGATATCGGATAGAGGAAGGGTCCGTAATTGTTACGGCGTATTTTGTAACAGAACTAACAAGCGTTACGATATCTACTTCCTGCATACCCATTTGCCTAACGCCCTTGTCTTTCATTAGATCTGATCTTTTAACCTGACCTGAAATAAAGATACACGGTGTTGAGTCCTGCCAAGAGCCAACGACTCCGGTAATTGTATTTGTTCCTCCGGGACCGGTTGTTACCAGAGCCACGCCCAATCCGGAAATTCTTGCATAAGCTTCGGCTGAAATCGCACATGCCTGTTCATGGAGGTTACAGACATATTTTATGGTTTTGCATTGCCCAAGTGAATCATCGAGGTGCATTGCCCCTCCACCTACTAGGGTAAAAACATGCTTGATGCCCAAAGCAGAAATAAATTCAAAAACATAATTGGATAATTTTTTTTTCATAAATGAGTTTTTTTCTTGTCTATTTATTTTTACATATCACTTTTCAATGACTTTTTTGCATTGATACTTTCACCGAAAATGATTTCAAGTGCAATACCTGCTTTTGAGTCAAAGGAATACCATGTATGTCAGTGAAAAAAGCTTTTAAGTTCGTTTCTATTCTAATGCTGAATTTTATATTTTATCTAATATGTTCAGTTCTAATAATTCATAAAACTAAACATTTCGAAGTCTTTTAATAATAGGTTCCTCGCTTGGCAAAATCCTCTTGTTGGTATCACCCATAGATTTTTCAACTAAACGAATCTCACTTACTATTTTATACACGCCGCTAGGTCCCAAAGATGCAGCATGATCTGATCCCCACATAGCTCTATCTAAAGTAATGTGACGTTCCACAACGCATGCGCCAAGTGCCACAGCGGCAACAGTGGATGGTAATCCGGTTTCATGTCCTGAATATCCGACAAGGACACCATATCTTTCTTTTAAATATTGTATTAAGCGTAAATTCAAGTCTGAATAATCAGCAGGGTAAGCACTACAACAATGGAGTAATATTAAATCTTTCTTTCCTAATACGTCTACAGCATGATCAAGTTGTTCTATCGTTGACATTCCTGTTGATAGAATTATCGGCCGCCCTTGTTTCCTGGTGTAAATCAGTAAATCATCGTCTGTTAATTTTGCGGAAGGTATTTTAAAACATGGAACATCGAACTTGTGAATAAAATCAACCGAGTCAGTATCCCATGCCGATGCAAACCATGAAATATTAAGTTCTCTGCAAAATCTGTTAATTTCTGTGTACTCGTCAATTTCAAACTCAACTTTTTTTCGATAATCAAAATAAGTGATATTTCCCCATGGCGTTTCACGAATAAGATTACGTTGACTTAATGGTACGCATATTTCAGGATTACGCTTTTGAAACTTTACAGCATTGCATCCTGCACTTGCAGCAAGTGTAATTAATTTTTTGGCGATATCAATATCACCATTATGATTGATGCCAATTTCTGCTATAATGTAACAAGGTTCTCCATCGCCTACCTTTTTTCCCCCAATCGTTACATCGGCCATTTTAGTGCTCCTTCCTTAAATTTATATCTCTATGCCATTGCATAGTTTTTTTGATAGCTTTTGAAAGAGGTATTCTTTGTTGTAAATCAAGTTCGGATCGCGCTCTCGAAGTGTCCGGCACATAATAATCTTGGGCAACTCCATGGGAAGATTCTTTTAGAACCAAAACCGGCAAAGGTGGTACTAATATATTCGCGAATTCTTCAGCAACTTCGCTAATCGTTATTGGCATTTCAGATCCCACATTGTAAGGCCTGCAATTCTTACCCTTAAAGAGCACAGTCCATAACCAAATAACAAGATCAGCCATGTAAAGATAGGAACGGACCGCTTTTCCATCGCCTTTAATGATAATGTTGTTTTTGGATAGTGCATCGAGGATAAAATCACTGACCGCAAAACGTCCGTTTAATGGCAGGTATGGACCGATAAACGAAAAACATCGGGCAATCTTCGCTTCAAAACCTTTTTCTTCCGCATAGATTACTGACAATGTTTCCATCATTCGTCTGACATGATGATAGACGCTTTTGCTGATCGTCGGGTCAAACGAATCGGGAAAATCTTCGGGTATGGTTTTCAAATGTGAAGGCGCTTTACCATAAATGGCGCCGGTGCTTACGAGAAGCATCTTTTCTACCTTGACCTGCGCGCAAAAATCAAGAATTCGCCTTGTGCCGTTCAGCATTTCATTGACCATGGAAATATTGTTTGCTTTTTCATCCGCGTTTTGTTGATAACCACTGCTGTGAATCAAATATGAAAACGAACCTTCAGGAGAAATAAAATCCTTAATATCGCCCTTCAAGAATTTAATAGCTTCATGATGATACAGGTGCGGCGCTCTTTTTTCAAATGCCGCAGGATTTCTGGACAGGACAAAAGCGGAGGCCTCTAAATCCAATTTATCATTGGCCCAGGCGAAACTCTCCAGAAGCCAGCAGCCGAAGAATCCTGTGCCGCCGGTAATAAAAACTTTTTTACCCCGTAATTCTTCCCATAAACCTTTAGTATGAGCAAGAATATGATCCAGATCTTCTTTCAAGGGATTATTGTAAGTGTTTAGCTTTTCTTTCAAGGTTTAGCAATTTCCAATCTTAAATCTCTTGCCATAGAGACATATTTGTCAAAATTTTGCTTTATAATCCTCGGGGCTTCACTAGAATAACCAACATTCATAACAATGTATAATATATCTCGATTTTTACTACATTGGCACAGTTTTGTTGAAAAAGCAACGGTATGTCATGGTTTATTTGAGAGAGCCTTCTTTCCCGATTATGGAAAGTTTAAATTGCCAAAGGCGATATGGCGAGTTGCCGTTTCCCGGGACTCAATGTATACTTAACGTTTGATAGGAATTGTAGTTTTTAAAATATTCGTGTATGTAATACCTTCACTCGGGTTTTGAAAAGTTCGCTTCTGGTTGGAAGAGATAAAATTAACTTTAAGGTAAGGAAATTTTATGAAAACAGTTATTTTGGCAGGCGGCATGGGCGTGAGGATGAGGGAAGAAACCGAGTACCGGCCGAAGCCCATGGTGCTTGTAGGCAGCCATCCTATCCTCTGGCACATCATGAAGTCTTATATGCATTACGGCTTTAATGATTTTATTATCTGCCTTGGGTATAAAGGAGAAATGATAAAAGAATATTTTCTTAACTATGAGGCTTTTAACAATGATCTGACGATTTCTTTCGGTAAAAAATGTTCAACGCGCATATATAAAAATAACAATTTTGATGATTTTAAGGTGACGCTTGCCGATACGGGGCCGGAAACAATGACCGGCGGCCGTTTGCTGGGAGTCGAAAAATTTATCGACTCGGATGATTTTATGCTCACCTATGGCGACGGCGTTTCCAACATCAACATCAGAAAACTCTATGAGTTCCACAAATCACATAAAAAGACGGCCACGGTAACGGGAGTGCACCCCGATTCCCGTTTTGGCGAATTGGAAATCAAGGAAGATAATGTTGAAGCGTTTTCCGAAAAACAGCAGGTAAAGGATGGATTTATTAATGGCGGTTTTTTCATTTTTAAAAAATCTTTTTTCAAATATTTAAAAAAACATGATGATTGCTTTCTGGAACAGGAGCCGATGAGAGATCTTACCCGGGATAAAGGTTTGAAAGTTTTTAAACACGAAGGTTTTTGGCAATGCATGGATACCGTGAAAGACGCTAAATATCTTAACGGCCTCTGGGATACCGGCAAGGCGCCTTGGAAGGTCTGGAGATCATGAGAAACGTCTCCCCTGAGTTTTGGAAAAGAAAAAAAGTTTTTATAACGGGCCACACCGGCTTTAAGGGTTCCTGGCTTTCCTTCTGGCTTCATGAAATGGGTGCCAGCGTTACAGGTTACGCCCTCAGTCCTCCGACCAATCCCAGCTTGTTTGAATTGTTGAAATTAAAATCAAAGATTAAGTCCGTTCATGGCGATGTCCGGGATTTGAATTCCATGAAAAAACATATCAAGGGCGCGGAAATTGTTTTTCATCTGGCCGCGCAGCCCCTGGTTTTGGAATCCTATAAAAATCCCGTCGATACTTATGCCACGAATGTGATGGGAACCATCAACCTGCTGGAAGCTTTCCGGGAGCATCAAACATTAAAAGCTATTGTTAATGTCACGACGGACAAGTGCTTTGAAAACAGAGAAAATCCGGAAGTGGCTTATAAAGAAAATGAACCGATGGGTGGTTTTGATCCCTATTCCAACTCCAAAGCCTGTTCGGAACTGGTAACAGATTCCTACAGAAAGTCGTTTTATCAATCGGGAGAAAAAATTGGAATAGCAACAGCCAGGGCCGGCAATGTGATCGGCGGCGGAGATTTTGCGGCTGACCGGCTGATCCCGGACTGCATTCGCGGAGTGATGAAAGGTGAAAAAATAATTGTCCGGAATCCTGATTCGACCAGGCCCTGGCAGCACGTTCTGGAACCTCTTTCCGGATATTTAATACTTGCGGAATCTTTATGCGAATCACCCCGGAAATATTCCGAAGGCTGGAATTTCGGACCCAGCCCAAAAGACGCGAAGTCAGTTCTTGATATCATGGAAAGCTTTTGTAAATTCTGGGGTGAGGACGCGAAGTGTGAAATCAAAAAAGATCACAAAGCCCCGCACGAAGCAAATTATCTGAAACTTGATTCATCGAAAGCGCAAAAGAAACTTTTATGGAAGCCCCGATGGAATAGTGAAACCGCGATTAAAAAAACAGTTGAGTGGTACAAAGCGTATATGGAAAAAGGAAATTTAGATAAAATGACATCAAGACAGATCGAGAGCTATTATGGATAAAAAGAAAATCCTAAGTCTTGTCAAAAAATATTATGAAGAAAACCTGAATCCCAAAGATAAATCGAAGACGTTTAAAAAAGGGCAAAGAATTTCTTACGCCGGCAGGGTCTATGATGAAAAAGAATTAATTAATCTTGTGGATGCGTCTCTGGATTTCTGGCTTACCACGGGAAGATTTGCAGATGAATTTGAAAAAAAATTCGCTTCTTTTTTAAAAGTAAAGCACGCATATCTCGTGAATTCGGGTTCTTCCGCGAATCTCCTTGCGTTTATGGCTCTGACCAGCGATAAATTAAAAGATAGAAAAATAAAAAGAGGCGATGAAGTTATTACGGTGGCGGCGGGTTTCCCTACCACGGTCACGCCGATTCTGCAGTATGGAGCGGTTCCTGTTTTTGTTGATGTTACCATCCCTGAATATAATGTCGATGTGAATCTGCTGGATGAAGCTCTCAGTAAAAAAACAAAAGCGGTCATGTTGGCTCACACACTGGGCAACCCTTTTGATGTCGAAAAAGTCAAAAAATTTTGTGATGATAACAAACTCTGGTTTATCGAAGACAACTGTGATTCGCTGGGGTCGAAATATAAGTATAAGAACGCGTGGAAATATACAGGAACTTTCGGACACATCGGTACATCCAGTTTCTATCCGCCCCATCACATGACGATGGGTGAGGGCGGAGCCGTTTATACCGACGATTCCGATTTATCAAGAATTCTATTATCTCTTCGGGACTGGGGAAGGGATTGTTTCTGTCCGTCCGGAAAAGATAATACGTGTGGGAAAAGATTCAGCAGAAAATTCGGTGAACTGCCGCTTGGTTACGATCACAAATACGTTTATTCGCACTTCGGATATAATCTGAAAGTCACGGATATGCAGGCGGCGATTGGCTGCGCTCAACTGGAAAAGCTTCCCGGGTTTATCAAAAAACGAAAACACAACTGGAATCTTTTAAAAACAAAAGTATCTCATCTGAGCGATAAATACATTCTTCCCGAGCCTTTGAAAAACTCAGACCCGAGCTGGTTCGGATTTCTCTTGACAGTGAAAGCAGGTGTTGACAGACGTGAAGTCGTAAATCATCTCGAAGAAAATGGCGTGCAGACAAGAATGCTTTTTGCCGGAAACATCATAAAACATCCCTGTTTTGATGCAATGAGGAAAGAAAAAAAGGGATTCAGGATTGCGGGAACACTCAAAAATACGGATAGAATCATGAAAGACACTTTCTGGATAGGCGTCTATCCGGGGCTTACCGAAGAAATGATTTCTTACATGGCAGAGCTGCTGGCGTAATCTGCTTAAATACCCTGACGGGATATGGTTCGTCATATCGAAATGAAATTAATTGAATAATAAAGCAGCCGCGATATTTCACGGCTGCTTTATTAAATAAGAACGAAGCTTCTCATTTCGAGGCGAAAAAACTGTCCACCTTTTTAAAATTTTCATCGGCCGTCGCCTTAAAGTCTTCAAGACCTTTTTTATAATTTTTTATCCATTCATTAACCAGTTTTTTGCCTTCTTCCGGAAAGAAAGCCGTTTGCTCCATCGTGGCCGTGAGCATTTTTTCAGCCTGATCCTGAATGACGGACATCGTATTAAATGAGTTATCAAAAGCAGTCTTGTTAAAATCAACAATTTGTTTGGCAATTTGTTTGGGGTCCATATTTCCTCCATATTATTTTTAGTATTTTTGTTTCTTGATTGAAATTATCCTTTCCCTACTTTTTGTTCTTTGATTTTGTTTTTTCAATGCCTGACGATAAAAATTCTTCCATTTTTGAATAGTTCTGATCCACCGATTCTTTGAAATCCGCCGTAACTTTTTTATAAATACCGATCCATTCGTTAATGGATGATTTTGTTTGCGCCGGAATCCAGGGAGACTGTTTGAGCATATCATCAAGCGACTTGGTCGTCTGTTCCTGCAGCATGAGTATGGAATTAAAATAGGTCTCGAAGGCCGCCTTATGATAATCAATCATCTGTTTCGCCTGGGCTTTATCGTTGCTTTCCATAATGTATACTCCTTTCGTATTTTTTAATTTTCAAGGATATTATAAGCAGCATTTTTTATTTGTCAACAAAAAATGTTGCATTGCAATATATTTTTTACTGATATTTTTAATGGATGAAAATTATTTATATCGCAATATTTACATATACTTATAATTATAACCAGATATAATTCATATTAATTTTTATTTTATTATGTTGCAATATAATTATAATTCTGCCATATAAGATGTCAGGAATATAAGGATGGATGACAATATACTGTTACTAAAAAAATACACTAACCGCCGGCTTTATGACACGGAAAAAAGCATTTATGTTACACTGGATTATGTGACGGCTGTTGTTCGGCAGGGACGGAAAATTCAGGTTAAAGACGCCAAAACCGGCGAAGATGTAACTTCGGCTATCCTTACACAAATCGTTTTGGAAGAGGCGCGCAAAAAAAATTATCTTCTTCCGCCACCGCTGCTTTACCTGATTATACAGTATGGTGAAAATGTGCTGACGGAATTTTTTGAGAAATATCTGGAGCAAACCATCAAAAATTATCTTTTGTTCCGCAATGTGGCTGATGATCAATTTAAAAAGTGGCTTGAGTACGGTGAAAATTATTCCAAAATAAATCCACAAGCCGCGGCCGGCCTTTCATCATTTAAATCTCTTTTTGATTTGTTTTCTGCACCGGCTAAAGACCATCAAAAAAAAGACGGCCAGTCCTGAAAAATCTGATCATTTATAATGAAAGTGGGAAAAACCGGCGTTACCTACGGCAGAACCCTTTGCCGGAAGCAGCTTCCAATATTTTACAATTTCCTAATTCACAGGCCTTTTGCGCATCAAGACAGCCCAATTGAAAGTTGCCTTGATTAAAATACACAATTCCCCTGTTGAAATAGGTACCGGCATCATCTGGTTTGAGGCGAATTGAATTATTGAAGTCTTCAATGGCCATTTGAAACTGCCCGAATCTGGTGTAAATAATCCCTCTGTTATTGTAAGCATCGGCATTATCCGGTTTTAGACGAAGGGTATTATTGAGGTCTTCGATGGCCAACTGAAACTGGCCAAATTCAGTGTAAATGGCCCCCCTGTTGTTATAGGCATCGGCGTTATCCGGTTTCAGACGGATTGCTTTGCCGTAATCTTCGATAGCCATTGGATACCGGCCGAGTTTACTATAAGCAATTCCCCTGTTGAAATAGGTATTGGCATCATCCGGTTTCAAACGAATTGCTTTATTGTAATCTTCGACGGCCATTTGGTACTGGCCGAGCATAACGTAAACTGATCCCCTGCTGTTGTAGGTGTCGGCATAGTCCGGTTTCAGGCGTATGGCTTTATTAAAATCATCAAATGCTTGTTGATACCGGCTCAGGTTAGCGTATGCGACCCCTCTTTTGTTGTAGCTCAGGATAAGATTCGGCGTGATGCGGATGGCCTCGTTGTAATGGGCAATGGCCTCTTCGGTTTTGCCTTCATCAAACAGGACAGAGCCTAAATTAATATGCGCCAGATAATTATCCTTTGTTACCTGCAACGTGTGATTACAGAGCTCCATGCTGTTTTTCCAGTAGCCGCATTGTTGCCAGGTTAAAAACGTCAGAATGGCAAGGAAGGCCATTGCCGCCGGAAATAAAATATTTTTGCGTATCTCTTCACGTTTAAACAAAATGGGCATGCCCCAGGCCAGCATAACAGCAATGCCGATTAACGGCAGATAGGTATAGCGGTCGGCCATTGAGAAATTTCTTGCCTGAACGATTCCGGTAACCGGCAGAAGAGTGATCGCGAACCATAACCACCCGGCGAAAAGATACGGCAAGCGTTTCATCAATATAATGACAACAACGCTGATAAAGAGAATGAGTAAAACGGCAATCAAGACCTGCCCTGCCGGCAGTTGATATGAGAAAGGATAAAAAACAGCCAGATCATGAGGCCAGAAGGCTTTCTCCAGATAGGTCATAATGGAAACAGGTTCGTTGGCGAGCCGGGAACCCAGGGGTAAATTTTCCAGAGAAGGTTTGTACTGCGCATAAAGCGTAATGATGGCAAAAACCGCGGACAAAACAAAAAGAGGTATCTTTTCCCGCAATTGCCATAATATCAAATTGCTTTTTTGCAATCGAAAACGTCCCAGCGGCCAGTAATCCAGAAGGATCATAATAACCGGCAGAGTGACAACCATAGGCTTGCTCATCAGTGCTAAGATAAAGCAAAAAAGAACAAGCAGATATCTTCTGATAACGGGTTTTTCCGTGTAATAGACGTACAGGCATAAAGTCAGCATCCAGAAAAAAGCGCTTAAGACATCTTTACGTTCGGCTATCCACGCAACTGATTCCACATGAAGCGGATGAAGCGCAAAAAGAGCCGCCACAAAAGCGCTGCGCCAGATAGCACCGGTCATGCGGTTAAAAAGCCAGAAAAGCAGCAAAGCGCTCAAGATATGCAGGATAAGGTTGGTGAGATGGAAACCTGTGGCATTCAATCCGTAAAGCTGATAATCGAGCATCAATGATAGCCACGTCAAAGGATGCCAGAATTCGGCATAGGTCGTGCTGAACGCCCAACGCAATCCGTCCAGTGTGAACCCGGACAGGATATGACTGTTTTGAGTGACATAAACATTATCATCAATATTGATGAAGTCAAATCGAGCAACCTGCCCCAAAACCGTAAGCGTGGCCAATGTCAATACGACATAAACGATCAGTCTCTGACTTTTCGGACTAATATTTATTTTATTTAACATAGCCGGTTTCCATTTACCCTATTTTAATCATTGTTGCGGCAATTGATATCAGCGCTTCTTCTGTTTCTTCTCCAACACCGGCAATAATACCTTGCGGATCCAATTTCTAAATACTTCTTTAAAATATCTGTTTTCCCAATAAAATCAAGTATTGCCTGTAAAGGGAAAATCCTCGTTAACGACAAATTCTTTTGCCGGCAGCGGATTCCAATGTTTTACAATTTCCTAATTCGCAGGCCTTCCGCGCGTCGCGACAGCAGGAAATGTTATCGCTCAGAATTAAATAAACAAAAGCCCTGTTGTTCCAGGCATCGGCATAATCCGGTTTCATGCGGATGGCTTCATTGAAATCATCAATGGCCTTCTGATACAAACCAAGTCTTGTGTGGGCGATTCCTCTGTTGTTGTAGGATTTTATATAATTAGGGTTCAGGCGGATGGCATTATTAAAATCCTCGATGGCGAGTTGGTATTGTTCGGTTTTGCCGTAAAAGGTTCCCCTGTGATAGTAGGTATCTGCACAATCCGGCTGCAGTGTGATGGCCTTATTAAAATTTTCAATAGCCGGTTGATCCTTCCCCAGTTTAGCATAAACGTTTCCCCTGTTGTAGTAGGGCTGGAAATAATCCGGTGACAGGAGACTGGCCTTATTATAATAATAAATAGCTTTCTCAAATTCATTATTTTTAAACAGGGCAAAGCCGAGAGCATTATTGACCCGTGCCTTCTTCGGAGATTTTGTCAGGCAATCGGACCACAGGGTATAATCATTCTTCCAGATTTTGTTGCGCTGATAAGTCAATGCCGTGTTGACCGCGGCAATCAGCAGGAGGATGATCATGG
>PHBJ01000013.1 GCA_002840555.1 Deltaproteobacteria bacterium HGW-Deltaproteobacteria-13
AAGCTTGAGTTTGAAAATATGCCCGATGATTTTAGAATTACTATTTCCGTCGGTGTCACGGAATACCAGGCCAGTGAAGAAATTCAGGAAGCGATAAACAGGGCGGACACGGCGCTTTACAGAGCGAAGTTAAATGGCCGGGATAAGGTGGAATACGAACCGATGTAACTTTCACGGAAAGCGAAAGTCCGGCGTTGAAAGCGTTTTTGATATACTCCAACTGTGTAAATTTTTAATCCCGATAAGCGCCGCTTATCGGGATTAATTTGATCTGCAAGCTTCACTCTGTTTCTGAAGCTTGGATTTCATTAATCGTCTGTGGAAGTTTTGGCGGCCGTTTTGGAAACTTCAGTTTTCGCGGTTTCTTTGGCCGTGGAACTTTCGCTTGTTTCTGATTTTTCTTTCCTGGCAGTGGTTGAAGGTTTCTTTCCTTTATAATCTGTCACGTACCATCCTGACCCTTTCAGACTGAAAGAGGACAGGGAAACCATTTTGTTCACCTTGCCTTTGCAAAACTTGCAGCTTTTTAATTCCGGATCGGAAATCCCCTGAAACGCTTCAAATTGTTTGCCGCATTTACGGCATTGATATTCATAAATAGGCATACTAAAAAATTTACCTCCACTAAATGGATCAATTAAAAATTACTGCTAAAGCAGTCTAAAACTATTTCCAAATCATGGCCTTTGACAGGCTGCAGAGCGGCTCTGGTCAAATTGTCCACGATCGATTCCTCTTTTTCTTTTTCTTCGCTGTCGGCGTTAAAATCGCTTTCGCCGCTGTTAAAACGCAAAACATGAATCAATTCATGCACCGCAATGTAAAGCATCAGAGGACTGAGCTTGATGAATGGATTTGCTCTTTGTACTGCGTCCAGAATGATATTGTCCTGCAGGCAAACCCTGTAAAAATCAAAATTATCCTCGCTGTTTCCCCCTAATCCTCCCGGTTTTTCGTAAGAATACTTGCAAAGATGAGCAAAAGCGCCCTCTTTGATTTCCTGCTCGTCCAGATAAGCGAGCGTCTTTACGTCATATTTATTTTTCTTAAACTGCCCCTCGCTCAATCTGAAGTGCCGCGATACCAGATTTTCGGCATCGTTAAAAGCCATTTTTGTCATGGGCATTTGTGCCGCACTAAAATAAAGAGGCATAAAATCACCATTCCTTCAACTCAGACCTAATATATGCCTGAAGAGAATCATTGTCAAGACAGGGTTAAAACTTCATGATATTAGAAACTTATGGCTAGCCCCGCGTAGGGACCGTAAAAATCCATCTTGGCGTAGATATCGCTGACATTGTCGATTTTTAAAGACATCGCCCGGTAACCGCCATGGATATTTAGAAAGGGAAAAGGAGTTACAGCGACATCCGCCATCGCGTCGTAAAAGAAGCTTCCGGAATAGCCCATGCCCACAAACTTTGCCCGCGCTTCCAGAATGTTGGCAAGCAGTCCGATTTTAGCGCCGACGCCGATCATCGGAATCGGAACGTGGATATCTTCTCGATCATCGTTAACTGATCCTGTCGTCGTTGAACGCATTCTTACTTCGCCATCGAAGTATTTAACCTTGCCGATAATTCCGATAGACAGGCCGGCGAGAATGTTCTTAAAGTTTAAAAGTTTATATTGATATTCAAGGTCAATCATGCTCGATTTCAATTCTGATTCAACGTAGGCGCTTGCATTATACGTTTTGCCATCAAATATGATATTCTTTTCTATATTTTTAGCTCCGGAAAAATTCACCTGTGAATAAGAAAGGGTTATTTCGTGGTCGCCGATTGCGAAAAAAGCTTCCACTCCCGGAAGATTTTCATTACCGACTCCCAAATCATCTTTTACGTTTATTTCCGTCCCGGCAACGCCGTCTTTATCCACGCGCAAATCGCCTTTGAAAGTGGGAATCCAATACTCGGCCTGCGCGCCGAATCCTAAAGCGGAAACTGACGGAGCATAAAAAATTGTAAACAAAATTAATGTACCCAGAGCGGCGAATATTTTCCTTCTCATACAGTAATCTCCTTGTCTGCGTTTCAGTCTTGAAATGGATGGGGAATGTATAAGTTTATTTTGAGGTTTTGTAAAGATGTTTAGCTTTGACGATAAACAAACCTTGAGAACCAAAATTAAATTGACATCATTGCCGCGCAAGGCGTATATCCATTTAAAATAATACAACAAATAATTTGAGGATGAATATGGCGCAAAAAACAGGTTTGAAAAAAACGGCAAAAATAAAGATAGGGGTTTTATACGGCGGCAGGTCGGGCGAGCATGATGTTTCACTTTGCTCCGCCGCGTCGGTTTTTTCCGCCCTTGACCGGAATAAATATGAAGTAACGGCCATAGGCATAGACAGAGACGGTCGCTGGTACGTGCAGGACAGACCTCAAATTATTTCCGATAAAGATTTCGGCCGAAAAATGGCTTTAAAAAAGAAGGGCATGTGGCTGGTCAATCATTTTGAGCAGAAAAACAAACTGCATCTTTACGATATCAAAAACAAAAATAAAGAAGTGGTGGTGGATGTTGTGATTCCCGTGCTTCATGGAACATTTGGTGAAGACGGCACTTTGCAGGGGCTTTTGGAACTGGCGATGGTGCCTTACGTTGGCGCGGATGTCACAGGCTCGGCAGTCGGCATGGATAAAGACATCGCCAAAAGACTGCTCAATGAGGCGGGTATTCCGGTGGTGCCTTCTGTGACTGTCAATAAGCAGCAATGGAAAGATAATTCGAAAATTATTATGAAAGACGCTCTGGCTGAACTTGGCCTGCCCGTTTTTGTCAAACCGGTTTGCACCGGCTCTTCCGTGGGAGTGAAAAAGGTAAAGAAAAAAGAGGCGCTCGCGGCCGCGATGAACTTTGCTTTTCAGTTCGACACGCGCGTGATGATTGAGAAGGCGGTTGACTGCCGCGAAATCGAATGCGCTGTGCTGGGAAACGAAAATCCCGCCGGATCGGTTTTGGGAGAGATCATTCCCAAACACGAGTTTTATTCCTATGAAGCCAAATATATTGATCCGAACGGCGCGGCCTTGAATATTCCCGCTCAAATCAATAAAGTCCTGTCCGGTAAAATCAGAAAGATTGCCGTCGAAGGATATATGGCGCTGGGCTGCACCTCCATGGCGCGGGTTGATTTCTTTCTCGATAAGAAAACCAATAAATTCTATCTCAACGAAATAAACACGCTGCCCGGTTTCACCAGCATCAGCATGTATCCCAAACTTTGGGAAGCCACCGGCCTCAAATACAGCGACCTTCTGGACAAGCTGATTGCGTTGGCGATTGATCGGCATAAGAAGAGGCTGGAAATTAAGACGGAAGGCATTTAGGGCCGTTGACCGGGAGCGCATTCCCACAGGGAGGCGCAATTAATATTTTTTCAGGAGGTGTAGCATGAAACGACCAGCGTCATTAGTTGCAGCGATTTTGTTTTTTTTGATGGCCATTGCTCAATTGTGCCGCTTCTTTTTGGAAATTGATATTGTTGCCGCGGGGATAGAGATTCCCGTCTGGCCCAGCGCGGCAGCCGCTGTGGTTCTCATTGCCCTGGGTGTCTGGTTATTAAAAGAAAGAAGTAGTCTTTAAGTTGGTCATTCCGGCGAAGGCCGGAATCCAGAAGAATAATGGATCTCCGACAAGACCATTCGGGGATGACAGACGGGTGGACCCCGGCCTCCGCCGGGGTGACGACTATGCTGGTAACTTGTCAAATGTCGTTACTATTCTTGAATTGTTACTAGATGTCCCAGATAAATATCACCCCGCTTGTCGGGAAAATCCATTCTTTGCCGGATATCTTAATGTTGATGGATTTGCCTTTTCTTTCCGATATGGATGGCTGTGGGTGCCTTCCTGCAAAAAAGCTCTCTTCTCTTACATTCTTTAAATTTGCTTTTTCGAAATTGAAGTTAATATCCACGCCCCTTGTGGGATAAATAAGATAAACGGGGAAGATTTTATTGTCCTTGGCCTGCCAGGTGGCAATTTCTATTTCAATTTTGACTTCGCTGTTTATCTTTTCTTTTAGTTTTTCAGAGCCGCACCAGACCTCAAAGCCGCGTTTCGTCCTTTTTGTTTCGATAATGGGAATGGTTTCGTTATCAATGCGCACACGTTCGACGGTGAAATCCCTTTCCAGCGACAAGGTGTTGCCGTCGCTTAAAAGCCAGCGGTATTCGCAGCGTGGATCTTCAAACAACGCGGCCAACTGTGCGTGATTAGAAGCACAACCGATCATGAAAATATTGTCACGGATTGTTTTTTTGTATTCGATATGCGTGCTGACGCGGAAGTAATTTTGGGAATGTCCGGCGTCTTTCGTTTTCGATGCCTGCCCGATGGCAATATTGTAGCGGAAGCCGGAGCGCAATTCGAGCCGGCGGTCTTCCTTGCCGAAAAGGGTTTCAAACATTTCGTAATAGATGGCATTGCCCAGTTCTTCATCGCGAGCGCGCGTTTGCAGGCAGTGGCGGATAATATTGTCGATACGGGAGATGGATTTTTCTTCATCCGGAATGAATATCCGCCTGAGCCGTGGTTCCACGGCGTTTGTTTTCCCTTTTTGCAGAAAAACACGCGGCGCTCTTTTTCCCAGAGCGCAGAGAACTTCATAGCTGATGGTTTTGGCCTTGGCGGCAATTTCATTGGCGCTGATGTATTCTTTGCCTTGCCTGCCCAAAAGAACAACTTCATCACCAACCCTGCAGCCGGGGACGCCGGTAACATCAATTGTGCACAGATCCATCGAAACCCGCCCGACGATGGGCGCCCGTTTGCCTCTGATTAAAGCCTCGCCTTGATTGGAAAGAATAAAGCCGTAACCGTCCCCGTAACCGACCGGGATAGTCGCGATCCGTGTTCGTTTCCTGGTGATGTATGTACTGCCGTAGCCGATGCCGTAGCCTTCAGGGAAATCCTTCAATAAAACAATACTGGTTTTAAACGACATCACCGGGGAAAGCCTGGCTTTGGATTCATCATCCGGCGAAGGATAAATGCCGTAAGTCATAATTCCCGGACGCGCCATGTTCAATTGAAATTCGGGATAATTTAAAATCGCTCCGCTGTTTTCCATGTGATGGATAGGGATGGTGATGTTCAGGCGTTTAAGCCGGGTTAGCAAATCGTGAAACAAATTCCCTTGATTTTTATTGTAGGGAATAACGACTTCGCTGGAGGCAAAGTGGCTGAAAATTCCCTCCAGGCCGATGTTCGAAAGTCTGGATATTTCCATGATAAACTTCAACGCTTCGCTGTGTATGATTCCGCCGCGCCCCATGCCAGTATCCACTTCGATATGGACAGGCAATTTACGGCCGGATTTACCCAGCGCGTTGTTGAGCTTTTTCGCGAAAGCCGCGTCTGAAACAGACGGAGTAAGGCTGTATTTGATTATTTGTTCGATTTCGACGGCTGTTGACGGTCCTAGGATTACAATGGGCGCTTCGATGCCGCTTATTCTCAGTTGAACGCCTTCGTCGGCATTGGCCACCCCCAGCATCCGCGCGCCGTTCTTTAAGGCAACGTTGGAAATCTCAATGGCGCCGTGCCCGTAAGCGTCAGCCTTGACGACCTGCATGAAATCAACTTTGGGCCCGATGAGTCTTTTTATTTCTTTGAGATTGCCGATAAAATTATCAAGATCGACTTCGACCCAGCTGCGATATTTTTGTTCCTTCTTTAATGGCATATTCGAGGATACTATCAAATCACTAATGAAAGTCAAGGCGTCTATGTTTTTTATAAAAATCAGCAATTTAACTTGAAATTTAATTTTTTTTGATTAGAATGAAAAAAAATACCAGAGGGTGAACATTTAACCCCTCACAACGAGGAGGAGAAAAATGTCGAGAGCAAAAGCTGGAGATGTTCTGAGTTGTGAAGTATGTGGACTTGCCGTAATTGTTGACGAAGAGTGCGGTTGCGCAACGATTGACCTTATTTGCTGTGAAGAGCCGATGGTAAATATTGGTCCGGCAAAACCAAAGAAAATAAGTGCCGCGGCCGCGCCAAAGAAAAAAGCCGTAGTCAAGAAAGTAAAAGCGGCGCCGAAAAAAAAGCCGGCTGCAAAAAAGAAAGTTGTAAAAAAGGCAGCAAAAAAACCGGTGAAGAAAGCTGTAAAAAAACCGGCAAAAAAGAAATAATTAAATTTTCGTAAGTAAAATCTTTGACCCGAATAAAACCCCGCGCGCAGCGGGGCAGCATTCGGGTGCTTTTTTTATCCCCGCCCAATACCCATCCAGTGTAAATGCGAGAAGAAACCATACCCGAGAAACCTTATTATTTCAGGCGAATAAGTTCTTAACTTGAAAATTTATACGAATTCTGATTAATCCTTTCTGAAAGGTTTCTCATATGGCAAATAAAAATATTCCAAATAAAAAAAGCGAGGATCTGGGCTCGTCCGCCCTCAAAGTTAATTTAGAAAGGACAGCCGCCACCATAGAAATTCCGGAAGAATACTCTCCGCTGCTTAAGATTGTGGAAAATCATTACGGTCTGCGGAAAAAGACCCGTGAACTTCTGATGGAGCTAAACCACCCATTCGTGAACTGGGAATATGTTCTGAAGGAACTGAAATCCGTTTCCATCGGGGACTTCTACGTTTACAATAATCATCAGGACGGCCTGTCCGCCCTTTCCATGATGCTGCGAATTTATTTCGACGTTATTAAGTCTTCATCAAGTAATGATGTTAAAGACAGCGCGATACATTATTTGTTCGATTATATCGATACGATACTTACGCAGAGCAACGAACTTCTTCCGAGAAACATGCCTCTCTTTCCGGAGATCATAAAATCACTGATGGATATTGTCGATGAGGATTCGATTATCTTCAGGAAATGTTCATCTTACCTCAAAAGAATCATCAAGAGCATTACAGAGAATAATCTGAACATCCAAGCTTCCCTGTTTGATCGTTTGGTCTATAAGATTTTTAAAATTACCTATCAATTCTGGCTGACCCAGCCTGATCCCTCCCTGTGGTTTGTGACAGGAGATGGAGAAACAGATGAATCCATTAACGCGTACAAACAATTAATCCAGCCCTTAAGCCACGGGCATCTCCAAACGCTGATCGAAAAACTGGAAGCCCGTCATCCGGACGCGCAACAAAAAAGCGGCGATAACATAAAAGGTTATCTGGATATGCCGGATTATTTTCAGATCGTAAACGGATATTTGCTGGCCGCCGATCAACTGGAGAAATCCGAAGCTTTTCAGGGCCGCCAGCATCTGATAAAGTTGCGCTTCCTGTTTAACATCATGGATATTTCCAGTCTTTCTGATATTCATGCCAGCGCCCTGCGGGAAATCAATCATTCTTTAAATATGGTTTTTCAGGAAGAAAAGAAAGAAAACCTCAATGACATTGTGCGCAAGATATTCGGCTTCTTAAAAAGAAATAAATCCCAATATGAATTCAGCGTTGCGATTTTTGATTGTATTACCACCACGGCGAAGGAAGTTTTCGCGCAAAACTGCCACCCCCTGGCAGATACGTTTATTGACGAATTGATTGCCTACGGTTTTCAATATCCTGAAATTAAAGGTTCAACCGAAGAATGGCAGGTCAGGGTCAATCCGGCTCATATCATCAACATACGTGCCTGGCTCGAGATTATCGGGATGAAGCCCCGCTGGACGAAGAGATTGATTTCCGCTTTGATCATCAATTTGAAAATCGGAGGAATTTTTGTCCGCGATACAGACCTCATTCAGAAAAATATTTCCGCTCTGCTCAATACCGATATTGCCCCGGCATACAGCCTGATCAAACAGCTCCTTAGAATTTTTCCGGTCTACTTCAGCGAAATAGGCGCTGAAGGCGAGTTGAGGGATATTACCACCAAGGTTGATGAGCTTTCCGCCCGCAACGATAAGCTGGTGTACTTTTTCCGCAAGCAATCACACGTGGAGAGCAACAGTTTGCTCTTTAAATTTATTGAGGATATTTTTCAATACTGGAGTTCCGGGAATAAGGATTTTCTCCGCACGCATCTTCCCGATGAAGTTTATGAGCAGGTTGTGAGTTCCGGAGAATATTTCGACGGAATGCACAAAGCGTTTAAAAATTTCTTTTTAAAAGTTAATAATAACTCCCTGAAATTTCTCGAGTGGGACAAAGAAAAAGTTTGCCGGGAACTGAATCAGATCAAGGGGATTAATGAAAGAGACCAGGAACGGGTCAAAATCATGATCCGCATTTACCAGTTGATCTATAAGAAATATTATCCGCAGTTTATTGATTTGCTGAAAGATCTGGAATCCGCCAATGCCTTTCCCCGGGCCGATATTGTATCGTTGAAGCGCGCTCTGAGCACTAAGAATTACTACCGCAGCATTACGATTATCTTAAAATTTACATCCATATTGAAAGAAACAATTCTTTCTCCCAAGAAAACGCAGTTTTATGAAAACATATATTACAAGAGGCACATCGCGGCGGGTATCCCTTCAATGTACGGAACCTACTACGAGAAGAAATTTGAAGCTGTCGGCTTGTCTTTGAGACTGGAGAGCCTGGGCACGATGCTTTTTGAAGAATTGGGCCAATCCCTGAATCTCAAATTTATTACCAAGCACACCATCTCCAAGATTCATACCTACCTGTGGCTCTATGTCAGCGCTCTGGAAATTGAAGGTATTGCCACGGAAGGGCTCGCGGCGAAGGTCAAATACGTGACGAACGCCTTGCCCGTAAAGCAGTTTTCCATCGATCAGTTCGTGGATATATTCCGTTTTATTTCCAAGGATATTCAGGACATCATCCGTAATTATTACATTGATATTCACAGTTTGAATCTGCCTGTTATTATCGGGCAGATTTATCAGCAAAACACTGAAACCGACAAGGAATCCGGACATAAAAAAAATGAAAAATTAGTCTATCAAAACTCGGAAAATTTTATCAGAGGAATAATATCCTCGGCCTTCGGTATTCAGGTGCTGGACAATTTTGTCAACACGGTTATCAAAACCCTGAACGCCGAGTCGGAAAAATTTAAAGACAACAAACAAATTCTCAAAGTGGTCATGGCTTATAATCCCGAACTGACCGTTTCATCCTTCTACAAAAAAAACAAAAAACTGGATAATCAGATTCTTCTCGGCAACAAGGGATATTTTCTCAAAGAGCTGGTATCTTTTGGTTTCAATGTGCCTCCGGGGTTTATCATCACCACGGAAGTATTCAGAGGATACGAAGCGGTCTACGGTTATAAATATATATTCAATGACCTCGCTGTCCGGGTCAATAAAGAGATAAAAAAACTGGAGAAGATAACCGGCCGTAAATTCGGCGATCGCCGCAATCCATTGCTGCTGTCCGTCAGAAGCGGCGCCACGGTTTCCCTTCCCGGCATGATGAAATCTTTTTTAAATGTGGGTATCAATGAATCGATAGCGGAAAATCTCGGTGAGCAGGAAACCTTTCGATGGGCGGCATGGGATTCGTATCGCCGGTTCTTGCAGACCTGGGGAATGTTCCAGGGATTGAATCGAAACTTTTTCGACGCGATCATCAACGAATTCAAAGAAAAATTCGACGTGGAAAGAAAGATACAACTCAGCCCGGAGCAGATGAAGCAGATTGCCCTTTCCTATAAAAAAGGAATAACGGATAACGGCATTGAGTTCAAAGATAAACCTCTGGATCAATTGCGGCATGCCATTTTGCAGGTTTTTGATTCCTGGTATTCGGAGCAGGCGGAAATCTATCGCCATCAGATGAATCTTTCCGATAGATGGGGAACCGCCGTCATTGTGCAGGCGATGGTTTTCGGGAATCTCAACGAGAACTCCGGTTCGGGGGTTATTTTTACACGCGAACCCAAAAGCTCATCTTCCGATGTGACCCTCTGCGGAGATTTTATATTCGGCGTTCAGGGCGACGACATTGTGTCTGGTCTGGTGGAAACCTATCCAATTTCGGAAAAACAGCGCGAAGCGGAAGGCCGGTATCCCAAAATATCTCTGGAAGCAAAATTCCCGGAAATTTACGCGGAGCTGTTAAGAATTGCCGAGATACTGATTTACGAGAAGGGCTTCAATCATCAGGAAATTGAATTTACCTTTGAAGGACCGACCCGGGATAAATTATATATACTGCAAACGCGTGATATGAATCAAATAAAAACGCAAAGATGGAAACGTTTCAAAGACACCGCGGCACTACAATCATCCGTGCTGGGAACCGGCATCGGGGTTAGCGGCGGCGCTCTTTGCGGCAGAGTGGTTTATTCGGAATCGGATATCAAGCGCTTCCGTAGCACGGAGCCGGAAACCCCGCTCATTCTGGTGCGCCCCGATACGGTTCCCGACGATGTCGGCGTTCTTCTGCAGGTTGAAGGGCTTCTTACCGCCAAAGGCGGGAGCACGTCGCATGCCGCCGTGACCATTCCGCAGCTCAACAAGGTCGGCGTTGTCGGTTTCAGCAAACTCAAGGTTTATGAGACTGATGAATACGCAAAAATAGAAAACCATACGATGAAAGCGGGAGATTTTATGAGCATAGACGGATGGAGCGGTACTGTTTATGCGGGACAGCATGAAATCGAAGCCGAATAAATCAATGGCCTGAAGAGATTACGGCTGCCGGTAAAAAATAATCTTTACCGGCAGCCGGATTTTTTTTCTTATAAGAGATTCTTGTGAATATAAACCGTCAGATCTCCCAACCTGTTTGTATAGCTTCCGTATTCATTGTCATACCAGCCGAATATCTTGGAATGGATCACCGGCACTTTCATTGACTTTTCGGGAAACGCTTTCATCATTTCCGGGGGACAATTTGGAATATTCGCAAGATCCAGATTGATAAAAGCCGTCCGCGTGTGATTAAACTGCCCTTCAATGATTACCGCTGCATCAACGCCGATAAGATCGGTGGGTACATTTTGTTCCATCGTGAACCTTATCAGTTTTTCGGGATTATTGGCGGCCGCCCTGCTGTATATTTCGTTTACCGTTTTCGTATTGACGGCCATCGACGCGCCCTGCTTACCCGCCCGGGCCTGAAATGTTGCATTCAGGACAATCAGCGACATGGTGCTGGTTGGAATCCTGATTGAATCGGCCATGAACCCGATGTTCTGAACCTGCGGGATGACCTCCGCCAATGCCTTGGCGGCATTCGTGGAGGTCAGAATGATATTGTTCAAAATACTTCTGTTCTTTCTCAAATCCTTTTCACCGGCTTTGGGAACGCCGTCCAGCACGCTTTGAGTATTAGTTACCGCGTGAATGGTGGACATGGAGGCCGTCAGAATATTGCTTGTTTCTTCATTTTCCAGAAGAGGCTTAACCATGTGAGCAAGTCCCGTGGTCGTGCAGGACGCGGCGGAAACGAGCAGATGTTTCTTCGGATTAAAAGCCGTATGATTGATGCCGTATATCATGGTCACCGCGTCATCCGGTAAAGAAAGCGCCTTGTTTTTGATTTTGAAAGGCGATGAATTAATCACCACCTTTGCTCCGCCGTGTAAATGTCCGCGAATGGAACCGCTCTTGTTATCTGATGCTATGGTCGGATCCTTGAATTTTCCCGTGCAATCCACAACGATGTCCACGCCGTATTGCCGCCAGGGAACATCAGCGGGATTTCTGGCTTCGCGCAGAATCGTGACAGGAATTCCGTCAATCAACATCTTCCCCTGTTTTTCGTCTACAATCTGAATCAGGCGTTCTGATTTTATTCCGTATAGAAACCTGTGCATCAGCCCGTAGGTTGTATCCTTTTCAATCGCCTGGGCGATGGAATCAATGCCGGTGCCTGCTTCCCGGCCCAAGTTAACGAATATTTCCTTGAAATACTTTCTGTTGACATGATGCCATAGTGATAATTTGCCTATTCTTCCCAGACTATTGATGCCGAGAATCGGCGGTTTATTTTCAAATACCTGAATCTTTGCCATTATTAAACTCCTCCTATATTCCTGTTTTCACAGGAAGTAATATGCTGGTTGATTGTTTTTTGATGAATGAAAAAAAAATGCGGGGACACCCGCAGAAGTAAAATGAAGTTAAAACTATTTAAAAACGGTTTGGTGGTGACCGGGACCATAAAACATCTCCCTTAAAAGGTCACCGCTTTTCTACAGGAAAGCCGGGTAAAAGTCAATAGCTCAAAAGGGCAATGTTAACAAAACCGGCCGTCGCGTTAGCGCAACTTATTTGTTTTTAAGAATAAATAACTTGCGTGCGATTTAAAATAATTTTTAAAATAAAATAAAAAAACCTGCTCACACCGGCCTGAACTTCTTGATCGTATGGGGAATGTGGAGTAATATTTGAAAGTAAAATGGTATTAATCTTCTGGAGAAGGAGAATCCGATGAGACGGAATTTATTGAGAACAACTCTGGCATTATTTATTTTTTTTACAGCTTCCGGTGCCTGGGCGGAAAGCTCTGTATGGGTGGCAAGTTCTTCCAGGGCCAATGTTTATCTTGCCGGATCTTTTCATATGCTCAGAGCGTCTGATTATCCCCTGCCTGCCGAATTTTTTACAGCCTATAAGAATTCCCGCAAAATCATCTTTGAAGTCCCGCTCGATGAAACGAAAGGGATGGACCGGATGTCGAATTTTCTGGGTAAAGCTTTTTACACCGACGGCACAACTCTTAAAGATCATATCTCCGCCGCGGCTTACGCCAAAGCGGAAAAATTCTGCAAGGAACGTAATTATTCACTGGAGCAATACCAGATTTTAAAACCAGCATTGTTTTTATCCATGATTACCGTTTTGGAAATGAACAGAATCGGCGCCGAGCCTCAGAAAGGTGTTGATTATTTTTTTAACGATAAAGCCTTGCAGGATGGAAAAGCAACGGGAAGCCTGGAAACGCTTGATCAGCAATTAAACATTCTTCTTTCCATGGATGATGCTTTAGGAAGCGATCAGATCATCGAATCCATCGAAGAATTCAAACAGATTGAAACGGCACTGGGAGAATATCTTGCCGCGTGGAGAAAGGGTGACGAGATCAGGATGGAGGAAATGTTTATTAAAGATTTAAAAAGTTACCCGAAATTATACAAAACCCTGATATTTGACCGGAACAACAAATGGATGACAGATATTACAGGTTTTCTCAATAGCCCGGGAAACACCATGGTAATCGTCGGCGCGGCACATCTTGTCGGTCCGGACGGATTGATAAATTTACTGCGCAAGCGCGGTTACAAAGTTGTTAAACTGCAGAAAAAGTAATTAAATAACTATAATGAAACCGGCTTTAAGAATGCACACATGCAGTGGCCAATGGAAGAATCAGCCGGAGCGTAGCGATCGGCTGTATTGCCTAGTTGGGCAATTATTTTCATTACAGCCGATCTCTTGCAGTTAAGCCATCATACCGCAGTCATATATCACGATTTCTGACTGCATCCTCATACCTACTCCGGGCTTTCAAGTAAGCATCAAATGATTCGATATCAGTCATCTGGCTTTTAACGACTGATACAGCTTTTTGTTCAATTGGAATTGGAAAACCCTGCTCAATAAATAAAAGGTAAAAAGACCAAGGTTCGGTATGTGATATATACTCTATAAAGGTATCAAAAACTGTTTTTATTTGTCGCACGTTTGCTACGGATATTTGTCCAAAGACGCTGTAAAACTCGTGTGATAAGAATTCGTACGATAGCGGCACAAGACCTGTGCTTGGCATTGGTACCAAAAGGCTCACTTCGTTTGCATAACCGTGGCTTAATGGATTACGATAAGCTTTCTTAATATGCAGGAGTTCTTCGTATGCTTTCTTTAGTTCAGGATTTGTCTGAATAGGGAAGACAGTACCAAAACGTTCGTTCCAACTTTTATTCCGAAATTCGAAGAAATTCAAATTAGGACGTTCAAAAGCATAAACCACATCAAGGAGAAACTCCAAAAGGGCGAAAGAAGATGCGATATAAGCAGCCGCGTAATTTGAAACGGCAGTTTCAAAGTCACATCTTTCACTAACCCATCTATTGAAAGGTTCTACATCTTCAACATTTATCTCGGGTTTCTGGTCTGAATGGTTTTGCACATCATCTATAGCAGTAGAAATCTTGTCGCTAAAGAACGAACATATATTCGATAGTTTGCTATAGATATTGATTAGAAAAAATCTTCCTTGTTGAACATCTTGCTTGAGGATTTTGTATAAGATCTTATCTAAATAACGAGACGCTTTTATCACTTTGTTTGATATCTCTCCTGATAGCTTCTCGCTTATATCATTTTTCTCTTGGGCTTCAATAGACCACGATCCAAACTTATAATCTCTGATCATGAAACGGATGTTTTTGTATTGAAAATATGTATGCCACTTAATTTTTTCGAAATCTCCATAGTTATCAAAGCCAAGGATGTTTATGAAAATAAGCTTTACGATATAGGCTGGCGGCATGTAATTACCCCATGAGACTGTCTGAAAACGAAAAAGGGCATTCGCATCCATGACAATAGGTTCAATCCCATGCATTGCTTCTTTAATTTTGTCTTCGTCTGTCATTATAGCACTAATCTGATTATTTGTTTTCGCCCAACGAAAAAATCAGCCGGAGCGAAGCGATCGGCTGTATTACTTTTGTTATATTATAGCTTTTCAGGACGGACAAACTCACCTCTTTCATTGTATATTCTAGACAATACCAAGCCAAAATAATTAACCAATCTTTTCAATATTATTTCAATTAAATCATTAGCTGGGCAATTTTTGTCAATTATGGTCGAGTAGCATAGGTTGTCAGTATTTACTGGATAACCGTATAATGCACCACGGGAATCTTTTTCTCTTGAAAAGAGTATCGCATTTCTAGAGTTCAAGATATTAATAGTCAAAGTCATATTTTTAAATTGAAGACATTTATTCCAAATTTTTTGCAGAGCTTCTATCTGCTTTTTTACAATTTCGGCAAGATGTGTATATCTGATAACTCTGCAGAGACCAATTCTGTCAGCTTCTTGTTTTGCAGCGTAATGAGTCATCGTATTTACGGATGACTCAAGACAAAACAGAAATTCACAATGGCCATTTCTATATATCGATATTTTATGTCCATCTCCATCTTTGCTATTTTTTAATTTTATATTTGTTATTCCATTTGCATCAGGACGTGTATCATATTTATTTATGTCTGATACCCAAAAGTTGTCGGCATCTGGTAGCTTAATGCTGTTTAGAGTATCAATGATGCTATCATCTAATGTATCAATAGAATCATCATTTATGCTTAACGGCGTCACACTAGCAACAACCCAAATCTTATTATCAGAGAAAGACTTCCAATAATTTTGAATCGATTCTATAAAAGTAGAATTATCAACTGGTTTATAAGAAAGTATCCCTAGTTTAAGTTGATCTGAAACCCATTTCTCATGTGCTTCTTTTGTTTGATGAATTTTTTGTGACGGCCATAAATTTGGGAATTTGTCAATTTCTGTATGATGGTTTGGACATAGTAATATTAAATTTGAATATTCATCTCTTTTAGATAAAGAAAGGATATCCTCGCCTCTAGGACCTTGCTGTGTGCGACTAACAATATGTGCTATTTCGCCTATTGTTTCTATTTCTCCGTCAGGTGTCAGTTCAATCTTACAAATCGCACACCTATTGCCTGAACGACCCCATAATATTTTAATATCTTTTACAAGCACCTTTATTTCCCCTTAATATAACGAAAAGCTAAGTCGGAGCAGCCCAGCGTGCTGCCATTGGCCGGATTGATCTGGTTATGCTTTTATGTATTTTTTAACGTTTTCATTGACGAAAAAAATTAGCCGAAGCGCAGCGATCGGCTGTATTGCCTTTATTGGATTATTTTTAGCAGCCACAAAGACCCTTTGCCGGAAGTTGTTCAACGCCATTGCCTGATGGAATAGAGATAATTCCCTCGAGGCCCCACCCATCGCATTCTTCTCTACCGTTACAAGCGTCCACAACCTTGAATTTAACTGTAATGAGTGTTTTCCCATATCTATATGTCCGCAAAAACTTATACCCAAGGCGCATGTCATTTCCCTCGGTTGTCTCCGTCATAGACAGTTTTTCATCTTTCCCGTCAATGTTGAACCAAGCTTCTTTGCCGTCAATGTGGCTAATGTAGACTGGCTTAGTCTTCTCTTTATTCAGGTAAAGTTCGCACTCGCAACCCATGTAATACTGTGGCTTGGAAATGACGCCCAAGCGCTTTGGCGGTGTAGTTTCTGCAATGGTGCACATCGCCAGTAAGATTGTTATAATAATTACGCTTAACCTCATAAATATACGTCTCCAACGATAAGCTGAGCCGGAGCAGCCCAGCGGGCTGCGATCGGCTCTAGCGGCTTGTTCAGACTTTTTCATTTTGACATCAAGCCCAAAACTAAATCAAAGGCATGATATCCCGTAAACCATGCACCTTGATTAAAGAGCAGTGCAGGAATACTTTCTTGTTCACACATACAAACAATTGCTTTTTGCACTTCAGCTTTATCAGTACCCTCAGAGACGATACCGATCTTTTCTGCAATTTTCTGTACCCAAGTGTCAACAGGCTGAAGACAAAAAGCTGAGATGGCATCAACCCCGTCGACTAAATGGAAGACAGATACTACATCCCTTAGATAAAAGGCTGCAATCTTGGGACCGACTTGGACTATACCACCATTTTTATTTGCTGCCTGCAAATCATTGTAGTGTTGATAAATTTGACCATCTCTGATTTTAGAAACAGAATATCTAACTATATTCTTATCAGGAATTCCGTCCAAAAAACTGAGGGCACTGATTATCATTTCCACATCACGCGCCTTGCCAACTTTGCCTTTTCCAATTCTGTTACCTAAGTCGGTTTTAATAGAATCCCAATTGCGCTGTTTTTGATCTTGATAATTATAATCCTTTTCTGTGGAAGCAAACAATGGCGAAAGAACTTTACAAGCGTTCTCGTATACACGAGCTGATACGTCATCACGGCGGCCTTGAAAGCATGCGCGAGAAAGAAAAAAGTCAAAGCTTTGCCACCAATCTTCATGAAGGACGGAGATATCGTATTTAGATAGGTAAAGACGACAGTATTCATTTCCGTTAGCAACAATCGCATCCAAGAGTTTTTTATTCATATTCCTTTATGGTCCGTCCTATCAGTTTAATAAGTGGAAAATATTCCATCATATTACCCCATATAGATGGAACGATTTTCCATTTATTATGATATTAAACTACCAAACATGGAAAAATAGCCTTTCTATTTTCCACTTATTACGATATTAAAGGGGCAAACATGGAAAACCATGAGGATTTAACCCTCCGCCTTGAGTCTCGATGCAATCGGGATTCGTCTTAATAATTTAATGTTTCTGCTGCTTTAAAAATGAATTCTGGGGACCGTATAATTACTTATCTTAATCGTTCGGCAAATTCCAGCGCAAAGTCAACGTTTTTTAGGACTTGTTCTGAAATTATTTTTTGACGCAAATTTCTTTTATAATACCTAAAAATCCGTCCGCCTTTAAGGACGCGCCGCCGACCAGTGCGCCGTCAATATCTTCCATAGCGATTAATTCAGCGACATTATCTTTCGTAACGCTTCCGCCATAGAGGATGCGCACATCATCAGCCTTGTTTCCATAAATGTCTTTCAGGATGCCGCGGATGAAAGCGTGCACTTCCTGAGCCTGTGCCGATGTCGCTACTTTTCCCGTTCCTATTGCCCAGACCGGTTCGTAAGCGATGACAACTTTGTCAATTTCTTCCACGCCGCTCAAACCCTGCTTTACCTGCCTGCCGACGACATCCTGCGTGATTCCTTTTACCCGTTCTTCGTCGGTTTCTCCCACACACATGATCGGTGTGAGTCCGGCGATCAAGGCCTTCCTGACTTTCAAATTTACGTCATGGTCCTGTTCGTGAAAATATTTCCGGCGCTCGGAATGGCCGATAATCGCATAGCTGCATCCGGTATCTTTGAGCATACCCGGCGATATCTCTCCCGTGAAAGCCCCCTTGTCTTCGTAAAACATGTTTTGCGCGGCCAGAAATACGTTTGATCCTTTAATGACTTCGCCAACATTAAAAAGGGTGGTAAAAGGCGGGGCTAAAACGATGGCTCCGCCTTTGAAATCGGACGCTCCTTCTTTAATCGCTTTGGCCAGTGCAATTGATTCGGCTATGGTGTTGTGCATTTTCCAGTTGCCGGCTACGATCCATTTTCTCATTTTTTTATTTCCTCATTTTTCCAGCGCGGCGATGCCGGGCAGTGTTTTTCCTTCCAGCCATTCCAGAAACGCGCCGCCGCCTGTGGAGATGTAAGACATCTTCGCGCTCAAGCCCGCTTTTTTAATTGCCGTATCCGTGTCGCCGCCGCCGATGATGGAGAGCGCTCCGGAATTAGCCACGGCTCCCGCCAGTTCGAAAGTTCCCTTGCTGAAAGACGCGAGTTCGAACATGCCCATCGGGCCGTTCCAGATTATGGTCTTGACGCCCTTCAACGCATCACTGAACATTGAAATTGTGGCCGGGCCGATATCCAGACCGATCCATTCTTTGGGAATTTCCTTGACACCGCAGATTTTTGCTTCGGCATCCGCCGTTGCGGCCTGGGCGATCACTGCATCGACCGGCAATAAAAACGGCACATTTTTTTGTTTGGCTTTCTCGACAATCTTGCGTGCCGTATCCAGCATGTCTTCTTCGCAAAGCGATTTGCCGGTTTCGTATCCGGCGGCGCGTAAAAATGTAAAGGCCATACCGCCGCCGATAATTATTTTATCCACTTTTTCGATAAGATTTTCCAGGAGGCCGATTTTATCGGAGACCTTTGCCCCGCCGATAATCGCGACCAGAGGTTTCGCCGGATTAACCATGGCTTTTTTGAAATACTCGACTTCGTTTTTCAAGAGGAAACCGGCGGCGCAGGTTTGAACGAATCCCGTAATGGTTGAATTGGAAGCTGCCGCACGGTGCGAAACGGCGAAAGCGTCATCGATGTAAATATCGCAAAGCGCGGCCAGTTGTTTGGCAAATTCCGGGTCGTTTTTGTCTTCGCCCGGATAAAAACGGAGATTCTCCAGAAGGATGATATCTCCTTCCTTCATTTTGCCGACAGCCTGCTCCACGGTTTGGCCGACACAATCATCTAAAAACATAACTTCTTTTTGAAGCAGTCCCGACAGAACTTTCACGACCGGTTTGAGCGACATCTCCGGAACTCTTTTGCCTTTAGGTCTGCCCAGATGAGAGGCAATGATTAATTTGGCGCCTTTTTCCAGAGCGTAATTGATCGTCGGGAGGCTTGCCCGCACGCGCTTATCGCCGGTTACATTTCCCTCTTTATCCATCGGAACATTAAAATCGACCCTTAAAAATACTTTTTTTCCTTTCATTTCTATTTGATCTATGTACTTCATATCCAATCCTTATCTTTGCTATTTCATTATAAAAGAAAGCAGTTCCAGCATTCTGTTGGAAAAGCCCCATTCGTTGTCATACCATGAGAGAATTTTTACCATATTGCCGCCGATAACGTATGTATTGGGCATATCGACAATGGAGGAGTGTTTATTGCCGTTAAAATCGCGTGAAACCAGTTCTTCTTCCGAACACGCAAGAATGCCTTTCATGGCGCCTTTTGAGTATTCCCGGAACTTATTGTTGATTTCATTTTTATCGGTTTTCTTCGAGAGGGTTGCCACAAAATCAACTAAAGAAACATTCGGTGTCGGCACGCGAATTGCCAGGCCGTCCAGTTTTCCCTTCATTTCGGGGATGACTTCCGCGATAGCTCTGGCCGCGCCGGTTGTTGTGGGTATGATGGAAAGAGCGGCCGCGCGGGCTCTTCTTAAATCCTTGTGCGGTTCATCCAGAACGACCTGATCGTTGGTGTAAGAATGAATGGTTGTCATCAGGCCGTATTCAAGACCAAATTCCTGATGCAGGATCTTGACAATCGGCGCGAGGCAATTTGTGGTGCATGACCCCATGGAAATAATATGGTGCTTGTTCTTGTCGTAATCTTCCTGGTTGACGCCGAGAACAAAGGTAACATCCGGGTTCTTGGCCGGGGCGGAAATGACAACCTTTTTTGCTCCCGCCTCAATATGTTTTCCTGCGCCGGTCTTGTCGGTGAATCTGCCGGTGCTCTCCAGAACAACATCAATACCCAGGTCTTTCCAAGGCAATAATTCCGGTTCCCTGACTGAAGAGGTCTTGATCTCCCTGCCGTCAACAATTATGGAATTGTTTTCTACCTTGATTTCGGCATCCAGTATTCCATGAGTTGAATCGTATTTGAGCAGATGAGCCAGCGTTTTGGCATCAGCCAGATCATTTACCGCGACGAATTCCACGTCTTTATTTTTATATCCGGCCCTGAATACCAGCCGGCCGATTCTTCCAAAGCCGTTAATGGCGATTTTTACAGACATATAAACCTCCTTGTATCCTTCCTGAATCAAAGCGTTATTTTTGTTGGTGTGGTCGTTGGTTTCCTCAACGTATGTATCATACGCCTCGTCGCCTCAATATCATCTTTGATTTAGAAATGATATTTCTAAAAAAATTATTAATTAAAAGATATTTTTTGTCAACCTGTTTTGCCGGGAATGTCATTAACGTTTTGTCTTAGAAAAAAGGTATTCAGAAAGAAGCCTTTGCGGTTGCCAATACCGTATTGACGGAGCGCTGTTATTAGCACTCGCTCAAATTATTTAGTGCTTTTCTGAATATTTAATCTTCTTCTAAATGCCTCGGCTTCTTCGCCAAAAGTATTGTCCTGTAATTCGCGCAATGCCTCGGCTTTTTTATCATCGGCGATTGAAGGATTATTCATGATTGCTTTTTCCTGGGCGTAGTAATCGGTCTCCCTTTTTTTATCGGCTTCCAGTTCAGCATCAACCTGTTCCAGCCGGGCGATTTGATCGGTCGAAAAATATTCCTTCCGGAACTCCTTTATTTTTTCTAAACGCCGTTCCGCCGGCAATTCCTGGAGGTCTCTTTGATAAATGGCCTGCTTTTCCTGATAACCGGAGTATCTTTCCGGATCGCTCTGCGGAGGATCTTCAATCGAGGCGGCATCTCCTCCCCACATTTCTTCTTTTAACTCATTAATTCTTTTTTCTTTTTCAGCGCCATACAATGTCTGGTCCAGCTTGATCTTGTTTTTTCTGATAGTATATTCGGCGGCCATCACTTCCGCCCCCCACATGGCATCCGCGACTTCATTGCCAAAAATTTCTCTGCGGTAATCCTGGACGGCGCGCAAATATCGCAGCAGTTCATCTGCCGTTTTCGGCTGGTCCCATGACTTGGCCTTTTCATGGAGTCCGATTTCATAATCGATGAACTTTTCATAAAGCGCATACATGGCTTCCGCCTTTTGGGGATCAAAGACGGAATGCAGATATGCTTTTACCGCTTTGAGATGCTCATCCCTGCTGGTGAATTCTATCTCCATCTGGATAAATTTGAAAAATCTTGTCGTATATAAATTAGTAATGTCCTGAGAAAAATATTTGCGGGGATCTTCGCCGGCTGATTGAGCGGGAAAACCTTTGAGAAACATTTTGATATCTTGAATAGATATCTTTTGGCTTGGATTGATAATGTTAACCGGGACATCCTGGGACTGTCGCGAATAGAATATATATCCAATGATCCCGACAGATAAAATAACCAATGCCGTTATTATTATAATTTTTTTCTTTTTCATAGATTGATAATTATATTTTTATATTAATAAACACAAGCCGTATTCCCTCTGTTTGCGGCTTAAGGGAATACGGCTCTTTATTGAAAACTAAATATTGGAGGTTATATTAAAATCCCCTTGCTTTGAGGTCGGCAGCGATATTTGTAAAATGTGCCGGTGCATCATAACCAGGTGTAGGCAAACTCAAAAGACCGACTTCTGACAAATGATTTACGCCGAACCATCCTTTAAGCGTTCCTCTGTAATTGCCCCATTTTGCCGATGATATTGAAACTAAACCATCATTGTCGCCATAACCGGCCGCCTTGATTGCCAACCATAACGGTGTTACGACTTGTCCACCAATTACAGTTAAACAATCAGCTCCATAACTCTGATAATAAACACCAGCGGCATCAGGTGTATTAGGATTGAAGACATTGATCATCCAGGTCGTTGTTTCTTCCGTTCCATTGGTCGCACAATCTGTTCCGGAAACACCAAACAAAAATCCATATACAAAATCAAGAGTCCCTGCGATTGCACTTGTCAACCCTGTAGCGGCGCCGATACCCATAATAGCATTGGCCACCGGGCTGCCTCTATGCGGGCTGCTCATACTGGTGAAACTGGCAACTTTACTTGCCATACCAAGATTTGTAATGGCATAGCGTGTGTAAAGACCACCATCTGAATGGCCGATAAGATTTATCTTGGAAGCACCGGAAACGGCCAGAATCTCGAGAACTTTTGCTTTCCACTCAGCGCCTTTAATTGCCTTGGACTGCATAGGATTACCGCTTGTTATGTAAACCTGTGCGCCATTGTTTCTCATTGTTGAAGGAATGCTTCCCCAATAATCAGTAATGCCCATAACTTCAGCATTGGCACCCATGCCGTGGGAAAGTACAATGGGGTATTTTGTTGCGGCCTTGGTACTCGCGGCCATTGAAACCAGAGGTAGAGCAAATAAAAGAACCATGATACCGATCAATACTTTTTTCATTATTGCCTCCAAGAAATAATGTGTTTGATGAAAACTGCTCAACTAAAGAGCATAAAGTATGCCATTGATTAAATAATGCCCTGTATGAATTATAAGTACTTAAAATGGAAAGTAAATTAAAAACATTGAAGTTGGAATTCAAAACACTTCTCATTGGGGCAATGTGCCCCCATAATTGATTGGTAACCTATAATCATATTTATTATTGAGTAATTACATAAATAAGTAATAATGCCACATATTGGGGCATATTGATGCAACTAGGAATGATCCAAACCGAATTTTTGCATTTTCAGGAAGAGGGTTTTGCGGTTGATTCCCAGGGCCGAAGCGGTCTTGCCGCGATGCCAATTATTATCTGACAACGCCTTCATAATATGGTCTCTCTCGAGGGACTTCAGGGTCATTGTGGATTCTTCCGCATGCAGGGCATCATGATTATGCGCCTTCTGCACTTGTTTGCCGGTAAAGGCGGCTGCGTCAAAACCTTTAGGGACCGGTTTTCCGTCTTTGGGCACATCTCCTTCCGGACGAGCCGGCCGGGTTTTCGGACCGCCCGCGAAATCCAGCCTCTTTAATGTCATATAGCGGTGCAGAACATTCTGAAGTTCACGAATATTTCCCGGCCAGTCATAGTTGAGGAGCGCTTCGGCTATATGCCCCGGCAGGGGAGGGTGTTTTTTATCATGGAGCTGAAGGAAGTGATCGACCAGGAGCGGCAGATCATCTTTTCTTTCGCGCAGCGGAGGAAGATAAATGGGAAGGATATGAATCCTGTAAAAAAAGTCCTCCCGCATAACTCCCTGCTTGACCAGATCACGGAGATTCCGGTTTGTGGCCGCGATGATCCGGACATCCGCGTTCTTTATCGTATTGCCGCCCACGGGGGTGTACCCGCCTCCTGAGATGGCTCGCAGGAGCTTGACCTGCATGTTCAGTCCGATCTCTCCCACCTCGTCAAGAAAAATGGTTCCGCCGTCGGCCTCATCGAGGTAGCCGCGTTTGTCTGCATTGGCGCCGGTGAAGGCTCCTTTTTTGTAACCGAAAAACTCACTTTCCATGAGTGTTTCCGGAATCGCCCCGCAATGGACGGTGACAAAGACCTTTTTGCTTCTGTCGCTCGTTTCGTGAATGGCCTTGGCCACCAGTTCTTTTCCCGTTCCCGATTCTCCGTAAATGATGATATTGGCCTGGGTCGCCGCCGCCTGCAGAATAAATTCGTAAACCTCCTGCATGACCTGGCTCTTGCCGATGATGTCACAGAAGCGATAGCGTTCCCTGATGGATGAACGCAGACGGATGTTCTCTTTCTGGAGGTTCTCCCGGCTTTCCAGGAGCGCAACCTCGGCCTGCTTGCGGGAGGTGATGTCGGTAAACGAGGCGATGAACTGACCTGTACCGGGTACGTGCCCCAGCCTAATCAGGACATCGAACCGCTCTCCGTTGCGGTGGCCGATCCGGCATTCGTATTCCACGGGCTTGTCTCCCTTGCGGCGGGAAAAGCACCCCATAAGGGCGTTGCGGTCCCCCGAGGCGATAAAGTCCGTGAACTTCATCCGGTTTTCTATCTGATTTTTTTCATACCCCGACATCTCCACAAACCGGTCATTGACCATCATGATCAGCAGAGAGTCTTCCATGATGATCATGGGGAGGCCCGCGTTTTCGAAGACACTGCGATAACGCTCCTCGCTCTCCTTCAACGCATTTTCCATTTGTTTGCGTTCGGTAATATCTCTGCCTTCACCTAAAATGGAGACAGGTTTTCCATTCTCATCTCTGATAAAACTGAACTTGATTTCTCCCCATACCGTCCGGCCGTCTTTACAGCAAAATTCCAGTTCCACTGACAGTTCTAAAACGTAGGCCGGAGAGGCTTTCAAAGCCACCGGCATCTGCACGGAAAAGAAATCCATAGCCTTCCGGAAAGATTCGGACTTGAGGAGTTTTTTCAGCGGGGTTTGTTTAAGTTCTTTGAAGTTGTAGCCCAGTAATTTCTCTACCGACGGACTGACGTAGGTTACATTTAAATCCAGATCCATCAGCCAGACCTGATCTTTCATGTGATCTGCAAGTAAGCGATACTTTTCTTCACTTTGTTTCAGCAATTCATCCGCCTGCTTGCGTTCGGTGATGTTTTTGGTTTCGCCCAGCAATAATGTAAGGTTTCCGTTTTGATCCCGCAGGAAACTTATGGTGTTGTCCATCCACAACAGATGACCGTCCCTATGACGAGCGTGCGTTTCAAATGAATACTTATGGACAGCGGGAGGCTTTGTTGCCAGAGCTTTGGGCATTTCAATGATAAAAGTTTCAACCATTTGCTGAAAAGATTCTTCTGTAAGGAGTTTTTTCAAAGGAAGATTTTTAATTTCATCCAAAGGATATCCGTACATTTTCTCCACAGACGGGCTGATATAGATTATTTTTAAAGAGTTTATATCCCTGAGCCATATATGCTCTGTTATATTGTCGGCCAGGAGACGGTATTGTTCTTCAACTTTCTTGCGCTCGGTAATGTCGCGAATGATTCCCCTGAAGCCGATGGGTTTACCTGATGAATCTTTCCGTAATGAGGCAGAGGCTTCCACGTATCTTTTCGTTCCGTCTTTTCTGGTCATCTGCCAATCGAATCCTTTGGACGGTTCATCCGTGACGTAAACATTATTGAACATTTGGAAAACTTCTTCGGCGGTCTCTTGATCCGTGAACTGCCGGTGGCTCATACCCAGCAATGCCTCTTTGGAGCATCCGGATAATTCGCATAACGATTTGTTGAAGAATGTAAAATTGCCGTCAAGGTCTACTTCGTAATAACTATCTTCAATGTTTTCCAAAATTGTTCGATATTTTTCTTCGCTCAGGCTCAAAGACTCTTCTATTTGTTTGCGTTCGGTGATGTCACGGACAATCCCCTTAAACCCCAGTGGTTTACCGGATGAATCTTTTCGTAACGATGCGGATATTTCCAGATATCTTTTATCCCCGTCTTTTCTTGTCACCCACCAGCCGACTCCTTTGGCCGGTTTTCCTGTTTGATAAACTTCACTATAGGCTTCGAAAAGTATTTTTGCGGTTTCTTCATCGGTATACTGCCTGTAGTTCAGACCCATCATCTCCTCTCTGGAGCGGCCGTGAAGACGGCATAATGAATCGTTGAAAAAAGTGAATTGACCGGCAAGATCTATTTCGTAATAACAATCGTCGATATTTTCCAGAATGGACCTGTATTGTTCTTCGCTTCCCTGATTTGATTTACCGGCTGATCTGTCGGGGCGGGCAGAATGGGGCGAGCGGGTTTTATTTTTATGCACTTCGCTAATCTTTTTCATTTATTTCCTATACGACTTCTCCAGATGGATTCCGGGGCCGGAGTCAGGTCTTTTTGAAGAGATAAAAATATCCTGAAAAATAATCCGCTTCGCCTGTTGATAGCTTTATTTAAGAATCTCAAACGGCACACCTTCCGGATTTAGACTGATCCGTTTTTGCTTCCACTCGATGTAATTCTCAAGTTTCTTGACCGCATCGCCGGGCGTTTTAACGAACTCCACGCCTACCTCATAAGAGTTGTCTTCAATGATGACTTTAATCCACTTTACTTTTCCGAGAGCTTTTATTTTTTGATGGACGGTCTTTGTCGTAAAATCCAACTCGAGGAGGGTATCAATGGGGAAAAGATCGCGGGAATGAATTTTTGCGCCGTACACGGAAATATCCCTGCTGCTGTCATAGATGATTTTTTGACGCTTTCCTTCGGAGACGACGGTTAGGGTCACATCGCTTTCTTCCTTTAATCTTGGCGCTTTTCTTCTTTCGTTCATCCGATTTCTTCCCTTCAGAATACAAGGTTTTTCGCTCTTTCTTTCAAACTCCGTTTCTTTATTGTTTAGATATAAGAAACTCAATCTTGTATGTCAATTAAATATTGATTACAAAATTGAAGAGGCTGGAATTATGCCTGTTTTAGTTTGCCGCCAAAGGCATTCCCTGTGCCGGTATTTCTATCCTGCGTTAATTTTTCCGGGTTCCAAAAAAACAGGCCCCGGGTTTTTTGCCCGGGGCCTATTGAAGCCAACTATGAAGACATCTTTTTTACAGCAAATTATTTTTTCTGCGCGTCATAAAGTTTGATGATCTTATCCGTTACATCAAAGCTTTCTCCGACCACCAAAGCGGTCTTTTTCTCAAATATCATCGAATAATTTTCGCTTTTGGAGAATTGTTTCAGAATTTGCTGAATATCGACAAGGATTTTCTGTGTCAGTTCGGCATCTTTCTTCTTCAATTGTTCATTCGAATCGCTCTCCAGACGTTTCAATTCTTTGACTTCCTGAGCCAGTTTTTCACGCTTGTCTTTCCAGGCCGGAGAATTCTGTTTCGTGTTTTTCAGATCTTTCTCCAGATTCGCGATTTTGTCGCCTTTCTCTTTAACGATGGCCTTCTTGGATTCAAAATCCTTCTGGTATATTGTCCTGGCATTCTTTCCGGCCTTTGATTCTGTCAGGATTTTAGCGATGTCGACAAAACCGATTTTGAGAGATGGATTCTCCGCCATTACAATATTTGCAAAGCTCATACTAACGAACAAAGCCACGACGAGTGCCACCGGTACTCTGAACCTTTTATTTTTATCTTTCATAAAACGATCTCCTTTCTGTCTATAGAATCAGACGTTGTTTGCAATTTGTAATTTTATTCCATTGAACCTGGCGCCAATAGTCCAATAAAAAGGCAGGGTCTATTATTCGGACCCTGCCTTTGTTTATCATCCTGACGGATGCCTTGTCAACTGAGCTTTTCCCGGCACGCCTTGCATCCCGTCACAACCGCGGCTAAAGACGTCGGGAAAACCATTTTACCACTCAAGCCGAAGTCCCAGTAATCCTGTATGGTTTACAAAATCACTGTTGAGCTCCGCGTCGTACTGGAGGTAGGCCGACAGGTTCTTATTGAACCGGAGGTTCATGCCCAGTCCGGCAATTGCCGTGTCGCGGCTTAATTCTTCCGCCGCAACCGTGAAATAATCGGAGCCCGCGGCAGCGAAGCGCGCGCTGATCAGATGATCATCATTGGAAAATTCATGCGCCCACTTCAGTCTTAATTCAGGCGTCAGCACGGCAGAAGCGCCCAGTTTGATCGGACCGCTTACATTCACTCCCAGGTAGCTCTGGTAGGATCCGATGTTTTGGCTGTCCACGACCAGATTGAGACTTGAGCCGGTTTCCGTGAAGGAGTTCTGCTTCAGGTAATCTATTTGGAACGCCGCCAGAGGCCGAATGATCACACCGCCGGCGTCTAACTTATAACCCACCTCGGCATAACCGTTAAATTCATTGCCGTTGAAATCACCCTTGGCGATTTCATGAATAGAACCAATGTTGATAAAGCGTTCCATATCATACTTGTTGTACGCGTAAGTGAAAACACCTTCTGCGTACCAGGGTTTGCCATTGTAACAGAGATAAATAGAACCATGGTAACTGTCCATATTTCCATTGTCCTGGAGGTCATCGAAATCCAAATCCGTGCGGGAAAGACCGCCGCTTAGACCCAGGAACAGGTTCGGTGCGACACGCACATCAAATCCCAGCATGCCGCCGAAGAGGGTCTGCTTGTATTTGGACATTATTTCATCCGAACGGCGGTTTCCAATGCTGCCATAAGCATCAATCCAGGCGCCCCAGTTGGTTCCCGCAGCGATCTGGCTCTGCCCCGCGTTTCCGGCGGCCATTGCCAGGAGCATGGGTGCCGCGTCATTCATGGAGTTGCCGCCGCCGGCCATCGCCAGCTGCATGCCATTGTCGTACCCGTAGGCGGCCATTCCCGTTCTCTGATTGTTGGCGGCAAATGCACCGCCCATGCCAATGTGATTATTCAGCACGCCAAGATATTTGCCCAGTCCGTTGAAACTAAGGAACTGAAATGCCGGATACGACGCACCGCCGACTTCAGCCAGTGCCGTCTGCGCTTCACCGGGAGATAAAAGAAGCAGTTGATCCAGTAAGGTTCTCAAGTCGCCCGTCGCGGTATCGTACATTCCGTCCAGAGCCGCTCCCAGAGGGGCTGTGCCGGGAGTGGTGCCTGTCGTGAAACTCAGACGATCCAACCCCAAGTCATACAGCTGACCACCGGCAATGTTTTGGATCAGGTAGGGCTTCAGGTATGCCGATGTCGATGTAACCTTTACTAATGAAGGGAACAGAGCCGGATCTGTGATAGTCGAGCCATTTAACGAAAGATTGCCATCCACCTGCAATACTCTTAAATATGTCGTCGTCGGGGCATAGGTGCCTACTTTGGGGATTACTACGATACCGCTGCCTGTGTCAAAGTATGCATAGTCATAAGTGGTCAATGCGCCTGTTGAGCCTGTCGCCGTCACGACATAACCAAGAGAAGCGCCTGGGTAAACATCTAGCGTATTGGTGTAAACTCCACCGCTCCCGTTTCTCTCGGCAAACGCCAGGACGCCTTCTTGGATATTAATTCCGTGCCCATTATTATTATAGGAGGAATCGTAATCCATATCACCGCTCAGTATCCACGTTCCCGTACCGGTCTTATCGAGGTAAGCGAATTGCTGCATCTGGTTCGCGTTGATTGTGCCTTCGCCGTCCAGAATCATATAGTTATCAGAATAATTGTAATTCGCGCGGATGTCGCCATTGATGACACTTCCTGTACCCAGCGTTACCACGTTGTTCTCTCCATTAACTTTGATCGCCGTTCCGTCTGCGCCCATGATCGTGCCGTAATTGGTGATTGTTGCGTTACCATTGAGGCTTCTGATACCGTATACGTCGCCGTAGATTGAACCGCCAACGTTGTTAATCACAGTTTTATCGCCGTAACCCGTCATAAAGATACCGTCGCTGACAGAGGTGATGATGCCTGAATTTGTTATCTTCCCACTTGATGAGGCATAAGAGACCGTCATGGAAACACCTTCACCTCCAGTGTTGCCCCCGCTGATCACACCCGTTGCCGTATTGATTAATTCAGCCGTCGATTCCGGGCCTCTGAGCATTAGTCGTACTGCATCGCCGTTGTAACTATCACCGGCGGAACTGATCATTCCGGAATTGGTTACGCTCAGGGAGCCGCTTGTATCCGAAGTTCTGATGTACAAACCACGTCCATTCAAACCCTGAATCGTGCCCGAGTTGTTTACATTTACAGCCAGAACATCATCCGAGGTACCCCATATTTCGTCTATGCCGGCATTACCCGTGGCGCCTTCAATGCCGACTCCATTAATCTCACCCTTAATTAAACCGGTATTCGATACGTTTGCCGCACCCACATCCGCGATACCGACACCGTCGTTATAGCCGATGATGGTACCTGCGTTGGTCACCGCGGCCGTCTTTACGGATTCGATGGCAACGCCGTAGCCGTAGGGGGCAGTGATTATCTGTTGAATGGTGCCGCCGGCATTGTTAATGACTGTCGCCGTATCAGCGTTTCCTAAACCGACACCGAAAAAGGAGCCCTGGATCGTGCCGGAGTTGGTAACTTTTTCCATACTATCTTCATCGTTGTTATAGATTGCGACTCCAAAATAGCCACCCTGAATAGCGCCGCCGGCCTTGTTGATCACTTCAGCCGTGCCCGTCACGTATTCCATGCCGACGCCGGCCATACCCTGACCCTGAATGTTGCCACTGCCGTTGTTCGTTACTAAAACATCGCCGTCTACGAACTGAATGCCAACACCGTTGATATATCCCTGGATCAGGCCTGAGTTGCTCACATTAACATCACCGGAGTATTCAATGCCGACACCGTAGCCGTTGAAGCTCTGGATTATGCCGCCCGCGTTGTTGGTAACTTTGGCCGCATCCGAGTATCCGATATAAACAGCATCGCCGATTCCATTGGTATCATGCGGGCCATAGGCCTGAATCGTGCCGGAGTTGATAACTTCAGCGGTTTCTTCACCGCTGATATATTCCAGTGCCACGCCTCTGCCGTATTGGGACTGAATGGAGCCGCCGGCATTATTGGTTACCGTTGCCGTATCCGCATATCTGACATAGACGCCATCGCCATAGGCCTGAATGGTGCCGGAGTTGATGATCTCGGCGGTATCTTCCTCTCCGATGAAGTAATCCATGGCGATACCTCTGCCGTTGGAGGATTGTATGGTTCCACCGGCATTGTTGGTCACTTTTGCCACATCCGTGTAATCGATGTAAATGCCATCATAGTAAGCTTGAATCGTGCCGGAGTTGGTCACGTTAGTTGTGTCAGTTGTACCAATGTAAATGCCGTAGCCGTTATTGGCCTGTATTAAACCACCGGCATTATTGGTCACCGTTGCTGACGCCATACCATGGATTGCTATTGCATCGTTATTCAGGGATTTGATCGTTCCACCGGCATTATTGGTTACCGATGCCGATGACGTTTCGCTGTATACTTCTGAATAAATATCGATGGCGTTGTTATCATCAGCCTGAATGGTGCCGGAATTGGTCACCTTTACCGTTTCCGAATCTTCTATGTAAATGCCGTCAGTGATGCCTGAGATCATGCCGCCGGCATTGTTCGTCACCGTTACCGTTCCCACATTCGTCATATAGATGCCGTCATATTCATAGTCATTTTCACCATAACCGCTGATCGTACCGGAGTTCGTTATCGTTGCTTTGTCCGCATTTGCGATATAGATACCGTAAGCGTCGTCACCGTCTCCTCTGTCTTCGCCGCTGATCGTGCCGGAGTTGGTTATCGCAACCGTTCCGGTACCATCAACCCAGATGCCGTCCCAGGCGTCGATCGTGCCGGCGTTTGTGACCGTCACCATGTCCACATTTTCAAATCCGATACCGTCGTAATCATACGAGTAGATCGACCCCCCGGCATAATTGTTGACTGTTGCCGTTCCCGATTCAGAGATATAAATGCCATCATACCAGTAACCCTCGATACGGCCTGAGTTGTTCACTGTGGCTGTTCCCACACTATAGAGGTTGATGGGGTTACCATCATAGGACTGGATCAAGCCACCGGCGAAGTTGTTTATCGTTGCCGTATCCAGGTATTGGATGTCGACGGCGTTACCACCGCCGTAGCCATCATAGGTTAAGATTGTGCCATAATTGTTTATCGTTGCCGTGCCCGCAGGCGTTACTTCGTTGCCTGTGATGTAGATGGCTTCATACCAATCAGAGTCATCATTGGAACGGATCACGCCGCCGGCGTTGTTGGTGATTGTTGCACTCAGTGCGCCATCACTCTGAATATAGATGCCATTTCCCCAGTCACCCGCAATCGTGCCGGCGTTGGTTATTTCAACCGTTCCCGCACCGGCGCTTTCAAAGTGGATACCGTCCCAATAACCTTCAATCGTTCCTCCGAGGTTATTCTGAATCCTTGCCGACAGCGCGCCGTCGCTGTAAAGGTAAATAGCGTCATCATTGTTGGATGAGATCTCGCCGGAGTTCGTCACTGTCGCCGTTCCTACATTATAGATGTCGATGGCGACATCATCATTGGAATGGATCAAACTATCGATGTTGTTGGTAACCATCGCCGTTCCCGTGCCTGTGCCATTGAAATCAATGGCAGTGTTGTATCCGATAATACGATCGTAATTGGTGATTGTTCCGGTGCCCAGGGCGATACCTGTGCCGCTGACAGCCCCGATGCTGCCGTAGTTCGTCACCGTGCCGTTCCGAAAAGTGCCGGAGCCATCGGATAGGCTATTAAACAAAATGCCGTAATAACTGCCGGAACGTCCCACGACCAATCTGTCAGTATCGACGTTAATGCTCCACCCGTTTTCACTTGCCCAAAGGGCGGCATTATCATAAGTCGCCACGTTTCCTGAACTGTCAACAAACGCGTTCCGCGTTGTGCCGCTCTGGATAATGTTTGGATCCAATGTGCCGTTTTGGTTAATGTCCTCCAAATCGACCATGTAGGTGACGTTTCCGTCAACCGTTACATCGGCATGGACAAACGACGGCAGGGCCATCAGCAGGCAGAAAATAATGCCTATTAAGATACCTATCCAACCTTTCTTTTTCATGACGCACTCCTTTCCTTAAATTCATTAATTTATAATTAATTGTTTTATAAAGGCACGAAAACACACGCCATATAATTTCGACTGAAAGGGTAAATCTTAAAATATTAAGATTTAATATCGCTTCACTAACAGAAATAACAGAATTCAAATTTGCATTTATTACTTGATGATGTCTGAGGGAATAGCTTTATCGTCCGTCAAATTACCCGTTTCCGCACAAAGATTATAAAAGAAAGCCCTTCCTGACTTAAGGATGCAAAAAACAACTTTTTTTGTCAAGATATTTTACGTGATTTTATAAGAAAATTTTAAGGAAATCGGATCGTTATTTAAACATATTGATCAAAGTCCGGTTCATACATGGTTGATTTGATAAGACCTGGCAGGTCAGCAGATTCCGGCATCTCCGTAAGTCCTTGTGAAAAAACGACTTTTGCCACAGCCAGTGCGATATTGGCCGATACCTCGCGAATGCGCGAAAGTGAAGGGAAAATACGTCCTATCTTCAAATCATCCCCAGTAACCTGCTCAACCAGCGATTTGGCGGCCGCTGTAAACATTTCATCCGTGACACGGGATGCCGCAGACGCCAGTACGCCTAATCCGACGCCGGGGAAAATATACGCGTTATTGGATTGTCCCGGAACAAAAGTCCGGCCGTCGATATTAACGTCAGGGAAGGGACTGCCGCTGGCAAAGATGGCGCGCTTGTCCGTGTAGCGGTAGGCTTCTTCGGCGGTGCATTCAGCTTTTGACGTAGGATTGGAGAGCGCGAACACGATCGGCCTGTCGTTGATCCCGCCCATCGCCGTCAGTATTTCAGGGGTGAAGGTTTTGGGCTGACCCGAGACGCCGATAATTGCGGTAGGCTTGACTGCCATCACCGCGGAGAGGAGATCTTTTTGGAAAGGATAGTCATGAGCGTAGGGCCTTTTGTGTTCAACCAGATCCGTGCGGCTGCCGACGACAAGACCTTTGGAATCGACGAACCAGCAATTCCGGCGAGCTTCGGATAACGATAATCCTTCTTCCGTCATCGCCGAAGAAACAAGATTGCCGATGCCGATGGCGGCTTCACCCGCGCCTAAAAACAACAGGCGCTGTTCGGAGAGTCTGCCGCCGGTAATGCGCAGCGCGGAATATAAACCGGCCAGCGTGACAGAGGCGGTTCCCTGAATGTCGTCGTTGAACATGCAATATTTATCGCGGAAAGCCTCAAGCAGCCGGAAGGCGTTCGCGTTTCCGAAATCTTCGAATTGAATCATGACACCGGGAAAGCGTTTCGTGGCCGCGGCCATAAATTCGTTGATCAGCAAATCGTATTCTCTTCCCCGCAACCGCTGCTCCGGCAGACCGATATAATCCGGAGCGTTAAGGAGTTCCTGATTATTCGTTCCGACATCAATAGTAACCGGCAGACAACATTTCGGATCAATGCCCGCGCAGGCGGTATAAAGCGACAATTTACCGATGGGAATTCCCATGCCGTTGGCGCCGAGATCGCCCAGACCCAGGATGCGTTCACCGTCGGTGACCACGATAACGCGGATATTTTTACGCGGCCAGTTTTTCAGTATTTTTTTTATGCGGCCGCGGTCATTTTTGGTAATGAATATGCCGCGCGGCTCGCTGAAAATCCTGCTGAATTCCTGGCAGGCCTGTCCAACGGTTGGCGTATAGATAATGGGCATCAGTTCCTGCATGTTGTCAATCAAGACACGGTAGAAAAGATTTTCGTTGCGGTTTTGCAGGCCGGCCAGATAAAGATACTTTTCGAGATCGGTTGTTTTGCGCCTGAGATTGCTGATGATATGCAAGGCCCTGTCCTCCGGGGAGAAAACGCGCGGAGGGAGCAAGCCCTGCAAACCCAGCGCTTCGCGTTCCGCCTCATTAAAGACGGTTCCCTTGTTTAAAACGGGATCGCAAAGCAGTGCTTTTCCCCTGGGAATTTTTAGAAAATCGTTTTTAAATTTCCGGTCTGACATCATTTTTCTCCTGAATGATTTACTACTTGGCGCTTTTTTTGCGACATTGAAGTATAATGAAGAGGATGCTCGTGTCAATAAATATTCTGATGAAATATTTTGCAGTCAATATTTCCTTGACATATAAAACTGAAAGTTCTTATACTCCCCCCCACAATAAGCAGAGTCAAAAAAACACCAATAAAATTTCAAGAACGGAGGCAATGATTATGGCAGAAGCAAAAGGATTGGCAAAACCGGTAAAGTTGAAGGCGGATCTGGCGGAGTTGCTGGGAGCTAAAGCGCTTCCCCGCACGGAGATAACAAAAAAATTGTGGGATTACATCAAGAAACATAAACTGCAGACCAAAACAGTTAACGGCAAGGCGGAAAACGCGGGAAAGAATATTGTGGCCGATGCCAAATTAATCAAGATATTCAATAACACCAAAGTTAAAACATCGAGCGGCAAGGTTGTTGACTTCACAAAATTAAAAGAAGGCCAGACCATTGACATGATGCAGATTGCCTCTGTTGTCAGCGCCAATATCGAATAAATTCAGAACATATATTTTTTCAAAACAGGCAGGTCATCCTGCCTGTTTTATTTTTTAAACATTATTTCCTGAATGATCTTTCTGACTCTCCCGGCTGTCACCCTCCCCAACAATATTTATTTCCATTCATGTTATTGATTTTGTAACAAATGCCGTATATGGTTACTGCGATAAATCGCGTTTGTTTAAAAGAATTGCGAAATGCGGGAAACATAAAACATGGACATGAAAAAAGCCATATTATGGCCTGTAATAATATCCGTTTTAATTCATGTATCACTGCTCGCGGTTGCCGGGATGATTGATTTGCGCGATAACATTAAACCGGTGGACGTTCTTACGGTAAGCATTAAAGAGCCGGAACCGAAAGCAGAAAAAATAACCGCGCCTAAAAAAGAACAAAAAGCAAAGGAAAAAATAAAACCGGTTCAGGCTAAAAAAGAAAAAGGGGTTAACGTCAATGATGATTGGCGCGAAGATACCATTGATTTAGGCAGCTCAGATATCAAATATGTGACTTATTTAGCCAAAATAAAAAGCAGAATCCTCCGGATTTGGAAATATCCGCAAAAGGCTTACGAAAAGAATGAAGAAGGAATTGTTGTCGTCAGGATATCCATTGACGCCAACGGGAACCTTGCCGGCGCAACCCTTATTTCTTCGTCGGGATCTGCCGAACTTGATGATGACGCGGTAGGTGTTGTTTACGGGGCCGCGCCTTTCGAGCCATTGCCGGAAATTTATAACCTTTCGCGTCTGCATATCGTGGCTTCTTTTGACTACAAGATTATGGATTAGTTTTTTTCGTTTTGTATAAACTTATGCGCAAACTATTAATAAGCTCTCATAAATCTTTGGTATTATCCATTACGGTGATTCTTACGGTTTTTTGCGCAAACCTGTCCTGCGCCCGCACGGTAACTGATGAAATAGGCCGCTCAGTGACTATGCCGGCGGCGCCGAAGAGAATTGTTTCTCTGGCTCCCGGCATTACCGAAACTCTCTACGAACTGGGTCTGGAAGATAAAATCGTGGGGGTAACCAGTTACTGTGACTGGCCCGCGCGAGCGCGCCAAAAGCCGCGCATCGGCGGTTTTACCAATCCTTCCCTGGAAAAAATTGTTTCGCTAAAACCGGATTTAATCATTGCCACTGCTGACGGCAACAGAAAAGATACTGTGGATCAACTGGCAAGATTAGGTTTGCCCGTCTATGTGACGAATCCTTCCGATACGGATAGAATCCTAAACAGCATTTTGCATATCGGTGAAATTACAGATCAGGCAAGCGTCGCCAAAAGGCTGGTGGCAAAACTCCGGAAGAGACTGGACAATATTGCCGGGCAGATACGCAACAAAAAAAGGCCGAGAGTTTTTTTTCAGATTGGTTTGGAGCCTGTGATTACGGCCGGCAGGGGAACATTAATCAGCGAAGTGATCGATCGGGCGGGCGGCATTAATATCGCCGGCCTGGATACCGCCCGTTATCCCCGTTACAGCGCGGAAGGGATCATGGCGGGATCGCCGGACATCATTCTCTTTGCGCCCATGGCCAATGATAAAGAATTTGCCGCGGTAAAAAGTTACTGGCAAAAATTAGCGCAAATACCGGCGATAAAAAATAAAAAAATTTACCTTATCGATACCGATCTGATCAGCCGCGCATCTCCGCGCATTTTTGATGCCATCGAAACAATGGCTTTGATTTTTCATCCGGAAATAAAAATTCCACACCGTTGAATCTTATTTTCGTGCGGCAAGATCTCTGATTTTTATTTCATCAATATTCAAATGGGCCTGCTTGAGCAAATCGAGAAATTCAGCCTGCCGTGATTCAGGCAGGGATTGAATATCCCCCAGTTGATTATTGATGTAATCGATTTTCGCTTTCAGGTCCGCCAGCAATGGAGCAAGATTGACCGGTTGCGGCGCGGCCTGCGGTTGAATTAATTCTTCGGGCACAGCGCCGGCCTTAAGTTTGATTTCTTCCAGATATTCGGGAATTTTCACGTCAAAGCCCAGTTTTTGTTTGATTAAGGAAGCCAGTTGCTCCTGCGCGGCAAATTCACCATGGACTAAAAACACCGGCATTTTTTTATTCGGGAAATTCCCCAGCCAATCCAAAAGTTGTTTTTGTCCGGCGTGGGCGGAAAAACCGTTGATGGTCCATATCTTTGCCTGGATGGCAATGTCCTCGTTAAAAAGGTGGATTTTTTTTGCTCCTTCAATAATTTTGCGGCCGGGAGTTCCCTGCGCCTGAAAGCCGACAAAAACAATGCTGGCGCCCGGACGCCACAAATTATGCCGCAGATGATGTTTGATTCTTCCGGCGTTGGCCATGCCGGAGGCGGAAATAACAATGGCCGAACCCCTCATATCGTTTATTTTCATGGATTGTTCGGTCGTGGAAGAAAACTGAAGTTGCGGCAAATCCAGAGGATCTTCGCCGTTTTTCAGAAGACTCTGTGTTTCTCCGTCCAGATAGGAACGGTAACGGCGGAAAATCTCCGTTGATTTTATGGCCAGAGGACTGTCGAGAATAACGGGGATATCTTTCGGCAGCCTGCCGTCGCGGTTGAGAAGGTAAAGCGAATAAAGCATTTCCTGCGTCCGCTCCACGGCAAAAGCGGGAATAATTATTTTTTCCCCTCTGGAATAACTATACTGAATTGCCGCAGCCAGTTCATTTAAACTGTCATCTTCACCTTTGTGATCGCGGTCGCCATAAGTTGATTCCATAAAAAGAAAATCCGCTTCACTCATAGCAACGGGATCTTTCATTAACAGTTGATGGCGGCGGCCGATATCGCCGGAGAAAATTAATTTTGTGGAGGTGCCGTTTTCCTGGATAAATAATTCCAGAATGGCCGCGCCCAGAATATGGCCGGCATCCTGGAAGTTGGCTTTAATTCCGTTGCCGGGCGTAAAAACTTCATTGTATGTTTTTGTTTTAATTAACGGGGCGACGGCTTCGGCATCTTTGGTGGAATAAAGCGGAACGCTGCCATTATTACCGTTAGACTTACCGTCGCGCAGCATCTTTTTCTTCTTCCAGATTGCTTCCGTCTCCTGGATATGGGCGCTGTCCAGCAGCAATATTTTTACCAGGTCTCCTGTGGGTTCAGTCGCATATATCGGGCCGCGAAACCCGTTTTGCACCATGCGGGGGAGCAACCCCGAGTGATCGATATGGGCGTGAGTGATCAGGAAGAAATCAATTTTTGCCGGATCGTACAGGGCAGTATCCCAATTACGTTTGTCCATTTCCGCGCCGCCCTGATGCATGCCGCAATCAACGGCGAACCTTGCGTTGTCTGTTTCTATGATGAAGCACGAACCGGTAACTTCTTTTGCCGCTCCGAGAAATTTAATTTTCATGAGAATCCTTTGTCGTCCATAACTTGAATAATATGTAACCATCAGCAAATCATGTGATTACATATCCTCCGCTGACGGAGGTGTCACATAGTGCCTGGCTTCAGCCGCGCGTTAAGGGGTCTGAAGATCCGTACTACTGGATACCGGCTTGAGTGTAACCCGACGTATGTCGGGCCGGTATGACGGAAGAAAACAATTTTATTAATATTTGTTTTGCCGATTACAGGCCGGCTTTAGCCGCCTTCTTCATTTTCTTGGCTTCTTTCTTTTCTTTGACAGACTTTACCGGTTTTTTCTTTGCGTCTTTTTTCCCTTTGTCCATTGATTTACTCATAGTTTAACCCTTCCTTTTTAAAATGAATTAAGATTTATTAAAAAAACATTCGTCAACAAACATAAATCTTCAATGAATATAATAGAAGTAAGATGTTTCGTCAAACACAAAAATGTACAGTTTCTTTTTGTTGACAAGGTTCAGGTGATTAACATAAATTGATACCGATCCTATTGTGAGATAATTATGTCAGATAAAAACAGCGCTCAGCCGGTGATAGCCGTCCGTAATTTAAAAAAATCCTTTGGCGCTTTTATCGCGGTCAATGATATTTCTTTTGCCGTTGATAAGGGGGTGTGCTTTGGTATTCTGGGTCCGAACGGCGCCGGTAAAACTTCCACCATCAGAATGATTTATGGTTTTTCACCGCTGACTTCCGGCGATATTTTTGTTTTCGGACTCGATATAAAAAAACAGTACAGAATTATCAAAGCCCGCATCGGCGTCTGCCAGCAGGATAATACGCTTGATCCTGATCTGACCGTCATACAGAATTTTGAAGTTTTCGCCCGTTATTTTGACCTTGATAAAAAAACAGCCATGGAAAGGGCGTCATCTTTATTAAAATTTTTTGCCTTGGAACAACGCCGGGACGCCCGTGCCACGGAACTTTCCGGCGGAATGGTGCGCCGGCTGGTTATTGCCCGCGCCCTGATCAATCAACCTGAACTTTTAATTCTGGACGAGCCGACAACAGGTCTTGATCCTCAATCGCGTCATCAGGTATGGGAGCGGCTGGAGGGCCTGAAAAAACAGGGCATGACGACTTTACTGACAACCCATTACATGGATGAGGCGGCGCGCCTTTGCGATGAGCTGGTGATCATGGATCAGGGTAAAATACTGGCGCAGGGATCGCCCCAATCTCTGATCAGCGAATACACGGGAGAAAATATTATTGAAGTCGCTGAGCCGGAAGATGATTTACGCGCTTTTGCGCGCGAAAAGAAAGTTAGACAAGAAGATCTTGGCCATCGCCTGATTATTTACACTGAAGACGGACACGAACTTTACAGGGAAATCTGTGGACGCTTTACTCATAAAAGCTGCATCCTGCGTTCAGCGACTCTCGAAGATGTGTTTTTAAAATTAACCGGACGGGAGCTGCGGGAATGAACGTAAATATTTCCACCCGTTTTATGAGAATCTGGCAACGGAATCTTACGGTTTATCGGGAAAGCTGGCAGGTCAACTTTTTACCGCCGCTTCTGGAGCCGTTTTTTTATCTTTTGGCTTTCGGAATCGGCTTTAGCGGGATGATCAATTCTGTCAGTTACGCTTCCCGCGAAGTTTCCTATGTAAGTTTTATAGCTCCGGCGCTTGTGGCGATCAATATTATGAACAATGCGTTTTTTGAAAACACGTTCGGTTCCTTTGTGCGCATGTATTACCAGAAAACCTTTGACGCCATGATGGCCACTCCGCTTAATGCCGAAGAAATCATCACCGGTGAAATAGTCTGGGGAGCGACAAAGTCGGTCATCGGAACGGTGATCATGCTGATTGTGATAAGTTTCTTCGGATTAGTCAGCTATCCGGCAGGAATCTTAATTGTCTTTGTGGCTTTTCTGGGTGGTATTGCTTTTGGTTCCACGGCCATGGTTTTTACCGGAATGGTGGAAAGAATAGAATTGTTTAATCTGCCGATATTCCTGTTCATTACTCCAATGTTTTTATTCAGCGGCACTTTTTTCCCATTAACCGGCTTGCCCCTTTGGGCGCAGTATTTCGCTCTTGTTTTGCCGCTTACCCATTTAGTCAATCTTGTCCGGGCCTTGAGTCTGGGCTTATTTAATTTGGAATTACTGATAAGTTTGGCTTACTTGATCGTTTTCTGTCTCGTTATGTTTCCCCTGGCCATATTCAAAATGCGCCGCAGACTGATTAAATGATGTCTGCTTCCGGGGGAAAATATGTCTTGACTATTAACCTGTAGTGTGACCAATTAAAAACATGAGCAAAATTAAGTGTGTTTATTTTATAGGATGCTGAACCTTTCTTAATAGATAAGACACAACCACCAAAGCTAGAAAGAGCATGGTGGTTTTTCGCTTTTAGCGGCAATGAGCTTTTTTAAAGCTCCAGAGGTAAGGCATACAAGCCCCTCACTTTTTCCTTCCTTCTCAATTAGGAGACGGATGGGGGTGATTTTGATGCTTTGTGGGGCCCCATCGGGGAATGAAGTTTAAACAACAAGAAAGGGGATTAAAATGAACAAGAATTTGTATGTCGGCAACCTGTCGTATAAGGTCACGGATGAAGACCTTAAGTCTAACTTCTCCGAAGCAGGAGAAGTTGCCTCCGCGTCAATCATTAAAGACAAATTTACCGGCCAATCCAAAGGTTTCGGCTTTGTCGAAATGAAAACGGAAGAAGGCGCTGCGGAAGCCATTAAGAAATTCAACGGCGGTATGCTTGATGGCAAGGCCATCACTGTCAACGAAGCAAGGCCGAAGAAAGAATTCGGCGCAGGCGGCGGCTCCAGAGGCGGCGGACGTCCCGGTGGCGGCGGCGGATTTAATCGCGGCGGACGCAGCGGCGGCGGTGGAAACCGTGGCGGCGGCGGTGGAAGATACTAAGATATTACACCCGTAATATAATTTATACAGTGTCATTCCCGCGCAGGCGGGAATCCAGTATTTTACAAATAAAGAGCAGAAGGCTGTTTTTCAAAACCTTCTGCTCTTTTGTTTTAATATCAATCCCGATTTATTTAATGGATGCCGCACAAAATTTAGAGACAATCACCTGAGCGATATGGTGCATGTGCTGATGCACTGTTTTTACACTTCTGCCGGGATAATTCCTGAATGTTATAAGAACGCCATTTAACGCCGCAAAAAAAGCGTGTGAGAGGGGTCTTACCGGTTCCGGCATGTTCATTTTTCTGAAGAGTGCGTCGAATTTATCAAAGATGCGGCGTTCGGAGGCGTTAAGCCTTTCCACCATTTCGGCGGAAAGAGAACCGTCCAGCATGAAATGCGTCATCATGCGGAAATACTGGTCATTATCGATTAAATAGGTGAGATACGCTTCGGCCACTTTTTCGATAGGTTTCCTTCGGCTGCTTTTAATGATCTCATCAAGAATAGCCGTAATCTCTTCGGCGCCGTGAAGAAAGGCTTCCACAAAAAGGGATTGCTGATCGGGAAAATACCGGTAGATGGACGCGTGAGAAATGCCGGCCTCTTTGGCAATGTCGCGGATGCTGACTTTATTGAACGGTTTGACGGCAAATACGCGCTGGGCGGCTTCGACGATTACGCCCCGCCTGGCTATTTTTTCATTATTTTTGAGTTCGGCAAAAGAAATTTTCTTTTTCATATCAATCTTCTTATCTTTCTATATCATATCCCATGAAAACATTGCAGTAAAAAAGCTTGACTGTGTAACCAATGGTTTGTAATATAACCACTGGTTAAGATAATCAAGAAATATCTTGCCGGAGGAGGTCATATGTCTTTACCCGATCGGAACAATCCGTACAAATTTGATAAATTTTTAAACTGGCGGCGAAATTTTGATTACTACCGGGACGATCCTTTTATCCAAAAGATCGTGCGCCATTTTACCGGAGACGAATGGGAGCAGGTTGATTCTCAAGCCCGGAAGGTTTCCGCAAAAGCGTCTTTCCGGTGGCGTGATTTTGCCGACAGCATCGCCCGGCTGGAGAAAAGGCCTTTCATGCTGCACTATGACGGCCACCACAACCGCATCGACAGAATTGTGCGTCCTCACGAAACGGAAATCATGGAAAAAGAAATTTTCTCCGAAGCATTCTTTGCCGACAAGACATCTCCGTGGGTCAAGCTGATTAAAATGTATTTGATTTATCAGAATGGCGAAGCCTGTATCGGCTGTCCCGTGACCTGCACCGAAGGTCTGGTCAAGCTTCTGGAAAAGTATGCCGACACGCCGGAAACAAGGCATATTCTCAATCATTGCAAGGAAGGCATTGACGGCGATTTTGCCATCGGCGCCCAGTATCTTTCGGAAATCCAGGGCGGTTCGGATGTGCCGTCGAATGTGCTGGAAGCCGTTCATGAAGGCGGCGTCTGGCGGCTTTACGGAACGAAGTTTTTCTGCTCGGCAACACACGCCGATTATGCCGTGGTGACGGCAAAACCGGTTGGATCGGAAAAAGTCGCTCTTTTTGTCGTTCCTTCCTGGCTTCCCGGCAACAAAGAAAAAGAAATCAGAAACGGCTACACCATTGACCGGATCAAATGGAAGATGGGCACCAGTGAACTGACCACGGCGGAACTGACCTTCAACGGCGCGACAGCCTATCCGGCAGGTCCCCTGGAAAAAGGCGTTGCCAATGTTGTCGGCATTGTCCTGACCTACTCGCGCCTGACCGTGGGACTCTCCGCCGCCGCCTACATAACGCGGGCCGCCCGGGAAGCGAAAAAGTATGCTGAATTCCGCGATGCTTTCGGCCTGACCATCGGACAATTCCCGCTGGTTGCCGTTCAGATAAACAAAATCGACCATATGGCCAAAAGAACAACGGCCGGGGCGTTTAAACTATATCGGGATTTTCTGAAGTTGGAAGGCGGGCTGAAAGGGGGACTTTCTGCGGATGAACCGGAAGCAGCCCGGAAGAATCGTTTCAATATCCGGGAACTCATCATGCTGCAGAAAATGGCCACGTCGTGGGATTGCACGGATGTTATTCGCGACGCCATGTCCATCTTTGGCGGCCACGGGGTTATGGAAGATTTTTCTTCACTGCCGCGTCTATACCGCGATTCAGCCATTAACGAGCTGTGGGAAGGTCCGAGAAATGTGCTTCTGACTCAGATCCACCGCGATCTGCAAAAAGTCAGTGACTGGTATGTCCCCGCGGAGTTTGTGCGCAATATTCTTAACGGTCTGGATGATGCGCTCATTAAGGAATTGTCCGGAGAGATCACGGAACTGGTGACGCACCCCAATCTTTTCCAGTTGGATGAAAAAACGATTGATATTTGCCGGCGATGGGATGCTTTTTGCCATAAATTTTTCCATGCCTATCAGGATCTGGCCCTGCGTGAGGTGGGATAATTCGAGCCAGGGCAATGGCAGATCCTGAAATTCTACAGAGGCCAATCCGCGCGTACGGGCATCCGGTTTTTTAGCTTAAAAAGAGCGGAAGGTTGTTTTACAAAACCTTCCGCTCTTTCTTTTATATATCCATTCGTATCCCGCAAGAGTATGCGTGATGATTACCGGCCTCTTTGACAGAATTTTAAAAGCCACGCCATAATGCCGCCTGCAAAAATTATGAGCCCCAGGGAAGTCATTCCAGTCGCATAGGAACCGGTTGAATCACGGAAAAATCCCATGAGCCACGGTCCCGTAAATCCGCCCAGATTTCCAATAGAATTAATTAAAGCAAATCCACCTGCCGCACCCGTTCCACTGAGAAATGAACCCGCAAAAGCCCAGAAAGGACCGAGAGCGCCCCAGATGCCTGCGGCCGCGATGGCCAGGCAGACGACACTCCACACCGCAGAACCGGTAAAGACGGAAAGCAGAAATCCAAAAGACGCCAGAATCAATGAGCCTGCCATGTGCAATCTGCGTTCACCGGTTCGATCGGATGAAATACCGATGATCACCATGAAGACGGCCGCTGCCAGATAGGGCAAAATCGATACGACGCCGACGAGGAAATTACTGAATCCGGTAATGTTCTTCAACATAAGAGGCATCCACATGGCAATGCCGTACATGGAGACCACTAATGTAAAATAGATCAGGCACAAAACCCAAACACGCCCGCTTCGGATGGCTTGAAAAAGTCCCTGTTCCGGCTCCCCGGTTTTTTTCTGATGCTCACGTGCCAACTGCTCACGCAGCCATTCTTTCTCCTTCTGCGGAAGCCACGCCGATTTTTCCGGCCGCTCGGGCAGGTAAAAAAAGACGGCAAAGCCCAGCAGAACCGCAGGTATTCCCTCCAGGAGAAACAGCCACTGCCAGCCGGATACGCCCAGAATGCCGTGCATTTCCAGAAGCGCGCCGGAAACCGGTCCCCCGACGACGCCGGCGAGTGCCGTCGCCGTCATAAAGAGCGCCACATTGCGAGCCAGATACTTGTGGGGAAACCAATAGGTAAGATAAAGAATCATGCCCGGAAAGAAGCCTGCCTCGGCAAAACCCAGCAGAAAACGCAAAGCATAGAAACTCTTTGGACCCGTAACAAACATCATGGCTGAAGCAATCACGCCCCAGCTAATCATGATCCGGGCAATCCAGACCCTTGCGCCGACCTTATGCAAAATAAGATTGCTCGGAATTTCAAAAAGAAAATATCCGATAAAGAATATGCCGCTGCCGAATCCGAAGACGGCATTGCTTAATTGCAGTTCAGCGTTCATTTGCAGGGCGGCAAATCCCACATTGACCCTGTCCAGATAAGCAACAATGTAGAGGATAAACATGAAGGGTATCAGGCGGAGCGTCATCCGCCGGATGGCGCGCTTCTCCAGAGGATGAGTTGCAGATTCATTAATATCCAAACGGAATTTCGCTTTGTTCATAGTCTCCATCGGCCACTTGACAGTTTATCAGCATTTTGTTTGTTCTGCGAAGAATAATATTTTTGGGGAAGAATAGCAAATTTTTCAAAGATTATTTTAAGTTCGTTCCGAAGGATAATTGCTATCAAATCATCTTGCAGCAACATCATTGATATGCTACCAGTGCGCGACATTAACAAGGGGTTAACGATCTATGATTCATTTCAGCGGCATCAGCAAACAGCATGGTCCCCAAATTTTGTTTCGGGATGCCAGCTTTCAGATATTGCCCGGCAGCCGCAGCGGACTGGTCGGGACAAACGGCGCGGGTAAAACAAGCATCTTTCGTCTCATCATGGGCGAGGAAGAGTTCGATGCCGGAGAAATCACGAAAGCGCGCAACATTGTTTGCGGCTATTTTTCTCAGGATGTCGGCGCCATGTCCGGCCGCTCGGCGCTTCAGGAGGTCATGTCCGCCTCCGAGGCAATTGCACAGTTAGGCATGCAGATTCAGGAGATGGAAGCGGCCATGGGTGAGCCGATGGTTGAAGATGAAATGGCCGAACTGCTTGAACGCTACGGCAACATACAGGCCGAATTCGAACATCGCGGCGGCTACGATCTGGAAAGCCGCGCGCAAATTATTTTAACCGGTCTGGGTATCGGGCCTGATAATTACCATCACCCGGTGGAAACGTTCAGCGGCGGCTGGAAAATGCGCATTGCGCTGGCCAAAATCCTTTCGATCAATCCCGATGTGCTCTTGCTGGACGAACCCACCAACCATCTTGATGTGGAATCGATCATCTGGCTGGAAGAGTGGCTGTCCGGTTCATTCAAGGGCGCGCTTTTAATGACCAGCCATGACCGTGAATTTATGAACCGCGTGGTGAACCGCATTGTTGAGGTCGCTAACCGCACGATTACCACTTACAGCGGCAACTACGACTTTTATCTGCGGGAACGCGAAATCCGGCGCGAGCAGCTGCTGGCCAGCCACCGCCGCCAGCAGGAAATGCTGTCCAAGGAAGAAGATTTCATTGCCCGTTTCGCGGCGCGGGCATCCCATGCCTCTCAGGTGCAGTCACGAATCAAGAAGATCGACAAGATTGAGCGCATCGAAATCCCCGCCGAACAGCGATCCATCAAATTCGAGTTTGCCGAGCCGCCGCGCAGCGGTGATGATGTGGTCAAGCTCGACGAGCTTGGCAAAGTCTGGCCCCGTCCCGACGGGGGCGAAAAATCCGTCTTCGGCGGCGTCACCGGTGTTATCCGGCGTCAGGAAAAAATCGCCGTGGTCGGTGTCAACGGCGCCGGCAAGTCCACATTCTTGAAAGTGCTGGCGGGTCAGGCCGAACCGTCAACCGGGAGCATGAATCTGGGCGCCAACGTCTATCCCGGCTATTTCAGTCAGCATGCCATGGATATTCTCGATCCGCGAAAGACCGTGCTGGAGACCATACAGGATTCCATGCCCACGGCGCATCTCGGCACACTGCGCAATCTCTGCGCCGCCTTTTTGTTTCAGGGTGATGATATTTACAAACGGATTGACAAATTATCCGGCGGTGAAAAGAGCCGGGTGGTGCTGGCGACGATGCTGGTACAGCCGATCAATTTGCTGATTCTCGATGAACCGACCAACCATCTCGATATTCAGTCACGCGAAACACTGCTGGCCGCGCTGCAAAACTTTGCCGGTACGGTGGTGCTCGTCAGCCATGACCGCCACTTCCTGCGCTGTCTCATCAACCGCGTCTTCGAAATTGATCACGGCGAGATGCGTATTTACAATGGCAATTACGAATACTATCTGGAGAAGTCCGGCCGGGAGCATCGCGCGGCCTGACTTTTATAATTATCCATGAAGCGCTTCGGCATGCAATTTCAATCCCAGTGCATTCACAACCTTGAGGATGGTATCGAAGCCGGGACTGCGCTCGCCGGAAAGCGCTTTATAAAGACTTTCGCGGGACAGGCCGGCATCTCGGGCCACCTGTGTCATGCCCTTGGCGCGGGCAATATCGCCCAGTGCTTTTGCAATAAATGCGGCATCGCCATCAGCCTCTTCAATACAAGCTTCAAGATAAGCTGCCATTTCCTTCGGGGTGCGGAGGTGCTCTGCGACATCGTAGCGAGTGGTCGTTGTTTTTTTCATAGTTTACTCCTATAGGTTGCGTGCGAGACGCAGAGCAGTTCTAATGTCGGCGGCCTGTGTGCGTTTGTCGCCGCCAGCCAGCAAAATTACAACTGTTCGTCCTCGCATTGTATAATAAACCCGATAACCGGGGCCGTAATCAATTCGTAATTCAGAGACACCTTCCCCGACCGGTTTAACATCACCCGGATTTCCTGCTGCAAGTCGTTCAACCCTGGCCATCACTCGCGCACGAGCACGAATGTCACGCAACTCATCAAGCCACCGGGCGTAAGCCTCAGTCTTTCGAATCTCAATCATAGTTTATTGTAGCCTACTGGATACACGATGTCAATGTTTTTTATGTGCGTAAGTATTTTCTTGGCGTCTTTGGGAACAATATAGGATGTCCCCATCATTCATGGCCATCATATACAATTGCCAAGTTGGAATCTGCTGCCGAGTTTGGCAGTTTTTTATTTCTGGATGTACTTATTCTGAAGATGAGCTAAGCAAAGATTCAACCTGTCTGCCTTGAAATTGATCATGGCGAGATGCGTATTTACAATGGTCATTACGAATACTATCTGGAGAAGTCCGGCCGGGAGCATCGTGCGGCCTGAAAAACTGATATTTCAAGACCTGACCCTTGCTTTCTACATACGGCGTCATTCACGCGCAGGCGGGAATCTAGTAATTTAAAAATAAAGAGCAGAAGGTCGTTAAAAAAACCTTCTGCTCTTTCTATTTTCTTTGTTAATTAATTCAAGGAACTAAGGACTAGTCGATGTCGCAAAGGGCGATCCAGCAACTTCTGTTAAAGCGCCTGTATTGGCATTTATACTGTAGACCGAAACATTATTGGAGTGGTAATTAGGCACGTAGGCAAACTTGCCCGTCGGATCTACAGTGATGGACTGGGGGTGTGTTCCTGCTGCAAATGGCGATCCAGCCAGTTCTGTAAGGGCACCTGTGGTGTTATCAATCGCGTAGGCAGAAACGCTGTTGGCACTGTAACTTGCCACATATAAAAACTTGCCTTTAGGATCCACCGCAACGTAAAAAGTATTTCCTCCACTTCCTGCTGCAAAAACCGATCCGGTCACTTCTGTCAGTGTTCCAGCGGTAGCATTTATGGTGAAAGCTGAAACTTTACCGGAACTATAAGCTATGTAGACAAACTTTCCTGTCGGTTCCACAACGATAGTCCTAGGATAGCTTCCTATTGTAAATGGTGCTCCAGTCACTGGCGTTAGGGTTCCCGTGGCAGCATCGATGCTGTATGCAGAAACGTTACTAGATTGGAAATTAGTCACGTATGCAAACTTCCCGGTTGGATCCACAGCGATAGAGAGGGGGTACGAACCTGCCGCAAACGGCGATCCGACCACGGGCGTCAGGGCTCCTGTGGTGGCATCAATAGTATAGGCCGAAACATTATTAGTGCCGTCATTTGCCGTATAGGCAAACTTGCCACTTGGTTCTATGGCGATGGAGCGAGGTCCATATCCTGTTGCAAACGGTGATCCGGTCACCGGCGTTAGGGCTCCTGTAGAGGTGTCAATTGTATAAGCCGAAACATTGCTGGAATTTAAATTTGTTACATAGACAAATTTTCCTGTCGGGTCCACAGCGACGGATTGTGGATTAGTACCTGCAGCAAATGGGGAACCTGTTACGAGCGTCAATGCGCCTGAAGCGGCATTGATGGTGTAGGCAGAAACATTGTTGGTGCCGTAGTTTGCCACGTAGGCAAACTTGCCTGTCGGATCTACGGCGACGGATATAGGTTCAGACGTCAATACAACAGACGATCCACCATGGGCCGTGATGATCAGAGAGCCACTAATCGTAGAGGAGACGCCTCCCATATATGCAACGCCTTCAATAGAGCCGCTGTTTGTAACGCCGCTCGAACCTCCGCTTATGCTGCTGCTGTTTGTAGAGTTAGGGGCTGCCGGTGAATCTTCTCCGCTTTTGCAGGACACAAGAATGATCACCAGACTAACAGCCCATACAATATTGGCCAATATCCTTAAAAAGACCCGTAGTTTGCTTTTTTCGTTGATAGAAGCTTCCATCTTTCCTCCATGCAGGTTTATTAATGATACTGATGAAACAAAGACTACACGCACGCCAGACAGAGGCGTTTAATTAATATAAATTGATGGATGTCTGCAAACTTGTTTTAGCCGAATTAATATATTCGGTAATTTTTTCGGCGATAGTTTTGACGACATATTCGAATTCCGCCTCGTCCTTGTCCAGCAGCGTCATGCGGAAACCGAGCAGTGAGGTAAAGAAAGAGGTTAGCGGAACAACGCAGATGCCTGTTGCCGCCAGAAGATAATAAACGAATCTCTTGTCGTGTTCGATGGGGCCCTTGACCAGATTCTCGACAAATTCTCTGACCTCCTTATTCGGAATGTGAAGATGCTGGTTGCTGTTAAGGCCTGATTCATTGAAAATAATGGTCATATAAAACGCGCCGTCGGTTCTGTTGACCATCAGGCAGGGAACGTCCTTTAAAATGTTGTAAGCGATATTGGAAAGTTTTTCGTAATGTTTTTTGCGCTCATTCAGATAATTCTGATATTCGGGATGCGTCATTATTTTGGGAATCGCCAGTTGCGGAAGCGTTGTCGAACAAACCTCCGACATTTTCTGATTCAGTATGGTGTTAATGAAACGGTCGAAAATCGGGTCTTTGCCGGAGTTGTAAACTTCCATCCAGCCGCAGCGCGATCCGGGCCAGGGCACTTCCTTGGAAATTCCTTTCATGCTGATTGCCGGTACATCTCCGACTATATCGGAAAGCGGAACGGTCTTTTTACCGTTAAAAACAATATTAATGTAGGTTTCGTCAAAGACGAGGAAAAGATCGTTTTCTTTGGCGATGCGCACGATATTACGGAGCGTCTCCTCAGGATAAACAAAACCGGTGGGGTTATCGGGATTGATCACTAGAATTCCGACGATTGCTCTATGACTTCTTACTTTCTGTTCCAGTTCCCGCATATCCGGATGCCAGCCGTTGTATGGATTTAACCGATACGTGTTGGGCGGGAACGAAGCGTGCAAAACCTCCGCCATGAAGTGCGTGGAATAGGTCGGCTCCGGCATAATCATACGGGCGTCGACCTGGATAGAGCTGTAAGCGCGGGCAATGGCATCGCCCAAACCATTGAAAAATATTATATCTTCCGCCGTAATCTGTACTTTTCCGCGAGCATTGAGACGATCGGCAAGAAATTGTCTTGTTGTGTCCATGCCCTTAGTCGGCGAATAAGCAAATGAGGCATCGTCTCTTATAATTTCGGTGAGAACTTCCTTCATCCAGTCAGGGATCTTTTCTCCCTTTTGAACCGGATCGCCGATGTTTTCCCAGATTATATTAACGCCAAATTCCTTAAGCTTGTTGGCGATAAGTACGATATTGCGGATTTCATAAGTCAGCCCGCTGCCGCCGCGGGAAATTTCAAAACGCATAAGTATTTTAACCTCTTACAGATTGTAACTTTATTTCATAATACATATTTATTCAAATATCCAGATTTTTTTAATGAGTTGAGTATTTTCCCGAAGACAAATTAAAAATTTTATGTTATCGGGTCAGCCAAACATTGCCGGAAGGCACGGCACCAATAAAGAGAGGAATATCTATGGAAGAAACAAAAAGTTTTTCGGAGTTGCTTAATGAAACAGATCTTACGCCCCGGCTTTTTTCGGCGGGGGAAAAAATTGATACGGTTATCGTAAAGATTACAGCGGATTGGATATTTCTCGATTTAGGAGCAAAAAGCGAAGGTTACCTTGATAAAAAAGAGCTTATGGATGAAGAGGGCAATCTCACTGCCAAAGAAGGCGATTCCATTACGGCTTATTTTGTTTCTTCACGTCACGGGGAAAAACTTTTTACCACCAAATTGCTGACCAGCAAAAGCGTTGATGATTTTTTATTCAAGGCTTACCAAAATCAAATTCCCATGGAAGCAACCGTAGAGAAGGAAGTCAAAGGCGGTTTTTCTGTCAGGATCAACCCGAATGTTACCGGTTTTTGTCCTTACTCTCAGATGGACGTGAGAAGAATAGACGAGGTTGCCGCTTATGTCGGCAAGAAATTTGAATTTGTCGTTGCCGAATATTCGGAAAACGGGCGCAATATAATCCTGTCCCGCCGTCCGCTTCTCGAAAAAATAGAACAGGAAAAGAAGAGCGCGCTCAAAGATTCACTAAAAAAAGGAATGACTGTAAGCGGTGTGGTTGCCAGCGTGCTGAAATTCGGTGCGTTTGTTGATCTCGGCGGCATTCAGGGGCTGCTGCCTGTTTCGGAAATGGGCTGGGGACGGGTTGAAGACCCCAAGGTGCTCTATGCTCCGGGCGACAAGGTTGAGGTGGTTGTAATCAATCTGGATTGGGAAAATAATCGTATAACCCTGTCCGCCAAGGAAACGCTTCCTAATCCATGGGATGGTTTTGTCCACAAGTACAGCGAAGGAAGTTTGCTCAAAGGCAAGATATCCAGCCTGACGAATTTTGGCGCGTTTATTAAAATGGAAGACGGGGTAGAGGGACTTTTACATATTTCCAAAATAGCGCGCGGCAAGAAGATTAAACACGCCGGCGATGTGATGAAGGCCGGCGAAGAAATAGAAGTGAAGATTGAAAAGATAGACCGCGAAAACAGAAAAATTTCGCTGGATCTGGCCGGTAATGATAAAGATACTTCCGTTGCCGCTGGCGATGAAGATGACTTCCGCAGTTATATTGCCAAGTCGCCATCCAAGGCCATGGGCACACTTGGCGATATGTTCAAGAAGAAAAAATAATCTGTTCTGAACTATATTTTACTTCCCAGGCGGTATCAAATTAACTTCTGGCTTGACGAAGATAACACCTGCTTAGTTTCAGTTGTGGGTTATTGTCAAAATTGAGGATTAACGATTGAAAGAGAGTAAAGTCAGGCATCACTATAGTAGGTTGATTTATCGGTAGATCGATGCATACTTTGTTAACTGTTGCTAATGATAATTCCATGTGAATTTTGCATGATTCGAGAAGTGATTGTAAAATAGGATATATCCATCTTCATCATATCTTGAATACCAGAATATGATTTCAGAGATGCCATCTTTATCATAGTCACCTGCATCGAGCAGGGCCATTTTTTCTCCAATGTGCTGTACAGAGCCGGTCTTATTAATAAAAAACCATTGGTCGCTGAAATCATCAGAAAACTCATCGCACTTATTATTGTAAGGGACCTCCAATCGATAACAGGTCAAGTATTCTCCGTCTTTGGATTGATAAGTCTTAATATGATTTATTCTGCTGCTGTAATTATTGGCTATAATCTTATGGCCGGATTTCTCGTCACAAAGAGCAACTGGGCCTACTACCTTTATGAATGCTTCCTTGCATTGTTGTATAATCGAATTAGGTGGCCGAACCGGCTTCCACATTTGAGGGTTTGAGGTATAATTTTTTGAAACGAGAACAAGGGGGCGAAAGCAAGGTTCATCACTCCATCCAGCAAATTCCTTGGTGATCTTCCCAACGGTTGGAGACTTTGCGTTTGGGTCGAGAACGTGAAGTCCAACACACGCATAATAAGGAATAGTATCTGGTACTGTGCTCTTCAGTTGACCTATTGTTTTCCCATCGAATGCCACTAACCAGTCTATTTCTCTGGGATAGTATTTGATGGATTTCTTCAGGTCTTCCGAGTTATTAGCATCGTGCTTAAATGCCACCCAAGAAGAGCCCTTCTTCTCAAAAAGCACACGGACTTGGAACTTGTATTTCCGCTCCTTTTCAGGAAAAAAACTTGGTCCCCAATCTGGCCACTGGACATGGTGATGTTCGAGCGCACCAACAATCAAGCCGACATTATTATCCTGCCCTATGGCCCAATTACTGGACCCAATTACACAAAAAGACATAAGGAGCAAACTTAACGTAATTTTTATTTTCATATTATTAAGCTAAAAATTAATAAATATACTTGATTAATTTTTTCAGAACTTTCGAGTGATTCTAATTCAATTCATGAAAAAAGAAAAGTGATGAATAGCAATTGAAAGGAAGTAGATAAATTAAAATTACCTTATGCTTTGTTACAGGAAGAAGTTGATATAAGACTTGACTCTAATTATCAGAGTCAAGTCTTATATCAGTCACTGAAACTTAAGGTTTGCTCTCCAGCACAATCAGCGCGTCGGCGACAACCGGTTCGGCTTCGCAGACCATAATCGGATTAAGATCGATCTCGGATATTTCCGGATACAGCAGGGCAATATTTCCAATAGTCCGGATTATGTAAGAAAGCTTGTCTGTCATCACCTTTGGCATTCCCCGGTAATCATCCAGAAGTTTACGGGCGCGGATGTCAGCAAACATTTCCTGCACGTCAACATCGGCAAGCGGTGCGAGGCGAAGAGTTGTGTCGTTGTAAATTTCGGTAAAGACACCGCCCAGGCCGAAAACAACACCAGCGCCAAATCCGGCGAAACGTGTTATGCCAGCCAGAAATTCACGATTCCCGCGCAGCATCTCCTGAACCAGTACGGGTGTCTTTTTGCCCGCGTTTTTTTGAATATTTTGAAATTCTTTTTTCAATTGGAGTTCGTCTTCCACGTTCAAAGCGATAAGCCCCTTGCCGCTTTTGTGCATGATTTGCCAACTGCAGGCTTTCAGCGCTACCGGATAACCGATTTTTGCGGCGGCGGCGAGGGCTTCCTCTGCCGTTTCCGCTAATTCTTCTTTTGTTACCGGTACGCCATAGCAGGCCAGCAATTGTTTGGCGGCGTGTTCATCGAGAGCTTTTTGCTTGTTTTGCTTAGCCTGCCGGATGATATCCGCGGCCAGCGGATTAATTTCAGGCAGGGCCTCTTCTTTGCGGGGGATACGCTCTTTAATTTGCTTATAATGATAAAGGCAGCCCAGCGCGAGAGCTGCTTTTTCCGGAAAAGGAAAGACAGGGATGTTGTTGTCCAGATATCCTTGAGTATAGCAATCTTCGTAATCAAAAAACGAAGATATCAGAAAAGGAATATTATATGTACGGGGCAGTTCAAACGTTTCGGGTAGAACAGGTCCGCCAAATTTTAAAAATTCTTCCAGCGACATGTTCCCGGCCATTTCTTTAAGGTGAGGATAAATTTCGCGCAGGTAACCGGTCATCATCACTCCGTGAAGAACCATTGCGTCTATTTCGCCGCTATTCATCATGATTTCCGGAATTTTTATGGCGAGTTTCTGCACTTCCACGTCAAATGTTAAATCCACGGGATTGGCCGCGGAAGCATGCGGCTGAAGATGTTTTCTGATTTCTTTTTGCAGACCCTCGGAAAAACGCGGGACCTCCAGACCGACCGAATCGCAGACAGAAGAAATGGTTGTTGAAGGTCCGCCGGAATTGGTCATAATGCCGACACGTTTCCCCTTAATCGGCGGTTGGGTGGCCAGCGCCCAGCCGTTGGCGTAGAGGTCTTCGACGCCATCCGCCCGAATGATTCCGGCTTGTTTAAAAATGCCGTTGTAGAGAAAATCGGGACCGGACATGGCGCCGGTGTGGCTTAAACCCGCGCGGGCGCCTGAGGCTGAGCCGCCCACATATTGCGCCACGACAGGTTTGTGCGGTGTGATCCTGCGGGCCACTTCCAGGAATCTTTTCCCGTCACGGATTCCTTCAATGTAAAGAATAATGGCTTTGGTCTGTTCGTCCTCGCCCAGATACTCCAGAGCGTCAACAATATTGATATTGGCTTCATTGCCCAGACTGATGGCTTTACTGAAACGAATTCCTCTTTTTCTCAAAGCCGGAAGGGATTGCGTAACATAGGTGCCGCTCTGCGATGCAAAACCAAGCAGGCCGGGTTCTTTATCCATAGGCAAGACGGTTGTGTTCAGGAAAATCTGAGAATTGATGATGCCCATACAATTAGGACCGACAAAACGCATTCCATAATGTCGTGCCACTTCGTTAAGCTCATTTTCCATTTTTTGGCCGGCCGCGCCCGTTTCTTTAAACCCGGCGGTGATAATAATCGCCCTTTTCGTACCGATTTTGCCGAAACTCTCGATAAGGGGAATAACGGTTTTTCCGGGAACGATCAGAATCGCCAGATCGGGAGCTTCAGGCAAATCTTCCGGCGAGGCGTAAGCCTTACATCCCAAAACTGTTTTTTCCTTGGGATGAAGCGGAAAAACCTTGCCTTTGTAGCCGTCTTTTAAAATACTTAAGGCCTGTATGGTTCCCATTTTTGTCGGGACATTGTTTGCTCCGACAACCGCGATGGATTGCGGATTCATCAGTAAGTGCAATGGATTTTCAGACATTATAAAATCTCCTTTATCGTTCTCTGGGCTATTGCTTGCTATGGAACCGTCCAATAAAAATTATTTTTTGGGGGTTGCATCAATATCTTTTTCTCTGTGTTTGCGAAGTGCATCTTCAATAAAAATCGGTCCTGCTTCAGCCAGCATCCGTATAATATATTTATCCTGATCGTTTTTTATGTATCCGGAAAAAACCATCACCGCAAATCCATGGGTATATATCCAGCCGTTCCTCAACAGGTCTTTCCTCTCGGTATGAGAAAGCTTTTTTAACTCCAGGACCTTCACGATCTCTTTGTCCAGTTTCTTAAGCATTTCATCGATGATCCCGCTGGCATCATTATCCTCGAGGAAGATGATCTTGAAAAATTCCTTATGATCCCTGGCATACAAAACATATCCCACGCCGGTATTCAGAAAGGCATTTCTCGTGTATTGCCGTGTGACGTAATCATATAGGAGATCAACCGCCTTTTGCAGCACCGCTTTTTTAAGCTCGTCCATGGATTGGAAATGTTCGTACACGGGCCGGGTTGATGAAATCAATACCCTGGCAATTTCCCGGGCGCTCAGTTGTTTGAACCCCTTTTCTTTTACGATGCTCAGGGAAGAGTCAATGATATCTGATTTGTTAAAAATCGTTTTTGGCGGCATGTCATCTCCGGCATGTTTAAATTACATGTGTAATGTAACGCATGTTGTCTATAAAGTCAAACTTTTTTCAATTAATTTTTCCGTGATTTCCTGATAACTCTCTTATCAGAGTCGATATAAATATTTCCGGGAAGCAGTTGTTTGACAATGGAATTATTATCGGTAGCGCGGAATCAAAGTGTGTTCGTATCCGCTTAAATAATCGATTTTATTAAATTCGACTACCTGGAGATTTCATCAGATCATTATTTTTCGCTAAGGTTTAAACGGCGTTTGTGCCTTGCCACGATCAAACAACCGTCAGCAGCACATAGGCGACCGAGAACCGTCCGCTCTCCGGTATGAAGCAGAGAATTTTCTGGCCTTCCTTGAGTTGATCCGAGTGAAAAAGTTCTTCCATCATCACGTAAATAGAAGCGGAACCGGTATTGCCTTTGTAAGCCAGATTCGTGAACCATTTTTCATAAGGAATTTTAAAATCGATCCCTTCCATGGCTTTGTAAATTTTATCCCGGAAAAAATCCGATGAATAATGAGGCAGGTACCAGTCTATTTCGCCGGCTTTAATCTTTCTTCTTTCAATGGCGCGTGTCAATCCCAGATCAACGGTGACCCGGACGATTTCCTTGTTGAGAATTTCAGTGTCCTGTTTCAGGGCGAAATAATTACCGGCCAGCGCTTCTTCCAGAGAATTAAGCTGCCGCCAGCCGATCATTGTGCCGTCATCTTTTTTATGCGCGCCGGCATACATACAGACTTCCATTTGTCCGGCGTAAGAGACATGCTCGATCCAGTCCACTCTGAGCGATTTTCCTTTTATATTTTTTTTACCGGACATAAAAACGGCGCCGGCCGCATCCGAGAGCATCCAGCGCAGAAAGTCGGATTGAAAAGCCAAAATGGGATGGTCATGGATATCCTGATCACTTTTGAGATGCTCAAAGAAATTTGACCGAAGCAGGGATGAGGCCAGTTCCGAACCGGTGGCAACGGCGTTATCGCTTAAGCCCATGGCCACATTGGCGTAAGCGGCTTTAAAAGATGTGATGCCGCAGAGGCAAATGCCCGCCGTGGTGATGACTTCGCAGGGTGGGATGCCCAACTCTCCGTGAACCATCAGCCCGTGGCCTGGCAATATAAGATCCGCCATGGAAGTGCCGCAGCAAAGACATTGAATATCGTTAATCGAAAAACCATCATAGGGTTTGAGTTTCCTTACGGCTTCGGCGGTTAACTGCGCGTTGGTATAGTTGAGCTCTCCGGTTTTCCGGTCGATGGAATAGTAGCGCTTTTCGATGCCGTTGTTTTTCAGGATTCTGTTTTTTATCCGGGAAGGGATGTTGTGAATCTCTCCCAATACCTTTTCTATTTCATCGTTTGTTACCGGCTCGTTCGGCAGAAACGCGGCGATGTCGTTAATGTAAACTTCCATGGATCTCCTTCTTTTAATTGGGTTTGTGCGGCCTTTCGTGAAGCCTTTTTACCAGATCGGCGAATGTTTTATAAAATATAGCCGCCGGCATTTTCGTTTTTGTCACGGCATTGGTAAAAGTATAATAATCCAGATCACTGATGATAATATCTTTCTTCATCTTTTTGTAAAGCGGTGTTCCCGGAATCGGCGTCAAAACAGATATCACCGGGATTTCAATTCTATGGGCTGCAATAAAGTTTTCCAGCGCTTCAAAATCCTTTTCGTCATATTCCGGCGAGGCGATAAAATCACCGACAATAACGATGCCCAGGTCGTGCAGGATGTCAATCGCCTCATGGATGACATGGCCCTGATATTTTTTATTATAGGCGGAAAGGCGCGTGTCCTGAAAATCTTCAAAGCCAACCACCACCGCGTAAAGCCCGGCCTCTTTCCAGTTTTTCATTAAAGCCGGATTTTTGACAATCGTGTCGGCGCGGACATCGGCGAAAAATTTCTTCCGGATACCGGATTGCATGATTTTTTTGTAAAGGTCAAGCGATAATGACAGATTGCCGAAAGTGTTGGCATCAACCATTCTGATAAAGGAAATATCGCCAAGCATTTGAATATCTCTGATGACGGCGTCCGCGGAATGATTCAGATATTTTCCTCCCGTCATTTTCGGGATGGTACAGAAAGAACATTTGTGCGTGCAGCCGTAAGCGGTTATGACAAATCCCATCGTTAAGCCCAGCTGCTCCAGAAAATACTGATTTCTATATTTGGCGACAAGATCATAACGGGGAGGGACTTCATCCATCAGATCTGTTTCATCATAATTTCTGGTTGCATAGGTCAGAGGTTTTCCGGGTGATGTTTCAGCTATTCCGGCGATGTCCTGTCCTTTTTTACCGTCGGCCAGAGCGCCTATCAGTTCGCGAAAACTCTTCTTACCCAAACCTATGGCAATGTAGTCGAACTCAGCGCGATTAAAGTAACCGGGATCGTAAGTGGCATGATTGCCTCCGATGACGATTACGGGATTTCTTTTTTCTTTTATTTTGCGGGCCAGGCGGATAACCGTGTTGGCCTCGCAGGTTACAGCCGTGAGCCCGACGACATCGGGCTGAAATTCGTCGAAGGTTTTCCAGAAGGCGTCTTCGGTTTCGCATTTGAGATCAGAGATCATTACCTCATGATCCTTTAACGGACCGGCTAGTATTTCTAAATTGAAAGGTTCTCCCTTAAAGATTTGCCGCAGTGACGTGATGCCGTATTCCTCTTCCGGGATGCTTCGTCCGCAGTTGGGAGGATTAATCAGCATAATTTTCATTTTTTGTTTTGTCATGGACACCAAATTGCTGCTAAAAATGGTGGATTAAAAAAGCCCTCTTTTTAGGGAGGGCGTGTCATTTTATGGTGGGCCAGGACAGAATTGAACTGTCGACACTCGGATTTTCAGTCCGATGCTCTACCGACTGAGCTACCGGCCCACCGGATTAAATTAATCCTGCAAAGCAAGGCAATCGTCTATAGAATAAGACTTCTTTTGTCAAGGTGTTTTTTCCTTACGATCCCTCTTCAAATCCCCGTTAACCATTATTTTCCGGCAACTTGTCCGCCTGATTATTTTGTTCCTTAATTTCCTTAAGGTTGGGGCTTCACCTCCGGCGGAACCGTTGAGCCATCTGGAATGGATATCCCTTCGGTATTACTTTCCCTTTCTCTGATGATAACGACAGTGCCGGCTATCTTGTCATGCCAGCCCTGTTTTCTCTTGTCGAAACCTATCCAAATGAAACCCAGACAGAAAAAAAGGCTTGAAACCATATAACCGACCGATCGCAAAAAGGCTGTTCCGAAGGAAATCGGACGGCCTTCGACGGAAACCACCTGCACGCCCAGGAGCGTTTTACCCGGTGTACGTCCTGTGGTGCCGTGAAAATATGTAAAATAGGCTATGTTGATCAAGGTTGAAAAAAGCCAGAACCATAGAGTGATTGACAGCATTCGTTCCGGGTCATTCATTCCGGCAATCCAGGCGTTATTGCCGCCGGACATTATTCCGGTAAAAAATGCTATTCCGGCAATAATGGCCAGAACGAAAAAAATAATGCCGATAATGAATCCGTCAATCATGTAGGCGATAAAACGCCGCCAGAAACCCGCATATTTATAAACAGTCATTTTTGGCCTCCCGTGATCTATTGCCGAAGATCCCTTTTTCATATTGAATGATGGATATTATTGCCGCTGCCGCCGTTTCCACTTTTAAAATTTGCCTGCCTAAAGTAACCGAAATAAATCCGGCCTCTTTTGTCTTGGAAACTTCATCTTTGGAAAGACCGCCTTCCGGTCCGACGACAATAAAAAAATCTTTGGCGCCGGAAAGAGTCTCATCGGTTAATATATCTTTAATGGTTTTTTGAGATTCTTCCTCCCAGAAAATTAATTTCAGGGCGTCGCCGGAGGCCGCGGAGAGCATGTCCGTAAAAGATGAAACTTTTGATATTTTGGTTACATAACTGCTGTGGCTTGAGCGTGCCGCTTCTTTGGCTATCTTCTGCCAGCGTGCGGTTTTTAGCGAACTTTTTTCATCGGTCGTATGACTCACCGACCGTGCGGCATCAAAAGGAATAATGACATCCGCGCCCAGTTCAGAGGAGCTTTTTACAATGGTATCCATTTTTCTTGCTTTCGGTAAGGCCTGGGCCAGTGTGATACGGATTTCCTTGCCTGCCGCCGGAATTGTTTTGCCCAGTTCTATCAAAACTTTTTCCGTGGAAAGATTTTTAATGACGGCTTCAAACTCCCGGCCAAAACCGTCAAAAATATTAATCCGGTCGCCGTTTTTCATGCGCATGACTTGTTTTAAATATTTTAAATTGTCGGCGCCCAGTTCACAGATTGTTTTATTTTCCAATGATTCCGGACTGTATATTCGGGGTATGGTCAAAATTTAATCGTCCTCAAAATAGCTTTTGGGTTTAAGGTGGAAGTCCGCCGCTAAGCCGTTGCGGATTTTTTTCTGAGCACGTAACAGACCCATTCTTTTTCCGTTATCATTTTGTGAAGTGTCAGGGGATCGGCGGAAAATTGCTCCTCGATGTTTTTAGCGTCCTGTTCAATGATGCCCGAAATAATCATATAACCTTCCGGCATAAGCAATTGAATCAGGTGCGGGCGGAGGCTTAAAAGCAAATTGGACGTAAGATTGGCGATGATCAAATTGCGCGGCTCATTAATTGTGGCCGCATTTTTATTGAGAATGCGCAGAGACGGTTTTACATTATTAATGGCTGCGTTTTCACCGGCAATTTCCACAGCCTTTCTGTCAATATCCACACAGATGACATCCTGAGCGCCCATTTTGGCGGCGGTAATGCCCAGAATTCCTGTGCCGCAGCCCATGTCCAGAACTTTCCATTCTTTGACGGAGCGGTCGTTCATGATAATATCTTCGACTGCCTCGATGCACATTCTCGTGGAGGCGTGCTGACCGGTGCCGAAGGCCATTCCGGGATCGATTTCAATGACAATATCGCGGCTGGACGGCGTATATCGTTCCCACGTTGGTTTGACGATGATATTTTTGCTTACCCTGATGGGCATAAAATATTTTTTCCATTGCTCTCCCCAGTCGGGGTCGCAGATGAGTTCGGTTGTAAACGATGGTTTTTCAAAGTCAGGGAATATTTCATCAAGACTGTTGATATATTTTTGCAGGGCGGCAATTCGTTTTTCACTGCGATTATCCTGCGGGAAATAGACTTTGAGAGTTCCTTCAATTGACGGTTCCGGGAAATCCTCGACAACATGTTGAGGCGCCAGGGATTCCTGAAATACGCCCTGCGCGCCGGCTTCGGTAAGAAAATTCCCCAGCGCATCCATAAGCTCCGGGGGAGCAGATACTTCGATTTTCAACCATTTTCCCGTTTCTTTTTCCGTCATGAATAATCCGCCCCTGATATTTTAGATAGATATATATTCTTTTATGTAATATTTCAAGTATCCTGAATAAAATTAAAATATAAATCGAACCGGTTATTGCGGTAATATATGATTGACACAAGGGGCAGAAAAGTGGTGTTATATCCCTGTCGCATTCTTCAAGTTATTTTAAGTCTTGTGAATTTATAATATCTGGGAGAGTGAAAAAATTATGAAAATGAAAATAGCCATATTAACGGGTGGAGGCGATTGCCCCGGCTTAAACGGAGCGATCAAATGGGTTACAAAAAGCGCGCTTGATTCCAGAATAGCCGCGAACCGTTCAGTGTCTTTTGATGTTATCGGTATTGTTGAAGGCTGGAGGGGCATTACCGATGTTGATCCCGATGATCAGAAGAGCTGCGCCCGATACATTAAATATTTAGACGAAGAAGTGGTTCGTACCTGGGATCGTCACGGCGGCACAAATCTGGGAACATCGCGGACAAATCCTTTCAATCCTAAAAATGATCGTTCGGCAAGATTGATTGATAACATCAAAAAACTTGGCATTGACGCTATTGTTGCCATCGGCGGAGAAGATACTCTCGGCGTCGCTTATAAATTGCATCAGTTGGGCATCAAAACGGTAGGGATTCCCAAGACAATAGACCTGGATCTCGCCGGTACGGAATATTCACTCGGATTTGACACGGCGGTCAATATTATCACGGAAGAAATCGATCGCCTGAGGACGACCGCCGGATCGCATAGCCGGATTTTTGTCGTGGAAACAATGGGACGCAACGCCGGCTGGCTTGCTCTGCGCGGCGGTGAATGCAGCGGAGCTTATATCATTCTTATTCCGGAGTATCCTTTTGACATGGACAAAGTTTGTGAGCTTTTGCGCGAAAGAAAGGGCAGGGAAATAAATTATTCCATCATCGTGGTTGCCGAAGGCGCCAAACTTTCGGGACGCCAGGAATTTTTGAAAGACAACCATGTTGATGATTTTGGACATGTATCGGTTGGAGGAATTGCCAATTATGTCGCCCATGAAATTGAAAAGAGAACGGGATTGGAATCACGTCATATCAGTCTGAGCCATCTCCAGCGCGGTGGAACGCCTTCCGCCCATGATCGCCTGATGGCCAGGTGGTTTGGCATTGCCGCAGTAGACATGATCGTCAATGGAGATTTTGGACGCATGGTCAGCCTCGGGCAGGGAGAAATTACCACGGCTCCCCTGGAAGGAATTGTCAATAAACTAAAACTGGTTGACGTGGAAAAATATTACGATGCCGAAAGATACAACGGCAGAAGAACCATATTTTGAGAAATGATCCATGGACCCTTGCGGAACCATCCGGCATACTATTTACAAAATAAGGTGAATGTCTTATGTTACGTTAGCGCAAAATGAATGATGGAATTGACATATAACAATTTTTCATAAAAATATCGTAATTCGTCAAAACAAATTATTTTTTGAAAATACATGGTCCATAAAAAACTATCTTTGAATATCAATGGAATCAAAAGAAAGTTATCTAAACTGGCCTTTCTTCTCTCCATTTTGGCCGAAGATTTTTCCATTATTCCCAAAGATGACCCCAAGCAGGCTCTTCGTCTTCGACGTTTTTTTATATCATTGGGCATCTATATATTAAACTTTCCTCTCTTTTATTTAGGTTATCAGGCGGGGATTATGTCCCTGGAAGTTCTTTACTGGAACTGGATTATCGTCCTGGTGGCCAATGTTGTTTTATATATTGTCTTTCGCACGGGTTTCAACCGGCGAATGAGAGATCCCAGCTTGACTTCGGTGCAGATTTGCACAGCCAGCCTTGTCGTCATGTATGCAATATTTTTTATTCCTGAAGCCAGAGGTATCCTTTTTTCCGTGTACATTCTTATCCTCTTGTTTGGTATTTTCCGCCTGGATACCCGGCAGTTTTTGTATATGAGCGCGTTTATCCTGCTGACCTATGGAATGGATATCTTTTTACTGCAAGTTTTACGTCCGCAGCATATCAATCTTAATGTTGAAATTTTTCAGTTGGGCGCTCTTGCCGTTGTCCTTATTTCCGTGTCTTTTATAGGAGGCAATATCAGCTCTTTGCGCCGGGAGTTGAGCAGCAGCCGGGAAAGGCTTCGTTCGTCTATGAAAACGATTCAGGACATGGCGATTCACGACGACCTGACGGGATTTTACAATCGCCGTCATCTGATGGAACTTATTGAAACCGAGAATAGCCGTTCAGTGCGGACGGGGGCCGATTTTTCTCTTGTCATGATGGATATCGATAAGTTTAAAAATATCAACGATACGCACGGACATCAGGCCGGCGATAACGTGCTGATAACGTTTTCCGCCATCATCCACAGTATTTTGCGTAAAACTGATTTTTGCGGGCGTTATGGCGGCGAAGAATTTTTAATCGTGCTTACCGAAACAGATATCCGGGAAGCTAAAGTTTTTGCCGAACGTATCCGCTCTTGCGTCGAAGACAGCTTTTTCCCCGATTTAGGGCATGATTCCAGAGTTACGGTTTCCATTGGTCTGGCCGAGCATCGAAAAAAAGAAGATATCGAAAAAACTATTTCCCGCGCGGATGAAGCTTTGTATCGAGCCAAAAACGGGGGACGCAACCGCGTGGAATGCTCGGAATAAGGATCAGAATATCGCTTTTTTCTTACTTAAATTAATTACTCCCGTGATTCTTGCCGTCAATAACCTTTCTTGAAATTTATACACCTTCGTGATAGCGTTTGAACCGGTTTTAAATAAAGCGATTTTACAGCGTTACGGGAAGGAAAACCTTGAAATATTACCCGATTTTCCTGGACATTAGAGACAAAAAATGCGTCATCGTCGGCGGCGGCGAAGTTGCCGCAAGGAAGGCGGAAAGACTCCTTGATTGCGGCGCTAAAGTGTTTGTGATCAGCCCGAAGCTTTCTCCTGAAATCGCCGCGCTGAAAGAAAAAAATATGATTTGCCACATTGCCGCCCAATACGCAGGCGATTTAATTAATGAAGCCGCCTTGATTATCGGGGCGACTGATGATGAAGAAACCAATGCCCAAATATCCCGGGATGCCCGCAGCAAAGGCATACCGGTCAATATTGTTGATGATCCGCAGAAATGCGATTTTATTCTGCCCGCGGTTGTGCAAAGAGGGGATCTGACCATTACGATAGGCACCGGCGGCAAAAGTCCGGCTCTGGCCCGTCATCTGCGTGAAGAGCTGGAAGCAAAATACGGTCCGGAATTTGAAATATTTCTCAATGTTTTAGGCGGCTTGCGCGTCAAAATGGCAAAAAACGCCGGAGTAGGCAAAGACTGGTTCGACGCATTGATAAGGGCGGGCATTCTGGAATCCATAAAAGATAAAGATATAAAAAAAGTGAAGGAGACCGTGAAAAAAATTACCGGCGAGGAGGTCGAAATTGATTTTAACTGATTTGGAATTGCTTTCTTTTAAGATTGCTTTAACCCTCTGCGCTGCAAGTACAGTTGGATATTTATTTTCTCTTCTTGTTAAACAAGTAAAGCTGGCTAAATTTTCCACCTGGATTCTGGCTGCGGCCTTCGGTTTTCTAACCGTTAAATTTCTTTTCGTTATTATCAATTCCTCGTGGTTTATTAATCCCGATTCCCGGGATTTTTTTTCCCTTTGTGCCTGGTCGGTTTGCGCGGTTTATCTTGTCCTGCAATTTAAAACTAAAACCAGGGTGCTGGGCGCCTTCATTTCTCCTTTCATTCTGCTGTTTATGATTGCCGCTGCGGGTGAGGAGGCGGGGAGGGCTCTTCGGCCTCAGAATCTGCAAAACTGGCTGACCGCCGTGCATTTGCTTTGGACGATTATCGGGGAAGCGTTTTTTGCAATCGCATCGTGCGCCGGAATAATGTTTATCATTCAAAACAGATTACTGAAAAACAAGAAGTTAGGCGGGATGATCAGATTACTGCCTTCATTGAATGATTTGGACAGGATTAATCATCTCTGCCTTTTGTGGGGATTTCCGCTCGTAAGTGTGGGCATTATTGCCGGAGTGGTTTTTGCGCAAATAAGCTGGAAGACAGGCTGGCTGATCGACCCGAAAATCATCTGGACTTTTGCCGGATGGATCATTTACGGATTTCTGCTGCATCAGCGTCTGGCCATCGGCTGGAAGGGTTACCGGATGGCTGTATTCTCCGGTGCCGCTTTTATTATCCTTTTGTTGTCCTATGGAAGTGTGAGACTTTGTTTTTCAACTTTGCATAACTTTATATAAAACATGATTGTATTAATAGGTTTAAATCATAAAACAGCGTCCATTGCTGTCCGGGAAAAAATATTTGCCGGTTGTCAGGAGGGAAATGACTTGCTGGCCCGCCTGCGGTCCATCAACGGCGTGAGGGAAGTTCTGTATCTTTCCACCTGTAACCGCGTTGAAATTATTGCCGGCAGCGATGAACACGGAAAAGCTATAAAAGAACTTCGTGATTTTCTGGCGCAAAGCGGCGGTTTGACCGCGGCGGAAGCGGCTGACTGTTTTTACGAATATTACGACGAGGACGCGGTACGCCATATTTTTCGCGTGGCATCGAGCCTTGATTCCATGGTGATGGGCGAGACACAAATTCTTGGGCAGGTCAAGGAAGCCTATCGTCAGGCGCTGGAGCAATACGCGACCGGCGTTGTTTTGAATCGTTTGATGCACTGTTCTTTTCGCGCGGCCAAACGCGTCCGGACGGAAACGGCGATTGCGGTCAATCCGGTATCTGTAAGTTACGCCGCGGTGGAATTGGCCAAGAAAATATTCGGCTCTCTCGACGGCAAGAAAATTTTATTGATCGGCGCCGGTGAAATGGCCGAACTCACCGGCACACAATTAATTGAAAAAGGAGCTCAATCAATCATTGTCGCCAACCGGTCGCTGGCGCAGGCCGAGTTACTGGCGGAAAAATTTCACGGCGAAGCGGTATCGCTCGATGCACTGGAGGCAAAACTCATTGAGGCGGATATCGTCATCAGCTCCACCGGCGCGCCCGACCATATCGTTACCGCCGATATGCTCAGAAGAATTCATCACCAGCGTAAAAACCGTCTGCTGTTTCTGATTGACATCGCCGTTCCGCGCGACATCGAACCTTCGGCAAGTTCGCAGGAGAATGTTTATCTTTACAATATTGATGACCTTCAGGACATCGCTGACGAAAACATGAACGCCCGCAAGAAGGAAGCGATTAAAGCCGAAATGATTGTGGATGAGGAAGTGGCGAGGTTTGTCAACTGGCAGAAGGAACTCGAATCCGTGCCGACAATCGTGTCCCTGCGCAACAAAGCCGAAGAAATTGTGAAAGCGGAGATGGACAAGGCCGAAGGTTGGATGGGTAATCTAAAAAAAGAAGATCAGGAAAAAATCGATAATCTGGTTAATTCTATTGTGAACAAGGTATTGCACGCTCCGGTTTCGGTTTTGAAGGAAGAAAGCTCCGATATTAGCTCCCGTGATATCGTGGCGGCGGTGCGGAGACTTTTTAGGTTGGATGGGTAGGTTTGTTTATGAAAAAAACCATAATACTCTTTTTTGTTCTGGCATTACTTTGTGGTTGTGAATCAAAACTCGACAAAGCCATTCCACCGTCATTTTTAGTAGGAGCAGTATCTAATATTGATATTAATCTTAATGGTGAAGGTGAATTGGCAGATCGACAGAATTGCGCCAATAGGAATGGGTGGTGTTGGAAACCGGAAGACTGGATAATGTTAAAAGCGGATGGTTTTGTTCCTCCTGATATTAAAAGAGAACAAATAAAACCAACTATATTAGCGATATTGAAAAGATTAATAAAAGAATATCCAAAGTGCAAAAAAATATTTATTAATTTGGCACCAGATAAAGAAATGGTTGGGTTAGGATATCTTGTTTCTCGTGGTGAATATGAAAATAATAAAATAAAAATTCTTTACGGCATTCCATCTGATAAAGAGATTGAAGAATATAACTCAAAAATTGGCAAATTCTATCCGTCATCCAAAGATTGTGGAAAAATATTCTGTGAACCTGATTATACAAAAATGAAGAAAAATGATGCCCCACGCCTATTCCGACCAGATCAAAAAACTTATATGAAATATAAACCAATTTTTAAAGCTTATGAAGATTTTATATATTATAAAAGTAAAGATAAATTACACTATTCAACATCTGAATGTTACGTTGAAGTAAGTAAGAAAACAGGATATTCAGTGAAAGATATAAAAGAAGCAAGTGAGTTTATGCATTCATATTATTCACTTTGGGCGTGTGGAAGAGATGATGAAATTATAAATATTCCATTGAAATAATCTCATCGAATCTATTACTCACTTAATTGATTTTAAAATATAATGTAAGTTTATTAAATTAGGATTTTTATGAATTTAAAAATAGGAACACGTGGAAGCAAATTGGCATTGACGCAGACAAACTTTGTCGTTGAAAAGATTAAAATATTGATGCCGGATGCGGAAATTGAGATTTGTATTATCAAAACCAGCGGCGATATCATGCAGGATGTTTCCCTGCTCACCATCGGCGGCCAGGGTGTTTTTGTCAAAGAACTCGAAGATGCCCTGCTCTCGGAAAAAGTTGACCTTGCGGTTCACAGTATGAAGGATGTTCCAGGCGATATACCCGATGGGCTGATGTTCGCGGCCATCCTGCAGCGTGAAGATATCCGCGACGTTCTGGTTTCGCGAAACAACATCAAAATGGAATTTATGCCCAAAGGCGCGAAAATCGGCACCGGGTCGCAGCGGCGCGGCGCGCAGATCAAAGCGATTCTGCCCGATGTTAATATCGTTCCGCTGCGCGGCAACATTGACACACGGCTGAAAAAGATCGAGACGGAAAATCTTACCGGCGTTATCCTGGCGGCAGCGGGAATTAAACGGATGGGGCTGGCCGAACGGATTACGCAATTTCTGCCGGTGGAAACGATGCTTCCGGCAGTCGGTCAGGGCGCGCTGGGTTTGCAGATTCGCAAGTCTGATGTTGATTTAGCAAAAATTTGCGCATCGTTAAATGACGCGACAACGGCTGTGGAAGTTGCTGCCGAGCGTTCTTACTTGCGGGCGCTGGGCGGAGGATGCCGCCTGCCGATCGCGGCATTGGGAAAACTGGATGGTCAGCTGCTGACGCTTGAAGGCATGGTTGCCGCGCCCAACGGCACCACAGTCATTCGTGAAAAAATAGGCGGCTTCAGGGATGATGCGGAGGAATTGGGGAAAAAGCTCGCGGAAATAATTTTGGAAAAGGGTGGTAGGAGACTTTTGGATTTAATGCACTGAAAATAAATAATAATTCCATAGTCATTCCCGCGAAGGCGGGAATCCAGTATTCATGAAACAATATTATGTTTATATTCTGGCCAGCAAAAAGAATGGAACATTATATATTGGCGTTACCAGTGATTTGATCAAAAGGATATATGAACATAAACAAAAATTAATCGCAGGATTTACAAAAGAACATGATGTTCATACTTTTGTATATTATGAACAACATAATGAAATAGACGAAGCGATATTAAGAGAAAAACAGATGAAGAAATGGAATAGAAAGTGGAAGATAAGGTTAATTGAAGAGAAGAATCCTGAATGGAAAGATTTGTATAATGAAATAGTGTAATTCCTGGATTCCCGCCTACGCGGGAATGACAGTGCTGTTCGGACAGATTCCTGCCGCAGTCTACCCCCGCGAAGGCGGGGGCGGGAATGACAGAACGGAATGGATTACGGTCCGTGTAAAATGACATGTTGAGTAATTATGAAAAAAACTAAAAAAGGTAAAGTCTATATCATTGGTGCGGGGCCGGGGGATGCTGGGCTGATTACGCTTAAGGCCATTGACTGTCTGCGTGAAGCGGATGTTGTGATCTACGATTATCTGGTCAGCAAGGATTTATTAAAATACGCCCGCAGCGATGCCCGTTATATTTACGCCGGAAAGCAGGGCGGCGCTCATACGCTTTCGCAGTGGCAGATCAATGATCTGCTGGTGAAGGAAGCTAAGGCCGGAAACATTGTCTCGCGACTCAAAGGCGGCGACCCTTTTATTTTCGGCCGCGGAGGAGAAGAAGCGGAAAAACTTGCCGCCAACAAGATTCCCTTTGAAATTGTTCCCGGCGTTACCTCCGCGATTGCCGTTCCCGCTTATGCCGGGATTCCGCTCACGCATCGCGGTTTGACTTCGACGGTCGCGTTTGTCACCGGCCATGAAGACCCGACCAAGGAAAAGAGTGATATCGACTGGCAGGCGCTGGCCCGCATCGGCACGCTGGTTTTCCTGATGGGTGTGAAAAATATCGAAAAAATTGCGAAGGAATTAACAGATCATGGCAAACCTTCGGAGACGCCTGCCGCGCTGATTCGCTGGGGTACGACACCGCGTCAGGAAATTCTTACCAGTACTCTGGACAATATTTCCATGCTTGCCGGGGAGCTTAAGTTTGCGCCTCCGGCAATTCTTGTTGTCGGCGACGTGGTGGACTTGCGCGACACGCTAAAGTGGTTTGACCAGAAGCCGCTTTTTGGCAAAGGCATAATGATTACGCGTCCGGAAAAACAGGCCGACGATCTGGCACGACTGCTTGTCAAAGAAGGAGCCAATCCCATTCATTTCCCGACCATTAAAATTGTTCCTCCGCCTAACTGGCGCGATTTGGATGCGGCGATAAAAAAACTGGAAGATTATGACTGGCTGATATTTACCAGCGCCAACGGTGTTGCGTTCTTCTTCAAACGGTTGTTTGCAAAAAAGAAAGACATCCGTGATTTGAAAGGTATTAAGATTTGCTGTATTGGCCCGGCAACGGCACAGCAGGTGGCGGACAGAGGAATCAAAGTTGATCTTGTTCCCAAGAAATTTATTTCCGAAGGAATCCTTAAATCTTTCTCCGGCAAAAATCTGAAGGGGAAGAAAATACTTCTCGCCAGAGCGGCCGAAGCGCGTGATGTTCTGCCGGAAGGTTTGAAAAAGCTTGGCGCCATAGTTGATGTTGTTACCGCCTACGAAACGGTTAATTCGGGAAAGAAGAAAAACGAATTGGACGAGTTGTTTAAAGAAAATAAAGTAGACGTGATCACCTTTACAAGTTCATCAACAGTGAATAACTTTATTAAAATAATGGGAAGCCGTTTTAAGCTACCCAAGAGTGTCAAAATCGCCTGCATCGGGCCGGTTACGGCAGCGGCGGCCAAGAAGGCCGGATTTCCCGTTGATATCCATCAGGAAGAATATACAATGGAGGGGCTCGTCGGAGCGTTAACCAATTACTTTTCGAAGAAACCGGCGGCTGGAAAAAGAGGAAAAAGTAAATGATAGGAATTTCCAAATTATATTGCGGAGCGGTGGAACCATCCGATGTCCTGCGCTACAACAGGCAATCGGGTGAATTACCGTCACACCTTCTGCAGTTTTCGGCGGACAAAAAACCCGTGGTTGTCTGGAACATGACACGCCGCTGCAATTTAAAATGCATTCACTGCTATTCCAATTCCGCCGATGTCGATTATCCCGACGAGCTGACCACAGAGGAAGGCAAAAAACTCATAGACGACCTGGCGGCATTTGGTTCACCCGTGATACTGTTTTCCGGCGGCGAACCGCTGATTCGTAAAGATTTGCTGGAACTGGCGCAATACGCGACGGACAAAGGAATGCGGGCGGTTATTTCCACCAACGGCACGCTCATCACCAAAGAGATTGCGGCCAAGCTCCAGAAAATAGGGCTATCTTATGTTGGCGTGAGTCTTGACGGTTTGGAAAAAACGCACGACCGATTTCGTGGGAAGAAAGGCGCGTTTGCCGCGGCCATCGAAGGAATCCGCAACTGCCGTGACGCGGGAATCAAGGTAGGCATTCGCTTTACAGTCAACAAGCATAACGTGGCAGACGTGCCGGCTATGTTTGAACTGCTGAGAAAAGAAAAGATTGAAAGAATGTGCTTCTATCATCTGGTGTACACCGGACGCGGCTCCAAACTGCGTGAAGAGGATTTGACCCATGAAGAAACCCGCCGCTTGATTGATTTGATAGCCGCCCAAACCAAAAAGATGTTTGACGATGGCCTGAAGCCGGAAATTCTCACGGTGGATAATCATGCCGACGGTCCGTATCTGTATTTGAAAATGAAAAAAGAAAATCCCGAGCGCGCCAGGGAGATTTTGGAACTGCTGGAAATGAACGAGGGCAACTCGTCCGGCTTGGGAATCGGTTGTGTGAGCTGGGACGGCGAGGTTTATCCCGACCAGTTCTGGCGCAATCAGCCGCTGGGCAATGTCCGGCAAAGATCTTTTGGCGAAATCTGGACGAATGAAAAAAACGAGTTATTGATGAAATTGAAAGATAAAAAGAAACATGTTCATGGCCGCTGCGCGGGATGCCTGCCTGTGGCTTAACGTCTGCGGCGGCAATTTCCGCGCCCGGGCGGAATCGGCGCGTGATCTCTGGGGTCCTGATCCCGCCTGCTATCTGACGGATGAAGAAATTAAAAGGGAGGAGTGAAAAATGCAATTTCCGGAATATCGTGCCCGCAGGTTGAGAAAAAATGAAAACTTCCGGCGTTTGATACGCGAGACAAAATTAAGTGTTGATGATCTGGTTTATCCGCTTTTCGCGGTGCCGGGGAAAAATTTCAAAAAACCGATTTCGTCCATGCCCGGTCAATTTCAACTATCCATTGATCATATTGCCAAAGATGCAAGGGAAGCAAAAGATCTGGGAATACCTGCCGTGCTGCTCTTCGGCATTCCGCCGAAAAAGGATGAGATGGCCACCGGCGCGTTTGCCAAAGATGGCATTGTTCAGCAGGCGGTCAAACGCATTAAAAATGAAGTTCCCGATATTCTCGTGATCACGGATGTCTGCCTGTGCGAATACACCAGCCATGGACACTGTGGTATGCTGGAGAAAAACAGCGTACAGAACGACGAAACGCTGGAAGTTCTGGCGGAAACCGCTCTTTCGCACGCGCGCGCCGGAGCCGATATGGTGGCGCCGTCGGCAATGATGGACGGACAAGTGGCGGCTATCCGCGAAGCGCTCGATGAAAATGCGTTTGAGGATGTGCCCATCATGGCTTACGCGGCCAAATACGCTTCATCGTTTTACGGACCTTTCCGGGAAGCGGCCGAAAGCGCGCCGCAATTCGGCGATCGGAAAGCTTATCAGATGGATCCGGCCAACGCCGACGAAGCGATCAGAGAGATGTCGCTGGATGTTGGTGAGGGTGCGGATATCATTATGGTGAAACCGGCGCTGGCCTATCTGGATATTATCTGCCGCGCCAAACAGGAATTTGATTTACCGATAGCGGCGTACAATGTCAGCGGTGAATATTCGATGATAAAAGCCGCCGCGCAACTCGGTTGGCTGGATGAAGAACGAGCCATGGTGGAATCACTGACCGCCATCAAACGCGCCGGCGCGGATATTATCATCACCTACTGGGCAAAGGATTTAGCTAATCTGCTGAAGAAATAGTTGTGAGTTTTCACCCTCCCCAGCCCCTCCCCTCAAGGGAGGGGCAAAAGAAGAGAGAAATAGTTCCACTTCTTAATCCCCTCTCCCTTGAGGGGAGAGGGTTAGGGAGAGGGTGAATGTTGGGGGTGAAGTGAAGTTAATAAAATCCAGATTAAATCACTTAGCCAAGAATTTAAGAACTAACCAAACAGAAGCGGAAAAGTTATTATGGAAACACTTAAAATCAAAACAACTGGACAATACAAAATTTCGCAGACAACAACCTATTGGCAACTACATTGTTGATTTTATATCTCTTGATAAGAACCTTATCATAGAATTAGATGGTGGTCAGCACGCTGAAGATAATAATAAAGATCAAGAACGCGACAGATGGCTTGTTAGTCAAGGGTTTAAAGTATTAAGATTTTGGAATAATGAAGTTCTACAAAATATAGAAGGCGTACTGGAATCTATTATGGGAAAAATATCACCCTCCCCCAGCCCCTCCCCTCAAGGGAGGGGGGAAGAAAAGCTTAGCCCCTCTACCCTAAAGGGCACAGGAGGGAGGGAAGACAATAAATCCAAAACTTCCCCTCTTGGGCTGGGAAATAAACCCCGCATGATCGCGTGGGAAGTGACGCGCAGCTGTAATTTAAACTGCGTGCATTGCCGGGCTGCGGCCAATTGCGGTCCTTATCCGGGAGAACTTTCCACTGATAAGTGCTTCAAGTTGATTGATGAAATTGCCGCCGTATCCTCGCCGGTAATTATTCTTACCGGCGGCGAACCGCTCTTAAGGCCGGATATTTTTGAAATCGCCGCCTATGGAACCAATAAAGGTTTGCGCATGGTCATGGCGACAAACGGTACTTTGGTTACTCCGGCTGTCGTGAAAAAAATGATGGAAAGCGGAATTAAAAGAGTCAGTATCAGCATTGACGGCAAAGATGCGCGCAGCCATGACGCCTTTCGTCAGGAGAAAGGCGCCTTTGCCGGAGCGATGGCGGGAATTGCCGCGCTCAAAGATGCCGGGATGGAATTTCAAATAAACACGACAATTACATCAACCAATCTTGATCAAATCAAAGATATACTGACTTTGGCTAAAAATATTGGTGCCGCAGCGCATCATATATTCCTTTTGGTGCCCACAGGCCGTGGTAAAGACCTTGCCGCGCAGGCAATAACGGCCGCAGATTACGAAGAAACGCTGATGTGGTTCCATCAGGAAAGCTTGAATTGTGAAATTCAACTCAAAGCCACCTGCGCGCCGCATTACTTTCGCATCATGCATCAAAACAAGATCAAGGGCGTGGAGCCCAGGAAAAAAGAGGGGGGCCACTTTCACGAATCCACTAGGGGGTGTTTGGGAGGCATCACGTTTTGTTTTATTTCTCACGTAGGCCAGGTGCAGCCCTGCGGTTACCTGGAACTGAATTGCGGCAATGTGAAAGAGCAGAGCTTCGGCGAAATTTGGGAAAATTCCGAAGTGTTTCGCAATCTGCGCGATTACAGCAAATATGGCGGCAAGTGCGGCAAGTGCCAATTTATCAAGGTTTGCGGCGGCTGCCGGGCGCGCGCGTATGAAGCGACGGGGGATTATCTATCTGAAGAACCGTTGTGCTTGTATCAACCAAAAGGCTGTTGACCGGGGGCGCATTCCCGGAGGGAGTCGCAATTATAAATGGACAACTTCCTTGCCGGAAAAAGCCGAAGGCTTTACAAAACGCCCATCTGCGGCGTTGCGCGTCGTCCTTCGTCATTGCGACGTATGAAAAAATACGTCTCATTCCTCAGGACTCGCGCGCCTTGCATCTGAACATTTTTGAACAGTCTTCAAAATAGTAATTTGTTTGATAAACAGTTTTAATTGTATTTTTAGATGTAAGTATTTCATATAATTAATCCCTCCCTTGAGGGGAGGGATATAGGGAGGGTGAAATCAAGTTAATATCCCCTTCCCTTAATCCCCGCTTACCGGGGGAGTGAAAGTGAATTATTATGATGGACGAGATCGATAAAAAAATATTAAATATTCTGCAAAAAGAATTTCCGCTGGAGGAACAGCCTTTCCTGATTGTCGGCAAGCGGTGCGGCATCAGCGAGAATGAAACAATCATTCGCGTCAAGAAGATGAAGGAAGAAGGCATCATTCGCCGGATAGGCGCTGTATTTGACGGGAAAAAGCTTGGCCGTGTCAGCACGCTGTGTGCCGCGCGCGTGCCTGAAGAAAAAATAGACAACTTTGTTCAAATCGTGAACGCCAATAGAAATGTTACGCATAATTACCGGCGTGACAATGAATACAATATCTGGTTTACCGTCAACGCGCCGACCGATAAAGAACTGAAAGCATTTTTAAAAGAGGTAAAAGAGAAAACAGGCGTTACGGATATTCTGGACATGCGGGCGGCGACAACATTTAAGATAGATGCTTCCTTTGATGTATAAAATCTACGAACCCTATAGAGTGATGACTCATGACAGAAAAAAATAAAACACCTCTGGTCGCTCTTGTTGACGGCAGCAATTATATTTACCGCGCCTTCTACGCGATTCCTCATTTGACTAACTCCAAAGGTTTTCCCACGAACGCCATTTATGGCTTTACCAACATGCTGATGAAGCTGCTGCGCGATCTTGCGCCGGATTACATAGTGGTGACGTTCGATCTCAGGGGGCCGACGACCCGCCATGGAGAATTTGAAGATTATAAAGCGACGCGCAAGCCCATGCCGGACGACCTGATTCCGCAGATACCGTTTATCAAGGATGTTGTCCGCGGCTTTTCCATTTGCGTTCTGGAAAAGCAGGGGACCGAAGCTGACGACCTGATCGGGACGCTCGCGCTTCAGGCGAGTGCAAAAGGATGGCGCACCGCTATCATCTCCGGCGACAAGGATTTAATGCAGATGATCGATGACCAGGTCACGATGGTCGATACGATGAAAGACAAAACCTATGATGCGGCCGCGGTCAAAGAGAAATTCGGCGTAGGGCCCGACAAGGTGGTGGAGATTCTGGGACTGATGGGCGATACGTCCGATAACATTCCCGGCGTGCCGGGCATCGGCCCGAAGACGGCGCAGAGGCTTATCGAAGAATATGGTTCGGTGGATGCCGTGATTGAAAACGCGGAGAATCTGCGCAACGTGAAGTTACGCGAGAGCTTCCGTCAGTATGCCGGGCAGGCGAGACTCAGCCGCCAGTTGGCCTTGATTCGCAAAGATATCGAAATGGATTTTGATCTGCGGGACGCCGCGCGCAAAGAGCCGGATAAGGAATCTCTTTCCAAACTCTTCAGTGAATTTGAATTCTCTTCGCTCCTGCAGCAAATTAAGACAAACACCGCGAAACCGGTTAAAGAGTGCACCGTGGTTGCAAACAGCGGGGCTCTATCCCGGATGATCACAAAATTGCATGACTGTTCAAAGATCGCCTGCGAAATGGTCTGGGAGAAAAATCCCCCGCCGGAATTAATCGGCATGGCTTTGAGCGCCGATGACGAATTGTTTTATCTGCCGCTTTCGCATACCAACGCCGGGGAGCAGTTGCCTGTAAAAGAAGCATTAGCCGCGCTTGCTCCGGTTTTGAAAAATGCCCGGATCATAAAATATGTTTATGATTTAAAAACCGCACTTGTCAATCTCGCGAACCTTGAAGTTCATTCAGGCGAAGATTTGCAGTTAGCTGCTTATTTGCTCAATCCCGCCAGGCACGCCTATGAACTCGATGAAATCGTCTGGGAATATCTCCATGAGCGCATTCCCGCGCAAAATGATGTGGCCGGAGGAAAAGGCAAGATGTATCCGCTGGCTTTAGTGCCGGTCGATAAAATGGCCGTCTGCGAGGGACCGCGCGCTGATGCAATTTTTTCTCTTGCCCCGATCCTTGAAGAACAATTAAAGAAAACGGACGCCAATGAACTTTACCGTAAGGTGGAGATGCCGCTTTTATATGTTCTTGCCGATATGGAGAAAAAGGGTGTGCTGGTGGACACCTCTCTTTTAAAGCAGATGTCAACGGAGTTGGGACGATTGCTGTCCCTTTCGGAAGAAAAAATATTTCGACTCGCCGGTGAAAAATTTAACATTAATTCGCCCAAACAATTACAGACGATTTTGTTTGAAAAACTAAAGCTGCCCGCGGGGAAGAAAACAAAAGAAGGGTACTCGACCGATGTGGATGTTTTAACTGAACTTGCCCGCGGTCACGAACTGCCCGCGGAGATTCTGGCTTACCGCTCTTTATCCAAACTCAAATCCACGTATGTGGACGCACTGCCTGCCCTGATTCATCCGCAAACCGGCAGAATTCACACCTCCTATAACCAGACCGTAGCAGCGACGGGCAGACTCTCCAGCAGTAATCCTAATTTACAGAATATTCCCATCCGGACGCTCGAAGGCAAAAGAATCCGGCAGGCCTTCATCGCCGACCCGGATTGTCTTTTGATTTCCGCCGACTATTCGCAAATCGAACTTCGGGTGCTGGCGCATTTATCGGAAGATGAAGCGCTGCTTGAGGCCTTTTCCTCCAATGAAGATATTCACAGCCGCACGGCTTCGGATGTTTTCGGCGTTTTTCCGCAGATGGTGAATGCCGATATGCGCCGTCAGGCCAAGGTCATTAATTTCGGAATTTTATACGGAATGAGCGCTTTCGGTCTGGCTAAGGAACTGGGTGTTTCCATGAAAATGGCCCAGGAATACATTGACGGATATTTCAAGCGCTATAAAAAAGTGCGCGTCTATCTGGATGGAATTCTGGAAGGTGCACGCCGGGACGGTTTCGTCAGCACATTGCTGAACCGCAGGCGCTACCTGCCGGAATTAAAAAGCAAGATTCCTTCCGTGCGCCAGTTTGCCGAACGCATGGCGATCAATACTCCCATTCAGGGAACCGCCGCTGATTTGATCAAAGTGGCGATGGTCAACATTGATCACCTGCTGACCAAAACGAATCTTTCCGCCCGGCTGATCATGCAGGTGCATGATGAACTGGTCGTCGAAGCGCCGCAAAAAGAAAAAGAAGCCGTCATGCGACTTGTCAAAAAAGAAATGGAAGAAGTCATTCAGCTGAAGGTGCCGCTCAAGGTTGAGATTGCGAGCGGGAAAAACTGGGATGAGGCCCACTAGGCGGACAGGGTTGTTGACCGGGAGCGCATTCCCTCAGGACCGCGTAATGATGAATGGATGCCTTCCGTGAATAGATGGCGGAAAAGTATTTGATTGAAATATTTTTCATTAAAGGTTATTGATAGAACACAATTTTTAAATATTTATCAGTAGTCTATTACTCGTAATACTCTCCAATGGAGTGAGTATATTAGATGAACGATATGGGAAAAAACATAGAACCTGATTCCTCGAATAGAGGAAACGGGTTCTATTATTTTGGGAAAATGAAATGGTAAATCTGCGGGTAAATTAGAAATTAAAGGAAAGGATTAAAATCATGTCCCCCAATGACCCCCAAAAACTTCCGACAACATGGTCGCCTGAAATGTTGAATAAGTTTCATCAATTTATAAACTCTCTTTTACCGGTTAGTTTTGCTATTTTGGAAAAAAATAAATCAACAACGTTTTTTGGAAAAAATAACTCAACATCATTTCGATCATCCAGAACAAGTCATATTTCTTATATCGGTATTGTCCCGGTTTCAGGATTTGAAAACATAAGTGTTATTTTTACTCCGGTAATGAATTTGGCGGAAGAATATGAAAACTACATTGGTTATATTGAAATAGTAAACAGTTCCAGGGAGGATACGGCTCCCGCGCCGGAGATAAGAGGATATATTCGTGAAAATTCAGGAATTTGCGAAAACTTTAATGAAATGTTGATGGAATCAAAAATATTCAATTCAAAAATGTCTCCGGTCTATATTTATTTAGAACAATCTCATTGTTTAAAAGATAAACCTCCTGAAGAATTGTTAAAGAAAAAAATACCGATAAGAGAGATATCAACATTTCAAAAAATTTCTTGAGGGCGACGGGTCAACCCGTTGCCCGGCCGGAAGGGACTTCCACTATTGGCTTGACTTGCAAGTTGATTGACGTTTATACTTTCACTTACCCGTCGTTTCTTCTCAGCGGGGAACTGTTGTTTTTTCTATTCCGGAGAATGTTTTTGCCGAATCGGATGCCGGAAAAATAATCCAGGGAAGGCCAACCATCGTGAGGAACGTGCAAGAAGAGATATTCAAGATGATCATCGAAAACATGGAGGATATTGCCCATGTCTGGCTGATCAGTGAAAACCGGTTCATCTATTTCAGTCCCGCCATCGAGAGGGTTCACGGTTTCACGCGAGAAGAAGCCCTCGGGCTGCACTGGAAAGAATTGATTGCTCCCGAGAGCATGGCGGATCATATCAAGTACACCGGCGCCCGGTATATCCAGGCAGCCCAAAACAATTTCCTGAAAAAATCCATTCTCCCCGAATACAATGAATATATGGGCTTGAGAAAAGACGGATCGCGCATCTGGCTGGAGGAAAACATCTTCTATCTGTGCGGTGAAAATGGCAAACCGACGCATTCTATAGGCATCAGCCGCGATATTTCTTCGCGCAAACAAGCCGCAGCACAGCTGGAATCCAAATACACCCATATGCAGGATATGGTCAGGGAACAGTCCGGGCAACTGAGCGAATTGAGTACGACGGTCAAGGTGCTTCTGGAACAACAGGAATCGTTCAAGAAAAGTTACCGGAAGGATCTGGGTTCATTCATTGCCGGCATGGTCATGCCTTTTGTTGAAAAGCTCAAACAGAGCGGTTTGAACAAGCATCAGCTCTCCATGATCGAACGGATTGAATTCAGTCTCAACGATGCGGTTACCCCCATTGCCCGAAAGTTGACCTCCGGAGTATCCGCCCTTTCCCCCACGGCACTCCAGGTCGCCATGTTTATCAAAGAGGGGAAATCGACTAAGGAAATCGCCGAAATTATGAATCTCTCACCCAAAACTGTCGAGTTCCACCGGGAGAAAATACGAGAGAAATTCGGTATTAAGAACCAGAAAGCCAACCTCCGCTCCATCCTCAATTCCATGGAATAAGGGATTACTAATTCCCCTATTCCTTATGGGTAAAGCCCCCGTACTCTTCCAGGTTTGAACAGCCCGCAAATTATGTTCTAATGCTCCTCAAGAAAGTTAATGCAAAACTATTTTCAGGGAGGAGCATAGGATGTCTTTCCGCTTACCAAGAGTACATTACGGTCCCCTGATGAAACTGTGCCTTTGTATTCCCACAACCGCCGGAACCGGCATCGACGTTTCCCCTGTCGCTGTCGTCTATGATGAGAAGAACGGAGTGAAAAAAGCTCTGCCGCAGTCGGAAATCACCCCGGCCGCGGCCCTCGTTAATCCTTTGCTTCATGTCAGGTGCTTCCGTTCTAACATCTCAGCTTTTTTACAAACCTGCCTTTAGATTCAACCACTGTTTATCTCTACCATAGCCGAGGGGGGCTGCCACCCCCCCTTGGCTCCCTCCTCCAAAACCTTTTAAAAAAATCCGGACGGCGCTCATCAGGTTGCGGTTGTTTTTCTGCCCGGTTCAAAAGCCTGTTTCGGGCTGTTTCGTCTTTTAAGATATCTCCTTTGTCTGCGGCAGAGGCCATGAAAGCTCCGAGCCGGTGCATTTTTATTATGTCCGCTGTTGATTTAAAGCTATGCACGACGGGATCCGCAGTGTGCACATCCGGATCTCCGTCCATCTGCAATAAACATAAAAAAATGAAATTTAACTCAATATATGGTATAAATGTTTAATGCGCGTCATGAAAAATATTTCATCCCTGATTGACTTTCAATTTCTAACGGTATCGTTGATTGTCTTTTGTGTTTTCTTTTTTATACCCATAATGATTTATGCGGGGACTTTTTATCGCTGTCTCGATAAGGATGGAAATGAAACTTTATTGGATTATTCAGTAGACGGTCAAGCTTGTACACCATTAGAGGCATTTGAAGAAGAGCCAAACGCGCAAAAGGAAAATAAGGCTGCGGTTTCCTCGAATGACAAAATTACAAAAATTACAGTAAGAGGGAATCAGATTTTTGTTCCGATAACACTTATTTACGACGGAACTGAAGTCAAAGTTAATTTATTGATGGACACCGGTGCGACGGCGACAACAATCCACACCGAAATAGCTGACCGATTATACATAAAACTATACAAAGCAAGAAAGGCAAAGGCGGAAGTTGTCGGAGGGGCTATCATCGAGGCTAGTATTGTCAGCATGGATAGTTTAAAGGTCGGCCCTCACACATTTCGCAATAAGAATATTTACATTGTACCCCATGAGGGTAATGCCGCTAAATTTGACGGATTGCTTGGGATGGATGTGCTTGGGGGGCTGAGTTATAAAATTGACTTGGCAAAACAAGTCATCATCTGGGAATAGACACACGAATATCTTCTCCTTGTTTTCTGCTTATGGTGTGTCAAACATTTTCAATCCCAATCCTCGAAATATTTTATTCAAAATGATCGAAATATATCAGGGCGTTGCCGCTTTCTTGCCCAGTTCAAAAGCCTTTTTTCGGGCCGTTTCGTCTTTTAAGATATCTCCTTTGACCGTGGCAGAGGCCATTACAGCTCCGAGCCAGTGCATCTTTGTCATATCCGCTGTTGATTTAAAGCTATGCACGACAGGATCCGCCGTGTGCACATTCGGATCTCCGCAAACGGTGATGAGCCCGATGCGTTTACCTTTCATCCGGGGATAGTAAGCTTTCTGCCAGCTCCAGTCGGCGTCAAACAAGGCGCACCATCTGTCCAGGTAAGCTTTCATCTGCGCGGTCATCGACCAGAAGTAAACCGGCACGCTGTGAATGATAGCGTCCGCTTCCAGTATCTTTTTGTGGATTTCAGGCATATCATCTTTAATGACGCAAAGACCGGTTTCGTTGCATTTCCTGCAGTCCTTACAGCCGGAAATTTTCTTTTTATCCAGGATAATTTTCTCCACCTGCGCGCCGGCATCTTTGGCCCCGGCCAGAGCATCATCAAGGAGAATATCACTGTTGCCGCCGACTCGCGGACTTCCCATAATGCCCAATACTTTCATATGAATCCTCCTGATTTTTATTCAGATTATTTATCGCTAAAAGCCCGTCAATAAATTATCCCTTTCGTTCCGGTTTGTAAATAATAAAAAAGTTGAAGAACTCTATGATTAAATGTGCTAAAAACCCAAAAGCGTTTTTCAATAATATTGATGAGCGGTGTGGATGAAGTACGGCGCTTCCACGGGTTATGGATTTTGATGACGAAGCACTCCCGGGTCCGGGTGTCAGGGCGAGATGTCCACGTTCCGCCAGGCTTGGACTCGCAGTGAAAGCGTAAGAAAAACAAAATGACAAAACCCTATCACTTATTCAAGTATAACCTCCGCAAGGGCGATGATTTTACCATCATCGCTCATCGCGGGGCGTCTGCTTATTATCCTGAAAACACGATTCCCTCGTTTGAGGGCGCTATTGCGATGGGCGCGGACATGGTGGAGTTTGACGTGCAGCTTACCTCGGATAAAGAGGTGGTTGTCTTTCATGATGAAAAAATTTCACGCTGCACCGGCGGCGGCCGAGGAAAGATCACAGATTATAACCTCGCTTCGTTAAAGAAACTGGATGCGGGAAGCTGGTTTGGTAAAAATTTCACAAACACAAGAATTCCGATCCTGGCGGAAGTTCTGAGCATCTGTAAAGATAAAATCGCGGTAAATATTGAAATCAAAACGGAAGCGGTGAGCCGTATGTTCTTCGGCGGCATTGAAGAAAAATGTTTGAAGATTGTCGAGCACAGCGGCATGCGGGAGCATGTCGTTTTTTCCAGTTTTGATCCGCGCGCCATCATGCATTTAAAGCAGATAGATAATTCCGTGACCGCCGCCGTGTTGTTTGAAAAGAAGCTCTATGGTTCCCAGTTGCCCTCGGCCATTGTGGAATCAGTGGGAGCTGACGCCTTTAATTGTTCCCGCACAGAGTTTAACAAAAAATGGCTTGTAAATACCAAATCACATCATATCCCGGTAAATATTTACACGGTCAATGACGCAAAGACTATGAAGAGGTTTCTGAGCATGGGTGTGGATGGAATTTTTACCAACAACCCGGATATATTAAAAAAAGTGGCGGCGGATGTAAAGCATCAACAGAAAGATAAAGACGGAAGGCCATGAAGATATCCGACGATTTGATTAACATTATTGAGGCTTCGCTTGATACCCTGATTAAGGCGTCGGGAACGGATTTGCGTCTGCATGGGCTTGAAAACGTGCCCGACGGGCCGGTGCTCTATGTCATTAATCACTTTACGCGCATGGAAACAATTTTAATGCCGTATATCATCAAAAAGAACATAAAAAAATATCCCATTTCTCTTGCCGCTCAAGATTTTTTCAACGGCAATATGGGCGAATTTATGAATAAGGTCGGCGCTGTTTCCACCGCTGATCCGGACAGGGACAAAATCTTTATCCATGCGCTTCTCACCGACAGTCATCCGGTTATCATTTTTCCGGAAGGCCAGATCATCAAGGATAAGAAGATCATCGAGAAAGGCAAGTATATCGTTTACAACTCGGGTATCAGGAGGCCGCCTCATTCCGGAGCGGCGCAGATTGCTTTGCTGACGCAAATGGTACGTGAAAAATTGCGAACGTTCCACATGCGCGGCGATCAGGCATCTATTGCCCGAATCGCAGAGCATTTCGGTTTTGATCCGGCGGATGTCGAAAAAATTATCAGCAAGGAAACATATGTTGTGCCGGTCAATATTACCTATTATCCGGTCCGCGCGCAGGAAAACGCTCTGAGCAGGCTTGCCGGCAAATATATCAATAATATTTCAACACGTTTTCAGGAGGAATTGGAAGTTGAGGGTCCCATGATACTGGGCCGGGTGGATATTGATATCACCCTGGGGAAGCCGATCACGGTAAAAAATTATATCATTTCCAACAAAACGCTGAATAAGAGACTGGCGGATGATAATCCCTATCCGGATAATAATAATTTAAAAAAGTTTGTTCCGTTCAGAAAAGTATGCGTCAAGATGATGTATGATTATATGAATGCCATATATGGCATGACGACCATTAATCATGACCATTTGTTTTCTTATATTCTGATAAAATACCCCCAAAACAGTTTTACTGAAGACGACTTCAAAAACCGGGTTTTCCTGGCCATCGAATATTTGCGTGGAATCGGCCTGTCCAACTGTCACACATCCCTTTACAGAAAACAATTTTATCTTCTTACCGATGATTATCATGAAAAATACGATAATTTTATTAAAGAAGCCGTATCCAACAACCTCGTTACCCTGAAGGATGGTATCATCACTAAAAATAAAGCGCGATTCAGCAGCGAATATAATTTTCATACCATCAGGAAAGATAACATCATTGAAGTTCTCAAAAACGAAATAGAGCCTCTTCGTGATCTCACGAGGGCCATGGATTGGCTGATGTTCCTCCCGGGATTTTTTATCAAATGGAAGATAAAAAATATCTTTGTCAAGCTGGATAAGGATCTTTTCGAGAAGGATTATCAGCAGTATTATATCCCGGACGAAAGCAAACCCCGAAATATCGGGGAGCCTTTTTTCTTGAAACGTTTTTTCAGCAGAAAGGGTATTGTTCTTGTCCACGGATATATGGCGGCGCCGGAAGAGATCAGGCCGTTGGCGGATTATCTTCATAAGAATGGTTATAATGTTTACGGCGCACGGCTGCGGGGACACGGAACGGCTCCGGAGGATCTTGCCGTCCGGAATTGGGAAAAGTGGTACGATTCCGTAAGCCGCGCTTACATTATCATGAAGAACAGCGTTAAGACATTTTCCATTGCCGGCTTCTCCATGGGCGGCGGGATTGCTCTTTTGCAGGCTGCCAATAAGCCCGGCCGGTTTGCCTCCGTTATATCCATCAACGCTCCTCTCAAACTCATGAGTATCGCTTCCAAGTTCTCTCCGGTCATTGTTGCCTGGAATACAATACTCACAAAACTAAAAGTAGATAAATGGAAAATGGAATTCATCAAGAATGATCCGGAATATCCGCAGATAAACTATGTCCGGAATCCCGTAAGCGGGGGATATGAGCTGGAGAAGCTGATGAGAATTGTTGAAAATCGTCTGGAGAAAGTGACTGATCCGGCGCTGATCATCCAGGCTTCGGACGATCCCGTAGTGGATTCGATAAGCGGACAGGAAATATTTGATAAGATCGGCACAAAAGAAAAGCAGCTTCTCCGGGTTTATGCCAATCACCATGGTATATTGCGGGGAAGGGTAGCGGAGGAAGTCAAGGCATTGATTTTGACGTTTTTAAGGAAGCTTTAATAATTTATTATAAAATCATCAAGGCATCATCAGGAGGTTTCAATGATTGACAAGTGGATGCAAGAAATAAAAAAAGACTGTCCGGCAGACATGCTGGGCATGATTCTTTGCCATAACGGAATCGTTCGGGCGACAGCCAAAAACGGCGGGAAAGTCGGGGCCATGAATTTGTCTTACGACAAGAAGAAACTCGAAGCCGCCGTACGCGAATTTAAGAAAAGAGACGGCATCGTCGAGATCAGAGCCTGGATTAACGAGGGTCATCTGAAGATAGGCGACGATATCATGTATGTTTGCGTGGCCGGCAGATTCCGCAAGGATGTCCTGCCGGTTTTTCAGGAACTGATTACGATGATTAAAACGGAAATCGTCAGCGAAGACGAGATGTAGCGGCATCCGGACTTTCCCTTGCCATACCGGCGAAGCTTGTCCTCGAATGCTTTAGTCGGGGGGCCGGTATTCATTATTGAAAAACAGTATGGTGTTTCAGGTTTTCGCCGGGTTTGCGGGTTTGGTGCTTGTCTCTCAGTCCTTCATCTGCTTTTTGTACGATTTGAGAAACCGTCCGAAAGCCTTATCCTTTTTCCGTTTGTTCAGGTATGACATCTCATAGTAGGCCGACTCTTTCCTGAGCTTGATATAGCTGGAATAGCGCTCTTCACTCAATTCACCGCCTGCGACCGCAGCCCGGACGGCACAGCCGGTCTCGTGTTCATGGCTGCAATTCACATAGCGGCAATTTGCGGAAAGGCCGACAAGGTCTTCAAAACCCGTGTTGATTCCATCACCCGCGCCAACAAGGCCCAGTTCCCGCATACCGGGCGTATCAATCAGCATCGCCCCCTGATCAAGAACGATAAGCTGGCGGCGTGAGGTCGTGTGGGTGCCTTCTCCCGTGCCGCTGACAGCCTTTGTGTCAAAAGTGTCCTGACCCATCAGACGGTTGATAAGCGTTGTCTTTCCGACGCCCGATGAACCAAGCAGGCAATACGTCCTTCCCGGAGACAGCGTCTGTTGAAACTCGTCAAACCCGATACCGCTGATATTACTGAGGGCAAGCACTCTTGCCCTGGCGGCGGTTGATCTAATCATCGCAAGCTTCTGTTCCAATTCATCCTGAGGGATCAAATCCGTCTTTGTAAGAATGACAATCGGTTCAACATGCCCGTCCGCTGCCATGACCAGGTACCGGTCCATGCGGCGGGGATTGAAGTCAAAATGGCATGATTGAACAATGAAAGCCGTGTCTATGTTAGCTGCAATCATCTGAAAATCGACGTTCTCACCGGCAGTCTTGCGGCGCAGGAATGTTTTTCGCGGAAAGATCCGGTGGATGATTGCCGCTGTGTCCTGGTTGTAATATTGTGCGGTCACCCAATCTCCGACACAGGGCAGGTCGCTTGCGTTTTCAATCTGGAAAGAAAGCTTACCGGCGAGTTCGGCCGGGACTTCTCCCGATTCATTTCTTATCAGGTATGAGCCGCGATCAACTGCCGATATCCGCGCAATGCCGCTGTCCTCCTGGAGCAGCTCGCTCATACAGGCTTCAAACCATTGGTCGAAACCCAGATCTCTCAATTTCATAAAGTTTTATCACCAAACGGAAAAACAACCGGAGCGCAACCGGTTGGCGCCATAGCTTATATTAGAACTCAGTCCCTTTTTGATTATTTGCTATTTGCAGCAGGTGTACCCGGTAATACAATGATTTGTTCTTTTGAGGAAGAATTGCTTTTTGCGTTGATCGGCTTCCATTATTTATTTTTCATCTTGTTCAGTCTCGACTGCGCCTCCTCGTGACCTTGCGCGGCCGCCTCACCGTACCAAACCTCGGCCGAAACCGAATCCCGTCTAACGCCTCTGCCTTCTTCCAATATTAAACCAATGTTGAACTGCGCATCGGCAATTCCTTTCTCCGCCGCTTTTAAAAACCACCTTGCAGCCTCGGGATAGTCCTGCAATCCCTGACTGAACATCAGTCCCAGATGATACTGAGCATCAGCATGGCCCTGCTCCGCAGCCTTGAGATACCATTTAGTTGCCGAAGCATTATCCTGCTCAATGCCCGTGCCTTCTTCATACATCAAGCCCAGATTATACTGTGCCGATGCGATTCCCTGTTCAGCGGCTTTGCGGCACCATTTGATGGTCTCGGTGTTGGTCTGCAAGACACCTCCGCCATTTTCGTACATGGTGTTTAGATTATTGATGGCATCTGCATCACCCTGTTCGGCAGCTTTGAGGTACCATTTAATGGCCGCGGTATTACTTTGCCCGACGATGCCCCTGCCGCTTTGATACATCATGCCCAATTTATTCTGGGCAGCCGCAATTCCTTTTCCGGCATCCTTGATGATCGTTTCCGGATCTTCTTCCGGCTCATCTTTATCTTTTTCTAGTACCAAACCGGTGCCAGGCTGTTTATCGGAAATCCCTTCTTCAGGCTTGCTGATTGCCTCTGTTTTATCTTGCGGAACATCCTGGCTTTCCTCTAACACTAAAGGAGCTTCAAGCTCTTTATCTTCATCCCCTTGTTCTTCAGCTTCGCTGACAGTCTCTGCATTATCCGGCGAAACATTCTTGCTTTCATCTGATACCAAACCGGCATCGGGCTGTGCATCAGCCATCCCTTCTTCTTCAACTTCGCTGACAGCCTCTGTTTCACCGTGCGTAATATCTTTGCTTTCCTCTAAGACTAAACTTATATCGAGCTGTTCATCTTCATACTCTTGTTCTTCATTCTCGCTGACAGCTTCTGCGTTATCCGGCGAAACACGCTTCTTTTCTTCTAATATCAAACCAAAATTTTGTTGTGCCTCGGCAATCCCTTGTTCTTGAGCTTTGCTTGCAGCCTCTGCCTTGTCCCGCACAACATCTTTACCTTCTCCTGAATCGTTCATGACATCCGCCGCTGTGTTTAGCGGAATATCATACATCAAACTCAAATTGAATTTGGCATCAGCATGACCCTGCTCAGCAGCCTTGAGGTACCATTTTACGGCCTCAGCTTGATACATCATACCCAGACTATTCTGGGCATCGGCATGGCCCTGCTCAGCAGCCTTGAGATACCAATTCATTGCTTGGGCATCGTCCTGCGGTACCCCTTCACCATTCTGGTACATCATACCCAGGTTATTCAGAGCATCGGCATGATCCTGCCCGGCAGCCTTGAGATACCATTTTATGGCTTCAGCGCTGTTTTGCGGAACGCCTTTCCCATGCTGATACATCATACCAAGATTATTCCGGGCATCAGCATGATCCTGTTCAGCGGCTTTGAGATACCAGATCATGGCTTCAGCATAGTTTTGCAAAATGCCCTTACCATGCTGGTACATCATTCCCAGATTATTCTGGGCATCAGCATGGCCCTGTTCGGCAGCCTTGAGATACCATTTTATGGCCTCAGTATAGTTTTGCGAAATTCCTTTACCATTCTGATACATTATCCCCAGTTCATTCTGGGCATCAGCATGTCCCTCCTGGGCAGCTTTGAGATACCATTTTATGGCTTCAGCTTCGTTTTGCACAACGCCTTTGCCCTGCTGATACAGCATGCCTAGTTTATTCTGGGCTTCAACATGACCCTGTTCAGCAGCTTTGAGATACCATTTTATGGCTTCAGCCTCGTTTTGCACAACGCCTTTGCCCTGCTGATACATCATGCCCAATTCATTCTGGGCATCCGCGTTGCCCTGCCCGGCGGCTTTGAGATACCATTTTATGGCCTCAAGATCGTTTCGAGGAACACCTTTACCCTGCTGATACATCATGCCCAGTTCATTCTGGGCATCCTCCTGACCCTGCTCTGCAGCCTTGAGATACCATTTTATGGCCTCAGCATAGTTTTGTTCAACGCCTTTACCCTGCTGATACATCATGCCCAGGTTGTTCTGGGCATCGGCATGACCTTGCTCGGCAGCCTTGAGATACCATTTTATGGCTTCAGCATCGTCTTGCGCAACGCCTTTACCCTGCTGATACATCATGCCCAACAGGTTTTGGGCAGAAGCGTCACTTGCCCCCGCCAACTTTCTGGATAGTTTATCTTCTTTATTGCTCATATTAAATCAAACACTTATCCCGCTTATTAACATTTAGTACAAATACTGATGACCCAGTGATGAAAAATTGCTGAATGCCTCTTTAAATTTATATCACTTTGCATAATATAATAATCTATTGCATAAAATATCATTTGGCAAGCCCGATTTTATCCATTATTCCTAACGGCAATATTGTGGGATGCGGGAGGGATAACGACCTTAGGAGGGACACCCTGCTGGCTTTTTACACGTCTAACGCGTTTTCTTTATTTTTCAGTCGAAAAGACTTTTATCGCGGCGATACCAGTAATTGGGAAGAATGCGGTACATCAGTCTGGAAAGCGGGTCGATATATTCCTTTGTTCTTTTATCAAATTGACAGGCTTGAATGATCAGATCTTTTATAGCGTTTTTGTCGCAAGCCTCATTGAATATCCGGTATGCGCAGGAGAACAGCGGACTGTACATATTTTTCTTTTCCAGATATTTATGAACGTTTCTGATGGTATTGGGGCCTTCGGGAGTTCCGTCAATCTGTTCCAAAACGCGCAAGTTGGTTTCGATGGGATTACCGGTATCGAGTTCATAAAAATATTTCCCGTAACGGTAATTTTTACTGGCCAGGGACGAAACGGTTACATACATGTCTCCCACGCCGGCCTGACTGTGGAAAGCCTGAAAACTTCCTCCCAGCAGGCGGGACAGCGATCGAATCTCAACGCCGGAACGGGCAAAAATAGTGCCGGGAATCGAATCTCCCAGTTTCAGCGAATCCGCCAGTCCCTTAATATTCGCCACAATATTTTTTAAAGCGCCGCAGGCTTCCACTCCGACAATGTCAAAATTATAATATGAATTTATTTCCTTGCGGTTAAATTTAAGTAAATCTTCCCTGATCATATTGGCAATGCGTTTTTTGCCCGCGACCGTCAGACAAACAGGATTGCCCAGCGCGATATCGATATCAAAAAACGGTCCGCCGATGCATCCCAACTGATATTTGTGTTTTAAATTATATAAATTATTGTTGATCAGTTGCGAAGGCGTTATCAATTCCTTGGAAATTTCATCGGAGATTAATCCCTTGATCGGTGAAATAAGGCATGTTTCGCCGGCTTTTTTATCAATCAGGGGCTTGAGATAGTTAAGAAATTCCGGCAGGCGATTCATGGTGATAGCCAGAATAATAAAATCATTATTTTCGACAATATGTTCCAGATCGTTTGTTGCGTACACATTGGACGACAGGCGGGGAACGTTTTCCATGCCTTCCAAACGTTTCGCCAAATCTTCGGTTAAGTGCAGAGGATTTAAGTGGTCGCTGTTTATCGCCTTGCAAACTTCCGAATCGTGGTAGTAAATGGCCACCCGTTTACCGTCACGACCGAATTTATACGCAAAAGAAGTGCCTAATCGGCCCGGCCCAATAATGGCCACTCTCGTTGTATCTAAATTAGGAGTTATCATGAATTATACTCTTTCCCATCATCTTCAAGCTGTTCAGGAAATAATATGTACGATTATCAAGCTCTAATAGCTTTTTTCTGCAAAAAATTAAACTAATTTTATTAATAAACAATTTCTTTTTAGTTGCATTATCATAAATGATTGTTTAAAAAAAGCAATGACTTGATGGTATCAAAATAACAAGGCTTTTTATAAGGCGCCCCGGAAGTGAAGCCGTTACAAGATTTTATTCAAACTTAAAATTATTTTAATAAAATTAGAACTTTAAAAGGGATCATGTTTTTATGGCCGAAGCGAATTCAGTTCCAAAGGAAAAAAAGATGCTTTTCCCCGATGGATCTGTAAAAGAAAAAAAATTTGTTCTGGACGGCAAAACAGAAGGCGAATATTTTTCCTACTACCATAGCGGTCAGGTGCTGGCGCACATCAATTTTGTCCGCGGCAAAAGAAATGGTCCTGCGGTTGTTTATTATCACGACGGCCATATCAAGGAAAAAGTGACGTTTGTGAATGGACGGATGGAAGGCGAATATATTTCTTATTACGAAAACGGCCATATCCGGGAACATGAATATTACAAACATGGCAAGCTCGACGGTCAATATCAGATCCATTATAAAACCGGACAATTGAAACAGCAGGAAAATTTCAAAAACGGTAAATTTGACGGCGAGTATATTTGCTACTATAAAACAGGGGAGATTAAAGAAAAAGGATATTTCAAAAACGATAAAAGGGAAGGCTCCTATTTTGCGTATTTCAAAAGCGGAAAGATAAAGGAGAAGGCCACCTATAAAAATGGAAATATTGTAGGATCGTTTCAGGTTTTTAATGAGGACAGCTCCGTTGTGCAGGGTACGGATAATGAAGACAGCGGCGCTTCGGATCTTTGGGAAGAAAAGGATGTTGCTGATTTGCTCCAGGACTTAAAACACTTCGATAAAAAACATAAGCAATAAAGTCTTCGATCCCGGGGAGGAGGAATCATGATAAAAAAAATTCTCATTCCTACTGATGGTTCCGCGAACAGCCTTAAGGCGTTGGAATACGGAATTTATATCGCCCGTAAACTCGATGCTTCCTTAAAGGGCCTTTATGTTATTGACATCAATTTAATTCAGGGGCCGATGCTTACCGACATTTCCGGCTCGGTCGGAATACCGCCTTACGAAGGTTTCTTTGACGCCATTGAAAAATCTCTGGATGAAAAAGCCGATTTTATTTTAAATGAATTTCAGGAGCGCTGCGGGAAATCAGGCATAAAGGCCGAAGTAAAAAAAGCAATAGGCAGAATCAGTACGGTCATCATCGAAGAAGCTCAAAGCGCTGATTTAATTTTGATGGCGAAGAAAGGAGAACACTTTCACCTGAAAGAAGGGGGGCTTCTGGGTTCGGTTGCCGAAGAGGTTACGCGTAATTCGGGCAAACCCGTGCTGATCACTCCTGAGAATTTTCTGGAGATAGAAAGCATGGGGCTTGCTTACGACGGCAGCGATTCGGCGGTAAAAGCTTTAAAGCTTTCTTTGGCATTATCGAAAAAAGCCGTCTGGCCGCTGACCGTTCTCCTGGTTACGTCCGATGCGAAAAAAGCCGATGCCTTATCTACGCAGATAGAAGAGATGAACGAAAATAAACCGGAAGCTCCCATGGCAGATTGCGAAGTCATCATCATGGCCGGCAAGGAATCCGACGAAATTGTAAAGTTCATTCGGGAAGGCGCCGTAGAATTAATGGTGATGGGAGCCTATGGGCAGAACCGCCTGCGCGAATTATTCCTGGGCAGCACAACCTCCCACGTTATCCGCAAAAGCCCGATACCCATTCTGCTGACGCGCTAGGCAGCTTTTATGTTGACGCATTGAGACAATGATCATCTGTCTTTGCTGAGCTTGTTACAATCTGACAATTTTTTCGGGAAACCATTTTTTATACAACAGACAAAGTCCGATGAGCGAGAGGGCATATAACAGCAGCCAGCTGTAGACGCCTGTTTGAGGAGAAATATTAAAAAAAGCGGTCAGTGCGTTGTTGGCATTAAACCGGCCCGCGAATAAGTCCGGCAGAAGGACGTGCCAGAACGGATTGAAAAAGCCGTCATATTCCGGAAAGGGCACCATGTAAACCACGGTAGCTTTCGCCAGCCATGCTCCTGCAATTCCAAAAAGCGCGGTCGCGGTAAATAGAAGCGTGTTTATTTTATCACGGGAGATAATCAGCATTCCTTCGTAGAGTAAAAGCACCGCAAGCACGATCAAGTATCGCGGACCGTAAGACCAGCCGCCCCACCAGGTAAAGAATGAGCTGATGACGAAAAAAAACACTATCCCGAAGATAGCCAGGCAATGGGTTTCCAAAGGCAGAAGCAACTTCCTGTTTTTTATCAATGCCAGGATAATATAAAAAGCAATACAGTAAAGCACAGGCGTGAAATTAAACAATCCCATCCATCCGCTGAATGATAGCCCCCAAATGGATTTGAGGGAAGGCAGGGAAAATCCGTAATTGTGCTGCAGCGCCTGAAACGCCCCGGAGGCATGGTAGGCATTGAGCATTTTCCATGGTGATCCGGTAATAAGCCAATTGTATAGTGCGATAAACAATATTGAAGGCAGTATTCCCGAGGCGAAAATGAGCGGATGGCGCATTTTCTTTTCTTTTATCAAGATACATATCAACCAAAAAGGGGCCGCGGCAATGACCGTGTATTCGCTTAAAAAACCAAGTCCGAGCGCCAGTCCGGAAAGAAAATAATTCTTTCGTTTTATCAATACGAAACTGATGAGCAGCAGAAGGCCGGCAAAAACATGGTTGAAAAACGTTCCGGAAAAAACGAAAATAAATGAACCGTACCAGGCCAGCATTGCCATGAGGACAGGCGAAACAGAGGGCTTCGTTTTATGCAGGGCAATAAATGACATCAAGACGATCAAGGCAAAAGGGAGCGAGCTGAAAACAAGACCGCCGATTATAAAAATGGGAATAAGCCGGGGAATGGTATAATCGCGTGCATCATCGATACCCATGGGATAACCGATATAGACGGGATACTTTCTGCCCGTATCGCTGCTTACCTGATCAAGGCCGCACAACTTCATAAGCTCATATATCGGTATCATGCACAACGTCGGCAGGGGAGCCTTGTCTGAATAGAAATGCGTTCCTGCCTTGCTTTTGTCGATGGTTAAATCGGCATATCTATCTATTTGTAAGGTCTTATCTTCGGAGAAGGCCAGCACCGGTAATGCCCGGGAAACGCAGTTCGGCGTCGGCCAGATATCAAGAAAATAGGAAGATAATAACAGGTTAACAAGAAAAAATATCGCTATATAGAGAAGCCATTTATTTTTTTGGCTTTGTATGGCCATAGGCAATCATTTCCTGCTGCGCGGCTTCTTCATTTTCAGAACGATGAAAGCTTGTTATTTTTCACAACAGCCCCAAGCGTATCGAGCAAATCATGCCTGGTCATATCATGCTGAATCGGTGTGATGGTGATAAAGCCGGAATCCAGCGCGCCGACGTCGGTATCTTTCTGTTTGCGGGCGGATTGGGATTCACCGGCAAACCAGTAATAAACATTTTCCCGCGGATCCACGCGCCTCTCAAAAGTTTCGACAATGTTGCTTTGGGCCTGCTTTACGACAACAACGCCTTTTATTTTTTCCCGTGGAATGCAGGGAATATTGACATTAATGGCGCTTCCCTTAATCTGTTCCAGATTGTTCAGGATTAATCGGGCCATCTTGCGGGCGAACCTGGCGGCGAAGGTAAAATCCGCTTCTTTATGAGTGTCGAGCGAAACTGCCATGGAAGGGACTCCCAATATGGCTCCTTCGGTTGCCGCGGAAACGGTTCCCGAATAAAGAACATTGATGCCGGCATTGCCTCCTCTGTTGATTCCCGAGACAACCAGATCCACCGGCTTGTCCGATAATTCCGTAATTCCTATTTTAACACAGTCCGCCGGTGTGCCGCAGACGGCATATCCTAAAAAATTCGCATTTTTGGTGGCGCGCCGCACCATCAGCGGGCGGGAAATTGTAATGGCGTGTCCCACGGCGCTTTGTTCTGTTTCCGGGGCGACAATCAGGCAATCAGCCTCTTTGGAGAGCTCCTTATTCAGCGCGCTTAATCCTTTGGCATATATTCCATCATCATTGGTCAGTAAAAATCGCATTAAAAATTTTCCTTTCTTCTTAAACCTTAAAACTTAAATCTTAAAACTTGAATCTATTGCACCTGTTCAAATTTTCCATCTTTAACTTTCAATATGAAAGCAGTCTTTTGAGCAACTCTGTTTGCATCAAAATAAATATTACCGGTTGCGCCATTGTAATTTTCCATTTTAATTAAACCTGCGGCAAGTTCCTGCCTTGTTTTAACATTTTTGTCTTCCAGGATACTGAAAATCATTCCGGCTGTATCATAAGAAAGCGCTTCAATATTTTCCGGTTCGCGGCTGTAAGCCGCTTTATAAGCGTCAACAAAATTGGTCGTTTCCGGATAGAAGCCGTCTTTAAAGAAACTGTCCGTAAAAACGGCTCCCTCCAGATATTCCGTGTCATTTTTCAGCAACTCCGGCGAGTGCCATAAACTTGTGCCCAAAAGTTTAAAACCCTTAACCTCATAAAAATCAAGCTGTGACGTAATCATTTTTACCCGCGAAGAGGAATCGGGAATAAATAAAGCTTCGAAATCAACAGGGATGGATTCTTCGGGTTCATTCTTATCCGTCTTAAGTTTGGCAGGAGATGGAGATCTGACGATCCGGCCGGTTAGCTTACTGATTTCATCCCCGAAATCTGTTTGTTTTTTACTGTAGGAAATTGCTTTTTCCACCTTACCGCCTACGCGATCCACTTCTTTGCGGAAAAATTTTACCATTTCCTCTCCGTAATCATCCTGAGGATACAGAATGGAAAATATAGCGCAATTCAAGTCATCAAAGGCATATTGTACTAAAGCCCTGATTTGCTGTGAGGGGATCAGGAAATGCTGAAAGACGTATCCGCCGGCGGACGTCACTCCTTCTTTAGACGTTATTAAAATCAGAGGCACTTTCCACTTTTCTGCTTCGCGGGCGGCATCACTTGCGTCCGCCGTTTCGGTAACGGCGATAATCGCCATAACATTTTTATCATTGGCCAGCTGTTCTAAAGCCGCTTTCGTTTTTGCCGGTAATCCGCCGGAGTCTTCAGCAATCACTTTCCATGAAGTTTGATTTTCTTTATTAAATATTTTGGCAGATAACAGGATCGCATCCAGCGCCTTGTTTCCCCAGGCGGCATAGGGTCCGGATAAGGGAAGAACGCATCCTATCGTATCGCGGTTGAGCTTGTTTACCGGTGGTACCGTTGCGGAAGGCACAGTTGCTGGCGTTACGGTTGCCGGAGGCACAATTGCAGGAGGTGCGGCCTGAGGCGGTGTTGCCGGTATCGATTTTACTTCTGCCGGTGAAACGGGAACGGGCTTTTCCTCAGCCATAGCCCCTTTTAAAAAGCAGAGGACAAAAATGACCACTGACAAAATGAATATTTTATCGAAGGTTTTATAAAAGTGCATCCTGCCTCCTTTATTTTTATGCTTCGCTGCATGGAATCCGATGCTTGATAGACGGGATGTTCAATGCGAACTTACATAATGATTGTATAATATTTTTCAACGCCGGTCGATATAAAAATGCCCGAAACAGTGTGAGCCGTTCCGGGCATCGAAAATAATTAATGGATTGATATTATTTTACATCTTCAAAGTCGGCATCCACTACGTCGTCATTTTTTTTGCCCGATGCCTGTTGTTGCTCGCCGCCCTGTTGCTGTGCTCCGCCGCCGGCTCCCGGTCCGCCCTGGCCGCCTGACGTCTTCGCGTACATGGCTTCCGCCAGTTTATGTGAAACATTCATCAGCTCGTCCTGAGCCTTCTTGATGGCATCCATATCGTCGCCTTCCAGAGCTTTTTTCGTTTTAGCGATCGCTTCTTCTATTTTTGCTTTCTCCGCCGCATCAACCTTATCGCCGAACTCCTTGACGTTCTTCTCAACGGAATACACCAGAGAATCGGCCTGGTTTCTGGTCTCGATGAGTTCCTTGCGGCGCTTATCATCTTCCGCGTGCGCTTCTGCATCGCGGACAAGCTTCTCAATTTCCGCTTCGCTCAGGCCGCTGGACGCGGTAATCTTGATGCTCTGTTCCTTGCCGGTGCCCAGGTCTTTGGCGTTGACGTGCACGATGCCGTTGGCGTCGATGTCAAAAGAAACTTCTATCTGCGGCACGCCGCGCGGCGCGGGCGGGATGCCCACCAGTTCAAAGCGCCCCAGTGTTCTGTTGTCCCCGGCCATCTGGCGCTCACCCTGCAGAACGTGGATGCTCACCGCCGGCTGATTGTCGGCCGCCGTGGAGAATATCTGGCTTTTCTTGCAGGGAATCGTCGTGTTCTTTTCGATAAGTCTTGTCATGACGCCGCCCAGGGTTTCAATGCCCAGGGAAAGAGGCGTAACATCCAGAAGCAGAACATCCTTGACGTCGCCCGCCAAAACGCCGCCCTGAATACCCGCGCCGACTGCAACCACTTCGTCGGGGTTGACGCCTTTGTGCGGTTCTTTGCCGAAAATTTCTTTCACTTTCTGCTGCACCCGCGGCATTCTCGTCATGCCGCCGACCAGGATGACTTCATCAATATCCTTTGTGGATAAATTGGCGTCTTTAATTGCCGTCTGGCAGGGACCGACCACTTTATCGATTAACTCTTCCACAAGCGATTCCAGTTTGGCGCGCGTCAGTTTCATATTCATATGCTTGGGGCCCGACGCATCCGCCGTGACAAACGGCAGGTTGATGTCCGTTTCCATGGTTGTGGAAAGTTCCATCTTTGCTTTTTCCGCGGCTTCTTTCAAGCGCTGCAGGGCCATCTTATCGCTGCGCAGATCAATGCCCTGATCTTTTTTGAATTCAGCGACCAGATAATCCATAACGCGCTGATCGAAATCTTCTCCGCCCAGATGGGTATCGCCATTGGTGGATTTGACTTCAAATACACCGTCGCCGAGTTCCAGAATCGAAATATCGAATGTTCCGCCGCCCAAATCAAAAACGGCAATTTTTTCATCCTTCTTCTTATCCAGACCGTAAGCCAGGGCGGCTGCCGTAGGTTCGTTAATGATGCGTAATACATTCAGACCGGCAATCTTGCCCGCGTCTTTGGTGGCCTGCCGCTGCGAATCGTTAAAATAGGCCGGAACCGTAATAACTGCGTCAGTTACTTTCTCTCCCAGATAGTCTTCGGCTGTTTGCTTCATTTTTGTCAGAATCATCGCCGATATTTCAGCGGGAGAATAATTCTTGCCCCGCACGGTAACTTGCGCGTCGCCATTCGTCGCTTCTGTAATTTTGTAGGCGGTGATCTTCACGTCGTACTGAATTTCCTTGGAGCTGTATTTTCTGCCGATCAGTCTCTTGACGGCGTAAACAGTATTTTCCGAATTGGTAATCGCCTGCCTTTTGGCAACCTGACCCACCAGACGTTCACCGTTTTCCGCAATGGCCACAACAGATGGTGTGGTGCGATTGCCTTCCTGATTGGCGATAACCACGGGGTCTCCGCCTTCCATTATAGCGACGCACGAATTTGTCGTTCCTAAATCAATTCCGATAATTTTTCCCATATCTCTTCCTCCTTATTCTCCTGTATCCTCATTATTTTCACATACATCATCATTTTCTTTATTAGTTTTCTTACATACGCAGACCCTTGATGGTCTCAGAAGCCTGCCGTTTAATAAATAACCTTTTTCCATTTCGGTGACGATCTTGTTATCTTCATGCTGGTCACTTTCCACCTGCATTAATGCTTCGTGGAAATTCGGATCAAAATCCTGGCCGGCCGCGTCAATCCTTTCCACGCCATGTTTTTTCAAACAGCATAAAAGCTGTTCCTGAATCAGGGCGATACCGTCTTTAAATGACTGAATATCACCGGTATTGTGCTCCAACGCTCTGTCCAGACTATCCATAAAAGGCAGGATGTCCTTGATGACATCTTCTTTGCCGTACTTGATGATATCGGTTTTTTCTCTGGCCGCCCTCTTTCTGTAGTTGTCCAGTTCGGCAACCGCGCGCAAATACTTATCGTAATTTTCCGCGGACTCTTTTTCCTTTTCATCCAGCTTTTTCTTCAAATCCTCATTTTCCTGAGTGTGATCTTGCTCGGCAATTTTTTCAGTCTTTTGTTCGCCGGATTGCTCATGTTTGGCGGCATGTTCTTTTTTAAATTTCACTATTACCTCTAAAAAAAGTTATTTTAAATCAGGTTTCTGGAATAGTTTTATATCCACTAATTCACAAATAGCATGACCGGCCGTAATATGTGTTTCCTGAACGCGCGCCGTGCTGTTGGAAGATACGTGAATAGAAAAATCAACAATTTTCGCGATATCCCCCCCATCCTTGCCGGTGAAAGCAACGGTTACGAGCCCCATCTTTTTAGCTATCTCGAGGCCTTTCAAAACATTGGCGGAATTGCCGCTGGTGCTTATTCCCCAGGCAATATCTCCCGGCTGACCGATCGCTCTTATTTGCTTGCTGAATATTTCTGAAAAATCATAGTCGTTGCCGATACTCGTAATAACGGACGTGTCTGTAGTCAAGGCGATGGCCGGAAGCGGCGGCCTCTCTATGATAAAACGATTCACGAATTCCGCAGCAATATGCTGCGCGTCGGCAGCCGAACCGCCATTGCCGAAAAGCAAAATCTTGTTGCCGGCTTTCAGGGCGGAAGTCAGCGCCTCAATAACATTGACCAGCTTGCTCAGGTTTTCATTAATAAAAGTGTCTTTTACACGGCTGCTTTCTTTAAATGTTTTTATTATGTGATCTTCCATACTTATATGACGGAGTCCTTTTAAAATTATATCCCGAAAGTGGACTTAATATATTTACGGGTGTATCTTCTGTCAAGGGTGGAAGTCCGAAAATTCTTATCTTTATTAAATAGATATTTAAATTATGACTCTGTCCGGATGGACCTGATCAAGCCATTGTCAGGAGGCTTGACAAAGAAAAATTCGTCAATATATTTAGATTAAAATATGAGAAATAGGCAATAAAAGCAATTGCTTATGTGAATAATAATTTTTGAAAGGAGAAAAGTCTATGTTCAATCCAAGTATATGGAGAATGAAAAGGTTTGCGGATAGCTTTCCGCAAATAATTGATTTGCAACGTGAAATCAATAAGCTTTTTTCCGGTGCCGGGCAAAATACAACGTTGGATTATCCGGTAATTAATATCTGGGAAAAAGACGACAGCTTAATTGTAACAACAGAATTGCCTGGAATGGATGCGGAAAATATTAATGTTTCCGTTGTCGGCAACATGCTGACGATTGCTGGAATGAGCAAGGCCGACCCCATTAAAGAAGGAGAGACTTATTTGCGTCAGGAAAGAGAGCTTGGTAATTTTCAACGTAATTTCCAGCTGCCTTTTTCTGTAGATGCTGCAAAAGTGGAAGCAAAGTATGAAAAAGGAATTTTACACATTACTTTGCCCAGAATTAAAGAAGATTTGCCGAAAAAAATTAAGATTAACTCATAAGAAAGGAGGGCCATGATTTATGTCTGAGAAGGACCTGCAAAAAACTCAAAATACGACGGTTACGGAAAAAATTCGTAATGTAAAAACTTTTGTGCCGCGTGTGGATATTTATGAGACGAGAGAAGCTCTTTTTCTGATCGCTGATATGCCCGGAGTTGATGAGAAAACTGTGGACGTGGAACTGGAAAAAAATATTCTGACAATTTCCGGACGCGTGGACAACGGTAAAGTGGAAGACTACAGCCTGGTGTTTTCCGAGTACGAAGTAGGCGATTATGAAAGGGAGTTCACTTTATCCGATGAGATAGACCGGGAAAAAATTAAAGCAACGGTCAAGCAGGGCGTTCTGCGTCTGGAACTGCCGAAGGCCGAGAAGGTAAAACCAAAAAGAATTACAATTAACGCGGCATAAAAAAGTTTTAAGTTTTAAGTCTTACGTAATTAAGTTTTAAGGAGAGGAGGTTATGGTTATGAGAATAAAAAATTTATTACCGGATATCGCCCGGAAAGTAAGAACAGACAATGATCATCCCTTCTATTCTTTGCAAAGGGATATGAATAGTTTGTTTGATACTTTCTTCCGGGGATTTGATGTGGCGCCGCGCGGGTTTGCCGCCGGCGGTGTGGGAAGCTTTACGCCTTCTATCGATGTGAAGGAAAGTGAAAAAGACTTTATGATCAAAGCGGAATTGCCCGGTGTGGAAGAAAAGGATATTGATGTTACCGTTACCAGCGACTCGGTGACAATCCGGGGTGAAAAGAAAGAAGAGAAGGAAGAAAAAAATAAAAATTATTATTATATGGAAAGGTCTTACGGTTCTTTCAGCAGGGTGATTCCTCTGGATACAGAAATAGAGTCAGGGAAAGCGGAAGCGAGTTTCAAGAACGGCATTCTGGATATCAAGATTCCCAAGAATCAGAGCGCCAAAGCAATAGGAACAAAAGTTCCCATAAAAACAATTTAACAAAAAGCCCGCCTCTCTTTTTCGAGAGGCGGGCTCTAAAATATTATATTAAATTCTAACCAAAGGACGGCTAGTTATAGCCCTCATCGTAAGCAATCATATCCAGGTGCAAAGTGGCAATATCTTCAACGTCGAGGTTTGGCTCTTCGCTTGATTTCGGCAGTTCAACGGTTTTGATGTAACGCCGGCATTTATTGCAGACATCCACCCGATAACGTTCCTCGCCTTCCACTTCGAAATAAGCCAGAGAATGCTGTTCATCGTTTCCGCAGAAGGGACATTTGATCCGGTGAAAATGCCATTTAAAGCCGCACTGATGACAAAACAGATACCGCTTTCCGTCTTCCTCTTCTCTGATTTCGCCAATCTTCGGTTCCTTGCCGCAAATGGGGCAATATCCTTCCGACCATTCGGATTTTTCCACAATTTTTCCGTATTTTTGAGCAATACTTTCCAGTTCCGGTCTTAAGCTTTCTTCCGTGAAAAGATCAATCAGGTCAATATTCTCTTCAGATTCATGATTTGCCGCTAATCCTTGAGCATCGGATTCTTCAATCTTGCGGTCAAAAGAAGCACGAATAATTTTTTCCCAATCAAATTGAGCGCTTTTAATGATATCGACGATGTTTTGCGCCGCTTCGGGCATTCTTTTCTCGGCAATGGAAATCAGAGAATTAAAATATTCTTTGGGACGTGTCAGATCATACTCCTTTCCCATAAAATCAATTAAGGGAAGCCCCCCTTCCATCTTTTGGGTGATTAAATTTTCATCCACATGAAAAATGGAATCTTTCATATTGTTGCGATACTCTTCCCTCAAAATCAAAATGTCCGCCATTATATCCAGAAGCTCTGTGTAATGAGGATTAGCCGATTTATAATCCTCTATTGTTTTTAAAGATTTGCGCAGTGTTGCCACCATGTTTCTTACTCCTCATACCTATTACAGTTCGATTTATTATCCTGAATGCTAACGAAGAAGCTAATTTCCATTAGAACCAGACTTTAAAAGTCTATATCCGCTTTCCCGGGTATCTTCAAGAAGTATTTTCTTTTGGTGAAATTGCTTATTACATCAACAAAATTAATGTTTTAGATTTAAAATGGGTAATGATTGACATCACCCGATAATTTCCTTATACTCCTTTTCCATTAAAGCAAGTTCTTATTAAGAATATCAAAACGTTGTTTCGGGTGATGGCGACTGTCGCGGGTGTGAAGATTCCTTATTTTTTATATTTTTAGCACCCTGCTTCATTCCGGATATTGATGGGGATTCGTTTGCATAACAAGAAAAAAATGTGCGTAAGTTTAACCATATCAAGACCATAAACAGAAAAACGCAGATAAGGAGATTCAATGAAAGCAAAAAATCTCATGATTCCGGTTAAGAAGTGCTTAACCCCGGACAACACGATTAAAGATGCTGTTAATATATTACAGGCCGACCGAAATGGCGAAGAGAAGAGGGGAAGCGATGTATTGCCTGTTTTGGATCAGGCCGGTGCGATAATCGGGATTCTGTCGGTACATGATATTCTCAAGGCCGTCCATCCTTTCTATCTGTCGATGGCGGAGACGAATCTGGGGAATTTTACGTGGGACGGAATGATGGAATCTCTTGCGAAGCAGGCGGGAAATAAAACGATAGGCGCCTTTATGACCAAAGACGTGGCGACGGTTCAGGAAGATGATTCCCTGATGGAATGTATCGACCTGATGATCAAAAAAAATGTACATCAGTTACCTGTTCTGGAGGAGGGTGGAAAGATAACCGGCATGATTTACGGGAAAGATATTTTTTACAATATAACCGCGATAATGTTGAATAAGGAAACGGCAGAAAAACCATGACACCGGATATTGCACAAACTTCCCGCCAGATAGTCATGGGCTGGCACTTCTGGATTGCCACCATCCTGTTTCTCGGGGCTTACGCTCTTATTGTTTCAGAGAAAATCCATAAAACCATCGTGGCGATTTGCGGCGCCGCCGTCATGATCGTCACAGGGATTCTTGCCCAGGATGAAGCTTTCCATTCTCTGGAACTGGGCGTTGACTGGAATGTTGTCTTTCTTCTGATCAGTATGATGGTGATTATCAATATCATGAAGCCGACCGGGGTTTTCGAGTATATTGCTATCAGAAGCGCCAAGGCGGCAAAAGGCGAGCCATTCAAGATCATGGTCATCTTTTCATTGGTGACGGCTTTTCTTTCCGCTTTCTTGGATAATGTTACCACTGTTTTGCTGATCGCTCCGGTAACCCTGCTCATTTGTCAGGCGCTGGAACTGGATGTCGTGCCTTATCTGATTACGGAGGCGCTGGCATCCAATATTGGCGGTACGGCAACGCTGATCGGCGACCCGCCGAATATTATGATTGCCTCCAAGGCCCAACTCGATTTTATGGCCTTCATTTATAATCTTACGCCGGTTATTATTGTAGTGCTTGCTGCCTATATCATCAGCATCAAATTTATTTTCGGCAAGCGTTTGGCCGTCCGGGAGGAACTCAAAGCGCGCGTTATGGCTATGCATGAAAAAGAGGCCATCAAGGATCCTGTTCTGCTGAAAAAATCTCTCATTGTGCTGGCCATTACAATTTTGGGATTTGTCTTTCACGGCATGCTCCATCTTCAGCCCGCCACAATAGCCCTCACCGGCGCCGGACTTCTGCTTCTTGTTTCCGGCATCAAGGATCCCCATCGTGTTCTTGCTGATGTGGAATGGGCGACCATTTTCTTTTTCATAGGCCTTTTCATTATTATCGGCGGCGTGGTGAAGGTCGGACTCATCGAATGGATGTCATTGGAAGTTCTGAAAATCACAAAAGGCAATCTTTTCGGCACATCCATGGTGGTTATGTGGTTTTCCGCTTTTGCCTCGGCTTTTATCGATAACATCCCTTACGTGGCCACGATGAATCCTCTTATCATTGATATGGCCAAGCAGCTCTGGCCCGGATTGTCCGGCGCCCAACTGCTTCATCATCCCGATCTCATGCCTATCTGGTGGTCACTGGCTTTGGGTGCCTGTTTGGGCGGTAACGGTACGGCTATCGGCGCTTCGGCCAATGTGATTATTGTCGGCATGTCCGAAAAGATGGGCAGTCCCATTTCCTTCAAAAAATTCATGCTCTATGGCATGCCGCTGATGATTGAATCAGTTCTGATCTGTACGGTTTACGTGTGGATAAGATATTATATTTTAAATATTTAAGAGGCAATAGTAAGAAAAGCCTCCGTTCCCTGAAATACCGGAAACGGAGGCTTGAGATTCGTCTAAATCAGTAACTGTTTTTTTATTCGCCCTTGAAGTTTGCTTCCCTCTTTTCGAAGAAAGCGCCGATGCCTTCCTGCGCATCCTTGGAATTGAAGAGCTTGCCGAGTTCTTCACGCTCGATCTTCAGGTGCTGTTCGGGTGTAATGTTCTGGCTGATGTTGCAAAGCTTGGTGACCGCCGCGACGGAGAGAGGCGCTCTCTTTGCAATCTTGTTCGCCAGTTCGAGTGCGGCGTCCAGGACGTTCCCTTCGGTTATGTGGTCTACCAGGCCAATAGCGAGAGCATCATCTGCCTCACACTGTGCGCCGAGATAGATCATTTCCAGCGCCTTGGCTTTGCCGACCAGCCGCGGCAGCCGCAGGCTTCCGCCGTATCCGGGCATGATTCCCAGGTTCGTCTCGGTCAGGCCTATGCGCGCGCCTTTCTTCATGAAGCGTATATGGCAGGCCATGGCCAGTTCACATCCGCCGCCGAGAGCGTGGCCGTTGATGGCCGCGATGACCGGTTTCGGGAAATACTCAACCTTGTTCCAGATGTCCTGGCCGCGTTTCAGGAAGTCAACGGCGCTGAAATCACCGAACCCGCTCGCCAGATCGGCGCCCGCGCTGAAGGCCTTCTCGCCCGCGCCGGTGATGATTACGCAACGGATTTCCTTGTCGGCTTCAACGGCGTCGAGATGCTTGCGCATGGCTTCGAAAACTTCGCCGCTCAGCTGGTTCATCTTCGGTTTGTCAATCGATAATATGGCCACTCTATCTCTTATTTCTTTTGTTACTGCTTCACCCATGATTGTCCTCCTTGTGTGGTATTGGTTGGTTCCGACCGGCCGGGGCGCCGCGGGAACCGGTAATCAAATATCTTCTGATCATTTTGAACGGGCCGATGATTATTTTGGACCCGCACTTCAGGAAACCGAAACTTTTCCCGATTTTCGCATCTCCGGTCTTGATGCAGACTTGAGCGACCCCGCAGCTCATTACGCCTGATCACAGAAAAGCGATTTTTTTCATGTCATTGATGTTGATTACAACGGGGTGGAGTATAAGAGACAGGTTGTTGTGTGTCAAGGGGATTTTGGCCGGAAAAATACCGTGTGAAGCATAATATTATGAGACTCAAATTTAAAAAACGGAGTCTGTTTTATTTTGCTTGAAGGGGAGACAAAAAAGTGATTACACTATTTTCATAAACAATAAATCAGGAGGATACCTATGGCTTATAGCAACATTACCGTTGAAACAAAAGATTTTGTAACGGTTGTCACACTAAATCGTCCGCCCATGAATTCTGTAAATCTCGGCATACGCGAAGAACTGGATAAGTTGGTAGGCGAAATACAGACAAGCAAGGATACGCGGGTTGTCGTCTTGACCGGTTCGGGAGAAAAGGCTTTCTGCGCGGGAATGGATGTTTCCGACGTCGCGAACATTGACAAGGGACCGAACGGCATTGACGTTTGCAATAAAATCGAACGCTCCCTGAAACCCGTTATTGCCGTGATCAACGGCCACGCTCTCGGCGGCGGATGTGAACTGGCCATGGCCTGCCATTTCCGTTTCATGACAGACAATCCCAAGGCTATGATCGGATGTCCGGAATTGAATCTGGGACTTACCCCCGGCTGGGGCGGCATACAGAGAATGCCCAGAATAATCGGCAAATCAAAAGCTCTGGATTTCATTTTCTTCAGCAAGAAAATCACCGGCCCTGAAGCTCTGGCAATCGGCCTTGTGGATAAGGTTTTCCCTGCCGCCGATTTGATGAAGGAAGCCATGAACTATGCGACGGCTCTCTCCAAAAGAGCTCCTATTCCGGTCAGCGCGGTCCTTGAAGGAATGACTGTCGGCCTGGAAAAAGACATCAATGCCGGTCTTGAGATAGACAAGAAATGGATCGAGAAAATAAAAAAAAGCACGGATGCTGTGGAAGGCATGACCGCTTTCTTCGAGAAACGCGAACCGACATTCAAGGGCGAATAATTCCAGCCTTTTTTATAACTTGTATTACTTTAACCCTCCGTTTCCTTGTTCATGAGGAAACGGAGGGTTTTTAATGACCCTAAAGTGTAAGTGGTAGTGAGGTAAACTGAAGAAGACAGGGTGTTTCCCCGTGATCAAGCCATGAACATGGCCAGTGCTTCCGCAATGCACGCCGGTTTATCCTGGCCTTCAATTTCGATGGTGTGGGTGATGGTTACAAGAAGCCGTCCCTGCTCTTTTTCCTCGACGCCGGAGATAGCCATTTTGGAACGTATTCTTGATCCGACTGGAACGGGTGCGATGAAACGCACCTTGTTCAATCCATAATTTACGGCCATCCGCATTCCTTCCGGCAGGTATTTCCCTGAACTGGTGAATAATGGAATCAGCGACAAGGTTAAAAATCCGTGCGCGATCGTGCCGCTGAAGGGGCCCTTCCTGGCTTGCTCAATGTCCACATGAATCCATTGATGATCATCAGTGGCATCGGCAAACCGGTTGACTCTTTCCTGATCAATCAACACCCAGTCGCTGGTGCCGTTGTCCCGACCGACCATTGTTTTTAATTTTTCCACCGATACTGCTTCAAACATTTTTCAAATCTCCTTTTTTATACTGTTTTGTGAAGTTTAACAGGCTTCATTCGTTTGTTGCGCAACCGCAGGTTAAGCATTTCCACCATTATCGAAAATGCCATGGCAAAGTATATATAACCTTTGGGAACATGCATATTGAACCCGTCGCCTATTAATGTAACGCCGACCAGGATCAGGAAAGACAATGCCAGTATTTTTATTGTCGGATGCGCATCCACGAAAGTCGAGATTGGCTTGGCGGCAAATAACATGATGCCGACAGCGCAAACAATGGCTATGGCCATAATAGAAATATCCTGGGCCAGACCCACTGCCGTAATGACAGAATCCAGAGAAAATACAATATCCAAAATAGCGATCTGAATAAGGACCGCTGTAACACTGGAAGTAATAAGCTTTGGATTGGTTTCTTCCTCACCCTCCAGACTGCTATGAATTTCATGGGTGGCTTTGGCGATAAGGAAGAGGCCCCCGGCGATCAAAATAATGTCTCGTCCGGAAATTTCCTGACCCAATATTGTGAACCACGGCGATGTCAAACTGACGACCCAGACAATCGAAAAGAGCAGAGCCAGACGTGTCAGCATCGCCAGTATTAATCCCGTGTTTCGGGCAAAGTTTTGTTTATGTTTGGGCAGTTTACTGACCAGGATGGAAATAAAAATAATATTGTCTATGCCCAGGACTATCTCCAAAGCAGTCAGGGTTGCCAGCGCAATCCATGCTTCGGGATGGGTTAACCATGCAAACATATTCTTTCTCCGTTAATTTTTTAAATGATGTGATTTTTTAATATTCTATTCCCGCGCGGTCTTTGATGCCGGCGTTATAATGATGTTTTACTTCATGAACTTCACTGACGGTATCCGCCAGTTTTATTATTTCTTCCGGCGCGTAACGGCCGGTTAAAATCAAATCAAGCTCGGGTGGTTTATTTTTAATCAGGTCGATAACTTCTCTTAATTTTATAAGTTTGAAATCCAGAGCCACATTGATTTCATCGAGAATAATCATATTATATTTGCCGCTCATGATTGCTTTTTTAGCGATTTCCAATCCTTTGTGCGCCAGTTCAATATCAATGGGCGCCGGATTATTGCGCATGACAAAGCTATCCAAACCGGACAGCCGGATGGTTAAACGGGGAAGATATTTTTCCGCGGCAAGGAATTCACCGTATTTTCTTCCCTTCATAAATTGCAGAACAAAAACTTTATAGCCCTGTCCGATGGCGCGCAGCGCCTGACCGAAAGCGGCGGTTGTTTTCCCTTTTCCGTTGCCCGTTATAACGATGACCAGTCCCCTGTCCTTTTGAGGGGCGGGCTTTTTTGTTGTTTTGACGGCTACAGATTTCTTCTTTGCGATTTTAGAGACAGATTTTTTTTCGTTTTTTACGGTTTTCATGCTTTGCCCCGTTTCTGAAAAAACTTTTCAGTTATTTCTTCCGCCACGGAATAAGGATCGGTTTTTCTGTTTCTTATCTTTTCGGAAAATTTCTCCAGTTCTCCGCTTTCCATAAGAGAATGTAAAACCGGTTCCATGAGGCAGGCGCCGAGCGCGTCTCTGATTTCAGTCATTGCCTTTCTGTGCATTCTCTCGTTTAATTTGCCGCTTTTTTGCAAATAAAGATGATGCTCCCCGATTTTTTTCGCCAGCCCGGCGGTGTCTTTGGCAAATTCAGCCGGTTCAAAGGCGTTGCCAACCATTACGACCGGCGGCTTCCAGCCGTCGGCGGTTTTGGGAGATAAATTAAGCATGGAAGTTAATTCCGTTTGCAGTTGTTTGGCGCCGGCGCGGTTGGCTTTGTTGATGACAAAAATATCGGCTATTTCCATTAATCCGGCCTTCATGGTTTGAATTTCATCGCCCATTCCGGGAACAAGAACAACCACAACGCTGTGCGCGTGATTGATGATGTCGATTTCCTGCTGGCCGATGCCCACCGTTTCGACAATGATAATATCCTTGCCCATCGCTTCCATGACGTGGATAGCGTTGCCCGCGGCCTGAGAGAGTCCTCCCAGCGCACCGCGAGTGGCCAAAGAACGGACGAAAACCCCGGTATCTTCGGCGTGACGCAGCATGCGGATTCTGTCACCCAGAATCGCTCCTCCCGTAAAAGGACTGGTCGGATCAACGGCCAGCACGCCAACCGTTTTATTTTTTTTGCGAAATTCTGTGATCAGCGCGTCGGTCAGAGTGCTTTTGCCCGCGCCGGGCGCTCCGGTGATTCCGATAATAAAAGATTTCCCCGTATGGGCGTACAGTTTTTTGATTTTTGCCCTGGCGTCCGGAAGCTTATCTTCGATATCTCTGATGAGGCGGGAGGCCGAGCGTACATCGCCATCGCAGATTTTTTTTATAGTGGAATCCATGTTTGTCGTTTTAAAGAAACTTCTATTGCGGTTTTATATTTGTTTTAATCCAATCCACAATGGAATCAAGCGATGCGCCGGGAGTGAAAATCGCTTTGATGCCTGAATCGTAAAGTGCCGGCAAATCCTGTTCAGGAATAATTCCGCCGCCGATGACGGTGATGTCGGACGCGCCTTTTTCGCGTAAAAGTTCCACAACCCGGGGGAAAAGCACGCGGTGAGCTCCGGAAAGACAGCTCAAACCAACCAGGTCAACGTCTTCCTGAACGGCGGCTGAAGCGATTTGTTCAGGCGTCTGATGACAGCCCGTGTAAACAACTTCGAATCCGGCATCACGGAAACAACGCGCCAGAATTCGGGCGCCGCGATCGTGGCCGTCCAGCCCCGGTTTGGCAACCATTACGCGAATTTTTCTTTCCGGCATATTCATGTCTCCTTGAACTATTTTTATATTGATAACCCAGTAATAAATTAACTAAACATTGTCATGCCGGACTTGATCCGGCATCCAGTGCGCTTTAATAAAGTCCCGGATCCCTATACTCCCCGTAAACTTCGCGATAGACGTCGCATATCTCCTGCAAAGTCGCCAGATTTTTTACCGCTTCAATGCAGTGCGGCATGACATTATCACCTTTTTTGCAGGCGTTTTTTATATTGTCCAGAGATGTTTTAACCGCTTTGTTGTCGCGTTTGCGGCGCACATCCTTGAGCCTTTTAATTTGCTCTTCGCCCACCTTTTCATCAATATCAACAAGCGGAATCGGATGTGCGGCGTCGGTTGAATATTTGTTCACCCCGACCATTATCTTTTCGCCCGCATCCAACTGTCTTTGAAACCGATAAGCAGCCTCGGATATTTCCATCTGCGGGAAACCTTTTTCAATAGCGGCAATCATCCCACCCATCTCATCAATCTTATGAATATATTCCCATGCTTTTTCTTCCATTTCATTGGTGAGAGCCTCGATAAAGTAGGAACCGGCCAGCGGATCGATGGTATTGGCCACTCCCGTTTCTTCGGCTAATATCTGCTGCGTGCGCAGAGCGATTTCTACGGCATGCTCGGAAGGCAGACAGAGAACTTCATCCAATGAATTAGTGTGCAACGATTGCGTGCCGCCGAGTACCGCCGCTAGGGCTTGCACCGTCGTGCGTACAACATTGTTGTATGGTTGCTGTGCCGTCAGCGAACATCCGGCCGTTTGCGTGTGAAAACGCAGCCACATGGAGCGGGGATCTTTGGCATGGAAGCGATCACGCATGATTTTCGCCCACATGCGCCGCGCCGCCCGCATTTTGCAGATTTCTTCAAAGAAGTCACTATGAGAATTGAAAAAGAAAGAAAGGCGCGAGGCAAAATCATCAACGTCTAATCTCTTGCGGTGAATAACATCTTCGACATATTCAATGCCATCGCGAAGGGTAAAGGCCAACTCCTGAATGGCAGTGGAACCTGACTCGCGGATGTGATAACCACTGATGCTGATTGTATTCCAGCGCGGGACAAATTTTGTGCCGAATTCAACAGTATCGCTGATGAGTTTTACCGACGCTTCCGGCGGGCACATGAAAGTCTTCTGCGCGATGAATTCCTTGAGCATGTCGTTTTGAATGGTGCCGCCTATTTTGGTGAGAGGCACGCCTTTAATATCGGCCGCCGCGCAATACATGGCAAACAAAACTGTCGCCGGAGGGTTAATGGTCATGGAGGTCGTGACTTCATCCAGAGGAATGCCCTCCATAAGAGTCATGAAATCTTCCATGGTGTCTATGGCCACGCCGCATTTGCCGACTTCGCCCAACGCTTTGGGTGAGTCGCTGTCGTATCCCATAAGTGTCGGAAAATCAAAAGCTGTGCTGAGTCCGGTTTGACCTTGGTGGAGAAGCATTTTCCAGCGTTGATTGGTGTCCTGCGCGCTGCCCATGCCGGAAAACATGCGGAATGTCCAGTAACGCCCCCGGTAACCGGTGGCTTGATTGCCGCGTAAATAAGGGAACTCGCCGGGCACGCTGATGTCTTCAGCGAAATCGATATTTTTAATATCTTCCGGAGTATAGAGCCTTTTGATTTCCGCATCCGATACAGTAGAAAAGCGTTCTTTCTGATCAGGATTATTTTTCAACGCCTTTTGAACTTCATTCTCCCATTTTCGGGTGAGTTTCAAAGACGACTCTTGCATTTCTTTCGAGAAATACACAATTAAGCCCCCCGTATTATTCGGAATAATTAAGAATACCCATGATATAATCTAAAACGCACTAACGCAAATCTTTTGTTTTTGTCAAGATATATTAAAGGAAAAAATTATAATCATCGTGATATGATTCAGAGTTTTTCCGGGTCAATTTTGTTTGGTCCGGGCTCAACTCGAAGTTCGCGTTTGATGACCGGAGAAATTATAAAAAAACACTCTCATATATTCTATGAGAGTGTTTTATGTTGTAATTATTCTAATTTATTATAGAGGTTTTACGTTTTCCGCTTCCAGGCCTTTTTTGCCCTTTTGTATATCAAAAGATACACGTTGTCCTTCCGTCAGTGATTTAAAACCTTCGGCTTGAATGGCGCTGAAATGTACGAAAACATCTCCACCTTCATCATTTTCAATAAAACCGAATCCTTTACTTGCGTTGAACCACTTTACTTTTCCTTCTGGCATAGCTACTCAAACTCCTTTTATAGATTTTTCCAAGTCGAATTAGCACCATGACAGGATTTGAAAATCTGAAATACTTTAAAGAATGTAGCGGCTTACCTTGAAAGGCTTAAAACCAAAAAAACTTTAATGGTATCACTGATTAACTTTGTACTTCAAAATGTCTTAATTCAACTTTTCCCTTCGCAATTTAATAATTTACGAAATTATATTCACATTAAACGCAAGACAAAATAAAGTCAAGATGTATTTCTAGTTATTTATTGAGCTTAATATTTTTAATGAAATATGCTATTTAAAATACAAGAGAAGGCATGATCAGAGAAGTTGAAAAATTAAAAGCGGTTTGACGTTTCATAACCCTGCAATGAACGATCATAAAAAGGATATATATGAAAAGAACAATATTCTGTTTAGCTGTGATGATCATAACACTATTTATGGCGATGACAATTGTCGTTGCCGAAATCAATCCGCCTCAGGTCGGCGGCGTTTTCCCTGAAATTGACTTGTTAAAGCCCAACAACTCGGTTGACCTCAAATATCTTGGATTGTCCGGCAGCGGGTCATTTAAAGTGAGCCAGGTAAAGACGGAAGTGGTGATCATTGAAATATTCAGCATGTATTGTCCCTACTGTCAGGGCGAGGCGCCTAATGTTAATAAATTATACGCATCAATTGAAAATAATCCCGCTTTCAAAAATAAAATTAAGATTATCGGTATCGGGATAAATAATTCTCTTTTTGAGACGGATATCTTTAAAAAGAAATACAAAGTTGAGTTTCCTCTTATTCCCGATGGGGATTTTAAACTGCACAAAATCATGGGAGAAGTAAGGACGCCTTATTTTATTGTTGTAAAATTAAAAGGTGGAAAAACGGAGGTTATTTATTCCCGGCTGGGGGCTCTGGGAGATATCAATGTTTTTCTTGGTCAGATTGCTAAATTATCAGGTTTGCAATAGGATGGAATTATGAAAAAACTATTATTTTTACCGGCATTGGTAATTTTTTGTATCTTTGCGCAGAGCGCTTGCGCTTTGTCTGATGCATATAAAAATAACATTTATAATCCGGGAGAGTTAAAACCTGTGGACAGCGTGTTAAAAGTTAAAACAGGGCAGACCGCTCCCAGTTTTAAGCTTAAGGCTGTCAGCGGGAAAATGATTTCTCTTCAGGATTATCGCGGGAAAAAGAATGTTGTGATTTCTTTTGTGCCGGCGGCCTGGACACCCGTTTGTTCCGATCAGTGGCCCGGTTACAATATTATTAAGGATATCTTTGACAGCAATGATGCTGTGTTATTAGGAATTACAGTCGATAATATTCCAACACTTTATTCCTGGACAAATCAGATGGGCAAGTTATGGTTTGAAGTCCTGTCCGATTTTTGGCCGCATGGAGCCGTGGCGAAAAAATTCGGCGTATTGCGTTCAGACGGTGTGGCGGAAAGAGCGCTTTTTATAATCGATAAGAAAGGCGTCATCCGTTATATTGATGTGCATAATATCAATCAGCGTCCTCCCCTGGAAACACTTGTCAGAGAATTGGAAAAATTGAAAATTAGATGATATTGTAATCTTTGATTTTTCTTGACACGATTTTGATATTAATTTATAGACTGACAGTCAAACTTGATTGTAATATGGATAAGTTTAAGAAATATTTCTTAAAAAGCTGCCACAGTTTTTTAAGAAAACGGGACTTATTAATAAAAAATATCATGTTTCATAAAGGTAACTAAATTGAGCTTGGAAGAAAAAAGAAGAAAAAAGAAAGAAAAGGGAAAAGAAAATAGAAGAAATACAATTTTGAAAGCTGCGCGAAGACTTTTCTTCGATCGGGGGTTCAAGGCTGTAACCGTTGATAGTATTGCTGCCAAATCCGAAGTCAGCAAAGGATCCATTTACCTTTGCTTTGAAAGTAAAGAAGAGATTTACACACAAATCCTGATTGCCGATAATATCGCGCTTAATGAAAGAATAAATTCTTTTTCACGCATAGAAGCTTCGGCTTCGCAGCTCCTGCAGGAATTTGCCCGGATTTATGTTAATTTTTTTCTCAGTGATAAGGAACTTTTTAGAATACTGATGACTTTCATGATGCAGACAGGCCAGATGCATCTTACGGAAAAGCAAAGCTCCGAGCTCATCAAATCCACGAATGATAATATTAAACCTATTTCCGAAATTATTCAAAAGGGCATAGAATCCGGCGAATTCTCTCCTGTGAACAACATCCAGCAAATGCAAAATGCAATCTGGGGCATGTTAAACGGCGTTATTTCGCTTTATCTTTTTACGGGTAATCCGATTAAACGCATGGAAAGAATACATTCTACAGTTCAAAATAGTTTGAATATTTTTATAAAAGGTTTGAAGGGATAACTCTTTGTTTAAAGAGGCTTTTGCGCATGTTTAAAAGATGCACGGAAAGCTTCCGGTTTAAGGATAAAATTGTTGCCGTTCGGATTTACTTCCCGCCATCTTTAAATAATTTTTTAAAATCCTGATCCGCCGTGTTTAAAATATTTTCCACGTCCTTTTCAAGTTTTTCAAATCTCTCGATGATGGCCTTGGCCTGTGGTGTGAGATGCAGCGATTTTTCCCTGGCGCCGGTTTCGACCAGTTTATTTTCCATTCGCTCTTCAGAAGCTTTCAATCTTCCCCATGCCGCCCGATAGGACATTCCCAACTCTTTAGCCGCAGCATTGAGGCTGTGCTGCTCATTAATGGCCTGGAGAATGTTGTCCCGGCCCCTGCCGAAAATCACCTTACCGTTTTTTTCAATCCAGATTTTATACTTAATTTTCATCTGGTGCCTCCCTGTGTTCAGACTTTATTTTATTTATAGGGAAGATAGTAATGAAAAGTCAATAAAATTAATTATTTTTTATCAATAATTTCGCCTGATAATCAATTTTTTATGGAAAACCTCTTTTCTGTCTATGTTTTATATAACATATTGACATATTTATGACTTTCGGTCAATGTATGCCACGTTTGACATATATCAAAATTGATACAGATATCGGGGAGGCTTTTATGCAAATTAGTAGAAGAGGTTTTTTAACTCTGTCCGGTGCCGTCGGAGGCGGGGTTGTTCTTTCCAGCCTGGGGCTCAATTTGAATCCAACAAAAGCATACGCGGATGAGTTAGACAAAATGAATCGGGTCAAGATCGCCAAACAGACGATAACGACCTGCTGTTACTGTTCCGTAGGTTGCGGCCTTGTCTGCAGTACGGATAAGGCGACAGGTAAAATCATCAACATCGAAGGTGACGCCGACCATCCCATCAACGAGGGATCGCTCTGTGCCAAGGGCGCGGGTTTCTTCGATCTGACAGAGGCCAACAAACATCGGCTCACCAAGGTGCTTTATCGTAAGCCGTATGCAACGGAATGGGAAGAAAAAGATTGGGACTTTGCTATTCCCAGGATCGCGCGCCTTATCAAGAACACGCGTGATAAAGGTTTTATAACGAAAAACGAAAAAGGCGAATTGGTCAATCGTTGCGAAACGATCGGTCACTATGGCAGTTCCAATGTGGACAACGAAGAATGCTGGCTTATGAGCGTCAGGTCCAGAGCGCTGGGTTTGGTCTATATCGACCATCAGGCCCGTGTCTGACACAGTCCATCTGTTGCGGCTCTGGGAGAGTCGTTCGGACGCGGTTCCATGACGAACCACTACTGTGATTTGAAAAACGCAGATGTCATTCTGATTATGGGCAGCAATGCTGCCGAGCATCACCCCATCGCTTTCAAATGGATATTAAGAGCGAAGGAGAAGGGGGCAACTGTTATTCACGTTGATCCCCGTTACACCCGTACCTCCGCCCGCTGTGATTTCCATGTGCCGCTTCGTTCCGGAACGGATATCGCTTTTCTGGGTGGCATGATTCATTATATTCTGGAAAATAAAAAATACTTCAGAGACTATGTCGTTAACTATACCAACGCTTCCTTTATCGTTGGTAAAGATTATGATTTTAATAACGGTCTTTTTTCCGGCTATGACGCCTCAAAACGCAAATACGATAAAGCAACCTGGGTGTTGGAAAAAGATGAAAAGGGCATACCCAAGCGAGATATGACTCTGTTGGATTCGCGCTGTGTTTTGCAGATGATGAGAAAACATTATTCCCGTTACACTTTGGATAAGGTTTCCAGCATCACCGGTGTTTCCAAGGAAAACCTGCTCAAGGTTTATCAGGCATACAGCGCCACCGGCCGTCCGGACAAGGCGGGAACGGAATGCTACGCGCTGGGCTGGACGCACCATACCACCGGCAGCCAGATTATCCGCACCATGTCGATCATCCAGTTGCTTCTGGGCAACATGGGTATCGCAGGTGGTGGTATCAATGCACTGCGTGGTGAACCGAATGTTCAGGGTTCAACTGACCACTGTATTCTCTATGGCAATCTACCCGGTTATTTAAAAATGCCAGTGGCTTCTCTGGACACACTGGAGCATTATTTGAAGAAATGTACACCGGAGTCCAAGGATCCCCAATCAGCAAACTACTATACGAATTATCCCAAATTCTTTGTCAGTTTTTTGAAGGGTATGTGGGGCGATAAAGTTACCAAAGAAAATGAGTTCGGCTATCAATGGTTGCCTAAGCTGGAAGACGGGAAAGCCTATTCCACGATGCACATGTTCGATGCGATGTATGCGGGCAAGGTGAAGGGATACTTCTGCGTTGGCGCGGATACGGCTGTCAGTACACCGAATAGCAACAAAGTCCGCAAGGCGATGCAGAACCTGGACTGGCTGGTGGGTGAAAACATTTTCAATAACGAAACATACGAATTCTGGAGAGGCCCCGGCGTCGATCCCAAAAAGATCAAGACGGAGTGCTTCCTCCTGCCTGCGTCCGCGACCATGGAGAAGGATGGTTCGCAGAGCAATTCCGGCCGCTGGGTGCAGTGGAAATACAAGGCTGCCGAAGCTCCCGGCGATGCGCTCTCTGTCGGCGAAATCGAACTGAAAATCATGGCGGAAGTCAAAAAACTGTATGCCAAGGAAGGCGGGCCCAATGCTGTCGCCATCACCAGTCTCAAGTGGGATTATCTGGACAGTAAAGGACACATTGATGTATTAAAAGTATCCCATCAGATCAATGGTCATTTTCTAAAAGATACGGTTATTGAGGACAAAGCAAAAGGAACGACGACGTTATTCAAGAAAGGTCAACTGGTGCCGACATTCGGTAATCTCAAAGACGACGGAGCAACCGCCTGTGGCAACTGGGTCATGGCTGGAAGTTTCGATGAAAAAGGACTCAACAAAATGGCAAAACGCGGCAAGGACGATCCCACAGGATTGGGACTTTTCCCGAACTGGGCTTACGCCTGGCCGGTCAATCGCCGCATCCTTTACAATCGCGCATCCTGTGATATCAACGGCAAACCCTACAATCCCAAACGCAATATTCTGGAATGGAAGGGCGATAAATGGGTGGGCGATGTGCCCGATGGTCCCTGGCCTCCAATGGCAAACAAGGAAAAGGGGAAGTATCCCTTCATCATGAAGACCGACGGAGTGGGTGCTTTATTTGGACCCGGCATGGCCGAAGGTCCGTTCCCCGAACACTATGAACCTTTGGAAGGACCGCTGGCGAAGAATCCAATGTCCGGACAACGTATCAATCCGGTTGCTGAAATCTTCAAGAGCGACATGGATAAATTAGCCAATGCCAGTGAAAAATATCCCTATGTCTGCACAACCTATTCCTGTACCGAGCACTGGTGCACCGGCGCGTTGACGCGTTGGCAGGCGTGGCTTCTGGAAATGCAGCCGGAACTCTATGTAGAAATCGGCGAACAACTGGCTAAGGAAAAAGGCATCAAAAACGGCGAACGGATCAAGGTGATCTCGATTCGTGGCGAAGCACCCTGTGTTGCCATGGTCACAAAACGTTTTAAACCTTTCCATGTGGAAGGCAAAACCATTCATCAGGTTGGTATGCCCTTCAATTATGGCTGGCTCTTTCCCAAGGACAGTACCAGTGACAGCACGAATGTGTTAACCCCAACCGCAGGTGACGCGAATACCTTCTGCCCCGAGTACAAGGCGTTCATGGTCAACGTGGAAAAGGCTTAAGGAGGATAGACAATGAATGGAAATGAACTTGTAAAATTGATTGATACGACCCTGTGCACCGCCTGTCGCGGCTGCCAGGTGGCCTGCAAACAGTGGAATGTCCTTCCCGGTCTGAGAACGAAACAAATGGGCACTTACCAGAATCCTCCCGATCTTCAGTGGAACACCTGGACACTGATCCGCTTTCAGGAATATGAAGATAAGGATAAGAACTTTACGTGGATCTTTCGCAAAGACGGCTGCATGCACTGCACCGACGCCTCCTGCGTAAAAGTCTGCCCCAGCGGCGCTTTGTATTATACACCAATTAAAACAGTGGGCATTCATCGCGAAAAGTGTATTGGCTGCAAGGAATGCATCGCGGCCTGTCCGTTTGATGTTCCACGCTATAACAAAGAGACGGAAAAGGTTTCCAAATGTGATTTGTGTTATTCACGTATTCAGGAAAACCTTCCGCCGGCGTGTGTCAAATCCTGTCCGACCGGAGCTCTGAGTATCGGTCCGAAAGACGAGATGATTAAAAAAGCCTTCGCGAAGGCCGCAAAACTCGGCGGTGACGCCAACGTTTACGGCGACAAATTTGTGGGCGGCACACATGTAATTTATATTCTGCAATTCAAACCGGAAGTTTATGATGAATTGCCGGTGGATCCCAAGGTGCCGCAATCCGTGTTTGTCTGGAAAAATCTTTTGAAGCCTTTGAGCTTACTTGCCGCGGGCGGCGTAATCGGAGGTTCAATACTCCATTACGTTCTGCACGGTCCGCATAGACCTCACCCGGAACACTATGATCAAGACAACAAGAAGCAGGGAGGTGTTTAGTATGAAA